>JAESII010000004.1:661481-857115 GCA_016756725.1 Synergistaceae bacterium | reverse complement strand
GGCATTTCAGAGTCTAGCAAGTACCGGCCGAAACCGGACTACGGACCCCAGGAGCCACACCTCCGTCATTGCTTATGATAACTGATTTCGCTCAGGGGGCCACCTGTTTTTTCAATGGTAGACCCCTCAATCCAGAGGCGACGATGGAGTTCGGCCAGGCTCGCCGGATCGTCGAGGAGGCGCCGCTTTTCTGCCTTCGTCAGCCCCTCCGGGCCGAGGTGGAGGGCCTTTTCGACGAGGGGAGCGTTTCTGACGGCCCGTCTTGCCCGGACGGCAGGGCCTGCCGACAGGAGAGCCCTGTGGACGGCGACGGCCTCGGGGTCGATGACGGCCCGGGCAAAGCCGTCGAGGCCGCCGAGGGGGTCTTTCCTTTTTTCCTCCTCTGCCGCCTCCTCACGGGCAGCGGCGGAAGCCAGCTCCGGGGGCGGCGAGATCTCTTCGGCGATGAGGAGAAGCCCTCTGTTCCGGAGACGGCAGCCGAGGGAGGACCGGCTGGTGAAGACCGAGAGGGGCGCGCCGAGGATAAGGCCGGCCAGGACCGGCGAGAGCCACCAGAAGAAGGCCCGGTTGAGGGCGAAGAGAACAAGCCCCCAGAGAAGGGCGATGACGGTGCCCGTGCCGTGGGCGGCAAGGGCATCGTGCCAGCCGATGCCCCCTTCGCCGCGGTTCTGGCTTTCCCAGGTGACGTTGCGGCCCAGGAGGGTGAGGAAGACGAAGCGGCTGTGGAAGAGCATCCGCACCGGCGCCAGGAAGACGCCGATGGCCGATTCGACGAGGACGGATAGGAGCATGGCCCGGGTGCCGCCGAAGGAGGCGGTCCTTTTTCGGATGAGGGCAAGCAGAAGTCCCAGGATCTTGGGGAGAAAGAGAATGAAGGCCGTCGAGGCGAGAAGGGCCACGGCCCATCGGGCATACCAGACGGGCCATTGGGGGAAGAGAGCCGGCCCGTCGCCGAAGTAGTCGGGCTCGATGAGGGCCTCGGCCAATGCCTCGACACTGCCTAGAAGAAGGAAGACAAGCCAGAGCAGGGCCGAAACGTAGGACATGGCGCCGTTGACGAAGAGGATGCGGTAAGCCGGGAAGAGGCCCTTGGCAAAGAGGAGGCGGAGGTGCTGGAGGTTGCCCTGACACCAGCGGCGGTCCCGCTTCATCTCGTCCAGAAGGCTCGGCGGCGTCTCCTCCCAGCTGCCGCCGAGATCGTAGGCGAGCCAGACGGCCCAGCCGGCCCGTCGCATGAGGGCCGATTCGACGAAGTCGTGACTGAGGATGGTGCCTCCCAAAGGAGGCCTGCCGGGCAGGTCGGGAAGGGCACAGTGCCTCATGAAGGGCTCGGTGCGGATGATGACGTTGTGTCCCCAGTACTGGGCGTCGCCGAGCTGCCAGAAGTGGAGCCCTGCGGCGAAGAGAGGGCCATAGAGGTGGGCCGAGAACTGCTGCATCCGGGCCAGAAGGGAATCGTGACCGACGGGCATGGGGACGGTCTGAATCATGCCCGCCTCGGGGCTGCGCTCCATCATCTGGACGAGGCAGGTCAGCGTCGAGCCGGCCATGACACTGTCGGCGTCGAGGACGATCATGTAGCGGTAGGCCCGCCCCCAGCGACGACAGAAGTCGGCGACGTTGCCGCTTTTGCGCTTGCGGCTGCTCCTGCGGCGGCGATAGAAGAGGCTTCCCTGGGCCTCCAGCTCCGTCCTCAGGCGATGCCACCGGAGGACCTCGTCGGCGCTCCGGTCGGGGTCGGAGGTGTCACTGAGAAGGAAGAGGTGGAACCGTTCGCGCACTCCCGTCAGGCCCAGCGATTCCCAGACGGCCCTGACACGGGCCAGGACAGAGTCCGTGTCTTCGTTGCAGACGGGGATGACGATGGCCGTCATGGCCTCTGCCGGGATGGGGGGCTGGCCGTCGCGGACGAGGCGGGTCAGGGCGTAGGGATTGCGCCCCCGAAGGAGGACGAAAAAGCCGATGACGGCCGTCCAGAAGCCGATGGAGATCCAGGCGAAGAGGGCGGCGAAGACGGCGATCATCGTCTTTTCCAGGACCGTTCCGCCTTCCCGGGGCAGGACTCCGGCCATGTAGGCCGTGGCGAGCAGGGTGGGGAGGGCGACGAGACAGGCCAGCAGGAGGCGGCGCAGGAAGGCCGACCGCATCCAGCGCCGCGACGAGACGGGGGAGATCATGACCGGTCACCGCCGACGATCTGCCTCAGCCTCCGACGGCGGCCGGCGACAAAGGCCCGCAGCGGAGAGGTCTCAAGTTCTTCGGGAACGACGGGACCCCGCCTCAGGGGCGGAACGGCAGGCGGGACGACGAAGGAGGGAGCCCCGCCAAGGAGGCGGTCCATGACGGCCTCACGGGGATCCTCCTCCCCCTCGGCCGCTTTGAGGGCCTCCAGGACAAGGGCCACCCCGGCGACGGGATCGAGGGGCAGGAGGCGAAGGTAGAGCAGGGCCCGGTCACGGGCCTCGGCCAGGGTGGACATGGCCTAAAGGGGAAGGCTCCAGGACCAGGTTTCGGTGAGGACGTCGGGAAGATTCTCGCCTTTTTTGAGAAAGGCCCGGATCTCGACGGGAGGCCGTCCGGTGGCAAAGACGCCCTTGAGGGTGCCCCTCTCATCGGGAAGGACCTCGAAGACGAGGCGCCAGCCGCCGGTGACGGCATTCTTTTGAAGCTGTTTTCCCAGAAGGCGGGCGCCAGGCCCGACGGTGACGACGCTGACCAGTCCGGCTTCGTCAGGCAGCTTCTCCAGCTCGCCGCCGGCAAAGTCGATGACGATCTTCCTGGCCCCGGCGACGGAGCCTTCGGCGAGGCGGGTGGAGACGGCCCGTCCGCCGGGGGGGAGAATCCTGTCGGCCCCGGTCCAGCGCAGGACGTAGTCGAAGGCGAGGCCTTCTCCCGGCGGAGGCGTCTCGCCGGGGACCCAGAAGGCGACGATGTTGTCGTGCATCTCCCGGTCCG
Source organism: Synergistaceae bacterium (assembly GCA_016756725.1). Classification (GTDB taxonomy): domain Bacteria; phylum Synergistota; class Synergistia; order Synergistales; family Aminithiophilaceae; genus Aminithiophilus. The sequence continues at coordinate 854,160 of JAESII010000004.1, read as the reverse complement.
TGGGAATCTCGATCAGCTCCACTTGGCCGTCGCCCCAATCGCCGCCGGGTTCGACCCAGAGGGAGGGCCGTCTTTCGTAACGGGCCTCCAGGTCCTGGTAGTGATCGAAGGTGCCGTCGCGCTGGAGAAGGCCGAAGCCCCGCACGTTCCGGGCCTGGCAGGCCGAGATGTCGAGGCGGCTCGGGTTCTTGAGGGGACGCCAGAGCCATTCGCCGGTGGAGAAATGGATCTGGAGGCCGTCGGAGTCGTGCACCTCAGGGCGGAAGTCGCCGGGGCGACCGTTACTCTCCTCGCCGTAGAAGAACATGCTCGTCAACGGGGCCAGGCCCAGCCTGGCCCCGTCGCGGCGGGCGAAGAGAAGGGCCGAGACGTCCATGCGGGTCTCTTCGCCGGGAACGATGACGAAACGGTAGGCCCCCGTGGCCGAAGGGCTGTCGAGGAGGGCGAAGACCTTGATGAAGCCGTCCTCCGGGGACGGCTTGAGGACCCAGAACTCGCGGAACCAGGGAAACTCCTCACCCGTCGGCAGGGCCGTGTCGACGGCCAGGCCCCGGGCCGAGAGGCCGTAACCCTGATCGCGGGCCAGGGCACGGAAATAGCTGGCACCGAGGAAGACGGCCACCTCGTCCCGATAGTCGGGCCTGTTGAGGGGATAGTGAATGCGGAAACCGGCATAGCCCAGGTCAGAGGGAATCTTCGCGGCAAAGGAGCCGGAGCCGTAGTCGAAACTCTCCTTCGCAAAGGGCAGGGGCGTCGCCAGGCCTCCATCGACGACATGGACCGTCACGGCCCGGTCGTAGAAGAGGCCGGGATGGAAAAACTGAAGCTGAAAGGGAAGGTTCTCCTCTTTCCAGAGAGCCCTGTCGGGACGGAAGCGGATGGACCGCCACTGGTCGTAGTCGATGTCGAGGAGGAAGTCGGGGATGGAGCGGCTCCGGTCCTCGAAGGGACCTTCGGCCAGGACCCGGGCCCTGTCGATGACGACGTCGAAGGTGAAGGCCCCTTCCGTCTCTGCCGGAGCGGGGCAGGGAAGAAGCAGAATGGTGAGAAGGAAAGACAGGACCGCCAGGATACGTCCGGGAAACATCGCTTCCGATGACCTCCTCGAATTGGGAAACTCTTCAGATGCTGATTATAGGAGTCGCGCCCTCCCTTGAGAAGGGGGCGACTCCGCAGGAAGGCGCTGGGTCGCCGGCGCAGGGAGATGCTATGATCACTGCTTCAGCCATCCTATCGAGGAGGTATCGGTCCGGTGAGAAAGAATAGCCTCACGGTGACAGTCCTGCTTCTTTCGAGCCTTCTTTTCGCCCTGCCCGCTCCGGTTGGAGCCGAAGAGAAGGCCGACTATGATCCTCTTTACACCATGCTGGCCATCAACGCCTGCGTCGTCTCCGTCTCGGAGACGCTCCACTACGGAGACCGGCTGGTGCTGCAACAGGAATACGACTCCATCATCAACAACATCCGCTTCGGTAACGTCGAGGCCGACGACGAGCTCGTGTCCCTTTTCCAGTCCCTTCTGGCGGCACTTCACGACAGCCTCCTCCGCGAGGCCGAGAAGGAGGCCTTCCTCCGGGCCTACCAGAGAAACATGAAGCGGACCCTGCTCCAGTCCCTGACGGCAGCTTCATCGACGGCGACGGGCAGTTACGGGGCCATCGTCGAGGCGGCCCTGGCAGCGGGATCGACCTACTTCGACCACCGCAACCGCCTCGACGACTACCGGGTCGAACTGGGCGAATCCCTCTGGAATCTCGACAGGGAGCAGAGGCGCCAGCTCAACGAGCTTCAGCAGAAACTCCTGGCCACCTCGTGGAAGCTCCAGCGCCGCTGGGGCCTCGACGACGGGCTGCGCCTGACCCAGCAGGACCTGGCCGTCTTTCACGAGGCCCTCTCCGACGGCGACGCCCAGCGGCGTTTCCGCCGCCTCGAGCGTCTCCGGGACCGCTTCGTCGCCTACCCCCCTTTCTGGTATGTCCTGGGCCGGACGGCTCAGGAGCTGGGGCGGCGCGACGAGGCCCTCAAGGCCTACGAGGCCTTCGAGAGGAACTGGCGGCCCCTTTTCCGCCACGACCCCTTCTATGCCGCCGTAGCCATGAACCGGGCCGAGCTGCGTCAGAGCGACGAGGCGGCGAAACTCAGGGAAGACCTGGAGATTCTCCTCGCCCACTCCCCCATCGACGGCGGGGCGAACCGCCTTTACGCCGGGCTGCGCTACCTCGACCTGGGCGACCGGGAACGGGCCAGGGCCTGTTTTCAGCAGAATCTTGACGAGAACTACGAGAGAGAGCTCCACCTCTGGATCCTCCGCTCCCTCGACGGGGGAACCTCGGCGGAGGCGCTCATCGGCGAACTTCAGGCCGAGGCGGAAGACCTGACGGAACAGCTTCTGGCCGAAAACGGCCTGCGCACCCAGGATCTGCTGCTCCTCTACGACCGGGAGAAGGACCGGACGGTGCTCCGCAAGATCGAGGAGGATCTGAGCGCGATCAGCCTGGAGCTGATCCGCCGGCGGGCCCAGAGGGACACGGTGGCCCTGAGCCTGCCCGAGGGGTGGGTGACGGGGCGGGGCGCCTTCCAGCGGGACAACCATTTCGTCCTCTCCGAGGGGACCTTCGTTCTGACCTTGGTCCTCGGCGAGACCGAGGCGGCCCGGTTCCGCCCCGACGACGTGAGGCTGCTGAAGCCCTCGTCGGAGCGGCTGTCGCCCCGGGGCGGTGAGACCGTCATCGGCTACGACCCGGAGCTGCAGCTTTTCGCCGCCTATGGGAGCGGCAGCTTCCCCGGTTCTTTCGAGGCCACCCTGACCGTCACCGATGGTGACGACAGCCTCGTCATCACCTTCGAGGGACGGAAGGAGGACCCCAAGCTCTTCGCCGAAGGATCGGGACTCGACTACGCCATCCCCGTCCTGGGTCAGATCAGGCTCCTGAAAGATCTCGTCGACGACTCATCCCGGCTCGTGACGGAAGCGATCGTCTACGAGCCGGTGAGCCTCTCCTACCGGGGCAAGGTGTGGCCTGTGGCAAAGGGGAAACTGGTCGGGAGATAGGACCCGGCCTAGGCGACCCACCCGATCCAGAGGGGAATGGTGATGAGGGAGAGGACCGTCGTGGCGGCGACGACTTCACCGGCGTATTCGCTGTCCATGTCCATGCCCTTGGCGACGATGAAGTTGTTGACGGCGGCGGGCATGGCCGTGGCAAGCACGACGGCGGAGGCGAGGACGGGCTCGACGGGGAAGAGACGGAAAAGGCCGACCATGAGGGCCGGATGGAGGAAGAGGCGGATGAGAACGTCACGCCAGGCCGAACGGAGGACGGCCAGAGGCCTGCCGATGCGCAGGGACGCACCGAGGGCGATCAGGGCCAGAGCCGTCGCCAGGTCGCTGAGGATCTTCAGGAAGGAATCGAGCCAGAGGGGCAGCTCCTTCAGGCCCAGGAAGGCGGCCCCGATGCCGGCAAAGCAGGCGAGGAAGAGGGGATTGCGCAGCACCGACCGGGCCGTCTCGACGAGGTCTTTCCTGGAAAGGCCTCCGGAGAGGACGATCTGGGCCCAGCCGATGGAAAGCAGGTTGTAGGAGAAAAGTCCCATGGCCAGGTAGAGGGAGAGGGCCGCCACGCCGTCGGGGCCCAGGGCGAGGGCGACGACGGGAAGGCCCATGTAGACGTTGTTGGAGCGGATCGAGACGAGGGTCGAGACGGCGCTGCGGCTGCGGCTTTCGCCGCAGAGCCGGGCCAGAAGCCAGGCCAGGGGCGGCATGAAGAAGAAGGCGATGTGGATGACGAGAAAGAGATTGCCGTTGAGAAGCGTCTCCGTTCCGACGGCGACGGTCCGCCTGAAGAGCAGGGCAGGCAGAGAGACCCAGTAGAGCAGCCAGAGAAGCTGTTGGGTCGTTTCCTCTTTCAGGTAGTCCCGGCGGCGCAGGGACCAGCCGAGAAGGATGGTGAGCAGAAGGGGAATGACGGCGGAAAGACCGGCCATGAGAGCAACCTCCTCAGTCCTCCAGGGACCGTTTGATCAGAGACGATGATACCAGAGACCGCCCTCCCGGAAGGCTAAACCCAGCTGATCCAGAGGGGGATGGTCACGGAAGAGAGTATGACCGTGGCGGCGATGATCTCGCTGGCATAATCGCTGTCCAGGCCCATCCCCCTGGCGAGGATGAAGTTGTTGACGGCGCTGGGCATGGCCGTGGCCAGCACGGCGGCAGCGGCCAGGACGGGGTCGACGGGAAAGAGGCGAAAGAGGGCGGCCATCAGGGCCGGGTGGATCACAAGGCGGATGGCCGCGTCGCGCCAGGAGCCAGGCCAGGGGCGGCATGAACAGGTAGGTCAGGTGAATGACGAGAAAGAGGTTCCCGTTGAGGAAAGTCTCGCCCCCGACGGAGAGGGTGCGGCGAAAAAACAGGGCCGGCAGGGAGATCCAGTAGAAAAGCCACAGGGGCCGCTGTGTCGTCTTATCCTCCAGATAGCCTCGGCGGCGCAGGGACCAGCCGAGAAGGACGGTGAAAAGCAGAGGAACGACGGCGGATAGGCCGACCATGGCGGCAACCTCCTCCCCCCGCCCTCGTCGCGGAGGGGGCGGGGTTCAGGTCGATGATAGCATACAGGTCCCGGCCTTTCCGTCGCGGCAGCGGCTGCCCCTCTCCCTCGGGGCAGGGCTTGCCCTCTTTTCGATTGCCGAGGCCGGTGATGGACGCTACCATAAGAATGACAACAGGTTGACGATGACGGGAGGGCAAAGGAGGCAGGACGATGCTGCTCGAGAAAGGCAAAAATCTGCCCCAGTTCCTGGACTGGGTCGAATCGCTGTCCGGCGAGGTGACGGCACGGCGGTTCTTCCCCGCCCGAGAGCCTCAGTTCGCCCCCTGGCCCGAGCTGGACGGACGGCTGAAGGACTACTTCGTCGCCTCCGGCATGAAGGGACTTTTCACCCACCAGGAGGAGACCTTCCGCCTCGCCAGGGCCGGGAAAAATGTCGTCGTCGTGACGCCGACGGCCTCGGGCAAGACCCTCTGCTACACCCTGCCCGTCCTCGAGTCGATCGCCCGCGACGAGGCATCAAGGGCACTTTTTCTCTTTCCCACCAAGGCCCTCAGCCAGGACCAGCTGGCCTCCCTCTATGAGACGGTGACGGGCTGCGGGATCGACGTGAAGACTTTCACCTACGACGGAGACACGCCTCCTGCGGCCAGGAGCAAGATCCGCGCCGCCGGTCAGGTGGTGATCACCAACCCCGACATGCTCCACACGGCCATCCTCCCCCACCACACCAAATGGATCAAGCTTTTCGAGAACCTCCGGACCGTCGTCATCGACGAGCTTCACAGCTACCGGGGTATCTTCGGCTCCCACATGGCCAACGTCCTGCGGCGGCTCAAGCGGATCTGCGCCTTCTACGGGTCCGATCCGACCTTCATCTGCACCTCGGCGACGATCGCCAACCCTCAGGAGCTGGCCGAAGGCCTTCTGGGCGAACCCGTCGAGATCGTCGCCAGAAGCGGCGCTCCCCTGGGCGAACGGCAGGTGCTGCTCTACAACCCGCCCGTCGTCAACAGGCAACTCGGAATCCGCCGCTCGTCGCTGCTGGAGACGAGCCGCATCGCCGGCGAGGCTCTGGCCAACGGCATCAGCACCATCGTCTTCACCCGGAGCCGGATCAACGTGGAGCTCCTGCTGACCTACCTCCGCCGGGAGCTGGCCCGCCGCGGGATCGCGCCGGACCGGATCGCCGGCTATCGCGGCGGCTACCTGCCCAACGAGCGCCGCGCCATCGAGCGGGGCCTGCGCAGCGGCGAACTGCTGGGCGTGGTGAGCACCAACGCCCTCGAGCTGGGCGTCGACATCGGCTCCCTGGAGCTGGCCGTCCTCCACGGCTATCCGGGGAGCATCGCCTCGGCGCGGCAGCAGATGGGCCGGGCCGGACGGCGCCAGGGGCTCTCGGCAGCCGTCCTCGTCGCCTCGTCGCTGCCGCTGGACCAGTACCTGGCCTACCAGCCCGACACCTTTTTCGGCGGCTCCCCCGAAAGGGCCCGGATCAGCCCCGACAACCTCTACATCCTGGTCAACCACGTCAAATGCGGCGCCTTCGAACTGCCCTTTTGCGAGGGGGAGCCCTTCGGCAAAAGGGAGACAGAGGAGATCCTCACCTACCTGGAGCAGCAGGAGGTCCTCCACCGGGCCGGCGGGCGCTACCACTGGCAAGCCGACTCCTTCCCCGCCGAGAGGCTCTCGCTGCGGAGCGCCACGAGCGAGAATTACGTCATCCTCGACGTGACCGAGACGGGACGTCCCGTCGTCATCGGCGAAGTGGACCGCCCCAGCGCGCCCATGCTGATCCACCCCGAGGCCATCTACTTCCACGGCGGCAAGAGCTATCAGGTGATGGAGCTCGACAGCGAGGGAATGCGCTGCTACGTCAAGGAGGTGGACGTCGACTACTACACCGACGCCGACCTGGCCGTCCGGCTTGAGGTGATCGACGAGTTCGAGAGCGACCCCGACTGGGGCTGGGGCGAAGTGCTTCTGGCGGCGCGACCCACGGTCTACAAGAAGATCCGCCTCAACACCCACGAGAACGTCGGCTACGGCCACATCCACCTCGGCGAGGAGCAGATGCACACGACAGCCTGCCGCCTCTGCCTGCCCGAGGGGCTCATCCCGGCCTGGAAGGAGGACGAGAAGAGCACGGCCCTGACGGGCCTGGCCCACCTGCTGCGGATCACGGCGCCTCTGTATCTCATGTGCGACCGCGGCGACATCCAGGTCCACAGCCTCGTCAAGGACCCCCATTTCGGGAGGCCCACGATCTACGTCGTCGACAACTTTCCCGGCGGCGTCGGCCTCGCCGAGGGAGCCTGGCAGGCACGGGAGACGCTGCTCGACTCGGCCCGGGAGGCCCTCCGGGCCTGCCCCTGCGACGACGGCTGCCCGGCCTGTGTCGGCGTTCTGGCCCGGGGCCTGGGGGCCAAGACGGCGACGGGGCAACTCATCGACGCCCTGAAGGCGCAACGGTGAGCCGCCTCTTTTCCCGCCTCGAAGTCATGCTGGGGCCGGCCCGGGAAGGGCCGAAGGAGAAACTCCCCCTGCGGGGCCTGCCGCCGGGGCGCTGGCTCGATGAGGGCGTCTTCCTTCTGGAGGAGACGATTTCCCTCGGCCTCGGCGAGGCTCCTCTCCTGACGGAGTGGGGCGACCGATCAGGAGCCCTCTGCTTCGACCTGGAGACGACGGGCCTGGCGGGAGGGACGGGAACCTACGCCTTCCTCGCCGGCGTGGGCCGCCTCGACGGCGATTCCCTTGCGGTGAGCCAGCTCTTTTTGGCCACCCCGGCCGCGGAAAAATCCTGGCTTGAGGCCCTCGACGGGACTCTGCCCCCCCGGTCGCCGCTGGTGACCTACAACGGCAAGCGCTTCGACGTGCCCCTCGTCGAGACGCGGCGTATCCTCCACCGGAAGGGGCCCCTTGACCCCGAGGGCCATCTCGACCTCCTTCATCTGGCCCGGGCCCTCTGGCGGAATCGCCTCCCCAGCTGCCGCCTCGGCGAGGTGGAGCGATCCGTCCTCGGCCTGAGGCGGAGCGGCGACGACGTGCCGGGCAGCCTCGTGCCCGAACTCTACCGCCAGTTCCTCGCCGACGGCGACGCCTCCGTCCTGGCCGGCGTCTTCTACCACAATCGGATGGATCTGGTGGCCCTGGCCCTGCTCCGGAGCCGCCTCGCCAGAGTCCTGTCGGGCGAGACGGAAGACGGCGAGGAGCTCGTCGCCGCCGGCGAGGCCTGGCGACGTCGGGGTCGGCGCGACGAGGCGCACCGCCTCTGGCAGAAAGCCCGCAGCGCCGGGGCCCGGGGTTCCCTGGAATGTCTGGCTTGGGCCGCCAAGGCGGAACGACGCTGGGGCGACGCCGTCACCCTCTGGGAGGAGGCCTACGGAGCCAGCGCCGATCCTTTCTCCGTCGCCGTCGAGCTCAGCAAGGCCTGGGAGCACCGTCTCGACGACCTGCCCCGGGCCCAGGCCTGGGCTGAAAAAGCCCGGGACCTGCTCCTGAGACAGAGGCCCTTCACCGCCCCATCCCTATGGCGGAGCCGGAAGGGGGCCATCGACCATCGCCTGAAGAGGCTGGCGGGCAAGGCGAAGATCAAGACGAACTCAAAGACGGTATAACGGTATAATGGAAAGGATAACCAAAGCGATTTCATCTTCAGGAGGGTGATAACATGGCCAACGTGGCACCCCACATCTTCAGGGAATACGACATCCGCGGCCTTGCCGAGGAAGAGCTGACGCCGGCGACGGTGGAGCTCATCGGCCGGGCCCTCGGGACCCGGCTGGTCCGCAAGGGGGTCAAGACGGCCACCGTCGGCGGCGACGTGAGACTCTCGACGGAAAGGATCCGCCGAAACCTCATCGACGGGCTCACCGCGACAGGCCTGGACGTGATCGACATCGGCAAGGCGACGACGCCCCTCTTCTACTGGAGCCTCTATCACTTCGAGGCCGGCGGAGGCGTCATGATCACGGGGAGCCACAACCCGAAGGAATTCAACGGCCTCAAGCTGGCCGACGGCAAGGCCACCCTCTTCGGCGAGCAGATTCAGGAAATCCTGCAGACCATCGTCGACGACCACTTTGTCACCAGCGAGGAGCCGGGCACGGTGACGACCGTCGACATCAGCGACGCCTACATCGCCATGCTCCTGTCCAAGCTGAAGCTCAAGCGTCCTCTCAAGGTCGTCGCCGACGCCGGCAACGGCACGGCGGCACTGATGATCGAAGAGTTCCTCCAGGGGCTGGGCTGCGAGGTGATCCCCCTCTTCTGCGAGCCCGACGGCACCTTCCCCAACCACCACCCGGACCCGACGAAACGGGAGAACCTGCAGGACCTGATCGCCGCCGTCCTCCGCGAGGGCGCCGACGTCGGCATCGGCTTCGACGGCGATTCGGACCGGATCGGCGTCGTCGACGACAGGGGGCGGGTGATCTTCGGCGACACCCTGATGGCCCTCTACTGGCGGGAGATTCTCCCCGACCATCCCGGGACGCCCTGCATCGTCGAGGTCAAATCCTCCCAGGCTCTGGTCGAGGAGATCGAGCGCATGGGCGGCCAGGTCATCTTCTACAAGTCGGGCCATTCGCCGATCAAGGCCAAGATGAGGGAAGTGGACGCCCTCTTCACGGGCGAGGTCTCGGGACACATGTTCTTCGCCGACGAATTCTACGGCTTCGACGACGCCTTCTACGCCGCCGGGAGGCTCCTGCGCCTGCTGGCCAGGGAGGAACGGAAACTCTCGGAGATCCTCGACACCATCCCCTCCTACCCGAGCACGGCGGAAACGCGCATCGACTGCCCCGACGCCATCAAGTTCGACGTCATCGACGCCATCAGGGAAGGAGCCCTCAAGGACCACGAGGCCATCACCGTCGACGGCGTCCGCATCCTCTACGGCGACGGATGGGGACTGGTGCGGGCCTCCAACACCCAGCCCGTCATCGTCGCCCGCTGCGAGGGACAGGACGAAGAGGCCCTGAAGCGGATCGAGAAGGACATGAAAGAGCGCATTCTCGCCGCCGGCGTGGCCGACTTCGACTGGGAATATTAGAAAAGAGGGCGGCGCGCTCATGAAGAGCGCGCCGCCTTTCGATGCGGTGAGCCGATGACCGGGAAAAGAATCGTCCTCTCTCTCGCCCTGGCGGCCGACCTGCAGATTCTTTCAGCCATCATCCGGGCCCTCGATCTCCCCGTCACCTGGAACAGGGGCGTCGCCCTCTCCGCCTTCGGCGCCTCGGCGACGACGACGGCCCTGGGCCTGGCCGGCCTGGCCGGCATCACCGCGCTCTGCCGTCAGAGCCGCAACCGGTTCACCCCCATCGGCCTGATCCTCCTCTGGGCCGGGACGGTCAGCAATGCCGTCGACCGGCTCCGTTTCGGCGCCGTCATGGACTACCTTCCCCTGCCCCTCCCCCTCACCCTGCCGGCTCCCCTGCCCTCCCTGCCCACGACGGTCCACCTCAACGGCGCCGACCTGGCCCTCATCGCCGGGGGACTGCTGATCCTCCTCGGGCGAAGGGCTCCAAAAAGAAGGAGCCGAGGCCAAGGGCCCCCCCGGAACATCTCTTGACAGGACGCTTCCCCTCCTTCAGCCCGCGATCTACCCGGCCAGAGGCCTGGCCAAGTGCTGGGAGAGCTATCTCGGCCTGCCCGTCGTCGTCGACAACAGGCAGGAAGGGGCAAGCCCGTTTTCAAGGGTCGAGGCGACGACGGCACCTGGCGAACGACACCCTCATGCTGACTGCCGCACCTTTCATCGGCAGAGCTCGCTGTTAACTTACCAAGCAAAGTCAGGGAAAGACGATGGAACGGCTATTGCAGATCCTTTTAGTTTCTTCTTTATCCGCGATCGGGGCTATGGCCTCTTTGGTCCACTCTCTGGAGAAGGGCAGGAAAAACGTGTTGCTGGTTGTTCCTGCCCTCAATCTTTGCGTTCGTCCTCGGGATTATAATAACCATAAAGAAAGATAGGCCCGCACCTAAAATCTACGAACATGGACGGACCTGTCTTCGATAAAGGGAAACTTGCTGTTTTAGGATTAGCATTGCCATGCTCGTTGGTTTTAATTACCTTAGTTTTTAGAAGTTTTTTCTGCATCTTGGTCTTGCTAGGGGTCTATAAGCCAATAAGATAGCAATGCGGTTTATCTTCAGTTATCTTCTCAAGATTTCTCTGCCATCAGGCATTCTGAATTCCTGGAGCTGACGCCATGGACGCCCTGTCGTCCCCGGTCTTTTTGCCCTCGATCTACACCGGCGGCCTCTTCGACAGGGCGATCACGGCCGATCTCTCCCTCCGGTTCGGTCCCGCCGAAACGTTCATGGTCGCCGTCTTCGGCCTGACCATTCAAAGCATCTTCGGCGCCCTCCTCCTTCAGGGATGGGTCCCGGGGCCGAGGATGGTCATCGACAACAAGGAAATCTTCGTTTCGCAGTTCGTCATGCTGCCGTTCGGCCTGATCGCCTCAATCGAGAAAGCAGGCGACGAAATGGTCGCCGCCGACGTCGACGAGGGGCGGCACGTCGACACGGCACCGCTCGGTTGCCTTGGGACAGCGGGTATGGAAAGGGCAACCCGGAGGGGGGTTGATGGGCGACGGGACGTCCCCTTCGAGGAGGATCCTCTTCCCTTTCCGCCTCGGGTCCGGCAGGGGAATGGCCGACAGAAGGGCCTGGGTGTAGGGGTGAAGGGGATTGGAGAAGAAGTCGGCCTTGGCGGCCAGTTCGACGAGGCGGCCCAGGTACATGACGGCGATGCGGTCGGAGATATGGCGGACGACGGAAAGGTCGTGGGAGATGAAAAGGTAGGTGAGCTTCATCTCCTCCTGGAGGTCCTTGAGGAGGTTCAGGACCTGGCTCTGGATGGAGACGTCGAGAGCCGATACGGGCTCGTCGCAGACGACGAAGCGCGGCTTGAGGGCCAGGGCGCGGGCGATGCCGATGCGCTGCCTCTGACCTCCGGAGAACTCGTGAGGGTAGCGGAAACGGTGTTCCGGCCTGAGGCCGCACCGGGCGAGCATGTCGCAGACATAGTCGTCCAGGGCGGACGAGGCGACAAGTCCGTGATAGCCGACGGCCTCGCCGACGATGTTGAAGACGGTCATCCGGGGGTTGAGACTGCCGTAGGGGTCCTGAAAGATGATCTGCATCTGGCGTCGCAGCTCTTTGGGGTCTTCCTTCAGGATCCGGCCGACGTCGCAGCCGTCGAAGTGGACCTCGCCTTCCGTCGGCTCAAGGAGGTGGAGCAGGGTGCGGCCCGTCGTCGATTTGCCGCAGCCCGACTCCCCCACCAGCCCGAGAGTCTCCCTTTCGTTGATGAAGAAGGAGACGTCGTCGACGGCCTTGATCTGGCCGGAGGCTCGGCGGAAGACGCCCCTGCGGAGGGGGAAGTACTTCTTGAGCCCCCTGACGGTCAGGTAGCGCGAGCCTGCCTCAATCATCGCAGACCCCCTCCTTTCTGCAGTCCTCCTCATAGAGCCAGCAGCGCACGGAGCGGCCGCCGAAGAGAAAGAGGGGCGGCTCCTCGCGGCGGCAGCGGTCGAAGACGCAGTCGCAGCGGTTGTGGAAGCGGCATCCCGGCGGAAAGTCGAGAGGGTTGGGGACGACGCCGGGGATGACGTCCAGCCTCGACCGGTCACAGTCGAGACGGGGGATGGAACGGAGCAGGCCCCGGGTGTAGGGGTGAAGGGGCTCGTCGAAAAGGGGCTCCACATCGGCCTCTTCGACGACACGGCCGGCATACATGACGACGACGCGCTGGGCCGTCTCGGCGATGACGCCGAGGGCGTGGGTGATGAGCAGGACCGACGAGCCGAACTGCTTCTTGAGGTCGTTCATGAGATCCAGGATCTGGGCCTGAACGGTGACGTCAAGGGCCGTCGTCGGCTCGTCGGCGATGAGCAGGGCCGGCCGGCAGGCCAGGGCCATGGCGATCATGGCCCGCTGGCGCTGTCCGCCCGAGAGCTGATGGGGGTATTCGGCGACGCGCCGTTCGGCGTTGGCGATGCCCACGACCTGGAGCATCTCGACGGCACGGTCCAGGGCCTGGCGGCGGTTCAGCTTCTGATGAAGCATGAGGGGCTCGGCGATCTGGTCCCCGATGGTGTAGACGGGGTTGAGGCTCGTCATGGGCTCCTGAAAGATCATGGAGATCTCGTTGCCCCGGACGGAGCGCATCTCCCCTTCGGAGAGATGGAGGAGCTCCCGGCCCTGAAGGCGCACCGATCCGGCGGCGATCCGCCCCACGGGCCTGGGCAGGAGGCGGAGGATGGAGAGAGCCGTGACGCTCTTGCCGCAACCCGACTCACCGACGACGCCCAGCGTTCTGCCGGGCCCGACGGAGAAGGAGACGCCGTCGACGGCGCGGACCACTCCCCGGTCGGTGTCGAAACAGGTTTTCAGTCCCTTGATCTCGAGAAGGCTCACGGAAGCCACCTACCTTTTGAGACGGACGTCAAGGGCGTCCCGGAGGCCGTCGCCGAGAAAGTTGAAGGCGAGGACGGTGTAGGTGATGGCCATGCCGGGGAAGATGGCCCACCACCATTTGCCCAGTCCCAGATACTTCTGCCCTTCCGAGATCATGAGCCCCCAGCTCGGCGTGGGCGGCTGGGCGCCGAAGCCGAGGAAGGCCAAGCCGGCCTCGATCATGATGATGCTGCCCATGCCGAGGGTGGCCTGAACGATGACGGGGGCGAGGGCATTGGGAAGGATGTGGACGAAGATGATGCGCCACGTCGGCAGCCCCAGGGCTCGGGCGGCCTCGACGAACTCCCTCTCGCGGAGGGCGATGAACTGGGCGCGGACGACACGGGCGATGGAGACCCAGTTGACGAGACCGATGGCCACGTAGATGACGATCATGCTGGGGTTCTGGAAGACGGCGACGACGGCGAGGACGAAGAGGAAGAAGGGAAAGGCGAAGATGACGTTGATGATCCAGGAGATGATGTCGTCGGTGAAGCCTCCCCGGTAGCCGGCCAAAGCTCCGAGAGGAACGCCGACGACGATGGAGACGAGGGTGGCGAAGATGCCGATCTGGAGGGAGATGCGCGCTCCGTAGAGGACGCGGCTCAGGATGTCCCGGCCGTAGAGGTCGGTCCCCATGAGGTGCTCGGCCGACGGGGCGGCGAGCCTCACGGCGCGGCCTTCCGTCCAGATGAGCTGCTTGAAGGGATCGTAGGGAGCCAGCGAGGGAGCGAAGATCGCGGCCAGGATGACGGAGAGGGCCATGACGAGACCGGCCATGGCCAGACGGTTGCGGCGGAATCGGAGCCAGGCCTCGTAGCCCAGGCCTGTCCCCTTTTGACGTTCTTTGGCGGCGTCGGTCATGGAGGACCCCCTAGTCGTAGCGGATCCGCGGGTCGATGAAACCGTAGGAGAGATCGACGAGGAGGTTGGCGACGAGGAAGAGGACGGCCATGAAGATGACGGTGCCGCGGATCATGGGAAAGTCCCGGGCCACCAGGGCTTCGACGGCAAGGCGCCCCACGCCGGGCCAGGCGAAGATCGTCTCCGTCAGGACCGCCCCGGAGAGGAGCTCGGCCACCTGAGTCCCGATGATGGTGACGACAGGAATGAGGGCGTTTTTGAAGGCATGCTTGAGGACGACGACCTTTTCGGCCAGCCCCTTGGCGCGGGCGGTCCGGATGTAATCCTGGCTCATCACTTCGAGCATGCAGGATCGGGTGAGGCGTGCGATGAGAGCGGCGGGACGGACGCCGAGGGTGATGACGGGAAGGACGAGGTAGCGCCAGTCTCCGTCACCGTAGCCGACACCGGGAATGATGTGGAACCCGTAGGCGAAGACGAGCAGAAGCAGCAGGCCCACCCAGAAGACGGGAGCGCTTATGCCTGAGATGGCGATGAACATGGCCGAGTAGTCGAAGAGGGAATACTGCCTGACCGCTGAGAGGATTCCGGCGGCGACACCGATGACGGCGGCGACGACCATGGCCCAGAAGGCCAGGCGAAGGGTGGCGCCGAACCGGCTTGCCAGGGCCGTCGTGACCCGCTCGTTGTTGCGGTAGGACGTCCCCAGATCTCCCCGAGCCAGGTCGCCGAGGAAACGGAGGTACTGTCTGTGCAGGGGAAGATCGAGGCCCAGATCGGCCCGGATGCGGGCGAGGGTGGCCGGGTCGCCCCGCTGGCCCATCATGAGACGGGCGGGATCTCCGGGAACGACGGCCATGAGGATGAAAACGACGGTGACGACGCCCCAGACGACGGGGACGGCGTAGAGGATCTTGCGGATGACATAGGAAAACACGAGATGACCTCCCTTCCCGACGGGGAAAGGGCGGGAATCCCGGCGGACTCCCGCCCCGAAGAAGACCCTACTTCGTGACCCAGACGACCTCGAGAGGCGTCGTGTAGTCGCCGAAGGCGGGGAGGTTGAGGTTCCTGACGCGCTCCTGTCCCAGGAGGCTGGTCGTGTAGTGGAAGAGGAAGATCCAGGGGGCCTCGTCGACGATGATCTTCTCGGCCTCGCGGTAGAGCGCGATGCGCCTGTCGTAGTCGGTCTCGACGCGGGCTGCGGCCATCAGCTCGTCGGCCCTGGCGTTGCTGAAGAAGGAGTAGTTGCCCTTGGAGCCGTGATTGGAGGAGTGAAGCAGGACATAGAGGAAGTTGTCTGGGTCGGCATAGTCGACGACCCAGCCCATGCGGAACATCTCCGTCTCGGCCCGCTCGCAGAGATCGAGATGGACGCCCCAGTCGAGGACCTTGATGTTGAGCTTGATGCCCAGTTCGGCCAGCTGGGCCTGGATGGCCTCGGCAACGGCCATGTGGCGGGGATTGTTGTTGACGTTGAGTTCCACTTCGATGCCGTCGGGATAGCCGGCCTCGGCCATCAGCTTCTTGGCCAGTTCGGGGTTGTACTCGTAGCCCTTGAGGTCGGGGTTGTAGCCGGGCATACCCGGAGGCAGGACGCCGCGGCCCGGATAGTACCGCCCCTCAAGGACGAGGTCGTTGATGCGCTCGCGGTCGACGGCATAGTTCATGGCCTGGCGGAGCGTCTTGTTGTCCTTGAAGGGGGCCTTGGCGTTGTTGAAACCGTAGTAATAGGTTCCCAGCCAGGGACGCTCCTGAAGGAGGTCGCCGAAGCGGACCTTGGCCTCGAGATAGAATTCGTCAGGGAAGTCGGGGAAGGCGTCGATGTTGCCCTTCTTGAACTCCTCGTAGGCGATGGTGTTGTCGGGAATGACGACGATCTCGACGCCGTCGAGATAGGGAAGCTGGCGGCCCTGAGCGTCGCGCTTCCAGTAGTCGGGATTGCGCTTGTAGACGGCCTTCTGGTCATGATCCCAGCGGTCGAGGATGAAGGCGCCCGTGCCGACGGGATGGAAGTTGAATTCGGCGCCCCACTTCTCGGCGTCCTCTTTGGGGACGACCATGAAGGAGTTGTAGGCCAGGACGCTGACGAAGGGAGCGAAGGAGTAGTCAAGCTCGAACTGGAGGGTGTAGTCGTCGATGACCTTGATGCCTGTCCATTCCCCGGCCTTGCCATCGACGAAATCCTGGTAGCCCTTGACCATGTCGATGAAGTAGGCCCTGGGGGAGTTGATCTTGACGAGGCGTTCCATGGAATATTTCCAGTCGGCGGCCGTCACCTCGCGACCGCCGTTTTCCGTGGGCTGCCCCTGATTCTCTTTGTGGAAATGAACACCCTTACGGAGGTGGAAGGTCCAGACCTTGCCGCCGTCGCTCCCCTCCCAGCTCTCGGCGAGGCGGGGGACGAGGCCCTGGCCGTCGGGGTGGTTGTCGACGAGCATGTCGAACATGAGGTAGATATTGCGGCTCGAGACGGTGTCGGTGGCCATGGCCGGGTCAAGTTTGGGAGGGTCGTTGATCTCTCGCCACCGGAGGATGCCGCCGTAGACGGGTTCCTCGGCCACCGCCGCCGAAAGGGTCATCAAAAGCAGCATGCCGGCCAGAAGGAGACTGAACAGAGGGGAAATTTTTCTCTTCATTGCTTCGCCACCTTTCTCAATCTTAACTTCTCCTTGGCTCAGAGAAGTCCCGGTAGGGAGAGAACGACGAAGGAGCAAGACAGATATTATCATTATATGCCTCAGCGGTTAAAAACACAACCACCTCACCCAATGGTTTAATGGTATCTATCCCAAAGACAGCAGGAGGCGGGCCTGGCCAGGCCCGCCTCCTGCTGTCTTCTTCTGCCGGAAGCCGCTTTCCGCTTCAGTCCTCCCGGGCCGGCCATTCTCCGGAACGGGCCCAGAGGGCCTCGGCGTCGGGATCGGAACCGCCGAAGGCCTTTTCGAGCAGTTCGTCGTAGCCGTCGATGCCCTCCATGTCCAGGACGGTGAGGCTCACCCGGAGGACCTGATCTTCGACCCAACCGAGGAGGACGTCGGGCAGAGCAGGCAGGGAGAAGCTCATCGTCCCCTCATGGCCCTCCATGAAGACGACCCATTCGGTGCAGACGTCCCTGCCCTCTTCGACGGTCTCCCTGGCCCGGAGGGAGAGAAGGAGGAGGTCCAGATCCTCTTCGGTCTCGAGCGTCCAGGAAAGGGGACCTTCCGCGTCGCCGCTGACGGCGACGAAGTCGTAATCGGGCAGGGTGACGTCGATCCGGTCCGGCAGGGCCTCGCCGAGACGGCGCGATTCGCTGACGGCAGTCTGGCTTCCCTCGCGGATGGCCTTGGCCTCATAGGCGTAACTGTCGGCTTCCAGGTCGGCGACGGCGAGGGTTTCCGCCTGCGGCAAGGAGCGGCCTGAACCGTCGGGATCGGCGGGCTCCTCCTCGGAGGCGAAGAAGAGGGTGTAGTCGACGCCCTTTCTCCGGGCGCTGAGGTCGAACTCGGCGAGATCGTCGCTACAGGCGACGGCCACCTGCCGGGGCTCCCTGTCGAGGGAGAGGGGCAGGACGTCGCCGGAACGGACGTCCTGATCGTAGAGGACGGCCCAGGCCACGAGTTCGCCCGTCGTCTCTTCGCCGTAGCTCTTCCGCTGGGCCAGGAGGGTGAATCTGTCGTCGCTCTGGAGGTGCTCCGGCAGGAGGAAGAGGTCGACGGAGGTGATTCCGCCCGCGAAGACGCCGTAGGCCGGCTGAAGATCGACGACGTCGCCTGAAAGGTCTTCGGAGAGGACGATGGTGACGGAGAAAAGCCCCTCGTCATCCGAGAGGGAAGGGGGGAGGTCTTCGTCGATTTCGTCGACGATGACCCGGAGGTCGCCCACGGGGACATCGACGGCCGTCCGGATTTCCCGGAAGAGGGCGGTCTCCCCTTCGATCAGGTAGGCGTAGGTGAGGGTGACGCGCGATCTCTCGACCTCGCCCAGGTCGGCCTGGCCGCTCCTGTCGGTCCGTTCCGTCCGTTCGATGGCGCCCTCCTCGTCGTGGAGGATGACCCAGGCGTCGACGACGGGTTGTCCCTCGACGTCGACGAGGGTGACGGCAAGACGGCCCGGTTCGGGCGGGGCGGGGCTGTCACTGCCCCCGCCGCAGCCTCCGACGAGGAGGAGGGACAGAAGGAGCAGGAGGGCAAGGGGGGCGAGGGAAGAAGGACGGCGATTGCTGTGACCGGTCATGGCGGATTCTCTCCTTTTCGCACTCGGGATTTAGCGGCTCAGTTCGATGATGGCGTGAGCCATGATGCGGGCGTTGAGCATGATGTCCTCGACGGTCCAGTATTCGTCGGCCTCGTGGATTTTGTAGTCCTGGCCGGGGAAGACGGGGCCGAAGGCGATGATGTTGGGCATCGACTTGGCGTAGGTGCCGCCGCCGATGGCGAGCAGCGTCGGCTCCCGGTGGGTGATTTCGAGGTAGACCTTCTGGAGCTTGCGGACCAGCTCCGATTCGGGCGGCACGTAGAGGGGCTCGTGATGTTCCTCCGTGGCCAGAGCGAGGCCCCGGGAGGCCAGTCTTTTCCTGAGATCGTCGATGACGGCCCGGGCCGTTCCGTCGACGGGGAAGCGGATGTTGAGGACGAAGCGGACCCGATCCGCCTCGGCCGAAAGGGTTCCGACGTTGACGGTGAGGGCTCCCGAGACGGAGTCGGATCGGGCGATGGCCAGGGACCTGCCGTCGGTTTCGAAGCCGATGAGGTCTCTGAAGGCGGCGACGAAATCGGCCTGCGGCCCCTCCAGGGGGAGACGGGCGAGGAGGTCGAGGAGGGAGGCGATGGCGCTGACGCCCTTTTCGGGCGTGCTGGCGTGGGCGGGAAGGCCCTTCATGGATAGCCTCAAGCCCTCGGAAGCAGCGCTGACGGCGACGGAACTGCCCTCGGGACCGGACCAGGTCCGGGCGACCTTCTCGGCGAGGTCCAGAAGGTCCGGCGTGCCTCCGAGAAGAGCCTCGGCCCGGGGAGCGACGACGTTAGGCGCCGTGCCTCCCGAGAGGGAGAGGACGGTGAGTCTGCCCGAAGGGGCGAAGGGGGCCTCGCAATGGGCGTTGATCATGCCCTTTTCGGCGTTGATGAGGGGATAGGAGGCATCAGGCGTGAACCCGGCGACGGGGAGCTCTTCGACCTTGACATAGTGCTCCATGCAATGACTGCCCGATTCCTCGTTGCAGCCGAAGAGGATGCGGACCCGTCTTTTGAGGGGCCATCCGGCGTCGACGACGGCCTTGAGGGCAAAAAGAGCCGTCACGATGGGACCCTTGTTGTCGAGGACGCCCCGGCCGTAGATGCGGTCCCCTTCGAGGACGGGGGAAAAGGGCTCCCGCGTCCAGCCCTCACCGGCGGGAACGACGTCGAGGTGACCCAGGACGGCGATCATCTCCTCCCCCTCGCCGGCTTCGGCATAGCCGGCCATGCCATCGACGTCGACGGCCCGGAAACCGAGGCGCCGCGACAGGTCGAGGGCATGGTCAAGAGCCTCCCGGACAGGGCGGCCGAAGGGAGCGCCCTCCCGGGCCTCTTCCTGGACGCTGGGGATGGCGACGCTGCGGCAGATTTCCGCAAGGAGCGACTGCTGGTACCGCTGAAGCTGAGAGATGACCATGATTGACCTCCTGAAAGATGAAGGACTGACGCCGACCTAGAGATAGACGCAGTTCTTGCCTGATTGTTTGGTCCTGTAGAGGGCCTCGTCGGCCCTGACGGCCAGGCTCTCGACGGTGTCGCCCTGCTCGTGGGCGGCGACTCCGACGCTGACGGTCAGGCCGCCTTCGATGCCGAACTCCTCCTCTTCGACGAGTTTCCGCAGTTTTTCCGCGACCTGGACAGCACTGCCGACGGGACCGAGAACAGGACCTTGCCTCCCGGCGGAGCTCCCGCTCCGTCTCCCGCCGCAGGGCCTCGATTTCCTTGCTCTCGCTGCTTTCGATCCGGGTCCCGGCGAGTCGCAGAGCCTTCCCCGGGCCAGCCGGAGGCGGCACTCGACCGAGAAGGAGAGCGTCCGCCCCTCAAGGTGATCAGCCAGGGCCTTGTCGAAGGCATTGAGATCTTGAGGGTAGAAGCGTCCGCGCCAGTCGTCAAGACTCATCTCCTCCCTGTCGTCGACGATGGTCCCGTCGACGCCCTCAAGGCAGAAATGAATGCTGTCGGCGGCGACATCCCAGTCTCAGACGCCCCCTCGGCAGCCCCCTCAAGGGCCGTCTGAAGCCGCTTTTCGCTGAGCCGTAAGGTCTCCTCCCGCGCCTTGAGCTCCGAGAGATCGACGATGACGCCCAGGTTTCCCCGGAGACGACCGGCCTCGGCCAGATCATCGGCGTCGAGGCCCTGGAGGGGCAGAAATTCCGCCTGCCAGGCAAAAGGGGGCTCAATGTCCCGAAGCCGGGTCAGGGCCGCACGGCCGAAGTCGGTGCCGTCGCCGACGACGGCCTTTCTGTCGGGGTGGAGGCTGAGGGCGAGGCGAAGAGTCTCTTCGAGATCCGCATCGCGGACCGTGCCCGTCACGTCTTGCGGCGCCACGCGGAAAAGCCGCAGGGGATCGGCGATGCCGCAGAAGAGGACGGGCCGATCGGAGAAGAGCTCCTCCCGGTTCCGGAGGACGAAGCCGAAGGCCTCGTCGCCTGCGGCGACGATCAGATCGGGCCGGCTCTTTCCGTAACGGGAGAGAAGAAAGTCGACGAAGAGACTCTGCCGCGAGAGAGAAGGCTCCCGCTTGGCGTCGAGGTAATCGACGGCGAGGGCGATCTCGCCGCCCTGACCGTCGAGGGCGGCCGAGAAAGCGCCCGTTAAGGCCTCGACCGGTGGCCCTGACGATAGGCGTGGAGAAGGAGGAGCAGAAGGAAAGGCCCTGCCAGAGAGGCCGGCGACAGCGGAATCTTTCGATCCATCGAAGCTTCACCTCTCCGGAAACGAATAACCTGGTATCAGTTTAGGTGTAATCTCGTTAAAATCAAGCCCCTTCCGCCCCGTAACGACGACCTAGCCGGCTCAGGAGCCATTCGAGGAGCCTGGGGGCCTTTTCGAGGGAATAGGTCAGCTCGAGCCGTTCTGTGACCTTGTGGGCATCCTTGCCGGAGGGGCCGAAGTTGATGACAGGGAGGTCCAGGCTCGACAGGGCCTCGAGGGGAACGTGGTAGAGGCTCCCCCAGCCGGGGGTGTTGGCCGCGAGGACGTCCAAGTCGGCGGGATCGCCGTCGAAGCCGAAATAGCTGAGGTCGCAGATGCCCGAAAAGAAAGGGACATGGCCGACGGTCTCGCCGAAATCTTCGCGGGCTCTCTCCTGGAGATCACGGCAGGCCTCCAGGACGTGGCGTTCCTTGGCCGTCTTGCCCTCGTTGGCCCGATGAGGGTAGTAACAGGGAAGGAAGCCGACGACGACGAGGGGGCCCTTGAGGCCGGACCGATCGAGAAGGGCTTCGGCGAGGGCGACGGAACGCTGCCTCTCGTCAAGTCCTCCGTCGAGGCCGGAGAGGACCTCGGTCCGGAAGGAGGCGACGTCGATGCCAGACTCTTCCAGGCTCCGGGACAGGTCGGCGACGGTGAGGACCGAGGCCTTCCAGCCCCGGTCCGTCCAGGGCAGGCCGCTTGCCTGCGCGAAGGCCTGCGCCTTTCTGCGGTGATCGTCAAGAGCCGCCTCGAGGGCCAACCGGGCGGCTTCGACCATGAGCTCCAGGACCTGGGCCGGCGTCCGCGTCACGGTGAGGACGTTGTAGTAGGCCAGGGCCCTCTCGGCGAGGGTGACCGAATAGGCCCGGAGCAGGTCCCTCTGATGAAGGCAGACGGGCGGGGCGAACCATTCGCCCCCGGCGCCGTCGGCGTAGCGCACGTTTCCCTCGAGTTCGAGATTGAGGCAAGAGGCGACGGCGTTGGCGTTGAGGCCGTCGAAAGAGGCGCCGACGTGGGCGGCCCGACCGACGCAGAGGAAAAAGGGCATGACTTTGCCGACGGTGCCGGTGAAGAGGTTCCGGACCGGCTCGTCGCCGCCGCCCAGGTCGGAGGGCTCGGTGTCGATGACGGCGATGAAGTCGAGCCCCTCGTCGCGGAAGCGGGCCAGGTAGGGCAGGGCCCCTCTCATGCCGGCCGAGCTGTTTTCTTCGTCGCTGACGGCGAGAAAGGCCACGTTGACGCCGAAGCGGCCCCGATCGGCGGCCGCTTCGGCGATGAGGCCCATCTCCAGGGCGAGGCCGCACTTCATGTCCATCGTGCCCCGGCCGAAGAGGTAGTCACCGGAGGCGAGGTCGGCCCGGGCCGAAGGAGGCAGGTCCTGGCCGGCGAGGGCCTCGGTGAGGGCCTCGGCGTCGAAGGCCAGGTCCTTCAGGGGACCGTAGTCGTCGACGTCGACGACGTCGACGTGGCCCATGAGCAGGACGGTCCGCGCCGTCGGCGGATCGGCCCGGACGAGGGCCCACAGGTCGGGCCGTCCCAGGGGATCTCCCTCGACGGCCAGGAGCCGAAGGTCTTCGGGGTGGTCCTGGAAGTAGGGCAGGGCAGCGAGCCTGTCACCGATGAGGCGGACCAACGCCTCCTCCCCTTTCGAGGCGGAGAGGCTGGGAAGGCGGACCAGATCGAGGAGCAGGGAATAGAGGCTTTCTCTCTCATTGGAAAGCACGACGGAACACCTCCGTGAGGATGATCTTTCTGCGAAGAAGCGATAAAATGTTATGTCCTATTATCTGCCTCAAAGGACCGATTTTGAAGGGAGGCTCCACAGATCATGGAAGAACAGGGCACGAGGGCCGTCATCACCGTCGTCGGCGAGGACCGGGTCGGCATCATCGCCGGCATCACCGCCGTTCTGGCCCAGGAGGGCGCCAACATTCTCGACATCAGCCAGACCATCGTCAGCGGCTTTTTCAGCATGATCACCGTCGCCGATCTCTCGGGAAGCGCCATCGGCTTCACCGAGCTGAAGGGAAAACTCGAGGCCAAAGGCCTTGAGCTGGGCGTCCAGGTCACGATCCAGCACGAAGACGTCTTCCGCTACATGCACCGCATCTAGGAGGTCTGACCATGCCCATTCAGTTTCAACCGTCGGAGATTCTCGAGACGATCCGGATGGTGGCGGACGAGAAGTTCGACATCCGCACCATCACCCTGGGCATCTCCCTCCTCGACTGCGCCCATGAGGAGATGGGGCCCTTGTGCGAGCGCGTCTACGAGAAGGTGGTCCGCTCGGCCGAGAAGCTCGTCGCCACCGGCGAGGCCCTCGAAGAGGAATACGGCATCCCCATCGTGAACAAGCGCATCGCCGTGACGCCCATGGCTCACGTCACGGCCCCCTGCAGGAAGGGAAACGCCGCCGACGCCGCCCGGGCCCTGGACAGGGCCGCCGCGGCGGTGGGGGTCAACTTCATCGGCGGTTTTTCGGCCCTCGTCCAGAAGGGGATGACCGAATCGGACAGAAACCTCATCGAGGCTATCCCCGAGGCCCTGGCGACGACGGAGCGGGTCTGCTCCTCCGTGAACGTCGGCTCCACCAAGGCGGGGATCAACATGGACGCCGTGGCCCTCATGGGCCGGATCATCAAGGAGACGGCCCAACGCACCGCCGACAGGGACGGCCTGGGCTGCGCCAAGCTCGTCGTCTTCTGCAACGCTCCCGAGGACAACCCCTTCATGGCCGGGGCCTTTCACGGAGCCGGCGAGCCCGAGACGGTGATCAACGTCGGCATCAGCGGCCCCGGCGTGGTCCTCAACACGGTGCGCCGCAACCCGGGCATCCGCTTCGGCCTTCTGGCGGACCGGATCAAGCGGACGACCTTCAAGATCACCCGCATGGGCGAACTCGTCGGCCAGGAGGCGGCACGCCGTCTGGGCGTCCCCTTCGGCATCGTCGACCTTTCTCTGGCGCCGACGCCGGCCTGGGGCGACTCGGTGGCGGAGATCCTCGAGGCCATGGGGCTCGAGCGGTGCGGCACCCACGGCACGACGGCCGCCCTGGCCCTCCTCAACGACGCCGTCAAGAAGGGCGGAGCCATGGCCACCTCCTACGTGGGCGGGCTGACGGGAGCCTTCATCCCCGTCAGCGAGGACGCCGGCATGATCCGCGCCGTCGAGGAGGGGACGCTCTGCATCGACAAGCTCGAGGCCATGACCTGCGTCTGCTCCGTCGGCCTTGACATGATCGCCGTTCCCGGCGACACGCCGGCGTCGACGCTGAGCGCCGTCATCGCCGACGAGGCGGCCATCGGCATGATCAACCGCAAGACGACGGCGGTGCGCATCATCCCCGCCCCGGGACGGCAGGTGGGCGACCGCGTCGAGTTCGGCGGCCTCCTGGGAAGCGCCCCCGTCATGGCCGTCCATCCCGAAAGTTCGGAAGCCTTCATCGCCCGGGGAGGACGCATTCCCGCCCCGATCCAGTCGATGACCAACTGAAGGCCGTCAGGCCTCGATCGCCGAAAGGAGGAAACGCCATGTCCCGCAACAACGACAGGCACAGCAGCGCCGATGTCCTGCACTTCGTCATCCCCTCCCTCCTGGGCGCCATCGCCTTTCTCCTGCCCATTCCCGTCAAGGGCACGCTGAACACGCCCTTAGGACTGGCCATCGACTGGGGAAAGGCCGTCCTGAAGGGACAGCTCCCCTTCATGGCCATGGTCCTCGTCTGCCTCGGCGCCGCCGTCACCCTCTGGGCCACCCTGGCCAGGCCGAAGGCGATCACGGAACGGCCCTTCCTGAGGGACCTCTTCCTCGTGAGCCCCTTCTGGAACCTCTCCCGTCTGGCCGGCGCCATCCTCTACGTCGTCATCTACTACAAGATCGGCCCCGAGGTGGTCTGGAACATGGACAACGGCGGCACGCCGGCCATGATCCTCGCCCCGGCCCTGCTGATCGTCTTCATCGTCCTCGCCGGAGCGGTGCCTCTGCTGACGGATTTCGGCCTCATGGAATACGTGGGGACGATGGCCCGGCCCGTGATGAAGCCCCTATTTACCCTGCCCGGACGGGCCGCCGTCGACTGCCTCGCCTCCTGGGTGGGCTCGAGCTCCGTCGGCGTCGTCATCACCACCAAGGTCCACGACGAGGGGTACTACTCGGACCGGGAGGCAGCCATCATCTCGACGACCTTCTCCGTCATCAGCGTGGCCTACATCTACGTCATGGCCGACTTCGTCGGCCTCACCCACATGTACTTCCAGATCCTCTTCTCCGTCTACGCCGTCACCTTCCTGCTGGCTCTCGTCATGCCCCGGCTCTGGCCGCTGAAGGCCATCCCCGACACCTATTCGGGACGGGCCGGCAAGCAGGCCAAGGAGGACCTCCCCGAAGGCTACAGCCTCTCCGAATGGGCCCTGAAGACGGCTGTCGAGAAGGCCCGAAACGAGGGGTGGAACACGGTCCTCTCGTCCTGCCTGAAGACCTTCGTCTCCCTCGTCGTGAGCACCATGCCCCTCGTCGTCTCCTGGGGCACGGCGGTCCTCCTCGTCGCCAACAACACGCCCCTCTTCCAGTGGATCTCGGCCCCCTTCGCCTGGATGCTCGCTCTCGTCAACATCCCCGAGGCGGCCCAGGTGGCTCCGGCCTTCGTCCTCTCCTACGCCGACCAGTTCCTGGCGGCCGTCGTCGGATCGTCCCGGGAGGCGGCGGCGGCCAAGTTCATGTGCGCCGGCATCTCCGCCACGGGCCTCATCTACATGACCGAGGTGGGCGTCCTGATCCTCAACTCCTCCATCCCCCTCGGCGTGGGGAAGCTGACGTTCATCTACTTCGTCCGGGCCGTCCTCTCCGTCTTCCTCCTGGCCCCCTTCGCCCTCTGGTTCTGCTGATGGGACGGCGGCCTTCGGGCCGCCTCCCCCTTTGGAGGTGACCGTTCGTGAAAAAAACCGTCGATCTGCCCTTCGGATCGCTCCGAATTCCCTGGGAGACCGATCTCACCCTGATCCATCCCGAGCCGCAGGAACAGGACCGGCCGGCCCGGCTGCCGACGGAGGCCCTCGACTGCCCCATCGCCTCCGAACCGCTGGAGGACCTGTCGGCCAGGGCACAGGGCGTCACCGTCGTTTTGCCCGACGTTACCCGGGCCTGGCAGAAGATCCCCCTCATGGTCGAGGCCGTCGCCGAGCGGCTCGACCGGGCCCGGTGCCGAAACGTCCAGTGGGTCGTCGGCCTGGGCCAGCACCGCCCCACGACAGATGAGGAGATGAGCCAGGTCATGGGCGGCCTGGCCCGCCCCGGCGACCGGGTCTTCTGCCACGACGCCTCGTCGCCGCGCCCTCTGGGCAGGACGACGTCGCGGGGGACGGCCCTGGCCGTCCAGCCCGAGGTGGCCGACGCCGACCTGGTCGTCCTCGTCGGCGGCATCTGCTACCACGACCTGGCGGGATTCTCGGGAGGGCGGAAGGCCATCCTCCCCGGCGTCAGCGCCAAAGAGAGCATCCAGGCCAACCACCGCCTGGGCATGACCGGCTCGGGCTTTCACCGCTCTGTCGCCTCCGGCGTCCTTGAGGGCAACCCCGTCGCCGAGGACCTGGCCGAGTACCTCGACTTATTCCTCGACGGCCGGAAAGCCTTCCTGCTCAACGTCATTCCCGACGGCAAAGGAGCCCCCTACGACTACGTGGCGGGCCACCCCGTCAAGGCCTGGGAGAAGGGCGTCAGGCGGGCCGTCGAGCTCCAGACCCTCTGGACGGAGGAACCCTGCGACCTGGCCGTCGTCTCCTCGGGAGGCTATCCCTACGACATCGACCTCTACCAGGCCACGAAGGCCCTCGCTTCCGTCTACGGCGCCGTCGGCCCCGAAAGCGGCATCGTCCTCGTCGCCGAACTCGGCGAAGGAATGGGAACGGAGATCTTCGACGGGATGATGCGCCTGGCCCTGGCCGACTTTCCCGCCGCCATGGAGGCCCTTCGGGCGGATTTCACCATTCCCGCCTACATCGCCGTCAAGATCGCCTGGGAGCTGGCCGACCGCCCGGCGGCTCTCGTCACCTCCGCCGGAGAACGCGTGGCCTTTCCCGGCCTCGTCACGACCGATCTGGACGAGGCCGTCGCCCACGTCCGCTCCGGGGCCCGTCCCGGGCGGACCCTGGTCGTCCCCTCGGGCAACACCGTCCTCGTCCGCACCCGCTAGGGCCAGATCGGGCCACCATGAAGGCGCCACAGGACCTGACGGTGACGGGTGCTTTCAGGCTACCCTAGTGGCAAGACGGCCCCGGCGGCACCAAGGCCGGGGCTTTTCAAGGAGGTCGAACCGTGAAGCACTATCCCATCCCTCTCGTTCCCGGACCGGTGACCGTCCCCGAGGAGATCCGGGCCGCCTATGCCCTCGACTTCGGCAGCTCCGACCTGGAGGAGGACTTCTTCCTTCTCTACGGCGAGGTCCAGAAGAAGCTCCAGAATCTGCTGGAAACGGACGGGACCGTCGTCATCCAGTCCGGAGAGGCCATGGGAGCCCTCTGGGGAGCCCTCAAGAGCGTCCTGGCCCCCCGAAGCCGGGTGCTGGCCGTCGCCGCCGGCCTCTTCGGCCAGGGCTTCGCCGATATGGCCCGCGCCCTGGGACATGACGCGGAGATCGTCGCCTTCGGCGACGACGAGATCCCCGAGCCGGAGAAGGTCATCGAGCGGATCAGGGCCTACAGGCCTCACCTCGTGACGGCCGTCCACTGCGAGACGCCCAGCGGGACCCTGGCCGTTCTTGACGGGATCGGCCAAGCCGCAAGGGAGGCGGGAGCCCTCTTCTGCGTCGATTTCGTCTCCAGCGCCGGAGGAGCACCCCTTTCCGTCGACGCCCTCTCCATCGACCTGGGCCTGCTGGGAAGTCAGAAGGTCCTGAGCCTGCCTCCGGACCTGGCCGTGACGACCGTCAGCGGCCGGGCCTGGGAAGCCATCGCCAGGACGGGCTATGTCGGCTACGACGCCCTGGCTCCCTGGCAGGAGGTCCCCCGCTGCCGGAGTCTCCCCTACACCCACAACTGGCAGGCCCTGGAGGCGCTCCGCCGCTCCCTGGAGGCCATCGAAAGGGAGGGGAAGGAGGCCGCCTTCGAGCGGCACCGTCTCGTCGCCGCCCACTGCCGCAGGCGCCTTCAGGAGCTGGGCCTCTTTCTCCACCCCCGCCGGGAAGCCTACTGTTCGCCGACGGTGACGGCCGTCAGGGTGCCCGACGGATGGACCTGGACAGAGCTGGATAGAGAGTGCCGCGCCGAAGGCGTCGTCTTCGGCGGCAGCTTCGGCGGCCTGGCCGGCAAGGTCTTCCGCGTCGGCCACATGGGCAGCCAGGCCAGGTTGGACCTCGTCGACGGGGGGCTCGACGTTCTGGCCCGGGTTCTGGGCCGCTGAGAAAAGCTGACAGACGAAGGGGGGCCCCCTTGGGAGCCCCCTTCGTTCTATTTTGCGGCCTCTGGCCTATTCGAGATCGGCCCAGATCCTGGAACCGTCGAAGTGAAGGGTGATCCGGCCGTACTTGAGGAGGTTGATGTCCTCCCAGGTGAGGCTGTCGTCGTTCTCGTCGGTGACCATGATGTCCCAATGGGCCTCGCTGCTGTCGTAACCGGAGAAGTTGATCTCCAGCTCGTTGCCGTCGGGAAGGACCGAGCCTTCGATCATGTTCTCCTCCCAGGAGTCACTGGTCGAGGGAGAGATGTAGAGGCCGTAGATGTCCGCTCCGGTGCGGTTGACGATGACGAAATCCTGGGCACCGGCAAAAAGAGGGGCAGCAAGGAACAGGGCGGCGAAAGCGAGCAGGGACAGAATGAGAAGACGTTTGGCAAAGGACACGATCATTCACTCCTCCTGAGAGAAGGAAAATGGGGAAAGAGGCGATCAAGACCCCTTTCCCGGCAGGTTAATATGAATTCTACTGCGGCCTGAGTCAGAGGGCAAGAAGAAACCCCTTTTTTCTCAAGTTAATTCAGTTCTTGATGGACTGAAGGAGAAGGCCGGCCTTGAAAAGGAGTCGGGGGATCGCCTGGGTGTCCTTCTGGCGGCGGATGAAGACGGCCAGGTTCTCGTCGGAGACGTCATCTCCCCTCTTGAGGGAACTGAAGGTGACGGGACGGCCCTCGACGAGATCGAAGAGGGTCCACCGGCCCTCTTCGTCACGGAAGTAGCCCTTGGCACGGACGACATCGCCGGGCAGGGCCTTGAGGACGTCGCGGAAGGAACGGGGATCGCCCGTCCAGGTGACGCTCTGGGAGAAAAGTTCGTCCGGCGGGACCAGGTGGGACTCGCCATCGCTCAGAGCCGCTTCGATGTAGGCCTCCCACTCCTCGGCCGAGGGGAGATCTGCCACTTCGGCCGTGGCGGGGCGGGCCGCCTCGGGCCGCAGGAGGGACCAGTCGATGCGGCCGAAGGAGGTCTCGTAGAGGGGGGCCTCGGCGTTGAGCTCCCGAAGCTGGGTCTTGACGAGTTCGGCCGTCTCGTCGTCGACGAGGTCGCGCTTGTTGACGATAAGGGCCGTGGCCGTCTCGACCTGACGGTTGACGGCGTTGAAGTGATCGGCCCAGTCACGGAAGCGGTCGGCGTCGATGACGCAGAGGCTGCCCTTGAGCTCGTAGAAGCGCCCCAGAGGGCCAACGGAAAGGTCGCGCTTCATGTCCCGCGTGTCGGCGACGCCGCTAGCCTCGATGAGGAGGATCGTCGGCTTGTATTCCCTGGCGATGGTGTGGAGACCCCGCATGAAGTCCCCCTTGGCGCAGGCGCAGAAGATGGAGCCTTTGTTGATCTCGACGATCTCCAGGCCGGCGCGGCGGATGATTTCGCCGTCGACGCCGACGCGGCCGAACTCGTTCATCATGACCACCACCGTCTCCCCTTCGGGACGGGTCTCAAGCAGATGGGTCAGCAGCGTCGTCTTGCCGCTGCCGAGAAATCCCGCAAGGAGATAGACGGAGCAGCCTCTTCTGTCTTCCATTCCTGAAGCGACCTCCTTAAGGCGAAAACCCTGCTAGGACCAGCCCCGGGCGAAACGGAGCGCTTCGTCGCCGATGGAGCCGGCCCGGTAGTCCTCAAGGGCCAGGCGCAGGATCTCCAGTCCCCTGAGGGCCTCCTCGTCGGTGATGACCAGAGGAGGCTGAATGCGGAGCACGTTGTCACCGAGAAAGGTGAGGATCAGTCCCCCCTGCCAGCAGCGGAAGCAGACCTTGGCGCAGGCGTCGCGGTCGGGTTTGCCGTCGCCGTCGACGATCTCCTGGCCGATGGTGAGGCCCAGGCCCCGGCAGTCGCCGAGGAGGGGCAGGTCCTCTTTCATCGCCTTCAGCCGGTCCTGAATGACCTTTCCCAGGCGCTCACTGGTCTCGACGAGGTTCTCCTCGTCAATGACGTCCAGCGTGGCCAGGGCGGCCCGGCAGCTGACGGCGCCCCCGGCGAGGGTGAAGATGTGACCCGGATCGGGCAGGGCATCGGCGATCTCCGACCGCATGACGAGGGCGCTCAGGGGCATGCCGGAGGCGATGGCCTTGCCGAGGACGACGATGTCCGGTTCGACGGCGAAGTGCTCGATGGCGAACCACCGCCCCGTACGGCCGAAGCCCTGCTGAACCTCGTCGGAGACGAAGAGAATTCCCTCGCGGCGGCAGAGGTCGGCCAGGGCCCGGACATAACGGGCCGGAGGGACCATGAGCCCGGCGTCGCCGGCGATGGGTTCGAAGAGGACAGCCGCCACCTCCTCAGGAGGCAGATAGAGGCCGAAGGCCTCCTCGATGTCCTTGAGGCACTCAAGGTCGCAGTTGTCCTCCCTCCGGCCGAAGGGACAGCGGGCGCAGATCGGATAGTGGAAAAGATGAAAGCCAGGGACCATGGGGCCCAGGCGACGACGCATGTTGAGGCTGATGGCCGAGGCCGAGAGGGCCCCGTAGCTGCTGCCGTGATAGGCCGTCCGGAAGGCGATGATCTCGCTTCGCCCCGTGAAGGCCCGGGCGAACTTGACAGCGCCATCGACGGCGTCAGACCCGGAAAGGCCGTAGGCCACCTTCTTGGGAAAAGTTCCGGGCGTGACGGCACAGAGCCTTTCGCCGAGCTCGACAGACGCCTCCTCATACATGTAGCCGATAGTGTAGCACAGGAGGGACCGGGCCTGATCGGTGATCGCCTCGACGACGCGGGGATGGCAGACGCCCGTGTTGAGCGATGCGGCGCCGGCGGAGAAATCGATGTAGTCGTTGCCGTCGGCATCGATGACGACGGCGCCCCGGCCTGACCGGACCACGAGGGGGTAGTAGGGCGACCGGGCGCAGCCCGAGAGGACCTTGCCGTCCCGTTCGACGAGAGCCAGGCTTCGGGGAAAGGCCTCAAGGCCCCTCACGGATTCTGCCCCTTCGCCGTCAGATGACAGCCGCCGATCTGGTAGTAGAGGCAACGCCGCCCCAGACAGGGATCGCAGGGCTCGGGATTTTTGAGGGTCCCGTCAGGGCCCTTGCCGAAGGCGATGAAGGAGCACTGGGACTTGCGGGGATAGAGCATGGCCTCGCCCCGGGACTCGACGCCGATCGTCTCCTTTGTCCGGCCCAGGGCCTCGATCTGCTCCATGAGCGTGGCGTTGACGCCGTTGAAGCCGGGATAGAATTCGTCGACCAGGGAAAGGCGGCGCCGCCGGGCCTCGCCCTGGCGGAGCCAGCCGAGGAGGCCGTCGTGGACGGCAAAGAGGGCCATCGAACCGGCCACGTCGAGAAAGAGCCCCTTCATGCGCTCGCCGTTGGTGGCCGTCATGGCCGAGCTGGCCTTCTCGAGATCGACGCCGAGCGTCCAGACGGCGAGGGCGACGGGGTGCCCTTCCTGGATGGCCAGATGAAAGGTCTCACCGAAGGCCTTCCGGCAGTGGGCCCCGTCGACGAGGACGACCCGGGCCCGGGGCTTGAGGAAAAGGCTCTCTCCCTCGTCGCGCCAGTAGTCCATGAACTCCCTGGCGTTGGCCAGATGACGCTCCCCCATCTGACGGTAATGGTCCTCCAAAAGCGACAGGTCGACGGAGACGACAGGCCCCTTATGGAGATCGACCCGCCCCGGCTCGGCTCCGGTGAGATCTGAAAAGTGGATCGTGATCGCTTTAGCCATCTCTATGCCCCCCAGGTTTCTCGAAAAACATGGCGCCCACAAAGCGTTTCTGGAAATCGGACAGCGACGAGAGCTCGATGTAGGTCATCCTCTCGGCGACGGTCCGAGTGTTTTCGAAGAAGGAAGCCGAGGCAAGGGCCATGACGGCCCCCAGGCCTGCCGTGTTGCGGACGCTGCGGATGCGCTCGAGCCGGACCGGAGGAAGGAGCCCCACGGCGACGGCGCTTTCGTGGTCGATGTAGTTGCCGAAGGCCCCGGCGAGGAAGATCTCATCCACGGCGTCGACGGTGGCCCCGTAATGCTCGAGGAGGACCTCGACGCCGACGCGAATGGCACCGAGGGCGAGCTGAAGTTCGCGGACGTCCTTCTGGCTGAAGTAGACGGGATGATCCCTGTCCGTCAGCAGGAGGCGGACGATGCCGCGGCCATCCCTATCGAGACGATCGGCGAAGGCCGGATGGTCACACCGGTCGGGATCGGCCATCCGGCCCCGGCGGTCGATGACGCCTTCCTGCACCAGGAGGGCCAGGACGTCGACGAGGCCGGAGCCGCAGATGCCCCGAGGGGGCTCGTCGCCGATGGTCTCGACGACGAGGTGATCGTCGACGAGAAGAACCCGTTCGATGGCTCCGTCGGCGGCCCTCATGCCCTGGCCGACGCGGGCCCCCTCGAAGGCGGGGCCGGCAGCAGCGGCGCAGCAGTAGAGGCCGTCACGGTTGCCCAGGACGATCTCGTTATTGGTGCCGATGTCGATGAGAAGCCTCAGGGCCTTTTCGTCGGCCATGGCCGTGGCGGCCACGCCGGCGACGATGTCGGAACCCACGTAGCCGGCGACGTTGGGCAGAAGCTTGACCTGTCCGCCCGGAGCGATCTTCAGGCCCAGCGAAGCGGCCTCAAGAGGGGGCCGGTAGCGGTAGGCCGGCTCGTAGGGGCTGACTCCGATCGACTGAGGCGAAACGCCGGCGAAAAGATGCTGGACGACGGTGTTGGCGGCGATCGTCACCTGAGTGACGGCTTCAAGAGAGAGGCCGTTTTTTGCCGTCATGGCGGCGAAGGCGCCGTTGAGTCCGTCGATGAGGACGGCCTGGAGCCGCTTGAGGCCCCCCTCGGTGGAGCTGTAGGCGATGCGGGAGATGACATCGTCGCCGAAGGGAATCTGGGGGTTCAAAAAGGAGAAAGCGTCGACGACGCGTCCCGCTTCGAGGTCGAGGAGGTAGGTGACGACGGTGGTCGTGCCGATGTCGACGGCGATGCCGTGGCCACTCGCGTCGGGAGCCCAATCGGTGATTTCCGAGGCGAGGCCGGCGAGGATGGGCGATTTTTTCGTCGCCCCGTCGATGACGGTCACTTCGGCAGCTCCGGTCACGACGGCCGCGCAGGCGAGACGGACGCCCTCGGCCAGAGCCGCCTCGTCAAGAAGGCGCCGTTCCGTCTCCGTCGGGCCGGCCAGTCCCGAATGGGCCCGGACACGACACTTGCCGCAGACGCCGGCTCCGCCGCAGGGGCGGGCGATGGGAACGCCCGCCCTTGCGGCGACGTCAAAGAGGGTCTCCCCTTCGTGAGCCCAGGCCGTCGTGCCGGAGGGCAGAAAGGTGATGGGCAAAAGATCCTGTTTTGTCATGTCATACCCCCCCGGTTCGGGATCCGATCAGGAAGCGGCAGCGGCTTCGTTCCTTTCCTTGAGGAAGTCGAAGCTGATGTCGGTCCGCTTCTCCACCTTGTCCTCGCCGTTCTTGCCCCAGTAGATGCCGATGCCGAGATAGGTCATGACGGCAGCGACGATGGGGTTGAGGATGTTGAGGAAGCAGTAGGGAAGGTATTCCAGCGTCGGCACGCCGAGGGCGCCGGCCTGGAAGGCGCCGCAACCCGTCCAGGGGACGAGGACGGCCGTCAGGGTGCCACAGTCCTCGAGAGCCCGGGAGAGCATCCGGGGCGACAGGCCGGAGCGGGCCACGGGGGAGTTGAACATCCGGCCGGGGACGACGATGGCCAGGTACTGGTCTCCGAGAAAGACGTTACTGATGAAACCGGTGGCCATGACGAGAGAGACGAGGCCCCCGACCTTTCTAACCTTCACGAGGAGCGGCGTCAACATGGCCTCGAGGTATCCGCAGCGCTCCATGATGCCGCCCAGGACGAGGGCGATCATGATCAACGACAACGACCACATCATGCTGTCGATGCCGCCCCGGCTGAGGAGGTTGGAGAGCACCTCGCCCACCTCGGTGGCCATTGCAGGTGCCATGGCGAGTCCATGCTGGGTGAGGAGGGCGGCGGCGCCTTCACCGGCCTCGGCGAATTCGGCGGCCACCGTCGGCGAATAGCCGTAATGGATGGCCGTCAGGACGTCGTGGACGGTGTGGCCCCGGCCGAGGTCCATGAGGGTTGCGGCAAAGGTGCCGGCCATCATGCTCGGCAGGGCGGGCAGTTTCATGACGGCGAGGACGAGGACGATGAAAGGCGGTATGAAACAGGCCAGGGAGATGTTGAACTCGGCGGCCATCATGGCCTGCATGGCCACGATGCGGGTGGCGTCGAAGGAGGCGCTGTTGCCCGAGTAGCCCATGCCGAGGACGATGGTGATGATCATGACGATGACATAGGTGGGGAAGGTGGTCCAGAACATGGCCCGAATGTGGTCGAAGAGGTTCGAACCGGCCACGGCGGGAGCCATGTTGGTCGTATCCGACAGGGGCGACATCTTGTCGCCGAAGTAGGCGCCGGAGATGATGACACCTGCGGCGAGGGGGGCGGGGATGCCCAAGCCCATGGCGATGCCGATGAGAGCGACGCCGACGGTGCCGCCGACGCCCCAGGAGGAGCCGGTGGCCGTGGAGACGATGGAGCAGAGAAGGAGAGTGGCCAGGAGGAAAATGCCCGGCGAGAGGAGATTGAAACCGTAATAGATCATGCCGGGAACGACGCCGGCGTGGACCCAGGAACCGACGAGCATGCCGATAGCGATGAGGATGAGAAGGGCGCCGAGGGATGAGGAGATGGTGCTGAAGACGGCCTCCTCCATCTCGCCCCAACTGACGCCGAGGACGAAGCGTCCGACAAGGGCGGCGAAGATGGCCGCCAGGGCGATGGGGACGTGGGCGTCGAGGCCGAAATGAAGCAGCCCGGTGCCGATGATCGCTGAAACGCCGAGAAAGGTGACGACAGCCAGGCCTGTCGTCGGCCTCTTGCTCTGCGACTGAACCATAGTGTTTCCACTTCCCTTCAGTACTTTTGTTTATATTCTGAGGCGTTAATGAATCACCGCGCGAATACGGGACGATATGAAAAAGGGGCGCGCCGCGAGAGGATCCTCTCGGGCGTGCCCCGGGAAGGCGCTACTTGAGCCGCTTGTCGATTTCCTTCATGAGCTCTTCCGAGGTGGGAACGATGTTGTCGAAGACCACTTCGTTGTTGATGAGCATCGTCGGCAGCGTGGCGACGCCGAGGGCCTTGGTCCTCATGATGCCGGCGGCGCTCTTGATGAGCGACTCCCGCCAGGTCAGTTTGTCGCCGTAGCGGGGAGCGACTTCCGCGACGGCCTCGCACATGTACTGGCAGGGGGCGCAGCCTTCCGAGTCGAGGGTGACGATCTCGATGAAGACCTTGCCGGGCTCGATGGCGACGTCCTCCATCGTTTCGCCCGACTCCTCGGCGTGGGCCAGGGCCTCTTCAAGGGAGAGGAAACCCTGGGTATCCGAGGGCTCCTCGCCGGTGGCCATGTAGCGCCCGATGGCCTCGAGGTTGTAGAAGGGGGTGTCGAAGGGGAGGTCGCAGCCGGGAGAGAGGATGTAGCCTGTGGTCCCGCCGACGGCGACGCGGCGCTTGGCGTCTTCGACGCACTCTTTGGGCGACCCGAAGAGGAGGGTCGTCGTCAGGGGCATGTTCCCCTCGAAAGCGACCTTGTACTTGTCGGCCAGATCCTTGACGAAAGCCAGGTCGACCTGCTCGTCGAAGGCGATGGCGTGGGGCTGGGACTGCATCATGAGCTCGATGTTCTTCGTGGCGTTGCCGCAGCAGAAGAGGGTCACGATGCCGCCGGCCTTTTTGACCTCGTCGATGACGGGCTTGACGTAGGGGGTGACGAAGGCCTCGAAGTGCTTGGGGGCGATCTGGCTCGTCATGGGGTCGACGACGGCCACGACGTGGGCGCCCGTCTCCATGTACCACTGGCCCATGCGGCGGGTGATCTCGGAGCAGAACGCCAGGACTTCCTTGGCCTGGTCGGGCTTTTTCACCATGTCCATGATGAAGGCCGAACCCCGCAGATGGAGGGCCAGGGTGAAGGGGCCGCAGCAGAGGCCGAAGACGGCCGTCTCGTCGCCGAGCTTCTCGACGAGACGACGGGTGGCGTCGAAGAAGAGAGGCAGCCGTCCGCTGTCACGGGTGAATTCGGGGAGGTCGGCGACGGTCTTGGATCCGTCGGCCAGGACGTGGCCGAAGACGGCGGGAGGGTTGTTCTTGGCCCAGCGGAGCTCGCAGCCCAGGGCCTCGGCCTCGACCTGGAGGTCGAAGGCGGAACAGACTCCGTCGGCGCAGTAGCGTTCGGCGGCGACGGTGACGGCCTCGACGAGGACATCGGCGTTCTTCAGCAGCGTCTCGGCGTCGGTGTCGATGAGCTTGGCCACATGGGCGCCGGTGAAGGGAACCCAGGGGACGCGGTCGACTTCCTGAAACTGGAGGGCTCGGAGAACCCGTTCTTTTCCTGTCATTGCCATGGGCTTTCACCTCGTCCGGTCAGGTCGATGGCGAGGGAAGGATCTCTCATGAAGCCTTTTCCTCGCCATTATGCCGCTACAGGAAGACTCAGTAGGCGAACTGGACTCCCATCTTGCAGAGTTCGTCCTTCATGCGGAGATACTGGTCGACGTACTCCTGGCGAGGGGTGATCTTCTCCATGTCGTAGACTTCCTGGATCGTCTTGCCGTAGTTGTCGACGGGGATGAGGGCCTCGTACTTCTCCATGATCTTCTGGCAGAGATCGTCGGCCTGGGCCCGGGTGAGACGCATCTTGAAGGAAGCCTCGGAGCACTCGTGGAAGAGGCGCGACTCCAGAGGCGTGGCGTGGTCGGTGTACTTGTTGCGGCACGTCGCGGCGCCCCAGGGGTTGCCGCCGGAGGACTCGCAGGCGAAGGCGTGGTTGGCGCACTCCCAGTAGAGCTGGTCCGTGGCGGGGCCGGCGTTGGCGAAGAGGTTGTTGAGGAAGATGAGGTTCGAGTTACGCGACATGGCCTGGCTCAGCATGCTCTGGATCCAGAGAAGCTCCCGCGTCGTCGTCGACTGCCACTTGAGGTGGAAGGGGAAGTTGAGGGCCCAGCAGGATCCGTAGAGGCAGGCGCCCTGGATGTTGTAGGCCGTCTGGAGGACGGCCGTGGCCTCGGTACCGCCGGCATGGCCGCCGAAGATGGCGCCGCAGAGGTTGCCGAAGACGTTGCCGTAGGAGCGGTAGTGAAGGGACTTGTTGAGCATGGCGTCGTTGGTCGTCATCTCGGTGAGGATGGAGACCATGCGGCCGTCAAGGTGGGAGGGACGGACGCCCCAGGCGGGGTTGGCTGCGGCGATCTGGGCCTGGTCGGTCTCGGCGGTGCCGACGGAGACGGTCCAGACGTCGGGCTTGCCGACGAGGCGCTGGGCGTCGCGGAGGTTCATGGCATGCTCCATGGCGGCGGCGACCTCCGTGGGGCTCTGAGAGGTGGCCTTGCGGCCCATGAAGTCCTCGATCAGGGGGGCGCAGAGACCGTCGAGGAGGGGCTCCTTGAGGTAGGCCATGCAGGCCTTCTTGTGGATGTCGGTGCTGAAGTTGGCGTCAGGGCTGAAGAGGTGGAAGGGGCGCTTCTCCCTGTCCTCGACGGCGCGGACGCGGAGCCAGCGCTGGTCGTGACCGGCGCCGACCATGTAGCAGGGGCGTTTCGTGTAGAGAACCTCGTTGACCTCCTGCTCGGAGAACTTCATGACCCGGTGGGTGTCGACGTGGTAGACGCCGACGGAGACGAAGAAGTCCTTGGCGGCGGCCCAGAGCCTGTCGGCCAGGGCGTCGTCGCAGTTGACGATGGTCTTGCGGTCCCACTTGATGTCGTGCTCTTTGACGACGCGCTTCATCTGGGGGATGAAGCTCTTGACCATCCACTCGTTCTGGTCCTTGAAGAACGGACCCTCATCGGCCTTCGCGAAAACCTCCCACATGCGGAACGTGGACATGTATGTACCCTCCTTAAAGATTAAGGCTTATGGTGGCTGCTGGTGCTCGTTTACGAAGAAACCCGCTTTACTTCTTGCGGTTCTTGAGGGCTTCCTTGAGCTTGCCGACGAACTCGAAGGCGTCGAAGGACCAGACGTCGGCGCCGATCCGCTTGGCCCAGTCCGGGGAGGTGGGGGCGCCGCCGATGCAGATGAGATACTGGCCCTTCTTGCCGGCCTCTTCGGTGAGCTTGATGAACTCCTCCTGCTTGGGCATGGTCGTCGTCATGAGGGCCGAAAGACCGACGGCGTCGGCCTTGCTGCGATGGGCCTCTTCCATGTAGGCGATGGGATCGACGTCGGCGCCGAGGTCGACGACGTGGAAACCGTTGGCCTGGAGGACGATGCCGACGATGTTCTTGCCGATCTCGTGGTAGTCTCCCTTGACGGTACCGATGACGACGGTGGCGGGAACCTTGCCGTCGGCGTCGGCGACGAGGTGCTCCTTGAGAACCTCCATGATCTGCATGAAGGTGTCGCCGGCGACCATCAGGTCGGGAAGGAAAACCTCAAAACTCTCGAACTTCTGGCCGAGATGCTCCATTTCCTCGGTGAGACCGCCCATGATGTCGTGGGGGCTCGTCCCCTTGGCGATGAGATCCTGGACGAGAGAGACGGCCGCGTCGCCGTCGCCGTCGATCATCAGCTGACGTACTTTTTCGATAGACATGTGACACCCTCCTTGATGGGATTGTTTGACGTTGTGAGTCGAGGATAGAGGGCAGGGATCAAAAGAGTGCAAAAAGGGCGCCCCGCCAAAACCCGAGTCGGGCCGGCAGGGCGCCTTTTCCTTTGCGTTCTTTTTGCAAAAACTCGCGGACCGGAGGTTTCCGGGCCTTCAGGAGGCCCTTTCGTCAGGGCTGGAGTGGGAGAGGGAAGACCAAACCCAACAAACCCAACCCCAAACCCAACCCCTTTCGCGGGCAAGATGCCCGCGCTCCGATCAACCCCTTTCGCGGGCAAGATGCCCGCGCTCCGATCAACCCCTTTCGCGGGCAAGATGCCCGCGCTCCGATCAAACCCTTTCGCGGTTCTCGGAGGGTGGGCGTCTCGCCCGCCGAAGGGCCGGAGGCCCTTAAGGTCTCCCCGAGCCTGTTGGGCTATTCCTTCGCCGTGGCCCTGATGGCCAGATCGACGATCTCGTCGCCCAGGAGACCCCGGCTGTCGTCATAGAGCTTGCGGGCCTTCTCGACGAAGACGGCGATCTGCTGCGGCGTGAGATCGTTGACTTCCATGCCGTGCTCTTCGAGGCGGGCACGGGCCTTCTGTTCCTCCTCGTGGATCAGCTTGCGCACGGCCTCGCAGAAACGGCGGGAAGCCTCCTTCACCACTTCCTGAAGGTCTTCGGGCAGGCTGTCGAACCAGATCTTGCTGGTGACAAGCATCGTCGGCTCATAGACGTGGCCCGTGAGGGAGACGTACTTCTGAACCTCGTAGAACTTGGCCTCGTAGATGAGGACGAGAGGGTTTTCCTGGGCTTCGACGATCTTCTGCTGAAGGGCCGTGTAGAGCTCGCCCCAGTTGATGGGCGTGGGGTTGGCGCCGATGGCCCGGAAGAAGGAGATGTGCATGGGGTTCTCCTGGGTCCGGATCTTGAGCCCCTTCACGTCGTCAGGGGAGTAGACGGGCTTGCGGTTGTTGGTGATGTGGCGGAAACCGTTCTCGAAGTAGCCCAGGTTGTAGAGGTTGATGGCGGGCAGGTAGGAGTTGAGGGTCTGACCCAGCTCGCCGTCGAGGGCCCGGAAGGCCGTGGGCTTGTCGGGGAAGAGGTAGGGCAAGCCCAGGACCTGGAAGCGCTTGTCGAAGCCGCTCAGGGTGCTCGGCGTGGCGCAGTCCATGCCGAGGGCGCCGAACTGGCACATCTCGACCATCTCGCGGTCTCCACCGAGCTGGGCGTTGAAGTAGAACTCGACTTTGATCCGTCCCCCCGCGGCCTCCTCGATGTAGGGGACGAAGACCTTCTGGAAGGTGACGTAGTAGGGATGAGTCTCGTTGGTGATGCTGCCGATCTTGAGGACGTACTCCTCGGCGAAGCCAGCCGTTGCCGCCAGCGCAAGGACCAGAGACAGAACCAGACCGATTGCCGCTTTCCTGAACCGATTCATGGTGTTCCCTCCTCTTGGATGTGATCGTCGACGATCTTTCCCGGATTGAGAATCCAGTCGGGATCGAAGGCTCCTTTGACGCGCTCCATCAGGGCCATCTCCACCCTCCCCTTCGTCTCGATGAGGAAGGGCTTCTTGACGAAGCCGACGCCGTGCTCGCCGCTGCCGATGCCCCCCAGGTCAACAGCGACCCGGATGAGATCGGCGAAGAACTTCTCCGCGTAGACCTCCCATTCCTTGACGCTCATCCCGTCGGGCTTGAAGATGTCGGGGTGCATGTTGCCCTCACCGATATGGCCGCAGATGACGCATTCGAGGTCGTACTTCTCGGCCCTCTCGCCGATGGCCTTGACGATGGCCGGAACTTCCGAAAGGGGAACGAGGACGTCGCCGCTCACAAAGTAGGGATCGCGGACCCGGAGGGCCTCGGCGTAGTTCTGGCGGACGCTCCAGATGTCGGCTGAATCGCTCCGGTTGTCGGCGACGAAGACCTCCATGGCCCCCTGGTCGTAGCAGAGATTGCCGACGCGGTCGCAGTCCCGCTCCAGGTCCTCCTCCGAGGCCCCTTCGACTTGGACGAGCAGGAAGGCGCCGGCCCTCTCCTGGAAGGGGTAGGCATAGTTGACGTAGCGCGACGTGAGCAGCACCGAGGGCTGGTCAAGGTACTCGCAGGAGATGAGGGAGACGCCGAGAGAGAGGATCTTCGACGTGGCCAGAACGGCCTCGTCGATGGAGGCGAAGGGCACGAGCAGGTCAGCCGTCCTCCCCGGCAGGGGCTCGAGGTTGACGATGATTTTCGTCACCACCGCCAGCGTTCCTTCGGAACCGATGATGAGATCCTTCAAATCGTAGCCCCAGGTTCCCTTGCGGATCTTGCCGCCCAGGCGGATCACCTCGCCGCCGGGCAGGACCGCCTCCAGCCCGAGGACGTGGGCCCGGGTGCTGCCGTAGCGGATTCCCTTGGCGCCGCCGGCGTTGGTGGCCACGTTGCCGCCGACGGTGCTCGTCAGGGTGCTCATGGGCGACCCGGCGTAGAGGAAACCTCTCTCGGCGACGACCTTGCAGAGGTCGTTGGTGATGACGCCGGGCTCGACGGTGGCCGTCCGGTTGATTTCGTCGATTTCGATGATGCGGTTCATCTTCTCCGTCGTGATCACGATGCCCCGCCTTAGGGGAACGGCGCCCCCGGCGACGCCGCTCCGGGCAGCGCTCATCGTGACGGGGATATGATGCCGCTGGGCGATGGCCATGACGGCCTGGACCTCTTCGGTGCTCCCGGGGCGGACGACCACTTCGGGCATGACGGCGAAGTTCTTGCCCGTCTCGTCCCAGGAGTAGGGCTCCATGGAGGCTTCGTCGGCTAAGACGCGGTTCTTGCCCAGAGCCTCGGTCAGTTTTTCCAGGATAGAAGGTGTTACTTTGCCGTATTCACGCGCCATCGATATGCCCCCCTCTCTTTTCCAGCTCGGCAATGAGAGCCGGAAGCACCTCGCCCACGTCGCCGACGATGCCCAGGTCGGCGACGCTGAAGATGGGTGCCTCGCTGTCGCGGTTGACGGCGATGACCCTCTCGGCCGTGCTCATGCCGGCGATGTGCTGGATGGCCCCGGAGACGCCGAAGGAGAGGTAGAGCCGGGGCGATACGGTCTTGCCGCTCAGGCCGATCTGGGCCGCATAGGGGGCCCAGCCCATGTCGACGGCCTGACGGGTGGCGCCGACCTGACCGCCCAGAAGATGGGCGAGCCGCTCCAGAAGCTGGAAGTTCTTGGCCTGCCCCATCCCCCTGCCGCCGACGACGAGGACGTCCGCTTCCGTGATGGGCCGCTCCTGGCTCTCGTCGGCGATGGTCTTGAGAATCTGGAGCCGGCTTGCCTTGCCCTCAAGCCGGGCCGGCTCGCGGACGATCTCACCCTGACGGGCTCCGTCGCGGCCGAGAGGCTTCTTCGACCGGGGACGGACGGTGCACATCTGGGGCCGCCTGAGGGGGGTCTTGATGGTGGCCATGACGTTACCGCCGATGGCAGGCCGGGTCTGGAGAAGCATGCCCGTCGCCTCGTCGATGTCCAGGCCCGTGCAGTCCGCCGTGAGGCCCGTCTCGAGTTCGGCGTAGAGGATGGAGAAGATCGTCCGTCCCGCCGTCGTCGCCGAGGCGATGAAGACGTCGGGCTCGTAGTCACGGGTCAGGCCGGCCAGCCCCTGAGAGACGAGGTCCGTCTCAAGGCCCTCTTTCCCCGCCCCATCGAGGACGAAGACGACGTCGGCACCGAAGGCGACCAGCTCACGAAGATCTTCCTGCGGCACCGGGGCTGTGACGACGCTGGCCAGACGCACGCCGAGCTTGTCGGCCAGACTGCGCCCCCAGGCCAGAAGCTCGTGGGATGTCTCGTGAATGCGGCCATGGCGGATCTCGGCCAGAGTCCAGACGCCCTTTTTCAGATCAGCCTTCATGGGCGGCCACCTCTTTCGTCAGGATGTCGGCCAGATCGGTGACGGCCCTTTCCAGATCGGCGCCGACGTGGATCATCTCGCAGGAACGGACCAGTTCGGGATATTTGACGGAGACGACCTGCGTCGGCGATCCCTTGAGGCCGCACCACTCGACGGGCAGGCCCAGATCAGCGGCTGTCAGGACGGGAATCTCCCTCTCCCGGACGGCCTGTTTGCGCCGAAGCGTGAGCAGGCGGGGCCGGTTGAGCTCCTTGACGACGCTCAGCTGGGCCGGAAGGACGGCCCGCACCACCTGGGAACCGCCCTCGACGGCCCTCCTCAGAGTGATCCGGCCCTCGGCGATCTCGGTGATCTCGTTGACGTAGGTCACGACGGAGGCCTTCATGAGGTGTCCCAGGGCGGGGCCGACCTGGCCCGTCTCTCCGTCGGTGGCCCGCTCGCCGCAGAGGACGAGGTCGAAGGGGCCTTCCTTCTCGAGGGCTGCCGCCAGGGCCCGGGCCGTGGCGAGGGTGTCGGAGCCGCCGAAGAGACGGTCTGAGATGAGAAAACCCCGGTCACAGCCGAAGGCGAGGGCACTCCGGATGGCCTTGATGGCGCTGGGAGGCCCCATGGAGAAGACGACAACCTCCGCTTCGCCGCCGAGGCGATCCCGCCAGGTCACGGCCGCCTCCAGAGCGTGAAGGTCGAGGGGATTGACCTCCATCTCGAGGCCTTCGCGGATCATCGTCCCCTTCTCGGGGTCGATCTTGACGGTGTCCGTCGCCGGCACCTGCTTGATCATCACGGCAAGTCTCATCGTCCCATCTCCCCGTCGTAGGATGCAAAGGTCATGGCCGGGCCTGAAGCTCCCGGACCGCCTCGCCGATGCGCCTCATCCCCTCTTCGATCTCGCCGTAGGAACGGCAGTAGGCGATGCGCACGAAGCCGGGAGAGCCGAAGACGTCGCCGGGAACGATGGAGACGCCCTTCTCGCGGAGGAGGTGCATGCAGAAATCGAGGGCGGTCATGCCCAGTTTTGCGATGTTGGGAAAGGCGTAGAAGGCCCCTTCGGGGACGACGGACTCGATGCCCGGCGTCTCCTTGAGGTACCTGACGACCAGGTCACGACGGCGGCGGTACTCGTCGATCATGGAGGCCACGTCATCGTCGGCCTCGCGCAGGGCCAGGGCCACGCCGGCCTGGGCGAAGGAGGCGGCACAGGAGGTCACGTTCTGGTGGCACTTGACGGCGTAGGGCGTCATCTCCTTCGGCATGACGAGCCAGCCCACGCGCCACCCCGTCATGGACCAGGTCTTGGAGGCACTGGAGGCGATGACGGTCCTCTCGGCCATGCCCGGCAGGGCGGCGATGGTCCGGTGCCGTCCCTCGTAGAGGAACTTCTCGTAACACTCGTCGGAGAGGACCCAGAGGTCCTTTTCGCGGGCCAGTTCGGCGATGGCCGCCAGATCCTCCTCGGCCAGGACGGCGCCGGAGGGGTTGTTGGGCGAGTTGAGGAGAATGAGGCGCGTTCTTTCCGTGACGGCCCTGCGCAGATCGTCAACCTGAAGGCGGAAGCCCTTTTCCATGGGGCAGGGAACGGTGACCTGCCTGGCCCCGGCCAGGGCGATCTGGTCCGAATAGGCCGGGAAGAAGGGGGCGGGAACGATGACCTCATCGCCCGGCTCGAGCAGCGTCAGCAGCACCACGAGGATGGCCTC
The DNA here is from genome assembly GCA_016756725.1 of Synergistaceae bacterium. Taxonomy (GTDB): domain Bacteria; phylum Synergistota; class Synergistia; order Synergistales; family Aminithiophilaceae; genus Aminithiophilus. The sequence continues at coordinate 809,788 of JAESII010000004.1, read as the reverse complement.
CATGGCGCCGACGGTGACGAGGACCTGCCTGTCGGCGTCGACGGCAAGGCCCTGCTCGCGGCCATACTTTTCGGCGATGGCCCGGCGCAGGTCGCGGTCGCCGGCCATGTCGGTGTAATGGACGTTGCCCGCGTCGAGGGCGGCCTTGGCCCCCTCCTTGGCCATCAGGGGGGAATCGAAATCAGGCCGGCCGATCTCCATGTGAACGATGGAACGGCCCTGACGCTCAAGCTCTTCGGCAAGGCCCAGGATCTCCCGAATGCCTCCGGCAAGGGGAACGTGGGCCATGCGGCTGTTGGGAAAACGCATTTTCGTCACCATGAGGAGGACTCCTTTTCTGGCCGATTTTCATTAAAAAAAATCTTTTACAAATACATCTTTCATTTTGCCCGGCGACTCCAAAAGACTGATCGCAACGACGATCTTGACGAAAGACTATACAAAGCAAGCAAAAAATCGCCAAAAGAGGCCGGCAAGAGGTGCAAAAAAACTGAAAAAGATACCACCTGAGGCGGTATCTTTTGCACTATGAACCTTTCTTTAGGTTTTCACTTTCCGGACAACCGCTTTTTTGTTCTTTTATGAACGGGTCCACCACAAGGGACGGCACACCGGATTGGATGATGAAAGGTTCCTCGCGATTTTCGCCGACAAGACGGCCCAGGGCAGGCAACTTGAATTCAAGTCTCGTCTACAGTAGAGGTACCGTAAAGCCTTAACCGAAAAGAGGATTCGGTTAAGGCTTTACGGTACCAGGGAACAGGCCTCGCCCCCTATCGCAGCAGGTGACCCTGATCTCACTTGGCCCTTTCGCCGGCAAAAAATCGCGAGGAACCAAAGGCTATCTCAGGACGGAACCGTCCTTTCTTGTAGACCTGATCAAGGTCCATGAGGGTCTCGATGTGATCCAGAGGGTTCTCCTTGAGGACGAGGAAATCGGCCACCTTGCCCCTGGCCAGTGAGCCATGGTTTTCGTCAATCCCCAGGAGCCGGGCCCCTTCGACCGCTGACGTTGCCGTCAGCCTGAGGCTGTTTTAAAAACGACAGGACATCAAGCCCCTTCAGTCATAATGAGCGGAAGTCCTGGGAATCGGTCTTATCAATCAGGCTGGTGCGGGGTTGATCCCTCTCCCTTGATTTTTCTGATTTTCACCGCGATGGATTTGAGGAGGGGGAATCCGGAGATCGGATCATTCTCCGAGTCAATCGTGATCTCGTTGACGTTGTCTCTGATGAAACTGTGAATTCCGTGGACACAGCCTCGAATGATTTCGTTTTCCGCGACGATCCGGACTTTCATCTCCACAGCCCCTATCTTGGACTCAATGGAGACCCTCTCCCCGTCGGCAATAGCCAGCTCGGCCGCGTCGTCAGGGTGCATCTCCAGATCCGCCTCGGGACAGGCCTCGTGGAATCGGGGAATGTTGTGGTAACGGCTATGGACGAAGAGCAGCTTTCTGGCGCCGGTCGTCAGGACGAAAGGATGTTCGGGGTCGGCTTTGTAGGAGGGCGAGACGTATTCTGGCAACCCTTTCATGCCAAAATCCTTCAGGTAGGTCGAGAAGAACTCCACCTTCCCCGTGGGAGTGGCAAGAGGCGCCTCCTTCCACTTTTCATAGCGATGGGGCTGGTAGACAATCCCTTCAGGATGGGCCCTGAGGTCCTCCACCGTGTAGCCCGTGGGCTCCAGGAGCCAGGCGTTCAGCTCCTCGGCGTCCTTCCAGGGGAAATATTCTCCCGCGCCGAGGCGGTGGGCAAGGTCATGCCAGAAATCATAGCCATCCTGGACCTCGGGCAGAGAGAAGACCTTGGGCGTGAGGTTGAGCAGGTGGATCGGGGCATGGCAGAAGACCTCGGTTCGCTCCATGAAGGTTGCCGAAGGCAGGATGTAATGGGCCAGCTCGGCCGTTTCCGTCATGAAAAGCTCACGGACCACGAAAAGATCGAGGCTGGCAAGGGCCTTTTTCACCTTGGCCACGTTGGGATTCGTCGACGCCGGGTTTGCCCCTGTGAGAATCATCCCCCGCAAGGGGTAGGGATCGCCCGAGAGAATGGCATCCATGGCCGTCATGGTGTGACACTCGTGACGCTGGTCGTAGAGGACGGGAAATTTGTCGGCGCCGATCGGGTCAAGGTGTGAAAGGGGAATCTCCTCGTAGAGCGTCATGTCCCGAACACCGGCTCCCTCCAAAACGCGACTGCCCCCCTTGCGATCCAGAGCCCCTAAAAGACCGATCAGAGAGGCAATGGCCCGGCTGTTGTTGACGCCGTTGACATGATGCTCCGTGCCGTTACCGATGTAGATGGAGACATGAGGAGAGGATTTATAAAGGAGAAGGGCCAGCTTCTCTATCGCCTCCCGGCTCACTCCCGTCTCCTCTTCGACGTAATCCAGGTCAAATCGGGCGGCATAGGACTGAAGTTCCTCAAAACCGTAGGCGTGCTTTTCCACAAAGTCGTGATCGTACCAGCCCTTTTCCGTCAGGATCTTGATGAGCCCCAAGGCCAGAGCCCCGTCCGTGCCGGGCAGGATGGGGATGAAATCATGGGCCTGGCGGGCGATCATGGAAAGACGGGGGTCAACGGCGACGATTCGGGCACCGTTCTGTTTCCCCTCCATGACCATGCGCGTCATGAAGGGATGGGCCGCAGGGGGATTCGCCCCCCATATGACGATGCATTTGGCATTGGCGTAATCGGGAAAGGGGTAGGCTCCCGTCCCGTAGAGGAACCGGTAGGCCATGTAGCGGCAGACAAAACACTGGGAGTCGTTGGAGAAGTAGTTCGGCGTGCCGATGGCGTGACAGAAGCGCCGGACCATCTCCTCCTCCTGATTGAAGCCGAGGGCTTCGCCCTTCCATGCGCTCATGGCCCTCTTCCCGTACTGAGCCTGAATCTGCCGGATCTTATCGGCGATCTCGTCAAGAGCCTGTTCAAGGCCGATCTCCTGCCAACCCTGAGGGGTTTTTTTCAGGGGTTTGAGGATCCGGTCAGGGGCATTGATGATGTCGGGAGCAGCCTTCCCCTTGCTGCAGAGGCGCCCCCAATTCCAGGGATGGTCGGGATTGCCTTCCACTCCGGTCACCTTGCCCTCTTCGAGGAAGACATGCATGCCGCAGCGGTTATCGCACATTCTACAAAGCGTTTTCACGATCTCCTTAGCCATCTCGATTACCTCTCTTCCCCGTCCTGCTTGGCGATTCCCGGCATGGCCCTGAGGACGTTGTCGAACTGTCGCCTCCGAAATTCGTAGGCCCTGTCGACCTCAACGAACTGAAGGGCCCCCGAGAGGCAGGCGCGCACGCACTGGGGGTCTCCGCCGCAGAGATCGCACTTGCGGCTCACGGCGGCCTCAAGGTCGAAATGGATGCTTCCGTAGGGGCAGGCCAGCATACACATCTTGCACCCGGCACAGAGGCCCTCGTCGATGAGGACCGCGCCAGTCTTCGGGTCTCTGGAAATCGCCCCGGCGGGACAGACGCGCATACACCAGGCATCTTCACACTGGGCGCAGTTCCAGGGGATACAGACTCTGTCGGCCGGATAGAAATTGACCCGAATCCAGGAGTTTTTGATGTCAAAATTTCCCTTTTGCTCGTTGGCGCAGGCATATTCGCAGTTGCCACAGCCCACGCAGATATCGGGATTAATCGTGATGATTTTCATCTTGACCCCTCCTTTGGAATCGAAAGACGGCCCCTGGGCAGAGCAAGATGCTCTCTTCGGATGGTTCCAACCAGATCCATGGCAAAAAACTTGCGAAGCTCCGACAGGTCTTGAGGACAGGGTCTGTGTTTGCGGATGAAAGGCCTGAGGTGCCCGAGAAGCGCCACATCTTCGGAACTTCCGACGACGACACCGCCGACGGGGACATCTCCTCTGTAGAGGACGCGGATGAAACCCGCCTCCGTGGAGAGCGAGTGGCTCTCAATCCCCTCGCGCTCCTCGAAGATGCCCATAGAGGCGACGGTCACGGAAAACATCTGGGTCACGTTCATGTTCAGGCTCCCCGAATAGGCCAGCTCGACGCCGGCGAGGTTGGTCCCCGCAACGCGGCCCTGCTCCTCCGCCGTTGGCCAGATAGCGTGGACGGCACGCTCCTCTCCGAAGGCCGTTGGACCCTGCGCCACATCTCCGGCGGCGTAAATTCCCTCGACGCTGGTCTTCATCCTGTGATCGACGAGAATCCCCTCGTCGATCTGGATGCCCGTTCCCTCGAGAAAAGCTGTATTGGGGCAGACGCCGATGGCGACGATGACGAAATCGACCTCGAAAGGATCGGTTCCCTTAAGAAAGACACGCAGTCGCCCTCCTTCAAGGCGCTCAATCCTCTCAATGGAGACGCCCAGCCTCAGGTCCACACCGGCCTGAAGGATCTTATCCCTGAGGAGGCAGCCCGCCTCCTCACTGATGACGCGGCGCATGAGCCTCTGGCTGCGCACGGCAAGGGTCACCGAAAGGCCACTGGCCAGAGCGGACCAGGCGGCCTGGAGGGAGACAAAGCCTGAGCCGACGACAAGGACAGAACCCTTTTTCTCGAAAAGCGGAAGGAGCCCTTCCAGGTCATCACGAGTCCAGAGACTGAAGACGCCTTCCCCTTCCATCCCTTCGACGAGGGGTCTGACGGGATCAGAACCCGTGGCCACCAGAAGGCGATCATAGGGGAAACGTCTCCCCGAACGGGTGCCGACGAAAGCTTTCTCTACGTTCACCTCGACGACCTCTTCCTCACAGTGTAGGTCGATATTCAAGGACCGGTAGAAAGAGACATCGCGGATGAAAATGTTTTCCGGCTTCACTTTATGGCGCAGCACATAGGGGAGGAGCACTCTTGAATAGGCTGGTCCCCTCTCCTTTGAGATCATCGTCATGGAGGAATCTTTATCGATCTGGCGGAAGGCCTCTACAGCCGCAAGCGCGGCCGCGCTGTTACCGATCACCACAAGACGCATGGATATCCTCCCTTCAGTTTCAGGAGATCCATCAGGAAGGGAATGGATCAACCCCTTGTCCCGAGAACCTCTTTCATGGTGTCGCTGACTGCTGCCTTCCTTAGCCTGGGCACGTGGTTCCCTCAGGCCCCTTTAAGATAAAACCGAAGAACCGGTTCTGGAGGGACTCTGCCCTGAATCGCTCCAGAACCGGGCTAGAAAAACCGGATGACTCTAGGGCTCTTTCAGAAAAGCCGTCTCTGCCACTCTCTGCGGCTTAAGCTTTGGCAGCAGTTTCCGCCTTGTCTTCGCGGTAGAACATGAAGATCCCCAAGTGACTCAGCACGATGGACAGGAGGGGGTTGATCCAGTTGAGAAGGGCAAAGGGCAGGTAGTAAACGGTGGGAACGCCTAGTGTGGCGGCCATGAAGGCCCCGGCCGTCGTCCAGGGGATGATCGTTGTCGTAAGCGTCGCGCCCTCTTCGAGAGCTCTCGACAGCATGCTCCTTCTCAGTCCCACCTTTTCAAAGGCGTGATAATAGAGCCTTCCGTTGAGAATGATGGAAAGGTAGGCCTCCCCCATGGCCGCATTGCCGCCGATCGAAGAAAGAACGGCAACCGTCATGAGTCCGGCGGCGGAATGGACCTTGGAGAGGATCCCCTCGACGAGAACGCTGAGGAAGCCCATCTCGTCGAGGGCTCCGCCGAGGCTGAGGGCGATGAAGGAAAGGGAGAAGGTCCACATCATGCTCTGGATGCCGCCACGGTTGAGGAGTTTGTCGACGGCGGCCACGCCGCTCTCGCCACTGAAGCCATAGTTGATGGCCGACAGGGCCTCACTTATCGACGCGCCCTGAACGACAACGGACATGAGTGTTCCCAGAAAAGCACCGGCCACCATGGCCGGCACCGCCGGGACCTTCATCACGCTCAGGATGATTACGAGGATCATGGGAAGAAGCAGGAGCGGGGTGATGTGAAACTTGGCGGTAATGGCGTTCTGGATCTCCAAAACCGCATCGGCATCAAGGGAGCCGCCGGCGTATCTTATGCCGATCACGGTAAAAGCGACCAAGGCAATGAGAAAAGAGGGGACGGTCGTGTACATCATTGAGCGAATGTGCTCGTACAGATCCGTTCCGGCTGAAACCGCCGCCAGGTTGGTCGTGTCCGACAGGGGGGACATCTTGTCACCCAGACAGGCCCCGGAAATGACCATGCCCGCCGTGATGGGAGCGGGAACGCCAAGGCCGGCACCGATGCCCATCATGGCCAGGCCGACCGTCCCGGCTGTTCCCCAGGATGTACCCGTGGCGAGGGACGTGATGCTGCAGACGACCAGGCCCAGAGGCAGAAAGGTGGCCGGAGTAAGAAACCCCAGGCCGTAGTAGATAAAGGCGGGCACTGTTCCGCAGTGAATCCAGGAACCGATGATCATGCCGATAAGGATGAAAATGAACATGGCGACCATCCCGCGGCCGACACCCGTGCCCATTGCGGATTCAATCTCGCTCCACTTGTAGCCGATATACTTCGACGCAAGGGCTGTTACGACGGCTCCGAGAATCAGCAGAACGTGTAAATCAACCTTGAGAATGAAGATGCCCACAATCAAAATAGCGACGATTGACGCCAGGACTCCAAATGAAAGCGCAAATGAAGGTCTAATCCGGTTAGACATGAACGGTGACACCTGCCTTCCTTCTTTCTCGACTCTTCAAGTATTCGACAATGACGACGCCGCAAGGATCCTGATGACCTCAAGAACCATCGCTCCGACGGTCTTGCCTGAACCTGAGACTGGGACCACTGAGGAACCCGTTCTGAGAGAAGTCCCTTTGCCGAAATACCCCCTTTCTCCCGGCCACAAAAAGCCGACGCGATTAGCCATTGATCACGGCAGCCGGTCCCTCGGATCAGGCGCAGATCAACAAGGCGTGATTCCTTGCCCGTGTCCCTCTCCCTCTCTTTACCAGGAGGCGGAGAGGACTGCCTTTCAGTGCGACCCTTCCTTTTCCCTTTTTGGGCCCACGTGAACCGAACCTGATTGGGAGGAGGGAGTGGCCAGACAGATCCTGAAGATGAACGGCGCCTCATGAAGAACACTTTGCCTAAAGGTTACGTCCTGAAGGCAAAAGGGAGATCAAAGAACCCCTCGCCTTTCTGCAAAAAAAATCCAAAAACGGCCCCGCAGGGGCCGTTTTTTGCAAAATTAACTATTGCACGAATTCATCTTGGGGGGATTGGAGAACGTACCGCTGCTCAGACAAGGCCAACCCTTTGTCTTCAGCTTCCCTGGGGCCACGGCATTTCAGTGAATCCAGCCGACACGGGCTCCCATCTGGCCGTACTGCTGGCGGTAGCAGGCCTCGCCCTCGGCGAGGACGGAAGCGGCGAAATCTTCCGGGATGGACCGTCCTTTGCAGGCCAGTTCGGCCTTGGCCCAGCAGAAGATGGCCGTCCAGGTGGGGCGGCGCGTCTGGGTCACGAGGCGCTTGGCGAGGGCGAAGTGATCCCGGCTTTTTTCCCAGTCTCCCTTAAGACCTGCCACGAGTCCCATGAGACTGAAGGCGATGCCGCCGCCCTGGAGACCTCCGTCCCGCTCGGAGTTGAGGAGGAGGTAGAAGGCCTCAAGGCGGCGCAGGAGCTCCTCGGCCTCGTCGTACCGCTCGAGAAGGCAGAGGCAGTAGCCCGCCTTGGCCAGGGATAGCCCCATGCCCCGGTGGATGCCTAGCGATTCGCCCATCTGGACGCAGCGGCGGTAGAGGGATAGAGCCCCTTCGACGTCGTCGCGGGCCATGGCGAGGTCGCCCTGGAAGTGTTCGGCGGCGATGAGGGGGAGGGTGTAGGCCGGCCCCTGTTCCTCCAGCTTCTCGAAGACTTTGCGCGACATCTTCAGGAGCTTGTCGGCCGCCTCGAGACGGCCCTCCATGATGCGGCCGATGGCCATGAAGCGCATGGCCCCGCCGAGGGAAACGTAGAGGTGGTTCTCCATGGCGAGGCGGTACATCCCGTGCGACGCCGGCAGAAGGCGAGAGACGTCATCGGTCTGGATGGCGAGGTAGCAGAGCTGAAGCAGGGCCTCGACCTGGGCTTCAGGACCCGAGCACCGGGCCCGGCGGTAGGCCTCGCGCAGGCTCAAGTCGGCGTCGTCGTAGCGGCCGCTCCACCAGAAGAACCCCCCCTCGAGGACGAGGAGGTCACGCTCCAGGGCCGATCGTTCGGGGGTGCGACCCTGACGGCGGATCTGCTTGTCCAGAAGGGCCCTGATTTCGGCGATGGCGTAATCGGTGTAGCCCGTGTCCTCGGCGACAGGAACACAGAGGGCCAGCTCCTGATCGCTCAGGGAGGGGAAGACCTCGTGGGAGACCTTGAAGTGGAGCTTGAGCTCTTCCAGACGCCACCGGATCTCCCGATCGTGAAATTCCCCTTCCCGGCAGAGGGCGGCCAGGCTGGCGAAGTGGGGCCGCCCCTGGAGACCCCGTCCGGCCTGATCCTCCAGGACCGAGGCGGCCCGGCCGAGGAGGGCCGACCGCTTCGTGGGCGACAGGCCGTCGAGGAGGGCCTCGGTGACCTTGGGGTGGGTGAAGTAGTAGAAGACCTCCCCCTCCTCGCCTCCATGTTCCCTGATGAGCCCCTGCAGGTGGATCCGTTCGAGGAGGGAAGCCACCTCCAGAGGCTTGAGGTCGAGGAGGGCCGTGATCTGGGAGAGAGTCGCCGGGACGGGCAGGACGGCCAGTCCTTCGAGAAAGAGCCTCTCTCGCTCCTCGAGGAGCTCGATCCGGGCCGTGAAAAGATTGGGCAGGGCGGGATGACGGGCGTCCTGCGCCTCCTCCGATCGGCCTGAGGCCAAAAGCTGGCTGATGAAGAAGGGATTGCCCTGGGTCTGGCTGAAGACCTCGGCGACACGCTGCTCCGACCAGGAGAGCTCGGGCCTGAGCCTGCGGCAGATCTGGGCCGTCTGCTCGAGATTGAACCGCTCAAGGCGGAGCTCAAGGGTCTCGATGGGCTCTCCGGCGATCTCGGTGCGGAGCATGAAGGTCGGCCGCACCTCTTCGTAGCCGGAGATGAGGAGTTTGCGGGAAGGGGCCTCGTTCCAGAGGATCGCCTCGAGGATCATCCAGGAGGCGTTGTCCATCCACTGGATGTTTTCGATGACGAGGAGCCGCGGCGGCTCCCCTTCGGGAGGCAAAAGATGGTCGAGGACCAGTTCGGCGACGCGGAAGTAGCTGAGTTCCGTCGGCGACAGTCCCTGCTGCTCCGGGGGCAGGGGGGAGTCGAGGCGGCGCAGAAGGTGAAGGAAGGGGGCCATGGGACGGGCCATCTCCTCCTGATAGCACCGGACGTGGAGGCAGTGCCAGCCGCTCTTGGCGAGACGGTTGGTGACTTCAGCCAGGAGGGCTCCCTTGCCGATGCCCTCCTCGCCCCAGACGAAACCGCAGAGGGACTGGGTCTCGCAGTCGGGACAGCAGAAGAAATCGAGGAGCTTGAGCACGTCGGCGTTGCGCAGGAGGGGGTTGTCCTCGGCAAGGGGCTTGCGGAAGACCGATCCCCGAACCCGGGGAGGGACGACAGACGCCTCGGACAGGGCCTCTTCATGCCCATGGGCTATGCCCAGGTCCTCTTCGACGCGACGGGAGAAGGTCCGGGCAAGACGGACGGCGTCGATCTTACGGTCGGCCTTGATGTACAGACGCGTCAGTTCACCGTTGATGTCCTCGTCATAGGGCTCGAGTTCGGCGAGCTTCTCGAAGCAGCGGACCCCGTCGTCGAGGCCTTCGCGGGTTCCCTTGTTGAGCTCGATGCCGGCACGGTTCTTCAGGCCTTCGACGAGAATCTTCCGGTAGGCCTCCCGTCGCTCCTGGAGCCATTCGTCGAAGACGGGCCAGTCGTCCAGCTCGGGCAGATCGAGATAGGGACGGAAGAGGCGCTCCATCTCCTCCCAGGCGAGACCCTCCAGCTCCCGGAGAAGATCGACGTCACGGATGACCTTGATCTTGGGATCAAGGCCGATGGACCGGCCGCTGGAGATGAAGATGGGCGTCAGGTTGCGGATCGAGCTGAGGGCGTTGCTCAGGTTCCGCCGGGCCGCCTCGGTCGTCTTGTCTCCCCAGAGAAGGGAACTGATGCGGTCCCGGTGCATCGCCCCCTCCTCGACGAGGAGCAGAGCCAGGATGCGGGCTTTCGTGAAGGGAAAGGGGATTTCCTGATCGTCGGAGAAAAAGGCGGGCGCTCCGAGAAACTGTGCCCTGTATTTCATGATCCCTGCCTCCATTCCGTGAAGACCGTCAGGCCAGCGAAAAAAGGGCAGCCTGTCCGATCCTAATCATAAGGCCTCGACGGAAAAGGGCAAAAGGGGGCGAGGGAGCCGAAGGCTCCCTCGCAGCAGGCCTCAGCGGCGGGCCAGGACCTCGATCTCGACAAGCCCCCCGGCGGGAAGGGCCGCCACCTGAACGCAGGAACGGGCCGGGAAGGGCTCGGTGAAGAAGGAGCCGTAGACGGCATTGACGACGGCAAAGTCCTTCATGTCGGTCAGGAAGATCGTCGTCTTGACGACGTCGTCCAAAGTCAGTCCCGCCGCGTCGAGGACGTTGCGGATGTTGTTCAGGGCCTGGCGGGCCTGGGCCTCGACGCCCTCGACGAGCTTGCCCTCCGCGGGATCAATGCCGAGCTGGCCCGACAGAAAGACCATGTCACCTCCGTCGATGGCGGGAGAGTAGGGGCCAAGAGCCTTCGGAGCCTTATCGGTGTGAATCGCCTTTTTCACTGTCCATCACTCCTTGCGCTATTTTAGAGATCGATGCCGACCAGGGCCGCCAGAGGACGAAGGAGACCGACGCTCTCAAGCCAGATGATGCCGACGGCCCAGGGCGAGACATAGCGAACCGTCCAGAACCAGAAGGGCACGTAGGCGCTGCGGATGGTGCCACCGTTGGAAAGCTCCTCCACGGCTCCCTTTTTCCAGACCCAGCCGACGAGAAGGGCGCACATGAGGGCCGAAAGGGAGAGGGCGATGTTGGAGACGAAGTAATCGTAGCTGTCGAAAACCGTTTTGCCCAGGAAGGTCACGTCTTTCCAGGCCCCGAAGCTGAGGGAGGCCGGAACGGCGATGACGAAGCAGACCGCCCCGTAGACCGATGCCACCTTCTTGCGGTCTCCGCCGAACTTCTCCGAGAAGAAGGAGACGGCCACCTCCATCATGTTGATCGACGAAGTGAGGGCGGCGATGACGAGGAGAATGAAAAAGGCCCCGGCGAAAAGAGTGCCGGCCGGCATGGCGCCGAATACGGCCGGAAGGGTGATGAAGACCAGGCCCGGACCGGCTGCTGGCTCCATGGAGAAGGCGAAGACGGCGGGGAAGATGACGAGGCCCGCCATGCAGGCGATGGCCGTGTCGCAGAGGGCGACCCAGAAGGCCGACTGAATCAGATTCTCCTCCTTGCCGAGATAGCTGGCATAGGTCGTCATGCTCGAAATGCCGACGCTGAGGGAGAAGAAACTCTGAGCCAGGGCCGCCACGACGACGCCCAGGGTGATTTTGGAGAAATCGGGCTGAAGAAACCACCGAAGGCCCTCACTGGCCCCGGGAAGAGTGACGGAACGGAGGACGAGGACGACGAGGAGAATGAAGAGAACGGGCATGAGGATCTTGCTGTAACGCTCGATGCCTGCGGCGACGCCTTGGGCGATGATGAAGGCCGTGGTCCCCATGAAGAGGAAAAGGTAGGCGATGGGCGAGGCCACGCCGCTGATGAAATTCCCGAAGAAGGCCCCGGCCCCGTCGGGCGTGATGCCGCCGAACCGTCCCAGACAGGCCTGAAGGGCGTAGCGGATCGTCCAGCCTCCGACGACGGAGTAGAAGGCCAGGAGGAGGAAGGAGGTGAGGACGCCGAGATAGCCGACCCAGGCGAAACGGGGTGAGAGCTTGCGGTAACACTCGACGGCGTTGGACCGGCCGTGGCGTCCGATGACGAACTCGACGAGGAGAAGGGCCATGGCGACGAAGATGACGAAGAAGAGATAGACGAAAACGAAGGCGCCGCCGCCGTTCATCCCTGCCGTATAGGGAAAGCGCCAGATGTTGCCGAGGCCTATGGCGGAACCGGCTGAGGCCAGGATAAATCCGATACGCGAAGTGAACTGATCACGCTGGAGCGACTTGCCGTCATCCTGGAGGGACATCAAGGGTTCTCCTTTCAGGCGAGAAGAAGAAGCAGACGACCGGGTCGGGCCTTGGGGACCTCGGGCCCGGAAGACTCCATCTCGGCTGCTCTCGACTCGGCTGGAGACCTCTGCCTGACTCGTCTCGGCTGGCGGGGGAAAGCTGTCGGGCTAGGTCACGCCATCACCTCCGGCTTGTTGCGACGATGAGTCGCGGCCATTGTATCACCAAAGCGACGGAATCCGCATGAGGGCCCTCGCGGCCGGATCGGGGCCGGGCGGGACTTGAAGGTCCGTCCCCCTCTCTCCGGAAGGAGGGGCCCAGCGCCCGACGCTCAGCACGGCCTCAGGAAAGGACCACGCCTCACCGCGCCATCAGGGCGAACACGCCCCAACCCAGGTATTCGCGCGTGTAGGCGGCGTAGCGCTCCGGTTCCGACGTCAGCCTGGCCCGAACCTCCTGCGCGAAATCGTCGTCGGAGTTGACCTCGAGCCACCGGCGCATGGTGAGCCACTTGGCCGCCTCGTATCGGTCCCAGCCCTCCTGGTCGGCCAGGACCATTTCGACGACGTCGTAGCCGAGGCGGCCGAAAGACGCGAGGAGCTCCGGAAGGCCGAGGAAGTCGGAGACCGACCGGGCAAGACAGCCCTTGGCAACCTCTTCCGTCGGCGGCATCCGGCGCCAGTAGGGCTCGCCGATGAGGATGATCCCTCCGGCGCCCAAGCTACGGGCCAGAAGCGCCACCGTGCCGGCTACGCCCCCGCCGATCGACGTGGCGCCGACACAGGCCGCCACGCCGACCTTCTCGTCCGAGACATAGCCGGCGGCGTCGCCGTGGATGAACGTGACCTGGCCGGCGACGCCGAGTTCCTCGGCACGGCGTTTCGCCTGCTCGGTGAAGAGGGGGCTCATGTCGACGCCGGTGCCGGTGATGCCGTGATCGCGCGCCCAGGTGCAGAGCATCTCCCCCGAACCGCTGCCGAGATCGAGGACGGTCGTCCCCCGCTCCAGACGCAGCGCCGCACCGAGAGTGGCGAACTTTTCGGGCGTGAAGGGGTTGTGGATGCGGTGACCGCTCTCCGTGACGGTGAAGATAGGCGGAATATCCAATGCAGAAAATCCCCTTTCGGACGTAGGTAGATTCGGTCGGACCTTTTTTCGGGACCCCAGGCACGCGAGACGCTGGTACAAACCTGGCCCAGGCGAAACCGATCGCTGTCGGTGAGAGGCATACAGAGACGACGCAGCCACGGAATTTCACCTCGAAGACGCAGCAAGCTACCTCGTCCCCAGAGGAACGTAGCACAAGGGGATCGGCCTTGCCAAGCGTTGATTTCATTTTCCCTGCATAAGCATGAAGCAGCTTTTACCGGCCTTCCCGAGCCTCTCGGCCCGATCGGCCGACGCGGCGACGGGCAAACAGCGCTTTTCCGTTGCTCTTTCGCGAAGGATGTGCTATATCGGAGACAGCCAAGCTTAGGCAGCACAGGCGTCTTTCAGCCGAGCCGAAGACCAGCCGAAGGAGTCTTTGAAATGGTTGAACGCATCATGCCCGAGCCTTTCCGCATCAAGATGGTCGAGTCCGTCAGGGTTCCCGACAAGAACGAGAGGGAGGAGGCCCTGAAGAGGGCCCACTTCAACATGTTCGGCCTCCGCTCCCAGGACGTCTACATTGACCTGCTCACCGACTCGGGGACGGGAGCGATGAGCAAGCAGCAGTGGGCGGCCCTCATGATGGGAGACGAGGCCTACGCCGGAGCGGACAGCTACTTCCATCTCAAGGAAGCCGTCAAGGATATCCTGGGCTTCGACTATGTCGTTCCCACCCATCAGGGACGGGCGGCGGAGAACGTCGTCTTCGGAAGCCTCGTGAAAAAAGGCGATGTCATTCCCTTCAACATGCCCTTCGACACGACGAGGGGCCACATCTTCAACAACGGAGGCGAGCCTCTGGACTGCGTCATCGACGAGGCATACCGTCCGGAAGTGCAGCACCCCTTCAAGGGCAACGTCGATATCGACAAGCTTGAGGCGGCCATCGCCAAATACGGCAAGGAGCGCATCCCTCTCGTGATGGTGACGATCACGAACAACTCCGGGGGCGGCCAGCCGGTGAGCCTCGAGAACCTCCGCCAGGTCTCGGACGTCTGCCGCCGCCACGGCATCCCCCTCTTTCTTGACGCCGCCCGGATGGCCGAAAACGCCTACTTCATCAAGGCCCGCGAAGAGGCCTGCCGCGACCTGTCCGTCGCCCAGATCCTAAAGGCGACGATGGACACGGCCGATGCCATCACCGTCTCCTGCAAGAAGGACCCCCTCGTCAACATCGGCGGCATGATCTGCAGCCGCACCGAAGAGCTGCACAACACCTTCCTCCCCCGGGTCATCCTCTTCGAAGGTTACGCCACCTACGGAGGCCTGGCGGGACGGGATCTGGAGGCCCTGGCCCAGGGGCTGAGAGAGATGGTCGACGAGCAGTACCTGGCCCACCGCATCGGCCAGGTCCGCTACCTGGGCGAGCTCCTCGGCGAAGGGGGCGTCCCCTGCGTGACGCCGGCCGGCGGCCATGCCATCTTCATCGACGCCGCCGCCTTCTTCCCCCACATCCCCCAGAGCGCCTACCCCGCCGACGTGCTCTCCATCGAGATCTACCGCGAAGGGGCCATCCGGGGCATCGGCCTCGGCGCCCTGGCCTTCGCCACACCTGACGAGACGGGGAAAATCATCTACCCCAAGCTTGAGCTCTACCGCCTGGCCATCAACCGCCGGACCTACACGAACCACCACATCCAGTTCGTCGCTCAGACCATCGTCGACGTCTACAGACGGCGTGACAGCGTCCGCTATGGCCTCCGCGAGGGCTACTCGCCGGCCCTGAAGGGCATGAAGCACTTCCTCGTTCACCTCGAGCCCTACGATCTCTAGAGCCCGATCCCGAAGGATCTGCGCCGGGGCCGCCGAGGTTTTCGGCGGCCCCCGTCTATCGCCAGACAGGAAAGGAGACCGGCCATGACCACGAAAGACCTCGACTACGAAACCTTCCTCGCCGTCGACATGAGGGTGGGACGCATCCTCTCCGTCGAACCCAACGCCAAGGCCCGCAAACCGAGCTACTGCCTCAAGATCGACTTCGGCCCCGAAATCGGCGTCAAGGCCAGCAGCGCCCAGATCGTCGACCTCTACGACGAGAAGGATCTCCGTGGCCGCCGCGTCGTCGCCGTCGTCAACTTCCCGCCCAAGCGGATCGCCGGCTTCCTCTCGGAGGTTCTCGTCATGGGCGCTCCCGACGCCGAAGGCCGGGTGGCCCTCCTTTCCGTCGACGGTGACGTCCCCCTGGGAGCGCGGATCTTCTAGAAGGCCTCCAAGGCCGGCCGGCCCTCCCAGGTGACGAGGCGGACAGTCCCGTTGCTGCAGTCCTCCTGGCAGCAGTACTCCAGATCGGCCTCAAGGCCCAGGGCCTTGAGGCGCCCTCCGTGTCGGGAGAGACCGACGAGGTCGACAAGGGGCGCGCTCCCGTAGAGGGCCAGCGCCATCCGGGCGCCGTCGGAAAGGGCGAAGGCCCCTCGGCCCAGAAGCCGTGCGACGAGACCTCCGGCACAGGCCGTGTCATCCAGGGCCGGCCTCCCCTCGAGACCGGCGCAGAGAATGGCCACCCTCTCGCAATGGGACACCCGGGCGACGGCGGCCAGGCCGTTTCGGGCGGCAGCCACCGTCACCACCCCCCCTCGGGAGGCCGCGGCGAGAAGGGCCGCCGTGCCGTTCGTCGTCGTCATGACGGCGCCGTCGAAAGACTCGAGATCGACGGAGGCCAGCTCAAGGGGAGAATTGCCCAGATCAAAGCCCTCGGGAGGCAGGGCGTTGCGCTCGCCCATGAGCAGCCACCGGCCGGCCAGGCGACGCCTGAGATCCCGGGCTTCGGCGACGGAAGAGACGGGCAGAAGACGACGTCCGCCGCGCTCGAAAAAGGTGACGATCGTCGTCGAGGCGCGCAGCAGATCGACGACGAGCCAGCCGTCGGCCCGGGGGAGCGGTTCGGCCGGGGAAAAGACGACGTCGACAGAGGCCATGGCCATCAGCCTCCCGCCATCTCGCCGCCCGACCTTTTGGAGGCGACGAGGCGGCGCCCGGCGGCCTTCAGGGCGCGCCTTCCCGAAAGGGCCGTCCCTCCCAGACCGGCAAAGAAGACGCCCCAGACCCCCCAGAGGACCCTGCCGTCACGGAGAATCCAGTCCTTCAAAAAGGTTTCGATCCGGTCGAGGTGAAAAATCCTGGCACCGCGGCTCAGGGTAACCCAGAACCGCGAGGGAGGACGGAGAAGGAACGTGACGCCTCCTTGCCCTTTGCGAGCCGCCAGGGCAAGCAGCTTCTCCGCCCCCGGGGCCCCGTCGAGCCGCCGGAGCAGTGCGACGCCCTCCTCCCCTCCGTTTTTGACGGCCAGGTAGGCGGCATCGCCATGGCGCGAGACCGACCGGGCCAGCAGGGCCGCATCACCGCCGTCGTCGACGTGGCGGAAGAGACGCATCGTCCGGGGGAGGCCGACGGAATCCCTCATCACCCGGATGTTTTCGAAGAGGCCCTTCAGCATCGGGTCGAGGCGCCTGGCCGCGACGGAGCTCTTCGACAGGGTCAGGAGCCAGTCTCCGAACCGCTTCGTCATCGCCCCGGCCTTCCGGAAAACCTTGAGCACCGCCGGGGCCCAGTCGATGCCGTCGACGGCCTCGGTGAGCAGGCCCACGCCGGAGAGAGCGATCAGCAGCGGATCGGTCTCCTTGCCCGTCGCCCCGCAGTAGGCCTGTTTCGCCAGGTCTCGCAGGTCACCGTAAAGAAGCATGTCCGAGACGATGGCGCCGCCTGCCGCCTCCATCGTCTCCGCTTCGCCGGAGAGGAAACCCCAGGCGGCCCGCTTCGACCGACCCCAGAGGGAGTGAAGTTCACCGTCCAGCTCGGCTTCGAGAGCGAGGGCCCGTCCGTGGCCGGGGAGATCGGGGTGGGCCGCGACGTAACGGGCCAGCTCCAGGGCCTCGGCGAGGAGTCCCTCCCCGCGCAGCGCCTCGATGTCGGCGACGTAGTCGTAATCGGCCAGTCGGGCCAGGCGGGCCGCCTCGACGGGCAAGAGCCTCCCGGCCAGGCCGTGGCGCTCCAGGAGCACCTCGCCCGAGACGAGGGCCAGGACCGGAAAGAGAAGCGCCGCGAGAAGACGGCGGAGCGCTGACATGGTCAGCGACCGCAGGCCGGCGCGACTCGGCGGAGGCGGCCGATGTTGGCCATGATGCGCCGCGTCGTCTCGGGACGGTTCATGGTGTAGAGGTGAATGCCGTCGACGCCGGCCGAGAGGAGATCGACGATCTGCTCCGTAGCGTAGGCGACGCCGGCCTCGGCCAGGGCTTCAGGATGGTTGGCGTAGCGGGCCATGACGCGGGTGAATTTGGGCGGCAGCGAGGCGCCACAGAGGGTGACGATCCGCTGGACCTGGGCGGCGTTGAGGACGGGGAAGACGCCGGCCACGAGGGGAACGTCGACGGCCCGAGCCGCGAGGCGGTCCCGGAAACGGTGGAAGCTTTCGTTGTCGAAGAAAAGCTGGGTGATGAGGAAATCCGCCCCGGCCCGGACCTTCGCCTCAAGATGATCCAGGTCCCTTTCGAGATCGGGACACTCGACGTGTCCTTCGGGATAGGCCGCCGCGGCGACGCAGAAGCGGCCGGGAAAGGCCTCCTTGATGTGGCCGATCAGCCCTGTCGCGTAGGGGTAGCTTCTGACCTCGGGGGACCCCTCCAGAGGCGGGTCCCCCCGGAGGGCCAGGATGTTCTCGACGCCCGAGGCGATGAGGGAGGAGCAGACGCCGTCGATCTCGTCGACGGAATGGCTCATGCCCGTCAGATGGGCCAGGGCCTCGAGGCCATAGACATTACGAAGCCGCGAGGCGATCTCGACGGTGCGGTCCCGGCTGGAGCCGCCCGCCCCGTAGGTGACGCTCACGTAGCCCGGATCCAGGTCGGCGATGGCCTCGATGGTGCGGTAGACGTTCTCGACGGGAGACCCGGCTTTGGGGGGGAAGACCTCGAAGGAGACGACGGGGGTTCCCCGTCGGAAAAGTCGGCTGATAAACATGACAGGCCTCCTAGGGGCGACGGGCCAGCAGACGGTCGACGAGTCGGGCCGCCTCGATGGCGTCGGGGGCGTAGCCGTCGGCGCCTGCCTCCTCAGCGAAAGAGGGGCTGACGGCGGCGCCGCCGACGATGAAGGGACAGGCAAGGGAAGCGAGGCGCCCCCGGGCGATGACCTCTTTCATGACCTCCACCGTCGTCGTCATCAAAGCCGAGAGGCCGACGACGTCGGCTTTTTCCTCGCCAGCCGCCTCGATGATCCGGGACGCGGGAACGTCGACGCCGAGATCGACGATACGGTAACCCCGGCTTTTAAGGACCATGGCGACAACCTTCTTGCCCAAGTCGTGGAGATCGCCTTCGACGGTGGCCAGGACAATCGTCCCCTTCGGTCGGAGGCGCTCGCCCCTTTCAAGCAGACGGGCCTCGGCGAGGGCGCAGAGGGCCTGAGCCGCCTCGGAGGCCTGGAGCAGTTCGGGCAGGAAGAAGTCGCCGCAGTCGTAGCGGCGGCCCACCTCCTCCAGGGCGGGGATGACCTCGGTCCCGATGAGGGCCATCGGTTCCGTTCCCCCATCGAGAAGGGCCTCGGCGGCGGCGACGGCGCCGGCCACGTCACCGGCGACGACGGCCCGCTCGAGATCGTCCGCCCCTTTCTGGACGGTCGGGGCGGACGAGCCAGGCGCCGGGGAAGGCTCCCTCATCTTGGCGAAGGCGATGTAGCGCTTCATGGCTTGGTCTCGTCCCGTCAGGGCGTTGCCGGCGGCGACGGCGGCCATGAAGGCCGCGTCGAGAGGATCGGCGATGACGGAATCAAGACCGGCAGCGAGGGCCATGGCCAGGAAGGTGCGGTTCAGCAGGGGCCTGTCGGGCAATCCGAAGGAGACGTTGCTGACGCCCATGATGGAGCGAGTCCCCAGGACCGTGATGCCTCGGAGGGTTTCGAGGGTCACCGAAGCCCCCCGTCCGTCGGCGCCCAAGGCCAGGGTGAGGGGATCGATGAAAAGATAGCGTCGGGGAAATCCGGCGGCATCGGCCTTTTCTGCGGCCCGGCGGGCCAGGGCAAGCCGTCCTTCGGCGCTTTCGGGGATCCCCCTCCCGTCGAGAGCCAGGACGACGAGACCGGCTCCGTAACGGCGGGCAAGGCTCAGTCCCCGGTCGAGGGCCTCGTCGTCGGCCGTGACGGAGTTGATCAGGGGCACGCCGTCGCAGCTGCGGAGGGCCGCCTCCAGGACGGCTCCGTCGTCGCTGTCGATGGAAAGGGGCAACGGCGACGCCCCCCGGACGGCCTCGATGGCCCCGTCCATGAGCTTTCTGCGGTCCTGACCGGCGATGCCGGCGTTGACGTCGAGAAGAGCCGCCCCCGCCTCGGTCTGAAGGCGGGCCTCGTCACGGACGACGGTCCAGCGGCCCTCGATCATGGCCTCCTTCAGAGGTCCCCTGCGGGAGGGGTTGATCCGCTCGCCCACGATGGCCAGAGGCTCCGAGGGCCCGCAGAGGACGACGCGGCTCCGGCTCGAGAGGGCCGTGGACTGCGGGGGCAGCGGCCCGACGGGCGGAAGGTCCTTCAGGACGGACCGGAGGGCGGCGATGTGATCGGGCCCCGTGCCGCAACAGCCGCCGACGACGGCCGCACCGGCCTCGACGAGAAAGCGGCAGGCGCGGGCGAAACTCTCGGGATCAAGGGTGATCCCCTGGGCGGGCAGACCGGCATTGGCGTAGACCATGACGGGCAGGCCGCCGAAGCGGTGGAGGCGCCTGACGGTGTCGACGTAGGCCTCGGGACCGACGCCGCAGTTGGCCCCCACGGCGGAGGCACCGGAGGCGAGGGCCCAGGCCGCCGCCGCCTCTGGCGGCGTGCCCGTCATGGTCTTGCCCTTCTGGTCGAAAGTGAAACTGACGGCGAAGGACGCCTCGGCGTCGACCTCTTTGAGGGCCGTCACGGCCGCCTTGGCCTCGCGGAGATCGAGCATGGTCTCGATGAGGATCAGGTCGGCCCCGCCGGCCAGAAGGCCGGCGATCTGGGGCCGGAAGGCAGCGACGGCCTCGTCGAAGGAGACCGTGCCCAGAGGCGCCACGAGGCTCCCCAGGGGACCGACGGAACCGGCCACAAGGGCCCGGCCCGCTGCGGCCTCCCGGGCGAGAGCGGCCGCCTGGAAGGCGATTCTTTCGGCCTCCCTCTCAAGGCCGCGATGGGCCAGTTTGAGCGTCGAGGCGCCGAAGGTATCCGTCTCGATGAGGTCGGCTCCCGCCTCGACGTAGGCCCTGTGGATGGAGCGGACTGCCTCGGGATCGACAAAGACCATCTCCTCCGGCAGATGGGGCGGACGCCATCCCTTCTCGGCCAGAAGGGTTCCCGTCGCTCCGTCGAGAAAGGCGACGGAGCGACGATTCTGGAGCCACTTCCTGAAATCCATGGTCATTCCTCTTTTCCTTATTCTCCTTTTTTCAAGATAGCCCTCTTGCCCGGACCGGGCAAGAGGGCTATCTGATGTTTTGTGTTCTATCCAGGAGAGGGTATAATCGACCAAACTGTCCCGGAAAGAAGGTCAACCATGGCATCCAAGCGTCTCTCCCCAAACGGCAAGATCGCCCTCCTCTGCATGGGCCACTTTCTCAATGACCTCCACTCGGCCTTCCTCAACACCTTCATCCCCGTCATCATCGCCAATCTGGGCATCTCCGTCGCCCGGGCCGGCGGACTCCAGGCCCTGTCGGGGGCTATCCACATCATCTGCCAGCCCTTTCTGGGTTTTCTGGCCGACCGGTCGTCACGGCCCATTCCGGTCATCGTCGGCCCCTTTCTTGCGGCTCTCGGGGCCTCCCTGCTCCCCTCGTCGCCCAGTTACGGCGCCGCCCTTCTCTTCACCGGACTCTGGGGGCTGGGCAGCGCCACCTTCCACCCCCAGGGCCATGGCGCCGTGGGGCTTGTCTCCTCGCCGGCCAGGCTGGCCTTCAGCATCTCCCTCTTCTCCGTCGGCGGCATGCTGGGCGGAACGCTGAGCCCCCTCTACGCCCTGACCCTCTCCAAATGGCTCGGCTACCGCTACCTTCCCCTGGGGGCCCTCGTTCCCGTCACCCTCCTGGCGATCTTCACCTGGCGCCACCTTCCCCGATTCAACGACGACGAGAGGCCGGCCGGGGCCTTCCGCTTCGGCGACATCGGGCGCGGTCTTGTGGCGGTCTTCGGAAGGATCTACCCCGTCTGGGCCATCTCGGTCACCCGAGACTCGGCTTTTCAGGCCGTCCGGTTCTTCCTCCCCCTCGTGGTGACCGCTTCAGGCGGTGACCTGGCCGAAGTGGGAACGGTCCTCTTCTTCATGATGGCCACCGGCACCGTCTCACCCCTCATCGGCGGCAGGCTCTCCGACGCCTTCGGCAAGGAGCGGGTTCTTCTGGTGATCCTTCTGGCGACGCCTCTCTGCCTCGTTCCGGCGGCCTTCCTTTCCGGCTTCGCCCGTTACGCCCTCTTCGTCGCCGGAACGGCCTTCATCAACGCCTCCCAGCCGATCACGGCCGCCCTGGGACAGGAGGCGGCCCCGGAGGCACGAAGCACGGCAAGCTCCATCGTCATGGGCCTCTCCTGGGGTATCGGCGGCTTCATCATGGCCCCCCTGGGCTACCTCGCCGACAGGACAGGCCTGACGACGACCCTCGTCGTCATCGGTCTTCTGCCCCTTCTCTCCCTGCCTTTCCTGTGGAGGAGAACCCCCTGAACCTGTTTTAAGGAGGCTCATCGATATGCCCCTTACCGTATCTCAAATACTCCGAATCGAATCCTTAAAAGGGACGACCCTGTTGGCCGGAGAAAAGGGGGCACGGCAGAGAACCGTCAGCACCGTCGTTGTCATCGATACGCCAGAAGCTCACCAATGGCTCCGCGGCGGAGAGTTCCTGATCTCTTCAGGCTACATCTTCTGCGAAAAACCGCTGGAACTTCGTTCGTTTATAGAGGGAGCAGGAAGATCTCAAGCCGCTGCCTTTGGGATAAAGATAGGTAGATATCTTGGAAAAATCCCCATTGACATCCTTGACTCCGCAAACAGATTAAATTTTCCGCTGATTGGAATACCGGAACACTTTAACCATGTAGATATCATTCAACCCGTCATTGCGACCATAATGCATGACGATCACGAGCAACTCGTTCTAAAAAACAAAATAAACGACGTATATCTAGATTTATTACTTAATGGAGCCACTATTGACGATATTATTTGTAAAACTTCTGAGCTAATTGATGCTAACATAACTTTTTCAAGAAATCGAACAGACGTGTCTTTCTTTGCAAAAAACAACAATTACGAATCAGATAATTTTAATGACTCCGGAAGTTTCCACATAGCAGTAAATGGAAAACTAAGAGCTTCTCTGTGCGTTCGAAACCGCGGAGAAAGTATTAGTGATGCTGAACTTTCAACAATCACAAGCTTAGCGAAGAAGTATATTTCAATTTTGATACAAAGAGAAGACGCTGAAATCCAAATAGAAAATTACCACCTGGAAGATTTCTTAAAAAACTTGCTCTACAACAAAAACATCAACGAATATGATATAAAAAGAAAATCTAAGTTTTATAAGTGGGACTTATCCTGGAAACTCTCTGTATCGATTATCAAAAACAACCCAGACATATCAAAAATCAAAGAAGATAAAAGTCTATTCGAGTCTTTACTGCTTCGGATGAAATCAAAATTCTCAGGCTCGCTAGGTCTTGCATCTGACCATGACCTTGTCTTATTTGTTCCACTAAAAGCAAGCAGCGACCTGGACAATGTTTTTAAATACATAAAAGAAACAATACTCTCCGTGAACGCCAAAAAAGAATTCAATTTAATGGGTGGGTTGAGTTCAGCAAAGGATGGACTATTTTTAGCAAGAGAAGCTTTTTCCGAAGCCCAAAAAGCCCTGGATGTCGTTATGAGGACATCTGGTTACCCTCCTGTGAGACTATTCGATGAAATCGGGTTGGATGGAATTCTAAGCGTACTAAAAAATACAGAGATGGGGCAAAGCTTCATCGAAAAACAGCTAGGCCCGCTCTTAAACAAAAACAACTCTCAAAAAAGATTTAATTTTATGGAGACACTAGAGGCCCTTGTGCGTTATGACTGGCAGATCGCTCCAGCCGCCGCGGACCTTAACTTGCATTACAACACAATGAAATACAGGATTCGCTGCCTGGAGGAGATGCTCCGTTTGGCCGACCATGACGGTAGGCGCCGGATGGAACTCGCTTTGGCCGTGCTCCTTTACCAAATCGACAAAAAACCCCCCCTTTCTTAGTCTCCGATGGACAATTAACCGCGATCTTTGTCTTTTATTCTCATTTTTCAACCCCTGCCGCCATTCCTGCTCTCGGTCGCCGACGATGCCTTCCTTCCCTTGAGAACCTATACTTCGACCCACGGTACCGACATCCATTCAAGGGAGGCAATGATATGGAGTTCAAAAGCGGCATCGAACCTACAGCAGCCTATCGATCGATGGAACTTGCCAAAGGAGCGCTCACCCTTGTCCGTGACGTCATGCTCGCCCAAAAGGGAGAAACTGTCGTCATAACCTGCGACAGCTCCGGAGACAGGCGCGTGGCCGAGGCGACCGCCGAAGCCGCCTACGCCGTCGGAGCCTGCCCTCTCCTCCTCTACTACCCCACGCCACACCAGACATTTGCAAGCGAAATGCCCCCCCCCATGGCGGAAGCCACCGCCCATGCCGACGTCTGGATCGAGTTCGCCTACGCGACGGTCATGCACTCTCAATCGTGGAGAAACGCCATGGAACGAGGCTGCCGCTACATCAACCTCACCGGCATGGACGTCGCCATGGCCGTCAACTGCATCGCCAACGTCGACTATGATCTGATGATTGAGATGGGACAGCATTTCCAGAAGCGACTCGGAGAGGCCGACAAGGTCGAGATCCGCAGTCCGGCAGGGACAAATCTCGTCGCCTTCAATCGGGGACGCAGGATCCGCCTTTCCGGGGAAAAAGCCACCAAAAAGGGCTATCCCATCATGCTCGGAGGACAGGTGAGCTGGTGCCCGATCGAGGAGACCATTAACGGGACGCTGGTCTTCGACGGGGCCGTCTTTCCACCGGAAGAACTGGGAATCCTCCGGGAACCCGTCCGGCTGGACATCGCCGACGGCGTCGCCGTCAAGATTTCGGGAGGCCGGGAAGCCGACGTCTTCCGTTCCTGGCTGGACTCTTTCCACGATCCCGCCATGTTCCGTCTGGCTCATTATTCGTTGGGCTTCAATCCCGGAGTAACAGCTCCCACGGGCAGGATCGTCGAAGACGAGCGTGTCTTCGGCTGCATCGAGTTCGGATTCGGCAGTCAGGGCAAGCAGATCATGGGGCGCTGCTGGTCTGCCGCCTCCCACACGGACGGAATCACCCTCTCTCCGACAATTCTTCTGGATGACGAGCTTTTTGAGGACGAAGGCATCTACCGCGACGCTCGAACGGTTGAGCTGTGCCGGAAGATGGGCGTCTCCGGTTACTGACGACAGTGATCCCCTCATGAAGACCCTGGATCGGAAAGTTCAGGAACTTTTCCCTGAAATTCTCTCCTCCCTGCAGGTTTCTATTAGGATTCCCTCGGTGCGCTCTGCGGCCGAAGAGGGAGCTCCTTTCGGTCGGGAGATCGGGAGGGCTTTGGATCATGCCCTCTGCGAAGCGCGTCGCCTGGGGCTGCGGACGGGAGAATGCGACGGTTATGTGGGCTGGGCCGAGATCGGCGACGGCGACGAGATGGTCGCCGTCCTCGCGCATCTCGACGTCGTTCCGGCAGGCGACGGCTGGAGCCTTCCTCCCTATGGGGGAGAAGTGCGGGAGGGACGGATCTACGGCCGAGGCGCCATGGACGACAAGGGACCCGCCATCGGAGCCCTCTGGGCACTTCACGCCATTCAATCGCTCGCCCTGCCCCTTCACCGGCGCATTCGTCTTATCCTGGGAACGAATGAGGAGAGCGGAATGGCCGACATCCCCCATTACCTTCAGGCCGGAGGTGAATCTCCCCGTTTCGGGTTCACGCCCGACGGCGATTTCCCCATCGTCGCCGCGGAAAAAGGGCAGCTTCACATTGACCTGAGGGGGACACTTCCGCTTCCTCGGCAAATCGGGCTGAAAAAACTGACAGCCGGGACAGCCATCAATGTCGTACCTGACGAGGCGGTCGCCATTCTGTCCTGCCCCGACGAGACGGCAGCCGCAAAGCTCGGACGTGTTCTGAACGAAGACGCTTCGGCCAGGGGAATCTCCCTTGCCCTTCGAGGAAACGGGGCGGAGCCCCTCGAAGTTTCCCTTCGGGGGCGCTCGGCCCACGGCAGCACGCCGGAACGGGGAGTCAACGCGGCGCTGCTTCTTATGGACCTTCTCGGCGAAACCGTCGACGAAAGCTGGGCTTGCCGTCTGAAAGAGGTGGGCAGCGCATTCCTTGACGCCCCGGAAGGAAGGAAGTTGGGACTGGCTATTTCCGACGCGCCTTCGGGAGCCCTGACATGCAACGTGGGACTCGTCGAGGGGGGAGAGAACTCTTTCCGAATGGGCCTCGATATTCGTCACCCCGTCACCGCCGATGCGGAGGAACTCTTGACCCGGCTCAAAGGCTGGGCTCAGGGGAAATCCCTCCATATGGAACTTCTGCGCCGGAAACCCCCTCTCTGGATGCCTCAGGAAAGCGAACTGATCCGCCGTCTTCAAAAGGTCTACCGGGAGAAGACCGGCCAGGAACCGTCGCTGCTCTCCATGGGAGGCGGGACCTACGCCAAGGCCCTGCCGAACACGGTGGCTTTCGGCCCCCGCTTCCCCGGCGATCCGGACGTCGTTCACAAAGCCGACGAATACATCTCCCTCGATTCCCTTTTGCGCACCGTCCGAATCATGGCCGCCGCCATGGTGGAACTGGCAAGCTGAGGAGTGATCCCATGGACGTCAAGGAACGTGTCAAGGCGCTGGAACCATCGACTTTGCTCCTGAGCGTCACCGTCTCCGTCCTCTCGGCCATCATCTGCATGCAACTCATCGCCCGGATCGGGATTCCCGCCAACACCTCCATTCTGGGCGCCGTTATCGCCATGGCTTTGGCCCGTCTCCCCTTCTCTCATTGCAGGCGTTTCCGGTCCCTGGAGCGGCAGAATCTGGTACAGACGATGGCCTCCGGAGCGGGTTTTGCTGCCTCCAACTGTGGCCTGCTGGCCATCGGCATCGTCTATGCCCTGGGAGAAAGAGCCTACGTCCTTCCCATGCTGGTCGGATCGGGGGTCGCCACACTCGTCGGCATTCATTTTGTCTACCGGACCTTCGACTCGTCCATTTTCCCCGCCGCCGGGGCATGGCCGCCCGGCGTCGCCACCGCTCAGGCCCTGATCGCCGGAGATGAGGGGGGACAAAAAGCCATCCGCCTCCTTCAGGGTGCCGCCGCGGGCGCCATCGGGAGCCACTTCGGTCTCCCCATGGCCGCCATCGGCATCGTCTTCATCGCCAACACCTTCGCCATGTCCGCCCTCGGTCTGGGCCTTCTATTACGGGGCTACTCCTCCTCTCTTTTCGCCCTCGACCTGGGAAAGACCTACATCCCCCACGGCGTGATGATCGGAGCGGGAATCGTCTCACTCTTTCAGGCCCTCCGGATCATCACGGCCAGGGAAAAAGGAGGAAATGGAGAGGGGAATCCTTCCGATCCGTCAGGGGGTTTTCCCCGTCCCTCCGTCCTGAACAGAGATCTTCGACGCGCCATGCTGATCCACATCGCTCTTTTCGCGGCAGGAGCAGCCATCCTTTCCCTCATCGGAGGGCTGTATCAATCGATGTCCTTCCCCCTCCTGGGCGCATGGGTGCTCTGGACGACCTTCTCCGCCTCCGTCACCCCCGTACTCGTCGGTCTCAGCGCCATGCATTCCGGATGGTTCCCCGCCTTCGCCATAAGCATCATCTTCCTGAGCCTGGGGCTTTTCATGGGCTTTCCAGCACTCCCGTTGGCGCTCATGGTAGGATATATTTCTTCTAGCGGCCCCAGCTTCGCTGATATGGGCTACGACCTCAAGACCGGCTGGTACATCCGGGGTTCGGGACGAAATCGGGAAGCAGAGGCGGCCGGGAAAAAGCAACAATTTCTGGCCGAGGCCCTGGGCGGAGTCATCGCCATGGTGGTCGTCTATTTTCTAATGGATATGCATTTCCGCCTCGACCTCCTCGCTCCCGTCAGCCGGGTCTTCGCCACGACCATCAAGGCCGGCAGCAATCCCGCGATCTTCCGGGAATTGCTTCTCTGGGCTCTCCCCGGAGCACTGATCCAGCTCGTTGGAGGACCACAGCGAGCTCTGGGGATCCTTTTCGCCACGGGGCTGTTAATCAACAATCCCGTCTACGGCCTGGGGGTCGCCGCAGCCGTCGTCTTCAAGCTCATGATGGGCAAAGAATGGATGGAGATCCGCGAAGCGGGCCTCATCGCCGGAGACGGTCTCTACGGGTTCTTCTGGGCTCTGTCCAAGTCTTTTGGAGGTTGATTCTCCTTTCCGCGGGAAGGGACCGTCTTTCGACGACACTTTCGCTCAGGACTACCTGCCTTCCGCAAAATGACATAAAATAGGCAACACGCCTACCGCTTAAGAGGAGATGATCCCGATGAAACTGTCATCACGGGCCATGAAGATGGAACCGTCGGCCACCTTGGCCGTCACGGCCAAGGCCAAGGAACTGAAGCGGGCGGGCAAACCCGTCATCTCCTTCGGTGCCGGTGAACCCGATTTCGCCTCGCCTCCGGCGGCCCTTGAGGCGGCCCGGGCCGCCATGGATCGGGGCGAGACACACTACACGCCGGGATCGGGAATCGTCGAACTCCGCGAGGCCGTCTGCGGCTACTACCAGGATCGGTTCGGCCTCTCCTACGAGCCGACCCAGGTCCTCGTCGGATCGGGAGCCAAACCTCTCGTCTATGAGGCCTTCTCCTGCATCCTCGACCCCGGCGACGAGGTTCTCCTCTTCGCCCCGGCCTGGGTGAGCTACGTCGAGCAGATCCGCCTCTGCGACGGCAGGGAAGTCGTCGTCGACACGGCCGGAACGGACTACATCCCCCGCCTGGAGGACGTAAGACGAGCCGTCACGGACAGGACCCGGGCAATCCTCATCAACACCCCCTGCAACCCCACGGGCGTCGTCTACGACGGCGACCTTCTCCGGGGTCTGGCGGCTATCGCCGAGGAACACGACCTCTGGATCATCTTCGACGAGATCTACGAGCGCCTCACCTACGGCGGCAAGGCCCACGAGAACCTCGTCGCCCTCGTCCCGGAGGCGAAGGAACGGACGATCGTCATCAACGGCGTCAGCAAGGCCTTCGCCATGACGGGATGGCGCATCGGCTACGCCCTCGGCCCCAAGGCCGTGATGGACAAGATGGCGGCTCTCCAGGGGCACCTGACCTCCAACGCCTGCTCCATCTCCCAGTGGGCCTCCGTCGGCGCCCTCCAGGGAGCCGACGACGACGTCAGGACCATGCACGCCGCCTTCGAGGACCGGCGCAACCTCATCGTCGACCGCCTTTTGGCCATGCCCCACATCGCCTTCGCGCCGCCCGAGGGGGCCTTCTACGCCTTCGTCGACGTCCGGGCCTGCCTGGGCATGAAACATGACGGACAGAGCCTCGACGACGACGTGACCTTCTGCAGCCGCCTCCTTGAGGCCGAATACGTCGCCGCCGTCCCGGGGAGCGCCTTCCTCGCCCCCGGCTTCCTGCGTTTCTCCTACGCCAACGCCAAAGAGGAGATCGAGGAAGGCATGAAACGGTTCCACCGGTTCCTGGAGCAGCTTCGGCCGTAAGAAATTCGCGGAGAGGTCAAAGATCGGGGCCAGGCCTCGTCAATAGTGGAGGTACCGTAAAGCCTTAACCGAAAAGAGGATTCGGTTAAGGCTTTACGGTACTAGGGGACAGAGAGGCCGAGTCAGGTCTTGAGCCGCGAGCTCGCAATCAAGATCGGCCGCTTCCCCTCTCTGACGACGGACGGTATGCCTGAGCCCGATCTTTGACCTCTCTCGTCATCCATGTTAAACTTTTGGCTAGCATTTATCTTTGCTACCCTCTTGCCGTTACCTTTCCCCTGGCCTTTTTCCTCTCTTTCGGCACGATAAAGAGACCCTCCTCACGGTCGGTCTCCCATGGTTTTTTCTCTTCATCAGAAAGGAGTTGATGCGATGAAGACCCTTCCCACACCCTTTCAGTTCAAAAGCTGCGAACTCGTCCCCCTGAGCACGGGGCTGCGTTCCCAAAGCCTGGAGGAGCTGGCCTCCCATCTTCAGGCCGCCCCCAAAGGCAGCCTCCATTACCACTTCTGGGGGCGCCTTTTGAGGCCTCAAATCGGAGAAAGCGAGTTCGGCAACGATTTCGCCTCCTGGGCCGAGTCGGAGCTCCACGACCGCACTCTGGCCGAGCGCCTTTCGGCTATCAACCCCTCCGATCACGCCGATCTGGAGAGCCTCCGCGAGGAGGTCCTGGGGATCATCGAAGAACGGCTCGACGAGGAGGAACGGCTCCACTGGACCCGGGCGGAACGGCCCTTCTTCTTCAGCCGCGCCCAGATGCTCGTCTTCGACAGCGGCCTGTGGGCGGCGACGCCGAAGGAGATGGGCAAGCGCTGCCGCGAGATTGAACGGAGCAGCATTTTCTATCACTTCATCGACGCCCGGCGGAGAACGGAGCATCACGACGACGATTTCTCCTGCTGGCTTGAGGCCTTCGAGGAGACGGAAGAGACGCGGAGGAAGCTGCGCTACCTTGACCCCTACCTGCTCTCCCTGGAGGAGCTGCGGGAGATCCTCCTCGAACATTTCGCCCTCTTTGAAGGGAGGGACTCACGATGACGGGACTACCGAAAGGCACCAACGGCACGGCCCTTCTCGGCCGGTACGAAGAGGTCGTCGGCTCGGCCGTCATCCGGCAACTCCGTCAGCTGGGGCGTCATCTCGAGGGCCTGCGTGTCGTCCACGTCAATTCGACGAAAAGCGGCGGCGGCGTGGCAGAGATCCTGGACCGATTCGTCCCCCTCATGAACGATCTCGGCATCGACACCTCCTGGGAGGTCATCACCGGGACGGAAGGCTTCTTCGAGACGACGAAGACGATCCACAACGCTCTTCAGGGAGCGTCCAAGGGACTTTCGACGACGATGATGTCCTCTTTCGAGTCCGTCAACGAGGAGAACGCCCGGCGGCTCCGGCCCCTTCTCGAGGAGGCCGATTTCGTCTTCATCCACGACCCTCAGCCGGCGCCGCTCCTTTCCCTCTGTCCCAACCGGCGAGGCAAATGGGTCTGGCGCTGCCACATCGACGCCAGCAGGCCCAACCGGAAGGTCTGGCGCTACCTGAGGCGTTGGACGGCCCCCTATGACGCCAGCATCTTCTCCCTGGCCGACTTCGCCCAGCCCCTGCCCCACCTGCAGTACATCATCCCGCCCAGCATCGATCCGCTGAGCGAGAAAAATATCGCCCTCGACGACGGGGAGGTGCGGGAGACGCTGACCCGTCACGGCATCGACCCCGACCGGCCCCTGGCCGTCCAGGTCTCGCGCTTCGACCGGTTCAAGGACCCTCTGGGCGTGATCGAGGCCTACCGGCTCTGCAAGCGTCATCAGGACCTCCAGCTCGTCCTGGCCGGGGGGGGCGCCACGGACGACCCCGAAGGGGCGGCCGTCCTGGAAGAGGTAATGGAAGCCGCCTCGGGCGACCCCGACATCCACATCCTCGTTCTCCCCGGCGATGCCCACCGGACGATCAACGCCCTCCAGCGGGGGGCCACGGTGGTCATCCAGAAATCGACGAAGGAGGGCTTCGGCCTCACCGTCTCCGAAGGACTCTGGAAGCGCAAGCCCGTCATCGGCGGCGACGTGGGCGGCATTCGCCTTCAGGTGCTGGACCGGTTCAACGGTTACCGGGTCCGCACGCCTCAGGGGGCAGCCCTCCGGCTGCGACACCTCCTTCAGCACCCGCACCAGGCCGAGCGGATGGGCGAAAACGCCCACCACTACGCGAAGGAGAATTTCCTCATCACCCGCCAGCTCCGGAGCGTCCTGGCCCTCATGGCGGCCCTCCAGGTGGGCGACCCCGAGCGGCTGGAGGTCTCCCTCTGAGCCGCCTCCTGCCCAAGGAGTTCCGGCAGCGACTGGCCGAGGCTCCCCGGGCCCTCCTCATGGCCGACTACGACGGGACACTGGCCCCCTTCCGGCTCAGACGCGACGAGGCCCTGCCGGACGATGCCGTCCGGAAAGGCCTTGACCGCCTGGGCCGGGGGGACACGCGGATCGTGATCATCTCGGGCCGGGCCGCCGATGACGTGGCCGCCCTGCTTGGCCTGGAGCACCGTCCCGAGATCTGGGGCTGTCACGGCGCCGAAAGGCTCACCGCCGGGGGGGAACGCCACCTGCCCCCCATCGGCGAAGACGAAAAGGACCTCCTCACCAAGGGGGCGGAAGAGGCCCTCAAGCAGCTTCCCTCAAAGCGGGTGGAGCTGAAACCCCTCTCCATCGCCGCCCACTTTCGGGGATTGAACGAGGAGGAAACGAGCCGCGCCGAGGCGGCCCTCCTTTCGGCCTGGCGGCCTCTGCTGGAGAAAGGAGGCGAAATCCGCCCCTTCAACGGCGGCCTCGAACTGCGCCTCAAGGGCCACCACAAGGGACAGGCCGTGAGAGCTCTCGTCACCGAGGAGCCTCAGGCTGCGGCGGCCTACATCGGCGACGATGAGACCGATGAGGACGCCTTTGCCGCCCTGCCTCCGTCGGCTCTGGCGCTCCTCGTCGCTGACGAGGAGCGCCCCACAGCGGCGAAAGGCCGCATCAGGCCGGAAGAGGTCGCGGCCCTTCTTGAGGAGTGGGCCGAAATACGAGAAAGGAGGATGAACGGTAATGAAGGATAATCCCAACGGGGGAGGCCGCCTCGTCGTCGTCTCCAACCGCCTCCCCCTGGCTCTGCGGAGGGAGGGAGACACCTGGCGCTTCGAGGCCGGGTCAGGCGGTCTCGTCTCGGCACTGGGACCGGTCCTCAAAGACCGGGGGGGGATTTGGGTCGGCTGGCCCGGCAACAGAGAACCCATCGAAAGGAATCTGCTCCGCCACATCTTGGGCCCCATCTCGAAGTCGAGCGGCTACCGCCTCATCCCCGTGACGCTCGAGGCCGAAGAGGTCAAAGACTACTACGAGGGCTTCGCCAACGCCTCGATCTGGCCCCTCTTTCACGACCTCCAGACGGAATGCCTCTTCTATCCCCGTTTCTGGGAGGCCTATCGGGCCGTGAACAGCCGCTTCGCCCGCGTCGTGAGCCGCCACAGCCGCCATGAGGATTTCATCTGGGTCCACGACTACCACCTGATGAATCTAGCCCTGGAACTCAAAAAAAAGGACCGCGAAAGGCGGTGCGCCTTCTTCCTCCATATCCCTTTCCCGCCGCCGGACATCTTCCTCAAGCTTCCCTGGCGCTATGAGGTCATGGAGGCTCTGGCGGCCTTCGACTTCGTCGGATTCCAGACGCTGAGGGACCGGCAGAATTTTCAGGCCTGCCTGCGGGCCTTCTGGCCCTCGTCGCGGATCCGGGGCCGGGGGCCGGTGGTCCGCATCAGCCGCGACGAGGGCGACGTCATCGCCGGAGCCCTGCCGATCAGCATCGACTACGGCCACTTCGAGACTCTCGCCCGGTCGGAGATGGCCCGGGAGACTCAAAAGGCCCTCCGGCAGACCCACGGGGACCGCAAGATCTATCTCGGCGTCGACCGCCTCGACTACACCAAGGGGGTTCTCCAGCGCCTTGAAGCCTACGAGCGTACTCTGGAGCAGAACGAGGAGCTGCGGGAGAAGGTGGTCTTCGTCCAGATTCTCGTCCCCAGCCGGGAGGGCGTCGGCGCCTACAGCCGCCTCCGCGACGAGATCGCCCAGACGGTGAGCCGCATCAACGGCCGCTTCGCCACGACAGGCTGGGTGCCGCTGATCTTTTTTTTCCGCTCCCTGCCGCCGGAGGAGCTGGCCGGATTCTACAGGGCCGCCGACGTGGCCGTCGTCACGCCCCTGCGGGACGGGATGAATCTCGTCGCCAAGGAATATTGCACCTGCCAACTCGACAACGACGGCATCCTCATCCTAAGTGAATTCGCCGGTGCGGCGGGGCAGCTCGCCCAGGGGGCCCTTCTCGTCAACCCCCACGACATCGAAGGCCTCTCCAAGGTGCTCAAAGAGGCCTTCTTCATGGACCTCAAGGATCGGCGGAAGAGGATGAGGCGTCTCAGGCAGATCGTCAAGCGACGGGACATCTTCTGGTGGGTCGACAACTTCCTCCGCGCCGCCGCCGGGAAGGCTCTGCGCGACTTCCCTCCCGGCGACCTGGCGCCTCTTTTACCCCAACCCCTGGAGAGACACCTCTCCTGAAAGAGGTCAGACCGCCCTCGGCCTCAGGGCGCCGCGGAAGTTGATGATGCAGAGGCCGACGATGACGACGAGGCTGCCCAGGTACTGCAGCGGAGACAGCTGCTCCTGAAGGATCACCCGGGCCAGGACGAGGCTCGTCAGCGGGATCAGAAGCGA
The DNA here is from genome assembly GCA_016756725.1 of Synergistaceae bacterium. Lineage (GTDB taxonomy): Bacteria > Synergistota > Synergistia > Synergistales > Aminithiophilaceae > Aminithiophilus. The sequence continues at coordinate 776,028 of JAESII010000004.1, read as the reverse complement.
GAAGGGGGCCACCCTTCCGGCGGGATAGCGGGAAAGAAGGCCGCTCCATTTGGAGGAGCCGAAGATGGTCCCAAGGATCGGGGTCAGGTCTTGATTCTTGACAAAAAGGTTCACTTTGTCAAGAATCAAGACCTGACCCCGATCCTTGCTTTCCGTCAGCGCATGAAGAGTCTCACGAGGCCCATGCTGAGGGCCGGCACGAAGGCAAAAAGGAGCAGGCAGCCCATGAGGGCGGCGAAGAAGGGAACCATGTTGCGTGAGATCTTCTCCATCCTCACGCCAGAGACGGCGGAGGCGACGAAGAGATTGGCCCCATAAGGGGGGGTGATGAAGCCCGTGGCGAGGGCGACGGTCATGACGAGACCGAAGTGGACCGGTTCCATGCCAAGCTTCTCGACGACGGGGAGGAGGATGGGCGTCAGAATGATCATGGACGAGATGTTGTCGACGAAGCAGCCCACGACGAGAAGCAGCGCCAGGATGAGCAGGATGATGACGACGTAGTTGGACGAGAGAGCCAGCATGGCCCCGGCGATCTTGATGGGGATCTGCTCCATGGTGAGGTACTGGGCAAAGCCCATGGAGAGGCCAATCATGAACGTCGTCGCCCCGTTGACGAGGGCCGCGTCGCGGAAGGCACGGTACGTCGTGACGCCGTCGAGTTCGTGATAGACGAAGCGTCCGATGAAGAGGGAGTAGACGACGGCGACGACGGCGGCCTCGGTGGGGGTGAAGATGCCGCCGTAGATGCCGCCGAGGATGATGAGGGGGACGAGAAGGGCCCAGAAGGCCTCACGGAAGGTCTTCCAGAGTCCCGAAGCCGTCGGCGGCGTGTCGCTTTTGGGGTAGCCCCTCTTCCTGGCGATGACGTAGGAGACGGTCATGAGGGCCAGGCCGATGATGATGCCGGGGATGACGCCGGCCATGAACATCTCGCCGATGGAGGCTCCCGAGACGACGCCGTAGATGACGAAGGGAATCGAGGGCGGGATGATGACGCCGATGGAACCGGCCGCCGCCGTGAGAGCCGCGGCGAAGCCGTCGCCGTACTGCTTCTTCTTCATCGCCGGGATCATGAAGGAGCCGATGGCCGAAACCGTGGCCGGCCCCGAACCCGAAATGGCGCCGAAGAACATGCAGGCCGTGACGGTCACCATGGCCAGACCGCCGGAGATGAAGCCCACCAGGCTGTCGGCGAGGGCGACGAGACGCCTCGAGATGCCGCCGTAACTCATGAGGGAACCGGCGAGCATGAAAAGAGGAATGGCCAGAAGAGGGAAGGAGTCGAGGGCCGCGAAGGCGTTCTGGCTGATCATGATGAGGGGGATATCGCTCGTCAGCCAGAGGATGATGGCCGTGGCGATGCCCAGGGAGATGCCGATGGGGATGGAGAGGGCCAGACAGGCCGTGAGAACGGCGAAAAGGGCGAGGACCGACATCTAGCCCACCTCCCCCGTGGGAGGCCTGCGGAAGAAACGGACCATCTCCTCGACGAGACGGATCGCCATGAGGGCCGATCCGACGGGGACGGAGGCATAGGCGTAGGCCATGGGCATCCTCATGGCCGGCGAGACCTGGCCCCGCTTCAGAAGGAGGAGAGCCAGCTCCGATCCCTTGACGGCCAGAAAGAGACTGAAGGCGAACCAGGCCAGCAGGGCCGCGAATTCCATGGCCCTCTTGGCTTTAGGCGGGACGTTGTCGACGAGGGCCCCGATCCGGAGGTGGGCCTGTTCCTTGACGGCGAAGCTGGCTCCCAGCCAGATCTGCCAGAGGAAGAGGTAGCGGGCAAGCTCTTCGCTCCAGGAGAGGGAGTTCTGAAAGACATAACGCATCAGGACCTGAATGAAAATGAGGCCAACGGTGAAGGCGAGACTGGTGACGAGAAGGATCTCCTCCAGGCGGTTCCAGATTTTGCCAAGCACGATTTCCCCACCCCCCCTTTCGTTGGGCTGCCGGGGCGCTCGGAAGCGCCCCGGCGTGACAAGGAATTTCGCTAGTCGTTGGCCTTCTTGGCGAGCTCGATCAGGTCGGCGCCGATCTCGTCAGCGAACTGATCGTAGACGGGAAGGGTCTTCTCGATGAAAGCCCGCTTCTGCTCCTCCGTCAGCTCGTTGACCTCCATGCCGGCCTCGCGGAGCTTGGCGATCATCTCCTCATCCTGTTTCTGGGAGAGTTCGCGCTGATAGGTGCGGTACCGGACGGCCCCTTCGACGAGGATGTCCTGCAGGTCCTCGGGCAGGGAGGCGAAGAAGGCGTCGTTGACGAGGACCACCGTGGCGGCGTAGACATGGCCCGTCAGGGAGTAGTATTTCTGTACCTCGTAGAACTTGGAGGTGTACACGAGAGGGATGGGATTCTCCTGAGCGTCGACGACCTTCTGCTGAAGAGCGGTGTAGAGCTCGCCGAAGCTGATCGGCGTCGGGTTGGCCCCCAGAGCCTTGAAGGTGGCCATGTGAACGGGGTTCTCCATGGTGCGGATCTTGAAACCGGCCAGGTCTTCCGGCTTGGTGATGGGCCCCTTGTTGTTCGAGACGTGGCGGAAGCCGTTCTCGGCGAAGGCCAGGTTGCGCATTCCCAGCGGAATCAGCAGGGACGAGAGCCTGTCGCCCAGTTCGCCGTCAAGGGCCTTGTAGGCGGCTTCCTTGGACTTGAAAACGAAAGGAAGGTCAAAGACCTGGAACTTGGGTTCAAAGCCGGAGAGGACGGCCGCGGCGGGAATGGTCATGTGCACCGTGCCGAGCTGGACGGCCTCGATGGCCTGGCGGTCGCCGCCAAGCTGGCCGTTGGGGTAGAGTTCGACCTTGATGCGGCCCTCCGAGGCCTCTTCCACGTAGGGCTTGAAGGCCTCGGCGGCGGCGATGTGCGTCGACTGGGTCTCGGGAACGACATAGGCCATCTTGATCGTGTAGGTCTTGGCCAGGGCCGGTCCGGCCAAGGCCAGTCCCGTCAGGGCGACGAGCGAAAGGGTGACGGCGAATAACCTCTTGTTCATCCTCATGGTGATGATGCCTCCTTCTCTCGATGCGACATAAAGGCGGTGTCTTCTACAGGACCAGACAGGGAAAGGGACGGCTTTCTCCCGGGACAACCCTCCTTCTAAACAATAGTTATGTATTTTACGCAAGAAAAAATCAAAGTCAATTATTGAGGGCCGAACGGTAGGAGGTCATGGCCCGAGCCAGACGGCGGGCCCCCTCCCTGGCGAGGTCGCCGTCGACCTTGGCGAAGGAGAAGCGGATCGTGTCGGCTCCTTCGGTCTCGTCGGCGAAGAAGATCCGTCCCGGAATGAAACCGATCCGCTCCTCTTCGATGGCATAGCGGGCGAAGGCGACCATGTCCTTGACCCAGGGGATGCGGCCCCAGAGGAAAAAGCCGCCTTGGGGCACGTCGATTTCCAACCCCAGAGGACCGCATTGGCCGCGCAGGGCCTCGGCCAGGGCATCGCGGCGGCTCCTGTAGGCGCCCCGAAGAGTCGACAGGTAATGGGGCAGGTCCCGGTCCTTGAGAAAATCCCAGAGGGCGTACTGGGTCAGGGCGGGGAGGCTGATCTCGCAGGAGACGCGCAGCTCCGTCATCTTGTCGGCCAGTTCCGGGGGCAGGGCCATCCAGCCGACGCGGATGCCGGGGACGACGATCTTGGAGAAGCTGCCGAGGTAGATCACCCGTCCCCCCTCTCCGTCGAGGGCGAAATAGCTCCCCTGAGGCGCCCCCTCGTAGCGAAGGTGACGGTAGGGGTCGTCTTCGATGATGACCGTGTCGTACCGGCGAGCCAAGGCGAGGACTTGGGCCTTGCGCTCGTCCGTCGTCGTGTAGCCCGAAGGGTTCTGGAAGTTGACGATGGTGTAGATGAACTTGACCGGCCCCGCCTCGGCCAACACCCTTTCGAGGGCCTCGGGGACGATGCCGTCACGGTCGACGGGGACGGAGAGAAAACGTGCTCCCTGGCGACGGAAGGTGAGCAGGGCCTCGGGGTAGGTGGGACTTTCGACGACGATGGCGTCACCTTCGGCGATGAAGGCCTCGGCCAGAAGATGAATGCCCTCCTGAGAGCCGTTGGTGAGGAGGATCTCCTCTTCCGTGAGGCTCCGGGGAGCGAGGCCGTCGCCTTTCATCCAGTCGGCGATCCAGCGACGCAGCTCCAGAAGGCCGCCGTTGTGGGGGTAGTAGGCGAAAAGGGAGGGCTCCCCGAAGGCCCGCTCAAAGGATTTTCCGAGCTCCTCCAGAGGATAGAGGTCGGCGCTGGGCTCACCGGCGGTGAAGGAGATGGCCTCCCGCTCCTTGACGAGCATCATCATCTCGCCGATCAGCGAAGGCTCAAGGCGCTTGGCCACCTTTTCCGTCAGAAATCGGTCCCAATGGATCTGCATGTTCCCGTCTCCTCTCCTTCGTCTTCGTCGAGGACCGGGCCGCCGACGCGCCGGCGGATCCGGTCCTCGATGTTGTCCAGATGACGCAACATGGCCGACCGGGCCTCTTTGGGGTCCCGGCCTGCCAAGGCGGCGACGATGGCCCGGTGTTCTTCCAGGGCCAGGATGATCTCTTCGTTCAGGGTCGAGCTGAGGGCGAGAAAGCGGCTGACGACGCCGCCGAGACGCTCCTGAAAGTCGGCCAGGAAGGCGTTGCCGGCCATACGGGCCAGTTGGGCGTGGAAGTTCCTGTCGCTGTGGAGAATCAAAAGGCGGTTGTGTTCCCGGTGAGCCAGCTCCTCGTCATAGACGAAATGCTCCAGCCGGGCCAGTTCGGCGCTGCCTCCGGCACGGCAGGCCAAGTCGGCGATGGCTCCCTCGACGGCCCGGCGGGCCGCGAAGGTCTCCTCCAGCTCCTTGAGAGAAATGCCGGCCACCCGGAGACGGCGGTCTTCCCCCTGGATGAGGAAGCCTTCGGTCAAAAGCATCTTCAGCGCCGTCCGTATGGGCGTGCGGCTCATGCCAAGACGGGCGGCGAGGCGCTCCTCAAGAAGATAGGCACCGGGGCCGATCTCGCCGTTGAGAATGCCGTTGCGGAGCTCGAAATAGGCTCGTTCCGTCAAAGTCGGCGTCAGAGTCTTCAGGACCAGGCCTCCTCTTTATTGCATACTGGACACAGACAAAAATTATCCTGAATCCGTCAAACCACTGCAAATGCTGATAAGTCAGATTTGTTTACAGTATGCTGCTGGACACAACTATAGCACTGGCGGTAAACTCATGCAAGCAAGACGGAGGATGAAGAGACTTCATTCCATCAAAGCGATGGCAAAAGAGACCGGCCGGGACCACATCCTCACGCCGGGTGATGTCTTTCGCGCAGGAGGAGTGCCCTTTCATGAAGATCGCAGTGCTCATCAAGCAGGTTCCCGACACGGACGAGGTGAAGATGGACCCCGAAAAGGGGACGATGATCCGTGACGGCGTCGGCAGTCTGATCAACCCCCTTGACCTCAACGCCCTTGAGGCCGCTCTCTTCCTGAAGGGAGAACGGGGCGGAACGGTGACGGTCCTCTCCATGGGACCGCCCCAGGCCGAACGGGCCCTCCGGGAAGGGCTGGCCCTGGGGGCCGACAGGGCCCACCTCCTCTCGGACCGGGCCTTCGCCGGAGCCGACACCTGGGCCACGGCCAAGGTGCTGGCGACGTTGCTGGAGAAGACGGGCCCCTACGATCTTGTCCTGGCCGGAGAGAAGGCCACCGATGGAGAGACGGGCCAGGTCGGCCCCGAGGTGGCAACCCTTCTGGGGCTGCCCTTCGCCACCTACGTGAGTCGCCTGTCGGCCACCGACGGGGGGCTCGAGGTGCGGCGCACCGTCGAGGAGGGCTATCAGAGGCTGCGCCTCCCCTATCCCTGTCTGGCCACAGTCCTCCACGACCTCAACGAACCCTCCATGCCGACCCTGGCGGGGAAGAAGCGGGGACGGCGGGCCGAGGTGACCCGCTGGGGACTGTCCGACCTGGGCCTGGAGGAGACCGAGGTGGGGCTTTCGGGCTCACCGACACGGGTCGTCAGGATCGCCCATCCCAAGATCACCCGCCAGACGGCCTTTTACGGAGCCAGGGATCTCGACCGAGGCATCGCTCACGTCGTCGCCCTGCTGAAGGAGAAGGCCCTTCTCCAGGGAGGAGGACAGGCATGAGGACGGAACGGAACGGCCTGGGCGGCGTCTTCGTCGTCGCCGAGGTCCGCAGGAGCGGCATCCACTCCTGCACGCTGGAGCTGGTCTCCAAGGCCCGCGAGCTGGCCGACGCCCGGGGCCGGGAGGTGACGGCCATCGTCCTCCGGTCGCCCTCGGAGGAGCCCGTCGAGCCCCTCTTCCGCCACGGCGCCGACCGGATCCTCCTCGTCGAGGACGAAAGGCTGGGCTCGCTCAACGCCGAGGTCCACAGCCGCATCGTCGCCCATCTCATCGGAAAAGGCGACGCCGAGATCGTCCTCGCCCCGGCGACGACGACAGGAAGGACCCTGCTGCCCGCCGTGGCGGCCCTGATCCACACGGGACTGACGGCGGACTGCACGGGCCTGGAGATCGACGCCGAGACGGGACTGCTCCTCCAGACGCGGCCCGCCATCGGCGGCAACGTCATCGCCACGATCAAGACGCCGGACCATCTTCCCCAGATGGCGACGGTCCGGCCCAAGACCTTCCCCGTGGCCCCTCCCCAGGACCGCCTGGGCCGGGTGGAACGGCCCCTCCTGGACGAGTCCCTTTTTTGCACCTCCGTGGTCTGTCTCGGCGAGGAATCCGTCGAGGGCGAGGAGGTCGACATCCAGGGGCTGGACGTCATCGTCTCCGGCGGCAAGGGGCTCAAGCGCCCCGAGGGCTTCCGGCTCCTCCAGGAGCTGGCCGACCTGCTCGAAGGCGCCGTCGGAGCCAGCCGGCCCACCGTCGAGGCCAAGTGGATCTCCTACCCCCACCAGGTGGGACTTTCGGGCAAGGTCGTCGCCCCCAGAATCTATCTGGCCGCCGGCATCTCCGGAGCCGTCCAGCATCTGGCGGGCATGCAGACGGCGGAGACGATCATCGCCGTCAACAAGGACCCCGAGGCTCCCCTCTTCCGCGTCGCCGACGTGGCCCTCTGCGGCGACCTCTATGAGATCCTGCCCCGGCTCATCGACGCGATCCGCCGGGAGAAGGAGGAACGCCATGACTGAGTACCGCTCCGTAACGGCCGACGTCGTCGCCGATCTGGCGGCGATTCTGGGCGAGAGGAACGTCTCCTGCGACCCCGACAAGCTCATCGCCTACTCCCTCGACGAGGTCCAGGGACCGCCCTGGAAGGAAAGCTGCCGTGCCGACGTCGTCGTCTTTCCCGAAAAGACCGAAGACGTGGCCACCCTGGCCCGCTACGCAAACGAGAACAAAATCCCCCTCACCGCCCGGGGGGCCGGGACAGGCCTCTCTGGCGGCGCCGTCCCGGCCCGCCGGGGCATCGTCGTCTCCTTCGAGAAGATGAACCGCATCATCGAGCTCGACAGGGACAACCTGACCGTCACCGTCGAGCCCGGCGTCGTGACGGCCGAGATCAACAAGGCCGCCGCCGACGCGGGCCTCCTCTACGCCGGAGATCCCTGCAGCGGAGACGCCTCCTTCATCGGCGGCAACGTGGCCGAAAACGCCGGCGGCAACAAGGTCGTCAAGTACGGCCCCACGGGAAGCCACGTCCTCGCCCTCGAGGCTGTCCTGGCCGACGGAAGGGTGACCTGGTTCGGCGGCAAGCGGCGCAAGGACGTGACGGGCTACGATTTCGTCCATCTCCTCGTCGGATCGGAGGGAACGCTGGCGCTGATCACGAAGATCATCCTCAAGCTCCTGCCTCTGCCGGGCGAGGTCGTCGACCTCCTCGTTCCCTTCCCCGACGTGGCCTCGGCGGTGCGCTTCGTGCCCCGCATCGTCACGGAAGGCAAGATCCTGCCGGCCTCGGTGGAGTTCATGGACCACCGCTCCATCAGCCTGACGGAGCGCTATCTCAACCGGAAGCTGCCCTACAGCGACGCGGGAGCGCACCTGATCATCCAGCTTGAGGGCAACGATCGGGAAAACATGGCCGACGAGTACGAGCGGATCGGCGACCTCTGCCTCGCCCACGGCGCCCTCGAGGTCTTCGTCGCCGACAACCGCAACAGCCGCGACCGGCTCTGGAAGGCCCGCAAGAGCATCACCGAGTCGGTCTGGGCCTTCCACCCCGGCAAGAACGTCAACGAAGACGTCGTCGTCCCCACCTCGGCCGTGCCGGAACTGATGGAACAGGTTCAGGCCATCACCGCCAGGCACGGGAGCGACTACGTCGCCTTCGGCCACATCGGCGACGGCAACATGCACCTCACCATCGCCCCCGACAGGGACCGCCCCGACCGGGAGGCCGTGCTGAAGGCCATCCAGGCCGATATCTACGACGTCGTCAAGGGACTGGGAGGGACCCTGACGGGCGAGCACGGCGTGGGCCTCAAGCGGAGAGATCAGGTCGGGCTTTTCCTCGACGAGGCCCAGATCGATCTGATCCGCCGCGTCAAGCTGGCCTTCGACCCCAACAACATCCTCAACCCCGACAAGATCGTCCCCTGGAAGTGAGTCGCCAGACGCGATCAGGAGACCCCGGCGGGGCCTCCTGATCGCGTGACGCCATTGATGCTTTGTCCTGACGCAGAGATCTTTGGGCCTCGACCCGGAAAGGCGGTTCGCCCCATGTCCCACAGCGCACTTCTTCTGCTTCTCCTGCTCGGCGGAGCCGCGACGGCCCTGCAGCCTTCTGTCAACGGAAGCCTGGCCCAGAAGGTCGGCGTCCTCGAGAGCGCCTTCCTCTCCTTCGCCGTCGGCGCGGCCGTCCTTCTTCCCCTGGCTTTGACGCGCGGCCAGGGAAGCCTGACCCATCTGGGAAAGACGAGCTGGTGGGAGTGGCTCGGCGGTCCCCTGGGCGCCGTCTACGTCCTGGCTCTCATCGTGGCCGTCCCCCGCCTGGGGACGACGGTGGGCTTTTCGATGATCATCGCCGCCCAGCTCGCGACGGGCCTCTTCCTGGACGCCACCGACTTCTGCGGCTTCGGCGCCCATGCCGTGACCCTGCCCCGTCTCGTCGGGGTGGCCCTCGTCTTCTTCGGCGCCTGGCTCGTCCGCCACTGACGGGCAGAACGCAAGAAAACCTAGCGGAGACTCACCTCAAGCCCTTCTCGTCCCTCGAGAAGGGCCTTTTCGTCCGCCTCGAAGAGGGGCACGGCATCGGCATGGCGGCCCTGCAGAAAGAGGCCCAAATGCAGATGGGGGCCCGTGACCCGTCCCGTGGCCCCGGCGAGGCCCACGGTCTGGCCGGCCTTGACGGGCTGGCCGGGCCCGACATCGATCCGCGAGAGGTGGCCGTAGGCGGAGAGGACACCGCCGCCGTGATCGACGTAGACGACGTTGCCCGCGAAGTAATGCTCCTCGGCGAGGACGACGACGCCGGCAGCCACGGCGCCGACAGGCGTGCCCACCGCGGCCCGGAGATCGACGCCGCTGTGGGGGCTCCGGGGCTTGCCGTTGTAGACCCGTCGCCAGCCGTAGGGACAGGTCACGATTCCCTTGACGGGACGGTGGAGGGGCAGGGCCCAGAGGATCTCTTCCTGAGACCGGGCCAGAGCCTGGGCGACGCGGCGGCCCTCGGCCTCGATGCGCGACCGGACCTCATCGGGAGGAACGACCATCTTTTCCGGCACCGTCAGCCTGCTTTCAGGGAACGCCTTGGCCCCAATCTCGATCTGCCAGGGGAAGGACCAGGTCCGTCCATCGGCTTCGACGCGGAAGGCGACGATCTCCTTGCCGGCGGGATGAGAGGCCGTCGTGCCGGCCAGGGCCCGAAGACGCCAGAGCCCGTCGGCAAGAGGCTCGGCCCTGAGGGGTTGGGACCGCCCTAGCCAACGCAGTTCGGCCCGGTCGGGCTCGAAGGGAAGGAGGAGTTCGACGAGGAAGGGCTCGCCCTGGACCACCCGGTCGGGGGCGACGAAGCGGGCACTCCCCGGAGCAGCCCCGACGGGGCGGGAAAGCAGGAGGACAAGCAGAAGAACGGCGGCAATCAGGGAACGTCGCACAAAAAAGGGTCTCCTTTCGCCGGGCGCCTTGGCCGGCTCCGTTGAAGCTCCCGCAGCGGGAGACTATGATGGCACTGACGGCCCCTGGGCCGAGAAAGGGGCAATGACCCGATGACCTACAGCTTTGACATGCTCTGTCCGACGAGAATCGCCTTCGGCTGCGGCAAAGCCCAAGAGGCACCGGAGGAGATCCGCCGTCTCGGGGCCTCCCGGCCCCTGGTGGTGACGGGACCAAGGCTGGGCAAAAGCGCCATGGCAGCCGAGTTTCTGGCTGCCCTCGAGAAGGCCGGGATCCCGGGCGAGCTTTTCACTGGCGCCGAGCCGGAGCCTCCGGCCGCCCTCGTGGAAGAGGCGGGGAGGAATATCCACGACAAGGGCTTCGACCTCCTCATCGGCCTCGGAGGGGGCAGCACGATGGATTTCACCAAGGGGCTTTCGGTCTGTGCCGCCACGGAACAGCCCCTGAGGGAGTTCGTCGGCCAGGGCCTCGTGCCAGCCAAGGGGCTGCCGATGATCATGATCCCCACCACGGCCGGAAGCGGGTCGGAAGTCTCGCCCGTGGCCGTCTTCTCCTTCCCCGACGAAGGCGTCAAACTGGGCCTGTCGAGCCCTTTCCTGACACCTGATGCCGCCCTCGTCGACCCCCTCCTCACCGTGGGACTTCCGCCGACGACGACGGCCTACACGGGGATGGACGCCCTCATCCACGGCCTCGAATCCTACCTGTCGCGACGGTCCAACGCGATGAGCGAACTCTTCTCCCTCTCTGCCGTGGCCGAGATTCTCCCCTGGCTCGAGAAGGCCGTCAAGAACGGCAGCGACATCGAGGCCCGGACCCACCTGAGCCTGGGGAGCCTCCTGGCGGGGCTGGCTTTCTCCATGGCCGGGACGGCGGCCATCCACGCCCTGGCCTACCCGCCGGGGGGAACCTTTCACGTCCCTCACGGCCTGGCCAACACGGTCCTCATGAAATCAGTCCTCCAGTTCACCCTTCCCTGGTGCGGGAAGAAGACGGAAGGCCTCGCCAGGGCCCTCGGCGTGGACGGGGCCGACGACGCCGAGCGGGCCGAAGAGATCTTCGACCGCCTCCAGCGCCTCGTCGAGGCCCTAGGCTGCGACATCCGCCTCCGGGAACTCGCCATCGCCGAAGAGGACCTGCCCAAAATGGCCAAGGCCTGCCTCAAGGAGGCCCGTCTTCTGGCCAACAACCCCCGACCCGTGACGGAGTCGGACGCCCTCGCGATCTACCGCCGGGCCTGGTGAGGCCCGTAGCGGAGAACGGTGGCACCCCAGGAATAGCCGACGCCGAACCCGCAGAGCAGGACCACCTTGCCCGGCGTCAGGCGCCCGTCCTCCTCCAGGGCCTTCAGGGCGAAGGGGATCGTGGAGCTGATCGTGTTCCCCTTGTCGGCCAGATCGATGACGAATTTCTCCTCGGCGATGCCGATGGCCTCGCGGAGCCTCTCAAGCATCATCGTCGTGGCCTGGTGGAAGACGAAGAAATCGACGTCGTCCAGGGTCAGACCGTTTTTCTCCAGACAGGCACCGACGGCCTGAGGCACCTCGCGGAGGGCGAACTTGAGCACCTCGGGGCCGTTCATGTAGAGGTTTTCCCTGGTTCGGCTGTTGCCGTAGCGGTTGGTCCTCATCTGTCTCGTCTCCTCCGAGCAGGGCAGGACCGTCCCTCCGGCTGGGATGATGAGGTTCTCGACGCCGCTGCCGTCGGTGCCGAGGACGAACTGGCCGATCCGGCCAGCTCCGCCGCCGTCGATGAGGCTCGCCGTGAAGCCGTCGCCGAAGATGGTGCGCGTGCTCTTGTCGCCGCCGTGAATGTAGCGGGTCATGACGTCGCCCGTGAGAAGGAGGACCTTCTTGGCCAGGCCGGACCGGACCATGGCCGAAGCCATGTGGAGGCCGTAGACGTAGCCCGAACAGCCCAGATTGTAGTCGAAGGCGCCACATCCTTTGGAAAGACCGAGCTTCTCGTGGATGATGCAGGCCGTGGAGGGCATGATGTAATCGGGCGTCTCCGTACAGAGGAGAAGCATGTCGATTTCGCTTCTGTCGACGCCCTGGGAGAAGAGCTTTTCCGCAGCAAGGCAGGCCAGCTTTGAGACGGGCTCGTCTTCGGCAACGTGACGGGCTTCGATGCCCGTCTTGGCCTGGATCTTTTCGGCCGTCCAGCTCCCGAACTCCCGGACGAGATCGGCGTTGGTGATCCGCTTCGGCGGCAGATGACAGGCGATGCGGGCCAGGCCCGCTCTCATTTCACTCATGGAGACTCCTCCTTAAACCGTTCCCTGAGAGATGCCGGAAGGGAACTCCTCTCTCGAAGGCACTCCAGACACCCTTCCGGTCCGTCGATTATAAGACAAGAGATGGCCGACTGCAGCATCTCCTTTTAAGACCAGGTGATAAATCATCCGCTTCAAAAAGCCGGGCCCCCCAAAGCCCGGTCCTTCGTCGAAGATGCCCTCGGCCTCAGGCATCCAGAGGACGACGCAGCTCCTCCCGGACCGTTTGGCGCCATAGAGGGCCTCGTCGGCCCGGCGGACCCAAGCGTCGGCATCAAGGCCCTCCTCGCAGGAAGCCACGCCGAAGCTGGCCGTGACGACTCCCGCTTCGTCGTGCTCCGTCCTCTCCAGCAGATCACGGAGAGACTCGGCCGAAGCCAGCGCTCCCTTGGCACCGGCCAGGGCAAGGACAAGAAACTCCTCCCCTCCCCAGCGACAGAGGGTGTCCCCTTCCCGAAGGCGCCCCCCGACAACCGGGGCCGTTCCGATGAGGACGGCGTCGCCGACGAGATGGCCCTAGGTGTCGTTGACGGCCTTGAAGCGGTCCAGATAGAAGGTGAATGCGCTCGGACCAGTAGGCGTAAGAGGGCTCGGCCTCGTCAGAACCGAAACCGAACATGGCCTTCCAGGTGGCGCTGTAAAAGACCTTTCCCGAATCGATCTCCCAGCCCCAAAGACCGTCGCCGCCCGCTTCGAGAGCCATCTCGAGGCGCTCCTCGGAGCGGTTGATCTCCGTCACGTCGTTGATGACGATGAAAAAAACGGCTTTTCCCTTCCATCCGCCCCCTTCGGCGTAGACCTGTCCGTAACGGGAGCCGCCGGCAGCGCCGCGGAAGAGGATCTCTTCGCCGTCGACCTCCTCGCCGCTCAAAAGGAGAGAGAAAAGACGCTCCCTCTCGCTCCGATCGGCCCAGAGGCCGAGTTCATCCGAGGGCCGGCCGGCGAAGTCGGCCTCCCTGCGGCCGAAATAGGCGGAAAAGCTCTCGTTGACGAGGAGGAACCGCTTCGTCGAGGCCGCAAGGACGGCCAGAGGTGCCGACGACCGCCGGAAGAGACGGAAGAAGCGCTCCTCGACCTCGTGGCGCTCCATCACGTCGCTGTCGATGCCGATGATCCGCTCCGGCCGGCCCTTTTTGTCGCGGGAGAGAACGCGGCCTCGGGCCCGCAGGACCTGATAGCGGCCCCGGCTGTTGCGGATGAGGAACTCGATGTCGTAGCTCTCCCGCTGACCGTCGAAAAGTTCCGCCACGACGGAGGAGACCTGAAGCCAGTTGTCGGTGTGGAGAAGGCCCCGCCAGGCCCCGCAGGCGGCGGGAAAGGCACCGGGCTCGTAGCCGCGCATGGTGGAGTAGCGGTCGTTGAACCGGATCTCGTCGGCGGCGACGTTCCGGTCGAAGAAGCCCTCTTCGGCCGCCTCCAGGAGGGGCACGACCCGGGTCAGGGCCCCTCCGCCCGAGATCAGAGAATAGGGCCTTTCATCCATCAGAAACGCCTCCCCCGGTCCAGATAGGGCCTCACCTTTTCGGGAGACAGCGGCGGCGTGAGCCAGTAGCCCTGGACGACGGGACAGCCCATTTCTCTGAGGAGGGCCAGCTCCTCGTCGTCTTCGACGCCTTCGGCGACGATCTCCAGCCCCAGGGTGAGACCCATGTCGATGATGGCCTTGACGATGGCCCTCATGGCCGAATCTTTGGCCATGCCCCGGATGAAGGACTGGTCGATCTTGATGCCCGTCACGGGCAGGCGGAGCAGGTAGCTCAGGGAGGAGTACCCCGTGCCGAAATCATCGATGAAGATGCGAAATCCCCGCCGGCGGAGCTCCCTCAGCGACTCCATGGCGCTGCCGTCATCGGCGATGACCGTCCCCTCGGTGATCTCCAGCTCGATGTCATCGGGGCCGAGTCTCTCCTCTTCGAGGACCCGGCAGAGATGATCGACCAGACCGGGCCGGTTGAACTGGCGGGGCGAGAGGTTGATGGCGATGCGGAAATCCGACAGCCCCTCGTCGCGCCACCGCCGGAGCTGGGAGCATAGGGCCTTCATGATCCAGTCGCCCAGGGGAACGATGAGCCCCGTCTCCTCGGCGAGATCGATGAACTCCGCCGGCGGGGTGAAGCCCCTGGTGGGGTGGTGCCAGCGGATCAGGGCCTCCAGGGAGGTGAGGTCCCGCCGGACGAGATGGATCAGGGGCTGGTAGAAGAGCTCGAACTCGCCCCGCACGAGGGCCTGGCGGAGGTGCGTCTCGAGTTGCATCCGCCGCGACGTCCTGGCACCCAGCTCTTCCGTGAAGAAGCTGGTCTGGTTGCCACCCAGCTCCTTGGCGCGGTACATGGCCAGGTCGGCCTTGCGGAGCAGCGTGTCCACGTCGCCGCCATCCTCGGGGTAGAGGCTGACGCCGGCACTGGCGCTGATGAAGACCGATTTCCCGTCGAGGTCAAAGGGCCTGCGGAAGACGTGCAGGAAGCTGTCGGCCCTCTGGGCCACGTCCGAGGCCGTCCCGGCCTCGCGGACGAGGATGCCGAACTCGTCGCCGCCAAAACGGGCCACCGTGTCCGTCGGGGACGAGCGCTCCAGAAGGCGCTGGGCCACCTGCTGGAGGAACTGGTCGCCCAGGAAGTGGCCGAAGCTGTCGTTGAGGTTCTTGAACCGGTCCAGGTCAAGACAGACGACGCCGAAATGGCGCTCCTTCCCCTTCGCCTCGGCCAGCTCCTGGCTGATCCGGTCGACGAAAAGGCTCTTGTTGGGGAGCTGGGTCAGGGGGTCGCTGTAGGAGGGAAGCATGATGCCCGAATCGCGGAAGGAAAGGGCCGAGAGATCGCGGAAGACGGCGATGAAGTTCTGGGGCGTCCCGTCGTCATGGCGGACGACGGAGACGGAGATCCATTCCGGGTAGGTCTCGCCGCTCTTGCGCCGGTTCCAGATCTCGCCCTGCCAGCGCCCCTCCGAGAGGAGAACGCGCCAGAACTCTTCGTAGAAGGACTTGGGATGGCGATCGGACTTGAGGATCCTCGGGTCTTTGCCGAGGACCTCGTCGCGGCTGTAGCCGGTGATGGCCGAAAAGGCGGGGTTGACGGAGACGATGCGGTTCTCGCCGTCGGTGATGCAGATGCCCTCGACGGCGTGGTCGAAGATCGTCGAGGCCAGAAGGAGCTCCTTTTCCCTGGCCCGGTCGGCCGTCACGTCCTGGATGTAGCCCTCGACGCGGACGATCCGGCCGTCGTCGTCGAAAAGGGTGACGCCCTGGGAACAGAGGTGGACCCAACGCCCGTCGGGACAAAGAAAGCGGAAAGAGCAGCGGAAATGCCCCGCTTCACGAAGCTTCGTCAGCACCTCCAGGTAGTCCTGGAGATCGTCAGGGTGAATGCGGGCCCTGATGGCCGCGCCGGAAGGGGCGAGATCGGAGGGCGTCCCCCCGAGGATGGCTGCCGCCCCGTCGTCCCAGTCGAGCCGGTCCTCGTCGGGGAAGAAGGCCCAGTAGCCCATGGCGGCGATGCGTTCCACCTCGCGGAGGCGCCGACGCTGTTCGACGAGATCGCCCAGAACGGCCGCACTCTCCGTCACCTCTCGGCCCATGACGAGAAGACGGCGCGGGGTTCCGTCGCCGTCGAAGAGGGGGATCTTGATGACGTCGAAGACGCGATGCCGCCCCTGGCCGTCGACGATCTGGCAGGTCTCCCGGATCTGACGGCCCTCCCTCCAGGCGCCCGGGGCGGAAAAGGTCTCTTCCCGGAAGAAGGAGCTCCCCGGACCGCCGTCATCGAGTTCGGCGTCCCTTTTCCCGACGATTTGGGCCTTGTCGCGGCCGAAGAGAGCGGCGAAGCTGTCGTTCACGTCAAGATAGCGCCCCTCGGCGTCCTTGAAGGCGATCAGATCCGGCGTAGCCTCAAGGAGGAGGCGCAGGTTCTCGTCCTGTTTTCTGAGGCGGCAGGCCTCGGCCTTCCGCTCGCCGCCGAGACAGCGGCCCGATCGGAGAAAGGAACAGGGACAGTGTCGGTTGACCATCGAAAACCTCCTGAGCGAAGCGGCGTTCATCCCTCATTCGGAAGCAGCGTCTCCATCACCGGGCTTCCAGTATAAGCAATCTCCTCTTTCCATGAAAGACGGGTCGCCCTCAAGAGAGAATGGATCTATTCTATGGGGTGAAGGGACAGAACCGGAGAAGGAGGGATCACCATGTACGGACCCTTTCGGGACCCCCGGCGGCGTATCCACCCCCGACCGCCCTATCTTCGTCAGTTTCTGACCGTCCTGGCCGTGGCCGTCCTGGCCCTGGTCCTGGTCGTCGTCATCGACAAATACAGCCATCCCGGGAAAGGGTGGACCGACACGCTGCTGGTGCGCATGATCGTCGAGCGGCGCCTCATCCTCCCCTTCTTCCGCTAAGCGGGACCTCTTCCTTTCAGCTTCGGGGCCACCGCCTCATCTCCCGCCGCAGCATCCAGAGAGCCATGAGAAAGCCGCTCCCGTCCATGAGGGGGAAGGAGAGCCAGACGCCGTCGATTCCGCAGAGGCGCGGCAGGAAAAGGAGCAGGGGAAAGCAGAAGACGACCTGCCGCAGCACCTGGAGGACGAAGGCCGCCCGGGCCCGGCCCAGGGCCTGGAAGGTGTAGCCGGTGATGATGAAAAGGGAGGCCAGGGGCAGGATCATGTAGCCCAGCCTGAGGCCTCTGACGGCGATGGCCGTGAGCTCGCCGTCGCCTTTGGAGAAAAGCCCCACCAGGAAGTGGGGAAAGATCTCGACGACGGCCCAGGAGAGGGCGAAGACGGAGGCGGCCGCGCCGATGGCCAGCACGACGACCTTGCGGACCCGATCCATCTTGCCGGCGCCGTAGTTGAAGCCGATCAGAGGCTGGGCCCCTTCGCCGATCCCCAGGGCGGGGAGGTAGAAGAGGCTGTCCAGGCTGAGGAAGATTCCCGCCGCCGAGATGGCCACATCTCCCCCGAGGGAACCGAGGATATGGTTGAGCATCACCAGGAGAACGACAAAGGAGAGCTCCATCAGCCCCGGCGACAGCCCCACGGCCAGGAGGGGCCCGACGATGGCTCTCCGCAGCGCCATCAGGCGGAGCCGCACCTTGAGGACGCTACGGCGGCCGTAGTAGAAAGCGACCCAGAGGACGGCCACGGCCTGGGCGATCGTCGTCCCCCAGGCCGCTCCGGCGACGCCCCAGCCCCATCGGGCGATGAAGAGCCAGTCGAGGACGATGTTCGTCATCGTGGCCAGCAGCATGGTCCCCATGGCCCACCGCGGCGCCCCTTCTGCCCTCATGAGGCCGTTGAGGACGAAGGTGACGAGCAGGAAGGGGATTCCCAGGAGGACGATCTTCAGGTAACCCAACGCCGCAGGCAGGATTTCCGCACTGGCACCGAAGAGACGGAGCATCCTTGGGCCCTGGAAATGACCGGCCAAAGCCAGAAAGAGCCCGGCCAGAAGGGCCAGGGTGAAGGCGTTGGCCAGGATCTGCTCGGCTTTCGCGCTGTCGCCGCGGCCGAGGCTGCGCGAGACGAGCGACGAGGCGCCGACGGCGACGAAGATTCCCAGCGTGATGGCCAGACCGAAGAAGGGGAAGGAGACCGTCACCGCCGCCAGCCCCTGGGAGCCGACGATGCGGCCGATGAACATGCGGTCGACGATGTTGTAGAGCGCGTTGGCGAGAAGCCCCACGATGGCGGGCATGGAAAAACGCAGGAGGAGCGGGCCGACGGGATCGCGGCCCATCACCTCCGTCCTGGGATCAAGCTTCACCCTCCATCCCTCCTGAGCCCCGGAAGTCCAAAAAGGGGGTCGGGGGCTTGCGCCTCCGACCCCACGTCCTTTGAAGACAGGGCAATGATGAAACATCAGCTTACCACAATCCCGTAGGAACCTCTAGAGCATCGCCTCCAGAAGGGCCCGGTGAGGCCGGCTGATGACGACGGCATCGACGAGGAATCCCCGCTCGCCCACGATGGCCCTGGCTGCGGCGACGGCCGTCTTGACGTTGGAGATCTCGCCGGTGAGGCTGAAGAAGGATTTGGCCCCCATGCCCCGGCCGATACGGATCTCCAGAAGCTTCACCTGGGCTGCCTTGACGGCGGCGTCGGCCGCTTCAAGGGCAACGGGAGCGGCCATGGTCTCGACGACGCCCAGATCCTTGGGCAGGCCCGGATCGGTGGCGTCAGCCAGGGCGGCGAAAACGTCGGGGTGCACGTTGGGCAAAATCATGTGGTCGATGGCCGCCTCCCCCGCCGCCTGGAGTCCTGCGGCCAGGGAGCTCCTGACGGCGCTGACCTGGCCGCTGACGACGACGAGGTACTTGCCGGGACAGATCGTGCAGGCCCAGAGGAGAGAGACGTCGGCCGCCTTGAGCATGGCGTCCGTGGCGAGATACCCCTGGGCGACGCTGATGCTTTCGAGAGTTGCGATCGCTCGTTCCACCGCTTATCCCTCCGTCCTGATCGATCGGATCTTCAGGCCCCTCTCGGAGACCTCCTCCACCCTGCCGGCCAGGGAGGCGTGAAGAGGGGCGCCCAGAGCTCCCTCGGGGGGTTCCCCGACGACCTGCCCCTCGTCGACGACGTCGCCGACGGCGACAAGAGGAAGGCAGGGGGCACCCAGATGCTGCCTGAGGGGAAGGAAGACCTCATCGACGGCCACCTCGCCCCGGAAGGGGGGATGGCCGTCGTAGCCGGCCAGGCCGAGGCGGAAGAGAAGGCGGTTCGTCGAGGCCAGGCGGTAGGGACGCATGGGATGGGGCCGGATTTCTCGCGCCGGGAAATCGGGCGTCACGCCCTGGGAACGGAGGGCTTTCTTGAGCTCCTGGTTGACCCGACGGGGCGAAAGCTGCATGGGGCAGGCGTGGAGACCGCTGCAGAGGTTGCAGTCGCTGCAGAGGAAGGCCTGGCGGAGGACGGCCTCCGTCCTCTGCTCGGGATAGGCCATGGCCCGCATGATCCGGTGCGGCTCCAGGTTGTAGCCGGCGAGGTTCCGCGAACAGGCGACGGTGCACTGGTTGCATTGGATGCAGGCAAAGCGGGCTTGGCGGATCATGCGCTCCAGGTCCATCGTCTCGTACCGGACGAGGGCGGACCGGCCCGGCAGGACGAGGAGGGCGTTGCTCGTCTTGGTGACGAGGAAATCGGGCTCCCTGTGGTAGGGACCGGTCATGGGACCGCCGTCGACATACCAGGGATCGTCCTCCGTCGGACCGCCGGCCAGCTCAAGGAGCTTAGACGCCGGCGTGCCCAGGGGGACGAGCCAGAGGCCGGGCTCGCGGACGGCGCCGCTCACGGTGACCCAGCTTCTCGTGACGGGGATCCCCTCCAGGGCCCGGCCGATGTTGTAGAGGGTCTCGACGTTGTTGACGACGACGCCGACGGCCAGGGGCAGGCCGCCTTCGGGGACGATCCGACCCGTCACCTCCTCGATGAGGATCACCTCATCGCCGGCGGGATAGTAGTCGCCCATGACGGCCACAGCCGCCCCCGCCGCCTCCAGGGCCTGCCTTTCGGCGACGTGCTTCTTCTTGATCACGAAAAGGGCCCTTTCCGCCCCCAGGGCGCCGCGGACCGTCTCGGCCGCGTTCTGAAGGAAGGCGGCCTTTTCCCTCATGAGGTGCTGGTCGCCGGCCAGGAGGGGCTCGCATTCGGCCCCGTTGATGAGGTAGGTGTCGATCTTTCGGGCCTGAAGCTTGACGTGGGTGGGGAATCCGGCCCCTCCGGCCCCCACGACGCCGGCCTCGTAGACCTTGCGGATCACCTCGTCGGCCTTCACCGTAAGGCCTCCTAGATGATCCTGAAGGCGCCGTGGAGGGTGCAGCGCCGCAGGCGGCAGAAGGACAGAGGCGTCGTCGGCCCCTGGCCCGTCGAGGTGGCGATGGTGAAGGCCGTCGGGCAGTCTCCTCCATAGCCCAGGGAGGCGAAGGAGGGAGCGTTCTTCGTGAAGATCGTCGTCTCCATGAGACGAGCCATGAGGCTCATGTTGTCGATGTTGGTGCTGTGAATCGCCGCCGAGTGGCGGAAGCCATGCTCGACGCGGAGGGCCATGGCCAGGGCCTCGTCGAAATCGGCGACGCGCACCAAAGGCAGGATGGGCATGAGCATCTCCTCCTGGACGAAGGGGTCCTGCTCGTCGCACTCGATGAGGATGACCCGCGTCTTGGCCGGGACGACGACGCCGATCTTCCTGAGAAGCCACGTCGCGTCCTTGCCGACGCAGCTTTTGTCAGGCTTACCCTTGTCGTCGAAGACGAGATCGCGCAGCTTTCCGATCTCCGAGGCCGCCTTGAGCTCGTGAGCGCCGTTTTCGAGCATGTGCCTCTTGAGCTCCTCGGCGACGCAGTTGACGACGATGAGTTCCTTCTCGGACGTGCAGGGCAGGTTGTTGTCGAAGGAGCAGCCCAGGATGACGTCGATGGCGGCCTGGCGAAGATGGGCCGTCTCGTCGACGACGACGGGCGGGTTGCCCGGGCCGGCGCCGATGGCGGGCTTCCCCGAGCTGAGGGCCGCGTGGACCACGCCGGGGCCGCCCGTGGCGGCGACGAGACGCACCTTGGGGTGCTTCATGAGATGGTCGACGTTCTCCATGCTGATCGCCGTCAGCGTCGTCACCAGGCCGCAGGGCGCCCCCTGGCGGCCCAGGGATTCGTTGATGATCTCCACGGCCCGGAGGGTCGACCGTTTCGCGCCAGGGTGGGGGGCGAAGACGACGGCGTTGCCGCCGGCGATCATGGCGATGGTGTTGTTGATGACCGAAGCCACGGGATTGGTCGAGGGCGTGATCGAGGCGATGACGCCGAAGGGGGCGAGCTCCTCCAGGACGAGGCCGTTGTCGCCGGAGACGGCCTTGGTGGTGAAGTATTCGGGGCCCGGCGTCCTCGTGATGGCCAGCTCTTTTTTTAGGATCTTGTCGTCGAGGCGGCCCATGCCCGTATCCTCCAGGGCGAGGCGGGCCAGCTCCTCGAGATGATCGAGGAGATCCTTTCTGAGACCGGCGATGATCTTCGACTTGGCCTGGATATTGAAGTCCCTGTGCCAGGTCGTCTGAGCCGTCGCCGCGGCCTCGACGGCCTCGTCAACGGCGCTGAAGCCGTAGGGACAGCCCCCGCCCCCTGCGGAGTCCATCTCCCGTTCCAGGCGCGCCAGGACCTGTCTGACGATCTGGGCGAGGTCCTTGGAATCCATACCGTCCACCTCCATCTGACCTTCAGGATTGAAAGAGACTGTCCCAGACGTCACGGGACTTGCCCGCCACGAGCTGGTCCTCTTCGACGGAGCCGCCGCTCACGCCCAGGGCGCCGACGGTCTCGCCCGACGCCTCGAGGGGGACGCCGCCGCCGAAGCAGCAGAGCCCCGGATCGGAGGCCAGCCCGTAGAGAGGGGCCCCGGGCTGGACGAGCCGGGAAAGGGCCTCCGTCGTCATCCGCAGCCGGGCCGCCGTCCTGGCTTTCTTCGGGGCCAGGTCGATGCTGGCCGGCAGGGCTCCGTCCATGCGATGGAGAGCCACGAGATCTCCCGCCCCGTCGACGGCGGCGACGACCATGGGAACGCCGATCCGGTCGGCCTCGGCCTCGGCCTCGTTCAGCAGATCCTTGGCCTTGGCCAGAGTCAGCCCCTTGCCGTCTTGCTCCCTGCGCTCTCCCTCAAGGACCAGAGCCGTGACGCGGGCGACGAAGGCCTCACCGTCACAGGCCAGGGCCAGGGCGTAGAGGAAATCGGAGAGACGGTTGATGTAGGCATAGGCCTCCTCGTCCAAGAGTCCTTCGTCGAGAAGCTTCAGGGCGGTCCTCTCTCCACGGCGCACGATGGCCCGGGCCTGGTGGACAGCGCTCCCGGCGAGGGAATCCCCGGGAAGGACAAACCGTCCCTGGGCCGGCCACTGAGCCTGGAGGGCGTCGATGCGCCCCTCCAGCTCTCGGGCATCGGGAGGTTCCTGGACCTTCTTCCCCCGGGCCACGTAGGCCATGAGAGCCATGAGAGCCTTCTGGACGAAGGTCACCTCCTCCTTCAGGGCCTCCGTGGGTGAGGCGCTTTTCGCCAGGCCCAACACCGAATTGGCCTCGTCGAGGGTTCCGTTGAGAGCAATCCGGAAATCCCCCTTGGTGACAACCGTCCCGTCCCAGAGTCGGGTCGTGCCGCGATCCCCGCCGCGGGTGTAGATGGGAGCCATCTACCTCGCCTCCAGGTTCACGTCAATGTCGTCAATGATGCCGACGATGGCGGCATCGATGGGAGAGGCCCCTTCGGCCGCCGAGGCCCGGGCCGAGCTGCCCGAACAGAAGAGGACCGTCTCTCCCAGGCCCGCCCCGACGAGATCGACGGCGACGACGAAGCCGTCCTTCTCGTCGGCCGCCGTGAACTGGCGGCCCGCCTCGGGCCTGAGGACCTGGATCACGAGAAGCTTGTGGCCGACGAGCCGTTCATCCTTGCGGGTGGCGACGACGTTGCCCACGACCCGACCGAGCTTCATTTCACATCCCCCCATTCCTTGAGAGCCGCCAGGGCCATCTTGACGTCGGAGACGGCGCCGATGAAGGCGACGGTGTTGATCTGCTGGGGGCAGTTGCCGACGACCTCTCCGGCGACGACAGGGGCGGCCTTGGTCGCCACGTCGACGGCGGCCAGGATTTCGGCCACAGGCCCCTGAACGAGGAGGACCGCCCCCCAGAGGGCTCCCTCAAGGGCCTCGTCCCTCTTCGTGGCAAGACGGCGTTCGATGATTCTCCGGCAGGCCTCGGTGGGCCTGACGACGAGATGACAGGTCATGGCCATCGGACTATCCCTCCTTCAGGGCGATCCTGTGCTGCCTCAATCGGTCCCGGGCTTCGGCGGTGAGCCGCACCTCCGGGCCGATGCTGACGGCGCGCCTGCCGCCGAGCCTCGGGGCGAGCTCCCTCCAGCTCAGCCATCCCGGCTCATCGACGACGAGGACATCCGGTGCCGTCCTCTCGCCGACGGTGACCGGCGAAGTTGGGGAGGCCGGGGACATCTCCCCCCGAAGGAGAAGGCAGCCCAGAGCCTCGAGGCGGCCCAGAGCCTCCCGGTGTCCGTTGCCGATGGCCCCCGTCCACCGGCTCCGGGAGGCCAGGGCCGAAACATCGACGACGACGGGCAGGCCGGCGCCGAGACAGCCTGCGACGAGGCGTCCTTCGGGAGAGGCTGGCAGCCCCGAAAGGAGATCGGCCAGGAGCTCGATCCTTGCCGCCGGCACGGCCAGCATACGGAGCGTTCCGGCCTCCTCCTCGGGCGCCTTCAGAGCGGCAAGGCGGTAGGCGGGGCGGAGCTCGCGGGGGAAGACGCACCCCGGCGCCAGATAGTGGACCCAGGTGACACCGGGAGGAGGGGCGAAGCGGTGAGGCGCCGTCTCATGCCACCAGAGCAGGCCCACCCGGGGCAGGCGCAGCCGTTCCAGGACGAGGGAGACGAGGTTACCGGTCGTCGTCATGGTGATCCCTCCAGAGATTGAGAGCGATGCCCAAAGGCGTCACAAGCAGAGGTTCCGGGGCGAGGGAGACGGGGTGGCCGACGACGTCGGCAAGGATCTCTTCCGCCCCGGGCAGATCGGCCCCGCCGCCGACGACGACGACGGGAACGCGGCCGAGGGCTCCGCTTCGGAGGAGATGGTTCCGGGCGATGGTGCCCATCTTTTCCAGGACGGGCCGGAGTGTGGGCATCAGCCCTTTCTGCTCCCGCCGATCCCGCTTGAGCCGTTCCGCCTCGTCGAGGGTGAGGTTCCGGCTCCCGGCGATGACGAGGGTCATGTGCGTCCCTCCCGTGGGTTCGTCGGCACTGTAGCGGACTTCGCCTCCGTCGAGGACGGCGATGCCCGTCGTCCCGCCGCCGATGTCGACGATGGCCCCTTCCGTCAGGCCCAGGGCCGCCGCGGCGGCCGTCGGCTCCTCATAGAGACCGAGGCAGTCGTAACCGAGGCTTTCGACGACGTTGGCACAGACCTTGGCCGTCTTGAGCGAGACGCCCGGCGGGTAGGCGGCGGCCCCCACGGCTCGGGTGAGACCGTCACCGAGCTTCTGGCGCAGTCGCTCCAGGGCCCGTTTCATCCCCTGAAGGGCGGCCATGTAATCGACGACGACGCCGTCTCGGACCGACGAGGACGAGGGCTCCAGGACGGCGGAAACGGGCTGGCCCTCCTCGTTGAGGGCGACGATGACGAGATTGGTCGTGCCCAGATCGAAGCCGAGATAAAGTCGTTTCCACGGCGCCAGGGCCCTGGGACTTTCAAGGGCTCTGGCGCAGGCCTCCAGTTCCGGAGTGAGCCAAAGACAGGTCATGACAGGCTCCCGGCGGCCAGGGGCGATCGGCGGCGCAGGGGAAGGATTCCCTGAAGGATCGGGACCCGGTCTCCGGGGTGCAGGCCCGCCACGGCAGCCTCGTCGGGGTCGACGATGACGGAAGCGGCGCCAGCCCCTCCCGACGGGGATTGCAAGAGGGGCTCCATCTTTTGGAGAACCTCCCGGATCACTCCCCCGACGACGGTCCGATCCCAGGCCACTGCGTCGCTCTCCGTCCGAAGCGCTAATCCTTGGCGACGTCGACCGATTCGGCCGGCTGATCGCCGAAGGGCAGCATCTTTTCCGTGTCGCCGTGGGGCCTGGGGATGACGTGAGTCGAGACGAGCTCGCCCACCCGTCCCGCCGCGGCCGAACCGGCGTCGACGGCGGCCTTCACGGCCCCCACGTCGCCGCGGACCATGACCGTCACGAGGCCGCCACCGGTGAGTTTCGACCCGACGAGGGTGACATTGGCGGCCTTGACCATGGCGTCAGCGGCCTCGACGGCGCCGACAAAACCCTTTGTCTCAATCAAGCCGAGAGCTTCCTGGGCCATTCTGCCTTCCTCCTTTTATCGGTGATGGAACGTCGTCGCCCTGGGGCGAACGTCAGCTTTTCCCCTTGGGGCCCTTCGTGCCCCCCCGCCGGGGATTGCGCTTCCGGGCCGTTCCGGTCTCCTTCGGCGGCTCCGGGGGCTTTTCGGCCTCCTGGGCCTTTTCGGCCTTTACGGCCTTTTGAGGTTCCGCCGGAGAATCCTCCGCTGAGACCTTCCCTTCCGGTTCGGCCTTTTCCCCCTTTTCAGAGGCAAGGACATCGGCCTCCGCTTCGGTCATCCCGGGAAGGGCCTCCTCCTTCTTCTCGCCCTCCCCTTCGGAAGGTCCGGCTGATTCGTCCTTCTCCTTTTCGAGAGTCCCTTCTTCGGGCCGATCCTCGGTGGCCTTCTCCGCCTCGGGAGGAATCTCATCGGCCTCGACGATCTCTAGGCGCGTCGAGACGCCCATGGTCTCGACATTGCGGACCATGACGGCGTCGATCTCCCGCGCCGGCCTGGCGATGAGGTGAGACGCCTGGAGCCTTTCGAGACGCGTCGCCTCGGCCGTGGCGGCGGCGAGGGCGGCCCTGACGGCGCCGACATCACCGGCGATCTTGACGGTGATCATGCCGCTTCCCTTCGAATTCTCCCGGCCCAGAAGGCTCACGTCGGCGGCTTTCAGGGCCGCGTCGGCGGCAGT
Organism: Synergistaceae bacterium; assembly: GCA_016756725.1. GTDB lineage: Bacteria > Synergistota > Synergistia > Synergistales > Aminithiophilaceae > Aminithiophilus. The sequence goes on along the minus strand of JAESII010000004.1, from coordinate 750,205 downwards.
CACGGCGGCGACGAGGCCGACGGTCTCGATGAAGCCCAGGGCGGTTCCGATCGCCTTCATGGCCTTCACCGCCTCCTTTCCTTCTCCAATGCCTCCATCACGATCCGGGTCACGGCCGCGACGAGGGCCTCTTCTTCGCTGTCTTCCTCCTCCAGAGTCGCCATCGGCTCCGGGACAGGCAAACCGGCTGGGGACTGGCCCTCCTTCATCTTCGGCGGCAGAGGCTCGCCCTTGACAAGGCACGCCGCGGCCTGGCCGATCCAGCGGAGGGGAAGGTCCGGTCCCTCTTCGTGAAGGTAGACTCCCCGCTCCTCGGGAAACTTGGCGGGCGTCACCGAGGCGGCCCGGCCGTCGAGACCGATGCCCACCTCCAGGCGGGACCGGCGGGCCGCCTCCCGGGCCAGAGCGGAGGCCTCGCCGTCGAGGCGCTCCCAGACGAGGGGGATGCCCTCCTCCTCGCTTCCGGCACCGAGGGCCCCGATGGCCTCTTCAGGGACGGACGGAGCGGCGAGGAGCGTCACGGCGGGCCGGTCCGTCGGGGCGTCCTTGAGGGGACGGCACCAGGGATTCATGGCCCCTGCCTCCGGCAGGTCAGGACGAGACCGGTGGCGACGGCGTTTCTCGGTCCCTCGACGCCGCGGATGTTTCCACGCCCCGAGACGACGCCGTAACGGGAGAGGGCGTCGGTGATCATCGTGGGGATCTCGAAGTCCAGGGCCGACCCGCCGACGAGGACGACATGATCGAGAAGACGCACGTTCCTGGCGGGGGCAACCCTTTCCAGAGCCCGCACGGCGTTGGTCACGAAGACCTCCCCCTTGGCCTTTCGCCGCACCTGACGGACCTTTTCCATCGTCGTCCTCAGGGGGACGGGCTGGAGCAGATCCCCTTCGACGATGAGGGCGACGCGACCGAAAAGATGGGGTTCCAGAGGGCGGTCGAAGAAGCGGACCGTTCCGTCTTCCTGGCGGATGTGAAAGACGCTCTCCACCTTGCAGAGAGGGTAGCGTTTGATCGACTCGGCCAGTTCGGGATCGTCGAAACCGAGTTCGCTGGCGATGATGGTGTTGACCATGTTGCCGGCCCCGGCGAGATGGATCAGCTCGACGGTGCCGTTTTCCCTCATCAGCGAGGCGTCGGTGCTCCCCGCTCCGAGGTCGATGATGGCCAGAGGCGGTTTCGTCCCCGGCGTGGTGAGGGCGCCGTTGATGGCCATTTCGGCCTCAACGCCGCCGATCTCGACGGCGACGCCCGCCTCGGCCTGGACGGCCTCGGCGAGGTGCTTCATGGGGAGCTCCTTCGTCTCGACCATGACGGCCAGGGCGACGCCGCTTTCCTGGGAGAATTCGTCGGCCAGTCCGCCGACGACCTTCTGGGGAACGAGGGTATCCACGGCGAGGAGGTCCCGGATGTGGACGTCACCGATGGGAATGCCCGTCAGGTTCGACATGGTGCGCCGGACCCGCTCCATCATGCCGCCCACGTTGGTGCCGGGCTGGCCGAAGACGTCCTTGAGGGGCTCGCTCTCCGCGACGAGGGCCATGATGGCCCGGGCGCCCTCCTCGACGTTGAGGGTCCGCCGTCCCGCCGGCCCTTCGACGTAGAGCTCGCCGGCCGGGATGGACCGTTCCTTCACCTCGCCCAGAGGCGTCCGGATGACGACGGCCGAGCGGTTGCCCACGAGGGCCCGCGTGACGGGAACGATCTGGCGGGTCTCCTCGGGCGAGAGGCCGAAGAGGGTGGCCACATCGTAGGGGTTGGCCAGGACTTCGACGACCCGGCCCGGCGGGGCGACCTCGACGCAGCAGGGCATCCCCAGGGGGACGCGGTCGATGGCCCGCACCTCGTCGACGATCGGAACGGGAGAAGGAAGCCTGTTGGCGATGAGGACGCCGTCGTCGCTCTGGCAGATGGCGGCCTTTACGGCCAGGCCCCGGTCCCGGGCCTGGCCCAGGGCGGTGGCGGCCCTTTCGTAGTCCCAAGAGGCGGGAATGACGACGACTAGGGCCTTGCCTTCAGGTGCGTCGGCGAGATCGTCGACGAGGATCGTCTCGCCGACGCCGATGCCGACGCCGCCGGGGGTGCTGGGATTGTGGCCGATCATGGTCGATTCGGTGATGATCGTCTCCGTCACCGTCTCCATGGCCACGTCGCCGATGACGGGAGCGGCCTCGTTGAGGCGGATCAGGTCGACAAAACGGAAGTCATCGCGGCCCCTTCCGGCAGCCTCAAGGGCCTTGCTCAGGGCGAGGAGGACGCCCCGCACGTTCTGGACGGTCCCCTTGATGCCGGTGGTGGGATGGAGGGCCGAGGCCAGGAAAGTGATGTCCCGGCCCTCCACGCGGGCGAGGGCGACCTCCGTCGTCGAGTTTCCGATGTCGATTCCTGCGACGATGGGCACGACCGCTCGCCTCCCGGAACGCGAGGCCTAGGCCTCGGGCAGGTCGCCCTTGAGGAGGTGGCGGCGCTCGTAGACGTCGGCGGCCTCCCTGACGAAGGCAGCACAGATTTTGGCCTCGTACTTCTTCTCCAGCTCGTCGGCCATGGCCAAAAGCTCGGCCTTATCGGAGCGGTGGGGCCTCAGGGCATTGTACATCTCCAGGACCCGCTCGTCGGGGATGCGGGTCATCTCAGCGGCGCGGCGCAGGTTGCGGGCCACGTGGGGGCTCCCGGCACTCTCGGCCACCTGGGCCTGATACTCCAGGGCCTGGGGGGTGATGCGGAAGTCTTCGAAGGCCACGGCACCGCTCATGACGTTGTCGAGGGTCAACTCCTCGAACTTCTTGCCTCTCGGCCCGGTGAGCAGATCGGGACGCTTGGCGGCGAGGGGGAAATCGCCGGCGCCGAGGCCGCCCTGGCCCTTTTGGACCTGCGGGGCGCCCTGAGCTCCGTTGACGCCTTTCAGAACCTGGCGGACCAGTTCAGCCACCATCTGTTCGTTCAGTTCCATTGCCATGGGGACACCTCCTCCCTAGTGGGTGAACTCGACTTTGACCTCCATGGGAGGCCGCTTGCGATCGAGGTAGCGCATCTCCTTGTTGTGGAGGAGAGCCGCCAACCCCTGGAAGCGAGGCCTGGCCATGGGGTCGTTTCGCGTCGCCACGGGGACAGGCTGCTCGCCCTTGGCGTATTTGGCGGCGTTGCGGCCGATGGCGCGAAAGGCCTCGGCGTCGAGCAAAGGGGACTGGGGAAAGAGCTCCAGGTTGTTGAGGGGAGCCAGATCCCTCTGGTGGATGACGGACGTCCCCCGGCAGAGGACGCCGATTCCGATCCCCGAGCCGGAGAGCTTGGCGGCGTAGTGAGCCATGAAGGCCACGTCGGCCGTGTGGTAGACCCGGATAACCCGGCAGGTGAGCCCTTCTTCCTCGACGCCGGCCATGATCTGGCGGATGACCTCGCCATGGGGGACGTCGACGATGGTTCCCTGGAAGTGGACGCCGAAGCCAGGCGTGACGGCCAAGACGACCTCCTTGGGACTGGTCCCCTTCGTCGCCTTTTCGAGCTCGGTGATCTTGATCCCCGCGGCGGGGGCGGAAAGTTCGGCCTTAGGGGCCTTCTTTCCCTCTCCGGTCGCGACCTCGGCCATGACCTCAGCGATGACTTTGCGGATCAGTTCCTCGTTCATCCTGTGGCAACCCCCTTTCCCTAGACGTCCTCAGGATTGATGGCCCAGGGAATGGCCTTGATCTCTTCCCAGCGCTCATCGCTCATCTGGTAGCCCGTGCCCGGCCCGGCATAGGTGTTGGGATCGTTGACGGCGCTCCAGACATAGCCCTCGCTGTCGATCCAGGCCGAGGTCTGGAGGTAGTCGCCGGAGACGTGCTGACGCATCATCATGACCAGGGCCTCGGCCACGTCACGGAAGCCCCTCTTGGCCAGGGCCTTGATGACGTCGACGGCCGTGATGCCCTCTTTCATGATCCGCTCGGCGGCCTTAAGGTCTTCGGGGATGTTGCGGGGCGGCATGTCCTTGCTGCCGTTGGCGTAGGTCCCCGCCTCGACCTCGTCGTCGGTGATGGCCGGGAAGCCCAGCTCGTCGTAGACGGCCTGGAGGGCCCGGGCTGCCTTGTTGCGCACGGCGATGACGTCGGCCTCCAGGACGGGGCGCAGGCCGCCGTCGATGCGGAAGTCACGCTGGAGGGCCAGGTAGTCGTCGACATCTTCGATGTCCCAGTTGGAACCGGCAAACATGTTGTCGTAATTGGGAACGCCCGAGTAGCCGGAGAAGATGAGGTCCGTTCCGGCAAAGAGCTGCGGGATCGTTCGGGCCGTGCGGCGCAGGTCGGAGTGGGAGAAGGTCTGGTCGTTGCCCGAGGCGACCTCCAGGCCCAGGATCATGGTGAGGAGGTTTTCGGCGGCGACGGCCCGGATGCCGCTGGGTACGGCCCCGGGAACGCCGATGCAGGAGATGGAGCCGTTCTGGAGGCCCTGGACGCCGGCTCCCTTGGTGATCATGACGCACTTGGCCTCAAGGTAGAGCATGCTCTTGCCCTCGGCAGCGCCCATCTGCACCTCGCTGCCGGTGCCGCTAGTGAAACGCATCTTCAACCCCCGGCTGGCATAGGCCGAGGCGAGGAAGGACTTGGACCAGGGCGTGTCGTCACCGTCGACGAAGACGCTCTCCGTGCCGTAGACGGAGACGGTCTCGGCATAGGCCGTGAGACCCTTCATGCCGATCTGAAGTTCAAAGGACTCCTCCAGGGCATCCTGGGAGAGGATCCCGGGCCGTCCCACCTGACCGCCGACGAGGAGGGAGAGGGCATTCAAGGCGGCATAGCGGGTGACGGCCACCGTCGTCTCGATCTCGAGGAAGCCCCGGTAGGCCGCCTCGGCGGCGTCGCAGGCCAGGGCGATGGGGTTGTCGGTGGCGCTGGTGATATGGGCCTGGTTGCCCGGCATCTGACGGACCCGCATCTTCTGCATGGCCATCATGATTTCGACGATGTTGAGGCAGTCGAGAACGGCCGACAGCTTGGCCGGAGTGAGGCCGAGGAAGATCCGGCGGATCTCCTTGGCGCAGACGTCGACGTCGACGAGCATGTGGGCTAGCTCCTTCTCCGATTTGGCCATGGCCTCCTCGGCAACGGAACTGTCGATGCAGTAGTCGGCGACGAACTGTTCGATCATGTCAAAGTCGGCTCTCTTCTTGCCGTCCATCTCGACGACTTTCCCGCCTTCGATGCGGATCGACGGCCTGGGGTCGTTGGGACTGCCCATGGCGATGAGGCCGACCTCTTTCCACTCGCCGATGAAGCCGTCCTTGTGGACGTCACGCTGACGAAGTATCTCGAAACGCTTGCTCTTTTTGTTCACAGCCACTGCCTTCACCCCCTGAAGTGGTCTCCAACGCCTCCTAGATGTAGGAGACGCTGCCCGACTTGGGCTCCGATCCGAGAGTGGCCAGCAGCTTGACGCCCACTTCGCGGGCCGAGCGGATGGCCTGGCGCACGGCGCCCGAGTCGCCGGAGATCATGATGAAGGACTCGTTGGTCAACGACGTCCCCTGGCTGGGGGAGCAGTAGGCGTAGGCCTCCACTTCGGCGGCTTTCAGCGCCGTGTCGCTGATGACGACGCCGATGCCGGCCGGAGCGCCCAGGACGAGGCCAAAGGCCTTTCCCAGGGGGGCGCCCAGGGCCTTGTTGAGGCAGTAGGAGGCCCGGGCCGTGTACTGGAGTTCGAGATAGCCCACCTCATTGGCCCAGACATCGCCGAAATAGGTCTCCACGTTGGCCAGGGTGACCTCGACGGCGCGGCGCACGTCGGAGACGTCCTCGGCGCCGAAAATGATGAGGCAGCCGTGGCCGCAGCCGCCCTCGGTGTCGCGGGGCATCTCGGCCGAGATGACTTCCGTGTTGGTGGCCTTGACGGCCTCATCGGCGGCCATGAGCTGCGGCCCGGCGCCGATGCGGTCCGAGATGATCCCGATGGAGCGGAACCGCTTGTCGATGCCCATCTTCTCGTGGAGGGTGGCGTCAACGTTGGCGATGACCAGGCCGATGGTATGGCCCATGGCCGTGCCGACGAACTCGGTGACGCCGATGGGATCGAAATTGGCCGCCGTCTTTGATTTCTCTTCCCCTGCCGTCGGCGCCGCGGGGCAGGCCTCGGTGCCGAGGCGCTTCATCACTTCATCCATCACTTTTTTCATGACATCCTGTTCCATCAACTGCACCTCCCCATCAACCGATCAGGCCCTAACCGAGCTTGGGCAGCATCTTTTCCGTGTCGGCATGGGGCCTGGGGATGACGTGGACCGAGACGATCTCCCCGACCCGCTTGGCCGCTGCGGCTCCGGCGTCGACGGCGGCCTTGACGGCCCCCACGTCACCCCGGACCATGACCGTCACGTAGCCGGACCCGATCTTCTCGTAGCCCACGAGGCGGACGTTGGCGGCCTTGACCATGGCATCCGCCGCCTCGATGGAGCCGACGAGGCCCCGCGTTTCAATCAATCCGAGCGCTTCTCCGTTCATTCGCACAGCACCTCCCTAGGATTTCTTCGATACGGGCTTTCAACGCTTCGAGGCCCTGACCTCCCTTTCCCGATACGGCGAAAACCTCCTTCACTCCCGCGACTTTGAGCGCCCGCCGGGAGAGGTCGATCCCCGCCTCCCCGGCGACGTCAATCTTGTTGATGACCCCGATGACGGGGCCCTTCATGACTTTAGTGAATCCGGCCGGGAAGAACCGGGGCCTCGTGGCGTCGGCCACGAGCAGGACCAGGCCCGACTTGACGGCGCTGTTGATGAGGATGAAATAGAGACGGGGCATGTCGAAGGCCTCGCCGGGCGTATCGACGGAGCTGTCGGTGAAGACGACGGATTCGGTCTTTTTCGCCACTTCCTGCGAACCGCCCAGGGCCGCCAGGAGGGTTGACTTGCCGGCTCCCGTGGGCCCCATGACCATGAGGCGCGACTTCACGAGCGGGTGATCCCGGCGGGGTAGAAACCGAGGAGGGACTGAAGGGCGCCGACGGTGGCGTCCAGGGCCCTCTCGACGGAGGAGACGTCGCCAGTGACCATGAGACAGCCCGTGAAACGGTCGACGAACTCGAGGTGGACCGGGGCGGCCTTGCCGGCGATGTCGGCGGCGATGACGGCCCCTTCTCCGGGCGTGATGGTCATGACGCCGATGGCACCGTGATTGTCGACACCGATCCGGTCGCAGAGCTCCCTCCGGGGATTGCAGATGACGTGGGCCAGGGTGACCTGCTTGCCGGGGACATATTCCTGGATGACCCGTCGCTTCTCGTCGATCACGGCCTTCCCTCCTTCCGTCTCTATCAGTCTGCCCGCTGAAAGGGCCGGAGGCATTCACCGCGGCAGCCGTATACTTGTCCAATCAAGAAAAGAGGAGCGGCGGGCCCAAGGCGTCCGTCGCTCCTCTTTTCGTTAATGTCTTTAATGTTTTTGTTTTTTTGACCTCTCCCCTACTCCTGGTCCCGCCGGTACTCGCTGGGACTGCGGCCCGTCATCTGACGGAAGAGGGTGCTGAAATAGGCGATGTTGCCGTAGCCGACGGAGATGGCCACATCCCGCACCGAATGGCCCTGGGCCAGAAGGGACTTGGCCCTCTCGATGCGGATCGCCTTCACCTCGTCGACGAAGCGCCGTTTCAGGACCTTGCGGAAGAGGCGGCTCAGGTAGGAGGGGCTTACATGGACCGCCTCGGCGACGCTCTCAAGGGTGACCTCCTCGTAATGTTCTCGAATGTAGGCCAGGGACTGCTCGATGATCATCGACCCCGTGTCGCTGGCGCTGCCCCGGACGGACCAGGCCTGATCGAGGGCCTGGGAGAAGATCCGGTTGAGGCCCACCGGCGTGTTGGGGGCCAGCAGATTGAGGAGTTGGCGGCGCGTCCAGGCCCGGACCGAGCCGGAATCGCACTTGAGGCTCAGCAGAACCTGGCAGATCTGGCCCATCAGCCCCAAAACGAGCATTTTGGCCAGCTCCACGTCCTGAAAGGCGATCTTGTTGAGCACGTCCGCCAGGGCACGGCTGCCGCGGGTGATCTGTTCCGGCTGTCCGTAGGAGAAGCCCTCGACGATCTGGGCCTGGGAGGCAAGCAGTCCCGGCTGAGCCAGGACCGGCGACGGGTCGGCCACGCCCTCGTCCGATACGACGTCGCGCATGACGATCCGTCCCGTTCCGCTGAGGAGGCTCTCCTCAAGCCCCTCCTCGACTTGGGTCACCGCCGGGGCCAGTTCTTCAAGGCGGCGGATCCGTCCGCCGTAGACGATGTTGGCCTCGAAACCCCGGCTGGAGATGATCCCCAGGAGGCGGGAGGCGACGAAATCGGGCTCGGCGATGGCCTCGCCGGAGGGGATGAACAGAAGAGCCGACGAACGGCGCCAGGGAACGACGATCACCTCGGGACCGAGGGTCCTCTCGAAGGCCTCCCAGAGAAAGATCTGCTCCCCCTTGCGGTCCTCCTCCTCGGCGAGGCAGACGACGCCGAAAAGGTAGCAGGGGCGGGCCGGGGGCAGACCCAGGCTGGCCATGATCCCGACGACGCTGGCCTCGACGCCCTTCTCTCGGAGAAGATCCTGAATGATGCCCATGGCGAAGGCGCCCCGGTTGCGCTCGACGAAGTCGCGGATCTCGTCGAACTGGGCCTTGTGGTTCCTCTTCTCGGCCACGCCCTGAAAGACCTTCTGAAGCGTTTCGGTGAAGGTTCCCTCCGACACGGGCTTGACGAGGAAGGAGGTGACGCCCAGGCCCATGGCCTTCTGGGCATACTGGAAGACGTCAAAGGCCGTCAGGACGACGACATGGCTCGAAAAGCCCCGGCCTCTCAGGGCCCGGAGGCTGGTGAGCCCGTCGCCGCCGGGAATGCGGATGTCGAGGAGGACCACGTCGGGCAGCCATGACTCGGCCAGGGACTCGAAGTCGGGAGCGGTGGCGACACTCCGGACCTCCAGGGGCTCCTCCGTCACGAGAGAGGCCAGGGTCATCTCCAGAGCCCGCCGCTCCAGTGGCTCGTCCTCGACGATGAGGATCCGGTAGGGCTCGGTCATGACCCGTCCTCGACAGAGACGGGCAGGGTCACGTCGACGGCGGTCCCCCCTCCGGGCAGGCTGTCGATGTTGAGGGAGACGGAGTCGCCGAAATGGAGCTCCAGTCTCTCCCTCACGTTGGCGATGCCCAGCCCCGACTGGAGGTGATCGACGTCGCAGCCCACGCCGTTATCGGCGACGCGCATGACGAGACAACCTTCAACGATGCGGCAGGAGACCTCGATGACCCCCCGGGCGAGGGAGGGCTCGATGCCGTGGACGACGGCGTTCTCGACGAGAGGCTGAAGGACCATGAAGGGAACGCGGACCCGCGAGGCCTCGGCCGTGGCCTCGACGGAAAAAGAGAGGCGATCGCCGAAGCGGACCTGATAGATCTCCAGGAAGTGCCCGATGCACTCCAGCTCCTGCGAGAGGGGGACGAGCTCCTCCTGAGACTGCTTGCGCAGCACGTAGCGGAGGTACTCGGCGAGCTGGATCGTCAGCTTCTGAGTCTCTGTGGCGCCCTCGAACATGGCCAGGCGGCTGATGGCGTTGAGGGTGTTGAAGACGAAGTGGGGATTGAGCTGGCGGTGGAGGTTCCGGGCCTGGCTGAGCTTGAAGTTGCGCTCCAGGCTCTCCCGGTCCATCTGTTCCTTCATGAGGGCAATGCCCTTCTGGAGCAGCCGCCGTTCGGTGAGGCGCCTCTCACAGAGGGTGACGACGTGGGAGGCGACAAGCCGCAACAGGGCCCCGCCGCTGTTGATCTGCTCCTCGTCGACGACGGGGACCTGAAGGAACCGTTCGATCAGGTCCTCGGGGTCCGTCGAAAAGTCCCACCGCGTCCGGGCCAGCTCCTCGGCCTCGTCGCGGCTGTAGTGCCGCACCTTGACCTGGCCCAGAAGGAGAATGCCCACGAGGCGTCCCTCGACGATGAGGGGAATGGCCATGTCGATGAGCCCCGTATGACAGCGGTAGATGTGGAAATTGCCCATCTCGAGCCCTTTCCTGCCCCCCTCGGCGTCACTGCGGAAACAGCGCATCCGTCCCTCTCGGGTCAGGCGGACCTTGCGGCAGAAGGCCGTGAAGTTGCTGGGCTGGGTGACGGGTTCACCTTCGGTCGTCGTCAGAACGGCACCGCACTGAAGGGAAGTGGCGAAACGGTCGATGATCTCCTGAAGCATGTCGATGTCGACGACCTGCTGCCACCATTCGAGGGAACCGTAGGCCAGTTCGGTCAGGGGAATCACCTCCTGGGGCAGAAAGGACAAGGGAGTGACGGAAAAGCCTCTCCTCCAGGACTTTACCCCAAAGGGGAAAGGATTGCCATCCCGTTCCGTCTTTTCAGAAAACGTCATGGTAGATCTGTGCCAGCGCCGCCGTCGAGGCCTCGCGGGGGTTCCCCTTGCCGACGATCTCCCCCGAGGCCTCCCGGGCCAGCTCGGGCAGATCCGCAGCCCTGACCCCCAGGGAGGCGAGGCGGCCGGGAAGACCCAGCCGGCTTCTCAGATCCTCGAAGCCCTTCAGAGCCCGTTCGGCGTTCTCCCCTTCCGAACGCCAGGAGAGGGCCGTCTCCATGGCCCGGGCCAGAGAGGCCAGCTTCGAGGCGGCGACGGGAAGGTTGAAGCGCTCCACGGCGGGGAGCAGAACGGCGTTGACGACGCCGTGGGGCAGGTCGTAGCGTGCGCTCAGAGGATGAGAGAGGGCGTGGACATAGCCCAGGCCGGAGTTGCTGAAGGCCAGGCCGGCCAGGAAGGCGGCATGGCACATCCCCTCCCGTGCCTCCATGTCGGCGCCGTCGTCGAAGGCCCGGGGCAGCCAGCGGTAGATGAGCTCCACGGCCTTGTAGGCCAGGGCGTCGGTGATGGGCGACGCCTGAAGGCAGACATAGGCCTCGACGGCGTGGGAGAGGGCGTCCATGCCCGTCGAGGCCGTCAGATGAGGCGGCATGGAGACCATCATCTCCGGATCGTTCACCGAAAGGCGGGGGGTGATGCGCCAGTCGATGAGGGTCATCTTGACCTGACGGGTCGTGTCGGTGATGACGGCGGCATTGGTGACCTCGCTGCCCGTTCCCGCCGTCGTGTTGACCGTCACCAGCAGGGGCAGATCCTTCGTCGACCGGTGAAGGCCCTCATAGTCGGCGATCGCCCCTCCTCCGGAGACGACGAGGCCGACGGCCTTGGCACAGTCCATGGCGCTGCCGCCGCCGACGGCGACGAGAAAATCGCAGGCCGCCGCCCCATACCGCTCTGACGCCTCCTCGACCATCCGGTCCGTCGGGTTGGGCCCGGCCCCGGCCCAGAGCTCCCCTTCCAGTCCCGCCGCCTCGAGGGCCTCAAGGACGGCCCGGCCCTGATTTTCGCCGACGTCGCCCAGGGAGGCGACGACGAGAGCTCTCTTCCCGCCCAGGGAACGGGCCCAGTACCCCATCCTCTTCAGGGCACCCCGTTCGATGAGATTGACTGGGGGCATGAAATAGCTTCCCGGCATGAGCCACACCTCCTTCATTTTCCTGTCCTCCCTTTCGGGGACAGGGTCACCTTAGCGCCACCGAAAGGAGGGAAGCAAGAGAGAAAGGCAAGGAAAAATTGACCTCCTCTTCATCGTTCTCAAAGCATCCTTCGGAGCGGACAAGAGAAACATCAGCCTCGCCTCAGTGGATCATAACGGCTTCCTGTCAGGGCTTCCCTTTCTATGATATCTTACTTACAGTTACGTCCTTTTTGAAGCCGTCGGTCCTCCTTCTGGGTTTTCCTGTTTTAATTTCTTCTTTTCCCTCCGGCGCTCTGATCGCCATGACATTGTGATCCGGAAGAAAGGAGAGTGACTTTCATGCGCCTTTTCATCTCCGGTGCCACGGGCAACGTGGGGCGTCTTCTGGTTCGCGCCGTCCTGGGCGAAGCCGACCTGGAGCTGGCCGGCGGGTTCTGCGCTGAAGGGGCCGTCGACCTGGCCGCCTTCCAGGGCCTTGCTCCCTGCGGCGTCACCGGCCATGACGACCTCGCCCGGGGACTCGACGAGGCCGGGCCCGACGCCGTCGTCGACTTCACCTCGACCCGCATCGTCATGGACAACCTCCGTCTCTACGCCGAGCGAGGTCTTGACGCCGTCATCGGCACGACGGGCTTCGACGAGGCCATGATGGCCGAGGCCAAAGCCCTGGCCGCGTCGAAGGGACTCCGCTGGGTCGTCATCGCCAACTACGGTCTGGCCATCAACCTCGTGGCCGATTTCCTCGAAAGGGTCCGCGCCCACTACCCCTACGTGAGCATCATCGACCGCCACCCGGCCCGCATGGCCAATGCCCCCAGCGGAACGGCCCTGACCCTGGCCGAAGCCGCCTCGGGCGAGGCCGGCCCCGTCGAGAGCCGGCCCGTCATCGACGGCGTCCTCGGCGCCTCCCGTGAGGGCTGCCAGATCCTCTCCCAGCGCCTTCCCTACCCCGGCAGCTACTCGGAGCACGAGATCACCCTGGGGCGTCCCGACGAGCTGATCCGCATCACCGTCCAGGATTTCAGCAGCGCCGTCTACGTCCCCGGCGTCCTCCTGGCCCTGAGGGGTCTGCCGAAAATCCCGAAGGGAACGATCGTCACCTCCCTTTCCTTTTTCTCCTGATCTCTCATCACGGCACCGCAACGCGAGGAGGCCTTGAAGATGAAGCAGATCGCCCCCTGGATTGAAGCTTACCTGACCGGCCTCTTCGAGCACCTGCCCGAAGGCCTCGCCATCTGCGACGCCGATCAGAGACTCCTGCGGGCCAACCCCGCCTTCTGCTCCCTCTTCGGCTACAACGAGGAAGAGGTGGTCGGTCGCGATCTCGACGACGTCGTCTCCGGCGGCTCTCCACGCTACGGTGAGGCCCAAAGCTACACGGACCAGGTCCTCGCCGGCCGGCCCGTCCAGTTCGAGACGACCCGCTACCGCAGGGACGGGACCGCCCTGGAGGTCTTCGTCCTGGGCCTGCCGATCCTCTACGAAGGCAGGATCGTCGGCGTCCTGGCCCTCTACCGGGACATCTCGGAGCGGGTGCAATCGCGGCGGCGCCTCGAAGCGGCGAAGGCCCACCTGGAGGCGACGCTCCGAAGCATCGGAGACGCCGTCATCACCACCGACACCGAAGGCCGCGTCACGAGCCTCAACGGCGCTGCCCAATCGCTGACGGGCCAAGCTGAAGCCCTGGGCCGGGCCGTCGAGGAGGTCGTCACCCTCCGCGACGGCGCCGGCGGCCCTCTCGAAAACCCCCTGCGCCGGGCACTGAGGGAACGGGCCGTCATCGGCCTCGACGAGGGGGCCCTCCTCGTCGACAGCCGGGGAGCACTCCATGACGTGGCCGACAGCGCCGCCCCGATCGTCACCGACGAGGGCGAGCTCGCCGGTGCCGTCATGGTCCTCCGGGACGTCACCGAAAACCGCCGTCGGACCCGGGAGATCGAGGCGAGCCGGAGCCAGTACCGGGATCTCATCGCCAACCTGCCCGACAGGATCCTCCGCTTCGACGGCTCGGGCCGGTGCCGCTTCGCCGGCCCTGAAGCCGAGGCCGCCCTGGGCCTGGCCCCGGGCAGCCTCGAAGGACGGTCCCTGGGCGAAGCCGGCATCGACGAGGGCTTCTGCCGCGACTGGGAGGCCCTTCTCGCCCAAGCCCCTACCGGTGGGGAGAACCGGGAGAGGCTCATCACCCTCCCCGGGGACAACAGCCGCCAGTTCAGCTGCCGCGCCGTGGCCGAGGCCGGCGGCGGCACTCTCGTCATCTGCCGCGACGTCACCGAAGGACGCCGCCTGGAAAGGAGCTACCGCCTCCTCTTCGAGAGCATGCTCGACGGCTTCGCCCTTCACGAGATGGTCTACGACGACAGGGGAGAGCCCGCCGACTACCGCTTTCTCGACGCCAACCCGGCCTTTTTCTCCCTCACGGGACTGACCGAGGAGGTCCTGGGCAAGACCCTGCTCGAGGCCCTGCCCGACAGCGACCGGTTCTGGATCGACACCTACGGCGACGTCGTCCGCACGGGGCGCCCCGCCTCCTTCATCCGCTTTGACCCGGTCCTGGCGAAGACCTTCGAGATCGTCGTCTACCGCATGGAAGCAGGCCGGTTCGTCACCCTCTTCCGGGACATCAGCGAGCTCGAGCGGGCCCGGAAGCAGACGGACCATCTCAACCGCGTCCTGCGATCGATCCGGGAGATCAACCGCCTCATCGTGGCCGAACGGGACCGGTCGCGGCTCCTCAGGAGCGTCTGCGATCTCTTCGTCGACGAACGGGGCTACCTCTCGGCCTGGATCGCCCTCTTCGACGCCTGCGAAGGGCTGACCACCTTCGCGAGCTCCGGCGGGGAGACCGAATGCATCCCGGCCATCACCCTCCTCCGCGACGGTTTTCTTCCCCCCTGCGCCGCCGAGGTGTTGGTGGAAACAGGATACGCCCAGATCGAGGGGATTCAAAGCTGTTGCATCGGCTGCCCCGCCTGCTCGGCCAGGACCGACAAGACGCTCCTTCTGTCGCGACTCGATCACCAGGACAGGACCTACGGCGTCCTCGGCCTGACCCTGCCCGACGGCGTGTCCGCCGACGAGGAGGAGCTCGCTCTCTTCCGCGAGGTCTCGGGCGACGTGGCCTTCGCCCTCTCTCTCATCGAGGCCGACGAGGCCCGCGAACGGGACCGGGAGGCCCTGGCGGCAAGCTACCTCAAGATCCGCCAGGCCCAGGAGGGGACCATCGCCGTCCTGGCCAAGGCCGTCGAGACCCGCGACCCCTACACGGCGGGCCATCAGGAACGAGTGGCCCGCCTCGCCCGGGCCCTGGCGGGAAGGCTCGGCCTCTCCGAGGCAGAAACGGAAGCCGTCTTCTTCGCCGCCCGCCTCCACGACATCGGCAAGATCCGCGTCCCCTCGGAGATCCTCAACAAGCCGGGACGGCTGAGCGAGCTCGAGTTCGCCATCGTCCGCGAACATGCCGACGCCGGCTGGACCATCCTCAAGGACATCGACTTTCCCTGGCCCGTGGCGGAGATCGTCCGCCAGCATCACGAGCGCCTCGACGGCTCCGGCTACCCCCGGGGGCTGAAGGGCGGGGAGATCGGCCGGGCGGCCCGGATCATCGCCGTCGCCGACGTCGTCGAGGCCATGACCTCCCACCGCCCCTACCGCCCCGCCCCGGGCCTGGCGGCGGCCCTGGAGGAGGTCGAAGCCCACCGGGGAAGCCGCTACGACGGGGAGGTCGTCGACGCCTGCCTCGACCTCTTCCGTCAGGGCTTCCGCTTCGACGAGGACGGCCTGATCTGAAGCCGCATCATTATTGACGTTTTTCACCAAATGATCACAATGGCTTTCACGGGGACCTTCCTTCGGGGAGGTCCCCTTTTCGTCTCTCCCCTCTTTGCCCCGGTCCGAAAGAGTCTTGGCGCCCGCTGAGAGCCATCTGCGATCTTTGTCACGATATACTGCATATTGACAACCAATTTTTAAAAAATCTCTACTATTGACGTCGATTCGCCCTCCCTTTACTCTGTGTGACAATATTCGAACTGCCCTTGCAGAGTCAGAACAACTGTACGGACCATTACGGCCTTATGGGCCCGGACCGTTCGACCTCCTCCGGGCCAGGCCTCAACGGGAGGGAATGAGAGATGGGAAAGACAGTGGCAGAGAAGATCCTGGCCGGTCATCTCGTCGCCGGCGAGATGACACCGGGCAGCCCCGTCGGCATCAGGATGGATCAGACGCTGACCCAGGACGCCACGGGGACGATGGCCTACCTCCAGTTCGAGGCCATCGGCGTCGAGCGGGTCCAGGCGGAGCTCTCCGTGAGCTACGTGGACCACAACATGATTCAGGACGACTACCGCAATCCCGACGACCACCGCTACCTCCAGGACGTGGCAGCCAAGTACGGCATCGTCTTTTCCCCCGCCGGCAACGGCATCTGCCATCAGGTCCACCTGGAGCGCTTCGCCCGCCCCGGAAAGACCCTCATCGGCAGCGACTCCCACACTCCCACGGCCGGTGGCCTGGCCATGATCGCCATCGGCGCCGGCGGCTTGGACGTCGCCCTGGCCATGGCCGGCGAACCCTTCGTCACCCCCATGCCCCGCATCACCCTCGTCCGCCTCACCGGCTCCCTTCAGCCTTTCGTCTCTGCCAAGGACGTCATCCTCGAAGTGCTCCGACGGATCACCGTCAAGGGCGGCGTCGGCCGCATCCTCGAATACGGTGGCCCCGGCGTGAAGAGCCTTTCCGTTCCCGACAGGGCGACGATCACCAACATGGGCGCCGAGACGGGCGCGACGACGTCGGTCTTTCCCAGCGACGAGGTGACCCGCCGCTGGCTCCGCGCCCAGGAACGGGAGGATCAGTGGGTCGAGATCGTCGCCGACGACGACGCCCGCTACGACGACGTGATCGAGATCGATCTTTCCTCCCTTGAGCCTCTTGTGGCCCAGCCCTTCCAGCCCGACAGGGTCGTCCCGGTGCGGGAGCTTGCGGGACTGCCCGTCGATCAGGTCATGTTCGGTTCCTGCACCAATTCGTCGCTCCGCGACATCTCCGCCGTGGCCCATCTCCTCAAGGGGAGGGTGCTGTCGCCTACCGTGGACGCCGGGATTTCGCCCGGCAGCCGCCAGGTCATCCTGGAAGCCGCCGAGGGGGGAGCCTTGGCAACGCTCGTCGCCTCGGGCGTCCGGATCCTTGAATCAAGCTGCGGCGCCTGCATCGGCATGGGTTTTGCCCCTCCCACGGAAGGCGTGTCGCTGCGGACGATCAACCGCAATTTTCTGGGCCGCTGCGGCCACAAGACGGGCAAGGTCTATCTGGTGAGCCCTGAAGTCGCCGCCGCCTCGGCCCTGGCCGGCCATCTCGTCGACCCCCGAGACTTCGCCAAGGAAGCGGGGATCGCCCCTTTCAGCTTCTCCCTCCCCGAGAAGCTGACCATCGACGACAGCCGCTTCATCGCCCCAAGCGACAGGCCCGAGACGATCACCATCCGTCGGGGGCCGAACATCGCCCCCCTGCCTCCCATCGAGGCCATGGGCGAGTCCCTCGACGGCGAGGTCCTCCTCAAGGTGGGCGACGACATCACGACGGATCACATCATGCCCGCCGGGGCGAAGATTCTTCCCCTGCGCTCCAACATCCCCGCCATCGCCCGCCACGTCTTCGAGGTCGTCGATGCCGACTTCCACGACCGGGCCCTGGCCAAGGGAGGCGGCTTCCTCGTCGGCGGCGCCAACTACGGACAGGGATCAAGCCGGGAGCATGCCGCCCTGGCCCCGCGTTACCTGGGCGTCAAGGCCGTGCTCGTCAAGAGTTTCGCCCGCATCCACCTGGCCAACCTCGTCAACTGCGGCATCCTCCCCCTCGTCTTCGAGGACGGCACCGATTACGAGGCCATCGAGCAGGGGCACAGGCTGAAGCTCAAACGGCAGGACCTCTCCCCGACCGGCACCATCGCCGTCGTCAACGAGACGACGGGACAGACGATCCGCTGCAGGACGCCCGTCTCGGCCGACGACCTGGAGGTCATCCTCGCCGGAGGCAAGCTGAACTGGGTCCGGGCGAGGAAAAAGTAATTCGCTGTCACAACCCATCGGGAGCCGCGAGAGACCTTCCCGGAGAGGGAAGGACCGACAAGAGACGAAGAGACCGAAGGAGGAAGAAGACATGAGCCGCTTTCCCGGACTGGAACTGAAGCAGTACAAGGAACCCGAACGAGGCGAGGCCATCACCTTCAGGGAGGGGCGCATCATCGTCCCCGACGAGCCCGTCATTCCCTACGTCGAAGGTGACGGCACGGGCGTGGACATCACCCCGGCCATGAAGACCGTCATCGACGGCGCCGTCGAGAAGGCCTACGGCGGCAGGCGCCGCCTGGCCTGGTGGGAGATCTTCGCCGGCGAGAAGGCCATGAGCCTCTACGGAACGGCCATCCCCGACGACTCCTTCGCTGCCCTCAAGTACTTCCGCATCGGCATCAAGGGCCCCCTGACCACGCCCGTCGGTGGCGGCTTCCGCAGCCTCAACGTCGGTTTCCGCCAGGTCCTGGATCTCTTCGCCTGCGTCCGCCCCGTGCGCTGGTTCGACGGCGTCCCCGCCCCCCTCAAGCGGCCCCAGGACGTGGACATGGTCCTCTTCCGGGAAAACACGGAGGACATCTACGCCGGCGTCGAGTGGGAGCAGGGCACGGCCGAGTGCGAGAAGGTGATCCGCTTCATCAAGGAGGAGATGGGGGCCGACAAATTCCGCGACGACTCGGGCATCGGCGTCAAGCCCGTCTCCGTGACGGGTTCGAAGCGCCTCGTGAGGATGGCCATCCAGTACGCCGTCGACCACGGCAAGTCCTCGGTGACCCTCGTCCATAAGGGCAACATCATGAAGTTCACCGAAGGGGCTTTCCGCAAGTGGGGCTACGAGGTCGCCAAAGAGGAGTTCGGCCACATCTGCATCACCGAGGATCAGCTCTATGAGGAGTTCGGCGGCAAGCGCCCCGAGGGGAAGATCGTCGTCAAAGACCGCATCGCCGACGCCATGTTCCAGCAGATTCTCCTCCGTCCCGCCGAGTACGAGGTCATCGCCACGACCAACCTCAACGGCGACTACATCTCCGACGCCCTGGCGGCAGCCGTCGGCGGCCTGGGCCTCGCCCCGGGAGCGAACATGAACGACGAGGTGGCCTTCTTCGAGGCCACCCACGGCACGGCGCCCAAGTACGCCGGCCAGGACAAGGTCAATCCTGGCTCGCTCATCCTCTCGGCCGTCCTCATGCTGGAGCACATGGGCTGGCAGGAGGCCGCCGACCTCGTCGTCCGCGGCATGGAGCGGGCCATCAGCGAGGGAATCGTCACCTACGACCTCGCCCGCCAGCGTGAGGGGGCCCAGGAGGTCTCCTGCTCCCGCTTCGCCCAGGCCATCGTCGAAAGGATGTAGGAATCAGTCAGACAAGGGAGGCCCGGGACGATTCCCGGGCCTCCCTTGTCCTTCATCTTGCGCTATCATCGACAGAGCAACGGTCATGAGGACCGTCAAAGGAGCGTGATCGACCATGATCGTACAGGTAGCCCAGGCGGGAACGCTGGAATCGTCGGACTGTCTCGTGACCGTCTCGCCGGCGCCGGGCCTGGAACTGGAGTGGCGGGGCCCGTCGGCTTCCCTTTTCGCCGGGCGCAACAGGAGCCTCGTCGAGACCGTCCTCGCCGAGAAGGGCCTCGAAGGCGCCAAGATCATCGTTCAGGACCAGGGGGCCCTGGAGGTGACCCTCCGGGCCCGGATCGGAACGGCCCTGGACCGGGCGCGGAAGGGGGCGAACCGATGAGAGCCATCCTGCGGTCGATGCTCTACATTCCCGGCAACAGCCCCTCCATGATCCAGCAGGCCCCCGTCTTCGGCGCCGACAGCGTCCTCCTCGACCTGGAAGACGCCGTGGCCCTCTCGGAGAAGGACGCCGCCCGCGACCTGGTGGCGGCCTTCTTGAAGACTCTCGACTTCGGCGGCCAGGTCGTCACGGTCCGCCTCAACGGGGCGGACACGCCCTATTTCGAGGACGATCTGCGGGCCGTCATCCCCTGCAGGCCCGACGCCGTACGGCTGCCCAAGTGTTCGTCGCCCCAGGACGTCCGTTCCTGCGACGCCCTGATGACCGAACTGGAGCGGAAAAACGGCCTCGAGCCGGGGACGGTCAAACTCCACGCCATGATCGAGACGGCCCGGGGCCTGTCCAACGTCCAGGCCATAGCCGACTGCTGCCCCCGCGTGACGGCCCTCACCCTGGGCGGTCAGGACCTGACGGCCGACATGGGCGTGAGAAAGACCCGGGAGGGGACGGAGCTCTTCACCGCCCGCTGCCTGGTGGCCCTCGCCGCCAGGGCCGCCGGGATCGCCGCCTTCGACACGGTCTGGTCCGACGTCAACGACAACGAGGGGCTCCTGGAGGAGACGAGGACCGTCATCGGCCTGGGCTTCACCGGCAAGGCCGCCATCCATCCCGGCCAGGTCGCCTGGATCCATCGGGCCTTCATCCCCGAACCGGGCGAGGTGACCAAGGCGCGCCGCATCGTCGAAGCCGCCGAGGCCGCCGAAGCCCGGGGGAAGGGCGTCATTGCCGTCGACGGCAAGATGGTCGACGCCCCCATCGTGACCCGGGCCCGCCACACCCTCGAGATGGCCCGGCTTGCCGAGGAGGTGCTCTAGATGGGACAGGAGAACCGTCGGGTCCTCAACAGCCTGGGACGGAGCGTTCCGACCTTCATCGACGGCCTCGGGGCCTTCGATCCCTACCGGGGGCCCTGGAGCCGCCTCGAAGGAGGCCACGAGAGGACCCACTTCGCGCCACCCCTGAAGGGACGGATGCCCCAAGGGAGCAAGGTCACGCCGAGCCTGCGCCAGGCCATCGAAGCTTCGGGCCTCCAAAGCGGCATGACCGTCTCCTTCCATCACCACCTGCGCAACGGCGATGCCCTTCTCATGGCCGTCCTGAACGAGTGCGAGGCGATGGGCATCGCCGATCTCACCGTCGCCCCCAGCTCCCTCACCGACGCCCACGAGGGCGTGGCCGACCTGGTCCGCCGCGGCGTCGTCCGCCAGATCCACACCTCCGGCGTCCGGGGAGCCGTCGGCAAGGCCATCTCCCGCGGTGAGGTGGAGGTCCCCGTCGTCATCCGCAGCCACGGCGGACGGGCCCGGGCCATCGAGGAGGGTTCGGTCGTCATCGACGTCGCCTTCCTGGCCGCCCCGGCCTGCGACCCCCAGGGCAACATGACGGGCGCACTGGGCCCGTCGGGGTGCGGCTCCCTGGGCTACGCCCAGACCGACGCCCGCCACGCCCGCCACGTCGTGGCCGTGACGGACCATCTCGTCCCGCAGCCGCTCAGGCAGGTCTCGATCCCTCAATACCTCGTCGACCAGGTCGTCGTCGTCGAGAGCCTGGGCGACGCCTCCAAGATCGCCACCGGAGCGGCCCGGATCACCCGGAGCCCCGTGGACCTCAAGATCGCCCAGGACGCCTACCGGCTCATCGCCGCCTCGGAGCTCCTCGCTCCGGCCGTCTCCTTCCAGGTCGGCGCCGGAGGGGCCAGCCTGGCCGTGGCGGCCTTCGTCCGCGACCACATGAGACAGAAGGGGATCAAGGGAAGCTGGGGCTGCGGCGGCATCACGGGCTACATGGTCCAGATGCTCGAGGAGGGGCTCTTCGAGGCCCTCTACGACGTGCAGAGCTTCGACGCCGCCGTCTGCCAGTCGCTGGCCCGCAACGGCAACCACATCGAGATCGACCAGTCCTGGTACGCCAATCCCCTCAACCGGGGCTGCGTCGTCCACAACCTCGACGTCGTCGTCCTCGCCGCCCTCGAAGTGGACGTCGACTTCAACGTCAACGTCATGACCGGCCATGACGGCGTCCTCCGCGGCGCCTCGGGGGGGCACTGCGACACGGCGGCGGGAGCGAAGCTGGCCATCGTCGTCGCCCCCTCCTTCCGGGGCGGCGTGCCCTCCATTCTGGACCGGGTCCAGACCGTCGTTACCCCCGGAGAGACCGTCGACGCCATCGTCACCGAGCGGGGCATCGCCATCAATCCCCGCCGGAAGGATCTCGCCGAGGCGGCCCGGGCCGCCCGTCTGCCCGTCAAGGAGATCGCCGACCTCAAGAAGGAGGTCGAGGCCCTCACAGGCGTCCCCGAAAGGGCCGAGCCCGATTCGGACCGCGTCGTGGCCGTCGTCGAATACCGCGACGGAACCCTCATCGACAGCGTCTTTCAGGTCCGCTAGACTGGACGGAACGCCACAACGACCTTTCGGAGGTGTCCTTCATGAAGATCATCCGCTTTCTTCCTCCCGGCAGTCAGGCCCCCCTCTGGGGCGTCATCGACGGCGATGACGTCGTCGTCACCGACGGACTCGGCGGCGGGAAGACGTCCGTCACCTTCCCCGTCTCGGCCGTGCGCCTGCTGGCCCCGGCCGAGTGCCCCAAGATCGTCTGCGTGGGCCGCAACTACCTGGACCACATCCGGGAAATGGGCAACGACGATCAGAACCTTCCCAAGGAGCCCGGACTCTTCCTCAAGCTCCCCAACACCCTGGCCGATCCCGATGCCGTCATCGCCTACCCCGATTTCACGACGAACTTCCACTACGAGGGAGAGCTCGTCGCCGTCATCGGCAGGACGATGAAGAAGGTCCCCGAAGCGGAGGCCCTCGACCACGTCCTGGGCTACACCTGCGCCATCGACCTGACGGACCGCGATCACCAGAGAAGCGACCTCCAGTGGACGCGGGCTAAAAGCGCCGATCTCTTCTGCCCCCTGGGCCCCTGGATCGAGACGGAGCTGGACCCGACCCGAAGCCGCGTCGAGACGAAGATCAACGGAGAGGTCCGCCAGGACGGGACGACGGATCTGATGATCTTCCCCGTCGCTCAGATCCTGAGCTACATCTCCGACTTCATGACCCTCGAACGGGGTGACATCGTCCTCACGGGAACACCCTGCGGCGTCGGCGAGCTCCACCGCGGCGATCGAATCGACGTCACCGTCGACGGAATCGGAACCCTGACCGTCACCATCGGCGACAGGCCTTAAGTCCCCCACCAGGCAGATCCGGGCCGGGTCCCCGAAGGGACCCGGCCTTTTTTCGGCTCTTTTAGAAAGACCTTTCAGCGGAGGTAGCGCCAGTAGAGAAAGCCGTGAAGGAGCCCGCAGGCCAGAGCGGCAAGGCCCATCCAACGATGGCAGAAGAAGAGAAGGGAGGCCTTCATTCTCTTCCTGAGGACGGGGCCGAACCAGCCCGCCAGAAAGGCCCCGACGAGAAAGAGCACGGCACCCCCCCCGGAAAGGCGAAAGAGCGTCACCGTCACCATCGCCTCCTTAACTTTTCTGGTCCTGGTCCGGGTAGCGGGACCGGAGGTCGAGAAGTTCATCGCGATGAGCGACGACGAGATCGACCAGAGCCGGATCGAAATGGCCGCCCCTTTCGGCCTGGAAGTAGGCGATCGTCTCGTCGGCGGACCAGGGCTCCTTGTAGCAGCGCCGGCTCAGGAGGGCGTCGAAGACGTCGGCGACAGCCACGAGGCGGCCGACGAGGGGGATCGCCTCCTTGGCCAGCCCCTCGGGATAGCCCGTGCCGTCCCAGCGCTCGTGATGGGTTCCGGCGATGAGAGCCGCCAGCTGCAGGACGGGACGGCGGGACCGGCCGAGCAGTTCGGCCCCCAAGGCGGCGTGCCGCTTCATCTGTTCGAACTCGTCGGCGTCAAGCCTGGCCGGCTTGGCCAAAATGGCGTCGCTGATGGCCACCTTGCCCACGTCATGAAGGGGAGCGGCCCGGCGGAGCCTCTGGGCCTCTTGCGGATCGAGGCCCGCTCTGGCACCGAGAAAGGCGGCCACCTCGGCGACGCGGCGCACGTGATTGGCCGTCTCCCGGGATCTCCCCTCGATGGCGTCGCCGATGAGGTCGATCGTCTCCTCTTGGGTCTCGAGAAGCTCCTTCTGCAGCCGGCCCTCCTCTGTGCACCGTCACAATGCGCCCCTCCCCGTCAAGGGGTATGATGCTCCATGAGACCCCACCACCAGGAGGCGAATGCCATGAGACTCTCGACGCTTCTGGCCCCGACGAGCCGCAACAATCCGGGCAAGGTCAAGGACAGGGCCGTCATCGCCCTCGTCAAGGGCGGCTACGCCCTCTACGAGGCCGCTTCGGACAAGCTGCTTTTTCTGCCCCTCGGGCAGGTGGCGCTGGAGAACGTCTTCGATCTCTTCGACGACCTCTGCCGTCACGACGGCGCCCAGTCGATCGACAGCGGCGGCCATCCCCAGGGAGCCCTCGCCGTTGCCGCCCGGGTCGTCAAACAGGCCGAACAGCTCCCCCTGACCCTCTTCGATCGGCAGGGGCGTTGTCTGGAGCTCCTCCGGCTCGACGCCGAACAGTCGGGCGAGGAAAAAACATCCCTTCTGGGCCTGCTCCGGAACGAACTGGAGGAACGGGGCCTGGACCCGGTCCTCATCGAGGAACCTCATTCCTCGGGCTCCCGACTGCGCCTCGCCCTCAGGGGAAGCGAAAAGGCCCGAAACGCCATCGACGGCCTCGCCTGCCCCCACTGCGGCTGGGGCGGCACGGCCCACTCCCCGGCGGGACAGCGGCAGGGCGAGCCGATGGAACCCTCCCTTTCCCTTGAGGAGGCCCACACGCCCGGCGCCGACACGATCGCCGAGCTCTGCCGCCAGCTCGACGTGCCGCCGGAACGGACGCTGAAGACCATGTTCTACGCCGTCGAGAAGGGCGCGGACCGTGACGTCGTCGTCGTCCTCATGCGGGGCGACTGCAAGATCAGCAACGCCAAGGTGGCCGCCTTCTTCGGGGCCGATTCCGTCCGATTCGCCACGCCCGTCGAGCTCCACGAGACGATGGGAACCCTGGGCGGCTACCTCGGCCCCGTGGGCTTGCCCGAGGGAGTCACCATCGTGGCCGACGAGAACGTCGTCGCCATCGCCGACGTCGCCGTCGGCGCCAACAAGCCCGACCATCACCTCACCGGAGCCGCCTGGGGACGGGACTTCAAGGCCACGGCCGTGGCGGACCTCCTGGCCCTCGAGGTCGGACAGCCCTGCCCCACCTGCGGCGCGGCCCTGGAAGAGGCCTGCTGGCGCGTCGTCGCCGACGTCACCCCCCTGAAGGACCTGCCCGAGGGGATCGACATCACCTACCGGGGCGAAGACCGCAAGCCCCACCGACCGGACCTGCTGCGGGGGCACCTCGACGGAGAGGCCCTTCTTTTGGCCCTCTTCGACGGACAGAGCCCCTGGCTCCCTCTGGACCTGGCGCCCTTCCAGATTCTCGTCACCCCCTGGGGCGAGCCGGAAAGCCCTTCGGCCCGTGCCGCCGAATCCCTTGAGGAAAGCCTGACCGAGGCCGGATTCGCCGTTCTCCACGACGACCGCTTCGCCAAGACCGCCGTCCGCGAGGCCGATTTTGAAGGGCTCGCCCTGCCGATCCGCATCGCCGTCACCGACGAAGGCGACGGTGCTCGGGCCAAAGTCCGCCTCGGCGACGAGGAGGCCGACCTCCCCCTCGACGACGCCCCTCACGCCCTCCTCCACCTCCTGGGGGAGCCCTGCGACTGCACCACCCCCTGACGGAAGGATCCGAGCAAAAGGGAGGCGCCGGGGATGCTTTCCCCGGCGCCTCCTGAGGATTAGGATAGGAGGGCCCCACACTTTCAACTTCAGGAGGTCCTCGCCGTGACTCTTTCCTTTGCCTGGGGCGTCGCCCTCGCCCTGGCTTCGGCCGCCATCTGGGCCCTGGCTCCCGTCCTCTACCGCCGCTCCCTGGACCGGGTCTCCTCGCTGGAACTGGGCGCCGTCAGAACCGTCGGCTATCTGGCCAGCGCCGCGTTCTTTCTCGCCGTCACCGAAGGCCCCTCGGCCTTCGCCCTTCCTCCCCTTCCCCTGCTGGGAGCGATCTTCCTCACCGCCGTCGTCTGGCTCGTCCTGGGCGATCTTCTCTACTTCCTGGCCCTTCCCCGGCTGGGCGTCTCCATCGGCGTCCCCTTCACCTCGGCCTATCCTCTCGTGGCCGTTCCGGCCTCCTGGATCTTTCTGGGGCAGCCCTTCAAGCCCGCCGTCTTCGTGGCGACGACCCTTATCGTCGCCGGCCTGGTCATCCTGACGCTGCGCCTTCAAGAGGAGGGCTCTCCCCGGAAGGCCCTTATCCCGGGCATTCTCTTCGCCCTGGGGACGATCTTCTGCTGGAGTTTCGGCATCATCACCAACCGCATGCTCATGGCCGAGATTGCCGTGGCCCGTCTCGAATGGTGGCGCTCCGTGGCCATCACGGCCGGATCCTGGCTCCTCTACGCCGTCGCCGAAAGGCGGAAACAGCCCCTTTCCCGCATCCGGGGCAGGAGTCTTTTCGAAATCCTCCTCTCCGGCGTCCTGGGCCTGACGGCGGGGAATCTCCTCTTCACCTCCAGCATGAACTACGTCACCGTCGACGTGGCGACCTGCGTCGCCTCCCTCCGTCCCTTCCTGGCCGCCCTCTTTGCCGTCATCGTCCTCGGCGAGGCCTTCTCCCTCCGCAAGGGAATCGGCATCGCCTGCGTCGTCATCGGCGCCCTGCTCCTCTCCGCCTGAAGACAAAAAGCGGCACGCAAAAGACGAGAGGACCCGGGCCAGCCAGGCCTCGGCTCCTCCAATTCCCGCTCGGGACCACCCGGCGGGGGCCGTACCGGGGGGTCTCACCGGCGCCATCGCGGGAGGTGACGCTGTAGCTGACGTTGAAGACGAGTCGCCTTCCGTGAAAGGCGTCGTCGGGATCGATGGCCCGGGCAAGAATGCCGTTGAAGGCGGCGGCGAAGGTCTCCAGTGTCGACGACGCCGTCTCGTCGGCCACCTTGACGGGGACGATGGCGATCCCCGGCCAGAGGCAGGGCCGACACCCCCTCTCCCGGCTGGCCCAGGACCAGATACCGTTCGGCACAGGCCCCTCGGGCCAGCAGAAAAAGGACGACACAACAGCAGCAGAACCGCAGAACTGCTCTTCCCATCAGGCCTCCCCCTCACCTTTCTCTTGCTCTCGTCTCTCGTCATCAGGGCAGGGCGAACCGAATCGCATGTGCATTTATTTATATATTAATATATAGTTAATGTCAATAGCCCTTTCTCTCTGACCGAAGGTCTGGCCAAAAAGGGGCGAAGCCCTTATGCTCTTGGAGTTTCCGCAAATGGACAGACCCTAGGGGGGAACGAATGACACTTTCCTACAGAACCGTCTTTATTTCCGACCTTCACCTGGGCTTTCGCTGGAGCCAGGCCGAAGCCTTGGCCTCCTTTCTCGAACAGGTCCAGTGCCGCACCCTCTACCTGGCCGGCGACATCGTCGACGACTGGGCGATGGGGTCGCGGCGCTTTCTGCCGCCCTCCCACCTGAGAATCCTCCAGCTGATCACGGCCATGGCCGCCCAAAACCGCGTCGTCTACCTCCAGGGAAATCACGACGGCCCGCCCGACGGCAACGTCGAAGGCCCCATCGAAGGCGTCGACGTCTGCCGACGCGCCATCCACGAGACGGCCGACGGCAGGCGCTTTCTCGTCGTCCACGGCGATGAGTTCGACATCTTCCAGGAGGGACGGAGGCGGCTGGCCAGGCTGGGCGCCAAGGCCTTCGAGGCCGTCATGTGGTTCGACGCCTGCCACAACAGGCTGCGCCGCCTCGCGGGGCTGAGGCGGCGCTATCTGGCCTCCTTCCTGAAGAAGGTCAAGGAGATCACGGGATCGGTAACGGGCTTCGAAGACTCCCTTCTGCGGGCCGCCAAGGCCCTCAAGCTGGAAGGGGTCATCTGCGGCCACCTTCACCACCCCGGCCTGAGGCGGCTGGACGGCCTCTCCTACTTCAACTGCGGCGACTGGATCCACCACTGTTCGGCCCTGGTGGAGAAGGACGACGGCCAGCTCGATCTCATCGGGTGGCGGGGACGGGGGCTTCCGGCCCTTCCCCTGGCCGGGGAGAGCGCAGCCCGTCCCGGAAAGGCAGCGGACTAGCCGAAGAGGTCGCTCCAGGCAGGCAAATCGCCGAAGGAGCTGGCGCTGACGACGGCGTTGACGACGGCTCCCTCGACGGCCGAGACGGCCATGACGGCGACGACGCTCAGATCGGCCGCTACGGCAGGACAGGAGAGGGCGAAGATCGTGTCGCCGTCGAACATGGAATGGGCGGGCCTCAGGGTCCGCCCATAGCCGTCGTGAGCCATGGAGGCCAGTTTGTTCATCTGGGCCTTGCCGAAGTCGCCGTTGGTGAGGACGACGCCGAGGGTGGTGTTGCCGCTGAAGAGGTTTCGCCTCTCCCGCCAGCGGCTCCTCATGGTCGCCTCCGTGTCGGCCAGCCCCTGGCCGGAGGCGTCTCTCAGACCGGCGATGAGCCGCCCCCGCCGGGGGTCGAAGACGTCACCGAGGCAGTTGACGGCGACGAGAGCGGCCACCTCAAGATCTCCCTCCTTCAGGAAAGACCAGCCGATCCCGCTTTTCATGGCCCGGTCCATGCCCAGGAGCTTGCCGATGGACGCTCCCGCCCCGGCCCCGACGCACCCTTCGTCGGGATCGTCCTCACGGGCGTTGAGGCAGGCCTGATGGCCCATGGCCCGGTCAGGCCTGACCCGGCAGTCGCCGACGGTGAGGTCGAAGAGAGCGGCACCGCAGACGATGGGCACTGTCGTGACCTGGACATCGAAACCGACGCCCCGGTCCTCGAGATAGGTCATGACACCCGAGGCCGCGTCGAGACCGAAAGCGCTCCCTCCGGCAAGGAAGAGGCCGTGAATCCGTTCCACCATGTTGACGGGGTCGAGAAGGTCCGTCTCCCGCGTGGCCGGAGCGCCGCCTCGGACGTCGACGCCGGTGACGGCCCCCTCTTCGCAGAGGACGACGGTGACGCCCGTGGCGGCATCCTTGTCATGAGCGTGGCCGATCCGAAATCCCTTCATCGCTCCACCTCCCTTGTCCTTTCACGAGCCGCTGAGGCCATGCCCCATTATAGCCCGGCCCGAGGCCCCCTTTTCAAAAGACTGCGGGAAAGATACACTCTAGATGCAAAAGCTTCGCAAGAAGGAGGAGAGGCCCGTGAAGCGCAACCTGTTCGTCCTCATCGTGATGGCTGTCCTGACGGCCTTTGCCGTTCCGGCTCGGTCGGAACCCCTTGCCGTCTTCGTCAGCGTCCTGCCCCAGAAGTTTTTCGTCGAGGCCATCGGCGGCGAGAGGGTCGCCGTCTCCGTCATGGTGCCGCCCGGAGCGAGCCCGGCCACCTACGAGCCGCGACCGCAGCAGATGGGGGAGCTTGCCCGGGCAAGGCTCTACTTCGCCGTCGGCGTGCCCTTCGAGGAAGCCTGGCTTGACCGCCTCGGTGCAGCCAACCGGTCCATGGCGATCATCGCCACCGAAGAAGGCATCGAAAGACGGGCCATGGCCTCCCATCGTCACGACCATGACCAGGGCCATGAAATGACAAAGCGGAGCGGCCTCGACCCCCATGTCTGGCTCTCGCCCCGGGCCGTGCTGACTCAAGGGCGGAACATCCTCCGAGCCCTCGTCTCGGCCGACCCCGAGGGTGCCGCCACCTACCGAGAGAACTACCGCCGCTTCGCCCGGGACGTCGTCGCCCTCGATCTGGAGCTGATGGAGCGGCTCCGGCCGCTGGAGGGGAGTTCCTTCATGGTCTTTCATCCCTCCTGGGGCTATTTCGCCGACGATTACGGCCTGATCCAGAGGGCCGTCGAAGTGGAGGGCAAGGAACCCAAGGCCGGCGAGCTGGCAGCCCTCATCGACGAGGTCAGAAGAGAGAAGATCGCCGTCATCTTCGTCCAGCCCCAGTTCTCCCGAAAGGCGGCGGAAACCCTGGCCCGGGCCGCCGGAGCCGGCGTGGAGACTCTCGACCCCCTCGCCGAGGACTGGGACGAGAACCTGAGGCGCGTCGCCGAGGCCCTTCTTTCGAGCCGACGTCCTTGATCTGGCCTCAAGGCTACTCTACAATGTAGACTATCCTACCTTGAGGAGTAGTCGGCGATGACCGCAGAATTCGAGAACTGTCCCTGCACGGGCAAAAGCATGACCAGCCTCGTGGCGCCCTGGATTCTCCTCACCCTCCTCCGCGAGGGGCCAACGCACGGCTACGATCTGGCGAGGACCCTCAAGGCCCACCATGAGGGCCTCGGCATCGGCCTCAATCCGACGGGACTTTACCGTCATCTCGCCGCCCTGGAAGAGCGCGGCATGTTGCGTTCCCAGTGGGACCAGCCGGAGAGGGGACTCCCCAAACGCCTCTACTCGCTCACCGAGGAAGGCGAAGGGTGCCTGAGAAACTGGATCGACACGCTGACGACCCATGCCAGGCTGATCGAGGGCTTTTTCGATGAGGCTTCCCGGAGCCTGCCGGATCAGCCCGTGCCCTCCCTTTCCCTCTCCCAGGACCGTCGTGGCGCCTCTGGGACGCCATGACCGGTCTTTTTCGAAAAATGCCGAAGTCGACCCTCTCCATCGTCCTTCTTCTGACGGCTTGGCGCCTCGCCGCCGAGGGCGTTCTCCTTTTCCGCGGCGTCCCCTTCCCGACGCCGGAGGAGACCTTCCTGCGCCTTCTGGAACTGCTGGCCGGGAAGAATCTCGCCGGCCACTCCCTCTACGTCCATCTTTTCAGCAGCCTCAGACGCTGGGCCACCGGTTTTGCCGTCGCCGCAGCGTCAGGGGTCCTCTACGGTCTTGCCGCCGGACGGGTCAGGGCACTGGAACGGGCCACCTCGGAGATACCCCAATTCCTTCTGCTGATTCCCGGTCTCGCCTGGGTGCCCGTGGCCATCCTCCTTTTCGGCATCGGCGAGAGGGCTACCCTTTTCATGATCGCCGTCTCGGCCTTCGCACCCATCGCCGTCAGCGTCCTGGGAGGAGCGAAAAACGTCGACACCCGCCTCCTCCGCGCCGCCCAGATGCTCGGCGCCGGCGAAGGAACCCTTTTTTTTCACGTCTTCCTGCCCGCCACCCTGCCATCCATCCTGAGCGGACTGCGGATCGGCCTGGGCACAAGCTGGCGCGTCCTCGTGGCCGCCGAAATGGTCGTCGGCAGCGGCACGGGGCTGGGCTACTCCCTCATCCAGGCACGGTGGACCCTCGATTACGCCTCCTCCTTCGCCTGCATCGCCGCCATCTGCCTCATCGGGTTCTTTTTCGAGCGGGTCCTGATCCGCCGCCTCGAGAGAGGAACCCTTGACCGCTGGGCACCGGTCAGCGAAAAGGGATGATCGTCCTCGAGAGGGTCTTCAAGTCCTTCCCCCTTGACGATGGAAGGAGCGAACCGGTCCTCTCCGACTTGAACCTGACCGTTTCGGAAGGGGAATTCCTGGCCATCCTGGGGCCGAGCGGCTGCGGCAAGACGACGCTGCTGAACCTGATCGCCGGCTTCACGGCACCGACGAGGGGGCGGGTTCTCTTCAACGGGACCGAAATCGACCGTCCCGCACCGGAGCGGGCCGTCGTCTTTCAGGATGCCGTCCTCTTCCCCTGGCTGACGGTCTCCCGGAATATCGCCTTCGGCCTGAAGCTGCAGGGCCTGAAGGGAAAAAACCTCGACGAAAAGGTCTCCCGCTATCTCGCGATCATGGGGCTGACCGAAGAGGACGGCGCCAAGTACCCCCACGCCCTCTCGGGCGGAATGAGTCAGAGAGTCTCTCTGGCCCGGGTGCTCGCCTTGAAGCCGAAGGCGCTCCTCATGGACGAACCCTTCAGCTCCCTCGACGTCGACACGAGAGAGAGGCTTCAGGAGGAGCTTCTGCGCCTCTGGGCGGCCCGAAGGACGACGGTGATCTACGTCACCCACAGCGTGGAGGAGGCGGCCTACCTCGCCGACAGGGTCCTTCTCCTGGGACCCTCCCCGGGCAGGGCCAGAACCGTGCCCGTCCCCCTGAAGCGCCCCCGTAACCGCCGGTCCGAAGAATTTCTGGCCACGAAAGAGGCCCTGCGCGGCGGCTTCCCGGAGCCGCTTTGCTGCGCGACCTTTCGTCATTCACCTCACCTCGAAGGAGGATTTCGTCCATGAGAAAAGGTCCCGTTCTTCCCCTACTGTCGCTCCTGGCGGCCTTGCTGTTCATCCCGGGTCTGGCCGGGACCGGAAAGGCAACACCCCCGAAGGTGATCCGCTTCGCCTTCCAGGACCGCATCGGCGAGGTGATTCCCATCGTGGCCACAAGGATGGGCTTTTTCGACGACGAAGGTCTTTCGGTGGAACCGCTGCGCTTCACCAGCGGTCCGGCCTGCGCCGAGGCCCTCTATTCCGGTGCCGCCGACATCGCCACCATGGGGGATACGGCCGCCGTCATCGCCATCGCCCGCAATGATGCCTTCGTGATCGTCGCCAGCAACGCCACGGGGGAGAATCGCCACCGCGTCATGGTCCGCGACGATTCAGCGATCAGGGCCCTCGACGATCTGAAGGGAAAGCGGCTGGGGGTGAAAAAAGGCACCTCCACCTACGGGGGGCTTTTGGCCGCCCTGGACAGGGCGGCCATCGCCCCTGAGGAGATCGACATCATCGACCTCGACCCCCCTGCCATGGCATGGTCGACGCCCTCCTGGCCCGGTCGCTCGACGGATTCGTCGCCAGCGAGCCCACGCCGTCAGCAGCCGAAAGGAAAGGAGCCCGTGAACTGATGACCCTGGGAGGACTCGGCAACGAATACCCCATCCTCATCGTCGCCGATCAGCGACGGCTCGCCGGACGGGAGAAGGAGATCCGCTCCTTCCTGAGAGCGCTGAGACGGGCCGAGCGCTACGCCGCCGATCATCCCGACGAGGCGGCGGCCATGATGGCCGAGGAGACGGGCCTCTCTCCGAAGGTCGCCCGGGAGGCCATGAAGCGCCACCAGTACCGGATCCGCCTCGATGAGGTCATCCTGTCCAGCCTGGACGAGACGGCCCGCTTCCTTCTGGGACAGAAGATCCTCGACGACCTGCCCGACATCGCCGGAGCGGCCCGGCCTGACCTGCTCGAATGAACAAGGAGGGGCGCCCGATGCGCCCCTCCTTGTTCATTCGGTCCGGAAACAACGGGACCGGATCCCTAATTGCCGAAGATCTGCTTGAGGATCTCCTGCTGCAGGATCTGGCCCGGCTCGGTGGGTTGGGTTCGCTCCGGCGCGGCCTGGACATCCTTGCCCTGGGCCGGGGCCTCCCCCTTCGGCTCCAGAGGCTGTTCGATCTTGAGGTTGGAGATCTTGGGGGCCTCCGTCGTTCCGCCCAGGTTGAGGCTGACGTTGCGGAAGTCCCTCTGGGAACCGCTTCCCGTGACGCCCTGGAAAAGCCCGCGAAGGAGGGCCTCCGGCGTCTGCCCTCCGCTGGTGAGGAGCCCCTCGATGCCGCCGAGGAAGGCGTTGAGGGCCTGGACGTTGACGTTGCCCTGGACGGCCAGGTCGAGGGACTTGTCGAAGCCGACGGTGCCTTCGACCTCGACGTTGCGGTAGAGGTTGTCGTCGGGCCGGGCCAGGACGCGGGTGCCCGGGAGAAGCTGGAGGACCGAGCTGTCGACGGTGTAGCTGGCCAGGATGGAGCGGTAGCCGAAGCTGGAGGAGCCGTGGACCTTGGCCAGCAGCTCGGCGGAGCGGAAGCCCTCGAGCTGGCCCTCGCCGACGGAGACGGTGCCGCTGCCCAGGATCGTGCCGAAACGGACGTTGCCGTTGCCCTTGAAGGTGGCATCCGTCGGCCCGCTGAGGCTGCCCTTGCCCTCGGCAAGAGCCGTCGTCAGGCTCTTCAGTTCCGAACCCTTCACCGAGACTTCGGCCGTCCAGGTCATGCGCTCCAAAAGCAGCGACGCCTTGGCCTGAGCCTCGCCGCCGGCGATGCGGGCCGAGGCGCCTTCGATCCGGACGCTTTCCTGATCGAGGACGACGGGAACCTGAAGGTTCTCGACGGCCACGCCGCGGACGCTGAGATTGGACGACGAGAGGCTGCCACTGCCCGAGGCCTGGCCGGATCGGTAGGAACCGGAAAGGGAGAAGTCCGCCTTGCCCGTCAGGGCCAGGTCGGCGGCCTGAGGCAGCTTGGCCGTCACCGTCGCCAGATCGATGGCCGACGCCGAGGCGGCGAAGTTGGCCTTGATGTCGTCGCCGAGGGCAACATCACCGGTGGCCGTGAAGGGGGCCCCTCCGACGACGGCTTCAGCCCGCTTGACGGTGATCGCCGCCGGGGTTCCGGCGACGTCGATCTGAACGGCGTCGACGGCCAGCCCCTCGACGGTGAGGGCCGGAGAAGAGGCCTGAAGGGAGAAGGCCGGGGCCTCGGTAGTCCCCGTCAGGGCGAAGGAGGCGGTGACCTTTCCGCCGAGATCGACGGGAACGAGGTCCTTGGCCAGAGCCCTGGCGAGGTCGACATCCTTCACGTCGCCCTTGAGGTCCAGAACCTGAGGGGTCTTGCCCGTGTCGATCGTGCCCGTAGCCGTCACGCTGCCGCCCCCCAGGCGGGCTGCCACGTCGGAGAGCCTCACCAGGGGGCCTTCCATGAGCAGTGAGGCCCGGGCCTCCTCGAAGACGGCTCCGGCGGCGGTGAGCTTTCTGGCCGCCATCTGGAGGGGCGAGGCGAGCAGGGCCTGGCCCCCGGGATTGAAGCTCCCCGAGGCGGTCACCCCTTCGGCGCTGACCGGAGCGAGGGCGAGCCGTTCCGAGGCGGCCGAGACGGTGACCGTCGGCGACGCGGCGTCGCCTTCGGCCTTCCAGTCGAGAGAGACCCGGCCCGAGGGCTTCTGTTCGGCCAGGGCGGGAGCGAAGGCTGCCAGCGAGGCCAGATCGAGATTCTCCACCTTCCCGGAGAGGGAAAGCCGGGGCTTGCCCTCGGCGATGGCCGTCACCCGGCCCGATCCGGAGAGGGCTGCCTGTCCCCATCGGGACCTGAAGGATTTGACGTCCAGGCCGGAAGGCCCGTAGGCGATCTCGACGCGGCTGTTCTCGAAGAGCTCGCCCTGAAGGCGGGCCCGGGCCGAATCGGCCGTAGCCGTGACGGCATAGTCGGCGGGGGTGCCCTGGACGCGGGCGTTGACGTTGGCCCTTCCCTGGGGCTTGAGCTCCCTCAGCCCCTCGTGGAGATCACCCAGTCTGGCCAGATCGAGGTCGACGACCTTGCCGACGAAGGAGAAGCGGATGTCCGGCGCATAGACGAGATCGCCCTCGACGGTGACGGGGATGTCCATCCACCGGGCGCCGCCGGTGAGCTTGGCCCGGCCGTCGGGGGTGAAGTTCATCTCCGCCGAGATGGCCTCCACCGACTGCCCCTCATAGGAGAATCGGGGCGCCCGGACAAAGGCCTTGCCCCTGATGGCGTCGCTGCGGCCGCCCAGGTTGACGGTGACGGCCTCAATCGTCCCCGTCGCTCCCTTGAGGGCGGGGACACTCTCGGCCAGCGTGGCCACAGCCACGTCACGGGCAGAGATGCTGATGTCGATATCGGGCGGGAGCTGGCTGAACCCGAAGCTCATCTTTCCCGCCAGGGGGATGCCGGCCAGGCGGGCCTTCACGTCGGGAAGGCTCAGGCTCTTCACGTCATAACTCCAGGAGGTGCGGGCCACATCGAAGGGAATGGCCGCGACGCGGCCTCCGTCGAAGGTGAGTTCGCCCGCAAGACGGGGGGTGTGCCACTGTCCGGAGGCCCTGACGGTGGCGCCGAAGATGCCGGCGAACCCCTGATCGGCCATCTCCGGCCAGAGCTCGATCAGCTCGGCCAGATCGAACCCCTTCAGCTCAGCCGTGCCGTCCAGTTCGGGGTCGATGCGCCCCTTGGCGGTGACTCGGCCCTTGCCGACGGAGAGGTCCAGGCCCTTCAGGTCCAGGGCCTTCCGCGAAAAATCGAGGTTCACGTCACCCCTGACGGGCAGTCCCCGAAAGGCGAGATCGAGATCGGTGACGATCGAGTCTCCGCCGAAGGTCGTCCGCGACGAGGCAACGTCGACGTCGCCTCCAGGCGTCGTGAGGGCGAGTTCCTTAAGCCGCAGCCGTCTCAGGGGAACGTCGAAACGCCCCGTCTCCCGGATCTGCTCCAGGAAGACCTCCAGAGCGGGAGGACCCTCCGAGGAAGGCATCGCTGCCAGGAGGCGGCCGACGTCGCCGCTGAGACCCTCGACGACGATCTCCTCCAGGGCGGGCTTGCCCGACAGGAGCGAGGAAAGGGCGACGGAGGCCTCGATCGTCTCGACGGCCAGAAGATCGGCACCTCCCGAGTCGCGGAGGGCAAGATCGGAAAAGCGGTAGCCCGAGACGGGGTTGCCCTTGACGTCACCGAGGGACAGGGCAAGTCCCGTCGCCTCAAGGACGGCCTCGGAGACCTTGCGGGCGATCAGGTCGGTGGCGACGTCCACCTGGGAGAGGACGACAAAGGCCAGGAGAAGGAGACCGACGACGGAGCCGAGAATCAGAAAGCGTTTTTTCTTCTTTTCCATGGCTTTCACCTGCCTTATCTTTTTTGCCGAAAGCCTGAGAATTGGAACAGATCCAAAAGTCACCCCTTGACCACGCAATCTTAGCACAAAAAACACACGGGGACCCCGTGGCGATCGGGGCCCCCGTGTTCCAGTAGAGAGGAGGTTGCCTGCCTTGTCCTAACAGGATGAGGATAGTGTAAAAGGAACGACCGGTTCCGTCCTCGGTGGAACAACGGATTCGTCACCTGCGGGAACCACCCACCCCCGTGGACAAAGGGCGCCGATTTCCTTAAAATGAATTAAATATGTTGCAGAAAGAAGGTGACCGGTCATGGCCAGGAAGCGACTGATCGTCGTCGGCGGCGACGCCGCCGGCATGAGTGCGGCCTCTCAGCTGAGGCGCCTTGACAGGGATAGGGAGATCGTCGTCTTCGAAAAGGGGCCCCACACCTCCTACGCGGCCTGCGGGATCCCCTATTTCGTGGCAGGCCTCATCGAAAAGCCGGAACAGCTCATCGCCCGCACGCCCGAGA
Source organism: Synergistaceae bacterium (assembly GCA_016756725.1). GTDB lineage: Bacteria > Synergistota > Synergistia > Synergistales > Aminithiophilaceae > Aminithiophilus. The sequence continues at coordinate 713,776 of JAESII010000004.1, read as the reverse complement.
CCTTCCGGGAGAAATACGACATCGACGCCCGAACCCTTCAGGAAGTGATGGCCGTCGACTGCCGTGGAAAGACGGTCCAGATCACCGACCATCGCGAGGGGCGGAGCTACTCCATGGAGTTCGACGATCTGCTCATCGCCACGGGGGCCCTTCCCTTCAAACCGGACGTGCCCGGCATCGACAGCGACGGCGTCTTCGGCGTCAACACCCTTGAAAGCGGCATCGCCCTCGAGCGGTTTCTCCGGGAAAGACGTCCCACCCGGGCCATCGTCGTCGGAGGCGGCTACATCGGCCTGGAGATCGCCGAGGCCCTCAACTGCCACCGTGGCCTCAAAGTCACCCTCGTCGAACGGGCCCCCCAGGTCATGGGCACCCTCGACCCCGACATGGGGGCCCTCGTCGGAGACGCCATCAGCGACGTGGGGATCGACTTGAGGCTCGGTGAGACCCTTCAGGCCGTCGAGACGGCCGGAGGGAAGATCCGGGCTGTCGTCACCGACAAGGGGGAGATCGAGACCGACCTCGTCGTCCTCGGCCTCGGCGTCCGGCCCAACACGGCCCTGGCCGCCGAGGCGGGGCTGGCCCTGGGCGTCCGCGACGCCATCCGCGTCGACGACAGGATGGCCACGCCGACGCCGTCGGTCTGGGCCGCCGGCGACTGCGCCGAGACCTTCCATCTCGTGAGCCGCCAGCCCTTCCACGTCGCCCTGGGGACGGTGGCCAACAAGATGGGCCGCGTCGCCGGCATCAATCTGGCCGGCAAGTCGGCCCGGTTCCCCGGAGTCGTCGGCACGGCGGTGAGCAAGATCTGCAAGTACGAGGTGGCCCGGACGGGGCTCCTCGAGGCGGAAGCGAAAAAGCTCGACCTCGACTACAGCGCCGCCACGATCAAGACCCGCACCAGGGCCGGCTACTACCCCGGCGCCGGCAGGATCCACGTCAAGCTCCTGGCCGAAAACGGGACAGGCCGTCTCCTGGGCGGACAGATCGTCGGCGTCGAAGGGGCAGCCAAGCGCATCGATGTCCTCGCCGCCTGCCTCCACGGCCAGAAGACCGTCCAGGATCTGGTCGACATGGACCTCAGCTACGCGCCGCCCTTCTCTCCCGTCTGGGACCCCGTTCAGATCGCCGCCCGGGCCCTGCTCAAGGAAGTCTGACGACGACAGAGGACGCAGGAAGGGCCGGTCCCTAGGGACCGGCCCTTCCTGCGTCGCCGGTTTCTCCTCTAGCGGCGGCGGAAAGCGAAGGCCAGGGGAAGGAGCAGAAGCAATGTCGCCGGAGCAAAGGCTCCCGCAGCACAGCCTCCGGAGGATCCGCCTGTGGGGACGTAACCTTCCACGTCCTCGGCCAGGGGGGCATCTCCCTCTCGATAGGCCGGGGCGAAATCGATCGATGCCCCTTCACCTTCGGCAATCGCCTCGGCCAGAGCCTCGCCGAGATCGGCCGCAGTCTCGGCAGCGGCCTCGAAGAAGACCCGTCCCTGGCCATTCAGGTAGGCCGCGAGCTCCGAAGAATCGGCCGAGGACTGAAGCCCCCGCCATTTTGCCCGGGCAGAAGCGACGAAATCGGCATGAGACGCGATCAGGGCCTCCTGATAGGGGCTCCAGTAATCCTGGAGAGCCTGCCACAGTCGTGTCCCATGTTCATCGTCATAGGCCTGGGCGTCAGCGACAGGGCCATAGAAGGTCCAAAAGGCGGAATCATCGTCCCTCTCGTCCGTTCCTCTGCTGTAGGGCTCGGGGATTTCCGTGATTCCGGCACAGAAAGGAAGGTAGACGCTTCCGTGGGAATTGCCCATGGCCAGCCAGAGGACATTGCCGATGGCTCCAGGCGTCTCGTCATCCTCCCCCATCTCGACGACATGAGATTCCAACGTTGACCGGACGGCGATAGGACGGGCGATGTCCCTCACGCCGGGATTGGAGTTTTCATAGACCGTGTCGTCATAGTTGGCGGATTGAAGAAAATCCATGATGGCCTTTTTCGTGATTTTCTCGTCAGGCTGCATCAAGAAGGGGTACTGCTCCAGCTCAGGCCTCTGGACAAGAGAGGGAGTGAAATGTCGGTGGCCCCACCAGACTCGGACCCCGTTGCCTGAGAAATCGCCGATCTGGCCGTAGGCCTTGGCGAAATTGAAGCCGTAAACCCGGACAAACTCGTCGGTCATCTGGCTTGCTGAGAGAAGTTCATGCTCCCGCGCCAAAGCGAGGATGTTGTCCGATCCCATGAAGTTTTCTTCGTCGAAGGGATTGTAATTGGAAAGAACGTTCTCGTTGGGGACGATGATGTAGCTGTCATCGGGAATCCTCGCCGCCGCCCAGAGATGGCCCGAGTACTCGATGTACCAGACTTCGTCCTTGTCGGCGATGGCGAAACCGCCTGACTCCATGGCTCCGAAGGCATCCATGGCGGCTCCGAAAATCTCCACGCCCTCACGGGCCGTTCGGGCCCGAGGGAGGATGATGGACGGAATCTGGGCTTCCTCGATGAAGCCGTCTTCAGGATTAATGGCCGCCGCCGCCTCATTCTGACGCTGTGTCTCCGTCGCCGAGACGGCCACACCGGCCTCATTGATGCCCACCTCGTCCATGGGAACCCATTCCTCGTCGACGTCATAGACCCAATCGGGAACGGAAAAATACTTCAGCGTCCGCGTCATGCCTTCGGGGTAGCCTAGAGTCATGCCGCTCCAGAACTCCTGGACGTCACCGCTGGCGACGTCGACTGCTTCGTTGATGATGAAATGTTTGGCCCAGCCTGCTCTGTAGTCTTCGTTGCGGGCGATGAGGACATTTCCCGTCGCCGAGGCCTCTTTCCCGACGAAGACCGACGTGCAACCGAAGGCCTGGGCAACGACGAGGGCAACCAGAAGAAAGGCCAGTGCCAGGCGACGAACGGAACGGGCAACTTTCTTGTTTTTCATCTTTCAGCGATCCCTCCTCATGGCATTCATGTGTCTCTCATCCGGACCGACGATTTTTGATTTTGCCGAACCCTTCCTCTCCTTTTGTTTTTTATCTGTTCTATCAGGTTCCCTTATTTCATGCTGCACGACATCAAAGGGGGCTGCGCCCTCAGGCGCAGCCCCCTTTGATGTCGCTACTCCGTCCGGGCCGCCCTAGGCGAGCTTGAGGGGGACGACGGCGGCCGGGTCGATGACCCGGAAGGTGAAGGATTCGGAGAGGAAGAAACGGACCTTGCCGTTACTCGCCTCCTCGAAGCCGATGGAGTAATCCTGACCGACGACGAGCTCGAAATCGCCGCCCCGGAGGGAGACGACGAGAGCCCCTTCGAAGTGGGGAGCCAGAATGATCTCGTCGACGAGGGATTCGACGCGCTTGCGCAGGGGGTAGCCCTCCGAGCGGGTCTGGAGAACGTCCCAGAGGGCCGGCCCGGCGACGAGGGCGTAGGGCCCCTCGACGGCCTCGTCCTGGAGACGACGGACGGCTTTGGCCAGAGTCGACAGGATCTCCGCTCCCGAATCGCAGCAGAGGTCCATGGCCCGCTCTTCGCCGGCCTCGACGAGGCCGACGATGCACCCCTTCTCGAAGCCCTCGTAGATGGCCTTCTCCTCGAAGCGGGCCATCTTCTTCGCCGCCTCGACGACGGGGGCCAGCTCTGGGTCCTTGGCCCCCCGTTCGATGTTGTCGAGCTCCCAGCGATCGAGCTCGAAGCTGACCCGGGCCTCGACGAGGGGCTGAACGGCGTGGACGCCGAAGCAGACGTCCTCCTTGTCGCAGCTTCCCTCAGGCAGGTTCAGTCTGCCCAGGGGAACGGCGGCGTAGTCCCAACCCAAGGGGCCGGTGACGTCGACGAAGCGGCGCCCCGAGAGATGGGCCTTGAGGGCCCTGACGGCCTGTTCGTCGATTTCCGCCCAGGCTGCGGCGGAGATCGGAGCCAGTGAACGCTTAAGAATGTCCATGGAATCGATGCCTCCCTTCGGGGAAAAACCTACCGGCCCAGCTTGCCGATACCGAGACCGCGTCCGCCTGACGACGAGACGCTTCCGCCCTCGCCGCCGCCCTCCTCGACTTCGGTGATGGGGGCGTCGGTAAAGAGGTAGGTCCGGAGTTCTTCGTCAAACTCGGGCATAACGCGGCGGAGCCATTCGATCATCATGCAGGCGTGCTCGATCTCTTCGTCGCGGTTGTGTTTCAGGATGGCCTTGATGGATTCGTCCTTGCTGGCGACCATGCGCTGATGGTACCAATCGACGGCCTCGATTTCCTCCTTGAGGCTGTTCAGGGCGCGAACGATGTCGCGCGCCTCCGGGGTCAGTTCCGTTACCGGTTCGTGATACATCCCTAAAGACCTCCTTCCAGTTCGCTATCTCGAACTATCCTGTCCTCATGATAAACCAGATGGGAAATGAAATCAAAAGAAAGAGGAGAACTTCATCGTTTCCAGCGCCTCTCCAGCTCGGCAAGGCTCCCGTCCTCCCGCAGAAGCAGGAGGACCCTGTTGATGTCGTCGATGAAGTCACCGGCGCTCTTTTTCACGGCAAGGGCCTTCTCGGCGCCGACGAGCTTGAGGCTGAAGGCACGGCGGAAGGTGTTCGGGTCCTTCCAGTTCTTGATGTAGCTCCGCGCCACGGGATCATCGACGAAGACGGCGTCGACCGTTCCCGCGGCGAGAGCGGCAAAGGCCTCGTCGAGACGGTCATAGGGGGCCCGCAGTGGGGTGCCGAGATCACGGATGTAGCGATCCTCAGCCGTTCCCGGCTGAACGGCCACGACCTTCCCCTTGAGCGACGCCGGGCCGGTCGGGAAAAAACCGTCCCCGACGACGAAGGTGCTCGGCGTGATCTCATAGGGATCAGAAAAGGCCACCCGGGCGGCCCGCTCCGGCGTGCAGCTCAGACAGGCGGCGATGAGGTCGATCTCTCCCTCTTCCAGGGCGGGAATGAGGGCATCGAAGGGCATCTCGACCCACCGGATCTTCCAGTCCAGCCGATCGGCCAGGAGCTTGACGAGATCGATGTCGAAGCCGACGAGGGCTCCCGACGCGTCGCGGAACTCGTAGGGGGGGTAGGTGCTCTCCGTTCCCACCCGCACCGTCTGGGCCGAGGCCGGGACGGCAAAAAGACAGCAAAGGCAGAGGAGAGCTGCTAGACAGCCTTTCATCACAATCTCTCCTTTCGCGGTTCTGGGAAGGCTTCGGGACATGAGGATTACATTTAATATACTGCCCGTAGGGAGAGTCCACAAGGGGAGAGGAACAAAATTGGCCCTTGACCGCAGCGGACAGGCCGTGCTATAAACTTTCCAATCCGTTCCGGCCCTGGTGCCGAGACTGACGGTATTCTGGAGGAATTTGAATGTCACGTTCCAGCGTCTTCTCCATGGTGTTCTCCTTTACCAACGCGGGTCCCGCTCCGGGGTCGGCGTGAAGACGCGCTGAACTCCAGCGAGCGAAGGGCCCTCACCGAGGTGAGGGCCCTTTTTTTGTATCCTGACCAGGCCGAGCCTGACCGACTGCCGAGGAGGAAAAGACATGAACGCAGAGGAAAGAACGACCGCACTTCGCAGCCTCATCGAGAAGCTCCACGCCCGGGTGCCTCTTTACCGCGAACGGATGAACGACAGGGGCGTCACTCCCGAAGACTTCCGGAGCCTCGACGACCTGCGCCGCTTCCCCTTCACCGTCAAGCAGGATCTCCGCGACAACTACCCCTACGGGCTGCTTGCCTGCGACCGCACCGAGCTGGCCCGCCTCCACGTCTCGTCGGGCACGACGGGAAAGCCCACCGTCGTCGGCTACACCCGCAGGGACCTCGACGCCTGGGCCGAAGCGGTGAAAAACTGCATGGCCACGGCCGGCGTCCGTCCCGACGACATCGTCCAGATCGCCTTCGGCTACGGCCTTTTCACAGGCGGCCTGGGAATCCACGACGGGGCCCAGGCCCTGGGAGCCACGGTCATCCCCGCCTCGGGAGGCTTCTCCGAGCGCCAGCTCCTGCTCATGCAGGACCTGGGCACGACGGTCATCGCCTGCACGCCCTCCTACGCCCTTCATCTGGCCGACCTCATCGACGAGAAGGGGCTCAAGCTCAACCTCCGCCTCGGCATCTTCGGCGCCGAGCCCTGGTCGGAAGAGCTTCGCCGCAAGATAGAAAACCGCCTGGGCATCACCGCCATCGACATCTACGGCCTCTCGGAAGTCATGGGCCCCGGCGTCGCCGTCGAATGCGCCCATCAGCAGGGCCTGCACCTCGAAGACGGCCTCTTCCACGCCGAAATCATCGACCCCGAGACGGGCGAACCCCTCCCCGAAGGAGAAGAGGGGGAGCTGGTCCTGACCACCCTGGGCAAGGAGGGCATGCCCCTCCTCCGCTACCGCACCCGGGACATCACCCGCATCCTTCCGGGCCGCTGCGCCTGCGGCCGCGGGGGAACGCGCATCGCCCGCATCCGGGGCCGCAGCGACGACATGCTCATCATCCGCGGCGTCAACGTCTACCCCTCCCAGGTCGAAACGGCCCTGGGCCGCGTCGACGGACTCTCCCTCCACTACCTGCTGGAAGTGAGCGACCGCGAGGGACTGAAGGAACTCACCGTCTGCTGCGAACCCTCCGATCACCTGAACCGTGACGCGGCCGCCCTCCTGGCCAGGCGAAGCCAGCAGGAACTGCTGGGACTGCTGGGCGTCCGCGTCGGATTCCGCCTCGTCGAGCCGGGCAGCCTGAGCCGATCGGAGGGAAAGGCCGCCCGCATCCGCAACGTCGCCTGAAAACCATCGTCTTTTTCCGTCACCCAATTCATAAGTAAAGAAACAGGAAAGAGCTGAGCCGAGAGGAGGCGCTGCCATGAACCGCCGGAGAGAACAATCCCGAGATGACAGGGGAGACGAGGAGCGGGAGAAATACCGCAGCTGCTGCGAAGACTGGGGGGAAATTGCCCTGGGTTACGTGGAGGCGATGAAGGCAACTTGCGATCTCTCCGAAAAACAGGACAAATCAGCCTAGCGACCACAACACCTTTTATCAAACTGGCCGACGGAAATTGGAGTCAATATCGGTCGGCCAGCTTTAGCCAGAGGAAGAAACTTCAAAAGAGATCTCCGTCCCAAAATAAACCCTTGCCCCTTCTTTCAGAACAATGAAATCCTCCTTTGTCTCATGAGAAACCAAGGGCCTCAAGATCCCCTGATCTCGCGCCAGAACGCGCAGATAGTCTTCCATTGACGGGAAAGGCCCCCGAAGTTCGATTCGGGGGCCTTTCCCGTCACGGCTCGGGGAGACTTCCAAAACGTGGGATCTTGCCCGACAGGGGTTAAACCCGAAGGGCCTTCGGCGCCTCGAGGACGGCCGCCGGAGACAGGAAGACCGAACTCCGTCCCTTGACAGACTCCGTCGGGGGAGGTATTGTGGTGGCGCAAAATCCGACATAAATGGTTGGGTATAGGAGGTGAGACGATGAAGCTGTCGACGAAGACACGCTACGGCCTGAGGGCAATGATCGATCTGGCCCGGTGCGACGACGGTCTTCCCGTCCCCCTTAAGGAGATCGCCGCCAGGCAGTCCCTGTCCGAGCCCTACCTGGAAAAGCTGCTGGGCCTCCTGCGCCGGTCCGAACTGATCGAGTCCGTCCGGGGCGTCCAGGGGGGCTACCGTCTGGCCCGGCCGGCCGATTTGATCACCGTCGGCGAGATCGTCGAGATTCTTGACGGCCCCATCCGTTTTTCCGACTGCGATACCGGCAGGGGCTGCCAACGGCGCGAGACCTGCCCTGCCGGCGGACTCTGGACAAGGCTTCAGGCAGGCATCGAGCAGGTCCTTTCGGCGACGACGCTCCAGGATCTCGTCAACGACGGAAATCATCCCGAGGGAGGGATATAGATGAAGACGATCTACATGGATTATGCGGCGACGACCTTTACGGCTCCGGAAGTGGTCGAGGCGATGGTGCCCTTTTTCAGCCAGTCCTTTGAGAACCCCTCGTCGCTTTACTCCCGCTCCGACGGAAACCGCCGGGCCCTGGCCGAAGCCAGAGCCCAAGTGGCGGCAGCCATCGGCGCCAGGCCGGAGGAGATCTTCTTCACCGGCAGCGGCAGCGAGGCCGACAACTGGGCCCTCAAGGGAGCGGCCTTCGCGCCGCGACGCAAGGGACGGCATGTCATCACGACAGCCGTGGAGCACAAGGCCATCCTCGAGACGGCACACTTCCTGGAGCGGAACGGCTTCGACGTGACCTACCTGCCCGTCGACGCGAAGGGACGGGTCCGTCTCGACGACGTCCGGGCCGCCCTCCGGGAGGATACGATCCTCCTTTCAGTCATGTTCGCCAACAACGAGGTGGGAGCCATCCAGCCCATCGCCGAACTGGGAGCCCTCTGCCGGGAGAAGGGGATCCTCTTTCACACCGATGCGGTCCAGGCCGTGACCCACGTGCCCATCGACGTGGAGACCCTCAAGATCGACCTTCTTTCCATGGCGGCCCACAAGTTCTACGGCCCCAAGGGCGTGGGAGCGCTCTTCATCCGCAAGGGCGTCGTCCTGGAGAACCTCGTTCACGGCGGCGGCCAGGAGAAGGGCCGCCGGGCCGGAACGGAGAACGTCCCCCTCATTGTCGGCATGGGCAAGGCCGCCGAGCTGGCCATGGCCGAGATGGAATCCGAACGGCAGCGCCTCTCGGCCTTGCGGGACCGCCTCATCGCCGGCCTTCGCGAAGCCATCCCCTACGCCCGTCTCAACGGCCCCGAAGGAATGGGGCGGCTGCCCAACAACGTCAACATGAGCTTCGTCGGCGTCGAAGGGGAAACGCTCCTTCTCGACCTCGACCTTGCGGGGATCGCCGCCTCGACGGGGAGCGCCTGCGCTTCGGCCTCTCTCGATCCCTCCCACGTGCTGATGGCCATGGGGCTCTCCCATGAGGAGGCTCACGGATCGGTTCGGCTCACTCTGGGCAAGACGTCGACGGAAGAAGAGGTGGACCGCGTCGTCGAGGCGCTGACGGAGATCGTCGCCAGGCGGCGGGCCATGTCTCCCCTCTGGGAGGACTTTCTGAAGGAAAAGGCGAAGGAGGCCTGAAAACCATGCTGTACAGCGAGATCGTCATGGAGCACTTCCGCAACCCCCGCAACGTGGGTGAGATCGAGAACGCCGACGGAGTCGGCGAGGTGGGCAACGCCAAGTGCGGTGACATCATGAAGATGTATCTCAAGGTCGAGGAGGGGCGCATCGTCGACGTCAAGTTCAAGACCTTCGGCTGCGCCTCGGCCATCGCCTCGTCGAGCATGGCCACGGAGATGATCCTGGGCAAGACCGTCGAGGATGCCTGGGATCTGACGAATCAGGCCGTGGCCCAGGCGCTGGACGGACTGCCTCCGGTGAAGATGCACTGCTCCGTCCTGGCCGAGGAGGCCATCCACAAGGCCATCAACGACTACCGCGTCCGCCAGGGACTGGAGCCGTGGGAGGAAAAGGGCCACGGCTCCCACGATCACGACGGCCACGACCATCACCGATGCGGCCTGTGAGGCTCTCGAGGCCATAAGGATCCCTTGCGTCGAAGAAGGGGAAAGGCCCCGGGGCCTTTCCCCTTCTTCGACGCTGTCTCCTGCATGGGGCCCAGAAAAAGATCCCTTCCTCCGGGGAGCCGCAGCGGTTATACTCTTCCTTGAAAAAAGCATTACGAGGGAGGAGATCCGGATGAAGCGCGTCAGCATCCTGAACCATGTCATCGGCCCCATCATGAGAGGGCCCTCGAGTTCCCACACAGCCGGCCCTCACCGCATCGGCCGAGTCGCCCGGGACCTCCTCGGCGAGAAGCCCCTGAAGGCCGAATTTCTGATCGATCCGTCCAGCTCCCTGGCCGTCTGCTACCACGACCAGGGCAGCGACCTGGCTTTCGTCACGGGCCTTCTGGAGAGGAATCTCACCGACAGCGACTTCGCGGCCATGTTCCAGGTGGCCGAAGAGGAAGGCCTTTCTCTCCGCTTCGCCCTGGAGCCCTTCGACGAGGCGGACCACCCCAACAGCACCCTGCTCCGTCTTGAGGGAGCCCACTCTTCCGTCGTCCTCCACTCCCGCTCCGTCGGCGGCGGCTCCATCGAGATCGCCTCCGTCGACGGCTTCCCCCTCCGCATCGTCGGCGACAGCCACGAACTGCTCGTCGAAGTCGAGGCCACGGCGGCACCGGCCTTCCTGGAACGGCTTCTCGCCTGGGATCCCCGGACAAAGCGCATCGACGGATCCAGGACGGTGCTTCTTCACGGCTCGGCACCGGCAGGGCCCGACGAGGCCCTCGTGGAGACACTGAGGGCGCTTCCCGGCCTGAAGCGCCTCCGCCAGGCCAGACCGGTCATGCATCCCCTCAAGGGGGAGATCCTCTTTCAGGACACGAAGGAACTTCTCCTCCTGGCGGATAGAAAGGGCTGGTCCCTGGCCGAGGCGGCCCTGGCCTATGAGGAACGCCTCTTGGGTCTCACCCGGGAAGAGCTCCTGGCCGAGATGGACCACCGCCTTGTCGTCATGATCGAATCGGTCCGCCAGGGGCTGGAGGAAAACCCGCCCATGCAGCTTCTCGAGCCTACGGCCTCGAAGGTGCTCGCCGCCGAGAAGGCCGGCACGATGGCCCTGGGCGGCCCCCATGTCCGGGCGGCGGCCCGCGCCCTGGCGGCGATGCACACCAACGGCGGCAGCGGCGTCGTCTGCGCCGCTCCGACAGGCGGATCGGCCGGAGTCCTTCCCGCCGTGACGACGACGCTCATGGAGGACCTGAACATCTCCCGGGAGGCGACGGTGAAGGCGATGTGGGCCGCCGGAGCCATCGGCCTCGCCCTGGACCGGAGAAGCACCTTCTCCGCCGAAGTCTGCGGCTGCCAGGTCGAGATCGGCGCCGCCGGAGCCATGGCCGCAGCGGCCGTCGTCGAAGCCGCCGGAGGGACGGCCCTTCAGGCCTGCGACGCCGCAGCGACGGTCTTCCAGAACATGATGGGCTCCGTCTGCGACCTCGTTCAGGGCGTCGTCGAGGTGCCCTGCCACAGCCGCAACGCCGCCTTGGCCTCCCAGGCCTTCCTCTGTGCCGACATGATTCTCGGCGGCTACGAGAATCCCGTCCCCCTCGACGAGACGATCGACGCCGTCGATTCGACGGGACGGATGCTCCCCGAGGAACTGCGCTGCACCGCCCGTGGGGGACTGGCCCTCTGCCCCTCTGCCAGAGCCATGAGACGCCGCGACGGCAACTGAGAACGTCAGACCGGACAGAGAGGACGATCGGAGATGAAAGTGACGAAAAAACAAATGATCGCCGCGGCGGCTCTCGCCGCCGCCCTGGGGTTTTTCCTCACCCTCGGAGGCCACGAGACGCCTCAGGAGACGACAAAGGCCGCCCGTCCCGTCAAGACCGTCGTCGTCGGCATCGGCGAGGGCGGGACGATGAGGACCTTCCCCGCCCGGGTCCAGGCGAACCAGAAGGTGGACCTCTCCTTCCGCGTCTCAGGCCCCCTCGTCGAGCTGCCGGCGACGAAGGGAAAGGCCGTCGGAGAGGGTGAACTCCTGGCCCGGATCGATCCTCGCGACTACGAGATCCGCCTGGCCAATACGAAAAGCGCCCTCGAGAACGCCCAGGCCCAGCTGGCGGCCATGAAAGCCGGTGCCCGCAAGGAGGACCTGGCCGTCCTTCAGGCCCAGCTCTCGGCCGCCCGGGCCCAGCTCGCCGAGGCCCAGGCCCAGTACAACCGCTACGAGGCCCTCTACAGGGACGGCGCCGTCTCGGCCGTCGAGTACGACCGGGTCAAGACGAGCTACCAGGTCGCCAAGGCCCAGGTCGACCAGGCCACTCAGGACCTTCACAAGGGCCAGGCCGGTGCCCGCCCCGAGGACATCCGCGCCATGGAGTCCACCATCCGCGGCCTCCAGTCCCAGGTCGACGCCGCCGAGGCGGCCCTGAAGGACACGGAGCTCCGCGCCCCCTTCCAGGGCCTCATCGGCGACCGCTACGTCGACAACTACCAGACCGTCCAGGCCAACCAGCCCATCGTCACCCTCCAGGACCTGGACGCCATCGAGCTCGTCATCGCCCTGCCCGAACGGGATCTCGCCCGGGCCCGGTCCATCCCCGATCCCCGCATCCGGGCCCGCTTCGACTCCCTCCCGGGACGGACCTTCGCCCTGGCCCTGAAGGAAGTGACCACCCAGGCCGACGCCCAGACCCAGGCCTACGCCGTCACCTTCGTCATGCCCAAGCCCGGCGAACTGACCCTCCTTCCGGGCATGACGGCCGAAGTCCTCATCGATCTCGAGGGGGGCGCCGCCGACACGACCCTCTTCGCCCTGCCGCCGTCGGCCCTGATGGCCGAAGAGGGCGAACGGCAGTCGGTCTGGAAGGTGGACGCCGTGACGCTCACCGTCCGCCGCACCGCCGTCGCCGTCAAGGGCTACAAGGAAGAGAGCGTCCTCGTCGAAGGCCTTGAGGCGGGGGACCGCATCGTCACGGCCGGCGTGACGCTTCTCTCCGAAGGGGACGAGGTCACGCTCCTTCAGGATTCCCGCTGAGGCGGCGCCGATGAATATCGCCTCCTTCGCCATCAGAAAAAAAACGGTCACCCTCTTTCTGACCGTCCTCATCGCCGTCGGGGGCCTCATGGCCTACGGACGGCTGGGCAAGCTGGAAGACCCCGAATACACCATCAAGACGGCCGTCGTCATCACCTCCTACCCCGGGGCGACGCCGCGGGAAGTGGAAGAGGAGGTCACCGACGCCGTCGAGACGGCGGTACAGCAGCTGGGCCAGGTCAAGAGGGTCCGATCCCTCTCCCAGGAGGGCCTGTCCACGGTCTACGTCGACATCAAGGACGAATACACCGCCCACGACCTGCCCCAGATCTGGGACGAGCTGCGCCGCAAGGTCAACGACGACCAGTGCAACCTCCCCCCCGGGGCCGGCCCCTCCCTGGTCAACGACGACTACGGCGCCGTCTACGGCGTCTATTTCGGCCTCACCGGCTCGGACTACACCCTGGAGGAGCTGCGCCGGACGGCCGACTTCCTGCGCAAGGAGCTCCTCCTCGTCGACGGCGTGGCCCGCGTCGAAATCGGCGGCATCCAGCGCGAGGGCATCTTCGTCGAGATCCCCCGAGCCACACTGGCCCAACTCGGCATCCCCCTGAACCAGATCGTCCAGAGCCTTCAGGCTCAGAACCTCGTCGTGACGACGGGCAAGGTCGACGTCGGCACGGAACGGCTCCGCATCGACCCCACCGGCGCCTTCACGTCGGTGGGGCAGATCGGCGATCTCCTTCTGCGGGGGGCTTCAGGCAACCTGATCCGCCTCAACGACATCGCCGCCATCAGCCGCGAGCCGATCACGCCGCCCCAGTCGCTGATGCGCTTCAACGGCAAGCCCGCCCTCGGCATCGGCGTGGCCAACGTCGCCGGAGGCAACGTCATCACCATGGGCGAGGCCGTCAAGAGACGCCTGGCCGAGCTGGAGTCCCAGATACCCCTGGGGATGGAGCTGGGCCTCATCTACTACCAGTCCGACACGGTCCAGGAGTCGATCGACAATTTCGTCATCAACCTCATCGAAGCCCTGGTCATCGTCATCGCCCTTCTTCTCATCTTCATGGGGCTGCGGACGGGGCTGCTCATCGGCGTCATCCTCCTGCTGACCATCCTCGCCACCTTCGTGGCCATGAAGGTCGTCGCCATCGACCTTCAGAGCATCTCCCTGGGAGCGCTCATCATTGCCCTGGGGATGCTCGTCGACAACCCCATCGTCGTCGCCGACGGCATGCTCGTCCGCATCGAGTCGGGCCTGGACCGGGAGAAGGCCGCCGCCGACATCGTCAGCCAGACCCAGCTCCCCCTCCTGGGCGCCACCTTCATCGCCATCCTCGCCTTCGCCCCCATCGGCCTCTCTCCGGACTCGACGGGCGAATTCTGCCGCTCCCTCTTCCAGGTCGTCGGCATCTCCCTCTTCCTGAGCTGGATCCTGGCCGTCACCGTCACGCCCCTGCTCGGCGTCCTGACCCTCCGCTCCCTGCCTGCCATGGAGGGCAAGGACCCCTACGGCGGCAAGCTCTACGACCTCTACCGATCGATCCTCACCTTCTGCCTCAGGAGGCGGGCCGCCACCGTCGCCATCACCATGGGACTCCTGGCCCTGGCCTTCGTCGGCTTCGGCCGCGTCCCTCAGGCCTTCTTCCCCGACGCCTCCGGCCCCCAGTTCTCCATGGACTTCTGGTGGCCCCAGGGAACGCGCATCGAGGAGACGTCAGCCCAGCTCGCCCGCGTTGAAGCCTTCCTCCTCGACCAGCCCGAGACGGAATCGACGGCGGCCTTCGTCGGCCAGGGAGCCCTCCGCTTCATCCTCTCCTACACGCCCGGCGATCCCGGCAGCCACTACGGCCAGATCATCGTCAAGACGACCGACCCCAAGCACACCCGCCCCCTGATGGAAAAAGTCCGCCAGGCCGCGCTGGAACTGCTGCCCAACGTGGAACCCCGCATCAAGGCCTTCGCCAAGGGAACCTCGGGCGACGCCAAGATCCAGGTCCGCTTCACCGGCCCCGACGCCGAAATCCTCCGCCGCCTCGGCGAGGAGGCCCGGAGCCTGATGATCGCCGACGCCTATGCCGTCAGCATACGCAACGACTGGGAAAACCGGATCAAGGTCGTCCGTCCCGTCATCGACGAGGCCCGCGCCCGCCAGGCGGGCCTGAGCCGCCGCGACATCGCCGGCGCCCTGGAACTGGCCTTCGGCGGCACACGGGCGGGGCTCTACCGGGAGGGCGACCGCCTCATCCCCATCGTGACCCGCTTCCCCTCGGCCGAGCGGGGCAACAGCGAGGCCATCCTGGACACTCCCGTCTGGAGCCCCCTCATGGGCCGCTACATCGCCCTCAGCCAGGTCACGGAACGACTGGCCACCGTCGCCGAAGACCCCGTCATCCGCCGCCGTGACCGGATGAAGACCCTCACCGTCGAATGCGACCCCATCGACGGCGACGCCGACAGCCTCTTCGGACGCCTCAGCCCCCGGATCGAGGCGATCGAACTGCCCGGAGGCTACCGCATGGAGTGGGGCGGTGAACACGAGAGCTCCGCCGACGCCCAGAAGGGGCTGATGGGCATGATCCCCCTGGGCTTTCTGGCCATCGTCGTCATCCTCGTCCTCCTCTTCAACGGACTCAAGGAGACGGCTCTCATCCTCCTCTGCCTTCCCCTCTCCGTCATCGGTATGACGGCGGGGCTCCTCCTGATGGACCAGCCCTTCAGCTTCATGGCCATGCTCGGCTTCCTCAGCCTGGCGGGGATGCTCATCAAAAACGCCATCGTCCTCCTCGATCAGTTCAACCTCGAGATCGGCCAGGGCAAGCCGCCCTTCCAGGCCGTCGTCGACTCCTCGGTGAGCCGCGTCCGTCCTGTGCTCATGGCGGCCCTCACGACGGTTCTGGGCATGATTCCCCTCTACTTCGACACCCTCTTCGCCTCCATGGCGGTGACGATCATGTTCGGCCTCTCCTTCGCCACGGCCCTGACGCTCATCGTCGTCCCCGTCCTCTACGTCCTCTTCTTCTCCATCAGGGAGGAATAGCCTGCCTGAAAGTGCCGCGGCCCTTCCCTAAGGGAAGGGCCGCGGCACCTCAAGGTTTCGTGATATATTACCCTCGCCTTGACGCACCGCGACAGAAGACCCCTTTCCCGATAAAGGCCGACCAATGCCAAGACACTTCGCCGGTATCCCGTCATTCACCGCAGGAGTCCTCGCCTTTCATGACGAAAAGAAGGGCCTGCCCTTGACGAATCGGGGCTCATGGCCTATATTCTAGATACATCACATACTAAAAGATCCTGGGGCAGTCTCTCGAAAAATCGTCCGATCTGGCCCCCGGGGAGTTTGAGGGAGACAGTCTTTTTATCGTCAAGATTGGGGGATGACAGGAATGAACGAACGCATCAAAAAGCTGAGACGGCGGAGCTTCGAGGCCCAGCCGCGGATCTCCATCGAGCGGGCCCTGATCGAAACGGAATTCTACAAGGAAAACTACGGCAAGTACCCTCTGCCCGTGCTTCGGGGCCTGAATTTCAAGAATCTCTGCGAGAACCAGACCCTCTATATCGGCGACGACGAGCTCATCGTCGGCGAGCGCGGACCCGCCCCCAAGGCCGTCTGCACCTTCCCCGAGCTGACCTGTCACTCCGTCGAGGACCTCCAGATCCTCAACTCCCGCGAGATGGCCCGCTATCTCGTCGACGAAGAGGACATCAAGGCCTACGAGGAAAAGGTCATCCCCTACTGGAGAGGCCGGAGCATGCGCGACCGGGCCTTCGCCCACATCCCCCAGGAATGGAAGGATCTCTACGAGGCCGGCGTCTACACGGAGTTCATGGAGCAGCGCGCCCCGGGCCACACCACCCTGGACGGCAAGATCTACCAGAAGGGCATGCTCGACTTCAAGGCCGACATCGAGAAGTCCCGGGCCGCACTGGACTGGCTCAACGATCCCGAGGCGACGGCCAAGGACGAGGAGCTTCAGGGCATGGCCCACTCCTGCGACGCCATCATGGCCTTCGCCCGGCGCCATGCCGAGCTGGCCGAGAAGATGGCCGCCGAGGAGAGCGACCCCGTCCGCAAGGCCGAACTGGAGCGGATCGCCGCCAACTGCCGCTGGGTTCCCGCCCACGCTCCACGGGACTTCTGGGAGGCCATCCAGATGTACTGGTTCGTCCACCTCGGAACGATCATGGAGCTCAACGGCTGGGATGCCATGAACCCGGGCCATTTCGACCAGCACCTGACTCCCTTCTACGAGCAGGGCATCGCCGACGGCACCCTGGACCGGGAGAAGGCCAAGGAGCTTCTCTCCTGCTTCTGGATCAAGGTCAACAACCAGACGGCCCCGCCCAAGGTGGGCGTCACGGCCAAGGAGAGCGGCACCTACAACGACTTCACCAACATCAACCTGGCCGGCCTCAAGCGCGACGGCTCCGACGGCAGCAGCGAGGTGACCTACCTCATTCTCGAGGTGGGCGACGAGCTCCATCTCCTCCAGCCTCAGTTCAACGTCCAGATCAGCCGCAAGACGCCGGACCGGGTTCTCAAGGCGGCCGCCAAGGTCATCCGCAAGGGCTACGGCTACCCCTCGGTCTTCAACGCCGACGAGGTCGTCATGGAGCAGGTCCTCAAGGGCAAGTCCGTCGAGGACGCCCGTGAGGGCGGCACCAGCGGCTGCATCGAGACGGGCTGTTTCGGCAAGGAGGCCTACATCCTCACGGGCTACCTCAACGTCCCCAAGATTCTTGAGCTGACCCTCAATAACGGCGTCGACCCCCTGACGGGCAAGAAAATCGGCCTCGCCACCGGTGACGCCACCCGGTTCAAGAGCTTCGAAGAGCTCTACGAGGCCTTCGAGAAGCAGCTCAAGTACGTCGTCGACTGGAAGATGCAGGTCAACAACTTCCTGGAGCAGATGTACGCCACCTACGCCCCGGCCACGTTCCTCTCCGTCGTCATGAGCGACTGCATCGAGAAGGGCAAGGACTACTACAACGGCGGCCCCCGGTACAACACGAACTACATCCAGTGCTGCGGCATCGGCACCGTCACCGACAGCCTGTCGGTCATCAGGAAGCACGTCTTCGACGACAAGGCCGTCGCCATGGAGAAACTCCTCGAGGTTCTGGCGAAAAACTTCGAGGGCGAAGAGGCCCTGCGCCAGAAGTTCCTCAACAAGACGCCCTTCTTCGGCAACGACGACGACGAGGCCGATACTCTGGCCAAGCGGGTCTGGGACAGCCTGGTGGCCGACATCAACGGCCGGCCCAACACGAAGGGCTCCCACTACTACATGGACGGCCTGTCGACGACGTGCCACGTCTACTTCGGCAAGATGCTCGGCGCCACGCCCAACGGCCGCCTCGCCGGCCTGCCCGAGTCGGACGGCACCTCGCCCTCCCACGGCGCCGACCGCAAGGGCCCCACGGCCGTCGTCAAGTCCCTGGGCAAGCTCGACCAGGTCAACTCGGGCGGCACCCTGCTGAACCAGCGCTTCCTGCCCCAGGTCCTGGCCGACGATGAGGGCATCGAAAGCCTGATCCACCTGATCCGGACCTACTTCAGCCTCGACGGTCACCACATCCAGTTCAACATCGTCGACACGGAGACGCTGAAGAAGGCCCAGGCCGACCCCGACAGCTACCGGGACCTCCTGGTCCGCGTCGCCGGCTACAGCGACTATTTCGTCGACCTCGACATCTTCCACCAGAACGAGATCATCAGCCGCACCGCCCAGGAGACCTTCTAGGGCCGGGCTGGTCCGCAAGGGGGGGAGCCTCAGGCTTCCCCCCTTTTTTTGCGCTCCCGTCGGAGGCGGGCTCCTGAATTTCAAGTGTTTTACCGATGTCCCCGTCGGTAATCTCCCGGTAAAGTCTTCCCACGGCTCCTGAGGAGCCCAGTCACCGAGAGAATCGGAGCGAGAGGAGTGTCCGCCATGGCAAGAGCGAGAAAGAGCAAGCGGGAAAAGACCGATCCGGGGACGGAGAGGAGGGCGACCTATTTCGTCCGGGGCATGCACTGCCCCGCCTGCGAAAGGATCCTGGAGCGGACCCTCCTGGGCTTTCCCTCCCTTTCGGCCGTGGAGGTCTCCCGTGCCGAAGGAAAGCTGACGGTCACCGCAAAGAAGGGGGAGAACCCTCCTTCGGCGGAGGAGATCAACGCCGTCGTCGGCGACGAAGGGTATCTCCTTTCCCCCGAACCCTTCAGAGGCGGAGCCGCCCGGGAGTGGCTGACGGCAGGGGCGGCGATCGCCGTCACGGTGACGGCCTTTTTTCTTCTCGAAAGAAGCGGCCTTTTCCACCAGGTCCTGGTCGATTCGTCGTCGACCTTGGCCACCTTCTTCCTCTTCGGCATCCTCGCCGGGCTGTCCAGCTGCGCTGCCCTCGTCGGCGGACTGGTCCTCTCCCTTTCCGAGACGTGGCAAAGCGAAGAGAGGCTCCACAGGAACCCCCACCTCCGGTTCAACCTGGGCCGTCTTTTGGCCTACGGCTCCGTCGGCGCCCTTCTGGGGACCTTCGGAGGCGCCTTTCGCCTCAGCGACTCCCTGGCGACAGGCCTCACCTTCGCCGTCGCCCTCATCATGGCCCTCCTGGCCCTGCAGATGCTCGGCCTTCCCGGCATGGAACGGATCAGCCTCGGCCGGATCGGGCCACGGAAGGCCCAGGCGAAGGGAAAAGGCAGGCCCTGGCCCTTTCTGCTGGGCGCCTCGACGGTCCTTCTGCCCTGCGGCTTTTCCCTTTCCGTCCAGGGCCTGGCCCTCCTTTCCGGAAGCGCCCTCCGCGGCGGCCTCATGATGACGGCCTTCGCCGCCGGAACGATGCCCTCCCTCCTGGCCATCGGCCTCTCGGCCTCCCGGCTCCAGGCGGCGCCCCGCTGGCGCCCCCTCTTTCTCAAGGCCGCCGGCGCCCTCGTCCTCGTCGCCTCTCTCTACACGGCCAACTCCCAGCTCAATGTGCTGGGCCTCCCCTCCCTGAGCGATATCGGCACCGCCCGGATCCTTCCCCAATCCCACCCTGTCGCCGCGAGGGACACGACCGAGGCGGTCCAGACCGTCCGCCTTGCCGCCGGCGCCCGCTCCTACACGCCCAACGTCATCCAGGTCAAAGCGGGCATCCCCGTGCGCCTTGAGGTCGTCGATGCCGGCTTCAGCGGCTGCACGAACGCCATCATGGCCCGGGGCCTCTTCGAGGGGACCCTCCCTCTCGTCCGAGGCGGAACGGCCGTGGCCGAATTCGTGGCTCACCAGCCGGGCCGGTACAAGTTCAGCTGCTGGATGGGCATGGTCTCGGGAATCATCGACGTCGTCCTTTGAAGCCTTAAAGGACCTCCCTTCCGGCCGAAGGAGGGCAAGGCAACCGGCGCCTCCCGCGGGCAGGCACAGGCCCGCGGGAGGCGCCGTCTTTTCTGCAGCTCCCGCCATGGCCCGAGTCTAATAAAGTATGATATGCTTATCTTGTATTTGACAGAGTTTCCGTTTCTACAGCTTCCGGCGCCGCTTTGACCGAGTCGGGATCCTTGCCGCTCCGGCCGGAAGGGCGAACAAAGGAAGCCCTGATCAGGAGGGGAGCTCCAGCTCACCGCCATCCGCTTCATCTCCATGACGCACAGGATCGGGCCGGCGCGGCGCGAGGCCTCCTTCTCAGGGGAAGCCGGCTCAAGAGGCAAAGGCATGGGCTTGCCGCGAGTCTGCAGACCGACTTCGAACTCCTGCTCCCCGAGGGCGGAGCCACGCCTGACCGCCTTTTCGGGACGGTGCCGGTCAAAGCCGACGCCGAGGGGATGGCTGTCGTCACCCTTTCGAGCCGGCAGATCCGCCAGCTCCTGGAGATCGCCCTGTCGGCCCCGATCGGCCCCGAAGACAACGACGACCCGGAGGTCCGGGTCCACAGAATGAAGCAAAAAGGAGGAGGGCTCTTGGCCCTCCTCCTTTTTGTCGGCTTGCGACCTGACGGTCCTTACTTTCCGGGAGCCATGTTGGCCCGGAACTCGTCCATCAGCTCCTTGGTCATGTTCTTCTCGAGCTGGGTCCAGGTCGTGGCGCAGGCCTCGGCCAGGGGCGTCAGCTCCTCTTCGGTGTAGGTGTGGACCTCGATGCCGTAGTCGCGCATCATCTGCATGTACTTGGCGTCGATCTCCTCGGCCATCTCGATGCTCTTGGCGGCGCCGCGGTTGACGGCATCCCTGATGATCTGCTGATCCTCTGGCTTCAGGCTGTCCCAGGCCTTGCCGCTGAACATGATGTTGAGGCACTCCAGGGAGTAGTTGGTCATGTACCAGTGCTTGAGCACGTCGCGCAGGGCCGTGTAGGCGGCGGCGACGGGGTAGCCGTTGACGCCCTCGCAGACGCCAGTCTGCATGGACTGGTAGACGTCGGCGTAGGGGATGGTCACGGTGCGGTAGCCCATGGCCTCGGCGGCGAGCTTGTAGACGTCCATGTTGGGAACGCGGACCAGGACGTCCTTGGGCACGGCCGGGTTGAGGGGGTCGACGGCGGGCTTCGTCGTGCCCGTGCCGATCATGCCTTCGATGAAGAAGCCCAGAAGCTCGACGCCGAGACGGTCGATCATCTCGTGCATCCTGCCGAAGAGCCAGGCATCGGGGGCGAAAACCTTCTTGACGTCCTCGTAGCCGCGGACGAAGCCGTTGATGTAGACCAGCTCAAGGCGGGGATCGAACTGGCTGGGCACGGAGATGCAGGCCATCTCGATGGTTCCGCGGATGAGCTCCTCGAAGACGAGGGTGTAGTCACCGAGCTGGTTGGCGGGAAAGACCTTGATCTCGATGCGGCCCTTCGACTTCTCCAGGACCTCGGCGGCGATCTGGTTCATGACCTCTGTTGCGGGGTGATCGGCCGGGTTCTGCCCAGCGAACTTGATGGTGATCTCCGGTGCCGCGAGAGCCGTGCCGGCCAGAACCATCACAAAAGCGACCATCATTGCCACTACGGATAAAGACTTGCGCAAAACAATCCCCCTCCTTCAGCAGGTTGAGCCCCCCCTGGGCCCTTGGATAAAGATGAAACAACAACATTTTTGTTCACAACATACGTGTCCACTACATACTAGCACAAAAAGTCCCTTTTGAATATGATCTTCTTTTTGATACAAAATGAACTAACTTGCCTCGAGTCTTCGGCGCGCATTAAACCTTAAAAGGACAAGCCCCCTGTCGAGTACAGGGGGCTTGTCCTTTTAAGGGCTCTTTTTCGGCGGGTAAGGACTAGAGAGTCTGATCGGGTGCAGTCACCCTGTCGTCGAGCATGGCACCCAGATGAGCCTGCAGGGCCGTCTTGGCGCAGAGGCCCAGGATGCCCCCCGCTGCCTTCGGCTCCGGCGGCGTCCATCGCTTGAGTCGCGCTGCCAGTTCCGCCTCGGCGATGTCGAGATCGACGCGGCGGCGGGCGAGGTCGATGACAATGGGATCGCCCTCTTCGACGACGGCCAGAGGACCTCCAACGGCCGCCTCCGGCGAAAGGTGACCGATGGCGGCTCCCTCGGTAAAGCCCGAGAAGCGGCCGTCGGTGACGACGAAGACCTCCTGGCCCAGGCCGAGGCCGACGAGGGCGTCGGTGGTCATCATCATCTCTCTCATGCCCGGAGCTCCCCGCGGTCCCTCGCGGCGGATGACGACGACCTCTCCCCTGTTGATCCGTCCTTCGACGACGGCCTTGTGAGCCTCCTCGTCGGAGTCGAAGACCCGGGCAGGGCCGCGGAAATGGTGGATCGCCTCGGAAATGGTCGAGGTTCGGCAGATGGCGCCATCGGGAGCGAGGTTGCCCCGGATGACGGCGATGCCGCCGTCGGGAAGGACCGGCTCGGCGACGGAGGCGAGAACGGACGGATCGAGCGACCTTCTCCCTTCGAAGATTTCCTCAGCCCTGCGGCCCGTCACGGATAGGGCCCCGCCATGGAGCAGCCCCGCCAGTTCGCCCATGAGGGCCGGAACGCCGCCGGCCCGGTGCAAATCGACGACCGTCGCCTTGCCCGTGGGGATGACCCGGGAGAGAACCGGAACCTGGCGCGAGAGGCGGTCGAAGTCGTCCAAGGTGAGGTCGATGTCGAGATCCCGGGCGAAACTGAGCAGATGGAGAACGGCATTGGTCGATCCCGCCAAGGCCATGGTGAGGATGATGCCGTTGAGGAGATTTTCCCGGGCCAGCACCTTGCGGAGCGTCAGGTCCTCCTTCACCATGTCGACGATGCGCCGGCCCGTCTGGGTGGCGTAGCGCTCCTTCTCGGCGTAGACGGCGGGCACCGTCGACGACCCCGGCAGAGAGAGGCCGATGCCCTCGGCGAGAATCTGCATCGTGTTGGCCGTCCCCATGAGAGAACAGGCGCCCGGGCCGGGGCAGACGTGGTCTTCGAGGTAGCGGAGCTTCTCCGAGACGTCTTCGGCGCCGTACTGAGCGCCGAAGACGAGCTGGTCGAGCTCGCTCAGGACGGCCTGACGTCCCTCGAAGGGACTCACCAGCTGGGGCCCGCCGGAGAGGAAGATGGTGGGAAGGCCGGAGCGGATGGCGCCGATGATGACGCCGGGAATGATGCTGTCGCAGGAGGCCAGGAGGACGAGACCATCCAGGAGCTGGACGCCGGCCATGATCTCCACCGACGAGGCGATGACGTCGCGGATGACCAGTTCGTAGCGGAAATGGGGCGTGCCGATGGGCACGGCCCCGCAGGTGGCGATGGTGCCGAACTCGAAAGGTGTCCCTCCGGCCTGGAGGATGCCGGCCCGGACCCGTTCGGCCAGCCGGTCGAGATGGACGTGACCCAGTCCTGCGTCGTTGGCGGTGTTGACGATGCCGATCAGGGGGCGCGACAGATCCTGATCGTCATAGCCGCAGCCCTTGTAGATGGCCCGCCGCGTCGAGGACTCCCTGCCGCTGAAAAGCCCCAGCCTCTTGGAACGGTAGGTCATGGCTGTTCTCCTTTCCTCTCGTGGCGCCCTTTCAGGCCCGGTCAGCCCTCGTCCGGCCCTTCGGCCCGAATCGTCCGGATGTCGCCGTAAAGGGTGTAGCGGCTCTTGCCCGTCTCCTTCACCAGCCGGGGAACGGCCTCCTTGAGCTTGAAGAACCCCTTGCCGTCGAGCCAGCGCACGAGCTCGAGCCTCTCGGGGCGGCTGAGAAAGCGGAGGGGCTTCCCCTGGACCCTCCGGGCCTCGGAGAGAAGCTCGCCGAGGCGGTCGCCGTGGAGGCTGGGAAAGCGCTCCTTTTCGGCGCCGCCGTAGCCGAGAGGTGTGACGGTGGTGAGGAACTCGGCCATATCCCGCAGGACCGTCGCCTGGGTCATGTCGTAGTTGACGCAGAAAAGACCGATCAGGCGCCCCGCCTCGTCTCGAATCAGAGCGACGGAGGAGCGCAGAGACCTCCCGTCGGGCGCTTCAGAGGCGTAGTTGGCCAGATAGGTCATCTCGCCTTCCCTTTCCCGGTCCATCAACTGCTGGCCGAAGTCGCTGATGGGGACCCCTTCCTCGCGGCCGGCCACATCGCCGTGCTCGCAGACGACGATGAAGGACTCCTGGCCGGAAACGTCGTGGAGGGCCACGTCGTAACTCCGGCCCAGGGTGGCTCCCAGCATGGCGACGACGGGGATGAAGGGCTTCAGGAGGGGATGGCAGTCCCGGGCCTGTGACATGACCGCCGACCCCTTAGAGGTCGATGGTTTTGCCGACTCCCGCCGCCAGGGCCTTTTCGACGATCTCGTAGGCCGTGACGACGTCGAGGCTGGCAAAACCGACGGTCTTCATGACGGTGATCTCCTCGGCGCTCCGACGCCCCTCGATCTCACCCAGAAGGAGCTGGCCCAGCTCACCGGCGATGATCCCTGCGCCGAAGCGCCCTTCCTTCATGGGCTTGA
Source organism: Synergistaceae bacterium (assembly GCA_016756725.1). GTDB lineage: Bacteria > Synergistota > Synergistia > Synergistales > Aminithiophilaceae > Aminithiophilus. The sequence goes on along the minus strand of JAESII010000004.1, from coordinate 689,418 downwards.
TCAGGTCACCGGCCTCGGCCAGGACGGCCTCGCCATTGTCGGCAAAGACACGGCCGGCCCGCTCGATCACCTCCGGCGGCAGCTCCTGCATGGCCGGCGTGTAGGCGCCGATGCCGTTGACGTGAGCGCCTGCCTTCACCTTCGTGCCATCGAAGACGGGCTTCGTCGCCGTCGTCACGGCCGTGATCACGTCGGCGCCGTCGACGGCCCCATCGGACGACGGGGCGGCCGAAAGACGGGCGCCGAACTTTCCGGCCAGGGCCTCGTTGGCCTTGATGAAGGCCTCGACCCGTTCGGGGGAGATGTCGAAGACGCGGACCTCCTTCAGGCTCCGGACCGTCAGGATCGCCTCAAGCTGTGCCGATGCCTGGCCGCCGGTCCCGAAAAGGGCGCCGACAGAGCTGTCGGGACGGGCGAGAAGTTCCGTCGCCACGCCGGCGATGGCCGCCGTCCGAAGCTGGGTCAGCGTCGTTCCCTCGATGAGGGCCGCCACTTCGCCCGTCTCATTGTCGAGGAGGACGACCGTGGCGGGGACGGAGGGCCTGCCCTTGGCGGCGTTGCCGGGAAAGACGGAAACGATCTTGATGCCGGCCCGGTCGATCCCCCCGGCATAGGCGGGCATGAACAGGTACTGTCCCTTCTCGTCGGCGGCGTCAAAATTGATCCTCAGGGGGACGCGGCACTTCCCTTGGGAATGAAGGACGAAGGCCTTCTTGTCGGCCTCGATGGCGTCTCTCATGGAAAAGACGGACAGGATATCGGAACGGGAAAGAACGAGCATGGCTCTGCCTCCTCTCAAAAATCGCCCGCAGGACCGGATCTCCAGGTTCCGAACTCCGATCGAAAGGGCACGGCTTCTCTCTGTCACCTATCTTACTTGATCCGTCTATCGACAGTCATTTCCGCCTTCAACGAGGCAACGGCGACAGGCACATCGCCAAGGACCGGCCCGGGGGCCGGTCCTTGGCAGGGCGCCTTTCGTCTGAAGTCTCAACGGTCCTCTTTCTTGCCGAAAAGGCCCTTGAGACGGCGCCTCAGTGCCTCCGCATAGGGGGGGTCGGCCCAGCCCTTCCTCGCCGCCGTCCGGGACAGGGCGCCGCTGAACATGCAGGCCCAGAAGGCCTGAAAGGACCCGCTCAACAGCCCGGCCAGGAGGAAGAGAAAGCAGAGGCCGGCGAAGAGGTTCCGGTAGAAGGTGGGACGGCGGCGCTCCTCGTCCACCAGCGCCTACCAGGGCGTCCCCAGGATGACGTGGGGCAGGAAGAGGACGAGCTTGGGAATGTAGGCCGTCACGAGAAGGACCGGCAGCCAGCAGAGGATCATGAAGGAAAGGGCCGGTTTCATCATCTCGTTGATGGGCGTGTTGTTTAATCGTCCCGCCAGGTAGAGCACCGGTGCCGCGGGGGGCGTGATGCACCCCAGTCCCGTGTTGACGCCGACGACGGCGGCGTAGTGGATGGGGTTGAAGCCCAGCTCGAGGATGATGGGCATCAGAATCGGCGTCGTCAGGACGACGACGCTGATGTCGTCCATGAGCATCCCCATGATGACGAGGAAGATGTTGATCATGAAGAGGATGACCCAGCGGTTCTCCGAGACGGACCTGAACAGGAGGAGCATCCGCCCCGGGAGGTCCTCCAGGAGATAGAGGCGGCTCAGCATGGAGACGGAAAAGAGCATGGCCATGATGACGCCCGTCGTGACGCCCGACTCGACGACGACGTCGAGGAGGTCCTTCACCTTCAGCCCCTTGTAGACGAACATGCCCACGGGGATAGCGTAGAGGACGGCCACGGCCGAGGCCTCCGTCGTCGTCATGATGCCGCCGTAGATGCCGCCCAGGACGATGACGGGAAGCATCAAAGCCGGGATGGCCAGGCGGCCCCGTTCGCGGAAGAGGCGCCACTTCTCCTCCCGCGTCCGGGTGTGGGCCACCAGAACCTGCTCGTTGTCCCGCAGCAGCCACATGTTGACGATACAGATCAGCATCGTCGTCACGATGCCGGGGCCGACGGTGGAGAGGAAGCAGGCCAGAACGGGCTGGCCGCTGATCCAGGCGAAGATGATGAGCGTGGCGTTGGGCGGGATGAGCAGCCCCAGAAGGGAGGCGTTGGCCATGAGGGCCGCCGAATGTCCCCGCGGATAGCCGCCCTCGCGGAGGCGGGGAAACATGATGGAGCCGATGCAGGAAAGGGTCGCGCAGGCCGCGCCGGAGATGGAGCCGAAGACGGCGCAGGAGATGGTGCCCACCACGCCCAGTCCGCCTTTCAGGTGACCGACGAAGACGTCGACGAAGTCGATCAGCTTTTCTCCGATCCGTCCCCGCTCCATGATGCCTCCGGCCATGATGAAAAGGGCGATGGCGATGAGGGAGACGGAGTTCATCTGGGCGAAGGCGTAGGGGAGAAGCTGGCTGGCGGCATAGCCGCCGCCGTCGACGCCGCCGAAGAAGATGAGCCATCCCGCCGAGGCCATGAAGCTGACCGGAACGGGTACGCCGATGACGAGACAGAAGAGCAGAACGCCTATGGCGACATAAATCATGACCGGCCTCCGAGGAAAAGGAGTTTCGTGTTCTGGACGAGTTCAACGGTGAAATAGTAGAACATGAAGACGAAGCCGAGGAAGATCCCCAGATAGGAGGTCCACATGGGGATGCGCCAGATCGTCGTCATGGGGATGGCGATGCGCGTCCCCAAAGGCCCCATGAAGCCGAACATGAAAAAGTCATAGCCATACCAGACGTAGAGGGCCATGACGCCGACGGTGACGAGAGACTTGAGGAAAAGGAGGAGGCGCTTCATAAACCCCTCGGCGACATAGGCCTCGACAAGGTCGGCCGAGACATGGGTGCCGTTGTAGGCTCCGATGGCGGCGCCGGAGAAATAAAGCCAGAAGGCGATGAGCTTGACCCACTCCTCATAGCCGTAGAGGTCGCCTTTCAGCACATAGCGGATGAAGGTGGCTGCGCTGATGAGCAGGACCAGGGCGAAACTGGTCACGACGGTGATCAGCGAAAAGGAGCCAATGACCACCTTGTCAAAGGGGTTCTTCGGTCCCCCTGGCCCCGAGTTGGCCTCACAGACGGTATTTTGCGACACGACTTTCCCTCCCCTGTAATAAAGTGAAGCGGTACGGGTACGGCTTGACCCCGAGACGTCTCCCGAGGACTTCAACAATTGTACAACATGGACACGTTCTTTGCGATGAGGGGAAAAGGATTCTAAGGGATTCTTAAAGAGGAGAAATCCCGGGAGGCGCATAGCCTCCCGGGAAAGGAATCAGAAGCGGGGTTACTTGCCGGGGGCCATGACCTCGCGGAACTCGTCCATGAGCTCCTTGGTCATGTTCCTCTCGAGCTTGCTCCAGGTGGCGGCGCAGGCCTCGGAGAGGGGGAGAAGCTCCTCTTCCGTGTAGGTATGGACCTCGATGCCGTAGTCGCGCATCATCTGCATGTACTTCTCGTCTTCGGCCTTGGCCTGGACGATGCTCTTGGCGGCGGCATGGTTCACGGCGTCCTGGATGATCTGCTGATCCTCGGGGGAAAGGCCGGCCCAGACCTTGCCGCTGAACATGTAGTTGATGACCTCCAGGGAGTAGTTGGTCATGTACCAGTGCTTGAGCACGTCGCGGAGCATCGTGTAGGCGGCGGCGACGGAGTAGCCGTTGACGCCCTCGCAGACGCCGGTCTGCATGGACTGGTAGACGTCGGCGTAGGGGATCGTCACGGTGCGGTAGCCCATGGCCTCGGCGCCGAGCTTGTAGACGTCCATGTTGGGAACGCGGACGAGGACGCCCTTGTTGACGGTGGGATCAAGGGGCGAGTTGACGGCCTTCGTGGTGCCCGTGCCGATCATGCCTTCGACGAAGAAGCCCAGAAGCTTGACGCCGAGGCGGTTGTTGAGCTCGTCCATCTTGCCGAAGAGCCAGCCGTCGGGAGCGAAGACGCGCTTCACATCCTCGTAGCCCTTGACGTAGCCGTTGACGTAGAGAAGCTCAAGACGGGGGTCAAACTGGCTGGGAACGGAGATGCAGGCCATGTCGATGGTGCCGCGGATCAGTTCCTCATAGACGAGGATGTAGTCTCCGAGCTGGTTCGTGGGGAAAACCTTAATCTCGATGCGGCCGTTCGACTTCTCGGCCACTTCGGCGGCAATCTCTTCCATGAGAATCGTGGCGGGGTGGTCACCGGGGTTCTGACCGGCGAACTTGAGGGTGACTTCGGCGGCAAAGGCCGAGCCGGCCATGACGACGAGCAGAGAGAGAGCGAGCAGAGCAGTGACGAACGGGGACTTCCTGAACTTAGCCAACGCGATCCACTCCTTACGGATAGTGTGTGTTGCCTGAAGCCTTTGGCCCTCATTGCGGGCCTTCCTGCCTGTTGTTCCCCTGGCGCCAGGGGCCGCCGCCGTGGTCGTCCCTTAATTCGCGATCGGGGCGACTGAAGGGCGACGGTGAACCGTGATATTTCAAATATCGCCAGGAGAATCGTAAAGAAGAGATCTCGTCCTGTCAAGTCTCGATAAGGGAAGGCTATAATGGACGGAGAAAGGCACGCCGCTAGTTTATCTCCTGATTAGAGGGCTCTCCGTCCTCCAATCGTTTTGAATGCTGAAATACAGCCCACGGGGCCTGATGTGGTGTCCATTACTCTCTTTTTTATTTAAATCATTTTAGATATTGGGACGCTACCCTTGACAGGGTTTGGCATCGAACTTATGCTATTGATGTATTACATACTGACCAACACCCCTGAGTCCTGACAAAGGAGATAGTCTGATGTATCAAGCATCCCCTCCCCTCGTTGCCGTCAAATCGTTGCGGCAGCAGGTCTACGACTTCCTCCGCGACGAGATGAATTCGGGACGCATCCTACCCGGTTCCTTCCTCAACCTCAACGAGATGAGCCACCACCTGGGCATCAGCAAGACGCCCCTCCGCGATGCCCTGCTTCACCTCGAGGTGGAGGGTTTCGTGACCATCTTCCCCCGGCGGGGCATCATGGTGAACGCCCTCTCGCTGGAGAAGATCCGCAATCTCTACGAGATCATCGGCGCTCTCGAAGCCCAGGTCGTGGCCTCCCTCTGCGACCGCTTCGACAAAGGCGACGTGGACCGCATGGACGCCCTCAACGAGGCCATGCGCCGCGCCCTGGAGCAGGACGACTTCAACCTCTACTATGAGAAGAATCTCGAATTCCACGATACCTACCTGCGCCACAGCGCCAACGAGGATCTCCTCAAGACGGTGCAGACCATGAAGGAGCGTCTTTACGACTTCCCCCGCAAGAAGGGCTTCGTCAAGGAGTGGGAGGTCCGCTCCACGGGGGAACATGCCGACATCATCGCCCGCCTCCGGCGCGGCGATTACGCCTCGGCCGCCGACTACATCCGCGACGTTCACTGGTCCTTCCAGGTTCAGGAACGTTACATCCGCCGCTACTACTTCCTGCAGAACGGCGAGGGCGAACGACAGGAGGAACAGCGATGACGAAGGGACTGGTTTTCGACCTCAAACGCTACTCCATCCATGACGGTCCGGGATTGAGAACGACGGTCTTTCTCAAAGGCTGTCCCCTCTCCTGCTGGTGGTGCCACAACCCGGAGAGCCAGTCCTCCCTGCCGGAGATCATGGTCCGCCCCGAACGCTGCATCGGCTGCGGCGACTGCGTGAGGGCCTGTCCCCAAAAAGCCCTGGACTTCGGCGCCTTCGGCATCGTGACGGACATGAACCTCTGCGACCGCTGCGGCGTCTGCGCCGACGTCTGCCCCACCGAGGCACGCCAGCTCGTGGGCCGGGAGATGACCGTCGCCGCGGTGATGGACGAGGTGGAGCGGGACCGGCTCTTCTACGACCGCTCCGGCGGCGGCATGACCGTCTCGGGCGGCGAACCCCTCATGCAGCCCCAGTTTCTCCTGGAACTCCTCGCCGAGGCGGGACGGGTCGAGATCCACCGCGCCGTCGACACGACAGGTTTCGCCCAGACGTCGCTCCTTCTCGACGTGGCCGCAAAGACGGACCTTTTCCTCTACGACCTCAAGCACATGGACCCCGAAAAGCACAAGCTCTACACGGGCGTCTCCAACGAGCTCATCCTTCTCAACCTGCGGGCCCTGGCCGAGGCCGGAGCGAAGATCAACGTCCGCATGCCCGTCATTCCCGGCGTGAACGACGACGCAGAAAACCTGGAAAAAGCCGGAGCATTCATCGCCTCCCTGCCCGGAGGGCCGACAGTGAACATTCTGGCCTACCACAAGGCCGGCCTGGATAAGTTCCGGCGCCTCGGCCTGGAATACCGCCTGGCCGAGACGGAAGAGCCCGACAAGGCGGAGATGAGATCCGTCAAAAACCGCCTCATGAGCTTCGGCCTTACCGTCCAGATCGGCGGCTGACGGCTGGAGCGCCAAAAAATGAAAAGGGGGGCCCTCAAGGGCCCCCCTTTTCGCGGCTTGACTTACCTCAGAGCCCTGTCAGACTCCGCCGCCGCCTACGAGGTTAAAAGCGACACGGTCGCCGTCCTGGAGGGCCGTCGCCCCGGTGACGACGACGAGCTCTCCTTCAATGAGTCCCCTTCGGATTTCGACAAGCCCCGAGGCCTCGATTCCCTTTTCGACAGCCCTCAGACGGACCTTGCCCTCTTCGACGACGAAGACGCCGCCCTGACGCAGGGCCTCGGAGGGAATGACGAGAGCCTCGTCTACCTCCTCCTCGACGAGATAGACGTTGGCGAACATGCCAGGCCGAAGCCTGCCCTCGCCGTTTTCGACGGAGACCTCGACCTGGATGGTGCGGGTCGAGACGTCCACGTAGGGGCGGATCCGGAGGATACGACCCTCGATCCCGGCAAAGGAGTCGCCGGACAGACGGGCGGCCATGCCTTCGCGGAGGCGCATGGCTCTCGTTTCGGGGATCTGGAGGACGGCCTTGAGAACCCCGATGCGACCAATCTTAAGAACTGCCGTCGAAGGCGAGATCATCGTTCCCGGCGCCAGGGAGTAGTCGTCGAGAACGGTCCCGTCGATGGGGGCTTTGAGAATGTACTCCGACCGGAGCACCTCCTGGGTCTTGAGGTCGGCCCTCTGACGGACAACGGCGGCCTGGGCTCTCTGGAAGGCGGCCCGGGCCGACTGATAAGCCGTCTCCCGGCTATCGAGTTCCTGCTGAGTCGCGAAGCCCTCTTCGAGGAGCTTGCGGTAGCGGTCCCGTTCTCTCTGGGCGTCGTCGAGAGTGACCTTGGCCTGAGCGACCTCGGCCTCGGCGACGGCCACCTGGGCCTTGAGGGCCGCGATCTGGGCGTCCTGATCACGATGGTCCAGGATGGCGACGACGTCACCGGCCTTCACGGAATCACCCTGATGGACACGGAGTTCGACGAGTCGGCCCGTCACCTTGGAATGGAGGGTCACTTCCTCCAGAGGCTCAAGGGTGCTCGATGCCTGGAAACCCTGGGCGAAACGCTCCTCCTTACGGGCGGCGACGACCGTCACCCGGGCCGGCGCCTCTTCCGATGCCGTCATCGAAGGCGGAGCTCCCTCGGTGCCGTCCTGGGCGTCGACCTGACTCTGCTGGAGGACGAAAGCCCCTGCAACAAGGCCTAGAGCGAGCAGGACGACGAAGCCGGACCCTCCCCTTCGCTTCTTTCTCTCTGTCATCGTCGGTTCCTCCTTATCGGTCGAGAACGTTCTCCCTCAGCGAGCCCTCGGCCCGCCAGAGCCGCGCCCGGTAGAGGCGGTAGTTTTTCAGGGCCGAAGCCAGCTCCTGACGGGCTTCGGTGAGGCTCGTCCTCGCGTCGAGGACGTCGAGCTGGACGTTGACCCCCTCGCGGTAGCCCACTTCGGCGAGACGGAGGCTCTCGACGGCGATCTCGACGTTTCTGCGGGCCACATCGACGATGGCCGAAGCGCTCTCCAGGTCGAGACAGGCCTGGGAGATCTCGGCACCGATGGCCTCTTCCTTCTCGGTGATTCCCTGTTCGAGCTGACGCAGCCCTGCTTGGGCCTGTTCCACCTTGCCCTTCGTCAGGCCGCCGTCGAAGAGGGGGATGTCCACGTTGAGAGAGACGGTCCACTCGTCATCTTCGGCACCCCGGGGATTGTCCCTGACGCCGTAGCCTGCGTTGAGCTTGGCCGTCGGTCGCAGGCCGCCCTTGGCGATCTCGATCTCGTCGGCCTGGATGGCCCTGTCGACGCGGAGGCGGGCCAGGTCGGCTCGACGGCTCAGGGCCCGGGTGATGGAGGCCTGGCGGTCGCCGCGGTAGGGTTCCATCTCGAGATCGCCCGAGACGGGCCGCTCTTCCTGGGGGTCAAGACGGATCAGGGTGAAGAGGTCGATTCGGGCCCGGTCCAGTCCGTTCTGGGCCCGGATGAGGTCGGCCCGGCTTCGGGCCACCTGCTGCTCGGCCCGGTTGACGTCGAGATTCGTCGAGAGCCCCACCTCCCGCCGCTTCTGGAGCTCCTTGAGGAACCCCTCGGCATAGGTCAGGGCCTCGCGGGCCGTCTCCAGGTCGGCCTGGGCCAGGAGAACGGTGCAGAAGGCGTCATAGACCTTGAGGGCCACCGATTCCTCCGTCTCCCGGGCCGTCAGGTCGGCCCGCTCCAGGTTCGCCAAGGCCTGACGCTCGCCGGCCCGAACGACGCCGCCGGCATAGACCCACTGGGAGAGGCCGATCTGGGCCGTCGTCTCCTCGTCGGGCCTGGAAGTCGTCTCGTGCTGCCTCGTGTGTGCCGCGTTGACGCCGATGGCCGGCAACAACCCCGACCGGGCCGCCCGGTAGAGCCCTTCGGCCTTGGCCCGTTCCTCCCGGGCGGAAAGGACCTCGAGATTGCCCTCCAGGGCGAGGGACAGGGCTTCGGTGAGGGTCAGCGGTTTTTCTTCGGCCCCGGCCGAAGGGAGAGCTCCGGCAAGAAGGACAAGAGCAAGGGCAAAAAAGCTCAACAGACGGATCGGCTTCATCTCTTTTCTCCTCCCTCTTCCGACAGGACGTGGGCGGGCCTGGAGCGTCGCCGGAAAAGGCGTGACCGGGCGAATCGGATCAGCAGCGCCGTCCGCTCCTTGAGATCGTCGAGAATCAGGTAGATGACGGGAATGACGAAGAGCGTCAGCAGCGTCGACGTCAACAGGCCGCCGACGACGGCCGTCGAGAGGGGCTGGCGGAACTCGCTGCCCTCGCTCAACCCCAGAGCCACCGGCAGGGAACCCATGATCGTCGACAGGGCCGTCATCAGAATCGGCCGAAGCCGGAGAGGTCCGGCGGCCAGGACGGCCCTGACCTTGTCCTCTCCCGCCTCCCGCCTCTGATTGATAAAGTCCACGAGGAGGATGGCGTTGTTCACGACGATGCCGACGAGGAGGATGATCCCCATGAAGCTCATCAGGTCCAGGTTCATTCCCGTCAGGAAGAGAATCCCGAAGGCCCCAGGCGTCAGCAGGGGCAGGGAGAACATGACCGTGAAGGGATGGAGGAAGGATTCGAACTGGATGGCCATGACCATGTAGACGAGGACGATGGCCGTGGCAAGGGCGACGAAGAGATAGCCGAAGTTCTCTCTCATGTGCTTGGCCCGTCCCGTGGGCATGATGGTGACGCTCCCGTCGTCGGGCAAGTACTTCCGGGCCGTGGCCATGACGAGATCCATGCCTTCGCCCATGGGGATGCCCGTGGCGTTGGCCTCGATCCGCAGGGCTCGCCGTCGATCATAGCGCTTGACGACGTTGACGGAAAGGTCCGACTCGACGCTGACCAGGCCGGGGACGCGCACGAGCTGATCCGAAGCGTTCCGGACGGCGACGTTTTCCACGTCAGCGGCCGACGAACGCAGGGCCCCTTCGGCCATGAGTCGGATATCGTAGCGGTAGCCGCCCTCCTTGAAGACGCCCGACTTGACGCCGCCGAAATAGGCCTGGATCTCCTGAGAAAGGTCGCGGATGCTGATGCCCAGGTCATCGGTCCTCTCCCGGTTGATCCTGATGTTCAGCCGGGGCTTGTTGAAGCGGATGTCGGTATCGATGTCGGTGAGGCGGCCGTCCTGCTCCAGTTCGGCGATGATGGGCGCGGCGAACTCGGCCAGAGTCATGATGTCGTCGCCGACGAGAGTCAGCGTCAGGTCCGCCCCGCCCCAGGTGGCGAGGTTGATTTTGGCGTCGCGGAAGACGGAAAGCTCGGTGCGCATCTCCCTCATGATGTCGTCGACGTGGCTCCTCTCGGAGCGGGGCACGAGCTTGACGACGAGAGAGCCTTTGTTGACCTCCCCGCCCCTGCCGGAGCCGACGGTGGCGTAGGTGTAGCGCACATCGTCACGGGCCCGCACCTTGCCGTCCACTTCGGAGAGGAACCGCTCCACCTCGGCCAGGGATGTCCCGGCGGGAAGCTCGAAGGAGACGGTGAAGTCACCCCGGTCCTCGCTGGGGAAAAATCCCGTCCCCACCTTCTGGACGAGGACGAGCCCCCCGGCGAAGAGGGCCAGAGCCAGGACGAAGGTGATCCACCGATGGGCCACCGCCTTCGTCAGGATCTTGCGGTAGAGCGTCTCCAAGGCCTCCAGGAAACGCTCGATGACCCGGGCCACCGGCCCGGGATGGTCGCGGCGGAGGATGCGCGAGCAGAGGAAGGGAGTCAGAGTCAGGGAGAGAAGCAGGGAGAGGGCGATGGTGGCGACGACGGTGATACCGAAATTGTAGAAGAAGCGGCCGATGATGCCGCCCATGAAGGCCACGGGAGCGAAGACGGCGATTGTCGTCGCCGCCCCGGCAAGAACGGAGAAGGCCACTTCCGACGTTCCCTGCGAGGCCGCCAGGCGGGGACGCATCCCCTCCTCCATGTGACGGTGGATGTTCTCGAGAACGACCGTCGTCGAGTCGACGACAAGACCGACGGCGAGAGAAATGCCCATCATGGTCAGGTTGTTGACGGTGATGCCCCGGCTCTTGAGGAAGATGAAGCTCCCCAGAAGACAGACGGGGATGGCCACGACGGTAACGAAGGTGGCCCGGAAGGTGCGCAGGAAGAAGAGCATGATCACCGAACAGAGGGCGATGGCGATGGCCACGTCGCCCTGGGCGCCCCTCATGGAGGCAAGGACGAAATCGGCCTGGTTGTCGATGACCTCGATGGCGACGCCCGGAGGCGCGTCGCGCCGGAGCTGGTCGAGCTTCTCGAGGACTCCCTGGGCCATGGCCACCTCGTTGGCGCCGCGCTGCTTGCGGACGCCCAGGAGGATGACCTCTTCGCCGTTGTAGGTGGCGAAGGTGCGCCTCTCCTCGAAGCCGTCCTCGACGCGGGCCACGTCGTCGAGGCGGATGATGGCGCCGCCCCGCATCGCCAGAGGAAGGCTCTTGAGCTCTTCGACAGTTTCATGAGTTGCGGTCCTCTCTGGCGTCAAGCCCCTGAAGGATGAGATCCTTCACGGACGACGCGAAGTCATCGCTGGGCACGTCGAGGACGCCCAGGGAAAACTGACGGGCCAGGCCGAGGAGAACGGCATGGATGACAGCCCCAGTCAGGACGGGGTCGACGGGGCGGAAGAGGCCGGCTTCGCTCCCCCGGACCAGGAGAAGGCGGACGGCCTGCCGGACCTCGCCGAGGGGATCGCAGCGGGCATGCTGCCTGTCGTCACGGAGAGAGGCATCCTCCTCGTGAGCCTGGATGGCTGCGGCGATGATGCGCCGATTCCGGTAAAGGCCCTCGAAGATCGCTTCGAGGATGAGGCTCAGCAGGCCGGCGGGATCGCCGCCCTGCAGGTCGAGGGAGCGCACGAAGCGGCGCAGCTCTTCGGTGCTGCGCTCCATGACGCCCCAGATGATCTCCCGTTTGTCGCGGAAATAGTTGTAGACCGTGCCCTTCGAGATGCCCACTTCCTGAGCGAGGCGGTCCATCGTCGTCCCCCGCCATCCCTCCTCCTCAAGGAGGCGTCTGGCGGCGACGAAAAGAGACTCACGCATCATCGTCTCGACGACGGCCTTCTTCTTTTCCTTCAGGCCTGCCATGGTTTCCCCCCCCCCGATGCCATCTCCCGTGGTGACTGTTGGTTTTTATCATGACCGATAGTCATAAATCAAAAGTGTACCGATATTGGACGGCCCTGTCAATGACGACGAGGCCCGGCAAAAGAACGAGAGAGAAATCAATGTCCCTCGCCGACTTCTTTCCGGAGCTGCTCCAGATAGGCCTCGCTCTCGCTGGAAAGGGGCCGGTCCGTCCGCGGCGATTCGGCGGCGACGGGTCGGCTGTCGCCAGCCGTCAGCGGCACCCAGCCGCCGCCCAGGGCCTTGAAGAGGCGCACGAGATTGGCCAGCATCTCGCCTTCACTGACGGCATGCTGCTCCTCCAGGTTGAGGAGGGCGCTCTGGGCGCTGATGACGTTGTTGAAATCGCTCAACCCGTTGAGGTAGCGGTCTTCGGCCACTTCGTAGGCCGTCCTCGCCGCCGTTACGCCCCTCGCCAGGAAGCGGTTGCGCTCCCTCTCCTGCGTTTCGGCCGTCAGGGCGTCGCGCACTTCGGCCACGGCCTGGAGGACGGTCTGCTCGTAGGCGGCCAGCGCCTGTTCCTCCCGGGCCGTCTGAACGCGGATGTTGTCCCTGATGGCCCCGCCATGGAAGAGAGGCCATTTGATCTGGGGGCCGAAGCTGAAGCCGAAGCCGTCGGAAGACGAGAGCCCACGGGCCGAGGAGATCGATTCGAGCCCGATGGAGCCGATCAACGTCAGCTTGGGCAGGAACTCCTTGCGCGAGGCCTCCTTGCGGGCAACCTGGGCCGCCAGAAGGCGCTCGGCGGCGTACAGGTCGGGCCGCTGACGGAGGGCGTTGGCGGGAATGCCGACGAGATCGACGGGCTCCGGCTTGGGCAGGGGGCGGTACTCGCCGAGCATCGCCTCCAGGCTGCCCGGAACCTGGCCGACGAGGAGGGCCATCCGGTTCATGGCCGCCTCGATGGAGGCCCGCAGGGGAGGGATGGACGAACCGGTCTGCTCCAGCGTGTACCGGGCCTGGCTCAAGGCCAGTTCGTCGGACAGGCCCGAGTCGAACTGGGATTGAAGGAGCTCGACCGTCTCGGCCTGGAGGGCCCGGTTGCCCTCGGCGACCTTGAGCTGCTTCTGCAGGGTCCTGAGGGAGATGTAGTTGAGGGCCACCTCCGACGAGAGGGTCACCCAGGCACTGTGGAGAGCGCCGTACCGGGCCTGGAGATCGGCCGCGGCGGCCTCGATCTTCAGCGCCTGGCCGCCGGAGAAGTCGATCTCCCAGGAGGCGTCGATGCCGAGACGGTAGTGATCGGCCGGGCCCACCTGCTGACCGTTGAAGGTGCCGTCCTCGCCGGTCTGCGAGCGCATGGCCGAGGCACCGCCGTCAAGCCAGGGCAGGGTAGCCGACCGGCTGATCCCCAGGGCGGCCCGGGCTTCGACGAACTTCGCCTGAGCCGAACGGATGTCGCGGTTCTGCTCCAGGGCGAGCTCGACAAGGGAGGCCAGGATGGGATCTCCGAGAGCCTCCCACCAGGAGGCCAGCACGTCCGCCGTCGGCGCCTGGGGCACCTCGGGAGAAGCGAAATAGGGCAAGGGGTAGCGTCTGGCCAGCTTCGTCCAGGCACCGGCCTCGAGATCGACGTCGGCCGAAAGAGGGGCATCGCCCCCCCAGGCGGGAAGAGCTCCCAGAATGAGCCCCAGCAGAAGGGGAAGGAGAATCCTTTTTTTCATCGGTCAGCCACCTCTTTCCGGCTCCCGAAGAGAAGGGCTCCGATCAGGGCCTTGAACTTTTCCCGGGCCCTCTGGAGCAGGACATAGAGGCCGGGGATGAGAAAGATGCCGATAACGGTGGCGATGGACATGCCGAAAAACATCGTCGTCCCCACGTGGAGACGGCTGCCCGCTCCCGCTCCGGTGGCGAAAAGCATGGGCAGGATGCCGACGACGCAGGTGAAGGCCGTCATGATGACGGAGCGGAACCGCTCCGAGGCCGCGACGGCGGCCGCGTCGACGATCGAGAGTTTTTTCTCGTCGTGCTGCTCCTTGGCGAACTCGACGATGAGGATGGCGTTTTTCGCCGACAGGCCCACCAGCAGGAGAATGCCGAGCTGAGCATAGATGCTGAGGGAGATCTTCATGACGAAAATGCCGACGAGAGCCCCCAGAAGGGCCACGGGCAGGGAGAGGATGACCGCCAAGGGGACAGACCAGCTCTCGTACTGGGCCACGAGGAAGAGGTAGCCGAAGAGGACGGCGATGGCGATGATGACGGCCGTCTGGCCGCCGGCCTCCTGCTCCTGCTGGGTCATGCCCGACCACTCGATGGCATACCCCTCGGGGAGGGATCGGGCGAGCTCCGTCAGCGCCTCCATCCCCTGCCCTGTCGAATAGCCCGGGGCCGTGAAGGCCATGACCGAGGCGCTGGGATAGAGGTTGTAACGGCTCACGGCCCTGGGAGCGAGCGTCTTCCGGGGGCTCACGAGACTCTGCATCGGCACGTGGGCGCCGGTGACGCTGCTCACATAGACGTTGCCGATGTCGTCGGCGTGATCACGGAAGGGCCAGTCAGACTGGAGGATGACCTTGTTGACGGTCGTGCCGATGTTGATGTCGTTGACGTAGGCCGTGCCGAAATAGGTCTGGAGGGTGCTGAAGACGCGGCTCACGGGCACGCCCAGCAGTTCCGCCTTTTCCCGGTCGAGATCGAGGAAAAGGTGGGGCGTGTCGGCCGTGTAGGTGCTGAAGGCGTAGAGAAACTCCGGGGCCTGGTTCACTCTGCCCAGAAACTCGCCGAGGACCTGGGCAAGCCTCTGGGGATCGCTGTCCAGCGTGGCCTGGAACTTCACGTCCAGGCCGCCGGCCACACCGAGCCCCTGGATCGCCGGGGGCGTGAAGATGTTGATCGTCGCCTCGGGGATGGAGGCCGAAATGGCCCGGACCTGGCTCACGATACTGCCGATGCTCTTTTCGGGACTCTTCCGCTCCGACCAGGTATCGAGACTGACGATGACGGAGCCGACGTTCTCGCCCGAGTCACCGAGGATGCTGTAGCCGATGATGCTCATGACGAACCGGACGCCGGGAATCTCCCGGAGCCGGGGGAGGACTTTGTCCATGACGGCCTCCGTGCGGGCTCGGGAAGCCCCTTCGGGAAGCTGGACGACGGCGAAAGCCGCACCCTGGTCCTCGTCAGGGACGAAGGCCGTCGGCGTCGTCTTCATGATCGTCACGGCCAGTGCCATGACGACGGCGAAAAAGCCGACCGTCACCACCGTCCTCCGAGCGATCCACATCGACCCCGCCACGTAGCTGCGGGAGGCACCGGCGACGAGACGGTTGAACCAGGCCAGGGGCCCCCGCCTCTTGGGCCTGACGTCGTGGAGCATGTGGGCGCACATGGCCGGACTCAACGTCAGGGCCACGACGAGGGAGAAGACGACGGAGAAGGAGACGGTCACAGCGAACTGGCGATAGATCTCGCCCGTGATGCCGCCCATGAAGGCGACGGGAACAAAGATGGCCAGAAAGACCAGCGTCGTCGCCGACATGGGGCCCGTCACATCCTTCATGGCCTGTACCGTCGCCTCGACGGAGTTGACCCTGTCCCTCTCCATGATGTAGAGGACCCGTTCGACGACGATGATGGCGTCGTCGACGACGGTCCCAATGACGAGGACGAAGGCAAAGAGAGTCAGGATGTTGATGCTGAAGCCCAGCGTGATGAGACCGATGAAGGTGGCCAGCAGCGAAATGGGAATGGCCATAACGGGCACGAGGGTCACGCGCCAGTTCTGGAGGAAGACATAGCAGACGAAGACGACGAGCGAGAAGGTCAGCCCCAGGGTGAAGAGGATCTCGCGGATCGTCTCCTTGACGTAGTCGGTCGAATCGTAGCCGATGACGAATTCCGCATCGGCCGGAAGATGCCTCGACAGCCGCTTCAGCTCGGCCTCGATGGCCCTCATGGCGTCGAGGGCGTTCGAGTCGGCCGCCTGGGAAAGGGACATCATGGCCGAGGGGTACTGGTTGACGGAGGCCTCGAAGGTGTAGTTCTCCGACCCCAGCTCGATGCGGGAAACGTCTTTGAGCTTGACCAGACCGCCGTCGTCGGTCGCCTTGAGGACGATGTTCTCGAAGTGCTTCACGCTCCCCAGGCGCCCCTCGGTGGTCAGGGTGTAGACAAGGGGCGTGTCTTTCCGATTCGGCGCGGCCCCGACGGAACCGAGCGAGGCCTGGCGGTTCTGGCTGGCGATGGCACTGGCCACATCGGCCGTGCTCATGCCGATGGCGGCAAGCCTCTCCGGATCGAGCCAGACGCGGATGCTGTACTTGGCCCCCAGGACCTCGACGCCACCCAGGCCGGGAACGCGTTTGAGGGCATTGCTGACGTTGTTGTAGGCGTAATCGTTCAGAAAGAGCTCATCGTGCGTTCCGTTGGGGGAGATGAGGGCGAGGAAACCCAGGATATCGGAAAAGCGGGCCTCCGTCGTGATTCCCCGGGCCGTCACCTCGCTCGGCAGAAGGGGCGAGGCCTGCTGGACACGGTTTTGAACCTTCACTAGGGCCATGTCCGTGTCGGTGCCCGTCTTAAAGGTGATCGTCAGCGAATAATAGCCCGTGTTACTCGACGTGGAGCTCATGTAGATCATGTCGTCGACGCCGTTGATGGCCTCCTCCAGCGGGATCCCCACCGTACGGGCCAGAGTCTCGGCGTCAGCGCCGGGATAGGAGGCCGAAACCTGGATCTGAGGCGGGGCGACGTCGGGGTACTGCTTGACGGGAAGGTTCACGGCAGCAATGCCCCCCGTCAGGGCCAGCACGACGGCGATGACCATGGCAAAACGGGGCCGGTCGATGAAGAACTTCGAAAACATGGACTACTCCACCTTTCCCGTCGGGGCCCACCCCTCGTCGCCCGAGAGGGGCATCAGGTCCAGATCGTACTCCGACGCGCGGGCCCGCTCGGCCGGCGTTTTCCTCGCTTCAGCGCCGCCGTCGGCGACGGGCTGGACGGCCATTCCGGGCCGCAGGGCCTGAAGCCCCTTGAGGACGATCTTCTCTCCCGCCTCGAGACCGGAGGCGACGGACAGGAGTTGTCCCGAAAGCTCGCCGCCTCCGATCGAGCGCCGTTCGGCCCGGTTCTCGCCGTCGACGACATAGACATAGTCGCCCTCACCGTCGGCCAGCACGGCCTCGACGGGGATGACGGGGGCCAGGCGCTTCTGGGCCGGCTTCAGCGTCACCCGGACCATCGCCCCCGGGACGAGGGCCCCCCCGGCGTTGTCGAAGCGCAGGACGACCTGGAGGGTCCCCGTCTTCTCGTCCATCACGTTGCTCTCGAAATCGCGGCTCCCCTTGCCGGGGTAGACCGCGCCGTCGGCCAGGCGGAGCGTCGCCTCGTAGACGGCATTCTCCGAGGCGGCGAAGGCCTCACGCTCCTTGAGATAGTCCTTATCGGGAAGGGAGAGGACGACCCGGATGGGATCGGTCTGGACGATCGTCGTCAGCGGCCCGCTCGCAGGGGTCACGTAGTTGCCCTTCGTGAAGAGGGCCCGACCGACCCGCCCCGAAATGGGAGCCACGATGCGGCACCGGTCCAGATCGATCTGAGCCAGCTGAAGGGCCGCCTTGGCCTGTTCGACGGACGACTTGCCCTGAAGAACCTCGCTCTCGGAAAGCTCCAGGTCGGTGGCGGAAACGCTCCTCGTGTCGGCGGACTTGAGCCGGCTGTTGTACTTGAGGGCCCGGTCTAAATTGGCCTGGGCCTTGGCGAGTTCAGCCTTCCTGAGAGCCACCGTGGCCCGATACTCCCTGCTGTTGATCGTGAAGAGGAGATCCCCCTCGGCGACGGCCGATCCCTCCTTGAAGTGGACCTCCTCGATCTGTCCACTCACCTCGGGCCGGATCGCGACGGACTGAATCGGCTCGACGCGGCCGAGATACTCCTTGGCCACGGCGAAATCGGCGATCCTGACCGTGTAAAGCGTCACGACCGGATCGGGCGGCTGCACCTGGAGAGACGCCGGGGCCTGCCCTTCCGATCGGCCCTCCAGGTAGGTTTTGCCGAAAAAGACGGCCCCTCCGAGAAGCAACACGATCAAAAGGGCCTTGCCGAACGATCTCTTCCCAGGTTGTTCCTGATTATCCTGATCCCTGTCCTTCTCATCGGTGACCATCTTGAATCACACCATCCCTTCTTCCGCTACTGCCTTCACTGCCCCATTCTGTCTCTGTGGTGTCCCGGAGCTGGGACCAGGCCACCTCTAATGCTTCAGGACGGGGCTCGCCTTTCCTTGATTTGACCGATGTTCTTTTCAATGACCGAGAGTCACAAGAAGGTAGTTTACCCTTCCATCAATGAAGTGTCAATCACAAAGCCAGCTTCTGCCAACCATGGGGCGAGCCTCTTTCCCTGGTGGGAAGAAAAGGAGAACCTCCGGCCTTTCGGGGCTGGGCAGCTCGATGGGACGAGGGTTCCTCTTTTCGGAGGACAGCCCAGCACGGCGGAGCCCCCTGATCAGGGGGCTCCGCCCTTTTGACGCTCCGTGCTCAGTAGAGCGTTTCCATCCCTCTTTTGCGGGCACAGTCCGCCCAACCCGGCACGGGGGGGAGAAGATGATCCTGGACCTCGACGGGGACGGCCAGAAGAGTGGGGCCCGGGACGGCAAGGGCCTGCCGGAGAAGCTCCTTCAGGTCCGAGGCCTTTTCGGCCCGCCAGGCCTGAAGGCCGAAACCCTCGGCGATCTTGACATAGTCGATGGACCTGAAAGAGGTGAAGCCATCGAAGGCCGGCTCCAGATCCTTCCCGGTCTGGACGAATTCGGTCCCCCTGATCCAGCCGAAAGCCTTATTGTCGAAGACGATGAACAGCACCTGCGTCCCCAGGCGGGCCGCCGTCTCCAGCTCGCCGGCGGCGAAGCCGAAGCTGCCGTCGCCGACGAGGGCCACGACGGGCCGGGACGAGGGGACACCGAACCGGGCGCCCAGGGCCGCCGGGATGGCGTAGCCCAGAGCGCCCATGGCGAAGTTGTAGGCCAGAAATCGTCCCGCCTTGGCCAGCCTCAGGAAGGCCGCCGAATAGACGGCCGAAAGGCCGGGGTCGACGGCGAAGAAGGTCTCCTCCGGCAGCTCGGCCAGAGCCCGGACGACGGCCAGCGACGAGAGGGCGCAGCCGGATCGGGTCTCCCAGGCGCCGATTCTCGCCTCCTGGTTCCTCCAGCCTTGGGCGATGGAAGCGACCCAGTCGCCCCTTTCGGGCGGGACCGCCCCGTCAAGGGCCTCAAGGAGCGCCGCCAGGGTGAGGGCGGCATCGCCGAAGAGGGGGAGGGCATCGTAGTTGCCGCCCAACTCCTCCGCAGCGGCATCGATCTGGATGAAACGCTGGCCCGACCGGGGCGAGGGGAGGGTCCATCCCGCCGTCCCCGCCGAATCGGTGCTGGACCCGACGAAGAGGATGACATCGGCCTCGGCGACAAAGCGGTTGGCCCACTCCCGCCCCCCCCGGGCACCGATGACGCCGATCGACAGGGGGTGCGTCTCGGCCAGGATCCCCTTGCCGTTGATCGTCGTCCCCACGGGCATGGCCAGAGCCTCGGCAAGAAGGGCGACCTCCTTCCAGGCCCGGGAGGCCAGGGCCCCCTGGCCACAGATCATGAGGGGATAACGGGCCCCTTCAAGGAGCGAAGCGGCTTCGGCCAGGGAAGCGTCATCGGGGCGGAAGGGACAGGAGGGGACGGAACCGAAACGGGGCTGGCTCCAGACCTGGGCGTCATCGAGCTCCCCTTCGAGCACGTCCGAGGGGAGACGGAGATGGACCGGGCCGGGACGGCCCGTCGAGGCCACGCGAAAGGCCCGACGCAGGAGGTGGGGCACCTCGCCAGCCTCGTGGGCGGTCAGGCTCTCCTTGCAGATTCCCTCGAAAAGGGCCTTCTGGTCGAAGCCGGTGAGCATGTTCTTCTTCTCCGCCGCCAGGGGCACATCGGAAGTGAGGACGACAAGAGGCGTACACCCCTTGAAGGCCTCAATCACGCCCGGGACCATGTGAGTCGCCCCCACGCTGGGCCCTTCGCAGACCCCCACCTTTCCCGTGGCCTTGGCATAGCCGTCGGCCATGAAAACGGCGCTCCTCTCGTCGCGGCACAGATGATAGGCCGGCCCGCCGCAGGCAAGCCATTCCCGGTAAAGGGCCAGCGTCGTCTCTCCGGGCAGGCCGAAGACGTCGGTCACGTCATAATCGTCGAGCATCGCCAGTATCGCTCGGCATACGTTCATGGTCTTCTCGTTCCTTTCTTGAGCAAAAGTAGCTCATCAGCAATGAGCAGCCAAACAGCTTCAGTCTATCGACCTGAAGACCCGCCGTCAATCCCTGGCCGAAAGCGGTTTTGCCTCTTTTGACAGGCCACCCTCTTGACATCACCATCAGGGCAGAGACAGTAGTGAGGAGAAAAAGAGGGAGCGACAATTGAGAATCTATTGACAAAAGGGCGGACTCACCCCTATACTCGGCTCATCAACGATGAGCAGTTGTGAGCCCTTCGCCCGAGGAGGCCTCTCATGCAGCCAGGCACGTTCAAACAGGAAGTGATGCGGATCAACAACGCCGTCAACCAGGAGCTTTTCGGCATCGGGCTCCTGTGGCAGAAGGTGGAGCTCAACGAGGATCGGGTCCTGATCTTCGCCCAGAACCGCCGGGTCCGCGCCCTCACCGCCATCGACGGACGGGAGGGGCTCACGACACGACTCATCGACATCGCCCTTCTGGAAGAGTACAAGCGGCGGTTCCTGGAGGCCCTGAGAAAACGTTTCGCCCTGCCCATCCGGGCCCTCCTGAAGGACTACGACCCCGTCGAAGAGCTCGCCTTTTCGCTGATTCTCCTCGACGGCCAGGCCGAAGATCTCGTCCGGAAGTGTCCTGAATCCCCCACAGCCGGTTGAGGGAGATCCCCCCGGGGATAGCCCGATAAGGCCGCTGACCGCGGGAACCTCACGATCGTCACCGATCGGAGGTTGTTGCGCGTCGGCGGCCTCTGCTTGTTCTTCCGGAACGACCCGTTCACGAAAAGAGAGGAGATGGACCATGAGCAAGACCGTGACGATCCGCGAAGTCCTGGAAGCCCTGGACCGGATCACCGGCGGCAGAATCGTCAAGGGACCTGCCGACCTGGGCGGCAACAACCCCTTCGTCGTCACCAAGAGTTCGGACATTCCCGGCAAGGCCGTGACGGAACTTCCCGGCCTCGTCTGGGGCGATCCCGAAAGGGCCGTGACGAAGGCGGCCGTCATGATGACCCTGACGGAAAGCGCCATCGAGCTGGCCGCCGCCACAGGCGTCAACTGTCTCATCGCCCACCACCCCGTCGCCGACGGGACCAACTCGGGCGGCGTCCCCATCGCCCACTACATGAACCTCTACGGCCTCAATGTCATCGAGCTTCACGAGGCCCTCCACGGCCTTCATCCCGGCATCGCCTGGCTCCACGGCCACCAGGCCGTCGAAGTCGACATCCGCTGCGGCGGCCTGGCCGGCAACATCCTCTACGTCGGCCGGGCCCTGCCCGAGGTGACTACCCTGGGCGACCTCCTGTCCCGGCTGAGGCGACTCATGGACATGGAGCGGGAGGAGGCCTTTCTCGAAGAGGAGCGGACCTTCCGAGGCTGCGACGATCTTTTCGAGGCCGCCACGGCTGCGGCGCCGACGATCGTCCTCGGGAAGCCCCAGGACCGGGTGGGGAAGATCCTTCACATCTTCCCCCACACGGGCTTTTCGCCGGACCATCTGGAGTGCGTCTTCCGGGCCCACCCCGACGCCGACACGGTGCTGGCCACGATCAGCCACATTCATCCCGGTCACGGCCTGATCGAAAAGGCCCGGGAACTGGGGCTCCGTCTGGTCTGCGGCAACTCCCATGCCCTGGAGATCTTCGAGAACGGCCTCCCTCTGGCCCGGGCACTGGCCCTGCTGCTGCCGGATATGGAGATCCGCATCTTCCGGGAACGGATGGTCAGCTACCCCCTCGACGCCGTCGGCTGCGAAGGCGTCCAACAGTACGGGAGGGATATCGCCTCCCGCTACCTCGTCAAGGAAAGAGCCCCCTCCCTCTGACGGAGAGAACGAAAGGAGCGAGAAGAATGAGCGAAGCTGCGCGCACCGAAAAGATGGAGGACCGGCAGGGCCGCGGGAAGGGACTGGAACGGATCGAACTGCTCGGCCTGGGGCTGGTGGCCCTCTCTCTGGGCCTGCTGGTCTTCAACCCCGGCGCCATCGCCGGCCTTTTCAACGCCATGGTCGACAGGGCCTTCCCGATCATCGTCAAGGTCTTCCTCACCGGCACCGTCGGCGTGGCCCTCATCTGCAGCGTCATGATGGGACGCATCCTCGAACGGTGCGGCTTCACCGACGCCCTCATGCGGATTTTCGTCCCCCTGACGCGCCTCATCGGCGTCAATCCCGCCGTCATCATCCCCTCGGTCTACAACATTCTGGGCGACATCAACGCCGCCGGCCGCATCGCCGGCCCCATCCTCGTCAAGGCCGGAGCGACCAAGGACGAGCAGAAGATCGCCATCGCCACCATGGTCCAATCCCAGCAGTCCTTCTCCACCTTCATGTTCGGCCTCATCGCCCTCACCGCCGTCGGCGTCCGCGCCTACGTCATCGTCATCCTCGCCGTCTTCGCCCCCCTCGTCGTCGTCCCCTTCCTCCTCCGCCACAGCCTCTGGCGCGACACGAAGGCCGTCGCCCTCAGCGACCTGCCCCGCTTCACCCCCACCAAGGCCGCCCTGCCCACCCTCTTCGGCGCCGCCCGGGAGGGAGCGGAGCTGCTCTTCCTCCTCATCATCCCCGCCGTGGGCGTCACCTACGCCCTCATCGGCGCCCTCGACTACGTCGGCATCTGGCAGCCCATCGAATCGGGAATGTCGGCCCTCCTCAATGCCCTGGCCATCGACCCCGCCACGGGCATGGTCTCCATTCTCGCCTCGCCCACCCTGGCCATGGCCCAGCTCAAGGACGTCGCCGCCACCCTCGACCCCCGCTTCGTCGTCGGCTCCTTCGTCCTGGGAGCCTCGGGCTTTCCCCTTTCGGTCCTCTTCGGCCAGATCCCGGCCATCTGGTCCGAGGCGACGGACCTCAACGAAAAGGAGGCCCTCGGGGCTGCCATCCTGGGCGCCGTCATGCGCCTCGCCACGGCGGGAGCCGTCGCCCTCTTCCTCACCCCCCTCCTTCTGTAGGGGATCTTTCGGAACAGACCCTTCCGCCAAGGATCGGCGAAAAAAGAATAGGAGGTCCTGCACAATGAAGAACAGACCGAAAATCGTCATCGTCGGAGGAGGCTGGGGCGGCTGCGCCGCCGCCGAAGCCGCAGCCCGGGCCGGCGCCCAGGTGACCCTTCTGGAACGGACCGACATGCTCCTGGGCACGGGCCTCGTGGGCGGCATCTTCCGCAACAACGGACGGCAGACGGCCGCCGAGGAGATGACGGCTCTGGGCGTGAAGATGTTCTCCGTCATGGACTCCGTCACCCGTCACCGGAACGTGGCCTTCCCCGGCCACGAGGGGGCGAGCCTCTACGACGTCTACGCCATGGAGCCCGCCGTCAAGGCCTTCCTCGCCGACCTGGGCGTCGACATCGTCCTCCAGGCCTCGGTAAGCGCCATCGGAAGGGAGAGGGACCGCATCACGGCCGTGACGACCCGCGACGGCCGCCGCTTCGAGGCCGAAGCCGTCGTCGACGGAACGGGCACTTCGGCGGCCCCGGCAAAATGCAACAGCCACGGCAGGGGCTGCGCCATGTGCATCCTCCGCTGCCACAGCTTCCTGCCCCGGACAAGCGTCACCGCCCTGGCCGGCGTCGAGGAGTGGAACGGCGCCAAGGCCGACGGCTCCGTGGGCGCCATGAGCGGCTCCTGCAAGCTTTTCAAGGAGTCTCTCCATCCCTCCCTCGTCGCCGAACTGAACGAAAAGGGCGTCTGCCTCGTCCCCCTGCCCGACGAGCTTCGCGAGGACCTCTCCATCCTGGGTACCAAGGCGTGCCAGCAGTACGCCTTAAAGGAATTCATCGAGAATATCGTCCTCCTCGACACGGGCCCGGCCAAACTGATGACGCCCTACTTCCCCCTCGAGGCCCTGCGGCGCATCCCCGGCTTCGAAAGGGCCCGCTACGAGGACCCCATCGCCGGCGGAAAGGGCAACTCCATGCGCTACTTCGGCTTCGCCCGCTGCGACGAGACCCTCCGGGCCCAGGGCGAGGTAACCAATCTCTTCTGCGCCGGAGAAAAGGCCGGCGCCATGGTGGGCCACACCGAAGCCGTCGTGACGGGCGCCCTGGCGGGCCGCAACGCCGTCGCCGTCGCCCTGGGACTGGAGCCGACGGCCTACCCCGAGGAGCTGGCCCTGGGCGATTTCATCGCCCACGTCATCCCCCTCATGGCCACCGACGAGGGACGGCGCTTCAAGTACACCTTCTCGGGATCGGTCTACTTCGAGAGGATGAAGGAAAGGGGCCTCTACATCACCGACGGCGCAGCCGTCGCCCGGCGGGTCGAGGCAACGGGCCTGTCGGGACTCTTCGCCGAAAAACTCCTTTAGCCCATCCGCGACGGAGGCGCCCTTGCTCTCGGCAAGGGCGCCTCCGTCGCGGATAAAGAAGAGAAACCTCACATCAGGCTGGGCAGGTAGAGAACGATCTGGGGAAAGGCCGTCATGAGAAAGGCAAAGGCGATCATCATGGCAATGAAGGGCATGACGGCCTTGGAGATGAAACCGATCTTGTGGCGGCAGATGCCCGTGACGAGGAAGAGATTGAAGCCGATGGGCGGCGTGATGTTGGCGATCTGCACGAGAAGGACGACATAGATGCCGAACCAGATGGAATCCAGCCCCAGGGCCGTCACGAGAGGCAGAAAGATGGGAACGGTCATGACGATCATGGAGTAGCCGTCGATGAGACAGCCCAGGAAAAGATAGACGACGGTGATGAGGGCCATGACGGTGTACTTGCCCGCTCCGAGGGCGATGATCGATTCGCTGATGTACTTGGGCAGCCCCAGAAAACCGAGGGCAACGGAGAAGAAGGAAGCCCCGATGAGAATGAGCATGATCATGCAGTTCGTCTTTACCGTGCCCGTGACGCAGTCCCAGAAGATCTTCCTGTCGAGGCAACCCGTGAGAAGGGCCAAGACCGAGGCCCCCAGGACACCAATGGCCGCGGCCTCCGTCGGCGTGGCCCAGCCCGTATAGATGCTACCCAGGACGAAGGCGATGAGGGCCGCCACGGGGAGAATCTTGGGCAGGCTCCGGAACCTCTCGCCCCAGGAGAAGTGCAGAACCTCGCCCCCCTCCTTCCTGTCGAGGAAGGACATGACGGCAATGTAGAGGCTGAAAAGAAACATGAGGCCCAGTCCCGGGATAAGTCCGGCGATGAAGAGCTTGCCGATGCTTGCCTGAGCGACGACGCCGTAGATCAGCATGGGCATGCTGGGAGGGATGAGGATGCCCAGGGTTCCCGAAGCCGTCAAGCTTCCGATGGAGAGGGAATCCGAATAGCCCCGCTTCTCGAACTCGGGGATGGTGATCTTGCCCACCGTGGCCGTCGTGGCATTGACGGAACCGGTGATGGCGGCGAAAAGGGCACAGGCGACGACGTTGACGTGCAGCAGACCTCCCGGCAGTCGGCCGAGCCAGGGAGTCAGGCCGTCGAAAAGGTCCTCCGAAAGCCGCGTCTTGACGAGGAGCTCCCCCATCATGATGAAAAGGGGGAGAGCCATGAGGGTGCTGCTGCTCGTGTTGTTCCAGATCACGCTTCCCACGATGCGTTCTACGGGAAGGCTGGTGAAGCTGAAGAGGGAAATACCGCCCACATAGAAGAGGGAGACGCCGATCCAGAGTCCACTGGCCAGCGTGACGGCCAAAAGCAGCAGTGTGACGACGAGGACCGTTGCGGGCATCAGGCCGTCGCCTCCTTCTGCCGGAATTTGATGAAGTTGACGACATACTGGAGAAAAAGGGCGAAACTGCCCAGGGGGAGAAAGGCCTGAGGTATGGCCAGGAGAGTCTCCGAAACCTGATAGGACCGTTGGCCGCTGACGTAGGAGCTGTGGAAGAGTTGGTACGTCACGTAAGTCAGATAGAGGGCAAAAAGAATGGCCAGGAGATAGCAGACGCTTTTGATCGTCCGGACAAGCCCCGGATATCGGCCTTGAACATAGTCGATGAGCTCCATCCGGATATGACCGTTATGCTGCTCCGCATAGGCCAGGCCGAGGAAGCTGCTCACTCCCATGAGATAGCCCGTGTACTCGTCAACGACATAGAAGGTGCCGTGGAAAAAGCTGCGGTTGACAATCTCGCCGATGATCATGACACAGCCGACGACGAGACACAGGCCGCCGATGCGTCCCAGATAAAGACTGATGCTATCGAGAAAGGGAATCCACTTCTTCATGATCGCGTCACTCCTCGGGAAACAGCCGGGGCCCCTCACCGGACAGCAGGAAGGAGCCCCGGACTCCGCCTTTACTTGCCTTTGGCGCTCAGGAAGGCCTCGTAGAGAGCTTTCGCCTCCGGATTCTTCTCAATGAAATCGGCAGCCACCTTGGCTCCAATAGCCTCCAGCTCGGCGCGGAACTCGGGTGAAAGCTCGGAGAACTGGAAATCGGGCTTCTTGGCCTTGATGGCGGCCATATCCTCGTCGACGACTTCGCGGACGCGGCTGGCCAGCCAGGCCTCGGTCTCGGCAGCGGCCTGAGTCAGGGCCTCCTGTTCGGCAGGGGTGAGCTTGTTCCAGGCGTCCCTGTTGATCGTCGTGATGCTCGATGACGTCGTCACCTGGAGGGGGATGCAGTACTTGGTCACTTCGTAGATGTTGCTCTCCCGGGCCGAGACGGCCGAGCTGATCGTGCCCTGGACCAGTCCTGTCGAAAAGGCCGTGTAGAGTTCGGCAAGAGGCAGGGCAAGGGGTGTCCCGCCGAAAGCCTCGACGAAAAGGGCACCACTTCGGTCATAGGTCCGGACCTTCAATCCCTTCAGATCCTCGGCCTTTTCGGCTCCCTTCGTCGTCCAGAGATCGGCGAAAGGCCAAGAAGAGACGACGAGGAGCTTCTGGTTCCACTCGTCACAGATCGTCTCGTAGTAGGGGCGGGCTACCTTGTTGAAAAGTTCAGCCTCGTCCCAGCCATTGATGAGCATCGGCAGGGAACGGACGCCGAAAATCTGGTTGCTCCCCGTCAAACCCGTCGAGACGATCTCGGAAATATCAAGCTGGCCTTCCTTGACGACGCGGAGCAGATCGGGACCCTTATAGCCCAGGGCGCCTCCGGAGATGACGTTGAGCTCCAGGGAGCCCCCCGTCAGTTCCTTGACCCTTTCGGCCATCATCTTCAGACCCTGGACCTGATAGTGGGCATCGGAATAGACGCTGTGGGCGGTCAAGGTCGTCTTGGCCGAAGCAACCGTAGCAAAGACCGTCAGAGCAAAAACGGCCGCCAGGAGAAACACGCCGGATCGGGGAAAAGCTTTCATTTTTTCACGCCTCCTTGGAGCGGAAAGATAGGGATAAGACATCCCGCCAGGGGACTCCCGTCCCGACAGAAACAACACCCGCAACGGGAAAAAACCGCTAGGCCCAAAAAAGAGTTGCTCATCTATGATGAGCTGAGTATAGGAACGAAAAGGAGCCTTGTCAATCGATTCCCGAAGTGACACCTTGCCCCTCCCGAAAAGGGCCTTTTTTCCTCGGAAGCCAGGCCCATGCGCCCGCCGAAGGGCCGAAGGCCCTTATGGCTTCGTCCTGCGCCGACGAGACGTCCGCGCTCCGGGAAAACCGAAAACACGACCCACCGCGGCCAGGATGGCCGCGCCCCGAAGGCCCAGGTTTTCGGAGTGCGGGCGTCTCGATGCGCAAAAGGGCCGAAGGCCCTTAGGGTCTGACTCTGCCCCAAACCCGGCGGGCCTGTGAACCGGCCCGCTCGCGGCCAAGATGGCCGCG
>JAESII010000004.1:0-661471 GCA_016756725.1 Synergistaceae bacterium | reverse complement strand
CCGAAGGCCCAGGTTTTCGGAGTGCGGGCGTCTCGATGCGCAAAAGGGCCGAAGGCCCTTAGGGTCTGACTCTGCCCCAAACCCGGCGGGCCTGTGAACCGGCCCGCTCGCGGCCAAGATGGCCGCGCCCCGAAGGCCCAGGTTCTCGGGGGGCGGGCGTCCCGCCCGCCGAAGGGCCGAAGGCCCTTATGGCTCCGTCCTGCGCGGACGGGACGTCGGCGCTCCGGGAAAACCGAAAACACGACCCACCGCGGCCAGGATGGCCGCGCCCCGAAGGCCCAGGTTTTCGGAGTGCGGGCGTCTCGATGCGCAAAAGGGCCGAAGGCCCTTAGGGTCTGACTCTGCCCCAAACCCGGCGGGCCTGTGAACCGGCCCGCTCGCGGCCAGGATGGCCGCGCTCCGAAGGCCCAGGTTTTCGGAGTGCGGGCGTCTCGATGCGCAAAAGGGCCGAAGGCCCTTAGGGTCTGACTCTGCCCCAAACCCGGCGGGCCTGTGAACCGGCCCGCTCGCGGCCAAGATGGCCGCGCCCCGGAAAGCGAACACCTGGAGGTTCGGGGGGCGGGCGTCCCGCCCGCCGAAGGGCCGAAGGCCCTTAGGGCTTCGTCCTGCGCGGACGGGACGTCGGCGCTCCGGAAAGACCGCCCCCCCCCGCCGCCCGAAGAACGCGGGGATTTTCTTCGGCGGCCTTTCGCCTTATGATGATCTCATCATCGCTGATGATCTGCCTTAAAGGGGAGCCCCGCCGGGGGGCCCGACGGTGGATCTGCGAGGAGGCCCCGAGATGAACAAGGCACACACGGCCCTTCTGGGCTTTGGAAACGTCGACTGCGTCGTCGTCGCCGATCAGGAGGAGGCGGACCGGGCCCGCCCTCTCCTTGAAGGTCACCCCGTCGTTCTCGACCTGGACGAACTCGAGGCCGTCGACGTGGCCATTCTGGCCCTTCCGAGCCGCGCCTCGCCTTTTCCATGACCGTCAACAACCCCGCCGCGACGGCCCAGGTTCTCGTGGCATCGGCCCGGGCGGCGACACGCCAGAGGCCGGGATGTTACACTCTCCTCGAGATCCCCGTCATCGATTTTCTCGTCGGTGCCAGGGAGCCCCTCCTGCGGCGCCTCATCTAGCAGGACGGAAAGAATAGAGGTGATGTCCCCATGAGATGGGCCAAGATGAACGGCAACGGCAACGACTTCCTCGTCTTCGACGACCGGAAGAGGCGCTTCGACGCCGAAGCCCTCTCCCGCATGGCCCGCCTCCTCTGCCGGAGGCGCGAGGCCTTCGGCGCCGACGGCATCCTCGTGGCGGGCCCTTCGGACCGGGCCGCCTTCTCGATGCGCCTTTTCAACAGCGACGGCTCGGAAGGGGAGATGTGCGGCAACGGGGCCCGCTGCATGGCCCGCTTCGCCGTGGAGACGGAAATCATCGCCGGCACGGGCGAGATGACCTTCGAGACCCTCGGCGGCGACGTGAGAGCCGTCGTCGAGGGCAGGCGCGTCCGCCTTCTCCTCGCTCCCGTCTCCCTGGAAGGCATGGTCCTCGACGAGCCCGTCGTCGTCGGAGACGAGGCCCTGCGCTACTCCTTCCTCACCGTCGGCGTGCCCCACTGCGTCGTCTTCCTCCGGCGCCCCCTTCCCGAAAGGAACCTCCTCCTTCTGGGCGAGACGCTCCGGCACAGACAGGATCTCTTCCCCCAAGGGGCAAACGTCAACTTCGTCGTCGAAGACGGCGAGGATCTTTTCGTCACCACCTACGAGCGGGGCGTCGAGGACCTGACCCGCTCCTGCGGCACGGGATCGACGGCGTCGGCCATCGTCGCCTGCCTCCTGGCCAAGACGGGCCGGGATGTTGCCGTCCGCAACCCCGGCGGCGTCAACGACGTCTCCCTCCGCTTCGACGGCCCCAGGACGGTCTTCCCCTCCCTGACGGGCGAGGCCGCCCTCGTCGGCTGGGTGGAGACGACGGAGGAGGCCTTCCTCTGAGGCCGGAACGGGCCCGACTGGCCGAAAGGCTTCTCGCCTGGTACGGCACCCGGGCCAGGGACCTTCCCTGGCGGCGCGACGGCTCGCCCTATGCCGTCCTCGTCTCGGAGTTCATGCTCCAGCAGACCCAGGTGGCGACGGTGATCCCCTTCTTCCTCCGCTGGATGGAGCGTTTCCCCGACTTCGCCAGCCTGGCCGAGGCCGACGAAGAGGAGGTCCTCCGCCTCTGGGAGGGGCTGGGCTACTACCGGCGGGCCCGATCCCTGCGGGCCATCGCCCGTCGGGTCATGGACGACTGGGGCGGAAACCTCCCCCGTGACGAAGAGGCCCTCCTCGCCCTCCCCGGCGTGGGCCCCTACACGGCGGGAGCCCTCCTGAGCCTGGCCTTCAACGTCGACGTCCCCGCCCTGGACGGCAATGTCGAACGGGTCATGACCCGCCTCCGCGATCAGGACGATCCCGTGGACAGACCGCCTGCCAAGCGGGAGCTGCGCCGGCAGATCGAAGAACTCATCCCGACGGGAAGGGCCCGAGACTTCAATCAGGCCCTCATGGAGCTGGGCGCCCTGGTCTGCCTCCCCCGCAGGCCCCTCTGCCCGACCTGCCCCTGGCGCGACGACTGCCTCGCCCTGAGGCGAGGGACCATCGAGGCCCGGCCCGTCAAGAGCCCCAGGCCCCCCCAGGAAAAGCTCCGGGCCCTGACCCTCCTGGCCTCCCGGGAGGGAGCTTACCTGCTGGTGCGCCACCACCGGGACGAACGCTGGGCGGGACTGTGGGAGTTCCCCACCGTCGACGACGACGGCGAGAGCCTGGCGGTCTGGCTCGACGCCCCGCGAATCACCTGGACGAAACGGGGAACGGTGAGCCACGCCTTCACCCGCTTCCGGAGGACTCTCACCGTCTTCTCCTGCCAGGTTGGCCAGGTCCGCGACGGAGAGAGCCCCTTCGGCTCACGCCAGACCCTCTGGGTCAGGCCGGAAGGACTGAACGACTACCCCCTCTCGGCGGGCAGCCGCAAGACACGGGACCGCTGGCTCGCCCCGGAAGGATGAAAAGGCCCCTGAAAGACGGGAAAGGACTTGCGTAAAACCTGCCATTGATCCTATGATTCGACCCAAAGAGGGAATCTTGGCCTAATTTAAGAAGAATAAGTCCCGCGAATAGCACGCCTTCCCAGGGAGGTGATCCCGGCAAGCCCGAGGAATAACGCCCGACGCCCTCAGGGGAGCAAACGGTTCTCATCGCAAGTCCTGAAGCGACAGAGGAGGCCAAGATTATGAGTCAGACCGCAAAAAACAGTCTATGGAAAACCTACCGCTTTCCCCTGATCCTCATCGCCGCCATCATCGGCGGCTCCCTGCTGGGACTCTCCATGGGCAAGGACGCCCTCGTCTTCAAGCCTCTCGGAGACGTCTTCCTCAACGCCATGTTCATGATCGTCGTCCCCCTCGTCTTCACCACCATCTGCAGCGCCGTAGCCAACATGGCTTCCATGAACCGCCTCGGCAAGGTCATGGGCGCCCTCGTCACGGTCTTTCTCGTCACCGGCGCCATCGCCGCCGTCCTCATGCTCGTCACCGTCAAGCTCTATCCGCCTGCGGCGGGAGCGGCCCTGACCCTGACGGCCCCTGACGACCTCCAGCCCCTCAGCACGGCCGACCAGATCGTCAAGGCCTTCACCGTCAGCGACTTCCAGGACCTCCTCTCGCGGCGTCACATGCTGCCGCTCATTCTCTTCTCCCTCCTTTTCGGCGTCAGCCTCCAGATGCTGGGCGAGAAGGCCCGGCCCCTCTCGCGGGCCATCTCCATCGCCGCCGACGCCATGCTCAACCTCGTCAAGATCGTCATGTACTACGCCCCCATCGGGCTGGCCGCCTACTTCGCCGCCCTCGTCGGCGACTTCGGCCCCAACCTGCTGGGCGCCTACATGCGCTCCATGGCGGTCTACCACGTCGTCACCTTCGGCTACTTCTTCATCGCCTTCACGATCTACGCCTGGCTCGCCACCGGCGGCGAGGGAGTGGGGCTCTTCTGGAAAAACATCATCACCCCCGCCGTGACGGCCCTGGGAACGCAGAGCAGCACGGCCACCCTGCCCGTCAACCTCGAGGCCGCCAGCCGCATGGGCATTCCCGCCGACATCCGCGAGATGGTCCTGCCCATCGGCGCCACAGCCCACATGGAGGGCTCCTGCCTGAGCGGCATCCTCAAGATCGCCTTCCTCTTCGGCGTCTTCGAAATGCCCTTCGCCGGCATCGGCACCTACGCCAGCGCCATCGCCGTCGCCGTCCTGAGCGGCGTCGTCCTCTCCGGCATCCCCGGCGGCGGCCTGGTAGGAGAAATGCTCATCGTCAGCCTCTACGGCTTCCCGCCCGAGGCCTTCCCCATCGTCGCCACCATCGGCTTCCTCGTCGATCCGGCGGCCACGATGGTCAACGCCACGGGCGACACCTGCTCCTCCCTCCTCATCTCCCGCATCGTCGAGGGGAAGGACTGGTTCCGCAAAGGCCAGGAGGCGCTTAAAACAACGGCCTGATTCCCATCGGGCCGAGGAGGGATAGGGATGACAGACAAGGCCGAACCTTCGGCCCGGACGGAACTGCTCCTGGCTCTGGACGGGGAAAGACCTCTCGGGGCGGGAGCGGCACGGGAGGTGCTTCTTGAGGCCGGCATCGACCTCAGCGAGGCCACGGCGGGGCGTCTCCTCCGCGATCTCGAGCGTGAGGGACTGGCCGTCAAAATCGGCGTCCAGGGCCGGCGACTCACCGAGGAGGGACAACGGGCCGTGGCCGAGATCCGCCGCCACCGCACCAACGAGGCCTCGACGGAGGCCCTGCTCGACTCGCTGAGGACGACGAAAAAAAAGGAACTGGTCGACCTCATCGTCACCCGACGGGCTCTCGAAGCGGAGGCGGCCCGCCTGGCCGCCAGCAACGGCACCCCTGAGGAGATCGAGGAGCTGCGGTCCGTCATGGCCGAAACGAAACGCCTCATCGCCTCGGGACGGAGCATGGCCGGATCGGACGGCCGCTTTCACGCCACCATCGCCGCCATGGCCCGCAACCCCATCCTCGAGGCCGCCCTCCAGCTCATCTGGCACAACGGCCAGTACTCGCCCCTCCTGGAGGTAATCCGGTACCGTCTGGGCCGCACCCTCGGCGGGGACCACGAGCGGATCCTCCAGGCCATCGCCGACGGCGACGGCGATGGGGCAAGACAGGCCATGGCCGATCATCTCGACAACGTCCTCCGCGACGTCGAAGCGCTGGAGGAGTGACTTCAGCTTCGATCAAACCAAACGAACCCTGTCGCTAAATAAAGAAGGAAGCCCCCGGACGATTCCTGTCCGGGGCTTCCTTCGCGATTTTCTTACTCTCTTTCTTTACAGGAACAGCAGGACCTTGATCAGAGAGACTCGAGCTTCACTGCCGTACCGCAGACGGTCACCATGAGCATGTTTTGGCCGTTGCTGCCGAGCACCTCATAGTTGACGAGCATGCCCAACACGGCGTCGGCTCCCTGAGCGGCAGCCCTCTCTTTCATTTCGGCCAGGGCGCTGTCACGGGCCTGCTGGAGCTCCTGTTCGTAGGCTCCCGAACGGCCCCCGAAAAAGTTCGTCAGCCCCGCCTTGAAGTCCTTGATGAAGTTGGCGCCCACAATCACCTCGCCAAAGACAATGCCCCTGTAGCTGCGGACTTTTTTCCCCTCGACGGCATGCGTCGTCGTCACGATCACGGTGCTTCTCCTCCTTCTTCTGAAACAGGAAAAACCCGGCCCTGCCTCAGCCTGCGCGAGCAGTCACGCAAGTGATATTAACTCATTTTCAGGTTTCGTCAATATGGCTCACAGGAGGGGAGGCCCCAAGTGGTCCTCGGTTAATCCTGTCTTTTGAGCCACTCCGAAAGGAGCTTGTTGTACTCCTCCGGCTTTTCCAGATGATGACAGTGGGAGCCGTCTTTGACGATGTACAGCTCCGATCCCGGGACAAGGCTCTGGTAGTAGGCCGCCGTCTCGGGGCGGGCCTCGTCATATTCGCCGGCCGTGAAGAGGACCGGCACCGTGATGGTCTTGAGCTTGTCGAAGACATCGTGGTTCTTCAGGGTCCCCGTGGCGGTGAACTCGCTGGGGCCCCACATGTAGTTGTAGACCTCGACGCCCATGACCTCGAAGGTCTTTAGCAGACTGGGAGGCCAGGGATCGAGGCGGCAGTTGAAGTTCTGGTAGAAGACGTCCATGGCGTTCAGGTAGCCTTCGCTCTCGAAGTCGCCCTTGGCCTCGGCCTCTTCGACGGTCTTGCGGATCTCTTCGGGCAGGGTCTTGAGAAGCTCTTTGGCATCGGCGATCCACCGCTGGGTCCCCATGAAGGGACCGGCGAGGATGAGACTCTTGATCCCCTTGGGCTCCTTCAGAGAGGAGTAGTACTCGACGGCCAGCATGGAACCCCAGGACTGACCGAGGATGTGAAGCTCCTTCAGGTCCAGGGCATCGCGGACGGCCTGCACCTCGCCGACGAAACGCTCCACCGTCCAGAGCGACTTCCTGTCCTCTTCGGTGGTGATGGAACTGCCGCAGCCGAGCTGATCGTAGAAGATGACGGGCCGCTCCGAGGCGAGGGCCTCGAGGGAATCCAGGTAGTGGTGAGCCATGCCGGGGCCGCCGTGAAGGAGGAGCAGAGGCGTGGCCTCCTTGTCCATGCCGGCCATGCGGTACCAGACGAGGCCGCCCTCGACGGGGATGTACCCCTCCTGAGCCGTCACCGTCGGCCCGGCAAAGGACGGCGAGGCAAGCAGAAGCAGGACAAGACCCAAGATAAGCACCAGACCGGTTGCCATGCTCTGTTTCTTCATGACCGAACCCCCTTCAACTGAAATTTCAGACAACTTCACGATAGGCCCGCCTTCCGGGGCTGTCAAGGATCTGGAAAAAGGGCAGACCGGGCTGACAATCTCGTGCAAAAAGGCCAGGGTTGTCTGGCATAACATGCAACTTTATGTTTCAATAGTATTAAGTGTTCAAGAAAGAAGGGATGCCCGATGGCCAGTTGTAAAAAAATCTGCGTCCTGACCACTGTGGGAACTTCACTGGAAGGAAAAAACAAAGAAAACGACAAGTTGACTGGAAATAATCGGAGACTCCATGAGGCTATGCTCGAGCGATTCAAGGAACTGCCTCTCGACAATATCGCCGTACCCTTGCAGGACAAGCATGTGGGTGCCCTTGACAACCTTGTCGATGCGATTATCGCAGCGGGCCATCTGCCCGATCCAAAACAAGATAATGTCAAAATCAAGGGATTTATAATGGCCAACGCCGAGCTGCAGAGCCTTTGTCTTTGGCTTGAAAACCGTCCGATCAAAGAAGGCGATGACAAACCGGCTCTGGAAATCGCCCTCTTCCCCTCGAAGTACAAGGAGGAAGACGGGCAGAAGGACAAGGACAATAACAAGAAATGTCTGCGCAATGCGCTGGTTATCCAGAATTATCTGAGGCGCCTAGCCCAAGACGATCTTCCTTTTCTCGACCGATGGGGACTTTCTTCCATCGAAGTCACCATCGAGCCCATCGACATTTCCGTTGAAAGCAGTGAGAAATTTGCCCGAAGCATCGATAGCCTTTTCGAAACCTTCGACAGGAAACGCATGGACGAAAAAGAAAAGGACACTTCGTTCCTCATCAACAGCACCGGCAGCTATAAGGCCGTCGTCACTTACGCCACGCTCTACGGCCAGATCAACCAGCTACCTTGCATCTATTCTTTCGAGAACAACACTAAAGACTATCTCCACCTCACCCCCCTTCCCCTTTCCTTCGCCCTGGCAGAGCTCGATGACGAAATGGCCCTCCTCCAGGGCGTCAAGGAAGGAGCGGGGGGACTTCTGAACGACAAACAGGCCGAGGCCCTGCCTGACTGGCTAAAGGGCCTGATGACCCAAGACGAAGAGGGCAACAGGAAGACACTCGGCCTTGCCGGGGTCCTCGTCGATCACTACAGGACCAACAGGCGCAAGACTTCCGGTGTCGGCCAGGGCATGATCGAAAGGATCAGGCAGCAAAAGGGCGGCGGACCCATCGCCGATTACATTGAAGAACGGATCCAGAAGGAGTGGGCCGAGCTCTGGCTGGGCGACCAGATCCCCGAGACGGTCGAGCACAGCCGCCGCCACTCGAAACGGCTCATGGAAATCGCCGCCAACGTCTTCCGGTCGGCACGCCCGGAAGACGTCGAGGCCGTGGGCCTGAATGACGCCAAGGCTTTGGCCCTCTTCGTCACCGCCATCTACCTCCACGACATCGGCCACACGGCTCTGGCCTTTCCCGTCACGCCCAGCGGAGGCGGCGCCTTCCCTCTAGGCCTTTTCCCCTCGTCGGTGCGCGAGGTCCACCATCTCCTCTCAAGAGACCTGATCCTGGCCGAGGGAGAAGACCTCCTCCCTGACGACGGCAGCGATCTGGCCCCCATGCTTCGGGAACTGGTACCCCTCGTCTGCGCCTACCATCGGGGCTACACCCATCTGCTTAAAGAGCAGAAGACGGCACAGCCCAAGGGCGCCGTCTCTCAGGTGGGGAAGCTCCTCTTCGGCGACGAGCACTTCAACGAGACGCTGCGCCCTCTGGAAGAGGTACTTGAGGCCAAAAAGGGGAAAATCGCTGCCTGGGGCCTCTCGATCCCCAAGGTGCTGGCCTGCGCCGCCCTGCTTCGCGTCGTCGACGGCTGCGACGTCCAGGCTGACAGAACCGTCGACGACGTCTACCTGAAGGCCCGCCAGAAACGGACGGAAAAGGAAGCCCAGGCCCTCTGGCAGCAGCTGTCGTTCTTTAACTCGAAACTCCCCGCCGACCTTCGCTGCAAACTGGACACACTCAGTGACCTTATCAATCCCGAGCGCATCGACGATCTTCTTCGCGATAACGATCAGGTGGAAGCCATAAAAACGCTGACCGGAGACATCTACACCGCCGTCTTCGACAAGCTCAACGCTCTCAAAGGCTCTGGAGACTGGGCCTTCATCAACAAAGACTTCGAGAAAATCCAGGCCCTTTCGCTGGCCAACCGGGTTGCCTTCAAGTGGGAGCAGTTCCTTCACTTCGGCAAGCACCAGGCCGTCGGCTTTGTTCTTCCCATGCCCTCCGCCGACGGCAAAGGCGTCACCATCGGCATCTGGCCCAACAATGAACTCCGTCCGGACAATGCAGCTTTGGAAAAAGTCCGCGAGAGCATCCAAGAGGAGCTTTCGGGGAAAGCGGATGACCAGGCCCGAGGCAAGCAACGGCTGGGAGGCATCGGAGACATCCTGGAATCCC
This sequence comes from Synergistaceae bacterium, assembly GCA_016756725.1. Classification (GTDB taxonomy): domain Bacteria; phylum Synergistota; class Synergistia; order Synergistales; family Aminithiophilaceae; genus Aminithiophilus. Next base: position 652,192 of record JAESII010000004.1, on the reverse strand, counting down.
TTGGCCTGAAGCCCGAAGTCATGGGAGGAAGACGCGATGGCCGGTGACTCAAGGGCCTGGCTCGACGAAGTCGATCAGGTCATCGACCGCTGCCTGGCCGGCCTCCGGGGCCAGCGTCGGCTTTCGGCGAAAAGGGGACTGAGAAATCCCGTTCCCGACAGACCGGACCTGCTGCGTCAGGAGATCCTCCTGTCGGGATCTGCCGTCAAGCACACCTTCGGCTTGGATGAATGGAGGCTCCGCTGGCTGATTCCGGCGACAGACGTCCTCTGCCTGCCCGAGGGAGAACTTCGGATTTTCAGCTACAGGGCCCGTCACAAACCGTCGGGAAGCAACGACAGCGAATCGATCAAGCTCAAGGGGGTCGCTGACCTGGATCAGATGGAGATCGTTTCGACCTGGTCCGACTTCGTCGAAAACGCCTGGGGCCGCTTCGCCCGGAATCTCAACCGGGAGGGAGAGGCCCGCATCGAATGGTTTCTGGGGCTCGAAGCCGTGATCAATTCCCTCTGGGTTTCCGGCAAAAGCCGCAGCCTGGCCTTGATGAGCCCCTTGACGGGCAATCCCCTGCGGCGCCTGGAGGAGCGCCGCAAGGTCGAAATCGCCCTCAATCCCCGGGGCGACGGCCCGCTGCGACGGCCCCACCACAGCCACGAAGGGCGCCTCTGCCCTTATCACACTCCCGAATCGGAACGCATCGGCCTCCAGCTCCACCTGACCGCCGACGCCGTGATCAAGGACAAGGCTATCCGATCCGGCCGCTCCCGCCTATCCCTGGCCGTAGGCCTCGTCCCCCACGGCCGCCACAACGACGGCCCCCGTCTCCTCATGGGAGGCAAAAACCTCAAGCAGGCCGAGGCGGGAATCCGGGGCGAACCCTCCCGCATTCCCGGAGACTGCGAGGGGCACCGTCTCCGGCGACTGGATCTCGGCGGCGAGGCGACCGAGAAGGGCCGCCTATTCCCCTATCTCGGCGTCAACGCCCTTGTCGCCGTCATGCCCTGGGAAGGGCTCACCTACGAAGACGGCCTTGTCGTCTCCCGCTCTTTCGCCGAGAGGCTGGCCCTCCCCGAGGCAACGCTGGAACAGCGGGAAACGCTCCTCCTCGAAGAGAGCTCTCCGGCCACCCTCACGCAAAAAGAGCTCCAGCGGGAAGTCGAGGCCCTTGTCGGGTGCTACTGCCGCTTCGACGACCCACTCCCCCTGCCGCCGACCCTCCGCCTTCTGGGATTCCGGCCGAGGCGCTATCACTGGAACGACAGGGCACGGCTCGATTCGGTCACGGTCCGCCTCCTCCAGGGACGACCCCGGGGAAAGGGGCGGACCCGCCGCCAACCGCTGGAGGTTCGCCTTCTTTACCGCTTCAGTCTGAACCGTCCCCTCGCCATCGGCGACAAGATCACGGGGCGTCACGGCAACAAGGGAGTCGTCACCGCCATTCTCGACCGACCGCCTCAAGCTCTCATCGACGGCAAACGCCGCGACATCGACCTCATCATCTCCCCCTGTTCGATCATCGGCCGCAAGAACTTCGGCCAGATCGCCGAAATGGTCCAGTCGCTCTTTACGGAGGATATCGCGTCGGAGACAGACAGAAACTGGCGTCAACGGCTCCCCGATCTCAAAGGACAGGGAGCCGATGACGGAGGGCGCTTTGAGATCGACTGCGGCGACGGCAGAAAGGGCCGGGCCTTCTGCGGCTACCAGTACATCTGCCGCCTCCATCACCACAGCGCTAAAAAGCTTCAGGCCCGAGGAGACGGCGGCCCCAGGAGCACCCTCCTCTCCGAGCCGATCAAGGCGGGGACGCTCTCGGGGCAGAGGCTGGGAGAGATGGAAAACTGGGCCATCCTCAGCCACGACGGCGCCGTCGACGCCGAGGATTTCCTGACGGCCCTCCGGAAACAGAACAGCCCTCCCGACCGGACATGGCGGGTTTTTCGCACCATCCTGCGCTCCCTCGGGCTTGATGTCATCTCCGACGACATCGGCATCATCACGACTGCCGCCAGGGGGGAGCCTCTCTCCCTGCAGGAAGGGATCATGCAGAAGCTCCCTCAGGCAGAGGCCCGCCGGGAAGGTCCGGCCAAACCTTCCGCAGAGGAACCTCTCTACCTGCTCGACTTCGCCGCTTTCCCAGAAACGACGCCATCGGATGCTTCGGCCGGAGAAGACGAAACCCCTTCCGAAGCGGTCCCTTCACTGCCTTCGGCCCTCGCCGCATCCCTTCTTCGGCTTGCCGACAAGCCGAAGAAACTGCCGTCTCGTGAAAAGATCCTCCGGCTTCTCTCCCTCTTTGAAAGATCCCAGGTCGACGGCGCCGAGCACCCCATGGCAGAACCGCTGCGCGAGCTGGCCCGTCTCCCCCGGAAGCCCCAGGACGGCAAGAAGAAAGACACCATCCCCCTCGAAGGGCTCCTCTTCTTCCTCGCCTGGACCGACGCCTCCACCGGACCCCGCTACGGCTTCCCCTTCGACCCGGCCATCGTGGAGGTTCTCGACGACACCGCCTCCCTCCGACGGGTCCTGACGGCTCTGCTGTCCCTCGCCTACGGAAAGGGAGAGAATCTGGAAGACCTCCTCGACGCCCTCTCAAACTACCGCAAAAAGCTCGTCGGCCTCCTCAAGGGGAAGAAAGGCCTTCTGAGAGGACACCTCCTGGGGCGACGCTACAACCGCACGGGAAGAGCCGTCATCGTTCCCCGACCCGGACTCCGCCCCGACGAAACCCTTCTCCCCGCTTCCATGATCGCCCGCATGCTCGACGGCCACGGGTCGGCCCGGCAACTCATCGACGCCGCCGGCCTTGACGAGAGCGACTGGCAATCTCTCCGCCGCGGCGACGGCACGGCCGATCTTTTCCGAAGGCTCAACGAGGCCCTGAACGGACATCCCTTCTGGGTCCTCCTGATCCGTCAACCCAGCCTTCATCGCCACAACGCCCAGGCCTTCCGCGTCCGCTGTCACGGCGAGAATGTCATCGGCCTCCCCCCCCTGGCCACTCCGGGCTACAACGCCGACTTCGACGGCGACACCATGGCCGTCGTCGTCCCCCCAGAGGGATTCGAGGATCTCTCCTCCTGGAGCCTCGTCTTTCACCCGGGCCTTCTCGGCACGGGGGCGCCGGCCCTCTCGGCAGAAAACGACCTCGCCCTGGGCTGGCTCGCCCTGAGCGGACAAAGACGACTCTTTTGGCTCACTCAGGCCGGCCTCAAGGAACAGGAGAAGCAAAAGACCTCTCTGAGCGACCTTCTCCTGGGCCTCTGCCGCGGTCAGAGCGCCCGGGACCTCGCCGAAACCCTGGGGGCTCTTCAGGCCGAGCTGGCAAAAGCCTCGACGGCCTCCTGTTCCCTGGGCCCCCTCGAACTGGAAGCCCTCTGGAACGACGGAAACCTCGCCAAACTTCGGGAGGAGGCCCCCCGATGCCGCGACAGAGCCGCTGGCGACCTCTCCGGCGACGGCATCTCTCATCATCGGCGGAGCTGGGAGGATCTGCGGCGAAAAATGGAAGAGGCCGTCAAGACCTTCCTGAAAAGGCAGGAGGACGGGGACCTCGTCCGCCTCATCTCCGGCAAGGCCAAGGGAAAACCTTCGGATCTCGTCCAGGCCATGGGCTGCCTGGGTTTTCAGGAGGAGGCCGCCGTCATCGAGAACTTTGGGGGCCCCGACCTCGCCCGCGCATGGATCACAGCCTGCCTCTGGGAGGGGCTCAGTGAAAAGAACCTCTTCCTTTACAGCTACGAATCCCGCCGTGCCATGGCCTCCAAAAAACTCCTCGTCGCTCAGGGCGGCTACCTGGCCCGGCGTCTCGCCGAAGGGCTTTACGACAGCCGCATCACCGAAGACGACTGTCTCTCCGAAAAGGGTTTGAGCCTCTCCTTCCGGAACGGACCTGAGGGGCAAGAGAGGATCCGTCTCGCCACAGGCGGTGATCCTCTCGACTTTTTCGAGGCCGACCCAGGCCGAGCCCTTTCGCGAATCGCCTGGGGACGCTGTCCCGTCGGCATGAAGCGCCTCCTCGACAGTGACGACCTTTCGGCGATCCTCGGTTACTGGAAAGAGGGCAGGCTGTTGAAGAAGAAAGACCTCGCCGACCACATGGCCCGAAACGGCGGCTCCCTGGTCCTGCGAAGCCCTCTGACCTGCAGGACCTCCGGCAGAGGCCTCTGCGCCTGCTGTGCCGGCGCCGACCGGGCTCTCATGCCCTTCGACAGGCCTGCTTTTCAGAAAATCGGCCGCCCCGTCGGACTCGACGCCGCCATGGCCATCGGCGAGCGGGGAACGCAGCTTTCCATGAAGGCTTTCCACGACGTCGGCTCCAAGGTCAGCAGCGCCGTCCGGCTGAAGGAGCTCCTTCTGAACCGGAGAAAAAAAGGAAGCCTGCCTGAGGAAATCGCCGACCTTCTGAGCCTTCTGGCGGACGAAGGGAACAACCTGCCCCAGGCCCTGATCCACTACGAAATCGCCCTGAGAGCCCCGGAAGGGCTCGAGGCATGGGCCGACGACGACGAGAAACGCTGGCTGGCCGCCCTGGCCTACGAGCGGCTCGACGAGAAGCTCCAGCCCGGCAGGCGGGACGATCTCTTGGGCCTGAAAAGCTCCGTCCTGCTCCGGCCGGTCAGCCTGAAAACAAGGGGGGAACAGCCATGACCGCTCAACGGATGCGCCCTGGCCGAAGCACCAGGCAAAAACCCGCCCCTGCTCAAATTCCGGAGCCATCGCCCCAGGCCAGGACATCCGCCTCCCGGCACCAGAGAGGACCGGGGCTGATGGGCTTCAACGAAATCGCCCCTTTCGACGACCCGCTCCCGGAAATCATCGAGGAGGAGCCCGACTGCGAGGACATCGAGACGGAAGAGGACGAATACGACGAGCCGACCGACGAAGAGCCCGATCCCTTTGAAGAGCTTCATCAGGGACTCCGGCTGAACCTCATCTGGCTCTGGGACGGCGAATGCCTGCTCTGGTGCGGGCGCCGCCTTCCCCGGAAAAAACCGCTCTTTTGGGAAAAGCTTCGCCTGGCCGTGGAGACGCTCCTGAAGCGACTGCCCGAGGTCGACCCGATCTTTTGCGACTTTCAGGCCCTTCAGGGACTGGCCCAGTCGACCTGGATCGACGGCCTCACGGATAACAGATCCGGTTCGGCCAACCTCGAAGGGCAGGCCATGACGGACCTGGACGGACATCTCTTTCCCCTGGCCCGGCTCCTCGCCGACCAGGGAAACGCCGAAGGCGAGCTCCCGAAATATCTGAAGGCGGCCTGGCTGGAGGAGACGATCCGTAAAAAACTCGGCCTCGACGCACTCGCTTCCGTCTCATGGCGCCAGGTCAAAACCTGGCTGCCGGAGGCCGTCGAAAACTTCTGCCGCGACCTGGGCCGCATCACCGCCGAAGCCTTCCCCCTCAAGGAAACCGTCATCCCCTTCCAGCAGCCGCAAGAGTCGACGCTGCAGCGCAAATGGCTTGCCGAACTGAGAGCGGACAATCGTCCCACGAAACGGAAGGAGCCCCTGCAATGACCGACAAGACGCCCCTTGTCGTCCAGATCGAATGGAACGACTTCGAGACGGCCCGACAACTTCTCGGAAAGCACTTTGAAGCCCTCTCAGCGACGGAGCAACGCCCTGAAATGGCCGCAACCGAACTTACCGTCGTCACCGGCGAAAGCGAGGCCAGGCCCCACCTCCTCGTCGCCGCGCCGGACTTCCTGAGCCACAAGCGGAACTGGGAGCCTCCTCTGCCGACGCTCATCGTCCTCGACAAGGACGACCCCCGCGGTCAATGGAACAACGACGTCGTCAGCGCCTTCCGCTCCCTCGACTACGATATCGTCGGCATCGTCAGGGGTTCCCGCCTCTTCGGAGAGCAGCTTCCCGACCCTGATGAATCGGCCCTCCTGGAGAGAGTCCTCAAGGAAGCCGCCAGAAAGCTCCTGCGGAAAAAGCTCCAGGAGGAGAGGATCTCCAAGCCCATCGGATGGAAGGCCCTTCTGGAGGAAACAATCGACCCCGGCTTTGTCAGCCTCTTCGCCGACCCGGCCACAAAACAGATGGCATCGGACCTCAAGAGGGCCATCCTCTGGGTGCAAAGACACCTGGCCTCCGAGCGGTCCATTTTCGACGAACTCCGCGACAGCCCTCTGCCTCTGAAGGAGGGAGAAGGAGGCATCGACTGGGAGGCACTTGCCCGATCCGAAGAGGATCGGCGCGTCCGGACGGGCCGCATCCCCTCCGTTCTGCTTCTGGGCGAAACGGGAACGGGCAAGACCCTCCTGGCCCGTTGGATCGCCGAAAGCCTCCTCGGCAAAAACGACTGCCTCTACCAGGTCAACATCTCCGCCGTCGGGCGCGAACTGATCGACGGAGAGCTCTTCGGCTCCGTCAGAGGAAGCTACACCGACGCCCCAGACAACCCCGGCGCCTTTCTGGCCAACAGGGGGAAGGTCATCTTCCTCGATGAAATCGGCGACATGCTCCCCGAACACCAGACCCGCCTTCTCCTCTACCTCGACAGCGGACAGGTCCGCCCCACGGGCTGGAACGGGAAACCCTTCCAGGCCCCCTCCGTCGTCGTCGCCGCCACGAACCGCCCCGTCCGCGACTGGGCCCAGGGCCACGACGAGCGATTCCGGGCCGACCTGCTCCACCGCTTCGACCGGATCGTCGAAATCCCGCCCCTGAGGGAGCGCCGCCAGGACCTGCGCCTGCTCATCAGCCTCACCCTCCAGGCCGACGACGTGAACCCCCCGAAAAGAAGGGAACGGACCGTCGAGCGCATCTCCCTCGACGCCGTCAGCGAACTGGAAAGCCGACCCTATCCCGGCAACTTCCGCGACCTGCGGACTGTTCTCGCCAGAGCCGTCGAAAGAGCCGAGGCCGAGGAAAGCCGGATTCTCTGTCTGCGCCATCTGAGATGAAGGGACCCATGGCATCCGCACTTTTCACTCAAAGAATCCATATATAGCCTCAGAGGCCCCTGAATTCCGAAAAAACGCCCATTCCCAGGGGGCCCGAAAGAGGTGAAGTCATGAAGGCCAGACGAAAGATCTTCTCCTGGACCTATGGGACCTCCAACAGCCGCAGCCGGCGCCGGATACACCGCTTCCGCTCCAAGGCGGAACGCAGCGCCGGCCAGCTGGAGACGCGAGAAGAGCTCCGCCTCCACCCGAGAGGCGAAGCCGACCGGAAAGGAGACTGACCATGGATACCGACAGAACCCCGACACGCCTGCTCATCGTCTCGACCTGCGGGACGAGCCTGCTCACCAACGGCCCCATGTCTGACGAACTGAGGAAACTGCTCCGCAGGACCGCCAACGAGACGGGAAAAACCCTGGCCGCAACGGACCGGAGTTTCATCGACGATCGGCTGAAGGAAAAAAGGGACAGCCTGGCGAAGGCCTCACCCGGTGAGGCCCGGGACTTAAGCGCCGAACTCAACGGCCTCCTGGGCCTCTACGATGAGGACCTTTCCCGGGCGAAAGGCGACCACCACATCTTCCTCCATACCGACACCTACCAGGGTGAGGCCGTTGCCGAAACCCTGGCTCACTGGAGCCGGGGCAAGGGCCTTATCTCGGAAACCCTCAGGATCGACCGTCTCAACGCCGCTCGGGTGGAAGACTTTCACGAAGGCATGGCCAACCTGGCTGCCTGGTGCGCCAACACCCTGCCGGGCTACCGCAGCAGCGGCTACCGCATCGTCTTCAACCTCATCGGCGGCTTCAAAAGCCTCCAGGGCTTCATGCAGACCCTGGGAATGTTCCACGCCGACGAGAGCATCTACCTCTTCGAGGGCGAGCGGACTCTCCTCCGCATCCCCCGTCTGCCCATCGACCTCGACGAAAGCGCCAAAAAACTGATGAGGGAGAACATCACCCTCTTTCGCAAAATTAGCCGGTCCGCCGTAAGCGCCTCCGAATGCGCCCCTATTCCGGAAACCCTTCTCTACCGCCTGGGCGACGAATGCGAACTCTCTCCCTGGGGCCGCATGCTCTGGGACCAGTTTCGAGCGGCCGCATTCGAAGAGCGGCTCTGGCCCTCCCCCTCGCCGCTCATCGTCTACACCGACAAATTCGAGAAAAAAGCCGCCGCTCTCTCGGAGGGCAAATACCGGCGCTACCTCAACGAACGCCTCGACGACCTGGCCCGCCACCTCGAAGGCGACGGCAAGGTGCGGGCCAATCTCAAACGCCTCGACCTGAAACCCCTTAGGGGCAACCCCTGCCCGCCGGCGACCCATGAAATCGACGCCTGGGCCGAAGGAGGGGCCTGGCGCATCTGCGGGCGTTTCGACGGCCAGACCTTCATCCTCGAAGATCTGCTGCCTCATGGTTTCTGAGCAGAACCGAGGGAAAACCGTTCTCAGGTGTCAGAAATCTCAGTGACCCCGTTGAAGGAGAGTGATCGTTCATGGCACGCACCATCGGCGGCCCTCCTCCTGAAAAACCGTCTCCCGGCAGACAGGAGGAGTTTTTCGAGGAATCTTTCGAGATTCACGTCGTCACGCCCCTTTTCGGAGGGGGCGTCACTGCCGGAGTCGTTGACGCGACAAACCCTATCCGGGGAACGTCCATCAGGGGCCAATTGCGCTTCTGGTGGCGCGCCACGGTCGGGCGGAGCTGCACGTCATCCAAAGAGCTTTACGAGCGGGAATCGGCGCTGTGGGGAAACACGGGAAGGGCAAGCAGAGTCTCCCTCTCTGTTGCGAATTGTCAGAAGGGATCTCTCTTCCCCTGTGCCTCTTTCCCTCCGGACAAGAACTTCCCACGCTTCAACGACGGATTCCCCCCTTACGCCCTCTTTCCCTTTCAGGGGAAAAAAGCAAACGGAAGAGTGACGCAAGAACCGGGAGAGGCCCTGAAAGGGAGCGCCTTCACGCTTCTGGTTCGCGGGCCTCAATCAGCGCGATCCGAACTTTTCCAGGCTCTCCGTGCCTGGGTCTGTTTCGGCGGACTGGGTGCCCGAACCCGAAAGGGAGCGGGCTCTCTTTACTGCCCCACTCTTTCTCCCGATGTCCAGGACAATCTGGCCCTCTGGCTTCAGGAGCACTTCGGCAACCTCAGCGGCGACAAGACTGGGCCGCTTCCCTGGCCGACGTTGGGAAGAGCCGTTCTCATCGAGAAGAAATCCGGCGACCCCATCCGGGTCTGGAATCAGGCCATCAATCTCTACAAAGACTTTCGCCAAGGCAAAGAGGTTGGCCGTAACCCCGGCAGAGAGCATAACAGGCCCGGCCGTTCCCGCTGGCCCGAGGCCGACGCCATCCGCAACCTGGCCGGAACGCATGACCTTCAGCACGAGCCGGACCCCCACAAGCCCTGCGCCTTCCCACGGGCCTCCTTCGGCCTGCCCATCATCACCCACTTCAAAGACAGCGGGAGAAACGGTCTTGACCCGGAAGACACGGAGCTCTACCCCGTGAAAGACAAAGAGAAGAAAGACCGCATGGCAAGCCCGGTGATCGTCAAACCCCTGGCAACAGATAAAACGAAAGCCGTTGCCCTCATCGCCGTTCTCAACGCCCCTCTTCCCGACAACCTCGAATTGCACCTGAAGGGGGAAAATCTTTTGAAAGGTCAGCAAGCCGAGATCATCACCTCCGCTTCGGCCACCTACGGCAAGTCGCCGCTGAAAAACCGCTCCCCTCGCGGCGACGCGATCGAAGCCTTGATCGCCTTCGCGAAAGAACAGGGCTTCCGGGAGGTGACATCATGACCTCCTATCTCCTCAACCTCTCCATCGGACCCGTTCAGCCCTTCATCGCCGCCGCCAGGCGGACGCGCGATCTCTGGTTCGGCTCCCGCCTGCTTTCTGAAATCTGCCTCGAAGCGGCCCGATCCGTCCACGAGACGTCCCGCCCCGTCCGTAACGGCGACAGTCCGCTCATCTTTCCTGATAAGTCCGCCCTGAACGGCAAAGACGAGCCGAACGTCGCCAACGTCATCATCGCCCTCGTAGATGACCCTCAAGAAACGGCCCGCAAGGCAAGGGAGGCCGCCCAGGCGTGCCTGGAACGCTACGGCGACCAGGTCCTGTCCCGCTTTTCCAACGTCATCGATGAGAATCTCTGGCGTGCCCAGCTCGCCGACGCCCTGGAATTCTTCGCCGCCTGGGTGCCCTGCAAGGGCGACGCCGACTATGACGACGCCCGAAAACGCCTGGCCTCCCTCATGGCAGCCAGAAAGAACGTGCGGGACTTCGCCCCTCCTTCGGCACAGCCTGAGAGGCCGAGGGAAAAATCCTCTCTCGACGGCCGCAACGAGGCCCTGCTCGTCGGCAAAGACATGGAAGCCTTTCTTCGAGACGGCAAAATCGGGAAGGCGGAACGCTACCGCCTCCGTCTCAAGCAGGGAGAGGCCCTCGATGCCATGGGCCTCATCAAGCGTGCCGCCCAGCCCGAAAGCGCCCAGAAAGGGGCCTTCCCTCCCGTAGACCGCATCGCCGCCACCCCCTGGCTCAAGGCCGCCGATTCCCTCTGTCCCGACCTGATGCAGAATCTCCATGACGCCTGGGCCGCAACCATCGGCGCCTCGGAAAGTAAAACGGGCTGGAAGACCTACGACGGCGACCTTTTCCCGGGGCGACTGACCGACTTCGAGAAGGAGACGGGGTTGGACGCCTCGAAACTCCGGTCGGCTCTTACAGCCCTCACGAAAAAGCTCGGCGAGCCCTTTCCCTATCTGGCCATTGTCAAAGCCGACGGCGACAAGATGGGCAGGGCCATCTCCACCCTCACCACCATTGAGGGACACCAGAAATTCTCGGCCGATCTGGCCCGCTTTGCCCACAAGGCCCGCGAGATCGTCGAAGCCCACGACGGCGCCTGCATCTACGCCGGCGGCGACGACGTTCTGGCCCTGCTGCCCCTGGAGACCTGTCTTCCCTGTGCCCACGAGCTGGCCGAAAGCTTTACCAAAAGCTTCGTCAAAACCAAGGAAGCCCTGAAAGAAGAGGACCATCCCACTCTTTCTGTGGGCATCGCCGTCGGCCATTTTCTGGAGCCCCTCGAAGACCTGCTCCGCTTCGCCGACGAAGCGGAGCGGATGGCCAAAGAGCCCGACCGAGACGGCCTGGCCGTCGTCGTCCGGTCCCGGGGCAACGCCCCCATCGCCGTCCGGGGCCGGTGGAGCTCGAAACTCGACGAGCGTCTTCGGTACTGGAAAGAACTCTTCGCCACCGGCGGACTGCCCTCCCGCTACCCCTACGAACTGCGCCGTCTCGTCGGCACCTACGAAAACTGGGACAGTGGCGACGACGTGGCCGAAGCCCTCATGGGGGACATCTCCCGGGTCTTCGGCCGCAAGGAGCTTCGCCTTTGCGAGCCGAAAAGGGAGACCCTGAAAAGCGAAATGGCCAAGCATATCAAAAAACTGGCCTCCGCCCGCCATCTGGAAGACCTTGTCCTTGAACTGCTCGTCGCCCGCCATCTGGCTGACGGCGAGCCGCCGAAGGAGGTGCGCTCATGAAAAGCACCCTCAGGGCCATCGCCCGAGACCCCCTCATCGCCCGTGACAGCCGCCCCTTCGGCTTCGGGCAGCGGATGCACTCTCTCGACTGGCCTAGGCCCTCGACAGTGGCCGGATCGCTGCGGACCCTGCTGGGCAAGGCCGCCGGCGGCGTCTTCGACGCCGACCTCATCGCCCGGCTCAAAGGCCTGGCCCTGGCCGGCCCCCTGCCGCTTCGGGAGAGAACGCTCTTCGTTCCCGCCCCGAAGGACATCCTCATCCGTGAAGATAAGGACGGCGGAAAAACAGAGCGCTTCGTCCATCGCCTGCTCCCCCAAAAGCTGCAAGACGGCGAGGGGACCGACTTCGGCGCCGACGAGCTGCCTTTCATGAAAGAGGAGGCCAACTTCAAACCGGCAGGGACACCCGCCTTCTGGTCCATCGACGTCATGACCCGCTGGCTCTGTGGCGAAGAACCTGCTCCGATTCCGCCGGACCCGAAGGAACTGGACGAGGGAATGCCCTACCTGGCCTACCCTCACAAAGAGGACCGCATCCACGTCAGGATCGACAGCGCCAGCGGCGCCGCCGAGGAAGGCATGCTCTTCTCGTCGACGGGCCTCGACCTTCGGGGCGTCGATCTGGCTCTGCGCCTTGAGGACAGACAGGGACATTTCGACATCCTCCTCGAAAGGCTCGACGCCCTTCACCCCTGCGGAGGAGAGAGGAGGCTCCTGCGCTGGAAAAGAGAACAGGACCTCGACGGCCTCTGGAGCTGCCCCGAAGGGGTCGCCGAAAGACTCTCCCGCCTCGAGCCGGGAGAGGGGTTGCGGCTGATCCTTGCCACCCCGGCCCGCTTCGAATCGGGCTGGAAACCGAAGTGGCTTGATGCGAAAGGGACAGGAACCATTCCCGGGACAACCGTCAAGGTACGCCTCGTCTCGGCCGTCACCGGACGGTGGGAGCCCCTTTCGGGATGGTCTTACGAGACAGGCGGTCCCAAACCACTCTCCCGCCTCGTCCCGGCGGGCAGCGTCTACTTCTTCGAAATCCTGAAAGGCGACGGGAAGACACTCGTCCCGCTCTGGCTTGAGCCGATCAGCGACGACGAGGAAGCCCGAAACGACGGCTACGGACTGGCCCTCTGGGGCTTGTGCTGACCACATCAAGGAGGATGGAACGATGAGCGCCACCATGACCAAAAACTATTGGCTTCATGCCCTTTCGCCCCTCCACGTCGGAGCAGGGCGTGGCCTGGGACACATCGACCTGCCCATTGCCCGGGAAAAGACGACCCATTGGCCCTATGTCCCCGGAAGCGCCGTCAAAGGAGTCCTCGCCGATCACCATGGCGCCTCCGACGAAGCCTCGAGAAAAGGGGAGACCCTGAAAAAACTGGCCTTCGGCCTCGGAGGCGACGACGAGGCCGCCGCGGGAGCCCTCGTCTTCACCGACGCCCGACTCGTCTGCCTCCCCGTCCAGAGTTTCTACGGGACCTTCGCCTGGTGCGCCTCACCACTGGTTCTTCAAAACCTCAAACGGGACCTCGAAGCGGCAGGGACACAAACACCGGCCCTGCCGGTCGATAGGGGATCGGATTCCCCCTGGGCCGCCCTTCCCGAAACGAGCCTGCTTGCGCCGAAGAAAAAGATCTACCTGCAGGATCTCGATTGCGACGCTTCCGCCGACGCAGCGGCGACAGAATGGGCCCAGTTCCTGGGCAAAAAGCTCTTCGCCGACGACGAGGAATGGAAGAAAATCTTCGCCGAGCGTTTTGCCATCATCTCCAACGACCTCTTCGACTATCTCTGCGTCCTCGGCACCCAGGTCGATGCCCGAATCCGCATCGACGGCGAAAAGGGAACCGTCGCCACGGGAGGCCTCTGGTATGAGGAATCCCTGCCGGCCGAAACGATTCTGGCCGGCCTCGTCTGGTGCGACGGCAACCGTATCGGGCGGCAGAAGGCCGAGGAACTGCTGCAGCGCTTCGCCACCGATCAGGCCCTGATCCAGGTCGGAGGCAAGGCCACTGTCGGCCGGGGACGGGTGCGCCTCTCCTTCGCCGACGAAACGAGGTGACTCTGATGACGGAGACAACGATCAAAACCCGGGAACAGCGCTTCGCCCAGAGAGCCTTCGCCGCCGTCAAGAAACGAAAGGAGACGGAAAACGCAAAAGATCAGGAAAAATACCACAGCCTCGCCCTCTCCTTCCCCGCCCTTATCCACAGCTGCGGGCTAACTCAGGCGCTGAGCTTCGCCATCGCGAAGAAAAGGGGAGACCTGGCCGACGACCTGGCCGCAACCCTGGGCAAGTCTTCAGGCGAAGCCTTAGCAGAAGAAAGCCGAAAGGCCCCGCTGAAAGACTATCTGCTTCTTTCCCGGGAGGCCCTGGAAGGAGCAGGGTGGATCAAGCGCTACGCGGCGACACTGCTTAAAGACCCCGAAGGAAGTGACGAGCCGTGACGATCATGGCCATTCGTGAAAGCCTGAAAAACCAGTCTCCAGCCGACGCCAGTCACCCCGGTCTCATTCTCCAGCGCTACCTGAAGACCCAGAAAGAGGCCGGTGGAGCCAGCGCCGACTGGGATTGTCACTTCGAAGCCGTCATCGCCAGCTGTAACGGCGCGAAAACCCTTTATGACGCCCTCTTCCGGCGCTGGCTCAAGGCCTTCGGAACGGAAGAAGAGCGAGCCCCCATCTCCATCAAAGGCTTTGAAACCCAAGGCCGCCTCATCTGCGGGCTGGGCATCGCCAGCCCCGTCGAGACAGGCCTGGCCCTTCACCATACCTACGGCGTCCCCTTCATTCCCGGAAGCACCCTCAAAGGCGTGGCGGCCCACTACTGCCACAGCCGCTGGGGCAAGGAAAACCCCGACTTTCTTGAAGGCGGAACCGCCTACGAAACACTCTTCGGAACCACCGACGACCAGGGCCACATCCGTTTCCACGACGCCCTGCCGAAAGGAAAAACCGTCCAACTCCATCGCGACATCATGACACCTCACCACGGCGACTATTATGGCGAGAAGGGGACGAAAGCACCGACCGACTTCGATTCGCCCGTTCCGGTGAGTTTCCTTTCCGTGACGGGGACCTTCGTCGTCGTCCTGACCTGCGACGACCCCTCCGACGAAGGTCGCCGGTGGCTCGACCTGGCCATGGAGCTCGTCGGGGAGAGCCTGGCCACAACCGGCATCGGCGGCAAGACCCGCAGCGGCTACGGCCGAATGATCGCCAAGGATGTCGTCAAGCTCCCCAAACCGCCCAAGCCCGATCTCTACGCGGATGGCAACGTCATCGTCGCCGAGCGGATCAGACAGGGAACGGCGCGAGGGGGCAAAAAGAACAAAAAGGCAAAAGAGCGGGCCGAATTTCTCTCTCTAAGTGAGGAAAAGTACCTCATCATCGTCCGAGACCTCGATTCCGTCAAAGACATCGCCATCGGTGAAAAAGCCACGCTCCGTATCACCCAGAATAGACTCAACGAACAGAACCCCTACCTCGAAGCCGAAGTCGAGTAAAAGAATCCGACTATCGAAAACGGACAAGAGCGTCACGACAAGGGCCCCGAGCTCAAAGCTCGGGGCCCTTGTCGTGACGTAAATCTTCACCGAAAGAACGCATATATCCCCCTGAAGGGAGGGATGCCCCCTGAAAGCAGACCAGCGATCCCCCAAGGAACGAGAACGCCCACCACCAGGCCCTCTGAGAACAGGGACATCTCCAGCAATCTGGATCCACTGAACGAAGGAGGTCAACCATAGAAAAAGCACCGCCTACTTTTCCTCGCTTTCTGCGCAGCCCTACTTCTTTCCGCCGCGGCCCTGGGAGCAGCCGAAGTCACCCGCATCGGAGGCCACTGGAACTTCAACGGGACGGGGAGCATCAACGGCATCTCCGTGACCGACAGCGGAATGGCCGAAATCACCACCTATGTGCGCCCCGACAACCTCGAAGTGGCCACATCCTTTTACGTCCAGGGAGTTCTCCGCACCGAATACGGCGCCGAAGAATCCTACAGCTACCGCTACGGCGACCCCAACAGTGGCGACGGCCTGCTCGTCAACCCCGAAATCGGCGGCGGGACACGTACCTATGACGGCATCACCCTGACCCTGACCATCGTCAACGAAGACAAGATCCGCTTCAGCCAGGTCGGCCGCCAATACTCCACGGGTCACCGTTACGACATGATCTATGAAGCCACCCGCGACAGCGGCGGCAGCGGCGGTGGGGGATGTTCCGTCGGATTCGCCCCCTCCATGCTCCTTTTCGCCCTGCCTTTGATCTACCTCGCCCGCCGTTAAACCCCACGGTCCCGGCCGAATCGGCCGGGACCGGCTTCTTCTTTGGCCAACTTGCATTAAATGGGTTAACATGGCAGTGAAGAAGGCTACGAACATGAAGCAGGAAAGGAGGTCTGCTCCTTGACACAGCAGGAACGACAACGCCTGCTCGAAGAGACGGCCATCGGCGGCCTTCTCCATGACGTGGGCAAGGTGGTCCAGCGAGGTCGAAGCCAGAACCTGAATCACATGGAACAGGGGGGCCAGTGGCTGGAGTCACTGGGCGAACCCTGGGCCCGCTTCGCCTGGGCGGCCCGGCACCATCACCGCGACAGTCGTTATCGGCTGACTCTCAAAGACCTGGACCACCCCCGATTGGCCCTGGCCGCAGCAGCCATTGCCGAAGGTGACAGCCTCTCCGCCTCGGAACGGGAAGACCTGACAGGGACGGATTGGGACCCGAACGCACCGTTACGCAATGTCTTTGATGAAATCCGTCTCGACAGCAGTGCCCCTCGCTCATCGTCGGCAACCTTTTTCGATCTTGCCGAACTGAACGAAGGCCTTCCCCTGCCGGCGGCAAAACCCAAAACCCTTCTCGGCCCCGCCTACGAGAAAATCACAGAAAATCTCCGCGTGCTCCTGGCCGACACGGGCCAGGCGGAATCGACCTTTCTGCTGAGAGCCCTGGAACGCTACACCTCCTTCATTCCCTCCGATACGGCCCGAAGCGAAGACCGCCATCCCGACATCTCTCTCTTCGACCACCTGCGCACCACGGCCATGCTCGCCGTCTGCCTTGTCGACGCCACTGCGGCCAACCACCCCGAACTGCTTGTCGAAAAACAGGCCGATACTGTCGCCACAGCCCTCAGCCGCCTCTACGGCAAAGCCGAAGGCGACAAGGCCCCCTTTCTCCTCGTCGGAGGCGACCTTCGCGGCGTCCAGCACTTCATCTATGACATCGCCACCCAACGGGCCCTGAAGCTGCTGCGGACCCGCTCCTTCTATCTGGAGATCGCCCAGGAACACCTGGTGGCGCAGCTGCTGCAGGACCTCGGTCTTCCCCGAACCCAGGTGCTCTACATCGGCGGCGGCCACTTCACCCTTCTTCTGCCCAACACCGAAGCCGTCAGGGACCGCCTTGCCGCCTTCGCCGGAGCAAGCAACGAAAAACTGCTTGCCGAAGGAACCCTCTCCCTCTCTTTAGGGTGGACTCCCCTGACCTGGCAGGAGCTGAAAAATCGCGACGTCCGCCAGGCCTACCGCCGTCTCGCCGGCCGAATGACCCTGAAAAAGGTGCGCCCCCTTGAGGGCCTGCTGAAAAAGACCCTTGGCCCCGACAGCAGGACCGGCCACGCCAGCTGTCCCATCTGCGGAACCCGGACGGAAAGGCTCATCGACGATCTCGACGGCCTCTGCTGCCGCCGATGCCGCGACTTCGCCCGCCTCGGGAGCAGACTGGCCGGCGAAGAAAGCCGCTACGCCTACCCTGTCCCTGAAGGCGGAAACGGCGACTTCACCGTTCTCGACCAACCCTACGCTCTCGCCGCAGAGCAGAAGGGCATCCCCGACGGGACGCCCTGGGTCTTCGTCCTTCGCAAAACGCGCCACCTCCCCCGAGGAGAAGACGGCCGTTTCATCGCCCTTCCCGCCGAGATCTACAGCTACGACAGAGAAATCGAGAAAGTCCTCGACGACGGCTGCATCGGCGCCCGACGCCTGGCCGCCCTCCGCCTTGACGTCGACAACCTGGGCCGGATCTTCCACGAAGGGCTCCCCGATTCTCCCGAGGAGGGCAAGCGCTACAGCCTCTCCCGCCTGGCCACCCTCTCGCGGATGATGACGCTCTTTTTCAAAGAGGCCGTCGCCCAGGTCGCCTCCGCCCCGATGACCCGGATCCTTCCGGGACTGACGGGCAAGCGGAAGCTCATCGTCGTCTATGCCGGCGGCGACGACCTCTTCGCCCTCGGCGCCTGGAACGAGGCGGCCGAATTCGCCATTGACATCACCAGAGCCTTCCGGGCCTTCACCGGCGGCAACCCCGACGTGACCCTTTCCGGTGGGCTCGTCCTGCTCAACGACAAGACGCCCGTCTATCAGGCGGCGCAGCTCGCCGGTGAAGCCGAAGACCACGCCAAGAATCACCGCTTCGGCGGACGGACCAAGGACAGCCTGGCTTTCTTCTACACCCCCTCCTTCGGAGACGGAGAAGCCCGGGAAGAAGATTTCGCCTTCAACGTCCGGGAAGAGCTCCCCACTCTGGAACGATGGGCCCTCGGCCTCGTCGAGGGGGCGAAGACCGATGCGTCAGACGGCAGACGCCACATCACCGTCAAAACGGACCGGGCCTTCCTGCGCCGCCTTTTCGCCCTGCGCCTGCAACAGCGCCGTGGCGACGCCCTCTGGAAAATCCAGGGCGCCTATGCCGCCGGACGCAGCAACAGCAGACAGGAAAAACAGGCCCTTTCCGGGCTCCTCGACAAAGCCGACGAACTCCGGGCCGCCCGGACCGCCGTCGAATGGGTCGACCTGGCCCTGCGCCGCAGCACCGGCCGGGACGGGTAAGACGAGATCAAGGAGGTAAACCATGGCTGTTTACGGGAACCGAAACTCCCAGGGGGACCGCCGCGGAGGCCCCGCCCAGCGTCCTCAGGGAAACGGCAACGCAAGTGCCGACCTTCTCGGCCCGGAGACCCAGCACATCAAGGGCCTCAACAAGCTGGCCGACCTGAGCGCCGAAAGAATCATCAGCATCGGCCAGAATTTCGGCCGGGAAGCCGCCCGAACTCTGGCAACACGCAAACTCCGCAAGATCCACGGGCAGATCGTCCTCCACGTCACCCGAGCCCGTTCCGGCAAAAGCAGCCCCGCGGAAGTGCAGCTCATCAAGTATCACCTGGCCTATGCCGTGGGCCGTTGCGGCAACCGGGAAAAGGACCTTTTCAGGCCCCTCGCCGGGCTCCTCGGTGCCGCCTCGGAAAAAGTGAAAGACCGCGACGACCTGGAGCGGCTCCGTCAGCTCTCGGAATCGCTCATCGCCTTTCACCGCTACCACGGCGGCAGAGATTAGGAAGGGGAAAGGAGAACGACCATGACCCGGACTCGTCCTCTCATCGGGAAAGTGATCATCGACGGCAACATCCTCTGCAAGACGGGCCTTCACATCGGAGGCAGCGAATCGGCTCTGGCCATCGGCGGCGTCGATTCGGCCGTCATCCGCGATCCCCTGACCGGCAGGCCCTACATCCCCGGCAGCTCTCTCAAAGGCAAGCTCCGCAGCTTGCTTGAGCGGGCCCTGGAAAAGGATTTCAACCGCAACGGCGGCAGCGGCATCAGGCGGCACGAGTGCAACGACCCTTCCTGCCCGGTCTGCCGTCTCTTCGGAGCCTCCGTCGACGCTCAAGACGTGAACGGCTGCAACCTGCCCTCACGCCTCATCGTCCGTGACGCCTTCCTCAACGACGAAAGCGCCGCCGAGCTGGAGGAGATCGAGGGCAACCTTCCCTACACGGAAGAGAAGACGGAAAACGGTCTCGACCGCGTCACCTGCGCCGCCAACCCCCGCCAGATCGAGCGCGTACCCGCCGGAGCCGGCTTTGACTTCCAGATCATCTACTCCGTAGAAGACCGCGACCAGGCGGCAGAAGACCTGGACCATCTGGAGGCCCTTCTTCGCCTTCTCGAAGACGATGCCCTCGGCGGCGGCGGAAGCCGCGGCAACGGGCGCGTCACCTTCACCGTCAAGCAGGCCCTCTATCGCCACAGGAAGCACTACCTTCAGGGAGAAGAGGCACGCCGCCTCGAACTTGAAGGCCATAGCCTGGGCGAAGCCCTCCAGCCCCATCTGAAAGGCTGATGGGCATGGCGAAAACACTGGCCTTCCGCCTGGCCTTCTCCGGAGGGCTCCGGGCCGGAGCCAACGTGGGCGACGTCAACCGTCAGAGCGATGCCGTGACGGCCTCGACCCTCTGGGGTGGCCTGGGCTGTTGCGCGGCCCTTCTCGCTGAAAAAGAGACCGTCTGCCGACTCGTCACCGAAAGCCGTCTCTCCTCCCTCCTCTGGATCGACGGCGACAGCCCGCTCTTCCCGGCCCCGGTCTTCGTGCCGCCCCCCGATCTGGATCTGCAGAAGGCGAAAAACCTCAAGAAACACCGCTGGATCACTCTGGAAGAGCTGAACAACCTCGTAGGCAGGGGAGAAACTCCTCAAAGGACCCCCTCGCAGCCCTTCGTCGAAGAGGCCCTCACCTCCACATCCGTCGACCGGTCAAGCCAGGCCGCCCTTCCCTACCCCCGACGCCGTATCCGTCCCGCCGCAGGCTGCGACGGCCTCTTGATCGCCCAGCTCCCGGACGACCTGGAAGAGCTCTTCCGCTCGGCTCTGGCCCTCCTCGGCGACAGCGGCCTCGGAGGGGAGCGCAGCCACGGCTGGGGCCTCTTCGAAAGCCACCCTTTCGATCTCGAAAAGACATCTCTGCTTCAGGCCCTCACGGGAAACGGGCGCCACTATCTGAACCTCGGCGCCTTCCTGCCCCACGACGATGAAATCCAACGAATCGAAGGCATGGCCCTCCCCTACGGCTACGCCCTCTGGAAACTTCGGGGCTACGTCGGCACAAGCGACACCCTCAAACCGACCGTCACCTGCCTCGCCCACGGCAGCCTCCTGCCCTTCCGCCCCCAAGGCCGGACGGAAACCATCCTTCAGGCCGAGGGGCACCCCGTCGTCTTCAACGGGCGCCCTCCGGCCCTCGCCCTGGCCTGACCGAACCGGAAAGGAGACCCGACCATGAAGCGCTTCGCTTCGCCCTTTAAACGGTACCGCGGCACAGTGGAGGCTCTCTCGCCCGTTCACATCGGCGCCACCGACCTTCTTCCGGCCTGTCGCTACGCCTTCGACGGCGGCAAAGGTGCCGTGCTCAAAGAAAGACACCTCCACAGACAGCTCCGCCAGGGCAAAAACATTCAGCAGATCATGACCCGTCCTTCGGAGCTCCACGCCGTCGACGACGAAGACATCCTCTACCCTCTCCACCTCGCTCCGGCGGCGACGCGCCTCAACAAGGAAGTCCACCCCTTCATCCGAGACCCCTTCGGGCGGCCCTACATCCCCGGCTCAAGCCTCAAGGGCATGTTCCGCCAGGCGCTGCTCTTCTCGGCGGTCCTCATCGACGAAAAACTCCACAGCACCCTCCGAAGCCAGATGGGAGAGCTCCTCGAAAAGATGGGCCGCGCCAACCGGGACAACATCAAAGACATCCGCCGTCAGGATTGGAGGCGCGCCAACAGCCTGGAAAAGCTCTTCCGCAACGGCCGGGACCCCGACCCCAAAAACGATCTCCTCCGGGGCCTCCGCATCAGCGATGCCTTCCCCGTCGACGACGAAACGCTCGCGCTGGAAGCAATCGACGTCTTCACCGCCAAGGGAGAGGCCATGGTTCCCCTGAGCCCGAACAACCCGCCCCTCTTCCGCGAAACCCTCCAGAAGGGCCAGCGCTTCGTCTTCGACATCGCCCTCGACGAAGCCTTCCTCAAAACCTGTGAAACCGACGGCCGGACCATCCGTCTCCGCACCGCGACAGACCTTCTCCTCGCACTTCAGGACCAGGCCGGACTCGTAGCCGACCTGGAAAAGGCCTTTCTCGAAACCCACAGCCTCTCGTCGCTCTGGGACGAAACCTACACCGCCGATGACGGCCAATCCGCCGTCGCCCGACTCGGCTGGGGCTGTGGCTGGATGGGACACTCGCTCTTTCCTCTTCTCGCCTACGGGCCGGAAATAGAGGAAGCGCCCCGCAGTCCCCGCTCGCGGCGTCTTGTCGTCGACGATAGAGGGCACCCCCGATCCATGCTCGGCTGGGCCAGGCTGAAGATAGAAGAGGCCTGACCGTGAGAGCCATCGGCAGTCTCGCCCTCTACTTCACGGCGGAAGACACCTGCTCCGTAGAAAAACCCGAAACACGAGCCGCTCTCCTGGGGGCCCTTCTGGAAGCCGCCTGTTCCGGAGCCTCGGAAGTTCTGAGTGACCCCGACACGCCGCTTCGGGCCGGACCTCAACTTGCCGCCCGAAAAGGTTACCTGGCCATTCTGGCCTGCGCCGTAGAGGAGGAGGCCTATGACCTCCTCCTCTACGCTGCGGCTCGCAGCCTCACCGCTCCCTTCTTTTCTCCCTGGGGCATCCACCGAATGGTTCGGGTAGAATCGGAGCAGGGGAACAGCCCCTTCGTAAGGCATCTCTCCTTCACCCACACCGCGCCAGCGCCCCTGTCGGGACCGGTGAGACTCAAAGCCTACTCCCCCCTCGTCGCTCCTGTCGACATTCTGGCCGACCTCGACAGAGCCCAAAGAGAGCTTGCGAAGAGACTCCAACAACCGTCACTATCGCCCGAGGGAGAACTGCCGCACTGGAATTTTCTGGAAATCTCCATGAACGCCCTCTCCTCCAACGCAACTCATCGGAAAGGGCACATCACGCTCACATCGTCCCACCCCTTCGGGGGGCTCATCCTCCAATATGCCCTCCTGAAGGGCTTCGGTTCCGACAAAAGAAACGGTTTCGGCCATCTCGACCTCTGCCTCGACAGCTCAAAAAGGAGACCTCTGCCATGAGACTGCAAATCACCCTTGCCATCCCTTCGGGAAGCCGCCTCAACGTCAACTACCAGCACTACCTTTCGGCTCTCGCCTATGACCTCATCTCCCGGAACGCCCCCCGCTTCGCCCAGACCCTCCACGAAGGGACACAATGGCACAACGAAAATAGGAGCTTCAAATACTTCACCTTCAGTCAGCTCTACGGAGGCCCCGGCACGACGGAATATCAAAAGGGTCACCTCGTCTTTCACACCGAAAAACTGCGATGGACCTTTGACTCAGCCCACCCCGCCATCACGAGCGTCGTCTCCAACGGCCTGCTTCAGGCAGAAAAAATCCGCATCGGCACCCTCGAAGCCCACGTTGCCGACATTCATAACGTCGAAGACCCTGACTTCAGCCATGGCATCCTGAACTGCACCTGTCTCTCACCTGTCGTCTCCAGCGTCTATGACGATAAAATGGGTCACCGCTACCTGGCGCCGACAGACCCGGCCTTCTGGGAGGGGCTGGCCGTCAATGCCTTGAGAAAATGGCAGGCCCTCTTTGGAGATCCTGTGCCCGAAAGACCCCGCTTCCTGCCCGATATGGACTACCTGACGCGCCATAAGAAAACCAGCAAACTCATCCGTTTCAAGGAACGAGAAATCATCATCGGCCATCTCATTCCGTTTGCCATCGAGGCTCATCCGCCCCTGCTTTCGCTTCTCTACCATGGAGGAATCGGCAGCCGCAACGCTCTCGGTTTCGGCATGATCGGTGCAGCAACCCAGAGGACATCAGGATTGCGATCACGATCGGAAGCAACCAAAACGCAGTATCACGACAAAGCTTGACAAGATGGGAGCTCCTGCCTAACCTGAAAAGGAAGAGATGTCCCTTTAGGGGAAACCTCCTTCTTTTCATAACTTCAGGATCCTCTTCACTTTCTCTGAAGCCAGTGCTCAAGAGCCTTCCCAGCAGCTATTCAAATCGAACCGTATCGGGATGGAAACCCCACTCAGCTGCCTCTTCTTCTGAGTGGGCATTCAAATCGAACCGTATCGGGATGGAAACCATAACAACACTTCCTTTCTTTAGTGTGGTACCATTCAAATCGAACCGTATCGGGATGGAAACGCCGAAGTAAGCGTTGAGGCTCGGCCTCGCCATTCAAATCGAACCGTATCGGGATGGAAACCTCGGCATTGGTTTCGGGTTCTACGTCGAGCAGGATTCAAATCGAACCGTATCGGGATGGAAACCACTCTAATGATGGCCTCATAATCCCTTTTTATTCAAATCGAACCGTATCGGGATGGAAACCCTCACCTTCGGCGACGTCGCCCACCGCCCGCAATTCAAATCGAACCGTATCGGGATGGAAACGACTTGTAGCTTTGTTTCCAGCGCAATATTCATTCAAATCGAACCGTATCGGGATGGAAACTTCCCTCGATTTCACAGAGAACCTCGACAACCATTCAAATCGAACCGTATCGGGATGGAAACCTTACGAAGAACCTTGATGATGTCTTCGTACCTCATTCAAATCGAACCGTATCGGGATGGAAACTGGGTACCGCTTTCGCAGTACGCGGATGATGCCATTCAAATCGAACCGTATCGGGATGGAAACTGTTTTTAATCGCTGTATCTGCGCTAGGCTTGCATTCAAATCGAACCGTATCGGGATGGAAACGCCTTTTCGGTCCGTTGTTCCTGCCTTCAAGGATTCAAATCGAACCGTATCGGGATGGAAACCCTCTACCTCGACGATTTTGACCACGACTTGCATTCAAATCGAACCGTATCGGGATGGAAACGCGTATCAAAAAGCGTACGATGCCCGCGAAGTATTCAAATCGAACCGTATCGGGATGGAAACATAACGGCAAATCCAAAAAACATTAACATTGTTAATTCAAATCGAACCGTATCGGGATGGAAACCCTGTGTTGCGTCAG
This sequence comes from Synergistaceae bacterium, assembly GCA_016756725.1. Lineage (GTDB taxonomy): Bacteria > Synergistota > Synergistia > Synergistales > Aminithiophilaceae > Aminithiophilus. The sequence goes on along the minus strand of JAESII010000004.1, from coordinate 627,917 downwards.
GTTCAGAATCATCTGAACATTCAAATCGAACCGTATCGGGATGGAAACTGCCTCAGTGGCGAAGCGTCTAAATTCTCCGGCATTCAAATCGAACCGTATCGGGATGGAAACGCATTGAGACAATCTCAAAGCCGTCCTGAAGTGATTCAAATCGAACCGTATCGGGATGGAAACTTGGCCGCCGCCGCGCGCATTCCGGACAAACCAATTCAAATCGAACCGTATCGGGATGGAAACCCTCCGATCATAGCGAGGACTTCGTCCTCGCCGACGATTCAAATCGAACCGTATCGGGATGGAAACCGCTCCGGATTCACCCCTTCCTTTCTCCCTTCCAATTCAAATCGAACCGTATCGGGATGGAAACGGCAGCTCAGGCGCGTAGAATCCTCTGTGCCGGATTCAAATCGAACCGTATCGGGATGGAAACCGCTCCTTTCCTTCCTTTTCTGTTTCCTAAAGAATTCAAATCGAACCGTATCGGGATGGAAACTACGTACCATCCGCCTTTTTGGTTACTGATTGTGATTCAAATCGAACCGTATCGGGATGGAAACCTAATGGCAATCACGGCCTTACCTCCTTCGCTAATTCAAATCGAACCGTATCGGGATGGAAACCGATGGAGGCGATGCGAGTGTGCCAGATCATCCAAATTCAAATCGAACCGTATCGGGATGGAAACTCCCATCGACCGATAGCCTTGTGGTCCCTGCCAACATTCAAATCGAACCGTATCGGGATGGAAACCCTGGTGCTGCGTTAGGTTCAGGATCATCCTGAACATTCAAATCGAACCGTATCGGGATGGAAACCGGGCGCGATGCCCGCGTTCGCAAGCGCGGCCTCCATTCAAATCGAACCGTATCGGGATGGAAACGCCAGTTTCTTTCCGCCCTCACCCTCTAGCGCATTCAAATCGAACCGTATCGGGATGGAAACGCGAGCCACTCGCGCCCCTTCTGCGCAGCCTGCGAATTCAAATCGAACCGTATCGGGATGGAAACCCTTTGGGTCGATGATATAGCGGTCCTGCATGGATTCAAATCGAACCGTATCGGGATGGAAACTTCGGGCAATTTTTCATCTTGTTCCCATTCTCGATTCAAATCGAACCGTATCGGGATGGAAACACTTCCTCGTCTTCGGCGACGTCTCCGGCCGCATTCAAATCGAACCGTATCGGGATGGAAACGATACCCGCCAGCACATTCTCCCCCCACTCGCATTCAAATCGAACCGTATCGGGATGGAAACTCGAGCGGGGCCATCAGCCACATGGCCCCCCCGATCATTCAAATCGAACCGTATCGGGATGGAAACGACCTCGACGATTGAAACCAGGACGTGCTCTCATTCAAATCGAACCGTATCGGGATGGAAACCCCGGCCTCGACCTGTTCGGCCGTGGCCTGGATTCAAATCGAACCGTATCGGGATGGAAACTTGACGCGCCATCTCCGGCGTGGCCGGAGTGGCGAATTCAAATCGAACCGTATCGGGATGGAAACCCTCAACCATCTGCAAAATCTTAATGTCGTACCATTCAAATCGAACCGTATCGGGATGGAAACTCTTCCCGGCCTCATTGGTGGAGGCCTCCTTTAATTCAAATCGAACCGTATCGGGATGGAAACCACTTTCATTACAACACTCCCTTTCCCTGATATTCAAATCGAACCGTATCGGGATGGAAACTCCTCCGCCGCGGAGAGCCACTCAGAGGCCTCATTCAAATCGAACCGTATCGGGATGGAAACATGAAGACCTCCCCGGAGTCCCCGCACGTGGCATTCAAATCGAACCGTATCGGGATGGAAACGGCGAAATCCTCAATGTCTTGAGTGAAAAGATAATTCAAATCGAACCGTATCGGGATGGAAACGATCACAAAGACCTGGTTGCGCGCTACATGATAATTCAAATCGAACCGTATCGGGATGGAAACACGACGCTGATTCCCATCTTATTCGTACTGACTGATTCAAATCGAACCGTATCCGGATGGAAACTCACATAGCGCGTGATCCATGCGGATCTCAGCATTCAAATCGAACCGTATCGGGATGGAAACTCTCCCGAGGCTTTGTGCTGTGTGAGATTCATGATTCAAATCGAACCGTATCGGGATGGAAACCCTTTTCCTTGTCGTAGTTTGTCCTCAATTTGCATTCAAATCGAACCGTATCGGGATGGAAACCTCAACGATCCGTCCCTCTTGGCGTACCATGCTATTCAAATCGAACCGTATCGGGATGGAAACCTCATGAGAGCCGCCCATTCGGCAGCCTCCTCCTCATTCAAATCGAACCGTATCGGGATGGAAACCCTGAGCGATGGCCCAGGCTGCGTCGTTGTCGTCATTCAAATCGAACCGTATCGGGATGGAAACCTACCCGACTACCGCAATACCCTTCTGCTTCTTGAATTCAAATCGAACCGTATCGGGATGGAAACGGCGGTCAATCTGCACCATTGCCCCCTCCCCTCAAATTCAAATCGAACCGTATCGGGATGGAAACCGCATACCATCGTTTTTGGCGCCAGTTCGTTGAATTCAAATCGAACCGTATCGGGATGGAAACTATGGCGTCCATGACATTCGAAAAATCCTGCGAATTCAAATCGAACCGTATCGGGATGGAAACTTACGGGGAGCGGCTTTAACCCCTGAAACCGGATTCAAATCGAACCGTATCGGGATGGAAACTGTGCGGTTCGGCACATAATCAGAAACACAAAAATTCAAATCGAACCGTATCGGGATGGAAACGGTGGGGTCGATCCGGTACCCGCCGTCGGTCCCATTCAAATCGAACCGTATCGGGATGGAAACCTCCTCCCGCCCGGCTTTCTGTCGGCCGCCCAATTCAAATCGAACCGTATCGGGATGGAAACCACCTCCGGTAGGCAAACATCAGATTCCGGATTCAAATCGAACCGTATCGGGATGGAAACTACAGGCCCTGTTTCGGGGCCGTACACGCCTTCATTCAAATCGAACCGTATCGGGATGGAAACATCGCGGCCTTTCCGTTGTCAATCTCCCCGTCGGATTCAAATCGAACCGTATCGGGATGGAAACGAAGGCCGCCATTTCCTCGGCCTTCACACCCCATTCAAATCGAACCGTATCGGGATGGAAACGGTCGGATGCCTCCGCGTCGACCCGGCGGTTCAAATTCAAATCGAACCGTATCGGGATGGAAACCGGGCAAAGAGGTAGGCGTCCCGATCCTGGCAATTCAAATCGAACCGTATCGGGATGGAAACTCGACGCTCTCTCGGACGGAGAACGCGTACACATTCAAATCGAACCGTATCGGGATGGAAACTCCATTTCGAGAGTGGAAAGCCTGGCCTCCATCATTCAAATCGAACCGTATCGGGATGGAAACTGTGCTTTATGCGGCCTGTGGAAGGCTCATAACATTCAAATCGAACCGTATCGGGATGGAAACAGCCGACTTCGCCTTTACACCGCATCCATGAGAATTCAAATCGAACCGTATCGGGATGGAAACTCGTTTTCGGCGCAAATTCGTTCAGATTCATCCTATTCAAATCGAACCGTATCGGGATGGAAACCCTCGACGCAGGCCAGGGGGTGAGCCTTGGCCTATTCAAATCGAACCGTATCGGGATGGAAACGCCGGATAGGACAACCTATGCAGGCCAGCGAATTCAAATCGAACCGTATCGGGATGGAAACTATCTTTCCAATTAACTTTAACCCACATCCTAAATTCAAATCGAACCGTATCGGGATGGAAACAACCGTTCTTTCGCGGACTGGATGTCGCGGCGATTCAAATCGAACCGTATCGGGATGGAAACGGAGCAGCGGACCGTATAGGCGAAAAATCCGTTCATTCAAATCGAACCGTATCGGGATGGAAACCAACATCCGCCAGGTTCCTTCTACCTGGCAGAATTCAAATCGAACCGTATCGGGATGGAAACTGCAGTGAATTGTCCCTACGGCAAGCTGGCCATATTCAAATCGAACCGTATCGGGATGGAAACTATCTTTCCAATTAACTTTAACCCACATCCTAAATTCAAATCGAACCGTATCGGGATGGAAACCCCCTCTTGAAAATTCGTGGTGCGTACTAGGCATTCAAATCGAACCGTATCGGGATGGAAACGTCATGTGCCACAATCAACTTCCCATTTCCACCATTCAAATCGAACCGTATCGGGATGGAAACGACGCCGGCGCCCATGGCCCCCTCGTCGATGAAATTCAAATCGAACCGTATCGGGATGGAAACGGCGTACTGAGGATACTTGGCCAACGTTCCCTGTATTCAAATCGAACCGTATCGGGATGGAAACGGCGATAGGCGCGGGCCACGTCCCAGGCTGCAATTCAAATCGAACCGTATCGGGATGGAAACTGTGCACGATGTCAGATGCCAAGCCATAGACAAATTCAAATTGAACCGTATCGGGATGGAAACCGGTCTTCCTGGCCATCTCGTCATAATCAGTTGCATTCAAATCGAACCGTATCGGGATGGAAACTGGATGAAGTGAACCTTTCACTCCCCGTGAAGCAATTCAAATCGAACCGTATCGGGATGGAAACTGTGCGGTTCGGCACATAATCAGAAACACAAAAATTCAAATCGAACCGTATCGGGATGGAAACTCGGAGGGGGCGTCCGGTGGCTTGGTGTAGTCATTCAAATCGAACCGTATCGGGATGGAAACTCCTGCCTACCAAGAACATCAAACCCTATGCACATTCAAATCGAACCGTATCGGGATGGAAACTAAAGGGGAGGGCCGAAGCCCTCCCCGCGTCGTATTCAAATTGGACCGCATCGGGATGGAAACTAGGACGAAGTTCTGGCTAAACGGCTTTCAGGCGCAGACACCTTGCAACACCGAAAACACTATTGTGACTTCTTTGTCTATAAGCCGACCTGGAAAATCTGGATGGCTACGAATCGTAAGCCGAGTTTTGATGCTAACGACCAGGCGCTTTTCCGGCGAATCCGTTTGATCCCATTCACGGCGACCTTCCCCCCTGACAAGCCGGACAAGTCTATTCCAGAAAAGCTAAAAGCCGAAGCGGAAGGGATCCTGGCCTGGGCGGTCGAAGGAGCCCGGCTGTGGCGGCAAGACGGACTCGAAAGCCCCGAGGAAGTCAGGATAGCCACCGAGGAATACCGACAGGAACAGGATTCTCTGGGCCGATTCCTGGCGGAAGAGTGCATCCAAGAGGATCAGGATAAAGTCCTTACGAAAGACTTCAAGGCGCGTTATGCGGAATGGTGCTTAGAACTGCTCATAGAACTACGGAGGAGGGTATTGCCCTCTCTGTGACTTCCGAAGGGTTGAAGTAAGAGGGGGGAGGTCGCGGCTGCGGGGATCCGACGAGTGGTCACGATGGCAAGGAAGAAATGCCTCGAAGCAGGGGCGTGCCTCTGGCAATCGCTTGATTGCGTGGATCGGGCGGCATGGACGGAGCCGGAGGAAGGAGGCAAAAAACATGCTGGAGGGGGGACACACTCACGATCACCGTTGACTTGAGTAAGGAACCAGGGCTATCGGCCAGCGGGAAGTCCACGCTAATAGCCTCAACCGGCAGGGCTGTGACAGTCGAGAGAGAGTGGCGCTAGGGTCAACTTGTTAGCGTACCGCAAGACGAAGTCACTAGAGAAAGAAAAGAGGGGGGAGAGGGGGTCCGATTCCTCTCCCCCATCTTTCAAAAGAAAGACAAACCAGGAGAATCCCTGATTGACAAACTAATGCAAAGGGAGTATTGAAATCAAAATGTTGAAAAGAGGTTAAAAAAAATGTCGGTTGATCACCAAACAGTAAATATTTTCCCGAAAATGCGGTATTTCAGCACAACATGGCTAAAAGCCCTTTGGCGTGGCGATCGTCCTCTTTGGGAGGCTTGGTGGCTCTTTCACCTTGGTTTATCAATTATAAAATGGAGTTCTTTGTTCTTAGGCGCGTATTTATTGCGGCCAACTTCAGCAGAGACATTCCTCGAAATATGGGGAATTTCAATGATAGGGCCTGAAATATTTTGGTGGCTATCTGCTTGGAGATGCGCCCCAAATACGAAAAATAAGTTTTGGTTTTATTTAGCAAGGACATTACTAGTATTATCGGCACTTAGAGTCATATTTGAAATGTTAGCCTCTTAAAAACTCAGAAACCAAAGACTAAGAATGGAGGAGACGCTTTGGGTATTAAAGGCTTTGTTGGAATTGGACTTGGTTGCATATCAATGTCGATGATGCAAATTGCAATGACTGGGTTGCATTTCTTCACTGTTTATTTGGCTTTTGCAACTAGTGGGCTTGTTTCTGCCGTCATTACTCTTTGTTTCCCATTTATTTCTTGGATTTACTGGTTTTATAGATTTTGGAAAGCATATGGGACGATATTTAATATTTATGGGATTTCATCTCTTGTTGTTGTGGGTCTGTTCTTGTTAATGCTCGTGGGTTGCGCATTAACGGCTTCAGATGAGAAATAGAACACCCCTGGAGTAGAGCCTTTTTTCCTTGGAACAAGAACTACTTTTTATCGTGTCGCAAAACTTCCGGCAGCGGAAGGAGTCACAGGGGCCCCAAAGAGGCGGTCTCGCCCCCTTGGCGGTTCAAGACAATCTTCACCGAAAGACTGCATATATCCCAAGAAACAGCACCTGGCGACGCAGAGAAAGGAGCTAAAAGTAGAACCCCGGCTGCAAACCGAGGCCACGAGACAGCGCCCGAGGGGCCATTGATGGCCCCTCGGGCGGCGAAAGCTTGCGGCGTGATCCGCTGACAGCAGGGCAGGAGGCCCCGGGCAAACCCCGGGGCCTCTTTTTATCTCTCCTAGACTTGTCTTTGCGCTGAGTTCGGGGGGGCAGATCCCTTTTTCACCGAAAGAATGGATATATCTCTTGAAGACAGAGCAACTCACCCGGTGCGGCCCTGCGCCTACTCGGATCCGAAGGGAGGTGGCCATTCTGGGAGGACCAGATCTGCTGATACAGCTGTTTTTCAACAACCGTCTTTCTTCCGCATCGACGCTGTCGATGTCGTTGCTTTTCCTGATGATTCTGTCGGCCCTTCTCCGTCGCCCTACGAAAAGAGGCGGAGTGAGGGCCTTCTTTTTCCGCCTTCATAGCGGCAACCGCAACCTGCTGATGAATCTGGGCATCCTCGGAACCTTTATGGGGATCTGCCTTGCCCTGAGTCAGTTTGACGCGAACGATATCGACGGCAGCGTTCCCGCGCTCCTGGAAGGAATGAAGCTGGCCTTCGCCACGAGCGTTCTGGGCGTTGTCTACGCCCTGCTCCTCAATATGGCAGCTTCTTTTTCACCGAACCCGCAGGGAGCGATTTCTCCTCTGAGGGCTCTGACGGAGAGTATTGAGGCCATGGGCGAGAAGATCGTCACAACCTTAAGGGAGGATGCCTCTCAGGCTGATGCCGGAAGAAAGGAAATGGCCACGCTGCTGACTGCCTCATTTGAAAAGATCCGCGGAGAGCTCGCCGGGTTCGGTAGGACTCTGGCCGAGAGCAACTCGAAGGCGTTGCTCGAGGCCCTGCGGGATATCATTCATGATTTCAACGACAAGCTGACCGAGCAGTTCGGCGAAAATTTTCGCGAGCTCAACAGGGCCGTGGGGGCCTTGTTGACGTGGCAGGAGAACTACCGCCACTCCGTTGAGGAGATGGAGGCTCAGTTTGAACGAAGCCTGGAGGGAATCAGCCGCTGCGAGACAAGTCTTGAGGCGATCCGTAAGGGCGCAGAGGCCCTGCCGGAGACGATGGAGTCCCTTGCGGAGCTGCTACAGGGCCTGGACGCCCAGAACCGTGAGGCCACAGCTCTGTTGGGAAGCTTTGCCCATCTGAGAGAACAGGCCGGAGAGGCCCTGCCCCTGATGGAACAAAGACTCCAGGGTCTGACAGAAGACCTGGCCGAATCGACGAAGCGCTTTGTCCGAAACCTGGAAGAGACGATGGAGCAGGAGACGGGAGAGCTGACAAAGCTGAGCCAGACGACGGCCGCCTCGGTGCGGGAGAATGCCGAGACGATTCATGAACTGCTGAGCTCGACCCTTCATGAAAGTCAGGAACTTCTCAAAAGTCAGTTCAAGGCCTTCGATGGGGCAATGGAGTCGGAGCTTCGCGAGGCGATCAGTCAGCTCGGCAGCCACCTGGCCGCACTCTCAGCCAAGTTCGTCGACGATTACACGCCTCTGACAGAGAGCCTTTCGACGCTTATCCACGACCTCGGGCGAGATCTGCCCGTCGGTGTCGGTCAGGGCCGCAGACGGGGGTGATAGACCGTGGAAAGGGGCGATTTTGCTCCACTTGAAGCCGAAGGGGAGGCCTTTACTCCTGTGGCCGATCTCATGTCGGGCCTGATGATCGTGTTTTTGTTCATCTCCCTTCTCTACATGCGCGACGTCACTTTGGAGAAAGAGCGGATCCAAGAGGTCGCCGTCGCCTGGCACGAGATGCAACGGAAAATCTACGACGATCTCCTTGAGGAGTTTCACGATGATCTTCATCGCTGGAAAGCGGAAATCGAAGAAGCCACCTTGGCCGTCCGCTTCCGTGAGCCTTCGGTCTTTTTTGAAACGGGGAGCTCTGTCCTGACGCCTCGGTTTCGCGAAATTCTCACCGACTTCTTTCCCCGCTACCTTCAGGTCCTCCGCCGCTACAGGGAGTTCATCTCCGAGGTACGGATCGAGGGACACACCTCTTCCGAGTGGAACGGCACCGACGACCAGCTTGACGCCTATTTTTTCAACATGGAGCTTTCGCAAAACCGCACCCGCGCCGTTCTCGAGTTCTGCCTCCGCATGGAGGCCGTCAAAGGCGATAAGGAGTGGGCCCGGAAGACGATCACGGCCAACGGCCTTTCTTCGAGTCATGCCATCACCGACCAAAAGGGCAACGAAAACCGGTCCTTGAGCCGGCGCGTGGAGTTTCGCGTCCGTACCGATGCCGAGCACCGCATCGCGACGATTCTCGCTGAAGGAGAGGGTCGCCGATGAAACTCAATCTTCTCTTTGAGCCGCTGAAAGCTCTGGCACGCAAAATGAAGGCGCCGGACGTTCTCTGGAATCCTGAGACAAAATCTGGCCGGACCTTTCAGCCCCCCCTGATCGAGATGGAAATCGGCATGAGCGAGCTGCTCTCCCTGGAACGAAGAGGTCCGAAGGGGCTCTTCACGAGAAACGGCCAGACCGTCGTGCTCTACATCAAAGCCTGCTCTTTATCTCAGGAAGAGATTCTGCTTCATCCCGAAAAGGGGCCTAAGTACCACCTGCTCGACTGCAAGACCATCAAGGAGATGACAGCGGCCAACCGCCTGGAGCGCTACGTCATCAGCAACACACGGAAAGGTCTGTTCAAGGTCGCCTGTCCCGGCGCAACAAAGGAAATCGACATCTCCCTTAAGGTCTGCAAGAACTGCCTGTCCCTGCTCTTTCCTTCCTTGAGCCGCCAGAAAAGAAACGAGCTCGCCCAGACCTTTGATCTCGCCGCCTTTCTCAACGATTCTGACACCTCCTTCGCCCGCCTGCCCCAAAGAAGAGAGACCACGCCCGTTGACCCCGACTACACCGCCAATTGGCAGGCCCTGTCCTTGCGCCACCGGGAGGCTTCTGGCTGGCGCTGCAGCAGCTGCGGCGTCGATCTTTCTCCTCCCTGGCTGCGCCACCTCCTTCACGTCCACCACAAAAACGGAAACCGCAGCGACAACTCCCCCCAAAACCTGGAACCCCTCTGCATCGTCTGCCACAGCCAAACCCCTTATCACGGCCATGTCAAAGTTCCGGCCCAAGCCCGACGGGAGATCGAAAGCCGCCGCCGCTCAGGGAGATGGGCCGGGGAAGATGAGCTTCACTGAAAGATCGCCTATATCCCTTGAAACCACCTATGCGGATCAAGGAGGGATTGTCGTGTCCAAAGCGTTGATGAACAAGGCAGCGAACCGTCGCAACCCCCAGGGACAGCTGAATCTGACGTTCAAAGACCGGGCGGAAAGCTTCAACGTCCTCCCCCCGTCAATCAACGACGTGAGACGCTTCTGCATCAGTCGCATTCCTCAACTGGTGTCGGATAAACTGGCCCGTTCTCTGCCCCGCGCCGCCCATCACAACGGCATGGAGTATCAGATCCGCAAGCAGATTTACCACTTTCTTGAATGCCGTGAGAACCATTGCTGGGTCAAACGTCAGAGAGAGACCGCATCAAGCTGCGCCCCCTGGGTGACCCTGGAAAAGATCGCCCAGCGAGACGCCCAATGGCTGCTGGGACGCCTTGCCCTTGAGGATGGCGTCGATACGCGCGAGGTCTTTTCTTCCTACAGCAAGTTCATCGCCCGCCTGGGGGAGCGGACGGCAGCGGCAACGAGCGCCTGACGATGGCACAAATCTTCTGCTATTCCAGGGCCGTGCAGCTTTTTCGAAAAAACGGAACCCTCGCCGTGGCGCGGGAGGAGCAAGCTCCGCAATTGCTGCCCCTGCTGCAGATTTCTGAGATTTTTGCCCTCGCCGGAGCCAATGTGGACCCCTCTCTGACAAGCCTTCTGGCCGAGACGCGAACGCCCCTGCACTGTTTCGGCCCGAGCGGCTATGAGGGATCGTGGATGCCCTACCAGGGACTGATTTCCGGCAAAACGACGCTCGTTCAGTACAAGGCCTGGAAAGACGAGAAAAGACGACGCCATCTCGCCCTGCGCCTGATGCACCGGTCCCTGATTCTGCGGATTGCCTGGGTAAAGAAGATCCGCCCCGATGAGGAACGTCATTGGGAAGAGCGCTACCTGGCGACCTACCGGGAGGCCCAGGTTTATCCGGCCCGCCCCCTTCAGGTCTGCATGGAGGCCGTCTCGGCCATCGACGACGAGCGTCGACAACAGTGGGGGCTTTCCCGTCTCGCTTTGAACGGCCGCTCGATCGGGCTGGCCCTGGCTGTCGGGACCTTTGCCAATGTCTCCCTTGACCCCTGGTGTTCTCTGATCACGGAGACGGGATCTTTCCCCCTGGCCAGAGACCTGGCCTTCCTCCTCGAACCCTGTTTCGTCGAGGGATTGAGCGGACACCATCTGCCCGAGGCACTGCCTCAATGGGCCAAGGTCCTTCCGCAACTTCTGAAAGAGCCTTTTGCCCGCAACAGGGGCAAAACCTGGAGCCTGCGCTCGCTGGCGCGGCAGGAAGCCTATTTTCTGCTTGGCGCCTTCCGGTCGGGCGGCCCTTACCGGCCGGCCTGGAATGTGGAGGTGAAAACCGTTGAGTCTCTTGAAAGCTCTCGATGAAGGCTGGAATCTCTTCTGCGGACGGGCGGCAGATTTCTGGGAGTGCGGCGATCATCTGGCGCCGAACTTTTCTCTCATGGGCCTTCTGCGCTGGGATGCCGAGGAGGACGAGGATCCCGAAGAGACCCTGGAGAGGCTCTGCCTCAGCAGGGAAAGGGGGGACCTCGTCGTCAAGGCTTTGCCTTTCCCTCCGGCGCCGGTCTGGGTAGCGGCAACGCGGCTTCTCATGGAACACCTGGAACTTCCCCTGGCTCTTCTTCGACAAGAGGCAAAGGACGACCTGCTGATCTTCCGAACAGAAGAAGGCGACAAGGCGCTGAACCGGGCTCTGTCAGGGCCTCCGCGCAGCCGCCCCTGGACGCGACGCTGCTGCCTCTGTCCCTACAGCGACATCTGCCAGATCGTTTATCCGACCTTTATCGAAGAGGTGAGCCTATGAGTCCTCAGGATCTTGACGTGGTGCAGGGCTATCGCGGCCCCCACCTGGCCCTCTGGGCCGGCAGCGCCTGCGACCTGAACCCCTTTTTTCCCGTTCGCTCCGCCCAGGCTGCCCTTCTTCTGGATAAGGACAGACGCCTCAAGGCCGCACAGGCGCTTTTGCGAGGAGTGGTGGCCGTCTATCGCCTCTGGCAGCGGGGCACCGAAGCTCGGGCGACGAAAATTCTCGACAGGGCCGAGGAGGCCATCGACAGCGTGCCCGATATCGACTCCCTTCGGGGCGTCGAAGGCTCTCTCCATCGTGATCTCTTTACCCTATGGCAGGATACCTTCGGCCGCCGTTGGACCTTTGACGACCGCAACCGCCGGCCGCCCCTTGATCCGTTGAATGCCTATCTCTCCTATGGCAACAGTATCGTCTACGGCCTCTGTGTGGCCCCTCTCCAGAAAAGCCACCTTCACTCGGCCCTTTCGCTTCTCCACGAGCCGGGAGCCCGTCGGCACAGCCTCGCCCTGGACATGGCCGAGCTCTACAAGCCGCTGCTCGTCGAGCTGCCCCTGTGGCAGCTCGCCCAGTCGGGACGGCTTGTCCCGGAGATGGCTCACAGCGACGGGACCGCCTGCTGGATCACCGATGAGGGGCGAAAGATCTTTCGGGAAGCGATGAAAGAACGGATTGACTGGCTCTGGGGAAAGGATTCCGGCGAGCATTGGGGCTGGCCCAGATGTTTTCTGCTTTCCCTGGACGATACGGCCGTCGATCTCTGTCACCGTTATCAAAAGGACGATTTCGGGAGAACCTGGTTGCCTTCAGGTCTCTCCGGGGCTCTGAGGAAAAAAGGGAAGGGAGGACGATGATGCACACTCTCTTTTTCTACGACGTCGACCAATCCCGCGTCGCCAAGGTCCATCGCTACCTGACGCGACGCCTTTTCTGGATTCAGCGGAGCGTCTTCGAGGGGGAAATCTCCTCCTTCCATCGCCGGCTGATGATCGAAGATCTGAGCCGCTTTCTCGATCCTGAGACGGATTCGATTCTCACGATCAACACCGAAACCCCTCAGGCCTGGAAACGGACCGTGCTGGGGAGGGACCTTGCGCCCCAGACGCGGCTGAATTGAGGCCATGGCCATGATCCTTGAAAACTGCAACCTCCTTTTGACTTACGACACGGGGTCGGAACGAATTCCCCGTCTCTACCGTTTTCTCCGCCAGAATTACTTCTGGCTCCAGCGAAGTATCTTCTGCGGCCAGGTGGGGCGGAAAACCGTGGGGAAGCTGGTTTATGACCTGGCTCCCCTCATTGACCCCGGCTATGACAGTGTCTATCTTTTTCAGCTTAACTACCCCTTTACCCTCTCCATCGAAACCTGGGGGCGCGATCTGGGTGGTCTGGCCTGACAGATGAGGAGGAAAGACCTTGAAAGACGACAAAACCTGGCAGGTGGCCCTCGTCGATCCGGACCGGCAACAACACCTCGAAGAACTTTCCGCCATCGTCCACGCCTTCGCCAATAATCCCCTGACGGAACTCGTGATCGAAAGCCTCGCCTATTGCGTCGACGATGACGGCAGCAGCGAACATTTCGACACGAATCTGGCCCTGATCGAGAACCTCCTCCGGCGGCTGATACAGATCAGCGAGGCCCTGCAGGACGAGGGGGGCCTCGCTGATTGCGGCGACGATATTCCCTTCTGAACCGACAGGAAGGGTCAGCGCACGGGCTGAAGGAGGGTGATGACCCGCTTGCCCAGGCGCCAGAGGAGGAGGGCGTTGAGGCTGGCCTCGGCGGCCCTGGCGCTGAAGGCCTTGCCCAGAGTGCCCGTGAGGGCGCCGAGGCCCTCGTCGGCCGCACCCTCGGCGGAACCGAGGAGGGTGTCGGCGGCCTTTTCCGTGACTTCGCCGGCCAGGCCGCTGAGGTAGGTGAGGACGATGCTTCGGCCCAGGATGAGGGCCGTCTGGCCCATGGCGGGACGGAGGTTGTAGAGGACAAAGAGGTCTTTGACCATGGCCGTGCAGCCGAAGAGGACGATGGCCTGGTCGACGATGCCGACGGGCGAGGCCGCCGTGCCGACGGCCACCCGCCTGGCGTGACTTTTGACGCGGGCCTCGGCGGTTTCGTCAAGGAGGGTCTGAAAGCCTCGGGTGAAATCGTCGATCCAGTCGGCCGCCTTCAGGGGCCGGTCTTCGTCGAGCAGGCGGGCTTTCATCTCGTCGAGGCGCGGCAGGGTCGACTGGGGAAAGCCCGCCGCCACGAGGCGTCGGCGGCCCCTCCCCTCCAGGGGGAAGAACCGCAGGTAGGCCTGGAGCCTTCTGCGGGCCTCTTCCTCCTTGCGGCGGGCGACCTGCTGGAGATCGCGCCGTTCGGCCAGGATGGCAAGCGCCCGAAGCCGGATCTGAGGGGCACGGCGGAGGCGGAAGATGGCCCTCAGGAGGGCGACGAAGGCCACGGCCAGGACGGAGCCGAAAAGCAGGGCCAGGCCGATGGCCGGATAACGGTAGCCTTGAGGCAGGGAGGAGAGGTCCGCCAGGAAGCGGACGGTCTGGGTCGTGAGGAAGAGCCCCAGCAGCGCCTCGGCGACGAGAAGAAGGCCCGTGGCCAGGCGCCGGAGGGGCCGGGGCAGGAGCCAGCCCTCGTCTTCTTCGAGGCCGGCCAGGAGCTCTTCGGCCTCCCGGGCCGCCGCGTCATCAAGGGCCTTTCTGTGGACTTCCGTCTCCTCCGCCGAGAGGGTGCGGGCCCCCTGAGCGGCAAATTCGGGAACGCCCAGGCCCGAATCGCCGTCGCGGCGCGAGGCGCCGGCGGCCGCCCGGGTCGGGCCGGCCAGGGGGTCACCGAGATGATCGTGCCTCTCGTCTTGGGTCATGGTCTTTCTCCCCTCTCAGGGCCCCCGGCGGGGCCTTGCGGTCTCACGAAAGCAGGAAACGGACGATCCGGTCCAGCCCCAGGTGGGGCGGCGGGTTCTGAAGATTGCGGGGCACGTCGGGATAGACGGCCTGGAAGGGATAGGTTCCGGCCTGCCAGTCGTCGGGCCAGGTCTCGGGAAGGGGGGGCACGTCGAACTCCTTTTCGAGCCTCTCGGGGTTGCCGTAGGCGAGGCGTCCGATGAGGCGCCCCGGAGCGCCGCCGCATCGGGTGGAACGGACGGCGCTGGCGGCGAACCAGCCGAAGCGGGCCTCGGGAAGCATGGCCCGGGCGCGGGAGGTCATCTGGCGCAGCAGCGATTCGAGGCGGCCCGAGGCGATGTCTTCCGGATCGACGAGATCGGCCTTGGAGGCGACGAAGGCCACCTTCTTCAGGCTGCCCCGGCCCAGGGTAAGAAGCCGCCAGATCCGCGCCCCCAGGGACGAATCGGGACGGAGGACGTCGAAAAGATCGAGGATGATCTGCCTGTTGTCGTTGTAGCGACCCACACCTCCGGCCAGGATGGAGGGAATGTCGACGAGGACGATGAGGGCCTCGGAGGTCCCGATCTCGCGGAAGAGGGGCAGGATCATCTCGGCCCTGTAGGCCCCGTAGTGGGCCGCCATGGCCTCAGCTCCGGAAAGACGGGCCCGCACCGACGGGGGCAGGGGGGCGAAGGGAGCCCCTTCGAGGCCGCAGAGGCGCGTCCGGGCGAGCTCGTCGACGGAGACCTTGGGGGCCCGTCCCCCTTTTTCATCGAGGAGAAAGATCGACGGGGCGATGAGGGGCCGGTAGCCGTGGATGAGCCGGGCCAGCGTCTCCCGGTAGGTCAGGGCAATCCGCTCCAGCGGCTCCGGCCCGCCGTCGCCTGATTCCAGCTCCTGGAGGAGACGGAAGTAGGGCGCGACGGCCTCGGCATAATCGGAATGACTGCGGAAGTGGTCGAGCATGTGATCGGACCATTGGCCATAGTCGTCGAAGGAGGCGATGGCACCGTCGGCGATCCGCTCGCCGGGGAAATCGAAAAAGTCGAGCTTCCGCCGGGAGAGGGCAAGCCTCCGCCTGAGGCGGCCCAGCAGCGACAGAGAGCCGCCCCGGTCGATTTCGCAGCTGTAGCGGTGGCAGTCGACGGTCTTTTCGGGCCAGATCCCCCGCCGGGCCAGGGCGTCGCGGTGGCGGTCCAGGGGAAAGGGCGCGCACCCCTTGCCCCGGACAGGACGTTCCCGAAAGTGGCAGAACCCCTCCCGCACGGGGAAGAGCTGACCCGAATCGATTTCCATCAGATGCCAGAGAAGGGCCGTGAGAAAGACCGTCTTTCCCCCTCCGGCGATACCGGTCAGGCTGATCTTCATCAGAGCCTCAACTCGATTCCCGAAAGGCGTTAGGCTTCCAGGATAGCACGGTTTCTGCCTTCCCTCTTGGCCCGGTAAAGGCCTTGATCGGCCCGTCTTTGGGCGTTTTCGGGACGAAGCCCCCGGCAGAGGAGGAGAAACTTGTCGCCGCCCCAGCGGTAGGTAGGTGGAATCGGTCTGTCTCAAGGTCTTGCGAAGGGTGGCGACGAGCCCCCGGAGGACGATGTCGTAGCTGTCGTGACCGTAGCTGTCGTGACCGTAGCTGTCGTTGACATCCTTGAAACCGTCCAGGTCAAAGAGCATGACCGCCGGGGCCACGGCCCCTTCCGCAAAGGCCGCGAACTTCCGGGCCAGATCCCGCTCTGCGGCCCGACGGGAGAGGGCCCCCGTCAGGGAATCCTCATCGGCCTCGGCCTCGAGGAGCCTGCGGTCTCTGCCGTGAAACCACCGTTCAAAGGCGACGATCCAGCTGTAGGGGCGGTAGAGCCTGGCATAAGTGAGCTTTTCCGGGACGGTGTCGCGCAGGTCACGGCGATCATGACCAGTCCCATGAGGCGGAGATTGTTTTTCCTTTTCGGCGGCTCCTTGGGGCAACAACAAGGGCCCCCTCTTTCCTTCTTCGCGAGGGATCGCGAAGGAATAATCATAGGAAAATCTCAGTTGGATACATCATGGCACCGGCCTCCTTTTCCGACAAGATTTCAAGGCAAAAAGACTGGTCATCTCCGACAAACTTTGGCTATAATGAACTTGTCCTTCATTTTTCAGGTGCCCTTTCCCTTTTGTCGGAAAGAAAAAAAGGAGGAGATCTTATGGTGGAAGCGAAAAAGAAGGTGCCCTTGATCTGGAAAATCACGGCCGGTTTTGTCCTGGGCGTCCTGGCCGGAGCCCTTTTGGGCCCCAAAGTCGCCGTCGTGGAACCGATTGGGAAGATCTTTATCACCCTTCTGCAGATGCTCATCGTGCCCCTTGTCTTTTCCAGCCTCGTCGTCGGCGTCGCCTCCCTGGGAGACCCCAAGGCCCTGGGACGGATCGGCGTGAAGACGGTGTTGATTTACATGGTGACGACGGCCTTGGCCATCGTCATCGGCCTTTCCATGGGCCACCTCATCCAGCCCGGCGCGGGCATGGCCATCGAGGGAGCCGTCGCCGCCGAAGGCCGGGCCGCCCCGGCGCTGAAGGAAGTCATCCTGGACATGTTCCCCTCCAACCCCATCCAGGCCCTGGCCCAGGGAAAGATGTTGCAGATCATCGTCTTCGCTATCTTCTTCGGCATCGCCGCCGTCCTGGCCGGAGAGAAGGGCAAGCCCGTCCTGGCCGTGATGGACGCCATCGCCGAGACGATGTACAAGGTCACAACCCTCGTCATGGCCTTCGCCCCTTACGGCGTCTTTGCCCTCATCGCCGTCACCGTCTCGCGCTACGGTCTTTCCGTCATGGCCCCCTTCGCCAAGGTCATCGGCGCCATCTACCTCGGCTGCCTCATCCACGCCGTGGTCGTCTATTCGGGCCTCGTCTCCCTGGTGACGCACAAAACACCCGTCTGGTTTTTCCGGGGCATCCAGGAGGCGAGCCTGACGGCCTTCGTCACCCGTTCCAGCTCGGCCACCCTGCCCGTGACGATGCGCTGCAGCCAGGACAACCTGGGCGTCTCGGAGAAGATCACCTCCTTCGTCCTGCCCCTGGGCGCGACGATCAACATGGACGGCACGGCCCTCTACCAGGGCGTCTGCGCCCTCTTCATCGCCCAGGCCTTCGGCATCGACCTCTCTCTGGGAGCCCAGGCGGGCATCATCGTCACCGCCACCCTGGCCTCGGTGGGCACGGCCGGAGTCCCCGGAGCGGGCCTGATCATGCTCACTCTCGTCGTCACCCAGGCGGGCCTGCCCATGGAGGGCGTGGCCCTTCTGGCGGGCATCGACGCCGTCCTCGACATGGCCCGGACGGCCCTGAACATCACCGGCGATGCCTGCGTGGCCACCGTCGTGGCCCGCACCGAGGGAGAGCTGAATCACGAGGTGTGAGCCTCACTTCATTTTCAAAGGCACTTGCACAGGACAGGCCACAGGGGCAGCCCGATGGGGCTGCCCCTGATACTGCAGGTACGTAGTGAAACAATCTCATGATCAGGCCATAGAGCAGGAAACACCTTCCCCGTCAACACCAGGCCCGGAGAAACCTTAACGGGAAAACCACCTTTTTCCTTCTCATCATGGTGTATAATAAATTCGCGTTGATTTGTCTTTACCAAATCCTGTCATTGCCTTTTCTGTTTAAGCATGGAGGTTCTCAGAATGACTTCGGCAATCATTAACGAAAGCTTCCTCTACTGGGGAAAAACAGGCGACGACTCGTGGCACCCGCTGATTTACCACAGCCTGGACACCGTCACCGTGGGGCAAAGGTGGCTGAACAAAAGCCCCGCCCTACAGAGAGCTCTCAGAACCGATCACCAGCTTGCCTGGATCCTTTTCTTTCTCTTCCTTCACGACCTTGGCAAGGCCGACATTCGCTTTCAGGCGAAAGCACCGAACCTCCTCGGCAAACTTTATCCGGCACAGGATCTAACCGATCTCCCAAAAATCCAAAGCCGAGAATACCCTCACGGAGCAGCAGGCCTCCAGTGGTTCGACAGAGACCGGCAAATGACTTACTCCGACATTCCCCATCTCTGGATGAGGGCCGTCGCCGCCCATCACGGCTCTCTGCAAATCGGCTCCCTTCGAAACGTTTCTCGTTCTTATGCTCCTGCCCTCTGGCAACAAAGAGACCAAAAAACCCGGCAGACCCTGATTTCTCTGGCGCGCGGACTCTTCTTGCCCGACACAGACGAGCAGTGGCCCGCCGAAGACCCCCCCGATGGCCTCTACGGCTTTTGTTCCGTCTGCGATTGGATCGCCTCGAACGAAACATGGTTTCCCCACTGTCCGGCCAACAGGGAACCCCAGGACTATCTGCAAAGTCGCCTTGAAGCCGCCGACCGGGCCCTGACCGAATGCGGACTCGTCCGCAGCCGATCGGGCCTTCACGGAATGGCCGGCCTTTTCCCTTCCCGATCGCCCCGGGGAATCCAGAAAGTCGCCTCTTCCGGCCCCGGCATCGCCGCTCCTCTTCTGGCCGTCATGGAAGCCCCGACAGGGTCGGGAAAAACGGAAGCGGCCCTCTCCCTCGCCTCGCAGTGGCTGGCCGAAGACCGGGCTGATTCGATCCTTTTCGCTCTCCCCACTCAGGCCACGGCCAACGCCATGTTCGATCGCCTGCAGAAGGTCGCCCCTCTTCTCTTCCCCGAATCGGCCAACGTCGTCCTGGCTCACGGGAAATCACGATTCAACAGGGGGTTTCAATCCCTCGTCGAACGGGGCTCTTCCGCCCCGCCTGAAGACGGCGCGGCCCAGTGTTCCCGCTGGCTTACGGCCGGCAAGAAGCGAGCCCTCCTGGGTCAGATCGGCGTCTGCACCTTGGATCAGATCCTCCTGAGCGCCCTGCCCGTCCGGCACGGCTTCGTTCGGTCCTTCGCCATCTCCCGCAGCGTCCTTATCGTCGATGAAGTCCACGCCTACGACAGCTACATGAACGGCCTCATGGACGATGTCCTTGAGCAGCACCGCAAGGCAGGGGGCTGCGCCATACTCCTCTCGGCCACGCTCCAGGCCCGGAGATTGCAGGAACTTCTCCGAAACTGGAACGGGAAAGAGGTCTCTCCCGGCGATCCCGCTCCCTACCCTCTCCTCTCACTCGCCACAGCCGAAGAGAGCCGTTTCCTCGTTCCCGACGACCCGACGCCGGAACGAACCGTCCACATCGATGTCCACCGAGGCCAGGAGGCCCTTCCTGACGAAAGCGTCTACGACAGGCTCATCACCGAGGCCGCCCAAGGACAGACCGTAGCTGTCATCTGCAACCTCGTGGATCACGCCCAGGCGATTGCGGAAAAACTGCGAGCAAGGGCCGAAGTCCCCGTCGACCTCTTCCACGCCCGGTACACCTTCAAAGACCGCTCCCGCATCGAGGAATCGGTCGTGAAAAACTACGGCCCCGACCGGAGAGCGGGGCAGGGCCGCATCCTGGTCGCCACCCAGGTCGCGGAACAGAGCCTCGATCTGGATTCCGACTTCATGGTCTCCCAACTCTGCCCCGTCGACATCCTCTTTCAGCGGCTGGGTCGTCTCCATCGCCACAGCGCTCTCCACGTGGACGGCCTTCCGAGGGCTCTCGTCCTGGCCCCTCCGGAAGACGACTTCGGCCTTCATTGTCTCATCTACGACAATGCGGCCCTGCTCTGGCGCACTCGCCACCTCCTGGAAGGGACTTCGTCAATCCGCTTTCCTCAGGCCTACCGGGAATGGATCGAGATCGTCTACGGCGATTCTCCCTGCGATGGAGAACCCCACAATATCTCGGCTGCCCACGAGGACTGGCAGAACAGACAACAGGGCAGGAATTTTGCCGCTCACATCCTGTCTCAATCTGCCCTCGATCTTGCCGATACGGACGAAAACACCGCAGGCCTTACCCGCGACGGGGAGACGAGCCTGACCCTTCTCCCCTACGACGGCCGGTCCCAAAACCTCCTCGATGACGCGGGGACGGCCCTCGACTCGATCCGTCCCGATCCTTCCTCCCACGAAGTGGTCTACCTCCAGTCCATCACGGTCCCCGCTAGCTGGAAGAAGTATCTGGCAAAACTGGAAAATATCGACGGATTCCATCTTCTTCCCGTCACCACGGAAGGCGAGGGGTGGTCCGCCTCAACCCCCTTAGCCCTCCGCTATTCCCCCGAAAGGGGCCTGGAAAGGGTGAGACGCAAAGGATGAACCTTCTCGAAGACCCCTGGGTTCCCGTAACCGCCGGAGACGAGCCACAGCAGATCACGCTCGAAGAGCTGCTGTGCAGCGACGTCTCCTATGCCCTCTCCCACAGAAGAGACGACATGGAGATGGCCGCGCTGCAGCTCCTCGTGTGCCTGGTTCAGGCCATCCTCACACCGGAAGACGACAGGAATCTCCTGTTGCGCCTGGAGAAGCCTCTCGACAGGGACCGTTACCGCCGTGCCGCCGAGGCAAAGAAGTCATGGTTCGACCTGAATCATCAAACGACGCCCTTCATGCAGGACCGAGACGCGAAGGACCAAAACGTCACGGGCATCCAGAAACTCCTCCCGGGCCTGCCCGAGGGGGACGAAACGGCCTGCCTCTTCAACAACAAAGATGACATTCAGTGCCTCTGCCCCTCCTGTGCCGCCATCGCTCTTTTCAACCAGGCAACGGGAGCACCCTCTTTCGGAGGAGGGTTTAAGGACCCTCTCAGAAAGGCCAACCCCATCACGACGCTTGTCTTCGACGCCGATCTCCGCCGCATGATCTGGCAAAACATTCTGCCCAGCGATTTTATTCGAAACAGATTCGCCTCCCACAACGACCAAAGGCGCGACGAGCCCAACTGGGTCGACAAAATAACCGCGGGCGAGAAGCTGAACACCTCTCGGATCGGACTCGTCCGAGGCCTTTTCTGGCAGCCGGCGAGCCTCCTGCTTTCCTGGGAAAGGGAGCGCGACACCTGCAGCGGCTGCGGAGCCGAGGCAGGGATGAGAGTTCGCTTCTTTGGAAAAAGAAAATTTGCTTACACTCTTGAGGGCCCCCTTTGGCCTCATCCTCACAGCCCGAGGGTTCTGGCGAAGGAGAAATGGTTCCCCGTGACCTATAGCAATGACATCCCTCCCTGGGCCAGGTTTTCCGACATCATGATCGACAGCGACGAAAAGGAGCCGGCCCTGGTCCTGCAGCACTACCGCGCGATCGCCCCCCACAGCCCCCTCGTTCTCAGCGTCGGCGGCTATTCCAACAAACAGGCCCTCATCACCCGTCGCCACCATGACATGATCACCATCGGGGCCGGCTGGCCCGAGCACATTGACGACATTCACGGCCGGGTCCGACTCGCTCTGGCCTATGGAGAAATGCTAGAGAAGAAACTTTACGGATTCGGGGAAAACTGCTCGAAAAACGGAAAAAGCTTTAAAGCCAACGCAAGAGATCTTTTCTTCCAGCGGACGGAAGCCCTCATGCATCAGTCCCTCCAGGAAACCAAGTGGGATGAGGAAAAGGCCTTTTGCCTTGATCTCGCCGAGAAATTGGAACAGGTCTGCCGCGACATCTTCGAGGAAGTGACCACACCCTACCTGAGCCAACCCAAAGGGCTCAAGGCCTACTCCATCACACAGAGAACGCTGACCAAGGCCATGAAGGACTTACGCAAACCACTTGAAGAATAAAATCAAACCGAACGAAAGGAGGCATGCTACTTCATGAAATCAGAAATAGATTTCGTCCGAATAAAAACCACCTTCGAGGCAATGAAAAGCGGCCCCAAGGCCGACATTCGAAGAGCGTCCCTTCCAGAGGATCTTGTCCTCCACGGAGCCTTCTACAGACTTCTGCCCGAAGGGGCACCCCCGACGCCCCAATGGCAGCGTGTCATCTTCATGCTCCCCTGGGCAGGCCATCACCCCCAGGCCCCTTCCCTGGGCCAAGGCCTGGCCCAGGGAGAAAAGAAGATTTCCGAGCAACGACTCTTTCAGCTTCTGCGCTCCGAATTCCCTCTGGACATCCTACACCTGCGCCGCTTACTCAGATTCAGCAATCCGACACTGAATTGGCAGTTCTTTGGAGAAACCCTCTTGTATTGGGGAGAATCACAGAAGAGAAATATAGCCAAAGACTATTTTCTGAGCCATAGCAAATCAAGCTCATAACACAAAGGAGGACCTTGAAATGAACCTGAACTTCCTAAACCTTCATGCCCTGATTTCCCATAGCTCTTCATGTCTCAATCGAGACGATATGAACATGCAGAAATCGGCACACTTTGGCGGAGTTCGACGAATACGCGTCTCCAGCCAGTGCCTAAAAAGAGCCATACGCATGAGCCAAAGATACAGAGAACTCTTTGGTGCTCCTTCTACACGAACCAGGCAAGACAATGATTTATTTAATCACTTCAGAAGGCTGGAAAGATTCAATTCATATTCAGATGGCACACTGCGATTGATCATTTCTGTATCCAATATGGCCAACAAGGTGGTTACCCCTTGGATCGCCGACGAGATGGAGCACCTGGCTACAATAGCAAAGAACTACATCGATGAAAAAACCATCACTGAAGAGGAATTGATAGCACTTCTTGAAAACACTGACGAAAGCGACGAAAAAGAAGATAGTGACAAAAAGAAAAAAGGCAAGGGGAAAAAGGGATCTAAAAACAATCATCTCGAAGGATTGACAAAGGCCCTAGAAAAAGGCTCCAAAGAGTATCTCGCCGCGGGAATCTCCTGCACCGACATCGCCCTGTCAGGACGGATGTGCGCCTCAGGCATTCTTCAAAACGTCGAGGGGGCTCTATCGATGGCCCACTCCATCACGACCCACGCCATGGAAGCCGAGATCGACTGGTTCACCGCCATGGACGACCTCAAAGAAGAGGCCGCAGAAGAGGCGGGCGCGGGCCACCTCAACAGCCAGGAGTTCGGAGCCGGTGTCTTCTACCGCTATGCCTCCATCAACATGAAGCTTCTGACGGAAAACCTCGGCGGCGACAGCACAAGGGCATTGGAGACGGCCAAAGGCTTCACAGAGCTTTTCGCCACTGTCGTTCCCACGGGCAAACAACGGAGCTTCGCCTCTTACAGCCTGGCCGACCTTGTCTTCGTCGTCCGCTCGCCCATGCCCATCGCTCTCCATAATGCCTTTGAGAAACCCGTGCGCGCCAGGAAAACAGAGGGGTTCATGCAGCCTTCCATCAACGCGCTGGCTGAGTATTGGGAGAAAATTCACCGTGGCTATGGGCTCGAGGAAGAAAGCGCCGTTTTTTCTCTTCACGACACCCCTTTTATGGATCAAACCGAGCAAAAGGGGAAACTATCGGACCTGCTGAACTGGATCGGCCGGTGAGGTCGTGGCACGCTACCTGATCATCAAGCTCCAGGGGCTCTTTCAGGCCTGGGGTGGTCATACTTTCGAAACCTACAGGCCGACGGAGCTTTTTCCCACCCGATCGGGAGTCACGGGACTTCTTGGCGCCTGCCTCGGCCTGAGGCGCAACGAAAAGGAGGCCCTGGCAAACCTGAATCGTTCCTACTCCTATGCCGTCCGGCGTGACAAATCTCCTTACCTGGCAACGCGTATGGTGGATTTCCACACCGTCCAGAACGTTCGCACCGTAAAAAGCGGTCCCAAAGAAACAGAGATTACCCGCCGGGAATACCTTGAAGACACATCTTTCACCCTCGCCCTCTGGCAGAGCGAAAAGGCCGCCTATGATCTGGATCGCCTCGGAGAAACTCTTCAGCAACCTGAACTGACGCCCTACCTGGGCAGACGAAGCTGCCCCCTGGGACGCCCTCTCTTCGAGACCTACCTCCTCGCCTCATCCTTCGATGAAGCTCTCCGTGCCGTCGATCCCGGCTCGGGAACCATTTACAGCGAAGAAAAACCCACACAAAATGCCGTCGCCATGCGCATCCGCGACTTGCCGATCGCAGGCAGCCGTCAATTCGAAACCCGCCTCGTTTATGTATACGTCGCAGGAGAGGGGGCACATGATGTACCTTAGCAAATGGCAGCTTCCGTCATCTCTGGGAAAAAACCCCTACTCTCTTCACCGTATTTTATGGAAGGCTTTCCCTGGAGAGGAAGGAACGCGGCGCCCGTTCCTTTTTCGAGCAGACTGTAACGGCAAGAACCTTTCCGTCATCATGCTATCTGACAGGGAACCCTTGCCTGTTGAAGGCGATTATCTCCTTCGCGCGAACCCTTTTGACATTCGCCTCAGCCCTTCACCTTACGCGTTCACCTTAAGAGCCAATCCTGTCAAACGACTCTCCCAGGCCCGATGTCGCGTTCCTGTCGTCGGAGAGGACAGCCTTCGGAACTGGCTGATCCGAAAAACGGAAGGCATCTGCTCCTTTGAAAAAGTCATCGTCAGCCACCGAGAGGAAATGCACTTCAGGAAAGCCGGGATCCCAGGCAAAATCGTCAGTGTCGACTACGAAGGCCTTCTAGCCCCTCATGACCCGGAGGCGCTGCTTCTTCTGATAAAACAAGGGATCGGCCCCGCCAAGGCATTCGGTTGTGGCCTCCTTCTTTTGAAAAGGCTATGACATACCACCAACCATTACCCAAACTCACTCCGATCCCCATCAAGGATCGGGCAAGCTTGGCCTTTGTCGAGCGCGGGCTGATCGACGTCCTGGACGGGACTTTTGTCGTTGTCGACGAAAACGGCGTCCGTACCCACATCCCCGTCGGAGGAGTCTGCTGCATCATGCTCGAACCCGGGTCACGAATCTCTCACGCCGCCGTTGCGCTGGCAGCACGTGTCGGCACCTTGTTGCTGTGGGTTGGAGAAGCCGGGGTGCGCCTCTACGGAGCTGGCCAACCAGGAGGAGCCCGATCTGACCGCCTGCTTTACCAGGCTTCTTTGGCCCTGGAAAGCGACGCGCGACTGAAGGTGGCCAGAAAAATGTTCGACCTCCGTTTCGGTCGTCCTTGCAACCCCAATCACTCGATAGAACAACTGCGCGGCATTGAGGGTGCCCGTGTAAAAACCCTTTATCAACAGCTCGCTAAACGCTACAACGCACATTGGGATGGACGACGCTACGACCCTCGCAACGCCTCAGCAGCAGACCATACAAATCGCTGTCTCAGCTCTGCAACTGCCTGTCTTTACGGTGTTTGCGAAGCTGCTATACTGGCAGCGGGTTATTCACCCGCTATCGGTTTCGTCCACAGCGGCAAGCCTCGATCTTTTGTTTTCGACATTGCTGACGTTTTCAAGTTTGAATCCGTCGTCCCTCTTGCCTTTAAAATCGCAGCCAAGCGCGCGCCAGACCCGGAAGGCGACGTCCGGCGAGCCTGTCGGGACGCTTTCCGAGAAACGAAGTTGCTCAAAAGGGTCATCCCGATGATCGAGGAGATTCTTGCCGCAGGAGAACTTCCCGTTCCCCAGAAACCTGATGACGCTCTGGCACCTGCATTTATGGAGGATGAGGGCCTTGGCGACATTGGTCATCGTTGTTGAAAGCATCCCCGATCGCCTCCGTGGGCGATTGGCCATCTGGCTCCTTGAAATACGAACAGGAGTCTATGTGGGGGATTACTCACAGCGGATCAGGGAGTTCATTTGGAAAAACATTGACGCTGGATTAGGAGAAGGAAATGCCGTCATGATCTGGAGTGCCCCGACTGAAAGTGGCTTTGAGTTCCTTTCTCTCGGAACGAACCGTCGGGAACCTGTTGATTGCTGTGGACTCCTCCTAAGCCGCTACACTCCGAAAGAACTACTGAACTCAAGCGGAGAAAACTGACTTACGCAACCTCTTTACCGCAGAAAAGAGAGTGTTCCCCACGCACGTGGGGATGAACCGGACACAACTTCCGACCTTGCGGACATGACGAAGTGTTCCCCACGCACGTGGGGATGAACCGCTCACATAGGCCGATTGCGACGCGGTATAGATGTGTTCCCCACGCACGTGGGGATGAACCGCTCTGCAGCCCCGGGAACGTTGGCCGGCCAGCGTGTTCCCCACGCACGTGGGGATGAACCGTAGACCAGAATAAAAGGAGGTGAGGGGATGGGGTGTTCCCCACGCACGTGGGGATGAACCGCTGAGCGTGATAGTTGCTTCCAGTCTCCAATGGTGTTCCCCACGCACGTGGGGATGAACCGCTCCTGATGCTCGGGCCGATGCTCCAGCGGACGTGTTCCCCACGCACGTGGGGATGAACCGAATATATGCTGCTATGCCCCGATTGTGCGGAAGTGTTCCCCACGCACGTGGGGATGAACCGCGAGGAGCCGCCACGAATCATCCTCCCGTATGGTGTTCCCCACGCACGTGGGGATGAACCGCCCTGCTGCAATGCGAACATTGCGGACGAGAGGTGTTCCCCACGCACGTGGGGATGAACCGTCATTGCATTCCGTCTTCGTAGGCTTTGTTGAGTGTTCCCCACGCACGTGGGGATGAACCGGCGAACATTACCTGCAATGCCCCGATTGTCAGGTGTTCCCCACGCACGTGGGGATGAACCGATACACTATATCTGCGGCATCTCTGATAACCCGTGTTCCCCACGCACGTGGGGATGAACCGCCCGGCTGATCAACGGCATGACCGACCAGGAGGTGTTCCCCACGCACGTGGGGATGAACCACGACTGCTCGCGCGGAAATGGAGCTGTCTTGCGTGTTCCCCACGCACGTGGGGATGAACCACGACTGCTCGCGCGGAAATGGAGCTGTCTTGCGTGTTCCCCACGCACGTGGGGATGAACCGGTTGCGCGCCTTGATGGCTTCCCTCTCCTTCTGTGTTCCCCACGCACGTGGGGATGAACCGAAGCCCGGCCTTTTTGGCAGGTTCTCCGTCGAGTGTTCCCCACGCACGTGGGGATGAACCGCCATGAGGTTCTCAGCAGTCTACTCCTGCGTGGTGTTCCCCACGCACGTGGGGATGAACCGCAACGCTACCTTTCGGAGCATCCGATAGAAACGTGTTCCCCACGCACGTGGGGATGAACCGGGAGGAATAGTCAACAGGCCAACCCTTTTCCCGTGTTCCCCACGCACGTGGGGATGAACCGTAAAAAGTTAACATCCAAGGGGCGGTCTTCGGGTGTTCCCCACGCACGTGGGGATGAACCGAAGGTGGCGATGGTGGACATGATGACGTTCGCGTGTTCCCCACGCACGTGGGGATGAACCGGACAAATTCCTTTGGGGCTTCGTTGGGGCGTTGTGTTCCCCACGCACGTGGGGATGAACCGCCTGACGGGACACACCGTGGACGAAGAAAAAGGTGTTCCCCACGCACGTGGGGATGAACCGTATCGAACAGTTAAGAGACAGGATGGAGGAATGTGTTCCCCACGCACGTGGGGATGAACCGTGGTCGGCCACGACCCCGAGGGGCCATCTCTTGTGTTCCCCACGCACGTGGGGATGAACCGCTGTTGCCCCCACGGTCGGCGATCTTGCCCTGGTGTTCCCCACGCACGTGGGGATGAACCGGCACTCGATCTCTACCTGCTCCCTGCCCTGGCGTGTTCCCCACGCACGTGGGGATGAACCGAATGCCTATATTCCCTGAAGCGCCACGCGGCGGTGTTCCCCACGCACGTGGGGATGAACCGTTGAAATGGGCCCGGTGAAAAGCGCGATGAGGGTGTTCCCCACGCACGTGGGGATGAACCGCGTCTGATCAGGTCGGCTGTCCTTTTCTTGGTGTGTTCCCCACGCACGTGGGGATGAACCGTATCAGGCAGCAAAGGACGCTGCGCAGAAGGCGTGTTCCCCACGCACGTGGGGATGAACCGCCGCCACAGCCGCAATGACGAGTCCTATCGGAGTGTTCCCCACGCACGTGGGGATGAACCGCATTGCAGCGGCCTTCTCTAGAGGCATATTCAGTGTTCCCCACGCACGTGGGGATGAACCCGTTGTCGGGGTTCCCGCCAGAAGATCTCCCGCGTGTTCCCCACGCACGTGGGGATGAACCGAGAACCTCGGCAGATTCCTGGGATTAACAGGGGTGTTCCCCACGCACGTGGGGATGAACCGGATTCCCTCAGGAACAGTGAACGGTTCGTAGCGTGTTCCCCACGCACGTGGGGATGAACCGGCGGCTATAAACACAAAAAGGCCACGCGGGGGGTGTTCCCCACGCACGTGGGGATGAACCGTGGATTCTATGGCGCAAGGACGGCGGAGTTGAGGTGTTCCCCACGCACGTGGGGATGAACCGATTACCCCATCCGATTCTACGATTTCATTGACGTGTTCCCCACGCACGTGGGGATGAACCAGGCTGACGACAAGAAGTTGGCGGTCAAATTCCGTGTTCCCCACGCACGTGGGGATGAACCGGGCACGGAAATCCTCAGCCGTCATCACGACCTGTGTTCCCCACGCACGTGGGGATGAACCGCCCAGCCAGCCTATTTGGGGAGCGGCGCCAGCGTGTTCCCCACGCACGTGGGGATGAACCCCCCCCCTTTTTTCCGCCCCCCCCGGGGGGGTCAAGTGTTCCCCACGCACGTGGGGATGAACCGAAGACCTGGTTTTTCTGATGGAATTGCCTCAGGTGTTCCCCACGCACGTGGGGATGAACCGATTATCCCACCCAGGGGGGCGCGGATCGAGAAGTGTTCCCCACGCACGTGGGGATGAACCGGCCATCGATGCCAGCAGCATCGACGCGACGACGTGTTCCCCACGCACGTGGGGATGAACCGCCAAAGAGGGGCAAAAAGGCGTTCCGGTCGCTGTGTTCCCCACGCACGTGGGGATGAACCGGCGGCAGCCGATTGCAGCGCCTCTCCGAAATAGTGTTCCCCACGCACGTGGGGATGAACCTTTCCCCAAAGTCCTCGAGGGCAACTACCGGAAGTGTTCCCCACGCACGTGGGGATGAACCAGCGACGGTTTTCAGCGTTCCGGAGGCGGCACCGTGTTCCCCACGCACGTGGGGATGAACCGGCGACCCAGCTTGAGCGGATCGGCGTTGTCTTGTGTTCCCCACGCACGTGGGGATGAACCGCTGGAGCGCCTCGTGGAGGCCCCCCAGGACTGGTGTTCCCCACGCACGTGGGGATGAACCGTCTTGTAGAGACGTCCGTTCCGGCCCACGCGGGTGTTCCCCACGCACGTGGGGATGAACCGATGGGATAGGCCGGCAGACCCAATTCCAAAAGGTGTTCCCCACGCACGTGGGGATGAACCGCGCCCGACGAACGCCGGGACACCCCCGTAGAAGTGTTCCCCACGCACGTGGGGATGAACCGGACCGCCTGAGGACTCAGCTCGGCGCCGAGACGTGTTCCCCACGCACGTGGGGATGAACCGGCGCCTCGAAACACAAAAAGGCCACGCGGGGGGTGTTCCCCACGCACGTGGGGATGAACCGTCGTCTCCGAGTACCGCCTCCTCCCTCGCCGAGTGTTCCCCACGCACGTGGGGATGAACCGTACCCTATTGGAAGAACTACGGGAGGCGTCAGGTGTTCCCCACGCACGTGGGGATGAACCAGGCGACGCACCGACCGTCTCCCAGCGCGGGGCTGTGTTCCCCACGCACGTGGGGATGAACCAGCAACGGAGCTCGCTGGCCTCCCCTTCGGGGAGTGTTCCCCACGCACGTGGGGATGAACCGGCCCCCCTCGTGGGAGAAGGGCGACGTCGACGGTGTTCCCCACGCACGTGGGGATGAACCGGGATCCGTTGATGTAGAGGAGATGAGAGGAACGTGTTCCCCACGCACGTGGGGATGAACCGCACAAACAGCAGCTATGGTGTGTTCATGAGCTGTGTTCCCCACGCACGTGGGGATGAACCGAACCTATATATCGCCTTGAGAGGGGAGTTCAGGTGTTCCCCACGCACGTGGGGATGAACCGCCCAGAGGCACTGCAGGGGTTCCACGGGAAAAGTGTTCCCCACGCACGTGGGGATGAACCGGCGCAGGCGTGTTTTATCGACGAGGGCGCAATGTGTTCCCTACGCACGTGGGGATGAACCGCAGCCTGTAGGCCAGAGCGATTGCCTCGGCCGGTGTTCCCCACGCACGTGGGGATGAACCGCCTCGCCTCTCCTCCTCCCCCGCACGGATGTTGTGTTCCCCACGCACGTGGGGATGAACCTCCCACCAGAGGTCCTCTGCATCTCGGAGGACCGTGTTCCCCACGCACGTGGGGATGAACCGATCAGGATCAAGAGCAGGAACAGGATCAAGATGTGTTCCCCACGCACGTGGGGATGAACCGTGCCTGACGACGCTTCAGAAATTCGAGCCGGAGTGTTCCCCACGCACGTGGGGATGAACCGCTGTAACGACTACCGTATCGTCGTCGTGGTCGGTGTTCCCCACGCACGTGGGGATGAACCATCCTCGGAACGATTGCGGCACTGCTTTTGATCGTGTTCCCCACGCACGTGGGGATGAACCGAGCCGACCTGAAATCTTTGAGCATGATATAACGTGTTCCCCACGCACGTGGGGATGAACCGCAGAAGGAAAAGGACCGCAGGCGGTTCCGCGGGTGTTCCCCACGCACGTGGGGATGAACCGGCTCCGCCAGCTCCAGCCATGACCCCTATGCAGTGTTCCCCACGCACGTGGGGATGAACCGCGCGCCGCGTTTCTCAGCGCGGTGGGCAGGATGTGTTCCCCACGCACGTGGGGATGAACCGTACTGTCTACAGGGTCGAGACCAGGCGCAGGCGTGTTCCCCACGCACGTGGGGATGAACCGCGGCATCCCACGGACGCCCAGCATTGCTCGCAGTGTTCCCCACGCACGTGGGGATGAACCGAAGGAATCAAGTCGCTCATGGAAACAATTAAAGTGTTCCCCACGCACGTGGGGATGAACCGCGGCGAATCGGCAGACGAGAACACCAGCCGCGGTGTTCCCCACGCACGTGGGGATGAACCGTCTGCCGAACCCGGTATAGGTCGGAATGGACGGTGTTCCCCACGCACGTGGGGATGAACCGAGACCTCACTCTATCATCTCATCAAGGGTCAAGTGTTCCCCACGCACGTGGGGATGAACCGGCTACGGGCTTCCAGATGGCAAAACTGCGCTAGTGTTCCCCACGCACGTGGGGATGAACCGTATCTCCGCAATGGCGTCATCGTAGTCGGACAGTGTTCCCCACGCACGTGGGGATGAACCGCTTAAGTGCCATGATCTAATCACCCTCCCGGTGTGTTCCCCACGCACGTGGGGATGAACCGTATCCCGGCAAGGCGGGCTTTCTCCTGTTGGTGTGTTCCCCACGCACGTGGGGATGAACCGCCTGTCGTCGGCATCAAGTGGGTCCTCATTGAGTGTTCCCCACGCACGTGGGGATGAACCGTGGCTCAGGCGTTTTGTTCTTAATCATTTCTCGTGTTCCCCACGCACGTGGGGATGAACCAAGAACGGGATCGCCTTCCGATCCAGCGGAGGCGTGTTCCCCACGCACGTGGGGATGAACCGCAGGGTATGATGATGGCGCAACAGAGGGAGCGGTGTTCCCCACGCACGTGGGGATGAACCGCGTAGGGCCGTGCTTAGGGTTCCGACGCGACAGTGTTCCCCACGCACGTGGGGATGAACCGAAAGAGATCAATTCAGCTATGGAGGCTAGGGCGTGTTCCCCACGCACGTGGGGATGAACCGTCTGCGACGGAAGGCCGGTGGATCTGGCTTGGGTGTTCCCCACGCGCGTGGGGATGAACCGCTCGTCGGTTATGTCGTTTCCGGCGCGAGGCCGTGTTCCCCACGCGCGTGGGGATGAACCGCCATGGGACAGGAACGGGAGCTGACGACGGAGGTGATTTTCCCCCAAATTAGTGGACAGGGAAAAGAGCAAATCATCTATGCTCTATTCTGGAGGTGCCACCATGGTCAAATAGCTCACGTTCCCGCGAGACTCGTCGCCTTATACCGAGCGTAGTCTCCGAGCACGTAAAATCCACAGCAACATGCCAAGGAGGGAACCATATGGACTACAACCTGCTTGAAGAGAAGTGGATACCTGTTCTTTACGGTAATGGGAAAACGGATCGCGTCGGGATCTACCAGGCTCTGACAGATGCATGCACAATTCGACAGATAGCCGCGAGCAATCCTATGGACAGGGTGGCGCTTCTGCGCTTTCTGTTGGCCGTGCTCATGTGGTGCAAGAAGGACGCAAAGTCTTCCCTCGCGACGTTGGCCGAGAAGAGCACCGGCATACCGGAGGACTGGCTGGCCAAGTTGAAAGAACACAAGGCCGCGTTCAATCTGCTGGGCGACGGCAAGAGGTTCTATCAGGACAAAACCATTCTCGACGACCTGTTGAAAGCGAAGCAAAAGAAATGGGACGATCAACGAAAGAAGACTAAGACACAGAAGGGCTCAAAAGCCAAACCAACGAAGTTGAACGGCGAGGATTTTCGTCCCATTGGTGATTTGTTGATCGAATTTCCTACTGAAACGAAGATAGCTCACTTCCGCCATGTGCGCGACAAAGAGTATGGATTTTGCCCTGCGTGCTGCGCCCTTGGGATCATCCGGTTCTGCTCCTGGGCGAACGCCTACGGCGGTGGTCGCTATACTTCGGCAGTTAACGGACCTACGCCCGCCTATTTAATAAGACAAGACCCTACGCTATTGCGTACATTCCATCTCAATTGTCCCGAGAGCAGGCCGTCAAACCGAGAGGCGCCTTGGTTATGCAATAACCCGCCTCAGGAAGAAGAACTTGACGTCGTGGCGGTGTTTGCCTGGCGATCGCGCAAGCTGTGGCTTGCTGATCCAGAACGTGAAAAAGAACCATGTTCCTATTGTGGTGCAACGACCCATCTTATTCGCAAACATGCATTCACGGGAAATTGGAAGCCGCCGTTCAAAGTAAGCGGTAACGACAAAAAATTCTGGCCACATGACCCGCACTTAATTATCGTTGAAAAAACACAGGATAGTGGATATCAAGACGATTCCGCAGAGAGCGATGACGTCGCAACGGCCACAAAGCCACTGTCACAAAAAGGCAAGCGCGGCCAGCCACAAAAAACAACGCTTGGCTTTCCTTCACCAGGCG
Organism: Synergistaceae bacterium; assembly: GCA_016756725.1. GTDB lineage: Bacteria > Synergistota > Synergistia > Synergistales > Aminithiophilaceae > Aminithiophilus. Next base: position 594,305 of record JAESII010000004.1, on the reverse strand, counting down.
CGAAAATCGCAACGCATACCCGATTCTGGCGACGTGCCTTATCCGCAAAATTTACGTCAAATACGACTGAAAACAATACGGCGTACACAACGATCACAGGCCCGGCGGCGAATAAGGGTCTCTACCAAGATGCGACCAGTGTCTGCCTTCCGCGCGACTGTCGAAGCGAAATGATTGAGACAGCGCGCAAAGCTGTGGAGAATTTGAGTGGGGTTCTGCGCTCTAGTACCTCGAATCCAGATCGCCAGCATCCTGAACGCAAAGCTGCGCTCGATGCGTTATCGCCTTCGCTGGAGGCGAGCTTGAAACAGAAGTTGTATGCGCATCTAAAATTGGAGAATTTTTTGAAGGATTGGTTGCAACCTGTTGTTCAAGACGTCGTTTCGGCTACTACTCCGGGCTCACCGTTGTGCCGACGCGCCGCAAAGAACCATGCGCAAGCCCTGCTGAACAAGAAGATCAAAGAACTGGTTGAGGAGCCGGAACAACCGTCGAACGCAAGTACGCCTACATCCGTTCCTGGCAAACCCAAACGTGGCCGCAAGAAGGGAGGATCAAAATGAGCCAGACCGCTAATTACATCAAGAGGCTTTCAGACTTGCAGGAAGGCGAGCGTTCGCGGCTGCGCCGTCTGGCCGGACAGCCGCTCGACGCAACGCTTCAGGGTTTCGACCTCTTCACGGGTCTCTGGTGGCCGCTACGGGCGAAAAGCCAGGCGACCCCGCGCCGGGAGCCATCGTGGCTCATTGCCAAGCTTTTCGGCGCGTTCTTCGTCCCGCACATCCGGCCCGATTCAGGTGCGGGACCCTCTTTGCCTGAAGTCCTGGGCCACTGCGAACCGCACGACGAAGATGGCCGCAAGCGATTCCGAACCCGATTCGACGCTCTGCTTTGCTCGTCCCTCCCATCTCTGGAGCCCCATTTGCGTTGGGCGCTGGGAGTGGTCGCCCGGGCCGCCGCCGGGCACGTGCCGCATGCGCAGGATGTTGAGGGTATCGACTGGGTACAACTCCTCGACGATCTCTCTATCTGGGAACGGGGCGAGGAACACCGCCGCGGACGCGATGTTCGCGACATCTGGGCAGAAGCTTATCTCAACGTTACGAGTTTACAAAAAAGGAGGGCATAAACATGCTCATCGAAATTCACATGATCCAAAACCACAGCCCGGCCAATCTGAACAGGGATGACCTGGGCGCGCCCAAGACCTGCATCTTCGGTGGCGTTACCCGAGCGCGCATCTCCAGCCAATGTCTCAAACGCAGCATCCGGCGCAGCCCGGAGTTTGCGGCCGCTCTGGAGAAGGCTGGAGGTGTCCGCACACGCAGGTTGGCGAGTCTGCTGGCGCGTATCGCCCATTCTGGAGACTTCGACCTGACACCCGAACAGCTAGCGAATCTTCTCCAGGTAAAACCCGAAGAGAACGAAGAAACCGAGGAACTCTATGTCAAAGCTGCGAAAGCCTTGGAAATGGGCGGCGTGAAGGCAAAAAACAAGACGAAAAGCAAAAGCGGCGACGATGAGGATGCAAGTGCCGGGGCGGTTTCCAATATGCTTCTCTTCCTCTCTACGAAGACAATCGGAAAGATGGCGAAGGACCTGAAGAAAGCATCGAACGCAAATGAGCTTGCCAATCAGTTCAAAGAATACATTGCCGAAACCCCCTGCGTGCCCGACATCGCTCTGAATGGACGCATGACGGAGGTCGCCAAGAACGGCGTTTTCAGCGACTTGAACTTCACCGTCGAAGCCGCGTTGTCTGCGGCACACGCCATCTCGACTCACGCGGTCGTGAACGAGGTGGACTACTTCACCGCTGCCGACGATGTTCCCGGCCAAGACGCCGGCGCGGCCCACGTCGACGAGGCCATGTTCAACTCAGCCTGCTTCTACAAACACTTCGTCATCGACTTCGAGCAGCTGAAGAAGAATCTGGCGAACGAAGCGGACCTCGCCTGCAAGACGGTACGGTGTTTCATTGAAGCAGCCGCCAAGGCCAACCCCTCCGGCAAACAACACGCATTCGCGGCATTCAATCCGCCCAATGGAGTTCTGGTTGAGGTCAAGACTAAATCGGCCACCCCCGTCAACTACGCCAACGCCTTCGCCGATCCGGTGCCGGATAAGTCCGAACGCGGTTTGATCGGCGAAAGCATCGCCAGATTTGGCCAGTACGTCCACGATCTCGCCACAGGCTACGGCATCGAGGCCGAACGCTTCTGGTTCTCGCCGAATCTGCGCCATCATCTGACCTGGATCGACACGACCAAGAAGGCACACGAACAAGAACAATCCGTGGTCGGCACCAACGAGTTCGGCGAGTTCGAAGCTTTCGTCAAAACGATCATGGACAAGATGGAGACAACCGGGACGCCCCCGGAGGCAGCAAAATGACCGAAGCCAACACACTCTTCCTCCGCCTTGAGGGCCCCCTCCAGGCCTGGGGCGACACGTCAAAGTTCGTCATCCGCCGGACTATGGACGCGCCGACCAAGTCCGGCATACTGGGCCTGCTCTGCTGCGCCATGGGACTGTCGCGCGAGGCGGCACGGGAACGCCTGGCGGAGCTGAACGGGCTTGCGATGGGTGTGCGCATCGACCGGCACGGCACGCGGTGGTGGGATTACCAAACGGTAGGAGCAGGAATTGGCATGACAACCGCTGGGGGCGGTCTGAAGACCGGAGCCCAGGGCACGCTCATCACGCGCCGGGAGTACCTGGCCGACGCGAGCTTTCTCGTGGCGCTCCAGGGTGGTGATGCGAAGTTGATCGATGATATCGCCACAGCGATTGCGTCGCCCAAGTGGCCGGTTTTCCTCGGCCGCAAGTCCTGCCCGCCCTCCGTCCCGGTGCTTGCAAGGCCCCGCGAGGATGAGTCGTGGACGAATCCCGCCGGCCATGACGACCTGAACGCCGCACTGGATGCCATCCCGTGGCGTCCGAGGTACAGGGCCGACGCGACACTGCAGAACGGGATGGTGGAAACGCTTGTGGAATGGCGGCCTACCTCAGAAGGTGACGTTGCTCCCGATGACGCGGAAGTATGGTATGACGTGCCGGTTTGCTTCGATCCACCGGTCCACGAGCCGAGATTTGTCCTGCGCGGTACCGTTTCGCCAACGGTCGGCGAGGCGCTGCAGGGGGCTACCCCCGCCATGCCGCGCCCGCGAGCGGATTACACGAAAGCGGAATATCGGAAGCGCCGCGAAGAGCGAATTAAAGCTGACGCCGGGTTGTGCGTCTTCTGTAAGTCGCCCGGCCCGCGCATGACCGTCCAGCACGTCACCTACCGAAGAGCCGGGGGCAACGAAACCCTGGAGGACCTGCGTTCGCTTTGCGGTCTGTGCCATGATGCCGTTACCATGCTCGAATATGGCCTTGGAATGGGGTTGGACCGCATCAATCCTGAGGAGCCCCGCTGGCGCGCCCTAATCATTCAAAAGCGGGCCGAGATTCTCAAATTCCGCTCGCTGGAGGCTCGACGTCGGCGTCTTACCGCCGAGGAGGTGGAATAGCCATGTTCCGGTCCTGCCTATTGATCGACGTAGGCGACAACCCCGACCGGCCTCGGCCTGGGCGGTTGTGGCTGAGAAACCGCTATCATGTCCATCAGCGCCTTTGTATGGCCTTTCCGTCCGCGTCCCGGAAGGCCGAGGATGAGGACTTCCTCACGCCATTCAGACCGGATGAGTTTGGTAACGGTCAAGTCCACGTGGAGCGTGCCATGGACTCAGGCTTTCTTTTCCGCATCGACCCTCTCCCCAACGGCCGGGCGGTGATCATCGTGCAGTCCGCCATAGAACCCGACTGGGGCTATGCCTTTCACAATGCGAATTATCTTCTGGCAGCGCCCCCTGAGGTGAAACCATTTGAGCCGCGATTCTGGCAAGATCAGTGCCTTCGATTCCGCCTTGCGGCAAATCCGACCAGACGCCTGAGCAAACATTCACCGGATGTAAAAAAAGAATCTATCGGAAAGCGCGTTCCCGTTCCGACTGACCAGCTTATAGGCTGGCTTGTCCGCCGGGCCGGATCAGCAGGGTTCTTTATCAAGCAAGACGCCACGACACTTCAGCCAGGGTATATATATATGAAAAAAAACGGCAAGGGACAGCGTCTGCGGTCCGTCCTTTTCGACGGCCTCCTTCGGATCACTGACCCGGATGCCTTTCGGCAGACACTGGTCCGCGGCATCGGTTCCGGCAAGGCCTTCGGGTTCGGCCTGCTTTCGGTCGCGCCGGCCGATACTGCGGGCTAGGGAAGGCAACATGACAGCTCAGGGCCTGCACGCGTTCTGCCCAGGTTCAGCAACGGCTGGAGCTACCTCTATGTCGAGCATTGCCTCGTCGGCCAGGGAACCCGGGCCATTGCCGTCCAAGTTGAATCCGGCAAGGTGCCTGTCCCTTCGCCAATCTGGCGCTGCTCATGCTCAGCCCCGGCGTCTCCGTCACCCATCCCGCAATTTCTGTGCCGTCAGACCATGGTTGCCTGGTGACCTGATGTGGCAAAGAGGGATGATTTTCCCCCAAACCGGTGGACAGAAAAAAGAGCAAATCATCTAGGCTCTATTCTTGGAGGTGCCGCCAGGGTCAAAAAAGCGCGCCTTCCCGCGAGAGCCGTCGCCTTACGGAACGGATGGGAAAAAGATCAGCCCTTCGAAATCAAAAGGCCCTTACCGGCGAAACGGTAGGGGCCTTTGCTTTAGAGCGCTGCCGGTTCTTTCACGTCAAGGCGCTCTTGGATCGCTTCTTGGAGACGTTGCGGTTTTCTTCCATTCCGATCTTGTTCAGCGATACCGGAAGGGCGACATCCTTGTTGACGGATTTCTTTGCGTCTTCATTTGCGGAGAACATCCATGGGCACGTCGATCAAGACGGCGAGTTCCTCTTTTTCCGGCTCCAGCTTGTTGATCGGGGTGGGGGCTGGGATGGGGTCGTTGTCCTCTTCCATGGAGAGCAAGTGCCCGCCCAAAGCATCCTTGGCGATGGCGTCGGCGTAGCCAGCGCCGAAAGAATTGCAGCCCGGAAGGTCAGGAAAGCGAACGCAGACATAGGCCCCCTCCTCGGAGAGCAGCGCAGGATAGATGGGCACATCTTTTCTCATCCCCCCTTCATCTCCTTTCCGGTGGCGGGCTATTTCAGCCCCGCCTGTTTCATGATGCTGTCGAGGGTTTTCGGTGGGATGTCTTTTTGAGGGGGCTTGACCGTGACCTTCCCTGGTTTTGTCGGATGCTTGAAATGGTGATGGCTTCCGACCGTTTTTATCCAGAACCGGCCGACTCGAAAAGCGTGACGATCGACTGACCTGAAGGGAACGCGGCCTGGCCGCGTGCCTGCTGGTAGTGCCCCGGCACCGCGGCTTTGAGATTGACAAGATCGGACTCGGTGGGTATATTCCGACTAAGGAAGCTCTGTTTGGCTCCACCTCCGGGCAAGTATAGCCCGGCAGCGTCGAGCCAAGGAGAGCTTTTTTTGTGTTCATGTAGCGCAGCCGGCCTTCCTTGACCTGATCGCCGAACCACTGGTCGTTTGGTTTCTGAGTATCCTGTTTTTTCCTCCCGTAAACGCTCGAAATCTCATTATAGATCTCGTACCTGCCTCGTTTTTTGTTAAGCCTCAAAGGCACCACGAGAGTCGCTCCGTCAGGGTCCGTCAATTCCACCATGGCAACCATAGCTACCCGGTATCGTCGCGGAATCGAAAATCATAATAGGGTCAGCCAACGCCCTAGGAAGCTGTTTCAGGGTTTCAGCTGGAATTTTATGCTTGACGCGCAGGACCTTCTCCAGGACACCGTAACGCATGGAAACGGGTAGTACTTCCGCTCCCGCCAAGTGCAACGCAAGAGGTGTAGTCATCACGAACAAAGGTTTCGTTCGAGGCAAGCTCCTATCAAGGAATTGATCCACCGTTTCCGACCAGGAGGCGACGTCACGAGAGAGCCTGGCCTCCGCGTCGACCTGCGAATACCCCTCCCCGGCGGCAACCTCCCGCCCCTGCCGGATCTCGAGCCCCACCATGTCGGAAAACTCCCGGGGCCTGATGCCGAACCGACGATAGGCCGTCCTGGCGAAGGCCGCCCACACCTCGGCGTCGGCCTGGGCCGTCTCGGCGTCCAACCCGGCGCCCGTCGCCTGGGTCAGAAAATCGGTCCGGACCGACTCCAGCTCCTGATTCAAGGCCTCGTCGGCTAAACAGGTGGGGTTTTGAGTCCCGCCTCGCAGCGGGAAAATCCATATGGCCAATAGAGGAAGCAAGGATATGCGCACCTATCCGCCAATCATTTCGAAAGATGAAGCTGGCATCGCCATCGAGTTTCCGAACCTTCCGGGATGCTTCACCTGCGGCAAGTCTGAAGAAGAAGCCGTCGCCCGGGCCAAGGAGGCTCTTGAGGGATTCCTGTATGTCTCCGAACGTAACGGCGACCCTATCCCGGCTCCGACTTCTTTCGAAAAAATCCAGGTGAAAAGGGAGAAGCCATCGTGCTTGTAACCGTCCGCATGGACATCGCCCGTGAAGAGGAGGCCAAGCGAAGCATCACCAAGAGCATCACCCGGCAGACTCCGTATCGTCGCGCCCTCACGGGCGCGTGAGTTGAAATCCTATGCCTTCTCCTGACACCGGGTCTTCGCCCGGACCACCCCGGGACTCGTTGCTCCATCTTCATGCCCCAGCTTCACCGAGGGCGGGTAGGCCGGAGCCCTAAGCATCTCTTGCGCTTCTGTAGTTTTTAGACTACAATAACATCATGAAGACGATCCGGCAGACCGAGACCTTCCGGGCATGGGAGAGCAGGCTTAAGGACAAGCGCGTCCGCGCTGCCATCGCGGCGCGGGTCTTTCGCTTGACCAACGGACTGACCGGAGACGTGGAGCCCGTGGGCGAAGGAATCAGCGAGCTGCGAATCCACATAGGTCCCGGCTACAGGCTCTACTTCATGCAGGAAGGGAACCAGGTCGTCATCCTGCTCTGCGGAGGAAGCAAACGTAGGCAGGAGGAGGACATCCGCACCGCGAAACGTCTTGCGAAAGAGATCCGAGGAGGTGAATCCCGATGACCGAACGCCTGTACGACTACGACCCCGCCGCAGCCCTCGACTCCGAGGAGGCCATCGCCGTCTTCATGGCCGACGCCTTCGAGACCGGCGACGCCGCCTACATCGCCAAGGCCCTCGGGGTGGTGGCCCGAGCCAAGGGAATGAGCCAGATCGCCCAGGAGACCGGGCTTTCCCGGGAGCAGCTCTACCGGTCCTTCAGCGACCGGGGCAATCCCACCCTGAGAACCACCCTAGCCGTCGCCCGGGCCCTGGGCCTGGACCTGACGGCGCGGCCTCGGGGCTCTTCCTCTGGTCGGGAGAAACCGCGAAGAATCCCGGAGGAACCGGTGCTTTAGCCCTTGCCTCCGGGAATGACATGAGGTCGTGAGAGAGGGGCAGGAAGTGATCCGGAAGGGAGCCCGTCGGGAAACAGAGCGCCGGTGAGGAACAACAAAAAAGACCCCGAAGGCCCCGACTGCCAAGAAGGCGAAGAAGACGCGGATGCCAGGAACATCACGGCACTGACCCGTCGATTCACGGCGGGGCACCTCCTCTCGGTCCATTCAACCCTATCATCCTTATACATGATTTTCCCCCGAACCGGTGGACAGAAAAAAGAGCAAATCATCTAGGCTCTATTCCGGAGGTGCCGCCAGGGTCAAAAAAGCGCGCCTTCCCGCGAGAGCCGCCGCCTTGCGGAGCGGATGGGGGAAAGATCAGCCCTTCGAAATCAAAAGGCCCTTACCGGCGAGACGGTAGGGGCCTTTGCTTTAGAAGGGTGACGCTCCTGGTGTCGCTTCACCTGGCCCCCTCTTCACCGACGGGGTCCCTGGCGACGGCTGCGGGCACTGAGGAGCCGGAATAGGGTCGCCGTGGCGGGCCGTCTCTAGTGCCGGTTTTCTTCCGTCTCTTTGAGGACGATGCCTTCCTGTTCCAGTTCGGCCAGGACGGGTTCGTAGATTTCGGCCAGAACGGGGCGGTGAACGCCGCGGGCCTCAATCTTCCCTTCGGCGATGAGCCGGGCCGCGATGGCGGGGGGAAGACCCGTCGTCCTGGCGATGGAGCTGTCCCCGCCGGGGATGCCGAAGTCGACGAGGGTGGAACAATAGCGGACCGTGCCGGGCCGCCCCGGGAAGGAGGCCAGGCATTCGTCCTGAAGGATGACGAGATCGCGCTCGTCCTTTTCGTAGACGAGCCTTTCGGCGAAGAGGAAGGAGACGATATCGCGGGCGCTTCCCCTCTCGAAGGGAATGGGGCGGTCGTCGAGAAGGCCGAGCCAGCGGAAGCGCTCGAGGACGGCGGCATAGGGGGGAAGGCCGAGGCGTCGGCAGAGGGTTTCCTTCAGGCTTTCGCCGGCTTCCGCCTGGGCCCGTTCGACCAGGAAGGCACAGAAGGTCTTGCCGCCCAGGTCGAGGGGGGTTTCGTCGAAGAGCTCGAGGACGTTCATGGCGCAGATCGTCTCCGACCAGCCCGGGTAGCGGATCGTCCCCCGATAGAGGGTCTGAACCTCGGGGATGCCGTAGGTTTCGATGTAGGGCAGGGAGTCGGCGTTGGCGTAGACTTCGTACCAGCCCATCCCCTCGATGAGTTCCATGTGGGATTCTTCGTAGGTCCTGCCGTCGGGCCAGAGGATCTCCTGTCCGTCGAGGAGGATCCGCGCCGTCCGCCGGCTGGCTCCGATGAGGCTCGCCGGGGCCCAGGAGAGCTTGTAGCCCCAGGGGTTGGTGTTGGCCTCGGCGGCGGGGATGGCGCCGCAGACGGAGCGGAAGGAGAGGACCTTGCCCTGTCCGTCGTGGATGGCCCGGATCGTCCTGGCCGCCGACATGTGGTCGATGCCGGGGTCGAGGCCCATTTCGACAAGGAAGAGAAGGCCGGCCTTCTTCGCCTCCTCCGAGAGCTCTTCCGTCTCCCGGTCCAGGTAGGCCGGATGGACGAGGTGAACGCCGGCCTTGAGGCAGGCCCGGGCCACGGGCGCCATGAGCTGCGGCGGGAGGAGGGAGACGACGACATCGGGCCTCACCCGATCGATGAGGGCAGGGGCCTCGGAAGCTCCGTCGGCGACGACGGCATGGCTCCTCCGGTGACCTTCCGTCACCCGCTTCAGGCTGGCCTCGGAGAGATCGACGACGGTGACGTCCATGTCCCGGGCAAGCAGGTACTGCACGCAGGGGCGGGCGACGAGTCCGGCCCCCAAGACGAGAATCCTTTTCACGGATCATGCCTCCTTGAGAAAGCAACGGCTCCCCCGGGCCCTGAGGACCGGGGGAGAAAGGGGAACCCTACCCCATGAGCGCCCTAGAGAGGGCCCGGACAGAGAAGGCCTGCGACTGGTGCTCCTCGCCCGCTTCGTCCCGCATGATCTTGGCCTTGCCCCCGAGGACGACGGCCCGGATGTTTTTTTCGTCCTCCAGCAGGGTGATGTCCTCCAGAGGGTTGCCTCTGACGACGAGGAAGTCGGCGCTTTTGCCGGGGACCAACGTGCCCAGTCCGTCGTCCAGGCCCAGGGCCCTGGCCGCGTCGCGGGTGGCCATGAGGAGGGCCTCCCGGGGGGAGAAGCCGAGCTTGACGAGGCTCGTCAGCTCAACGGCGTTTTTCCCGTTGGGGATGCTCTGGGAAGAGTCGGTGCCGAAGGCGATGGTGACGCCCCCGGCCCGAGCGATCTTGAGGGCCTGCTGCTGCTTTTCCGCGACGAGCATGGCCTTGGCGAGGGCTTCGGGGTTGGGGTAGCCCGCGCCGCGCTCCAGGATGGCGGTGAAGACGCGGAGGGTCGTGACGAGGGCGATGCCCTTTTCGGCCATGATCGAGGCCGTCTCCTCGTCGAGGAAGGAGCCGTGCTCCACCGTGTCGACGCCGGCCTCGACGGCGTTGCGGATCCCCGCCAGGCCCTGGGCGTGGGTGGCCACCCGCTTGCCGTGGAGATGGGCTTCGGAGACGATGGCCCGCAGCTCCTGGAGGGTGAAGTTTTCCGCGCAGGGGCCGTCGCCGGGCGTGCTGACGCCGCCGGTGGTGTAGATCTTGATGAAGTCGGCGCCGTATTTGATCCGCTCCCGGACGGCCTTGAGGCATCCGTCGGGACCGTCGGCGGCGACGACGCCGCAGCCCAGTTCGGGGTGGGCGATCATGTAGGCGGGATAGGCCCTGTCGCCGTGGCCGCCCGTCATGGAGATGCCGCCGGCCGAGGCCCAGATGCGGGGTCCGATGCACAGGCCCGCTCCGATGGCCTGGCGGGCCGCCACGTCCTCAGGCAGGTTCCAGGAGGTGCCGCCGCAGTTGCGGACCGTCGTGAAGCCGGCACGGAGGCAGCGGTTGGCGTTGGCCGCCGTGGTGAGGGCCTTGAGGGACGGTGACGTGACGAGTTTCCAGTAGGGCTCGTGGTCTCCGCTGTTCCAGGGTGAGGTGAGATGGACATGGCAGTCGATCAGGCCGGGGATGACGGTGTAGCCTTTGAGATCGACCCGCTCGGCGCCGCGCCATTCCTCCCTCTCCCCCAGCGACGGGCCCTCTTCGACGACGCCGACAGCGGCCCCGTCGACGCCGAAGGAGCCGACAAAGGGCTCGCTGCCCGTTCCGTCAAAGAGGAGCGCATTCTCGAATAAGACCTTGCCGTCCGACATCGGCGGACCTCCCTTGTCTTCAGCTAGGCCCCCAACGAGGGGGTCTGTCTTTTGGCCGTTTTCGCGAAAAAGAGCACCATAACGGCGATGCCGGCCACGCCGATGAAATCGGAGTAGTTCTCCGGCAGGATGAGCGAAAGGGCGAAGGCGCCGCAGAGAAGGCGCTCCCAGACGCGGAGGGATCTCTTGAAGAAACCCTGGGTGGCAAAGCCGAGGACGAAGACGCCGAGGGCGGCCGTGGCGAAGGGGGGGACGATCTCCAGCAGCGTCCCGTAGCCGAGGAGGGCCGGGTTGAGGACGAAGAAGTAGGGAAGGAAGAAGGCCACCATGGCGAGCTTGACGGCGTGGGTCCCCACGGTGAGGGGGTTGGCGTCGGCGATCCCCGCGGCGGCATAGGCCGCCAGGGCGACGGGAGGCGTGATGGGGGCGAGGGCGGCGACGTAGAAGACGAACATGTGGGCCGCCATGGGCTGGACGCCCATCTTGATGAGACCCGGAGCCACGAGAACGCCCAGAAGGGCGTAGACGGCAGGCGTGACGAGGCCCGTGCCGAGGAGGACGGCCGAGTAGAGGCCGATGTAGTAGAGCAGGGCCGGGATCATGCCGGCCTTCATGACCTCCAGGTAGGGCACGCCGATGAACTCGGCCAGGATGAAGGCCGTGGCCCCCATGATGGGCGGCGTGAAGGTGCCGCCCGTCGAGGCGCAGGCCTCGACGGCGCCGGACCAGCCCTTGGGGTAGCCCATGCGCTTCATGAGGGGGATGGTGATGGAGCCGGTGGAGACGACGTTGGCGACGGTGCTGCCCGAGATCATGGCGAAGAAGGCGCTGGCGACGATGGCGATTTTCGCCGGGCCTCCCACGAGAGCTCCGGCCACGGCCAGGGCCAGCTTCATGAAGACCTTCAGGCCGCCGAAGGCCTCGAGGAAACCGGCGAAGAAGACGAAGGCCGCCACATAGGTCGAGGAGATGCCGAGGGTGGAGCTGAAGACCCCCTCGGTGCCGACAACGATCTGGGTGATGATCCGGTTCAGCGTGTAGCCCCGGTGGGCGATGGCATCGGGGAGATAGGGGCCGACCATGGCGTAGGTGACGCCGACGGCGACGATGACCACCAAAGTCCAGCCGATGGAGCGTCGCGTGACCTCCAGGGTGGCGAGGATCACGACAGCGGCCAGGACATAGTCGGCGGGACTCATCTGGGAGAGATAAAGCCGCTTCCAGTGAAAGGCGAAGTAGGCGATGGCCAGGACGCCGACGGTGATGAAGAGGACGTTGAGGATCTGCTCAGCCCGGGGCAGTTTGCCCTCCTTGTTCTTGAAGAATCCTGACGTGCTGGTGAAACCGCAGAGGGTGACGATGAAGCAGAGGTGGATGGCCCTCTGGGCGTAGGCGGGAATGGGACGGATCGCCGCGGACCAGAAGGTGAAAAGGAGCAGGCCGAGAGAGATCAGGCCGAAAAGGGCATTGACCCAGGGAATCTCGGGACCCAGCCCTTTGGCGGGCTCTTCGGGCGTTTCCATGGATTCGATTTTCCGGAGGATATCGTCGATCTCGGACGCCTCAACGGCCTCCGACCGCAGGAGTTCCATCGTTTCCTTTTCCAAAGCACCTACCTCCTCAATGGCCGGGACGGTGAGCGCCCTCTCTTCAGGCCGGCAAAAAGAAAGGGCTGACAGGGGAAGAGGGACAGCCGTGCTTCCGAAAGAGTCGAGAAGGCCCCGGATTCGAGCCTTCTCGACAGACAGGGACAGGAGACAGTCCGTCTGAGGACGGATCCCTTACTTCAGGACGCCCGCTTCCTTGAAGTAACGGGCCGCCCCTTCGTGGAAGGGAACGGGCATTCCCGAGACGGCGCTTTCGAGGGTAATGACGGAAAAGGCCTTGCTCGCTGCGTGGATTTCATCGAGGTTGGAGAAGACGGCCTTCGTGTAGGCATACATGTCATCGGCAGGGATCTTGTCGCTGCAGACGACGACGTGGTTCATGGAAAGGACCTTGGCGGGGTCGGAGGGCAGGATCATCTCGGGGAAGTCGCTCTGGGGCATCTCCCTGACGACGAGGTAGGGCAGGGCTTCGGTGATCTTCTCCAGCTCTTCGTCGGTGAAGGTGAGGAGGCGCATCTTCTTCGTGACGAGGAGCTCGTTCAGGCTGGGCAGCTTGGGGGCGCCCACATAGGCGAGGGCGTGGATCTGATTCTGCTTGATGAGATCGACGGCGCCCGAGAGTCCGGCATATTCGGGAGAGAAGTCCTCCCAGGCCAGGCCGAGGAGCTTGAAGACATCCCGGTTCAGGGCTTCATCGCCGTCTCCGGGGTTCCCGATGGCGATGCGCTTGCCCTTGAGGTCGGCGAAGGATTCGATGCCGCTGTCCTCGCGGACGAGGAGGTACCAGTAGCCGTAATGGGCCGAAAACCAGCCCGCCAGGCCCTTGGCCGGCTCCGTGAAGGGAGCCTCTCCCCGGATGGCGGCAAAGGCCGAATTGGCCATGACCAGGCCCATCTCCCTCTCGCCGGAGAGGATGGTCTCGATGTTCTCCACGCCGCCGCGGGGGCTCGGAACGGGCGTCAGATTCGTGCCGGGCACGTTTTCATTGATCAGCTTGGCCGCCGTGGAGGCGAGCATCATCCAGCCCCCCGTGGGTGAGGCCGTACCGATGGTGAGCTGCTTGGTGGCGGCAAAGGCCGTCGCCGAAAGGGACAACAGGGCCATGACCATGACGATGCCGATGAACTTCTTCGCGTTGAGCCTCATGAAACATCTCTCCTTTCAAGACACGCTCCTGTTTCCGTTGACGGACCTCCGCGCGATGATCTTGCCGGCTGTGACGCAAACCCCTCTACGCTCAGGCCAGTGCGTCAAGAAACATCTTGACGGCACTGATCACGACGACGGTGGCCAGAACCCAGCGCACCCATTTCGTTCCCTTGGCGACGGTGAACTTGGCGCCCAGCACCGCCCCCCCGGCACTGCCGAGGGCCAGTACGAGGCCGACGGGAAGGTCGACGAGGCCGTTCATGAAAAAGAGGATCAAGCTGATCGTCGTGTAGGAGCCGATGATGATGGTCTTGACGGCGTTGCCGGCGACGAGGTCCATACCGGCTGCGAGGGCGAGGGCCCAGGAGAAGAAGAACCCGACGCCGGCCTGGATGAAGCCGCCGTAGATCCCCACGGCGAAGAAGACGGCGTAGACGGCCCACTTGGGCCACTTCCGCTCCTGGTTCCCCTCCCACATCCTGGGCTTGAAGACCAGCAGAAGGGCCATGATGGAGATCAGGGTGGCGATGACGAGGTTCAGCGTCCGCTTGTCGACCTTGACGGCCAGGAGGGTGCCGACGACGGCGCCTGCCGTCGAGGCCGCCGCGAGGGGCAGGGCCACCTTCAGCGAAAGGGCCTTCTGCTTCTTGAAGCTGGCCGCTCCGGAGATGCTCTGGAGGAGAATCGCCACGCGGTTGGTCCCGTTGGCCACGGCCAGATCCATGCCCAGAAAGGTCAGAGCCGGAAGCACCAGAAGGGAGCCGCCTCCGGCGACGGTGTTGAGAAAGCCCTGGAGAAAACCGATCACCACAATGCCAACGAAATGGAAGAGCGTCAGGCTCATTCGGATTCACGACCTTTAGCTAGCGTTCTCTTGGGCTTCGCCTTTGCCGAAGCCCGGTGGGACATCGTTCCGGTTCGGCCCTTCCCCCGGAGCCTCCGATCTGTGGATGCATTGTTGGATTATTGCATGCTTTTCTCAAAGCATTCTTACCATGTCGGCGGGGACCTGTCAAGAAAGGCCACTTTATGCGGATCAGGGCGGTCAGGTGGAGAAAGAGGTAACGTTTGCCTCGACAGGTGAGACCGGACCGTCGAGTCCATCAGGGCAGGCGAGAGTCCGGTCATTTGCCGAAGAGGGAGACGCTGTAGGTGTGAAGGACGTGATCGGCCATGGCCCGGGACGCCTCGTCGGGGTCGCCGGCGGCTATGGCCTCGATGATCCGCACATGCTGCCGGGGCGTCTCCTGGGGGGGGATGTCGTGGTTGTTGAGGCGGTAGAAGCTGTCGAAGTAGAAGACGTAGATGTTGCACCGCCAGAAGGCGTTGCGGACCCATTTCTCCAGGTAGGCATTGTGGCTCGCCCGGGCCACGGAGAAGTGAAAGTCCTCGTTGATGCGGGCGAAGAGCTCCTTCTGTCTCTTGTGGACCGCTTCGTTGTCTTCGGCCACGATGGCCCAAAGGCGGTCGATCTCCTCCTCCGTCGCCAGCCTGGCCGCCCGAGCCGCGGCTTCGCTCTCGACGACGGCCCGGGCCGAAAAGACCTCTTCGGCGTCTTCCGGCGTCGGCAGGGGGATGTAGCAGCCCTTTTTCGGCATCTTACTGAGGAAACCCTCGGCGACAAGCCGGCTCAGGGCCCGGCTGACGGGAGTCCGGCTCATCTCGAGCCGCGGAGCCAGTTCGAGCTCGAGCAGAAAATCGCCGGGCCGATACTGTCCTGACAGGATCAGCTCGATGATGGATCGGTAGGCTCGCTCCTCGGCGTTTAGGGTCATCTCCTTCAACTCCCCGACAGTATGGATAAATGCATTCATCAAGGATGGATGGTTCTATTCTACGCCCGAGAAGGATCTTTTGCACGGAAAGAGGGGGGGCACAAGGGCCGTCAACGGTCCTGGGACTCCCCCAGGGCAGGTTCCGTCAGGGAGCGGATGCCGAAGGCGAAGGCGAGGGCCGTGATGAGGGCCGAAAAAGCGTCGGCGAAGGGAGCGGCGTAGAGGATGCCGTCGATGCCCCAGAGCCGGGAAAAGAGGAGGATCGCCGGGATGAGAAGGAAGCCCTGTCTCGTGAGGGTCAGCACGACGGCCGATCCGGGCCGTCCGATGCACTGGAAGAAGTTCGCCCCCAGGACCTGAAAGCCCACGACGGGCAGGCACCAGAACCAGATCCGGACGGCGGTGACGCCGAAGCGCACCAGGTCGGGCTCGCGGTTGAAGATGGAGACGATCTGGACGGGAAAGAGTCGCGTCAGGACCCAGCCGATGAGGGCGTAAAGGGTGGCGGCGGCGATGGCGAGCTTTTCCGCTTCCCTGATGCGGTCGGGCTTTCGCGCCCCGAAGTTGAAGCTGACGATGGGCCTTACGCCCTGATTGAGGCCGATGATGGGCATGAGGATGATCGTCTGGACGCTGTTGATGACGCCCATGACGGAAACGGCGATGTCGCCGCCGTGAAGGAGCAGGCTCCTGTTCACGACGATGCCGAGGAGGCTGTTGCTGATCTGGAGAAAGAAGGAGGGAAGACCGAGGAGAAGGATCTTGCGGACCAGGTCGGGGCGGAGTCTCATGTATTTCCCTTCGATCCGGCTCTGGCCGCGGCGGCTCAGAAAGTAGGAGAGAATCCAGACCATGGAAGCGCCCTGGGCCAGGATGGTGGCGAGAGCCGCTCCGGCCATGCCCATTTTGAGCCCGAAGATGAAGAGCCCGTCGAGGACGATGTTCGTGCCCGCGCCCAGGAACATGGTGATCATGGCCAGTCTGGGCTGTCCGTCGGCGCGGAGGAAGTTATTCAGGCCCAGACTGGTCACCTGAAAGATGGCGCCGAAGAAGATGACCCTCATGTAGGCGGCCGAATAGGGAAGGACGGCGTCGCTGGCGCCGAAAAGCCGCAGGATCGGCGAGAGAAAGAGCTGCCCCAGAATCAGAAAGAGGGTGCCGCCGATCAGCAGAAGGGAGAAGCCGTTGCCCAGGACGTGGAGGGCCTCTTCGTTCCTGCCCTCGCCAAGCTTGATGGAAAAGAGCGTCGCCCCGCCGACGCCGATCATGAGGGCGATGGAAAGGAGGACGATCATGATCGGAAAACCGATGGTGATCCCCGCCAATCCGTAGGCCCCCAGGTCGGGGGCGTTGCCGATGAAGATCCGATCGACGACGTTGTACAAGGCATTGACGACCATCCCGACGATGGCGGGGAAGGAGTATCGCGTCAGCAGGGCCGACATCTTGTCCGTTTTGAGGCTGTTCGTCTGTCTCATCATCCACCCTGCCCCACGTCCGCAAGCCGAAGGCGGCACCTGACGGAGCCCTGGAGGACGGTTCGTCCAGGCCCTCCGTCATGCCGCCTGCCCCGTTTTTTCTGCCTCTGCCACCTACCCTAGCCCCCACAAGCCGGCCCGTCAACGTCCCTTGACGGGCCTCGAAGGTCCTTGCCGGGCGGAGCTGACCGCTCCTTGGCCCGGCAAGGACGGCGAAGAAACCTAGAATGCCGGGACGATGCCCCGGGGAACGAGGTGCTCTTCGATGAAGGCCCTGACTTCCGGCGACGTGGCGGCCCGAGCCAGGGCCTTGACGGCGGGCGTTTCGGCGCTTTCGGCCCTGACGGCGATGACGTTGGCGTAGGGCGAGTCGCCGCTTTCGATGATCAGGGCGTCCTTGGAGGGGATGAGGCCCGCCTCGGAGGCGAAGTTGGTGTTGATGACGGCGGCGGTGACGTCCTTCAGCGTCCGCGGGAGCTGGGCGGCGTCCAGTTCGATGAACTTGAGCTTCTTGGGGTTCTCGGTGATGTCGAAGGCCGTGACGAGTTCGCCTGAAGCGACGGAGATCACGCCGTGGGCCTCCAGGAGGCGCAGGGCCCGGGCACAGTTGGTGCCGTCGTTGGGGATGGCGATGGAGTCACCCTCCTTCAGCTCCGCGAGGGCCTTGATCTTCTCCGAGTAGAGGCCTAGGGGTTCGATGTGGACCTTGGCGACCCAGACGAGGTCGAAGCCCTTTTCGGCGCAGGTGTTTTCCAGGTAGGGAACGTGCTGGAAGAAGTTGGCGTCCAGGCTCCCTTCGGCCAGGGCGCTGTTGGGCGTGACGTAGTCGCTGAACTCCCGGATGACGAGCTCGTAGCCCTCTTTGGCGAGCAGTCCCCTGACGACTTCCATGATGTCCTTATGGGGGAAGGGCGTGACGCCGACGGTGATCGTCTCCGTCGCGGCAAGGGCCGTTGCGGCAAGCAGCAGGGTGAGCAGACAGGCGGCCAGGATCTTTTTCATCCGTTTTCTCTCCTTTTCGGTCGATGACCTTCTGTTGTGACCGGCCTCAGGCCGGCCCTTTCCATCTCGCACCCCGTCGTCAGGATGGGGTGCTTCCGGTCCGGTTTTTCGTCTCAGCTCCTTTCGTCGCAGCCCTCTTCCCCTGACGGGAAGGCGCAAAAAAAGGCCGGACCCCCAAAAGGGTCCGGCCCGGCATGGCTGCAGGATGCCCCTAAGCACCCACCATTTCCGGAGAGGACCCTGGGAGCTTCAGGCACATCATCATGTCGTTGGCGATGAGACGGATCATGACAGGTCCTCCTTTCAGGCAGGTTGCCGCGGCGCAAGGGCCGGGGCGGTTGAAGACCAGTTTAGGAGCCTTTTTGTTTCTGTCAAGGCCGGGGCTCTTTTTCGGCCTCCGGCCCCAGGGAGAGTCCCCTCTAGAGGAGATCCTCGAAGAAGCGCCTCACCAGGTTGGCCGTGATGGCCCTGCGGTAGTCGGGGCTCTTGCGGGGATTGATCTCGGAGCGGGCCGTCTCGGCGGCGAGTTGGGCCGTCTCGGCCGTGATCGTCCGCCCCGTGACGGCCCTTTCCGTCTCGCTCAGGCGCAGCGGCACAGGCGACATGCTCCCCGCGGCGAGGCGGAAGACGGTGATGCGCTCCCCCTCGCGTTCGAGGTGGAAGGCGAGGCTGACCCGGGAGAGGGTGAGGGCCTGGCGGGAGCCGCGCTTGATCCATTTCTGCAGGGAGCCCTCGGGAGGGAGGGGGATGACGATCTCCCTGATGAGCTCGCCCGGCTCACAGGCCGTCTTCCGGTAGGCGACGACGAAGTCCTCCAGGGGCAGGGTCCGTTCGCCCCGGACGGAGACGACGGTGACGGAAGCCCCCAGGGCCAGGAGCAGGACGAGGTGGTCGGCCGCGCCCGAGGCGTTGGCGACGTTGCCGCCGAGGGTGGCCCGGTTCTGGATGGCCGGGGCGCCGCTGTGGCTCGCCGTGTCGACGAGGACGGGCAGACGCTCCCTGAGGAGGGGGCTGCCGATGATCTCGCCGTTGGTGGTGCAGGCCCCGATGCGGATGACGGAGCCGTCGCAGGCGATGCCCTTCAGTTCGGGAACGCGGAGAAGGTCGATGGCCTGTTCCGGAGCGACCCGGCCCTTTTTCATGTCCGGCAGGAGGTCCGTCGTGCCGGCGAGGAGGACGGCCTGAGGATGACGGTCCCGAAGGGCCAGAGCCTCGTCGAGGCTTTCGGGAACAAAGAAGCGCTCCGCCTCGTCGGGAGAGAAGAGGGGTTTTTCGCCGCCACCGCTCTTCCAGGGGAGGGGCCTTTCGGGGTAGCCCTCGCCGGCGGCCTTCGCCACGGCGGCCACGATGGTGCCGTAGCCGGTGCAGCGGCAGAGGTTGCCCGAGAGACCGGTGCGGATCTCGCTTTCCGACGGGTGGGGCCTCTCCTCCAGGAGGGCCCGGGAGGCCATGATCATGCCGGGCGTGCAGAAGCCGCAGTGGACGGCCCCCTCGTCGATGAAGGCCTGCTGGAGCCGATCCGGCTCGGGGCCGCCCTCGCCCGCTTCGGCCAGCCCTTCGATGGTGACGACAGACCGGCCCGCGGCCTGAACGGCGGGGACACAGCAGGCGTTGACAAGCCGTCCGTCGAGGAGGATGGCGCAGGCGCCGCACTCGCCGTCGCCGCAGCCTTCCTTGGTGCCCTTGAGATTCAGTTCGTCACGGAGGACGTCAAGCAGCCGGGCCAGGGGGGGCACGTCGAAGGTCCGCTTTCTGCCGTTGACGGTGACGGTCATCTTCATCGGTCCGTCCCTCCCTGGGCCTCGATGAGGCGGTAGAGTTTCTCCCCCGTGAGGGGAATCTCGGTGCCGAAGGCCCCTGTGGCGTTCTCCACGGCCGAGAGGGCCGCCGGAGCGGCGCCGTTCATGGGCAGCTCGCCCAGTCCCTTGGCGCCGTAGGCACCGACGTCGCAGGGCTCCTCGACGATGTCGATCCGCCACCGGGGCGTGTCGAGGGTGGTGGGGATGAGGTAGGCGTTGAGCTGGTCCGCCGAGAAGCGTCCCTCGGGCGTGACGGTGAGATCCTCGATGTGGGACCAGCCGAGGGCCTGAAGGAAGCCGCCGGCGATCTGCCCCTCGACGAGGACGGGGTGAATGGCCCGGCCGATCTCGGCGACGACGGTGGCCTCCAGGGGGAGGACCTCGTAGGTGTCGACGTTGACGGACACCTCGACGGCCTGGGCGATCCAGGCGTAGCTCTTGTAGGCCTCGCCCTCGAAGCGCTCCAGGTCGAAGAAGGCCGCCGCCTCCTGAGGGAGCCTCCCCTCGGCGGAGAAGGGCCCCTCGGCATCCTGGCGGGCCCTGGCGGCCTGGGCGACGGTCCAGCTCCGGCTCCGGCAGTGGAAAGCCCCTTTCGCGAAGGCGATGGCCCGAGGCGAGAGCCCCTCCTTCCGGGCCAGGAAGTTCCGCAGATCGTCGACGAGGGCCTTGCAGGCCTCGGTGACGACGCGGCCGACGTACATCGTCGTCCGCGAGGCGACGGTGGGGCCGCTGTTGGGACAGACAGCCGTGTCGGGCCGGGGAGCGGCGATCTCGTCCGGTTTCAGGCCGAGGGCCTCGGCGGCGATCATGGGCAGGACCGTCAGGCCTCCCTGGCCCATGTCGGTGCTGCTCACGTGAAGGGAGAAGGCGCCGTCGTAGTCGATGCGGACGACGGTGCCCATCGTGGCCTCGCCGGAACCGGTGAAGCCGCCGCCGTGGAAGGCGACGGAAAGGCCGATGCCCCGCCTCAGGGGGCCTTCGCCTCCCTGGGCGTAAAGGGCGCGCTTTCTGCGGTAGTCGGAGAGCTCGGCGGCCCGTTCGAGCACCTGCCGGGCGAAGACGCCCTTCAGTTTCTGGCCGCAAGGAAAGGTGTCGCCCTCGGCGACGATGTTCTTGAGCCTCACGTCGAGGGGGTCCATCGCGAGCTCGGCGGCGATGCGGTCCATGTGGCGTTCGATGGCAAAAAGCCCCTGGGGGGCGCCGAAGCCGCGGAAGGCGCCGCAGGGAACGGTGTTGGTCGCCATCGTGAGGGAGTGGATGGCGACGTTGGCGATCCGGTAGGCGCCCTGGCAGTGGAGCATGCCCCGCTGCTGGACGACGCGGCTCAGGGTGGTGAAGGCGCCGCCGTTGAAGCGCAGCTCGATCTCCAGGCCCGTGACGGTGCCGTCGCGCCTGAGGGCCGTGCGGATGCGGGTCGTCGAGGGGTGACGCTTGGGCGTCGCCTGGAGGTCCTGGCAGCGATCGTAGAGGATTCTCACGGGTCGGCCCGACTTGAGGGCCAACAGGGCCACCCAGAGGGCGAGCACCGAGGGGTAGTCCTCCTTGCCGCCGAAGCCGCCTCCGGTGACGCAGGCCTTGATGCGCAAGTGCTCCGGTGCCAGACCCAGGGCCTGCTCAAGGGCGCCCTGGACGTAGTAGGGGCACTGCATGGAGCCGACGATCTCCAGGGAGCCGTCGTCGTGAGGGATGGCGGCCATGCCCTGGTTTTCCAGGTAGAGCTGCTCGTGGTAGCCCGTGGCGTAGTCGCCCTCGACGATGAGGTCGGCCTCGGCGAAGGCCTTCTTCACGTCGCCCCTGTCGATGCGGTATTCGTCGATGACGTTGTCCTCGCCCCAGACGATGACCTCTCCCTTGAGGGATTCCTCGACAGTGAAGACGGCCGGCAGCGGTTCGATGTCGACGGCGACGTGTCTTAAGGCCTCGTCGACGGTGGCCCGATCGGGACCGGCGACGAGGGCGACGGCCTGGGTGACGAAGGTCACCTTCTCCTCGGCCAGGATGGGGAAGTCGTCGCGCACCATGTGGACGAAGTTGCGGCAGGGCAGGGAGGCGGCGTCGATGAAGACGACCCGGGACCAGTCGAAGGCGGGATCGCGCGTGATGGACCGGATCCGCCCGTGAGGCACGGGCGAGGTGACGACGCCGCCGACCCAGCAGCCCGGGATGGACAGGTCGGCGATGAAGGGGGCTTGGCCGAGGACCTTCTCCCGGCCGTCGAGGCGGGGGGGTGACGTTCCGATGACGTTGAACTGCGGCAAAAGGGGCACCTCCTTTTAGGACTTTCTGCGGTAGGCCGTCTCGGCCAGGGGGAGCTCGGTCCGCTCCTTTCCGTCGTAGCGGCGGTAGGCCAGGGCAATGGCCGGGGCGGGGGGAACGAGGGCGATCTCGCCGACGCCCTTGGCGCCGAAGGCGACGTCGCCGTCCGACGCGGGCTCGACGAGGATCACCTCGATGGGAGGGACCTCCGTGGCCCGCCAGAGTCCGAGATTTCCGTAACGGACCTTGGGGACGCCCCCCTCGACGGGGAAGGTTTCCGTCAGGGCGTAGCCCAGTCCCATGACGACGCCCCCCTCGATCTGTCCCTCCACGGAGAGGGGGTTGATGGCCTTGCCCGAGTCGTGACAGGCGACGACGCGGCAGACGCGGCCCGCCTCGTCGAGGATGAAGACCTGGGTGGCGTAGCTGTAGGCGATGTGGCTCACGGGGTTGGCCTTGTCCGATCCCATGGGGTCGGTCCTGAAGTCGAACTCGCCGTAGTAGCTGCGCCCTTCGAGGGCCTCAAGGCTCCCTGACTGTCTCAGGTCGGCGGCGAGATTTTCGGCGCAGCGCCGCGTCGCCTCGCCGGTGAAGACGGTCTGGCGCGAGGCCGTCGACGTGCCGGCATCGGGCGTGAGGGCCGTGTCGGCCGGGACGTGGGCGATCTTCGAGAGGGGTAGGCCCGTGACGTGGGAGACGATCTGACTCGTCATGGCGGCGATGCCCTGGCCCATGCAGGCGGCGCTGGTGAAGACCGTGGCCCGCCCCTTCCGGACTTCGAGACGGACCCGGGAGACGTCGGGGACGCCGACGCCGAGGCCGCTGTTTTTCATGCCGCAGGCGATGCCGGCGTAGGGGCTCGAATCGTAGGCCTCCTTCGCCGCCAGGAGGGTCTCTAGGATCATCGTGTCGGGCCCGGCGATCTGGCCGTTGCCGAGGACGTCGCCGGGGACGACGACGTTGCGGCGCCGGATCTCCCAGTAGGAGATGCCCACGGCCTCGGCCAGGAGGTTGAGCTGGCTTTCGAGGGCGAAGGCCGACTGGGTGACGCCGAAGCCGCGGAAGGCGCCGCAGGGAACGTTGTGAGTGTAGACGCCCTTGCCCTCGATATCGACGTTGGGCGTCCGATAGGGGCCCGTGGCGTGGGTGCAGGCCCTCTGGAGGACGGGGCCGCCCAGGGAGGCGTAGGCGCCGGTGTCGCTGGTGATACGGATTCTCTGGGCCGTGAGGTGGCCCTCGCCGTCACAGGCCGTGGTGTACTCCAGCGTCATGGGATGGCGCTTGGGGTGGACGCGGAGGCTCTCGTCGCGACTGAGGGTGACCTTGACGGGCCGCCCCGTGGCCCAGGCCAGGAGGGAGGCGTGGTGCTGGACGGAGAGGTCCTCCTTGCCGCCGAAGCCGCCGCCGACGAGGGCCGTCACGATGCGGACTTTCTCTTCGGGGAGGCCGAGCATGGCGGCGATGCCCCGCCGGTCGTCGTAGACGCCCTGGCCGCCGGTAATGACCGTCAGGCCGCCGTCGACGGGCTCGGCCAGGGCGCTTTCGGGCTCCAGGAAGGCGTGCTCCACCCTCTGGGTCCGGTAGGTCCGGGTCACGACGTGGGCCGCCTCGGCCAGGGCCCTGTCAACGTCGCCGCGGACGACGCGGGTCTGGACGTCGACGACGTTGCCCCCTTCGTGGATTTTGGGAGCTCCCGGGGCGAGGGCCTCTTCGGGCGAGAGGAGGGGCCGGAGGATCTCGCAGTCGACGGCGATGGCCTCAAGGGCCTTCCGGGCGACCTCGTCCGTCTCGGCCGCGACGAGGGCCAGGGCGTCGCCGACGTAGCGCGTCTCCTCTCCTTCGGCGACGAGGACGGGCCAGTCCTGGACGAGATGGCCCAGGACGCGCCGTCCCGGCACGTCCTGGGCGGTGAGGACGGCGGCGACGCCGGGGAGGGCCCGGGCGGCCGAGACGTCGAGGGACCGCACCAGAACCCGCGGGGCCGGGGAGCGCAAGACGGCGCCAACGAGCATGCCGGGCAGGCTGAAGTCGTCGGCGAACCGGGCGGCGCCGAGCACCTTGGGGATGCCGTCGACGCGGGGCATGGGCTCGCCGATCTTCCAGGACCGGTCCTCCTCTTGCGGTTCGATCTCTTCCCGGAAGGCCCGGGCCGCCAGAAGGACGGCCTCCTCGATCTTGACGTAGCCCGTGCAGCGGCAGATGTTGCCCCTGAGGGCCTCCTTCACCTCCCGCCGCGTCGGGTCGGCCTTGCCGTCGATGAGGGCCTTGGCGGCAAGAACCATGGCAGGCGTGCAGAAGCCGCACTGAACGGCGCCGCAGCGGACGAAGGCCCAGGAGTAGACGGCCTTCTCCCGGTCCGTGAGACCCTCGACGGTGAGGACCGACCGTCCCTCCACCGCCTTCAGGTCAAGACGGCAGGCCCGAAGGGGCCTGCCGTCGACGAGGACCGTACAGGTGCCACAGGAACCTTCGCCGCAGCCTCTCTTGACCGAGGTGAGGCGCAGGTCGTCGCGGAGGTAGTCGAGAAGGCTCCCGCCTCCCTGGACCTCCCGTTCTTTTCCGTTGACGGTGAAGCGGATCATGGGCGTACCCCCTTGGAAAATGGCTGACGGCGCCGGTAGCGCCCCCGAGGCGTCCCGTCGAGGAGCGTCCCGCCGTCGACGAGACGTCGGCCCCGGAGGAAGACCGATTCGACGCGGCCTTTGACGGCAAGCCCCTCATAGGGCGTGTAGTCGGTGCGGTGGTGCTGGTTCGACGCCGAGAGGACCCACTCGACGCGGGGATCGAAGACGACGACGTCGCCGTCGCTGCCCGGTTCGAGCGACCCCTTGCCCCTGAGGCCGAAGAGGCGGGCCGGGGCGGTGCAGCAGCTGTCGACGAAGCGCTCCAGGCTGAGGCGGCCCTTGGCGACGCCCTCGCTGTAGAGGAGGACGAGGCGGTGCTCCACGCCGGGCAGGCCGTTGGGGATGAGACGGAAGTCGTCAAGGCCCACCGCCTTCTGGGCCAGGGTGAAGGAGCAGTGGTCGGTGGCGACGGTGTCGATCTCGCCCCGGGCCAGGCGCCCCCAGAGGGCCCGGCCGTCGGCGGCGGAGCGCAGGGGCGGCGCGAGGACGAAGGCCGCCGCCTTAAGGCCCTCGCGGCCGTAGCGGCCCTCGTCGAGGAGAAGGTACTGGGGACAGGTCTCGGCGAAGAGAGGCTGACCGCGGCGGCGGGCCATGACGATCTCCCTCATGGACCGTTCGGCGCTGACGTGGACGACGTAGAGGGGGCACCGGGCCAGGTCGGCGATGGCGATCATGCGCCCCACGGCCTCGGCCTCGACGGAAGCCGGCCGCGACAGAGGGTGCCCGGCCGGCCCGGTGACGCCCGAGGCGACGAGTTCTTCCGCCCGGGCCGCGACGAGGTCGCCGTTTTCGCAGTGGACGCAGAGCAGGCCGCCCAGCTCCCCGATGCGGCGCGCCGCGGCGTAGAGGGCCCCGTCGTCGACCTGGAGGCTCCCCTTGTAGGCCATGTAAAGCTTGAAGGAGCTGATGCCCCCGTCGATGACGGAAGGCAGCTCTTCGGCGAGAGACCCCTTCCAGTCCGTCAGGGCCAGGTGGAAGGCGTAGTCGCAGAAGGCCCGTCCGTCGGCGCGGCCGTGCCAGGCCTCGATCCCCTCGGCGGCGCTCTGGCCCCGGAAGGCCGTGGCGTAATCGACGACCGTCGTCGTCCCGCCCAGGAGGGCCGCCGCCGTGCCCGAGGCGAAGTCGTCGGCCGTCGAGGTCGTCGTCAGGGGCAGGTCGAAATGGGTGTGGACGTCGACGGCGCCGGGCAGGAGGAGACGATCCGGCAGGTCGACGACGGCGTCGCCGGGACGGGCGAGGCCGAAGCCGACGGAATCGACCGTCTCCCCCTCGAGGCGCAGGTCGGCCCGGAAGGCTCCGGAGGCGGTGCAGATCGTGGCCCCCGTCAGGACCGTTCCCAAAGGGCCCGCCTCCCTAGAGGAGTCCCGTCGCCCTGGCGACGACGAAGAGGAGGGCCAGGCCGATCATGACGGCGTTCAGATCCCTGCCCTTTCCGGCCAGGAGCTTGAGGGCCACGAAGGAGACGATGCCCGCCTCGATGCCGACGGCGATGCTGTAGGCGAAGGGCATCATGAAGAAGGCCAGCATGGCCGGGACCATCTCCGTCCAGTCGTCGAGCCGCATCTCCTTGAGGCCCATCATCATGTAGATGCCGACGAGGATGAGGGCCGGAGCGGTGGCGCAGGCGGGGACGACGGAGACGAGGGGGCTGAAGAAGATGGCCAGGATGAAGAGGACGGCCACGACGAGGGCCGTCAGCCCCGTCCGGCCCCCCTGCTCGACGCCGCTGGCGCTTTCGACGTAGGAGGTGACCGTCGAGGTCCCCATGAGGGCCCCCGCCGTGGTGGCGACGGCGTCGGCCATGAGGGCCTGGCGGGCCCGGGGCAGGCGCCCCTCGGCGTCGAGGATGCAGCCGCGGCTGCAGACGCCGACGAGGGTGCCCACGGTGTCGAAGAAGTCGACGAAGAAGAAGGTGAAGACGACGACCCAGAAGCCCGTCGTGGCGAGGGCGCTGAAGTCGAGCTGGAAGAGGACGGGGGCGATCGAGGGAGGCCTGGAGACGAGGCCCTGGGGCATCTCGGCGATGCCCAGGGGGATGGCGACGACGGTGAGGGCCAGGATGCCGATGAGGATGCCGCCCTTGATCCGGTAGTGCTCGAGGGTGGCCATGAGGATCAGCCCCGCCAGGGCCAGGACGGCGGGCAGGTTGGCCCTGAGGTCGGTGAGGCCCACGAGGACGGCGTCGTTTCTGACGATGATGCCGGCGCTCTGGAGTCCGATGAAGGCGATGAAAAGGCCGATGCCGGCCGAGATGCCGAGCTTGAGCGTCTTGGGGATGGTGTTGACGATGGCCTCGCGGAGACGGGTCAGGGTGAGGAGGATGAAGATGAGACCTTCGATGAAGACGGCCGTCAGGGCCACCTGCCAGCTGACGCCCATGCCGAGGACGACGGAGAAGGCGAAGAAGGCGTTCAGGCCCATGCCCGGGGCGAGGGCGATGGGGTAGTTGGCCATGAAGGCCATCAGGGCCGAGCCGAGGGCGGCGGCCAGACAGGTGCCGACGAGGACGGGGCCGAAAGGCATGCCGGCGTTGGAGAGGATGCCGGGGTTGACGAAGATGATGTAGGCCATGGTCATGAAGGTCGTCGCTCCGGCGAGAAGCTCCGTCTTCACGTCCGTTCCCGCCTCTTTCAGGTGAAACTGTTTCTCAAGCCATTCCATGGGGCACCTCCGAAAAATGGGATGAAAGTCCGCCGCGGACTTCCGCCGCGGCGCTTCCGCTAGGCCTCTTCGTCTTCGTCGAGGACGACGGGGAGTTCGCGGTAGAGCTCCTTGATGCGGGCGATGCGCGCCTCGAGCCTCTTCCTGTCTCCGGCCTCGAGGCCGTCCAGGGCTTCGCGGATGGCGCGGAGGCGGAAGTAGGCGTTGTCCCTGTTGGGACTGGTCGTGCCGAAGAGGGATTCGAGCATCTTCAGGTCGTCGGCCATGTGAAAGTCAGAGGCCGTCTCGTCGTAGTCGAAGAGGTGCCAGACTTCGCGGAAGCCCGACCAGGCCAGAGCCGAAAGGCACATGGCGCAGGGCTCGTGGGTGGCGAGAAAGAGGGTCTCTTCGGCCCCGGGCCTGTGGGGCAGCTCGAAGAAGCGGAGGATCGTGTCGATCTCGCCGTGGTAGACGGGGTTGTCGCCGCGGCGGTTGCTGCCGACGGTGAGGGTCCTCAGGGTCACGCCGTCGAGGACGGCGGCGCCGAAGAGGTTGTGTCCCTGGGTGACGAGGACTTCCGTAAGGGGCAGGATCTCCTCTTCGATGACGTCCAGAAGGCGGTCCACCTCACGGGCCGAGAGGCTGCGCTTCGTCTCCATCGCCCTGCCTCCTAGCGCCCGCCCATGAGGAGGGTCATGACGGCCTTGGCCGTGTGGAGCCGGTTTTCGGCCTCGTCGTAGACGATGGATCGGGGACCGTCGATGACGGCGTCCTCGACCTCGTTGTTCCGGTCCGCAGGGAGGGCGTGCATGTAGACGACGTCCCTGTCGGCTGTGGCCATCTTCTCCTCGGTGCACTTCCAGGAGCGGTGAGCCCGGAGTTTGTCGTCGACGACCTTGACGGAACCGGAGGCCTGAAGGCCCGTCTGGTCCGTCACCCAGTTGCCCCAGTTCTTGGGGATGACGATGTGGGCGCCCCGATAGGCCTCGGCCTCGTCGTCGGTGACGGTGACGGTGCCGCCGTACTGCTCGGCGTTGGCCCTGGCCTTGGCGATGACCCAGTCGGGAAGCTCCCATCCCTTGGGGTGGGCGAGGACGACATCCATCCCCCACCGGGGGAAGAGGAGGACCTGGGAGACGGGGACGGAGATGGGCTTCTTGTGGCTCTCGGCATAGGCCCAGATGATGGAGACCTTGAGGCGCCTGAGGGAATCGAACTTCTCCTTCATCGTCATCAGGTCCGCCAGGGCCTGCATGGGGTGGTAGAGGTCGCACTGGAGGTTCATGATGGGCACCCGCGACCAGCGGGCCATCTCGTTGAGGTAGGCGTTGCCGTAGCCCCAGTTGCAGTAGCGGCAGGCGATGGCATGGCCGTAGCCGGAGAGGATGATGGCCGTGTCCTTGGGGCTCTCGCCGTGGGAGACCTGCATGCTCGACGTGTCGAGGAAGCCGGCATGGCCGCCGAGCTGGGCGAAGCCGGCCTCCATGGAGTTGCGCGTCCGCGTCGACTGCTCGAAGAACATGAGGAACAGGGTCTTGCCCGTCAGGTAGGGCGTGGCGATGCCCATGGCGAACTTGCGCTTCAGGTCGAAGGAGACGTCCAGTAAGGTCTCCACCTCTTCCTTGCTGTAGTCCTCGAGATCGATGAAATGACGTCCGTAGAAGTAGCTCTTCATGGCCTAGTTCTCCTCCTTGACCGACCCGGTCAGGTCCCTGTAGAGGGACGGGAAGGCCGCGTAGACGGCGGCGCAGTCGACGAGCTCGCTCTTCCAGGTTCTCTCGTCCGGCGCGTGGGCCTGGTCCTCGTGGCCGGGGCCGAGGCCGACGCAGGGGATGGCGTAACGTCCCATGATGGAGACGCCGTTGGTGGAGAAGGTCCACTTGTCGATGACCGGCTCCCTTCCGAGGACGGAGCGGAAGGCGCCGGCCATGGCCCGGACGGCCTCGTGCTCCTCGGGGACGACCCAGGCGGGGAAGTAGCACTCCGTGGGGTAGACGAGGCCCCTGTAGGAGGGACGGTCGTAGCGGTAGAGGAAGACTTCGGCGCCGGAGGCCACGACGGCGGGAAGGTTGCGGATCTCCGTCAGGGCCGAATCGGCCGTCTCCCCCGCCGTGAGACGGCGGTCGACGGAGATGCGGCAGCCGTCGGCGACGGCGCAGCGCGACGGCGACGAGTGAAAGATCTCCGAGACGGCGAGACTCCCCCTGCCCAGGAAGGGGTCGTCCCTGAGGTTGGCGTGGAGGGCTCGCAGCTCGGTGAGGATGGGCGCCATCTTGTAGATGGCGTTGTCGCCCCGCTCCGGAGCCGATCCGTGACAGCTCACACCCCGGGTGCGGACGGCGATCTCCATGCGCCCCCTCTGGCCCCGATGGATCCTCCCGTCCGTGGGCTCCGTGAGGACGACCACCTCGGGCCTCAGCCCCACCTCGTTGTGAAGGTACTGCCAGCAGAGGCCGTCGCAGTCCTCCTCCTGGACAGAGCCGACGAAGACGACGGAGAGCCCCTCAAACAGCCCCAGCTCTTTCATGATCTTGGCTCCGTAGACCATGGAGGCCATGCCGCCCTCCTGGTCGCTCGTTCCCCGGCCCCCGATGGTCCTTTCGTCCTCATAGCCCTCATAGGGGTCGAAGGTCCAGTTGGCCCGCTCGCCGACGCCGACGGTGTCGACGTGGGCGTCGAAGGCGACGAGGCGGGGTCCCGAGCCGATCGTCCCCCGGATGTTGCCCATGGCGTCGATGGTGACGGCGTCGAAACCGACGGCCTCCATCTCCTCGCCGATGCGGGCGATGACGGCCTCCTCGCCGCAGCTTTCGCTGGGAAGGGCCACCATGTCCCGCAGGAAACGGGTCATGAGGGGCTCGTACCGCCCGGCCAGCTTCCTGATGCGCTCGAAATCCAACGCGATCACCCTCCTTGGTGGATGACAGTGCTCCTATTCTATTCTTCTATCCGAGACCGTGACAGGCCGCCCCCAGAAAGGGGGCCGTGGCCGCCACGGCCTGGGCGGCGAGGGCCATCTTGAGGGGGCCGGCCAGGGAAAGAGTCCCGTCAAAGGGCTCCTTCACCGCGGCCTGCTGAAGACGGAAGGCCTCGTCGACGACGATCTCGACCCGGCCGTCGTCATAGCGCCAGCCCCGGTCGAGACGGTCGATGCGGACCGTCAGCCCCTGCCGCTTCAGGAAGAGGGCGCTATCGGCGAGGAAGAGGGCATCGTCCTCTTCGGCCTCGAAGGCCTCGCGGCGGAGGAAGAGGCGGGGTTTGTCCTCATAGGGGCGGCCCTGATGGACGCAGAAGGTGGCGCAGTTGCCGCAGCCGTTGCAGAGTTCCTCGACGTGGACGATCTGGCGGTGCTGGGCGAAGGCGACCCTCTCGGCGCCGACGACGACGACGGCACCGCCGCGGACTTCGACGACGGGGGCGAGGGCGGCGACGGGCATGATCCCGTAGGCCACGTTGGCCCTGTTGGGGCAGACGTCGACGCACTTGTCGCAGCGGTCGGAACAGAGGAGGCACCGTCCCGCCTCGGCAAGGGCCGAGGCCTCGTCGTAGGGGGCTTCGACGGGGTCGAAGCCCCGGCGGTCCCCGGCCGGTCTCAGGGGAGGGGCGACCTGAGGGATCTTGCCGATCCGGCTGATTCGGGCGCGGGCCAGCTCGGAGGCATCCGGGGGGGCGCTTCGGGGCGCTTCGGCGGCGGCGACGCCCAAAGAGGCGGCGATGGCCTCGGCGGCCCTGATCCCGTCGGCACAGGCGGCGATGACCGTCTCGGGCCCCCGGGCCAGGTCGCCGCCGCCGTAGACTCCGGCGACGCGGCTCCGCCCCGAAGGGCAGAGGGGAAGGCGGCCCCTGTCGAGGGCAAGGCGGCTGTCCCGGAAGAGGAGCTCCTCCTGGGCCTGGCCGACGGCGACGATGACGCTGTCGGCGGCGACGACAAAGGTTTCGTCGGTGGCCAGGGGGCGGCGTCGCCCCCCTTCGTCGGGCTCGCCGAGGCGGTTGCGGCGGCAGAGAAGCCCCGCGAGAGAGCCGTCGCGGACGATGGTCCTTTCCGGCGAGGCCAGTTCGACAATCTCGTTGCCCTCGTCGAGGAGGAGGGCGATCTCCTCCGGTGAGGCGGGCATTTCGCGCCGGCTCCTGCGGTAGACGACGGTGGCGGGAAAACCGGTGAGGCGGGCGGCGGTACGGGCGGCGTCGACGGCGGTGTTGCCGCCGCCGATGACGACGGTCCGGCCCAGGTCGGGACGATG
This sequence comes from Synergistaceae bacterium, assembly GCA_016756725.1. GTDB lineage: Bacteria > Synergistota > Synergistia > Synergistales > Aminithiophilaceae > Aminithiophilus. Next base: position 563,085 of record JAESII010000004.1, on the reverse strand, counting down.
GCCCGACGCGAGGGCCCGCAGAAGCTCCAGGGCCCCCCAGACACCCTCGCCGTCGAGCCCCTCCAGGGAGGCGTCGCGGGGGAATCCGGTGGCGACGTAGACGGCGTCGTAGTCATCGAGAAGCCTCTCCGGCGGCCCCGTGACGGGGCTGTCGAGGCGTAAGTCGACGCCGAGGGCGACGATGCGCCTCACGTCGCCCTCGAGGACCTCCGGCGGGAGCCGGAAGGCCGGGGCCAGGGCCATCATGCCGCCCGCCCTGGACGCGGCCTCGAAGAGGGTGACGGCAAAGCCGTCGAGGGCGAGGCGCGAGGCGGCGGCCAGGCCCGAGGGGCCGGCGCCGATGACGGCGACGCGGTGACCCGTCGGGGGGCGGCCGATGGCGAAGGAGGCTTCTCCCCGGGCGGCGTAGTTCTTCAGGGCCCTGATGGCGACGGGCTCGTCGTAGTCGAGGCGGCTGCAGCGGTCCTGACAGAGGTGGGTGCAGACCTGCCCCGTCACGCCGGGCAGGGGGTTCCGTCTCAGGATCGCCGCCAGGGCCTCGTCGCGGCGCCCCTGGGCGACGAGACGGACGTAAAGGGGGACATCCTGGCCGACGGGACAGGCGGCGACGCAGGGCGCCTCGACACAGTCGAAGGGCTCCAGAGGCGAGGCGACCTTGGCGGACCGGCCGTCGTGGCCCCCGCCGTAGCGGCCGTCCCGGCGGGCCTCGGCGGCGAGGCGCTCCAGCCTCTGGCGGCTTTTGCAGCCGAAACGCTTCAGATCGGTGGCGCCGGCATCGTTCATGGCCGACTCGAGATGGTCGAGGATCTGGACGAGTCGTCCCGTGCCGCCCGGCTTGAGAAGATCCGAGGCCAGGGTGACGGTCCGGACAGCGCAGGCGAAGAGGTCCGGGACGTTCCCGGCGTCGGCTCCGGCCGAGAAGGAGACCTCCAGGTCGTCGCCGCAGTCGCGGCGCAGACGGCGCAGGAGCTCGACGGCCAGAGGGAAGAGGGGGCGGCCTGAGAGGTACATCTCCTCGCCGGGGAGGACGCCCCTCCCGTTGCTGACGGCCAGGGTGTTGGTGAGCTTGACGGCGAAGGAGAGGCCCCGCCGGGCCGCCTTCTCGCGGAGGCTGCCGATGATCTCCAGAGCCCGGCCATAGGCCAGGTCCTTGGCGAAGACCTCTTCGGGGATGACGACGTCGTCGAAGGCCAGATCCCCTTTGACGATGGCCAGGACCTCCTCCCTGCCGAGGAGGGTGGGGTTGAGCTTGACCGTCAGGTTCAGGCCCCGCTCCTCGAGGAGGTAGGTGCCGATGCGCTCGATCTCGTCAGGGGGACAGCCGTGCATGGTCGAGAGGGTGCAGCCGACGGCGACGCGGCTCGGGATCTCCAGATCGGCCGCCTCGGGAACGAGGGGAACGGCCCTTTTCCGGAGGTCCTCCAGGGGCCCCGAGGCGTCGGCGAGGCGGTCCATGAACGCCTGCATCGGCGGCGAGAGGATGCCCGACAGGTCGTAGCCGACGCTCATGTTGAAGACGGTGCCCCCGTCATCCCAGTCCAGAAGGCGGGGCAGGAGGTGGACCCAGAACCAGGCCTGGACGTACTGGTCCGCCGAGGCCTCCAGCTTGAGCTCCTGGGACCACTCGACGTTGTAGCCCTCGTCGGCCATGTCGATGCAGGGGCGGGGAATGACGAGCTCGTCGGCGGCCTGGACGGTCTTGAGCTCGATGAAGCGGCCTCCCGAAAGCCAGGCGGCGACGATGTTGCGGGCCATCTGGGTGTGAGGGCCCGCGGCGGGACCGACGGGAGCCGCCAGGGGCCGGCCGTCGAGGACGGAGGCGAAGGGCGCCTTCCGGGGGAGCCAGAAGGCGTCTTCGGGGACGGAAAAGAAAGAGCGGCGGCTTTCCCACTCCGTCAGGGCCCAGCGCAGTTCGGCCTCAAAGGGAAGGGGGCGCATCTCATGGTTCATCGTCGGTGCCTCCTTCAGAAGCGTCCGTGGACGGCCCGGGCCAGCTCGCGGCAACGGGCGGCGATGGCAGGCTCGTCGAGACGGGTCAGGCATCGGTCCTTCATGAGGACCTCGCCGGAGGCGACGGTGGCGACGACGTTGACGGCACCGGGACCGAAGAGGAGATGGCCGTTGACGTTTTTCTCCGAGAGCTCCGTCGGCGGGCGGTAGTCGATGACGATGACATCACCGGCAAATCCCGGGACGAGGCGGCCCCGGGGCAGGCTGAAATGGCGGTCGGCGATGCGGGCGTTGTTCCGAAAAAGCATCGTCGGCACCTCGGTCCAGCCGGCATCCGGATCGGCCAGGCCCTGTTTCTGAAGGGCATTGGCCAGGGCCAGGGAGCGGAAGAGATCGCTCACGTAGCCGTCGGTGCCGAGGCCGACGAGGACGCCCCGCTTCATGAGATCCAGGACGGGAGCGAAGCCGACGGCGTTGCCCATGTTCGATTCGGGGTTGTGGACGACGGCCGTTTCCGTCTCGGCGAGGAGCTCCTTTTCGTCGTCGTCGACGTGGACGCAGTGGATGGCCAGAGAGCGGGGGCCGAGGAGGCCGAAACGCTGGAGACGCCCGACGACGGACAGACCGTGACGCTCCCGGCAGAGGCGCTCGTCCTCGGGGCCTTCGGCGACGTGGACGTGAAAGCCCGCGCCCTCTCCCGCCGCGGCGCAGCGCTCCAGCGTGGCGTCGCTGAGCGTCATCGAGGCGTGGAGGCCGAAGGCGGCGGCCAGGCGGGGCTCGCCCGAGGCGGCGACGTGATCGATGAAGGCCCTGTTTTCGGCGATCCCCTCGGCGGCGACGTCGGGACCGTCGCGGTCGGAGACCTCGTAGCAGAGCGAGGCCGCAAGTCCGCCGTCGAGGACGGCCCGGGCCACCTCGAAGAGGCTTCCCCGGACGGCCCGGGGCGAGGCGTGATGGTCCATGAGGGTCGTGCAGCCGCATTTGACGGCCTCGACGACGGCGTAAAGGGCGCTGTAGTAGCAGTCCTCCAGGGTCAGGGCCTTGTCGAGACGCCACCAGAGGCGCTCGAGAAGCTCCGTGAAGGTCGCCGCGCTTCCCCCCTTGCCGCCGAAGCCGCGGGCGAAGGTGCTGTAGAAGTGCATGTGGCCGTTGATGAGGCCCGGGTGGATCAGGCCGCCTCGGGCATCGAGAAAGTCCGCTTCCCCCCAGCGGCGCCGGATCTCCTCCGTCGGTCCCACGGCGACGATCCGCCCCGCCTCGATGGCGACGGCGCCGTCGGGGAGGAAGGGACAGCCGTCGTCACGGGTGACGAGAGGTCCTCCTCCGACGATCACCATGAGCGCACCGAGGGGAATTCTCCATCCCAGACGATGGAACGGTACCGCTCGGGGTCGGTGTCGCCCTCGGTGCTGAAGAGGAGGACTGACGACTCCCGTCCCAGGCCCAGGGCCTGGCGCAACTTTTTCTGGGACGGATCTTCCATGATGAGGGAGAGAAGGCCCGCCGTGACGGCGCCCGATTCGCCGGAGACGATGGCCCCGTCGCCCCTGAGGGGATTGCCGAGAAGGCGCATGCCCCGGGCGGCGACGGGATCGGAGCAGGAGACGAAGGCCTCGGCGTAGTCGCGGAGAATCTCGAAGGCGATAACGTTGGGCTCGCCGCAGGCCAGTCCGGCCATGACGGTATCGAGGTCGCCCGTCACGGCCAGGGGGGCCTCGTTGCCGGCCAGGGCCGACTTGTAGAAGCAGGCCGCCTTGTCGGCCTCGACGACGATCACCTTGGGCGCCTCGTCGCCGAGGCGGGCCTTGAGGACGGCCTGGACCGTGGCAGCCAGGGAGCCGACGCCGGCCTGGATGAAGACGTGCGTCGGCAGCCCCTCACCGGCGTCCTGAAGCTGCTGGAGGGCCTCGTCGACCATGGTGCCGTAGCCCTCCATGATCCAGAGGGGAATGTCGCGGTAGCCCTCCCAGGCCGTGTCCTGAACGACGATCCACCCCGCCTTGCGCGCCGCCTCGGCGGTGAAGCGGACAGAGTCGTCGTAGTTCTTGTCGAGGATCTCCGCCTCGGCCCCTTCGGCCCGGATCTTCTCGAGCCGGAAGGGGGCCGACCCCTTGGGCATGTAGACGACGGACTTCTGGCGGAGCATGCGGGCCGTCCAGGCCACGCCCCGCCCGTGGTTGCCGTCGGTGGTGGTGGCGAAGACGACATCGCCCAGGGCCGCCTTCACCCCGTCGCCGGTGAGGACGGGGTAGGGCAGGTCGGCCAGGTCCCGGCCGAGCCTCTCGGCAAGAAGGCGGGCGATGGCGTAGGAGCCGCCGAGGACCTTGAAGGCGTTGAGGCCGAACCGGTAGGACTCGTCCTTGACGAAAAGGCCGCCCAGGCCCAGCCGGCCGGCCAGGCCCCTGAGTCCCACCAGGGGCGTGGGCTCGTAGCCGGGAATGGTGGCGTGAAAGGCGCGCACCTCGCCGATGGCGGCTGGGGCAAAGGCCCGCAGATCCGCCTTGGGCCCGCTGCGGCGGGCCCAGTCGTTGCCGGTCCAGGAGATCCTTATCATTGTTTCCACCTCCTCAGTCATCCTCTCCCGTGGGGAGAAGCAGAACAATTTCTTTCTTTTGTCAACCCTACAGCTGCGACGGCCCTTTAGTCAAGCACCCTGCCAGTGGGGCCGCCGAACCCTCACCGGTGTCGCCGCTCGCAGCCTTCGCGCCTCATCCGGGCCTGGAGGTCGTTGGAGGTGTAGCTCAGGTGATCGGCCAGGGCCATGAGGGCACCCTCCCGGTCATGGGACGCCACGAGGTCGAGGATCCGGCGGTGCTGGCGCTGCGATTCGATGCGCATCGAGGCCAGATGGGACCGGATGTTACGGTCCGTCTTCTGGCGAAGGCGGGCCACCATGTCCAGGGTGAGGGGACGGTCTGCGGGCTCATAGAGGAGGTTGTGGAAGAGCTGGTTCTGGTCGCGCCAGCGGATGCAGTCCTCCTCCCCCTCCATCTGATCGAGCGTCCGGGCCGCCTCGTCAACGATGCCGGCCGTGATGCGGCAGAAAGCGATGCGAAGGAGATTGGTCTCCAGGGCGGAGACCATCTCGTAGAGTTCGCGGGCCTCCTCGACGGAGAGGGTCGTCACCATGGCGCCGCGATAGCCCTGGAAGGCGACGAGCCCCTCCGTCTCGAGGAGCCTCAGCGCCTCCCGCAGGGGGATGGGGCTGACGCCGAGGCGGAGGGCGAGCTGAGCCTGGGGAAGGGGCCTCCCCTCGGGGAGGATGCCCCGGTAGATGGCCTCGCGCAGCACGGCGGCGATGAAGTAGGGCGCCGTGCTGTCGCCGGTCATGCGTGACGCCAGCTCCTCGAGGGTCATCTCGTCCATGATCGTCCTCCTGGAAAGATTATATTTTCCGGCCCAAAGCCTATAAAAAGGGCCCTTCCATTATATCCCTTTGACAGAAAAGAGGGCTCCTTGCCATACTCAGGACAGTTCGTGAGGGTCAATCTTAAGTTTCTCTTGGCGACGGGAGGGTTTATCTCCCGCGAAAGGTTTTACGGGAGGGATCGCCATGACTCTTTCCTTGCAGGTCCTGAGAGACGAACTGGAGTCGATGAAGGAGAAGGGGCTGTACGGGACGATCCGAACCCTCGAGGGACCCCAGGGCGCCTGGGTGACCATCGAGGGACGGAAGGTCCTCAATCTCTGCTCCAACAACTATCTGGGCCTCTGCAACGACCCGCGGCTGGTCGAGGCCGTCAGGGTCGCCGTGGGCCGGTTCGGCGTCGGCCCCGGGGCGGTGCGGACCATCGCCGGGACGATGACGCCCCACATCGAGCTGGAGCGGAGGCTGGCGGCCTTCAAGGGGACCGAGGCGGCCCTCGTCGTCCAGTCGGGCTTCTGCGCCAATCTGGCCGTCATCCCCACCCTGGCTCCGGCCGAAGGGGACCTCATCTACAGCGACAGCCTGAACCACGCCTCCATCATCGACGCCTGCCGCCTCTCCAGGGCCCGGGTGGTCCGCTACGGCCACTCCGACATGGACGATCTGAGGCGCAAGCTGGAGGAGACCCGGGACGGGACGGGGAGAAAACTCCTCGTCACCGACGGCGTCTTCTCCATGGACGGCGACGTGGCCCGGCTTCCCGAGATCGTCGATCTCTGCGAGGCTCACGGCGTCATCGTCGTCGTCGACGACGCCCACGGCGAGGGGGTCCTGGGACGGGGCGGCCGGGGCATCGTCGATCACTTCGGACTCCACGGCCGCGTCGACGTCGAGGTGGGCACCCTCTCGAAGGCCTTCGGCGTCATGGGCGGCGTCGCATCAGGCAGGGCCACCGTCATCGACTACCTCCGCCAGAAGGCGCGGCCCAACCTCTTCAGCAGCGCCCTGACCGTCCCCGACGTGGCGGCCAACCTGGCTGCCCTGACGATCCTCGAGGAGAGCGACGAGCTCGTCCAGCGCCTCTGGGAGAACGGCAGGACCCTCAAGAGGGAGCTCGGGACCCTCGGCTTCACTACGGGAGAGAGCGAAACGCCCATCACGCCCGTCATCATCGGCGAGGCGGCGTCGGCCAAGGCCTTCAGCGTCCGTCTCTTCGAGGCGGGCGTCTTCGCCACGGCCATCGCCTTCCCCACCGTTCCCAAGGGGACGGCCCGAATCCGGGCCATGGTTTCGGCCGCCCACAGCGACGACGACCTGGCCTTCGCCGTGGAGGCCTTCGCCTCGGTGGGCCGGGAAATGGGGCTGATCGGATGAAACGGATCGTCGTCACCGGCGCCAGCGGCCAGATCGGCTCCGAGCTGGTGCCCCACCTGCGGCGGATCTACGGCGCCGAGGCGGTGCTGGCCACGGACCTGAGGCCCCTCAAGGGCCTCCTCGCCGAGGGCGGGCCTTCGGCCTCCCTCGACGTGAGGGACGGGAAGGCCTTTTCCGACCTCGTGGGAGCGTTCCGGGCCGACACGATCATCCACCTGGCGGGCATCCTCTCCGCCAGGGGCGAGGGCGATTTCGCCCTCGCCTGGGACGTCAACGTCAACGGATCCATCACGGCCCTGGAGGTGGCCCGCGAAAGAGAAGCGGCTCTCTTCTTCCCCAGCTCCATCGCCGCCTTCGGTCCCGCGACGCCCCCGACGGGGACGCCTCAGGACACGATCCAGCGTCCCACGACCGTCTACGGCGTGGCCAAGGTCTCGCTGGAACTTCTCTGCGACTATTTCCACCTCAAATTCGGCGTCGACACCCGGGGCCTGCGCTTCCCGGGCCTGATCAGCCACGAGGCCCCTCCCGGCGGGGGCACGACGGACTACGCCGTCCACATCTATCACGAGGCCGTCGAGCGGGGCCGCTACACCAGCTTCATCGCCGCCGGAACCTTCCTGGACATGATGTACATGCCCGATGCCCTTGACGCCGTCGTCGGGCTCATGGAGGCCGACCCGTCGCGGCTGATCCACCGCAACGCCTTCAACGTCTCGGCCATGAGCCTCGATCCCGAAGGGATCGCCGCGGCGATCGGCACGATCCTGCCCCATTTCGTCCTCGACTACGACGTCGACCCCCTGAGACAGGCCATCGCCCGGTCCTGGCCCGACAGCCTCGACTGCAGCGCCGCCCGGGAGGAATGGGGCTTCGCCCCCCGCTACGACCTCAAGACGATGACGGAGGATATGATCAGCCGCCTCAGGGCCCGCAAGAGAAAGGCCCTGACGGCCTGAGCTGAGAGGGAACACAAAAAGAGCCGGCCTCGACGGATGAAAACCCGTCGAGGCCGGCCAAGAAAAAACCGGGGCCTCAAGCCCCGATTCCATCCCGTTTTTGTCTATCGTCGGAGCGGAAAACTAGAAGAACGCCACTGCCTGCCCCTTGAGCCTGACGCTCGGTTCGACGAGACGGCCGTCGCGGATCTCGGCCTCCCGGAAAGCGCCCTCGGGAAGCCTCCAGAAAGGCTCTCCTCCGACATAGACGAGTTTGATCGATTGTCCCATAAAAACACCTCTGTTGCAGAATTTTTGGATCAACGTTCATGATAGCGCAGTCTGTCATTTTTGTCAAAAAAGATCTTGCCCGATGGCCCTGAGAGGTCTATTACTTTTGATTACCGACGAGGAGGTGAAGGCCTTTGAAGAGGAACGACGCCGTCGGCCTTGCCCCTTTCCTGCTTTTGGCCTTCGCGGCTGCCGCCCTGGGGGGCTGGGCCACGAAGGAGGCCGGAGCCTTTTACGGATCCCTCGTCCTTCCCTTTTGGGCGCCTCCGGCCTGGCTCTTCGGCCCCGTCTGGACGGCTCTCTACGCCCTCATGGCCGTCGCGGCCTGGCTCGTCTGGCGCGACGGGAAGGGCCTCCCCCGCAGGAAGGCGCTGACCCTCTTTCTGGCCCAACTGGGCCTGAACGCCCTCTGGAGCTGGCTCTTTTTCGCCTGGCACCTGGGTGGTGCCGCCTTTTTCGAGGTCCTCCTCCTGACCGCTCTCGTCGGATCGACGATCAAGGCCTTCCATGACGTCCGCCGCCTGGCGGCTTTCCTGCTTTTCCCCTATCTGGCCTGGCTTCTGTTCGCCTCCGCTTTGGCCCTCGCGGCTTGGCGCCTCAACCCCGCCCTTCTGGGCGGCTGAAGGGCGCCGGCACCCCTTTTTCGTCCCTTTCCTCTCAGAAGCGATTCTTCCGCGTGACCCACCAGGGGGCCATGCTCGTGTCCTCGTGGCCACGGCCGAAGAGCTCCCAGAGGGTAGCCAGGGCGTTGTTGAGTCTTCCGACGAAGGCAAAAAGGGGAAAGAGGACGATCCAGGGCATGAGAGCCAGGTCCTGACCGGGCCGCTCCGAGAGGAGAATCACGAAGGGAACGTAGAGGAGGACGGTCATGACGAGGTAGAAGAGGTAGATGACGGCCAGGAGAGAGAGAACGAAGGGCAGGGGGTGGACGAGGAAGAGGTAGAGGGAATAGAGGACGATCAGCAGGGGCATGACGATCTGGAAGAAGAGCCCCGTCCAGATCGTGAGAAGGAAGTTCTTCCAGCCGATGAGGCGGGGCGTGAAGCTCCGCCAGTGCTTGCGGAAGTAGAGGTAGGAGAGGTCGCCGTCCCAGCGGAGACGCTGGCGGAAGAAGGCGCCGAAGGTCTCGGGGACGTCGGTGAATCCCAGCGCCTCAGGGTCGAAGACGATCCGGAAGCCCCGGTCGTAGCGGCCGAAGTAGTTCTTGATCCGCAGGGTGATATCCAGGTCTTCGGCCGTTCCGGCGTCCCAGCCGTCGACGAGGTCGAGGACGGTCCTGCGGAAGACGCCGAAGGCTCCGGAGATGTTGTTGACGAGGTTGAAGGCGCTCAGTCCCGTCTTGCTGGCCTGGATGGAGAGGAAGTATTCGATGGCCTGAAGGCGGGTGGCCACGCTGGCCTTGGCGTTGCGCACCCGAAGACAGCCCGCGACGGCCCCGACGGAAGGGTCCTCGAAATGGCGCACGGCCCGTTCGACCATGTCGTTGTCGAAACTGGTGTCGCCGTCGAGGGCCATGACGATTTCGCCGTCGACGAAGTTCCTCGCCGTGTTGAGGGCCGAGACCCGTCCGCCTCTCTGCCAATTGGGAATGACCTTGAGGCTCCTCTTTCGCCTTCCTGCCACCTGGGGCTCCATGGACCGGGTGGCGAGGTAGGTCTCACGGTTCCGCTCGGCCCCGTCGATGACGGCAAGAATCTGGATCGCCCCCGGATAGAGCTGTTCCGCCAGGGAACGGATCGTCTGCCGGACGGCCTCGCCCTCGCTGTAGCAGGTGACGATGCAGGAGACGGAAGGGGCGAAGCCGCTCCGCCAGGGAGCCTCGTCGAGGCGGATGAGGCCGTGGCGGAGGACGCCGAGGATGATGATGAGGTAGAGGGGAAGCTCGAAGAAGAGAACGAAGGGGACGAACTTGAAGAGGAGGTCCCAGCCCGCCGAGTCCATCGGGGCCGTGGCTAAAAGAGCGAAGCGGTGGAGAAGGGCCGCTCCCTCTTCCATCATGATTCGAGCTCTCCCGTCAGACGGGCCATGATCCGGGCTGCGTTGTCGCCTTCGATGAAGTCGCCGGGGGCGGTAAAGGCGGCCATCCTGAAGTCGACGGGGACGCCCAATCCCTCGGCGGCCAACTTGCGCAGCTCCCTGATACGCCTCGACAGGACCTGGGCTCCGGCGGCATCGGTCCTGGGCAGGAGAAGCCAGAGGGTGCCCAGGGCGGTACGGGTCGAGACGTCGGTGCTGCGGATGAGCTGACGGAGACGCCCCGCAAGGCCGTCGACGAGCTGAATCGTCCTCTGGCGACCGATCCGTTCCGAGAGAGGGGCCAGGTCGGCGAAACGGAGGGCCAGAAGGGTTAAACCCTCGTCGGCATAGCGCTGGTTCAGCAGGATCAGCCAGTCCAGAAGCTGGGTGAAGTAGGCCGGGACGACGTAGTTGAGACTGTCCAGGAGAGCGTAGACGTCTTCAAGGCTGCCGACGCGGGCCGAGGTCTTGCCCGACTCGGAGATGCGGTAACTGTTGATGGCCTTGACCGTCAGCTCGTCAGGCCGTGACCGGGTACGGCAGCAGAAGCACTGGGCCACGACGTCGGCTTCAATGAAACGGTGGCCGCAGGCGTTGCAGCTGTAACTCTCCAGGGGATGGTCGTAATCGGAGCCGAGATGGCGCAGCCGGGTGCTGCAGAAGGGGCAGCGGAGATGATTCTCCTGGACGAAATCCTCTGAAGGGCCGACGCGTCCGCAGGTGAAGCAGTGGATGAACTCCCTGCGGACGATGTCAATGCTACCGCAGTTGGTGCAGACGTCGATGTAGTTCAGGTGGGAGCAGGCGCACTGGGGGCAGAGGCGGATCCGGTCGACGAGGCTCGCCCGGGTCAGGAATCCTCTCTCCTTCAGCGTCTGGATCCAGAAGAGGGTATCGCCGTTCTCCCCGGCCAAAAGATCGGCCAGGGGGTAGCCGTAGACCTGAGGGGTGAAGGGGTAGCGATAGGGCCGGAGAGCCCCGTCGGGCCGGGCGAAGAGGTAGGCCAGGAGGCGGAAGTCCTTCGATTCCCTGAGGGCCTCGCCGTTGACTTCGGCAAGGCGGGCATTTATCTCTCGGGCACGGCCGAGGGCCTCGTCGAGAGAGGAGACGACACAGTCAGCCAAAAGATCATCCTCCTCGCCGAGGGAAGTGGGGAGAAAGAGCGGTTTGGCGCAGCTGTCCCAGCGGCTCCGGACGAGGCGGATAAATTCCCTCCCGTCGGCGACGGGGCCCTCGCCATCGATGAGGAAGGCGTCGGCTCCGTCGGCAAGGTCCGCGAAGGCCTCCAAGGAGGTGATGTCGCTGATCCAGGGACGGTCGGGGAAGAAGGTCTCCCCCTTGAGACGGAAACGGACGAAACGGAGCTCCTCCACGGCTATCACTCCTTTCGGGGCGGCCAGGGCCAGGTCAGTCGGAGCCCCCAGTGAACGGTCACGGGCAGACCCTCGATCCGGTCTTCCGCCGCCAGCGGCTCTCGGGGAAGGAGACGCACCTTAAGGGCCGGAGAGCCGACGGAAAGAGGACCGGCCAGAGAGGCCGGCATCGGCTGGGCGAGCTGGGGAAGGCCGTCGACGGTGGCCTTGACGGTCTTCCTGCCGGGCAGCCGGACCGCCACCTCCGCCTTGGGCTCGACGAAGCGGCGATCGTCGGCGTCGACGAAGGCCGTAAAGGAGGCTCTTTCGCCGTCGGCGAGGCGCACCAGGGGGGTGCCCTGCCCGACGGACTCTCCGGGGCCGACGAGGACGTCCAGCACCTGGGCTGCCCTCGGGCTCGTCAGGACAAGAGGGCCCCGGGTCATCGCGATCGAGGCCATCTCGGCCTCGATCTGGGCCAGCCGGAGCCGGGCCCGGTCGTCGTCGCCGGACAGTCCCGCCCCCTCCCTGGCGGCCTCGAGGGAGATCCGGTCGGCCCGGGCCCGCTGGAGCCGCCCCGAAGCCTCATCCACCTCGGCTCTCGTGGCCGCCCCTTTCTCGTAGAGTCGGCGGATCGTCTCCAGGCGGGCTCTCTCGTAGGCGACGGTCTCGTCGACGAGGGCGAGCTGGCCGCGCCAGGCCGCCCCGGGGCTCGGCCTGGGGCGGTTCTGAAGGACCTGCCGTTCCGCCTCGAGAAGGGCCAGCAGAGATTCCCGGGTCGGATCGTCAAGACGGAGCAGGACCTCTCCGGCCTCGACGGTCTGGCCGGGGACGACGGCCACCCTTTCGACGACAGCCGGCCGGGGGCTGTTGACGGCGATCGGCTCCAGGGAGACGACACCGGGCGAATTGGCGGTCAGGCTTCCGAGGCCGATCTTGGACAGAAAGAAGAGGAGAGGACTGGTCACGATGAGGACGACGAGATACCAGCGCCATCGGGGAAAGGCCCGCCGTGCCGGGGCATAGGGGACACGGATGCCGTCACGTACGTCGGCGGCCTGACCTTTGGGGCGGTCAAAGCGGATCTTCATGGCATCATCTCCCTGTAGTCTTTCCAGGCCTGGACGATGATCCCGCCGAAATTCTCACTCCGGAGGCTCTCCTCGAGATAGGCCAGACGGTTCCGGAAGGCCCCCCGGGTGAGGTGGGCGTAGCTCTCCCGGGGCGACAGGACGGCCTCGACGCTCTGGGCCAGGGCCAGGACCAGAGCCGGATGAGCGTCTCGGAGGCGGCTGAAGCGGGCGATGACGGCTTCGGCGTCGGTCGAGTAGATCATGACGGCCACCTCCTCCAGGCCGGCTCGGGTCAGGCCCGGGCCAACGAGGGCACCCAGATCGCCCTCCAGCTCCCGGGGATGGACGGAGAGGGAAAGGGGCCGGTCCGTTCGGGCCCGGACGAGCTCGATGGTCCGGACGAGCTCGCCCGCCAGTTTGAGGCGCCTTCCCGAGGCGCCGGGCAGGGAATCGGGCTCGAGGTCAAGGTGCAAGCCCCGGAAGGGAAAGGAGGCCATCTCGTCGATGAGGGCCATCAGTTCCTGACGGCTTTCCGGGAGGATCCAGGCCGGGTCGCCCAAGAGGAGATCGACGTCGATGGAGCGGCGCCGTGCCGCCTCGAGGAGGGCCAGGAGACTTTTTCGCCCCCCCTCACTCCGGAAGGAGGCAATCTGGTCGCCCCTAAAGGACAGGAGCATCCGCCTGAAACCGCCGTCACGAAAGGCGTCCAGCTCCTCGGCCCGGCGGGAACTGTCCAGGAAGGGACGGGCATCCCAGACGTAGGCTGCCAGAGGGGCCTGCTTCGGCGCCTCCGGAACAGGCTTGGTCGCCAGAAGGGGCTTGACGGCCGCACCCGAGAGGGGCCCGGCGGCGGCAAGGGGCCGCGACAGGGCGGAAGCTGGCTCGGGAGGAACGGCCAGAGCTGGGCCTTCCAGGGGATCAGGCTTCAGGAAGGGGCTTTCCGGAAAGGCCCGGGCCTTGAGCCACGAGGGATCAAGGCGTGCCTCACCCTTCGAGAGCTCCTCGTGAAGAAGGCGCCTCTTTGGGAGGGGGCCGCCGGGAGGAAAGGCGAAGCGGACCAGCTCGGCCTCGGTCTGAAAGAGAAGGGCCTGGGCCTCAAGGCAGTCGAGGGCCACCCGGAGGTAGGCGTAGCGGCTCTGCTGGTACTTCTCGAAGGTGTCACCGGCCAGCCCCTCGTGGCGGAGGGAGGTGACGCGCAGGGCCTCCCAGGCGGCATCAAGGCGGCGCCTGGCGGCTGCGACGGCGGCCAGGGCGTACTCGCGCAGGACGAGGGCCTCCATCAGCTCCCCCTCGAGGCGGATCCGCGTCACCAGGCCAGCGCGGCGCTCCCTTTCCAGATCGGCCAGAGCGGCCAGTCGGTCCCGGTCCTGAGAGGCCGTCAACGTGCCGAAGGGTTCCCGGACGACGAGGCCCAGGTAGACGCCCGTCCCCGTCGATCCGGGAAAATCGCGGCCTACGGTGACGCCCAGCTCGAGGAAGGCCTGTCGGTCAAGACGATCACTCTTCTCGGCGATGGCCCGGCGGAGGGCGATGAAGTCGTCGAGGTGACGCGTCTCGGCCAGGGATCCGACGGATTCGAGAAAGGTCTCGCCGTCGGGGAGAGGACCGGGCAGGAGAGGGAGAGCGGGCTCTTCGGGAATATCCCAGCTTCGCCCCGTGGCGAGGCGGATGGCCTGGAGGGCTTCGATCTGGCGCCACTTCACCCCCGCCAGATCGCGGCGGGCCATGTCGAAGGCGGAGAGAAACTCGAGGCGGTCGGCCTCAAGGAGAAAACCCTTGCGGACCCGTTCAGCCAGAAGGGCCTCGACGGAGATCTCGTCGTCGAGGAAGGCCTCGAGAAAGGCCCGGCGCTTCCCCTCGAAGACGATCAGGCCATAGGCCTTGCGCAGGGCCGTGACGTTGCGGGACGCCACGACCTCAGCCTGGACACGCCCTTCCAGGACCTCCCGCTCGGCCTGAAGGAGATCGATCTTCCTGCGGTTCCAGCTCCCCAGGAGGGGAAAGGCCAAGCCGGCCCGGGCCGTCACCTTCCGGTAGGAGAGAGTCTCCTCGGACGTCTCCGTGACGGGCTCGTCGCTGTAGCCGTAGGTGAGGCCGCCGAAGACTTCGGGACCCTGCCGTTCCTCCTGGAGGGCCCGCAGCTGTTCGTCCCTTTCCAGGGCCGCCAGGGCCGCCAGAAGCTCCGGTCCCTCGCCGACGAGAGGCTCCAGGGCCTCCAGGGCAGGGAGCGGTTCGGCCAGGACCGCCGGGGCCAGGGCAAAAGCCATCAGGACGGCAAGAAGGGCCAAGACGGAACCTCGCATGGAGCGCCTCCTTTTCTTTTTTTGCACCACCTCTGAAGCTGCTATATGATGAAATCATAGATCCTGATGAAGGAAGAAGCAATCAAAATCCTTTCAACGCCTCCATCAGATGAAGGGAGGGGCCGCCGTGGCGCTTCATCTCCGGGGATATGCCGACCTTGACGGACTGGCCGCCCTCCTGCTGGGCGAGGCCGTGACGGAGCAATCCGTCGTCGTCGTCCCGTCGATGCGGGAGAGAGAGGGCCTGGAAGGCCTTCTGCCGGCAGGGAGTGCGCCTTTGGTCTGGGGCTGGCGGCGCCTGGGCCTGGAAATCTTCGGCCTTGCCGGCATGCCTGAACCGACGGTGCTGGACAACATCGACCGCCGCCTCGTCGTGGAGACCCTCGACGACGAGGCGGCCCTGGAGCCGGCCTTCTTCGCTCCCCTGGCCGACGACCTGGGGGAGCTGATCCGCCAGGGCGTCGAACCGGACGAGCTGGGCCTGAGCCTGGACTGCGACCGGTGCCGCGAGAGCTGCCCCGCCGACGAGGCGCCCCACCTTCTCTGCCGCCTCTACCACCGCTACGCCGCCTTCCTCGATGGGAGCCGCTCCCTCGACGCGGCGGGCCTGGAAGGGGCGGCCGCCCGGGTCCTCGGAAACAAGGGGGAGCCTTTCCGGGAGCGCTGGCGGGGAAGAAGTTTCCTTTTCGTCGGTTTCCTGAGCTTCACCGGCGGCCAGCTGGCCCTGATCCGCCGTCTGGCGGCCCTCGATCTGACTTTGACGGTGCTCCACCCCCTGACGGGTCTCGACGACTTTCCCGACTGCGCCCTTCAGCTCGCCGACGTGGCCGCCTCCGTCGACGAGAGGACCTGTCCCGTCCCGCCGCGGCTCCACCGGCTCAGCGGCGGCGACGGCCGCCTTCAGACGGACCTCCTTTGCCGCGAGCTGGCCCTCTGGAGCCGCGGCGAAGGGCACTTCGGCGACGAGCCCTTCCCGGGGTGGGACGCCATCGCCATCGCCGGGGCCGACGACACGGACCGGGTCGAAGAGTCGCTCCGCCGCTACCGGATCCCCTACGTGAGCCGCCTCAGGCCGGCCCTGTCCGAGGGCATGGTCTGGAAGCTGGTCCGGTCGGCCATCGAGGCGGGACGGCTGGGCTGGCCCTGGGAGGAGACGGCCCTCCTCCTGTCCAGCCCCCTTCTGGCCGGTCCGTCCTTCCCCCGCGTCGAGGCCCGGAAGAACCGCCCCCGGGGAGAAGGGGCCTGGCGGGATCTTCTCGCCTCCCACGAGAAGGCTCTGACCTCCTTCGACGCAACGGTCCGCTTCATCGGCCTCGTCGAGGAGGGCGCCACCGCCGCCGGGCTCCTGGACGAGACGATCCGCTTTCTCGGGGAGACCCTGGCCGCGCCGGAACGGATGGCCCTTCTCGCCGAAGACGACATCGATCTCGACGAAGAGGGACGGGCCGTCAACGGCGCCCTGAAGGAGCTGGCCCGACGGCGGGAGCTTCTCGGCCGCCGCGGGAACCCCGAGGTCTGGACGACGCACAGGCTGGCGGGAGAGAGGGCCGTCGCCTTCCTCTCCCTCGTCGCCCGGGAGTCGTCCCTTCTGCCCCCTCTCCCCCTCACCGGAGCCGTCAGCCTCTACGGTGCCGGGCTGCCCGTCCTGACGGGGGCGGCCGTGGTGGCCCTCCTCGACGGCGACCACCGCCGCTGGCCCGGCAAGGAAAGCGAGGGCCCCTTCCTCTCGGAGGAGATCCTCCGGAGGCTTCACGAGCCGGGACGGCTGGGCCCGCTTCATCTGCCGACGGCGGCGGAGCGCCGCCGGGCCAGGGAGGGCCTTTTCCGCCGCCTCGTCGCCTCGGGGCGGGAGATCCTCCTCTGCCGTTCCCTCCAGGACGATTCGGGCCGCCCCTTGGCGGAGACGGTCTTCGCCGAAGGCGCCCTCCATTCGGGCTGGATCGGCGAGGGGAAAAGGCTGGAACTCCCCCTGTCGAAGCTGGTGGCGACCTCTTCGGAACCCTTCGTCGACGCCGTCGAACCCTTGGTTGAACCGAGAGGAGAGGCCCGATCCCGTCCTGTGGCCGCTCTCCGCCCTGAGGCCCTCGTGGCCCCCCTGAGCGGCCTCGACCGCTTCCGCCTCTGTCCCTTCCTCTACAGCCGGGACAAACTCGAAGGCCCGACGGAAGACCTCATCGACCCCGTCGAGCTGGGAACCTTCCTCCACCGGGTCTGGCAGGAGGCCCTGCCCTCGCCGGTTCCGGAGGGCTCCCTTCCCCGGGCCGTGACGGAGACCTTCGACGCCCTCCTTCGGCGCGGGAGAGACGGCGGCGACTACCTCTGCTCCCTCCTGGACCGCTACGGACGGCAGCGGATCCGGCTCCGGAACAGCCTCGAGACGATGGCCCGCCACCTCGAAGAGGCCGAGGCCTCCGGCCTGGCCGGGGCACGCCGGTCGTCGCAGCCCGAGGCCGAGCTGCCCGATCTGGCTTTCGGCGCCGTCCGCTTCAGAGGCCGCTGCGACCGCATGGACGTCCTTCACGACGGCAGGATCGTCCTCTTCGACTACAAGCTGGGCAGCTCGTCGACCTACAAGGGGCACCTCCAGCTCGCCGCCTACGCCCTGGCCCTCGAGGAAAGGGGACAGTCCGTCGCCGGCTACGCCTACCTCTGCCACGGCGACGGCGTCATTAGCGGCGCCTTCGACGGCGATGCCAAGGACCTCCTCCGCCTGGACCAAGGTGCCAAGAGGGATCTCAAGGGCGAACTGGAGCAGGCCCGGGAGGTCCTGGCGGCCTTCGCCGAAGCCCTGACGGAGGGCCGCTTCGCCCCCAGATACGACAGCGATCACTGCGGACGCTGCGTCTGTTCGTCTCTCTGCCGGCGCGACGAGCTTCTTCGGGAGGAGGAAAGCGACGATGACGGATTGCTCTGACTATCTCTTTCTCCTCGACGGGTTGCGGCCGAACCAGAGAGAGGCCGTCCTCTCGACAAAGCCGTCCGTCGTCGTCACCGCCGGCGCGGGAACGGGGAAGACGCGCACCTTGGCGGCCCGTTTTGCCTGGCTCGTCACCTGCCGGGGCCTGGACGTCACCGATATCCTGACGCTGACTTTCACCGAGAAGGCCGCCCAGGAGATGGCCGACCGCATCGCTTCGACGCTGAGGCAATGGGGGCAGGCCCTCGGCGATACCGGACGGGCCGACGAGGCCCTCCGCCTCGGCGACGCCGCCGCACGGATCGGCGAGGCCCCCATCTCGACGATCCATTCCTTCGCCCACGACCTGGTCCGGCGCAACGCCCTCCACCTCAATCTGCCGCCGGGAACGGGCCTGCCTGCCCCCCCCGACGAGGAGGCCTTCTGGAAATCCGTCGAGGAAGGGCTGGATGGCATCGACAAGGACTGGTTCCTCTCCCGTCTGGGCCCCGAAAGGAAGGACCTCGCCGCCATCCTCGACGAGCCCCCCGTGGAGACCGTTCTGGCCCGATACCGCCCGGAGGAGCTCATCGCCCTGGCCCGATCGGCCTCGGCCCTCTTCGGGAGCCGGGCCGGGAGGCCCGAAGATCTCCCCGTCACCGACGAAAAGCTGAAGGCCCTTGACGAGAGGGCCCGCCAGGAGTACCGCAGACGTCGCCTCCCCTTCTGGCGCGAAGCCTGCTTTTGGTGGAGCGGGGCCCTCGACGCCATCGCCCCCGACGAGAGGGCCAAAAACAAGGCCGAACCTCTCTTCGCCGCCATGAAGGCCTCCTGGACGGAGCCCGACGAGGAAGGGCTGGCCGAGGCCGTCGGGACCCTCGCCGCCTTTCTGAAGAAGGCCGCCGTCAGCAATTCCGCCAAGGTCTACAGGACGGTCCAGTCCGTCATCGAAGAGCGGTCGCAGGGGCGTTTCCGCCGTCTCGTCGCGCTTCGCGAGGCCCTTGAGGACAAGGGCGCCCTGGAAGCCCTCCTCCTCGCCTCGGACGGAGAGGGAGCCGTCGCCGACCGTGACAACCGGGTCCTCCTGCTGAAGCTGACCTCCCTTCTCTGGGCTCTCTGGGAGGAGGAGAAACGCCGCCGGGGCCTCTTCGACTTCGACGACATGATCCGCCTCGGCCGCGACACCCTGCGGCGTCACCCCGAGGGGAGCCCCGCCTATCGGGCCATCGTCGTCGACGAGTATCAGGACACCGACGTGGTCCAGGAAGAGCTTATCTCCGCCGCCGTCGAGGCCTCCCGAAGAAGGGGGGAGTGCTCTCTTTTCATCGTCGGTGACCTGAAGCAGTCGATCTACCGCTTCCGTCACGCCGAACCGGACCTCTTCGCCCGCCACATCATGAGGGCCCGCGAGGACCGGACGTCGTCTTCCTCCTGCCACAGCCTCTCGGAGAGTTTTCGGAGCCGGTCGGCCCACCTCAACGTCGTCAACGACCTCTTCGGTCACCTCTGGAGCCGAGGGCTGACGGCCCGGAGCCCCCTCCCCTATGAGGATCTGGACTGGCCCGACGACCTGCCCTGGTGGGAGACCCGGGACGGGGCGACAAAGACGAGGACCCTGACGCTCCTCATGGAGACCGACGAAAAAACCGGTGGCGGGGAGGAAGGGAACGACAGCGGCTGGGATGAGGTTCCCCGAAGGCGTCTGGCCCGGGCCCTGGCCCTGGCCCTGGAGGAAATGAAGGGGAAGCCTCTCTGGGACGGAGGACTGGGCGCGGCAAGGCCGGCGACGTGGCGGGACATGGCCGTCCTCGTGCCGACGCGGGCGGCCTACGGCCTCCTCGAAGAGGTGCTCTGCGGAGAGAGGGGGCTCCCGGCCGTCTTTCTGGGCCGGAAGGCCTTCTTCTCCCGCGGCGAGGTGCGCGACGCCGTGGCCCTTCTGAGAAGCCTCGCCGACGACGGCGACGACGTGGCCCTGGCGGGCTGGCTCGCCTCGCCCTTCTCCGGCCTCGCCCTGGAACGGGCGACGGCCCTGGCCGACGAGGCTCTGGAGCGGAAGGTGCCTCTGAGGACGGTCCTCGCCGAGCGGGAGGGCGCGACGGCACAGGAGCTCCTGCGGCTCCGCCGCCGGGCCCTCCTTCTGGGGCCGGCGCGGCTTCTGGAGGAGCTCACGGCCCGGGCGGTCCCCTTCATGATCCTCCCTCCCTACCT
Source organism: Synergistaceae bacterium (assembly GCA_016756725.1). Lineage (GTDB taxonomy): Bacteria > Synergistota > Synergistia > Synergistales > Aminithiophilaceae > Aminithiophilus. Next base: position 543,317 of record JAESII010000004.1, on the reverse strand, counting down.
GAGACGGAGGGCCCTGGCCAACCTCCGGCGGGCCGTCGATCTCGCCAGGGAGTACGAAACCTCCCGGGGACGGTCCCTTTGGGGCTGCGCCGACTACATGGCCCGGGGGGACCGGGGACCGGGATCGCTCGAAGAGGCTCCCGTCCTGGGCGAAAGGGAGGACGTCATCCGCGTCATGACCGTCCACGCCGCCAAGGGGCTCGAATTTCCCATCGTCGCCCTGACGGGCCTGGAGCGTGCCCCCTCGGCCGGCCGGGGAGAGCGGCTGACGCCGTCGCGCTTCGTCGGCGTCCTGGCCGGTTCCGACGGGGAGTCGCCGCCGTCGCTGGCGCTCCACAACGCCCTCGAACGGGAGGATCTGGCCGAAGAGAACCGCCGCCTCTTCTATGTGGCCGCCACGAGGGCTCAGGAATCGCTCCTCCTCTGCGGCCTCCTGCCGGCCAGGAAGAAATCGGGCGAAGCCCCGTCCTTGCCTGAAGGCTCCTGGCTCGCCGACGTCAGTTCCTGGCTGACGAAGGAGGGCGACAGCTCGCCGGAAGGCCGCTACGAGGCGCTGTGCCGATGGCCCTTACCCGACGAGGCCCGATCTTTCGGAGAAAGGACGTCTCAGGTCGCCGAAAGAAAGCCGCGCCGGAAGGGGACGAAGGCGCCTGAAGCCAAACCCTGCCTGGCCTGGGCCGGAGCCTCGGCCTTTGCCCTCTACAGCTTCTGCCCCTATGCCTACCGGCTCCGCTACCGCCTCGAGATGCCCCTCCACTGGGACGGCGAGGCCCTCAGCGACGACGAGACCGTCGAAAGGACCTGGCCTTCGGCCCCCAAGGCCCAGGGCCGTCTCCCCTGGAGAGCCTCCGATTGGGGCAGCCTCATCCATCACCTGCTGGGGCGGGTCTGGGACCTGACCCCGGAGGGCCTCGATTGGGCCCTGCCTCCGGCGGGATCGCCCCAATCGGCCCGAATCGAGGCCGACCTGCCCCTCTTCCTGCACCCGCTCTGGCAGGACGGACCGACCCGTCAGCGCCTGGCCGAAGATCTCGGAAAACTGGCCTCCACCGAGACCTGCCGCCGTCTCGCCGACCTGCTGGCCCGGGGCAGGCTGGAGCGGGAACGCTTTTTCCGCGTCGACCTCGACGGTGGCCCCTCCCTGCGAGGCGCCATGGACCTCCTCTGGGAGGAGGCTGAAGGGATCGAGCTCCGGGACTTCAAGACGGGCGAGCCCTCGCCGGCGGGCGACATCCTCTACGAAAGGCAGCTTGCCTTTTACTCCCTGGCCCTGGAGATCCAAAGAGGCAAGCCCGTCCGGGCCGCCCTGATCGGCCTCGACGGTCAGGAGCGCTTCTTCGCCCTCCCTGACCGCGCCGAGCGGGAGGCGGCTCTGAGGGCCTTCGCCCGCTCCGCCGTCGCCGGTCCCTTTCTCCCCCGGCACGACCGGTGCCGAGACTGTCCCTGGCAGGAGGGTTGCCCCGGGAGGAAAGAAGGCTGAATGCAGGAAGGAGCCGCCCCGAGGGGCGGCTCCTGTCGGCGTTGCTGTCCTGTCCCTTAGCGGCGGAAGCCCAGCCAGGCCAGAGGGACAAGAAGGATCAGGGAGAGGGGCCCGCCGAGCGAGCAACCGCCACCGCTGCTGGGATCAGGATCAGGATCAGGATCAGGATCAGGCGCGGGGACGGGCGTGGGCTCTTCCGTCGTGGCCGTGGCGAAGGCCTTGAGGCAGACGTTGGCCGTGGGATCGATCACCGTCGTGTCGGTCCAGGAGGTCCCGTTGGCGGAGACGAAGCTCTCGCCGGCTCTGGCCGAGGCCTTGTCGGAATAGCGGGCGAGGCGGTTTTCGACGGCCACGGGGAAATTGTAGCCCGGCGTTCTCAGGCGGACGACAACGGAGAAATTCTGCCCCGTCTCGATGACGACGGGCGCATTGAGATCGACGGTGTGGTAGCCGGGAAGGTCGAGACGGCCCGACTGGCTGGCGATGAGACCACCCGAAAGGGGAGCGCCCGTCACATGGCCGTAGAGGTAGAGGTCGTACTCGTTGCCGACGCCGCCGGCGTAGAAGGCCACGGCATCGACCTTATGGCGCGCCGTTGCGGTGAAGACATTGGCGAACCACCCCGTGTCGCTGTCGGCCGGCGAATAGGTTTCCGTCCAGCCCAGGGGGTCATGCTGGTAGATCCTCTCGCCCGCCCGGGGCTCCCTGCCGACATAGGCGGCTCCCGTGTCGAGGACGGCATCCTCGTAGGAGAGATAGAAATAGCCGCCGTCGCCCCAGTCGAGGCCCCAGCTGTTTTTGACGATCCAGGCCCCGTCTGCTGCGGGCCTGTGGAGGGCGTTGAAGTTCTCCCGCCTGTAGCCATCGTTCCAGCCGACGAGGGTGACGGCGTGGTTGGCCCAGCCGACGGAGAGGCCCTCGACGTTGCCGGAGGGGATGAAGGAGGCGCTGGTGGCCGCGTTGAAGTAGGGAGACTCCTCCCACAGCCCTCCCAAAGGATCGGCAGCGTAGACGCCGGCCGAGAGGGCGCCGTATTCGGTGAGGGCCGCCTTGATGTTGGCGACGCTGGCCGGCTGGTAGCGGCTGTCGCTGTCGTAGTAGAAGTTGTAGACCTGGGCCAGCCGTCGGGAAGGGGGAGCCGAGGCGGAGGGGATCGCCCCGTAGGGGGCGTCGTCCTCGTCGGCAGCTCCCGTGCCCCGGGCCAGGAGGGCGACGGCCCGGAAGTCGTCACCGCCGAGGCCCATCAGGTCCTGGAGGTCCCGCTCGCCGGCGGCGACGTTCAGAAAGCCCGGCAGGGAGGGCGCCTCGTCGATGTAGCCGAAGTAGCTCAGGTGCATTTCGGAGTAGTCGGGGTCGGCAAGCCCCGCCCTCAGGGCCGACGATTCCAGCGAGGCCAAAGCCGAGAAGGTCCAGCAGGAACCGTAGGGAGCCTGATCGCGGACGGGCGAGACCCACCCCGAGTCGCGCAGGTCGAAACGGGCCGGAAAGGCCCTGCGGCCCCGCCCTTCCTGCTCGAAGTAGGAGAGGCCGGCCAGGTGGCTCAGGTCGACGGGCGAGGGGGTTCTTCCCAGCGGGACGGCAGTGGAGGCGCCTTTGACTTCCTGGCCGTCTCTTTCGGCCAGAAAATCGACGAAGGCCGGGTTCAGGGGAGCAAAGGATGCGGCCAGAGCGGGCGCGACCGAACACAAGACCAGGGCAGCGAGGAGGAAGAAAGAGACGACAAAGCGGGAACGACCCATCACAAACACTCCCTTTCGATTGGGCGAGACCCTTCAAGGTCATTGAACTTGCGATGAATCTCCGACCTGTCGGCCAATGATACTCCCCTCGGGCCTTCTCCGCATAGCCGCCTTAAGCGAGGTATCATGTATTTTGTCATCCCCCGGGAAAGGGAGAGGGGGCCGCCGAGGCCGTTGCGATTGCCTTCCTGCCTCCTTTGGGCTATCTTGAGCCCAATCCCGTAACGGCAAGAAGGAGGCGCAACGATGGTCACGGTCGTACGCAAGGTCAGGGAACTGGCAACAGAACTCTCTCGGAACCGCCGGAAAGGCCGCACCATCGGCCTCGTCCCGACCATGGGCTACCTTCACGAGGGGCACCTCTCGCTGGTGCGGGCCTGCCGGATGGAAAACGATCTTTCCGTCGTCTCCCTCTTCGTCAACCCCATCCAGTTCGGCCCCGGCGAGGACCTGGAACGCTATCCCCGCGACGAGGCCCACGACATGGAGCTCCTCGAGGCGGAGGGCGTCGACTTCCTCTTCGCTCCCGAGGCGGGCGAGCTCTACGCTCCCGATCACTCCACCTTCGTCGACGAGGCGGCCTTGAGCCTGCCCCTCTGCGGCGCCTCGAGGCCGGGCCATTTCCGGGGCGTCTGCACCGTCGTCCTCAAGCTCTTCAACATCGTCGGCCCCGACAGGGCCTATTTCGGCATGAAGGACTACCAGCAGCTCCAGGTGATCCGCCGCATGGTGCGCGACCTCAACGTCCCCGTAGCGATCCGGGCCTGCCCCCTCGTCCGCGAGGCCGACGGTCTGGCCCTGAGCAGCCGCAACGCCTACCTCTCGCCGGAGGAGCGCCTCTCGGCTTTGGCCCTCTCGCAGACCCTCCGGGCCCTGGACGAAGCCTACCGTCAGGGCGAGCGCTCCGTCCAGGCCCTGACCGATCGGGGCCGCTTGCTTCTGGGCCGCGACGGACGGCTCGAGACGGAGTATCTCGAGATCCGCGACGCCTCGAGCCTCGAGCCTCTCGACGAAGTGGACCGGCCTGCCATCGTCGCCCTGGCCGTCCGGGTGGGAAAGACGCGGCTCATCGACAACAGAATCCTCGGAGAGTGATGAAGATGCTTCTGCAGATGCTCAAGGGAAAACTTCACGGCGCCCGCGTGACCGAAGCCAATCTGGAATACCGGGGCAGCATCTCCATCGACAGAGACCTGATGGAGGCCGCCCGTTTCCTTTCGGGCGAAAAGGTTCTCGTCGCCGACATGGCCTCGGGCAGCCGCTTCGAGACCTATGTCATCGCCGCACCCCGGGGAAGCGGCACCATCGGCCTCAACGGAGCCGCCGCCCGGCTGGGCTCTGTCGGCGACCGGGTCATCGTCATGGCCTGGTGCCTCATGACGGCCGACGAGGCCGCGAGCCACCGCCCGAAAGTGGTCTCCGTCGACGCGGCAGGCGCCATCGTCGAAATCTTTGACATGGAAGAGGGAGAAGCCTGATGAAAAAGATTTCCCTTCCCCGCCTGAGAGAGATGAAAGGCGGCGGTGAACCGATCACGATGATCACGGCCTACAGCGCCTGGCAGGCCCGTCTCGTCGAGGAGGCGGGCGCCGAAATGATCCTCGTCGGCGACTCGCTGGGCATGGTCGAAAAGGGCTTTTCCGGCACCCTGCCGGTGACGATGGACGTGATGGTCGACGCCTGCGCCGCCGTCTGCCGGGGAGCCTCGGCTCCCTTCATCGTCGGCGATATGCCCTTCCTCTCCTACGAGGTGGACCGGCCCCAGGCCATCGCCAACGCGGGACGGCTCGTCAAGGAGGCCGCCGTCGATGCCGTCAAGCTCGAGGGAGGAAGGGAGCGGGCCGGGACGATCGAAGCCATCGTCGGCGCCGGCATGGCCGTCGTGGCTCACATCGGCCTCACCCCCCAGTCGGCGACGCTCCTCGGCGGCTTCCGCGTCCAGGGGAAGGATCTCGAAGGGGCCCGCAGGCTCCTCGACGACGCCCGGGCCGTCGAGGCGGCGGGAGCCTGCGCCGTCGTCCTCGAATGCGTCCCCGCCCCTCTGGCCCGACTCGTCACGAACCGCCTGTCGATTCCGACCATCGGCATCGGCGCCGGGGCCGGATGCGACGGCCAGGTGCTGGTCTTTCACGACATCCTCGGCCTCTACGGCGACTTCCGGCCCCGCTTCGTCAAACGCTACGCCGACGGAGGCAGGATCCTCCGGGAGGGGCTCACGGCCTTTGTCGACGACGTCCGCCGGGGCACCTTCCCCGACGACGACCACGCCTTCGGCCTCGACGAGGCCGTCCTGGAGGAGCTCGACCGGTCATGAGGATCACCCTCCTCGGCTGCGGAGCCCTGGGGGGACTCGTCGGCGCCCGGCTGGCCCGATCGGGCAACGAGATCCAGATCCTCCAGAGACCGGGATCGACGCTGAAGCGGCTCCGCGCCCAGGGGCTGGCCCTGGACGACACCGGCACGGTCCGCACCTGGCCCGTCAGGGCCGAGGCCGATCCCTCCCAGCTCGAACCGGCCCGGCTTGTCCTCGTCACCGTCAAGTCCTACGTCACCGCCGACGTGGCCCCCCTGCTGACGGACCTCCTCGACGATGACGGTCTCGTCCTGACCCTCCAGAACGGCCTGGGCAACGCCGAACAGCTGGCCTGCATCGTCGGCACCGAACGGGTTGCCGCGGCCTCCTGCACCTACGGCGCCTACCGCGACGGCGAGGGAATGGTCCACGTCGGCGGCGAGGGGGAGATCCGCTTCGGCCCCATGAGGCCCGGCAAGGACTGGACCGTCATCGAAAAGCTCCTCAACGGCTCGGGGCTCAAGGCCACCTTCGTCTACGACCCCAGGCCCGATCTCTGGAGCAAGCTCGTCGCCAACGCCGCCATCAACCCCGTCTCGGCCCTGATCCGGCGCGAGAACGGCCACATCCTGGCCTGCGCCGAAACGTCGCGGCTGGCCAAGACGCTCACCATGGAGGCCTGCCGCGTCGCCCGGGCCGAGGGCATGCCCTTCGGCGAAGGCGAGATGTGGCCCAAGGTGCGTCTCATCATCCAGGGAACGTCCCACAACAAGAGCTCCATGCTCCAGGACATCCTGGCCGGGAGACCGACGGAGATCGAGGCCATCAGCGGCGAAGTCCTCCGCCGGGGCCGGGCCTTCGACCTGATCCTGCCGGCGACGGCGACCGTGCGGGCCCTCATCCGGGGCCTGGAAAGCTGACCTCCCTGGCAGGGCCGCAGGGAAGAGGGGCGTCTCACCGCCACCCCGCCGCCTTCGGGTCTTTTGCGGGCGTCAACTCCTTCGGCCTTTTCGCAAGGGACGAGCCGGTAGGGAGAGAAGGGCCGCCTCTCCCACTGCTCCCTCAGGACGTGACAGAGAAGGCCGGGAAGGCGTCCGGCCATGAAAAAGGCCCTGCCCCGACGGATAGGGGAAGCCCCGATCGGAGAGGAGGCCCTGCAGATGCCGTCCACGTTGAGGGCGATATCTTTCCGCCTTGTCAGCTCCTTCTCCAGGGCCAGGACGAAATCGACGTGGACGTCCTCATGCCCTGTGCCCTCGAAGATGCCATCAATACCGGCAATGAGGAGAAGGTGCAGGCGGCCGTCATCGTCGAAGGCGCCAACGGGCCCGTCACCTATGAGGCTGACGCCCTTCTCGAGGGGAAGGGGATCGTCGTCGTTCCCGATTCCCTGGTCAACAGAAGCGGCGTCATCGGCTCCTACTTCGAATGGTGCCAGAACCTGTCCGGCTTCTTCTGGACCGAAGGGGAGCATAACGACCGTCTCCTTCAGATGATGAGGGACACCTTGCATCGCGTCTGGGACTATCCCAGGGAAAGGAAAGCCCCCTCCGTCGGGGAGCCTTCATGCTCGCCATCCAGCGGGTGGCCGAAGCCCTCCTCATCGAGGTCGATCGGTGATGGACGGGAGCTTTGTCATCGCCCTGGCGGGACAGCCCAACTGCGGCAAGTCCACCGTCTTCAACCTGCTCACCGTCTCTTCGGCCCCTGCTGCTGCTTGGCGTCGTCTATGGCCTCTACGAGCTTTCCATCGTCCAGGGCTACAAGCTGACGGGCTACGTCGTTCCCTGGCTTTCTCGATTTCAGATGGCCATCGAAGAGAGGCTTCCCCTGGCCGGTTTCTGGCAGGTGCCCCTTTTCCGGGGGCTCGTCGGCGACGTGGTCACGTCAGTCAATTCCGTCCTCGTCTACATTCCGATCTTCCTCATTCTCTTCGCCGCCATCGCCGTCCTTGAAGACGTAGGCTACATGCCGCGGATGGCCTTCATTCTCGACCGCCTCTTCCGCCGTTTCGGTCTCCACGGCCAGTCGACGCTGCCCCTCATTCTTGGCGGCGTCTTCGTCGGCGGCTGCGCCGTCCCCGGCGTCATGGCAACCCGCGTCATCGCCGACGAGAAGGCCCGGCTGGCGACGGTCCTCATCGTCCCTCTGATGAACTGCATGGCCAAGATCCCCCTCTACACCCTTCTCGTCGGCGCCTTCTTCGTCACCTGTCCGGGGGCCATGATGGTCTTCATCTCGACGATCACGATCATCGTCGCCTTGGCCGTAGCCAAGGTGCTGTCCCTGACGGTTCTCAAGAACAAGCCCAGTTCGCCTTTTGTCATGGAAATGCCGCCCTACCATGTGCCGACCCTCTTTGGCGTCCTCCAGCGCTCTGTCGAGAGGACCTGGCTCTTCTGCCGAAAGATCCTCACCGTCATCGCCCTCGTTGCGGTGGCCGTCTTCTTCCTCACCCACTACCCGCAACTGCCCGACACCGAGCTAGAGCACTTCGAGGCCCGCGGGCAAAGGATCCGCGCCGCCTTCCTCGAAGCCGTCGGAGACGGTCCCTACGGCACAAAGCTGGCCGACGAGACGTTCTTCCTCCGCTATCTCGACGTCCAGGACCGATACCGCCAGGCACGCCTGGCTGGCATGAGGAAAGACAGACTGGAGCAAAGATTTGCCGGCGACGCCGACATTCTCCGCCTCATCGAGCTTCGAGACGACGAAGGAAAGAGGATCGACAGGGCCTACAAAACCCTCCGGCGGGACCGGTTGGGACTGATCCACGATTACGACACGGCCCGCCTGAACAACAGCCTGCTGGGGCGGATGGGCAAGGCTCTCGAACCGGTGACGCGCTTTGCCGGCTTCTCCTGGAAAGTCAACGTGGCCCTCCTCAGCGCCTCCGGCGGCCCCCTCTTCGAACTGGCGGCGACGATCGCCCTGGAACACCACGAGAAATGGGACGGCAGCGGCTACCCCCAGGGACTGTCCGGTGAGGCCATCTCTTACGAAGCGAGGCTCGTCGCCATTGTCGACGTTTTCGACGCTTTGGCAGGCCGTCGGCCCTACAAGGCTCCCTGGCCTCTCGACAGAATCGTCCATACCCTCATCGGAGAACGAGGGCGCCATTTCGACCCCGCCGTTGTCGATCTCTTTCTCGACAACCTGGACTGCCTCCTCGACGTCTGCAGGAATCTGCCGAACTGTGGCGGCGACGAGATGACCGGTGAACGGGCGCTGAGGAAGGCCCCGCGAAAGAGAGCGGACCTTCCGCGGATGGGGATTGCCGGCCCTTTCGGGCCGCCGGGGAAAGGATGAGAGGGCTTCATGGCGACGCGAAGAAAAGCGGTCCCTCAAGTGACCCGACGCATGGAAGACTATCTCGCGGCGGCCCTCTATCTGGAGCTGCAGGGGATGGCGGTGACGGTGACGGCCCTGGCGAGGCGCCTGGGCGTGACCAAGCCCTCCGTCGTCTCCTGCGTGCGGCGGCTGATCGGCGCCGGGCTGGTCCAGCACGAGCAGTACGGCAAGATTCACCTCACCGACGAGGGACGGAACCGGGCCCTCCCCGTCTACCGGCGCCACCGGTTCCTCTGCGATTTCGTCGGCTCCGTCCTCTTTCTGCCTCCTGACCGGGCCGCTCTGCTGGCCTGCGACATGGAACACCATTTCGACGAAAAGACGGAACAGCACCTCTTCCGCGTCATGGACGTCCTGGAGAGCCGCTTCGACCGTTCGGCCCTGAAGGATCTCATCGGCGACGAGGACCAGGAGAAAAGGGAAAAGCTCCTGCCTCTGAGCCTTCTCGAGAAGGGACAAAAGGGGCGGATCAGACACTTCCTCGGCGACGGGACAGCCCGGGAAAGGGGGCATTCGATCGGCCTCGTCCCGGGACGGAACGTCCGCTGCCTCCTGCCCCTCGGCGAAGCCACCGAAGGGCATCTCGTCGTCGCCCTGGAGGGAGAGGAAAAACGTCTCGTCACAGGCTCCATGGCCTTATGTGTCTGGTGTGTCCCCTTCAGCGGAGAAAGACCGTCTCTCCGCCGATGACGGTGCGAAGGACCGTCATCTTTCGGATCGCCTCTTCCGGGCAGGTCAGGATGTCGCCGTCGACGACGGCGAAGTCGGCCCGCTTGCCCTCGTCGAAGGAACCCTTCTCCCCCTCGGCGCCGACGGCCCAGGCTCCGCCGGCGGTGAAGGCCCGGAGGGCCTCCCGGCGGGTCATGACCTGACGGGGCTGCCAGCCGCCTTCGGGCCGACCCCGGCGGTCGCGGCGGGTGACGGCAGCATAGATTCCCTCGAAGGGATCGGGCGATTCGACGGGGGCATCCGACCCGGCGGCGATGACGACGCCCCGGTCCAGAAGGTCCCTCCAGGCGTAGGCCCCGGCCAGCCGATGGGGCCCGAGGCGCTCTTCGGCCATGGCCCAGTCGGAGGTGGCATGGACGGGCTGGACGCTGGCGACGACGCCCAAGGGGGCGATGCGGTCGAGATCAGCTTCGGCCAGGTTCTGCCCATGCTCAAGGCGGGGCCGCAGAGACCGGGCCTGGGGGTGCTCCTCGATCAGCCTTGCGTAGAGGTCGAGGACGAGGGCGTTGGCCGCATCGCCGATGGCGTGGGTGGCGACCTGGAAGCCCCGGGCCGTTGCGGCGGCCATGACCGCGTAGAGTCCCTCGCCGCCGTCGCGGGGATGACCCCGATGACCGGGCCTGTCGGCATAGTCCTCCTTCATCCAGGCACTCCTAGCGCCGAGGGAACCGTCGGCAAAGAGCTTGAGGCCTGCCAGGTGGAGCCGGCCGTCGCAGCCCCCGACGAGAGGGCCCCTGTCGAGGAAGGAACGGTAGCCGTCAGGAAAGAGGCCTCCGTCGATGCCGGGCGAACCGTAGCCGTGAAAGCTCAGGTGGAAGGCCCCGCCTTTGATGAGATCGTCGAGGAGGACGATCGTCTCCGAATCGGTCGACATGTCGCAGACGGTGGTGATGCCCAGAGCCAGAAGCCGCTCCTGGGCCTTGAGGAGAGCCCTGCGATGCCCCTCTCGGCTCGGGCGGGGGATCTTGGCGGTGACGAGTTCCATGGCCCGATCGATGAGAAGTCCCGTCGGCTCTCCCCTCTCGTCGCGGACGATCTCTCCTCCCTCGGGATCGGCCGTGGCCGCGTCGATTCCGGCCCGCTCGAGGGCCTTTCCGTTGACCCAGGCGGCATGGCAGCAGGTCCGCTCAAGGTAGACGGGAAGATCCGAAACGATCCGGTCCAGCTCATGGCGGGTCGGGAAAAGGGGGGGCGTCCAGACTTCCTGGTTCCAGCCCCGGCCCAGGATCCAGTCCCCCCGGCGCCTCGCCTCGACGGAGCGGTCCGCCACGGCCTGGAGGATCTCCTCCTTCGGACGCCAGTGGGCCTGGATCTGATCGAGAGAGAAGCCCAGAAGGGAGAAGTGGAGGTGGGATTCGACGATGCCCGGCAGGAGGAAGGCCCCTTCGAGGTCGATCCGCTCCGGCGACGGTCCGGTCAGAGCGGAAAGATCGTCCTCGGCGCCGACGGCGGCGAGGCGTCCCTTGGCGACGGCAAGGGCAACGGATCGGCCACTGTCCCCCGTCCGGCCGTTGACGAAGATCCGCTCAACCTCAAGAAGGCTCATGATCGTCTCCTCTTTTCCTCATCCAAGGAAGAAGCCCTCCTTCTGGGGGTCTTCGGACTCGGCGACGAAGTCGGTCATGGCCGTCAGGAAGGCCTGGCCCTTGATGTAGGGGATGAAGGACCGGTGGCCGGCGATTTCGGGACCCTCCTCGTAGGAACCGATGAACCGGGAGCCCGAAATGGACTGGTGGACGAAGGGCTCGCCGGGGGCCAGTTCGCCGCGGGAGGCCATGAGGGCCACCTTGGAGGACGTTCCCGTGCCGCAGGGGCTCCGGTCGAGCTGGTGGTTGCCGAAGATGACGGCGTTTTTCGTCGGGTCACCCTTGCGGAAGAGTTCGACATGGGTGACCGAGCTGATTTTCGGGTTGGCCGGATGACGGTAGGTCCGGGCCTCGTTGATCTCCCGGCGGAGCTCCATGCCGAGGTCGGTGAGGCGGGTGGCGTTGGCCGGTTCGATGTCGAGGCCGAACTGCTCGGCGTCGACGATGGCGAAGATGAGGCCGCCGAAGACGATGTCGTAACGGACGGGCCTGTCATGGCAGCTGAGGGCGATCTCCTGGTCTTGGGCGATGACGAGGGCCGGCACGTTCCTGAGCCGGACAGAGCCGACGGGCCCATTCTCGGGCGTGTCGACGGTGAGCTCGATGAGACCGACGGGGGTCTCGAGGCGGACCGTCGTCGTCGGGTGCGTCACGGCGACGGCGCCGGTGCTCACCAAGGTCTTGGCGACGCCGATGGAGCCGTGGCCGCACATGGTGAGAAAGCCCTTGTTGTCGCTGAAGATGACGCCGTAATCGGCCTCCGGCGAAAGGGGCGGGAAGAGGAAGGCGCCGAACATATCGCGATGCCCCCGGGGCTCCCACATGAGGAAGCGCCTCAGGCTGTCGCCCTTGACGGCGATCTCCTGGTAGCGATCGAGCATGGTGGCCCCCTCCAGGCGGGGAAGGCCGCTCATGACGATCCGCGTCGGCTCCCCTCCGGTGTGGGAATCGACGACGTGAACGATCCGATCAAAGGACGGCATGGCAGGACCTCCTTGAGGTTAGACGTTTCTTCGTCCAGCTTATCACCGAGGCGGCGCGAAAAGAAGGAAGGCCGAGCCGACGCCGGACAAAAGGGATCGCCTGCCCCGGGGCAGGCGATCCCTTTTCAGCGGACGAGCATGGCCCGGGCCAGTTCTTCGGCCCTTTCCGGTCCCGTCAGGGCGGCGGCGAGGGCCAGGGCGAAGTCCATGGCCAGGCCCGGACCGGCGGCGGTGATGAGGCCCGTTCCGACGGAGAGTCCTTCGTCGGAACGGTTTTCCTCGTCGAGGCGCTCCCGGAAGGTCGGGTAGGCGGCGACCTTGCCTCTTCCCTTCAGGAGTCCCCAGCCCTGGAGGGCGACGGCCGGGGCGGCGCAGATGGCCGCCAGAAGCCGGCCCGACCGGGCCTGTTCCCTCACCATGGCCTCCAGGACCGGGGATTGGGCCAGATGGACGGCGCCGGGCATTCCGCCGGGCAGGACGATGGCGTCGAAGGTCCGGTGACGGCAGGCCTCAAGCATCATGTCCGTCCCGACGGAAAGGCCGTGGGCGCCCTTGACGGGCTCGTCGCCGACGGAAGCGGTGACGACGGTCACTCCCGCCCGTCTGAGGACGTCGATGACGGTGACGGCCTCGATTTCCTCGAATCCCTCCGCGAGAGGGACCAGGACAGTCCTGTTCATCTCTGTCGCCTCCTTTCACGATTGCCCCGGCCCTCCGTGGCCAGAGGCCGGGGAAACTCCTATAATTCTAGCCGAAAGGGCGATCCCTTCCGACCGGGAGGGACGCTCTTCAGGAAGGGGGAACCGCCATGGAACAGAAGGAGCGGGCGCGCCGCCTCGACGAGGCCGACGGCCTGAAACGTTTCCGCAGCCGCTTCCACATTCCCGACAGCACGATCTATCTTGACGGCAACTCGCTGGGGCTGGCGTCGGTCGACGCCCTGGCCTCGCTGGAAAAGGCGGCCTCGGAGTGGCGCAGCAAGGCCATCGGCGGCTGGCTCGACGCCGAGCCCGACTGGTTCTCCTGCGGGGAGCGCATCGGAGCCGCCATGGCCCCTCTCGTGGGAGCCGCGCCGGATGAGGTGGTCATGGTGGGGTCGACGACGGCCAACCTCCACTCCCTGGTGGCGACCTTCTTTCGCCCCGAGGGAAAGCGGCGGCGCATTCTGGCCGACGAACTCAACTTCCCCTCCGATCTCTATGCCCTGGCCAGCCAGATCGCCCTCCGCGGCGGCGATCCCGAGACGGACCTGATCCTGGCCAGGAGCGCCGACGGCCGGACCCTCGACGAGGATTCGCTCATCGCCCTCATGGACGAGACGGTGGCCCTCGTCCTGCTCCCGGCCGTGCTCTACAAAAGCGGCCAGCTCCTCGATATGGCCCGCCTCACCGAGGCCGCCCACGAGAGGGGCATCGTCATCGGCTTTGACTGCGCCCACTCCGTCGGCGCCGTGCCTCACCGTTTCGACGACGACGACGTCGATTTCGCCTTCTGGTGCACCTACAAGCACCTCAACGGAGGCCCCGGGTCTCCGGCGGGGCTTTTCGTCAACCGCCGCCACTTCTTTCGCGACCCCGGCCTGGCCGGCTGGTTCGGCTACGTCAAGGAACGCCAGTTCGACATGGCCCTTCACTTCGACCACGCAAAGAGCGCCGGAGGCTGGCAGATGGGAACGCCGCCCATTCTCTCGGCGGCGTCTCTGGAGGGGGCTCTTTCCCTCTTCGCCGAGGCGGGGATCGAGGCGGTCCGGGCCAAGTCGCTGGCTCTGACGGACTTTCTCATGGACCTCGCCGACAGCCGGCTCGCCCCGCTGGGCTTCACCGTGGGAACGCCCCGCGAGGCAGCCCGACGGGGCGGACATGTGGCTTTGGAGCATGACGAGGGGTGGCGGATCTGTCAGGCTCTCAAGGGGCGGGCCATCATCCCCGACTTCCGCCCGCCCCGGGTGATCCGCCTGGCGCCGGTGGCCCTCTACAACAGCTTCGACGAGGTGGAGCGGACCGTGACGGCTCTGGAGAGGATCATCAGAAGCGGCGAGCACGAGACCTTCCCCGCCGAGCGGGACGCCGTCTCCTGACCGGCGGCGCCATGGCTCCGGAGACGGTCCGGCTTCGCATCCGCCCCCTCGTGGCCGACGACGGCCCCTCCATCGCCCGGCTGACGCGGCTGGGGTTTCACCGCCGGAGAACGGTGCGGCCCGTCGATGACGGCCCCCTGCTGGAACTCTACCGGCTCGCCATCGAGAATCCCTGAAGGAAGAGCCCCCGCCGAACGGCGGGGGCTCTTCCTTCAGGCCAGTCCGAGGCGGCGCAGGGTCTCTTCTTTGGGGCGTCCCTGCTCGTCCCAGCCCCGGGCCTCGTAGTAGTCGGCGAGCATCCTCTCATAGTCGGCGATGGCGCAGCGCTCCTCTCCGGAGTAGCGGCCGAAGGAGGGGACCTGCCGCACCCGGTCGGGGAGGCGGTCGTCGGCGGCGGTGAGGCCCTCGCGGAGGTTGAAGAGGCGCTGGAGGGTGTTGACCCGCTCGCCTGCCAGAAGAAGCTCCGAAGCCGTCACATCCCACCCCGTGGCGGCTTCGATCATTTCGGCGAAGTCGTCGAGTTCGAGGCCGCAGTAGCCGTAGAACTTGCAGGTGGCGAACATCTCAAAGAGGGTGCCGTAATCCTGAAGCCTGGCCGCGATCTCCCCTTTGCCCTCTTCGTCCCAGGGATGGACCGTCTCGGGATCGGGGAGTCCGTAGGCGGTGAGGCCGAAGCTCTGCTTGTCGCAGTCGAAGGCCTTGGCCTCGATGGGGTGGATGTGGCACATGCCCCGGTTGTTGGTGCCGTAGGTCAACGCCAGGAGCTTGCCCGACCGGGGATCGTGAGCGGGCCCCTCCAGGCCCTTGACGTGGACGGCGGCCTCCAAAGCGTCGGGACCGAGCCTTTGCGCCGCGGCGCGGACGCCGAGGCTGAGGAGCTCTCCCAGCCCTTCCCGGCGGGCGATGGCCTCGACGAGGCGGGGCAGGACGGAGCCGTTGCCCCAAAAGAGGTCCAATCCCTCAATGAGGGACTCATCGAGGAGCCCCTTCTCGCGGCACTCCATGGCGAAGGCGATGACGGCGCCGCAGGAGATCGTGTCCAGGCCGTACTCGTTGCAGAGGTAGGAGGCCCGGATGGCGGCGTCAACGTCGGTGCCGTCGACGAAGGCCGTGAAGGCGCTGACCGACTCGTATTCGCCCCCGTCGTGGAGGGGGGTCTCGAAGGGCCCGTCGGGGACGAGGACCTTGCGACCGCACCGCACGGGGGGACAGCCGCGGTAACAGCCGACGGCCTTCCGGAAGTGGCGGCCGTAGTAGCTGTCGAAGATCTGTTGGCCCTTGCCGGAGCTGTTGGAGAGCCAGTTCCTGCTGGGGAAATCGCCGGAGGCATCGCTGTAGGGCATGCCGCCCATGGTGCCGTAGCGGGTGAACTCGGCTGACGTCGGGTGGGCTCTCACCTTGGCCTGGGCCTTGCGGATCGCCGACGCCCACCGTCCCGGGCTGGCCTTGGCGAGGGTTCCCCTTCCCCGGATGGCCAGAGCCAGAAGGTTCTTGCTTCCCATGACGGCCCCCATGCCACACCGCCCGGCGGCCCGATGGCCGCACATGACGGCGGCGAAGGGAACGAGCCTCTCGCCGGCCTCGCCGATGGAGAGGATCTCGAAACCCTCGCCCAACTTCGAGGCGAGGACCGCCTCGCGCCGGGAAGTGGTCATCCCCTTCAGCATCGCTGCGTCGATGATTTCGATGCAGTCGTCGTCGATGACGAGAGCCGACGGCCTGGCGGCTCTCCCCCTGATGACGGCGATGTCCACGCCGGCCTTTCTCAGGGCGATGCCGGCATCGGTGCCGAGGCGCGACTCCGACCAGGCCCCGGTCTGGGGCGATTTGCCGCAGATCTCCAGGCTGCCGCCGCCGGGAACGGCCGGGTCCGTGAGAGGCCCCGTGGCGATGATCAGAAGCGCCTCCGGGGCGAGGGGATCGAGGCCCGGGGCCTGTTCGTCGTAAAGGATGGAACAGGCCGTGCCCACGCCGCCGATCCAGGGACGGAGCGAGGCTCCGTCGAGAGTTTTCCTGCCGGTCGAGCCCTCGCCGAGATCGACGTCAAGGCGGACAGCTCCGTAACTCTTTGCTGCCATCACTGCCACCTCCCCTTGCGGGAGTCTTTCCCCCTTGAAACAGGGGGGGCCGAAGCCCCCCCACCAGAATCACCAGCTGCCCTGACGGGAAGGAGCTAACTGCCGATCAGCCCCACGCTGACAAGATAGTCCCGGGCGATGTCTTCGGGCTCGTCTCCGTCGTCATAGCGGCTGTTGAGACGGGCCATCGTCTCTTCGTCGATGGTGCCGCTCAGCTGTTCCAGAATAGCGAGAACCCGAGGGTACCTGTCAAGGAGCTTCATGTCGATGACGTAGGCGGCGCTGTAGTCGGGGAACCAGCCCTTGTCGTCTTCGAGCATGACCAGGTCGAGCTTGGGAATGCGCGAGTCCGTCGAATAGGCGGGCACGACGTCCACTTCCTCCTTGGCGATGGCCTGATACATGATGGAGTAGAGCATGGGGATGACTTCCTTGAACCGGATGCCGTAGGTCTCGGACCAGCCCGGATAGGTGTCGGGCCGGGTGTCGAAGTTCTCGTCGCAGCCGAGCTTCCAGTCGGCGGCGTAAGGGGCCAGGTCGGAGGCCTTCTTGAGGTTGTACTTCTCGGCCGTCTCGCGGCGCACGACCATGACGTAGGTGTTGTTGAAGCCCAGTGGCTGCGTCCAGGTGTAGCCGAACTCCTTCTCGAAGTTCTCCTTGACGTAGCGGAAGGTCTCCTCGCGGGAGAGTTTGGGCCCTTCGTAGCGGAGGACTCCCGTCAGCTGCGTCCCCGTCCAGTTGGGGTAGATGTCCAGCTCACCGGCCACCATGGCCTGATGGAGAACGGAAGAGGCGCTGAAATCGGTGTTGATTGTCGTCTTCAGGCTCGAATGCTCGTCGATGAGGAGCTTGCTCATCCAGGCGAGGACAATGGCCTCGTTGACGCGGTGGGCGCCGATGCGCACCTTCCCCTCATAGCTCATGGCCTCGTCGGCGAAGGCGCCTGCCATGGGGGTCACCGCAAGAACCAGAGCCAGGGCAAGGCCGAGCAGCATCTTCGTCAGTTTCGTCGTCAGATAGCGCAAAAAACCACTCCTTCTGGGTTGGGTTGTGCCTTCTCCCGGCGCCAGCCGAAGAAGAACCTGAGGCGGCCTTTGACGGTCAAGGCGCCGCGCGGCAACGGCTGAGAGGCAAGTGAAAATCGATTCAGTAAAAGGAGGACGGAAGGGAGAATTGCCGGTGCGCGGAGCCTGTGCCCCGCGCACCGGGATAGGGGTTACTCCTTGATCAGCCCCACGCTGACGAGATAGTCGCGGGCGATGTCTTCGGCCTCTTCGCCGTCATCGAAACGGCTGTTCATCTTGGCCATCGTCTCTTCGTCGATGGTGCCGCTCAGCTTCTCGAGGATATCCAGGACCTTGGGGTACTTCTCGAGGAACTTCATGTCGATGACGTAGCCGGCGCTGTAGTCGGGGAAGAACTCCTTGTCGTCTTCGAGCATGACCAGATCCATCTTGGGAATGCGGGAATCCGTCGAGTAGGCGGGAATGACGTCCACTTCCTTGTTTGCGATGGCCCGGTACATGATGGAGTACTGCATGGGCAGGATGTCCTTGAATTTGATGCCGTAGAGCTCGGACCAGCCGGGATAGGCGTCGGGACGGGTGTCGAAGTTCTCGTCACAGCCGAGTTTCCAGTCGGCGGCGTAAGGGGCCAGGTCGGAGGCCTTCTTGAGGTTGTACTTCTCGGCCGTCTCGCGGCGCACGGTCATGACGTAGGTGTTGTTGAAACCCAGGGGCTTGGCCCAGGTGAAGCCGAAATGTTCCTCGAAGCCCTCCTTGACGCGGCGGAAGGTCTCCTCGCCGGAGAGATTGGGGCCTTCATAGCGGAGGATGCCCGTGAGCTGCGTCCCCGTCCAGGAGACGTAGACATCGAGCTCACCGGCGACCATGGCCTGGTGGACCACCGAGGAGGCGGCGAATTCGGTGATCATCTCAGCCTTGAGGCCGGTGTGTTCCTCAATGAGAAGGCCAGCGATCCAGGCCAGGACGATGGCCTCGTTGACGGTCTGGGCGCCGACGCGCACCTTGCCCTTGTAGTTCATGGGATCGTCGTCGGCATAGGCCGCCGTCAGCGGGGCGGCACAGATGACCAGGGCCAGAGTCACCGAAAGCAGCACCGTAACCCATCGTTGTGTCCCTTTCTTCATGAAACATCCTCTCCTTTCGTCTTGTCGACGTCGGACGGACTCTCGGAGGCCGCCTCTTCATTTTCTTCCGTTTCGTCGGCCAGGACCGTCTCATCCTGGTCGCTGTCCCAGGGCTTGTCCGGCTCGAGGGGCCCCAGCCGGGCGAGGCGCTTGGCCCTCGTTTCAGGGCTGTAGTAGTTCTCCAGCATCTTGAGGCACTGATCGGCGAGGAGAGCCAGGATCGTCGCCGGGATGGCGCCGGCCAGGATGACTTCGTTGCGGATCGAGGCAAGCCCCGAGAAGATGAGCCGTCCCAGTCCGCCGCCGCCGATGGCCGCGGCCAGGGTGGCCGTGCCGATGACCCAGACGGTGGCGACGCGGATGCCCGCGATCAAAACGGGACGGGCCAGAGGCAGCTGAACCTTGAGGAGGATCTGCCGTTCCGTCATGCCCATGCCTCGGGCGGCCTGGATCAGCGAGGGGGGGACGTTCCTGAGCCCCGTGTAGGTGTTCTGGATCACGGGCAGCATGGCGTAGAGGACGAGGGCGGCAATGGCGTTGTCGTTGCCGATGCCGAAGACGAAGATCAGAAAACCCAGCAGGGCCAGGCTCGGAATGGTCTGGAAGACGTTGGCCAGGCCGATCACGTAGGGGGCAAGCTTCTCGTTCCGCGTCAGGTAGATGCCCAGGGGGATGCAGATGACGAGGGTGATGGCCAGTGCGATCCCCGAGATGTAGAGGTGCTGCCAGGTCAACATGAGGATCCGCGGATAGGAGCGGGCCACGTAGGTGATGAACAGATCCCAGAGGCTGCGCTGAGTCATCGGGTCTCACCTCCTTTGCGGCAGAGCCGTCCGATGGCCAGCCGTGCGATGCCCGAGGAGTCGACGATGCCCAGAAGGTGTCCCCTGCCGTCGAGGACGGGAACGGGCAGATCCATGTCGGCCAGCATGGCTGCAGCATCGCTGATGGTCGCCTCTTCGATATTGAGGCGGCGGTCCTTGCGGACGGCCTTGGCGATGGTGCCTCCGTCGCGGGCCAGGGCCTTGGCCCTCCTGGGGACGACCATGCCGACCCATTTGCCCTTGTCGTCGACGACCTGGGCCGTGTCGAGATTGAGGTCCTCCATCTGGTCGAGGACGGCTGCGGCCTTCTGCGTCGCCAAAACGCGCAGGTAGGGGTCCTGGACGAGGCTCTCGATGCCCATGTCAGGCGTGATCTGGGCAAGGCGGTCCTCGCCGAGGAAGTTGCGGACGAAGTCGCTGGCGGGATTCTCCTGGATCTCCTCCGGAGAACCCATCTGTTCGATCCTGCCCCGACGCATGAGGATGACCTTGTCGGCCATCTTGAGGGCCTCATCCATGTCGTGGGTGACGAAGACGATCGTCTTCTGAACGGCCTTCTGCATCTCCAGCAGCTCTGACTGGAGCTTGTCCCGGCTCAGGGGATCAAGGGCGCCGAAGGGCTCATCCATGAGAATGACGTCGGGATCGGCCGCGAGGGCCCGGAGAACACCGATGCGCTGTTTCTGACCGCCCGAGAGCTGATCGGGAAGGCGGTAGCGGTACTTCTTCGGCTCCAGGCCGGCCATGGCCAGAAGCTCGTCGACGCGGCCGGCGATCTTGGCCTTCTTCCAGCCCAAAAGACGGGGGACGGTGGCGATGTTCTCCCCCACCGAGAGGTGGGGCATGAGGGCGATGTCCTGGACGACGTAGCCGATGTTGCGGCGCAGCGTCACGGGATCGACGTCCTGGATGTCCTTGCCGTCGACGAGGATGCGCCCTTCCGTGCACTCTTCAAGGCGGTTGATCATCTTCAGGCTCGTCGTCTTGCCGCAGCCCGACGGTCCGATGAGAACGGCGAATTCGCCTTTGGCGATGGAAAGATCGAGAGCGTCTACGGCACGGGTTCCGTCTTCGTAGACCTTGCTGACGGCGTCAAACTCAACCATGGTGCCTCACCCCTTTGCGGAAATCGTCGAGGACGTCGCCGAAAAGGGAGGCGAAGCGCCTCGTCTCTTCGGTGGTGCCGATGCTGACCCGGATGGCCCGATCGAAACCCCAGCCCTCGCAGGACCGGACGATGACGCCCCGCTCGAGAAGGGCCTGGGAGAGTTCGGACGCGCTGTAGGGCGTCTCGAAGAAGAGGAAGTTCGTCTGGGAGGGAACGACGCAGCAGCCCCGTCGTGCAAGCTCGGCGGCGAGCCAGGCCCGGTCGGCGAGGATCGTGGCCAGGGCCTTCTCGTAGGAAGGCCGGCCCTCGACGAGAGCGGCCTGGGCGCCGGCGAGGGCGACGCGGTTGGCGTTGAAGGGCTCGCTGACGGTGTCGATGACGGTCACCATCTCGGGCCGGGCCATGGCGTAGCCGAGACGGGCGCCGGCCAGCCCCCAGGCCTTGGAGAAGGTCCTGATGGCGATGACGTTGCACCCCTCTTCGATGAGGTGCCGCCGGTCGGGCAGGAGGGCGGCGTCGGCAAATTCGGCATAGGCCTCGTCAAGGATGAGCCAGACCTCCCGGGGCAGGGACCGGATGAGCCTCTCCAGGGCCCGGACGTCACAGGCCGTCCCCGTGGGGTTGTTGGGGTTGGCCAGCCAGATGAGCTTCGTCTTGGGGCCGATGGCCCTGAGAATCGCCTCCGGATCGGCCCGAAACCCCTCGGCCAGAGGCACCGGCACGGGGACGCCCCCCATGAGACGGGTGATTTCCAGATAGAGGCTGTAGGTGGCCGCCGGCAGGACGACCTCGTCGCCGGGCTCGATGAAGCACTTGCCCATGGTCTGGAGCATGCCTTCGGCCCCGTGGGAGAGGGCGAAACACTGGGACGGAAGACCCTGGAGATCGCCGAGGAGGCCCTTGATCCGCTCGAAGGAGACGTCGGGGTAGCGGTTGAGGTTCTTCAGCTCCTCCGTCATGGCCCGGACCGACTCGGGAAAGGGGCCGTAGGGGTTCTCGTTGGAGCCGAGCTTGATGATCTCCTTCAGGCCCAGCGTCCGCTTCACCTCTTCGATGGTCTTGCCGGGGACATAGGGCTGAACCCGGGTGACGGCTTCGCGCAGTCCTCCGATGGTCATTACCGGTCACCTCCGACGCGGTAGTCGATCAGGACGGGCCCGCCGTCGGCCAGGGCCGTCGCCAGGGAGCTCTCCAGCTCTGAAGAACCCGCCACGGACCAGGCCTTGACGCCGTAGGCCTTGGCGAGGGCCACGAAATCGGGAACCTGATGGTCGACGGCGACGGTTCTTCCCTCGTGACGGGCCTCCTCATTGCGGCGGATCTCGCCGAAACCGCCGTCGTTCCAGAGAACGATGACGAGAGGCAGATCGGCCTCGACGGCAAGGGCAAGCTCCTGGAGGGAGAACTGGAATCCCCCGTCGCCGGCGAGAACGACGATGGGCCGCTTCCTGTCGGCGGCCCGGGCGCCGAGGGCGGCCGGAAGGGCCCAGCCCAGGGTGCCGAAGCCGACGGGATGGAGGAAGCGTCCCCGCCGGTTCAGGGGAAATTCGCTCAGGGCCAGATAGGCCGGCGTCGTCATGTCGGCGAAAAGAACCCCTTCCTCAGGCAGGACCCGCCGGAAGGAGGCGAGAAAGTCGCCGACCTCGTCGAAAAGGGGGCCGAAGCCGGTAACGGCCGGCAGAGAGGCCCGGGCCTCGACGAGGAGGCGCTGGACCGTCTTTCCCCGCTCTTCAAGGGAGACATCCTTCTCGCCGAGGGCGCCGAGGAGCGCCTCGACGACGGCCTTGCTGTCGGAGGCGAGGGGAACGTCCGTCCTCGGTGAGGCCGTGAAGAGGGCAGGATCAAGGTCGACGCGGATCACCTTGCCCCGCGGACGGAGGGGAGCCTCCCAGAGGTCGGTGGGCGAGAGCTCGGAGCCGATGACGACAAGGACGTCGGCCGACTCGAGAAAGGCCCGCACCGGCGCGAGGTGGAGTGTCGTGCCCAGGTTCAGGGGATGGCCGTCGTCGAGCAGTCCCTTGCCGGCGCAGGTCGTCGCCACGGGAGCGGCCAGGCGCTCGGCCAGCCGCTGCAGTCCGCCCTCGGCCCGACGGGCCCCTCCTCCGGCGATGATGGCCACATGAGATGCCTCCTTGAGGAGGTCGACGGCATCGGAAAAGGCCTTCTCCGTGGGGAGAGGGTGAGAGGGGAGGAAGAGAGGCTCGGGATCGTCGAAGGGCGCCCTCTGGGAGAGGAGATCGAGAGGAATCTCGACATGAACCGGACCGGGCCGCCCCTGACGGCAGATCCTCCAGGCCCGGGTCAGGGCCGGAGCGATGTCGGAGAGGTCCTTGACGGAAAGGCTCTCCTTGCAGACGAGACGGGCCATGCCCTGGGAATCGCGCAGTTCGTGGAGGAAGCCCGTCCTCCCGCCGCCGTAGGTGCGGGGGACGTCGCTGGAAAGGACGAGGAGAGGGACCGAATCGTGATAGGCCTGGGCCATGGCCGTGAAGGCATTGGTCAGACCCGGCCCGGTGATGAGAAGGGCGACGCCGGGACGGCCGGTCATGCGGGCGTAGCCGTCGGCCGCGAAGGCCGCGCCCTGTTCGTGGCGGGTGGCGATATGTCTGAGGGGGGAGTCGAGAAGGGCGTCGTAAAGATCGAGATTGTGAATTCCGGGAATGCCGAAGACGACGTCGGCGCCAAGGGTCTCCAGGGTTTTTACGGCCTGTGCCGCTCCTGTTCGTACGTTCATCCGATCACCTTTCCTTTAGGCGTTATCACTGCACAACAACAAGGTCGAAGGAACTGTCGTCACCTTGAGGACGAAGCCCGTCGGCCCCACACGACTTCCGGGAGGGAGCCATCTGCCCCGACAGCGCGGAATCGCGGACCTTGCCTGATGAGGGCAAGTTCAGAAAACAAGAGGGGGCAAGCCAGCACATGCGGCACGCCCCCTTCAAGGGACAAGTGAACTATAGTCGGACGCGATTGATAGAATTAAGTTTAGCAAGAAGTTCCCTGTCTGTCAAGGCATGTCATCCAAAAGTAACATGACGGGGCGGAGACGGGACCGCGAGGGCACCTTTTCGGGCCGCCAAGGGGCCGGCCGTCCCGCCGGAAGGCGCTACTGGAGGGCGCCGACGACGCCCCCCGTCGTCCCGTAGAAGAGCCTGCCCTGCCAGAGCACGGGGCCGGCGACGATTTCCGAACCGGCGTCGAAGCTCCAGAGCTCCCTTCCCGTGGCGGCCTCGAGGCGGTGGATCCTGCCGTCGGCCCCGCCGAAGTAGAGACTTCCTCCCTCCACAGCCGGATCGGACAGGATGGCTCCCTCGACGGCAAAGCGCCAGAGGACCCGTCCCCGTTCCTTGAGATCGAGGGCGTAGAGACCGCCGCCGAAGGTGCCGAAATAGGCCCGGTCGCCGGAAAGGGCAATGGCCGTCGAGATGCCCTCGTCCACGCAGGACTGCCATTGGGGGATGACCTTGTGGACTTGAACGGCGTAGAGACAGCCGTCGGCGCTGCCGTAATAGACGATGCCTTCTCGATGGGAGGCCGTCACGTCGACGGGGCCTCCCGTGGCACCGCCCCAGGCCTCCTTGCCCGTCGCGGCCTCAAGGGCCGAGAAGCGCCCGCCGTGGCTCCCGACGAAGACGAGATCGCCCACGGGAAGAGGCGAGGCCGTGAACCAGCGGTCCGACGAGAAGCGCCAGAGAGGCCTTCCCGTCGAGGCCCTGAGGGCCATGATGGTGCCGCCCAGGTCACCGACGTAGACGACGCCGCCGGCCACGGCGGGAGCGGACCGGAAGGACCACTCGCCGCTGTAGCGCCAGAGAGCCTCACCGGTGGCGGCGTCGAGGCAGGTGAAGGTTCCCGAATCGGTGCCGACGTAGAGCCTTCCGTCGGCGTAGGCCGCCGAAGCGACGACGGAACCGCCCAGCGAGACGGCCCAGACCTGGCGCCCCGTGGCGGCCTCGAGGGCGTAGAACCAGCCCCCGTGACTGCCCACGTAGAGGGTCGAGCCCACGACGATGGGCGAGGCCACCACGGAACCCTCGGCCTCAAAGGTCCAGAGAGGCCGGCCGGTCACAGCCTGCCCCGGCACGAAGACCCCCGTCCGGCTGCTGTCGGCTCGATAGGTCGCCGCCTCAAGGGGGAGGACGAAAGCGGAGAGGGACAGGACAAAAGCGAGAAGAAACTGGATCAGAAAGGATCTCTTCATGGGGAAACACCTCCTTGGAGTGTCGTTGCTGCCTGCCAATCCCAGGTCGGGCCGCCTCCACAGGGTTCGAAGAGGAGAAGGTCACCGTCGAAGAGGGGACGAAAAAGGGAACGGGCCGACTCGGCCGCCTGAGCGTCCCGGCAGAGAAGGGCCGAGGCCGTCCCCGAGTGGGCCAACGCGATACCGAGAGAGCCGGGAAGGCCGAGACCTCGCTCCAGGAGGGGCCACTCGGGACGGGGCAGGAGGGCCTGCTGGGTCCGCGCCGAGAGGGTCGCCCCTTGAGCGACGAGGACGCAGTCTTTTGCCAGCAGGCCCCGGCGGAGGAGATCGTAGGCCCGCCGGTGCTCCGGCGCCCTCCGGCGGAGACGTTCCAGAAAGGAGCGGTCATCACGGTAGCTCTCCGTGTCGAGACGGCGGGGCGGAATGAGGGCCACCGCCACGAGGGGCGGCGGGGGCGGAAGACGCTCGATCAGGCGCCCCCGGAGATGGTCGACGAGAGCCAGACCGGGAAAGAGGGTCCCGTCGGAGGGCTCGACGGCACAGCTCAGGGCGAAAATCTCCTCGTCGCCCCAGGGAAGCTCACTGAGGCGGGAGGCCGCGGCCAGGATGCCGCAGACGTCGACCGTCGAGGAGGCCAGCCCCTTCCCGGTCGGCAGAGGGTTGTCGAGGCAGGCGCCCAGCGCGGGAAAACCCAGCCGCTCCCGGGCCAGGGCAAGGGCGCGGCCGGCCTTGGGAGGTAAAGGCCCTTTGAGATCGTCACCGACGCGGACCGTCCCTCTCCAGGGAACGACAAGGCTCACCAGGGCCTCTCCGTCGGGCAGAAGCCAGCCCTGGACCCATTCGCCGAGGGTCCCCGGCAGAGAGACGGCCTGCCTCATTCCCTGAAGCGGGCGACGACGACGGTGTGGTCCGAGGGCTTCTCCCAGGCCCGCGGCTCGCGGTCGACGTAGCAGTCCAGGGAGCGCTCGGCCAGCTCGGGCGAGGCGAGGACGTGATCGATCCTCCAGCCGATGTTGCGCTCCAGGGCGTTCTTGACCCGGTAGTCCCAGAAGGAGTATTCTCCCGGGTCGGGACGGTGGCGCCGGAAGACGTCGATGAAACGGCCGGCCACGATCTCGGCGTAAAGCTCCCGGATGGAGTGATGGAAACAGACGTGGTCCTTCTTGTTGGACGGGTTCGTCACATCCTCTTCGGTGGGGGCGACGTTGAGATCGCCCACCCAGAGCAGGTGGCCGCCCCGCTTCCTCTCGGCGTCGAAGAGGGCCGCCAGGCGGCGGAGAAAGTCCTTCTTGTACTCGAAATCGGGATGATCGATGCTCTTGCCCTGGGGGACATAGCTGTTGGTGATGACAAGATCGCCGAAACGGGCCCGGACGAGACGGGGCCCGTCATCGGGCTCGAGACCGTCACCGAAGCCGTAGACGACCTCGTCGGGCTCCCTGCGGCTGGCCAGAGCGACGCCGTTGTAGGCCTTCTGACCCCGGAAGGCGACGGCATAGCCCAGGTCCGAAAAGGCCTGTACGGGAAAGTCCTCGTCGACGACCTTCGTCTCCTGCAGACAGAGAATGTCGACGGGGTTGTCGGGAAGCCACCGTTCCAGGACGGGCATCCGGGAGCGGACGGAGTTGACGTTGAAGGTCGCCACGGAAAAATGAGCCAATCGGATCAGCCTCCTTGAGGACATTTTTTTCGATTTGAGGGGATAACAATGTCCTCTGTTCCTATTATAATAAAATGTCTCTTGATTTTTGGAAGTGCCTGGACCAAGAAGTCGCCGACGTCAGGAGGAGGCCCGTGAAAGAACAGCCCAAACCGCTCGCCTGGCTTGTCGTCGCCTCGGGACTGATCGCCGTCGGCGCCCTGGGGTTCCACCTGCTGGCCGGCCTCTCCTGGGTCGACGCCCTCTTCTACGTCGTCACCACCCTGACGACGGTCGGCTACGAGGCCCCGCCTCACCTGACGCCGGAGGCGAAGCTCTTCCTCGTCGTCTACATCATCGCCGCCGTCGGCACCGTCGGTGTCGCCGTGGCCAAACTGACCCAGACCATCGTCGTCGAGCGCATGCTCCACGCCCTGGGCAAAAGGAGGGAGAGCGGGTTGGAACGGCTCAAGGACCATTGGATCATCTGCGGTCTCGGCCGCGTCGGACTCCAGGTGGCCGAACAGATCGCCTCCTCCGGCGAAAAGCTCGTCGCCGTCGAGACTGACACCCGCCGCGTCGAGGAAATCCAGAACACGAACTGGCCCGTCGTCGTCGGCGATGCGACGCGGGAGGAGATCCTCGAAAAGGCCGGCATCCATCGGGCCAAGGGCCTTGTGGCGGCTCTCTCGGAAGATGCCGACAACGTCTACGTGACCCTCTCGGCCAAGGCGCTCAAGGCCGATCTGCGCATCGTCGTCCGCGCCGGAGACGTCCAGGCCGTGAACACCCTCTACCGGGCCGGGGCCGACAAGGTCATCAATCCGGTGCGGTCCGGGGCCGCCGCTCTGGCCCGGGCGGCATTGAGCCCGGCCGTGGCCGACTTCTTCGAGCTCATCAACATCTCCCGGGAACTCGATCTCGATTTTGACTCCTTCCGCGTCGTCGACGGCAGTTCCCTGGCGGGACAGACCCTTCGGGAGGCCCCGCTGCGATCCCGTTACAACGCCATCGTCATCGCCATTCACGGATCGGATGACCACGTCGTCTACAACCCCTCGGGGGAGACGCGGATCGAACCGGGCGATGAGCTGATCCTTCTGGCACCCCGTACGGCCATGGCGGGCCTGAGGCGCGACTTCTTCATGGCCCGCTCAAACCCCTAGACTTCGACAAACTAAGGAGGCCTTGCCATGACGGAGAGACTGGAGAAAACCGTCTTTGCCAAGCTGGAGCAGATGGGCGACGTTCCGCTGCTCTGGTGGAAGGGAGACTGGTGGCCCGCGCCGCGCTTTCTTGACCTGGTGGAATCCTGCCGGACCACCCTGGAAAGGGGCGGCTTCAAGGAGGGGCAGCGTCTGGCCTTCATGCTGCCCAACTCTCCCCTGGCCCTCGCCCTCTCCCTGGCGGCCTGGAGCCTGGGAGGTTCGGTGGCCCCCCTCAACCCTCTGGGAGGACGGGAGACGATCGCCTCGACGCTGATGCTCCTTGAGCCCTCCCTTCTCGTCATCCCCGACTACGCCGCCGAGCAGCTCCCCCTCTTCGCTCCCCTGGCCATCCCCGCCGTGGCCTCTCCCATCGAAGGTCCTCTGCCGGAACTGACCTGCCGGGAGACGTCACTGGACACCCCCTCCCTGGCGGTGATCTACTCCACGTCGGGAACGACGGGCCAGCCCAAGGCCGTCCCCTTGAGCCACGGCAACCTCCTCGACAACATCGAGACGGCCCTCTCCTTCATCGACGAGCTCCAGGAAGAGGAGACGCTCCTGAACGTCCTGCCCAACTTCCACTCCTTCGGCTTCGGGATCTGCTCCCTCCTCCCCCTCATCGCCGGCTACCGCCAGGTTGTGCTGCCCTCTTTCCTCCCCGTCGGCGAGACGTTGGCGGCCCTGGAGGCTTCGGGATGCACCGTCGTTCTCGCCGTCCCGACCATGGTCTCCCTCCTCTGTTCCGCAGCCGCCCGCCTGGGCCGTGCACCCCAGAGCCTCCGCATCGTCCTCGTCGGCGGAGACAAGGTCCCGCCGGGACTGGACGAGAAATGCCGCGCCCATCTGGGCCTGCCCATTCTCGAGGGCTACGGCCTGACGGAATGCTCCCCCCTCGTGGCCGTCAACGTCAGCTACGCCCAGCGCCGCCTCGGGACGGTGGGTCCCGTCATCCCCGGCTACCGTTACGAGATCCGCAACGACGAGGGCAAGGTCCTCGGTGACGGAGAGGAAGGTCTCCTCTGGGTCCAGGGCCCGTCGGTCATGGCCGGCTACTACCGGAGCCCCGAGGCCTCGGCCGAGAGGTTCCGCGACGGCTGGCTCAACACGGGTGACGTGGGCCGTCTCGACGCCGGCTACCTGACCATCCTCGACAGGGCGACGGACCTGATCATCGTCGGCGGCTTCAACGTCTACCCTCAGGAGGTGGAGTCGACCCTCGTCCAGCATCCTGCCGTGCGGGAGGCCTCCGTCATCGGCAGCCCCAACAGCACCAGCGGCGAGGTCCCCAAGGCCTTCGTCGTCCTCAGCGAGGACGCCGAGAGGCCGGAGGTGCGGGAGCTGATCCGCTTCTGCCGGGATCGCCTCGCCCACTTCAAGACGCCCCGCAAGATCGAGTTCGTCGACGAGCTGCCCCGGTCTCCCCTGGGCAAGGTCCTCCGCCGCGTGCTCCGCGACCAGGAACGGAGCCGTTCCGCCCGATAAAGAGGGTCCCCGAAGGGCACCTTTTGATGGAACGGTGACGGACGGGTAGAATGGAGTCCAGCGACAGAGGATCACAAACGGAGGAGAGTCCTATGGAAGAACGCACGCAGCAGGGGAGAAACTTCATCGAACAGATCATCCGCGACGACCTCGCGTCGGGACGGGTCTCCAAGGTCGTCACCCGCTTTCCGCCGGAGCCCAATGGCTACCTCCACATCGGACACGCCAAATCGATCTGCCTCAACTTCGGCCTGGCCGAGACCTTCGGCGGCGACTGCAACCTCCGCTTCGACGACACCAACCCCGCCAAGGAGGAGACGGAGTACGTCCAGTCCATCATGAAGGACGTGAGCTGGCTCGGGTTCCGCTGGGCCAACCTCCGCTTCGCCTCGGACTACTTCGACCGGTTCCACGACTGGGCCCTGGAGCTGATCGACGCCGGCAAGGCCTACGTCGACGACCAGAGCGCCGAGGAGATCCGGGCCACCCGGGGCACCCTGACGGAACCGGGCAAGGAATCGCCCTGGCGCAACCGTTCCGTCGCCGAGAACCGCGATCTCTTCCGCCGCATGGCCGAAGGGGAGTTCGACGAGGGAAGCCGCGTCCTCCGGGCCAGGATCGACATGGCCCATCCCAACCTGAACATGCGCGACCCCGTCATGTACCGCATCCTCAAGCAGGACCATCACCGCACGGGGGACCGGTGGTGCCTCTACCCCATGTACGATTTCGCCCATGGCTACGAGGACGCCATCGAAGGGGTGACCCACTCGATCTGCACCCTCGAGTTCGCCGACCACCGCCCCCTCTACGACTGGTTCCTCGAGAACGTCTCCGCTCCCTGCCGGCCCCGACAGTATGAGTTCGCCCGCCTCAACCTGAGCTACACCGTCATGAGCAAGCGCAAGCTCCTCCAGCTCGTCAGCGAGGGTTTCGTCTCGGGCTGGGACGATCCGCGAATGCCGACGATCAGCGGCCTCCGTCGCCGGGGATATACCCCTTCGGCGATCCGGCGCTTCTGCTTCGAAATCGGCGTCTCCAAGGCCAACAGCCTGGTGGACATCGAATTCCTCCACTTCTGCATCCGCGAGGAGCTCAACCGCGACGCAAACCGGGTCATGGCCGTCCTCGATCCCCTCAAGGTCGTCATCGAGAACTACCCCGAAGGGCAGGTCGAGGAGCTCGAGGCCCTGGACAACCCCGAGGCGGCCGAAGCCACCTACCACAAGATCCCCTTCTCCCGGGAGCTCTACATCGAACGGGACGACTTCATGGAGAACCCGCCGAAGAAGTTCTTCCGCCTCTCACCGGGCAGCGAGGTCCGCCTCAAGCACGCCTATCTCGTCACCTGCACCGACGTCATCCGCGACGGGAAGGGCGAGATCGTCGAACTCCGCTGCCGCTACGATCCCGAAAGCCGCGGCGGCGAGGCCCCGGACGGACGGAAGGTGAAGGGGACGCTCCATTGGGTTTCGGCGGCCCAGGCCCTGCCTGCCGAGGTGCGCCTCTACGATCACCTCTTCACCTTGAAGGACATGGACGCCATGGAAGAGGGAAAGGATTACCGCGACTACCTCAACGCCGACTCCCTCAAGGTCGTCTCGGCCCTCGTCGAACCGGGCCTGGCCTCGGCGCAAGAGGGCGACCGCTTCCAGTTCCTCCGCCACGGCTACTTCTGCGTCGACGACGACAGCAGGCCGGAGCGGCTCGTCTTCAACAGGACCGTCTCCCTCAAGGACAGCTGGGGAAAGGCGCAGAAAAAAGGCTGACCCAGGAACCGCCAGAGCCGAGGTCCCCCGGGGGACCTCGGCTCTTCTGTCTCTGCCGTCAG
Source organism: Synergistaceae bacterium (assembly GCA_016756725.1). Taxonomy (GTDB): domain Bacteria; phylum Synergistota; class Synergistia; order Synergistales; family Aminithiophilaceae; genus Aminithiophilus. The sequence continues at coordinate 512,559 of JAESII010000004.1, read as the reverse complement.
GGCGGGGCTCCCGTTGTCTCGGCGGCGGCGAGAGCCTACACTGAGTTCATCCATTTTGCGGGGAGGGGCGCCATGGGACGGGTCGCGACGTCCAACCTTCAGGAAGGCATGGTCCTGGCCGAAGATCTCAGGAACTCGGCCGGCCATTTCGTGCTTTCCCGGGGCACGACCCTGACGGCCAGGCAGATCCGCATGTTCAAGGTCTGGGGGATCTTCTCCGTCGCCGTCGAAGGCACCGACGACGAGCGGATCGCCCGGGAGAAGGAGGCCTCTCGGGAAACGACGGGCCGGGCCGAGGCCTTTCTGGAAACGATCCTGCCCCCATCGAGACGTGACCATCCGGCCATGGCCGAACTCCACCGGATCTGTGTCGAGAGGCTGGCCGAAAGGATGGAGGGGGGCTTCGAGCCCCAGATTCTTCCCGCCGAGGAGGCCTCCTTCGAGGAGATCCGCCGCTGCCGCCGACGGGATCTTTCGGCAACCTCCCTCGTCAGCGGCGACGTCCGCCTCGCCTCCTTTCCCGACATCTACTTCAAGATCCGTCATCTTCTCGAATCGCCCCGCACCTCGGCGGTCCACCTCGCCGAGGTGGTCAGCAAGGACCCGAGCCTGTCGGCACGGATCCTGAGGCTCGTCAACAGCTCCTTCTACGGCTTTGCCGACCCCATCGAGTCCATCCCCCGGGCCATCGCCATCATCGGCACGAAGGAACTCTCCAGCCTGGCCCTGGCCGTCTCGACGCTGAATGTCTTCGACGACGTGCCCCCCCGGTACGTCAGCATGCGATCCTTCTGGGAACATGCCGTCGCCTGCGGCGTCTTCGCCCGGCTCCTCACGCCGCCGGGGCAGACCCGCCTCGAGGAGCGCTTCTTCCTGGCCGGCCTCTTCCACGACCTGGGCCGCCTTCTCCTCTACCGACGCCTTCCTCGGGAGATGACCTGCGCCCTCCGCCTCTCCCGCCGCCTCAGGGCCCCCCTCCATGAGGCCGAACAGGACCTCCTCGGCTTCGACCACGCCCTGCTGGGCCGGGAGCTTCTGACATCCTGGCGCATTCCCTCGCCCCTGCCCGACCTGGTGGGCTTTCACCACGCCCCTTCCGAAGCAGGCGCCCCCGAGGGGGCCGCCCAGCTCCACGTCGCCGACATCCTCTCCCTGGCCCTCCAGATCGGCACGAGCGGCTCTCTTTTCGTCCCCTCCCTCAAGGCCGAGGCCTGGGAGAACCTGGGCCTCGAACCGGAGGCCCTGCCGGGCCTCATCGCCCAGGGAGAACGGCAGATCGAGGAGATCATGAACGTCTTTTTCGGAGGAGAGAGCTCATCATGAACGGACAGGACAGCAGCGCAGGCCGTCGAGAAGAATTCCCCAAAAGGCAGGGGGCGGGATCGCTCCGCGACGAGCGTCTCATGGAGGCCGCCATGGGCGAGGCCTTCCTCGTCCCCCGCCTGGACGAGATCGACTCCGTCGAGGTCTTTCTTGCCGACAGGGCCCGAAAGGCGGCGGACCTCATCCCCTGCAGGGCCACGGCCTTCTGGCTCGTCGACGATCTTGACTTCCGTCTCGCCTACTGCTCCGACGAGAAGGAGAGGGAACGGATCACGGCCGAGACGGAGGAGCTCATCGAAGACGGCACCGTGGCCTGGGCCCTGGGACGGGGGAAGGCAATCATCGTCAGAACCCGGCTCCAGGAGGAGGAACATCTGCTTCTCCACGGCCTCCGCTCCTCCGAAAGCCCCCAGGGGCTTTTCGTGGCCCTTCTGGCCGAAAGACCGGAGGATCTGACCGATCTGGGCCGGGCCTTCCTGACGGTGACCCTCACCCTGGCGGCGTCGACACTCCACAACCTCCGCCTCTACCGCCTCGTGAGCGACCTCAACGACGAACTGAAGCTCAAGGTCGACCACCTGGAGGCGACGGAAGGGGAACGGGCCGCCTACCAGCGCCAGCTCGAGCGGCTCCTCTCGGAGAAGACCGAGGAAAGCCGGGCCAAGAACCTCTTCATCGCCAATGTGAGCCACGAAATGCGGACCCCCCTCAACGGCGTCCTCGGCATGGCCGAACTTCTGGCCGACAGCTCCCTCGCCGAAGAGGACCGCGAGAAGGTGGAGACGATCCGCGGCGAGGCCCAATCCCTGCTGAGACTCATCAACGACGTCCTCGACTTCTCCAAGCTCGAGGCGGCCAAGATGGAGCTGGAAAAGGGCCCCTTCCGGCTCCGGGAACTGCTGGGCGAGATCGAGTCGAGCCTCTCGCCGCGGGCGGTCCGCAAAGGGCTGGCCTTCCGCATCCACACTTCCGCCGACGTCCCCGAAGGGCTCGTCGGCGACCGGGGCCGGCTCCGTCAGGTCCTGGTCAATCTGGCCGACAACGCCATCAAGTTCACCGACGAGGGGGAGGTCCTGATCTCCCTGTCACGCAAGGGCGGCGACGAAAAAACGGTGACAGTCCGCTTCGCCGTCCGCGACACGGGCGTCGGCATCAGCGAGGCCCAACGGAGCCGCCTCTTTCAGGACTTCTCCCAGGGAGACGCCACGACGACGCGACGCTACGGCGGAACGGGGCTGGGGCTGGCCATCTCGAAGCGAATCGTCGACCTCATGGGCGGCACGATCGGCGTCGAAAGCGCCCCCGGCGAGGGATCGCTCTTCTTTTTCGACCTCCCCTTCGGCCTCACCGGCGACGAAAGGAGCCGGCCAAAGGCCCCGTCGTCGATCAGGCCTTCTCTTTTTCCCGGGGCCAAGGTCCTCATCGTCGACGACAGCCCCACGAACCGCCGCGTCGCCGACGCCCTGGTGAGGAAACTAGGGCTCACCGGAACGGCGGCAGCCTCGGCGGAAGAGGCCCTGGGCCTTCTTGAAGAAGAACCCTTCGATCTGATCCTCATGGACATCCAGATGCCCGCCATGGACGGCCTCGAAGCGACGGGACTCATCCGCCGATCGGAGGCACCCTACCGGGATATCCCCATCATCGCCGTCACGGCTGGCGCCTTCGAAGGAGACCGCAAGGGCTGCCTTGAAGCGGGCATGGACGACTACCTGGCCAAGCCGATCCTCCCCGAGGCCCTGCGGCGCGTCATCGACGAGGTCCTGGAAAGGCGGCTCGGGAGAGAGGCCTCGGCGCCCCCCGTCGATCTGGACCTCCTCTGCAGCCGCATGGGCGGCGATCGGGACTTCTGCCTGGAAATCGTCGCCACCTTCGTCCTTGATCTGGAAGAGAGGCTTGACGAGACCCGTGAGGCCTTTGGGGCCGGTGACGGTCAGAGGCTGAGCCAGGCCGCCCACAGGCTGCGCGGGGCGGCCGCCAACAGCGCCGCCCTGGCCCTGGAAAAGGTGACCCGAGACCTGGAGCAGGCCATCACTGCCAGTGATTGGCGACAGGCCGCCGAAGCGGTGAACGCCTTGGAGCGAGAGGGGCACTTTCTGTTACGATGGTGGAATTCAAGCCCTTTAAGAGGAGGGAAAGAGTGAAGATCCTTGTCGCCGAAGATGACCGCACGACGCGCTTCATGGTCGCCTCGCTCCTCGCTCAATGGGGCTACGAGGTCGTCACCGCCGAGACAGGAGCCGAGGCCTGGCAAATCCTCACCCATGAGGACGCCCCGCCTCTTGCCGTCATCGACTGGATCATGCCCGGCATGGAGGGGCCCGAGATCTGCCGCCACCTGAGGCGAAGCCAGGAGGGACAGTACCGCTACATCATCATCCTCACCGTCCAGGGCGATCAGGCCAGCGTCGTCGCCGGTCTCGAGGCCGGCGCCGACGACTACGTGACCAAGCCCTTCGACGCCCAGGAGCTGAAACTGCGCGTCCAGGCGGGGCGGCGGATCGTGGAGCTCCAGAATCAGCTGCGCCATCAGGCCGACCACGACGGGCTGATGGGCCTCATCAACAGACGGACCATCCTGGAGCGGCTGGAAAAGGAACTCTCCCGGTCGCGCCGCCTCGGCACGGCCCTGACCGTCGCCATGGGCGACCTCGACAATTTCAAGGCCCTCAACGACAGTTACGGCCACCTCGCCGGCGATGCCGTCCTCGTCGAAACGGCCAGAAGGCTCGTCGCCTCCCTCCGCAGCTATGACGAGGTGGGCCGCTACGGCGGCGAGGAGTTTCTCCTCGTCCTTCCCGGGGTGGCGGAAGAGTCCCGGGACATCCTCGAGCGCGTCCGGGCCTCTCTGGCCGAATCCCCCATCGAGGCCGAAGGCTTCTCGTTGAACCTGACGATCAGCCTGGGAGGAGCCGTCTTCGACGGCTCCGAAGATCTGGAGAGCCTCGTCAGGCGGGCCGACGAGGCTCTCTATCAGGCGAAAAGGTCAGGAAAAAACAGGGTCTTCTTCCGCTGATTCCTCAGACAAGCAGGGGAAGGACCTGATCGAGGTCCTTGTCTCCCCGGCCGGATAGGTTGACGAGAACGGTCTCGTCCGCCTTCAGGCCGGGGAGCATCTTCAGGGCCTGAGCCAGGGCGTGGGAGCTTTCCAGGGCAGGGATGATCCCCTCCAGGCGGCAGAGGACGCCGAAGGCCTCGACGGCCTCGTCGTCGGTGACGGCGACATAGCGGGCCCGGCCCGAATCCTTGAGGAAGGCGTGCTCGGGACCGACGCCGGGATAATCGAGGCCGGCCGAGATGGAGTAGACCGGCAGGGGCTCCCCGGCCTTGTCGGCGAGAACGTAGCTTTTGAAGCCGTGGATGACGCCGGGACTGCCTGCCACGAGGGTCGCCGCGTGGTCTTCCGTGTCGAGTCCCCGTCCCGCCGGCTCGACGCCGATGAGCGCCACCGAGGGGTCGTCGACGAAGCCCGAAAAGAGGCCGATGGCGTTGCTCCCTCCGCCGACACAGGCCAGGGCGTAGTCGGGAAGGCGCCCCTCGCGGGCCAGGAACTGCTCCCGGGCCTCGCGGCCGATGACGCTCTGAAAGGCCCGGACCAGGGTCGGGTAGGGATGGGGACCGACGGCCGATCCGAGAAGGTAGAAGGTCTCGGGGCGGGCCACATAGGCCGCCAGGGCGGCGTCGACGGCCTCCTTCAGGGTGGCGTCCCCCTCCTCGACGGCGACGACTTCGGCTCCGAGGGCCTTCATGCGTGCCACGTTGGGCGCCTGGCGCCTCACGTCGACGGCCCCCATGTAGACGGTGCATTTCATGTCAAACAGGGCCGCCACCGTGGCCGAGGCCGTTCCGTGCATGCCCGCCCCCGTCTCGGCGATGAGCTCCTTCTTGCCCATCTTCCGCGCCAGGAGGGCCTGTCCGAGGGCATTGTTGATCTTATGGGCTCCCGTGTGGTTCAGGTCCTCCCGCTTGAGGAAAAGGCGCCCTCCCCCGTAGCGGCGGGAGACGTTGACGCATTCCGTCAGGGCCGACGGCCGGCCCACATACTCCTTGAGAAGGCGCAGGTACTCCCTCTGAAAGTCGTCGTCCTCCATGGCCTCGGTGAAGGCCCTATCGAGCTCGTCCAACCGGTCCTTCAGCCCTTCGGGCACGTAGGCCCCGCCGTATTCCCCGAAAAATCCTCGTCTCATCTCGTCTCGACTCATCGTGAAAACCCTCCTCATGATCGGTCAAAAAAAGGAGGGGCCCCGGGCCCCTCAGAAAAAGAAGAAGGGGCTGTGAGGGAAGGTCCCCCGCAGCCCCGAACGCACAGGACGGCGGCGGCCTAGAAGGGCCACCACCAGAAACGGCGCATTGTCGTCGGTCTCGCTGTCCTCATCTCGTCTCAGCTCCTTTGAACCTGGAAAAGAACGTACCACAGATGACCCTGGCGGCGCAAGCCCCCCGCCCCATCTCCCTTCAGGCCGAAAGGGAATCAGAGGCCTCCCTGATCCTCCCGACAGCGATGAGGATCTTCAAAAGCAGGAGCAGGACGGCCCCGTTGGCGGCGAGAATGACGCCGATGAGGAAGCCGCCGATGAGCCCCGGCAGGAGCATGGACGTGCCGAAGAGGAGGGCCAGGAGGTTCATGACCAGCTGGCAGGCGACAAGCTGTTTCAAGACGGAGGGGACCGGTCCGGAAGAAGACGGCTCTCTGCCGAAAAGGGACACCCCGAGCCTGGCCAGGCCCGCAAGGCCGCCGGCGATGTTCAGGGCGGCGACGAGTACCGTGAGGGTCGGAACAAGGAGGCCCGGGACGGCGCAGGAGATGACGCCCAGGGAGGCGAAGAGGAGCCCCGTCAGGACAAGGGCCCGGGAACGGCGGAAGGGACCGACGGGCGTGCTGCCGAAGGCGACCATCTGAACGGAGAAGATGATCATCAGCAGTCCCAGCTGGGCGCTGGCCGAGAAGGGGAGGAGGCCCAGACTGACGGGCAGGAGAAGGAGGCCGATGAGGAACATGAAGACGGCCGTCATCACGAGAAGGGTCTGATCGGGTGAAAGGATGAGGCTGCCGTCATTCTTTGCCTTTCCTTGGGGATAAAGGTCATAGACTTTCTGGAGGACCAGGGCCAGGCGGATGACGGCGAGGCCGAAAAAGAGGGCCATCGCCGCCTTGAGGGGCAGATCGGCCAAAGCCGGCCAGGCGATGACGACGCCGACGAGGATCGACAGGAGATGGACGGTCAGGCAGCTCAGGGCAAGACGTTTCAAGAGTCCGCCTGCCTTCATCCAGGCCGGGAAAAGTTCCCGGTCGGTCATCATCCGGCCCAGAAGGACCAGTCCTCCCAGGCCGAAGGAGAGGGCCAGAAAGAAGGGAGGAAGAGAGGCGAAAAGACCGGGAATGCAGGCCGTCGCGATGCCCACGGAAGCGACGGCGACTCCCAGGGCCAGAAGGGACGGAGAGCGTCGCCGGTCACCGAAGGGCGTTTTGCCGAGCAGGACGATCTGAAGGGAGAAGACGAAAAGCAGCGCCCCGTAGAGCCCCCGCTCGTCATAGGGCACCCGCCCCGCGGCGAGAAGGAAGAGGACCAGCCCCGCCACGGCAAGCATCGTCCCGACAATGAGAAGAATGACGGCTTCCAGATCCAGGTCCGTTTCAAGAAACCACTTGCTTCTGGCCACGACACGCTCCCCTTCCCTGCCTCAAGAAATCACGGGAAGAACGGGCCCCCATCCGCTACAGGAGGGGACGGAGTCTAAACGTAGGTTCCCTTGGTGCGGTAGTTCTCGCGGCGCTCCCGGGCCAATTGCTCCATCTGCCCGTCGAAGGCCTCCCGGTCGGTCCGGTAGAGCCCGTAGATGTCGCGGGTCATCTGGGGAAAGGCGATGATCAGGCTTTTGCGCTCCACCTCGTCGAGGATGGTCTTGACGGCATCTTCGACGGAGATGGCATCGGGCGGCGGCGCCATGGCCCCGAAGATGGCCGTCTTGACGTTGGCGGGACAGAAGACGCTGAAATGAAGGCCGTCGGGGCTCAGCTCGTAGTGAAGGCTTTCCGTCATGGAGATGACGGCGCTCTTCGTCGCCGCGTAGACGGCCTGGTAGGGGATGGGAACGAGCCCTGCGATGGAGGCGGTGTTGACGATGTGCCCGAAGCCCTGTTCCCTCATGATGGGGATGGCCGTGTAGGTGCCGTAGACGACGCCCATCAGGTTCAGATCGACGACGAAGCGCCAGATGTCGAAGGTGATCTGCTCCGTCGGCAGGGTCATCCCCATGCCGGCGTTGTTGAAGACGAAATCGAGGTGGCCCTCCAGATTCCTCGCCCCGCCGATGAGCTCCTCCACCTGATCCTGGCGGGTCACGTCGGTCAGGACGGGAAAGATCTTTCCGGGATGGTCTTCCTCGAGGCGCTCCGACGCCGCCTTCAGCTTATCGGGCTCCAGGTCGCCCATGAAGACGGCCCTGGCCCCCCGGGCGAGGAGCTCTTCCGTCAGCCCCAGGCCGATTCCCGAGGCGGCCCCCGTCACGGCAGCGACTTTACCCTCAAAGTATCCGGACATGGCGATCTCTCCCTTCAGGATAAGACCCTCGAATCTCCCACGTTGAGTCTGGCCTCTCCCCGCATCAGCACCGCCGGCCGATAGCTTTTCACCGGAAGGGCCGCAAGAGCGTCGATGATGAACCACTGCAGCGGATGCTGTTCCTCGGTGAGGCGCAGCCACCGGACCTCTCCCCTTCCCGCCAAAACCTGACGGGCCCTCATCTCCTGAGGGTAGAGGACCCCATGGCTCAGGGCCGCTCCGCCGCGACCCACGTTGGGAAGATGGCGCCAGCCGAAGTAGTTGATCCGCCCTCCCTGATTCCACTGGGCCATCTCCCCTTCAGAGAGGGGCCTCTCCTCCTCGAAGGTCAGCGAGAGGAACTGGTGCGACTCGTAGCTGGCGGCACTGTGCCAGCGGCCGCCGACGTGACGCTCGCAGGGTATGTCGGCAAAGAGCTTGGGCATGCCGTCCTCCTCCCGTCCGCCGAGGATGGGGCAGGCCTTGTTCTCCCAGATGACGAGGACGTAGTCTCCGGGAATCTCCTCTTCCCTGCCGAGGTAGCGGACGGGCACGCTGACCTGGACGAGACGGTATTCGCCGCCGGCCATCCACTCCACGTCGCGGCTGTTGGCGTACTGGACCTTCACGAGAGGTTCCGTCAGTTCGAAGACCTCGGGAATGAAGGGCAGCAGCGCCTCGGCCTCGGTCTCATAGCTGACGGCCAGGCAGGTCATGTCGCCGTAACGGGTCCGGACGGGATAAAAGGGGTGGCCTCCGAAGTGCACGGGCATCCTGTAGACGTAGTCGTCGTTGAATCGGAACGTTCCTCTCATTCCTTCTCCTCCTTGTCGGACGGGTCCGCCCATCTTCTTTCGCGATCTTGGGGGGAAAGAGGACGAAAAAGGGCGCCATTCTCCCCTTCATGACCGGGTGGCAAGGCGTCGGGGGGCCGTCAACGACAAGAGATTGACGAGCCCAGGACAGGAGAAGGAAAGAGAAGGAAAAGGGACCTTGATCGGCCGCATAACGGAAAGGGGGTGATTCGTTGCCTCTTTATTCTAACACCGCCGGGAGGGACAGGAAAAGTCCGCCCCCGGAGGGGCGGACTTTCAGGTGATCTCTCCGTCGGCCTCAGGCCCTGTCGGGAAGGGCCATGAGCCCCGGTTCCCCGTCAGAGGCCTTCTTGCCCCTGACGTCGCAGCGCCGGATCAGCTCCTCCAGGAGGGTCGTCAGCTTGCGGCTCGTCTCGACGGCCTTGTCGTAGGCGGCCCTGGCCTCGGCCTGGCGTCCTTCGGCCATGCGGTGCTGCACGTCGTGGCCGAGGCGGTGCAGTTCGTCGTGAAGGGTGAGGATCTTCTTCCACTCCTGGGCCGTCTCCTCAGGGGGCCTGGCCGTGGAGAGGAAGATGCCGAAGCGGCACTTGGTCGGGTCCGTCTCGTTGTTCCAGAGGGCCCCGTCGAGGAAGGCCTTGAGGCGCCTCATCCAGGCGCCGTGGGCGTCGATGGCGTTGCGGGCCATCTCGGTCAGCTCGGCGCAGGTCGTCACGTTCAGCGACGCCAGGACATCGAGGATGGCCTCGCCGCTGGCGGCGTTCTTCCTGGTCGTCGTCGAAAGTTCCGTCACCGTCACGCTCAGGGTCTCTACGGACTCTCCCGCCTCGGTGATGACCTCGTTGATCTCGGTGGCGAAGCGGGAGACCGACTCGGCGCCGGAGGCCATCTCCTGCGACGAGGCCGAAAGCTCCTCGGCGCTGGCTGCCACGTTCTGGGAGACTTCGTTCATGCTCTCCATCCTCTCCAGGATGGAGCCGATGGAGCGGACCACTTCGGCGATGCGGGCGGCGACCTGTTCCATCTCCTGCGACATGGACTGAACGTCGCCGGAGGTGCCGTCGACGCCGGACATGAGGCCCGTCAGGTTGTCGCCGATCTGGACGACGGCGCGCTTGCTCTCTTCCGCCAAGGTCCGGACCTCTTCGGCGACGACGGCGAAACCCCGCCCCGCCTCGCCGGCCCGGGCCGCCTCTATGGCGGCATTGAGGGCCAGAAGGTTGGTCTGCTCGGCGATGCCCTGAATGGTCTGGACGACCTGGTGGATGACCTGGGCCTGTCCGGCCAGGGTCCGGGCCCTCTCGGAGACGGCCGCGGCCTGTCCCTTGGCGGAATCGACGGCCTCAGCCGTCACTCCCAGGGCCGTCTCGCCGTCACGGGCCTGCTGAACCACTTCGGAGACGGTGGCGTTGAGGTTTTCGGCCATCGTGGCCAGGGCCTGAGCCGTCGAGGCGATCTCCTCGGAGGAGGCGTACTGCTGCTGGACGGCTCCGGTGATCTCGCCGACGGCCTTCGTCCCCTTCTCGATGCCCGTCGACATGAGGGCAAAGCGCTCCTCGAAGGACTGAAGCCCCCGGGAAAGGGCGTGGAAGGAGGCGAGGAAATCCTGCGTCCCCTGGGAGGAACGCCAGAAGTTGAGGCGGATCATCTCGAGGAAATGATTGAAACTCAAGCCGAGGCGGGCGATTTCGTCCTCTCCCCTGGGAGCGAGGCGCCAGGTCAGGTCCGCTCCCTGAGAGGCCCCCTCCGTGAAGGCCAGCATCTCCCTGATGGGGCGGAGGACGGCCTTGCGGTAGTAGAGGAAGCAGAGGAGGGCCACGAGAAGCGAAAGGGCGAGAGAGACCTCCTGGATCCTCTCGAGGAGGACCACCCGGCCCCGTGCCTCTTCCTCGATCTGGACGGTCACGGCGTTGGCCGCCCCGACGAGATCGGCCGTCGCGGCCAGAAGGCGGGCCCGGACGGTCTCCTGGCCGCTGTCGGCCATGAAGGCCTCCAGGTCCTTCCGGAGGGCGGCGAAGAGGCGCGCCTCGGCGGCCACCTTGGCAGCCGTCGCCTCCGACGGAGAAGGCAGCTCCGCCGTCGTTCCCGCCGCCAGGTCCAGCGGAGCCCGGCCGCCCGAGGCGAGGGCCCCTTCGGTGGCCTCGAAGGCCTTCATCGTCGCCTGGGCGTCACTTCGGAAGCGGTCCTCGCCGGTGAGGGCAAAGGAGAGGGCCTCTTTGGTCATCTTCTGGGCCAGCATCCTCTGCCTTCCGGCGAGGTTGACGGCCATGCTGTCCCGCGCCTGGGCCCGGGTGATGATCAGCGTCGACGCCAGAGAGACGACGAAAAGGAGAGAGAGAAAGGCCACAGGGAAAGCCAGTTTGACCAGAAGCTGTCTGCGCACGAAAAAGCCTCCTTGTATCGGCAGGATTGGTTAATTATACTCGATCATCGCGATTAATAGAAGACGTTTCAAAGAAACCGTTTTCTTCACCTGATGACGGTCCTTGCCCTTCCGATCTTTTGCGGCGAGAATGCCTGAAGGGACCCAGAATCGGCCAAGGAGGCGAACGCTGTGACCGGACCAGGCAGGATCGAGGGGATCATTTTCGACCTTGACGGCACCCTCGTCGACAGTGAACCGAACTACATGGAGGCGGACCGCCTTCTGATGGCCCACTACGGAGTGACCTTCACGGAAGAGATGAAGCGCCGCTACGTCGGCTACGGCAACGCCCGGATGATGGAGGAAATCAGGGAGACCTTCGACCTCCCCGACGACGCCCCGACCCTCCTGAAGCGCAAGAACGGCCTCTATCTCGATCTGGCCCGGAAGAAGACGCCCCTCTTTTCGGAGATGGCCGCCCTGCTTCCTCTCCTGAAGGAGCGGGGCCTTCCCCTGGCGATCGCCTCGGGCTCGTCGCCGGAGGTGATCACGGAGATCGTCGATCTCGTCGGCATCGCCGCCTTTTTTGACGTCTTCGTCTCTTCCGAGGAGGTGGCCGAACCGAAGCCGGAACCGGACATTTTCCTCGAAGCCGCCCGCCGCCTCGGCCTGGCGCCGAAGAAGCTGGTTGTCGTCGAGGATTCGGCCCACGGCGTCGAGGCAGCCCTGAGGGCCGGCATGGCCGTCGTCGCCATCCCCACCCTCGCCCCGGGCCCGGAAGACCCCGCCTACAGGGCCGATCTGCTATTTGAAGGGGGCATGGAGGACTTCACGGCCCAGGCCTTCCTCGACTGGCTTGACCGTCCCAGGAGAACGTGACGGCCGGTTCGTCCCTTCGCCGGGGCATGTTCTCCGTCGACGCTATCGGTCGCCCTCTGACTTTGACTCCGTCCGCCACACCGAGGATTCTGTTGAAGACGGCATTGACGACGGCATGACGATGAGAGGGCAGAGAGGTTTCGGGAGGAACGGTGATGGGCAAGACGGTGATCTTCGGCTGCCCTTCGGGATGGGCCGGAAGGAGGTTGCCGTCCAAGCTGACGGCTCTTTCGGCAAGAAGTTCGACAGAAGCCCGTCCCGTCGGCACCGAAGGCCGCCAGAAGCAGAAGGCAGAGCCGCAGCACAGGCAACATCTTTTTTTACAGAAATTACTCCTTTCATCTCGATGAAAGCCGAACGAAAGCTTATCCCCTTTCTCGGGCTCCGGAAAAAGACCCTGCCTGGCCTGTACTGTGAAGATACCAGTCGGAGAGGAGAACAGCCATGAAGGACGCTCTGGAAAAAAGGACAATCTGGCGGGTCTTCGCCTCCGGCGAGGCCAGTCGGACCGAGGACGAACTGCTCCTGGAAAAACCCTGTGTTCTCGAAGTCGACGGCCGGGAGGAAGCGACCGTCGTGCTCACGCCGGGCGAGGAGGATCTCTGGGCCCTGGGCCACCTCTTCTGCCGACGGAGGATTCTCTCCCGGGACGACGTCGCCTCCCTGGAGGCTGTGCCCGGGAAGATCACCCTGCGAAGGCGGGTCTTTCGGCCCGGCATCCCCCTGCGAAACCGCCTCATCACTACGGCCTCGACGGGACTCGTCGCAAGGAAAGAGGTGGAAGGGACCGGGGAGGCTCTGCCGGTGGACTGGTCCGTTCCCTTCCCCGCCGTCGCTTCGGCCGTCGAAGCCCTGGCCGAAGCGCCCCTCTTTCGCCGCACCGGAAGCACCCACGTCGCCCTCCTCGCTCACCGCCAGGGGAAGCAGCTTTTTTGCGTCGAAGACATCGGCCGCCACAATGCCCTGGACAAGGCCGTCGGCTGGGCCGTCCGGGAGGGCATCGATCTGCGCCACTGCTTCCTGGCCCTGTCGGGGCGACTGCCGGCCGACATGGTCCTCAAGGCCGTCGGCGCTTCGGTGCCTCTGCTGGCGAGCGTCTCGGCGGCGACCGGATCGGGCGTCGACGTGGCCGAAAGGGCGGGAATCACCCTCATCGGCTTCGTCCGCCAGGGAAGGATGAACGTCTACACCGCCCCCGAACGGATCACCGAGCTGGCCCGTCGGGGCTGAAGGAAAGGCCCGCCCCCTTGACATACCCTTACCTGGTATGGTAATCCTTTCTCATTCCAGAAAAGGGGGTAGGGCCGTGAAAGAGCGTCACCTCATCGATCTCCGCAGCTGGAAGGGAATCCGGACCGTCCTGCAGCTCCAGCTGATGGTTGCCTTCGTCATTGCCGTCCTCATCCTGAAACAGTGGTGGTTCTGCGTCCTCATGATCGCCCTCGGGGGCATCCTGGCTGCCTTCAGAGGGAAAATATGGTGCGGCCTGCTCTGTCCCAACGGGGGATTCATCGACATCCTCTGGTCCCGCCTCTCGCTGCGCCTTCTTCCCTTTCCGCGATGGCTCACCAGGGGACGGCTCCTCCAGGGGGCCTTCTTCGTCGGCATGATCGGCTACTTCGCCTGGATCGTCTGGTACGTCAACGTTCACAAGGGTCTGCCCCTGGCCTATGGCTCCTACGCCCAGCACGGCTACCTCTTCCTCCGCTTCTGCCAGGTCATGCTAGCCCTGGCAGCCGTGACGGCCGTTCTTTTCGAGCCCCGCACCTTCTGTGCCCACCTCTGTCCCGGCGGAACGCTGGGAAGCCTCATGGCCACGGCGACCTCCCGGAGCCCGGTGACGATCGATTCCGACAAGTGCGTCGGCTGTCGCCTCTGCACGTCCGTCTGCGACGCCCCGGACCGGCTTCTGGAGCCGCTGATCGCCAAGGCCCAAGCGGCGAAAGCCAGCGGGAAAAGGGCAATCATCGCCGTCTCTCCCGAGTGCTACGGCTGTCTCGACTGTGTCGCCGCCTGCCCCCGTCAGGCCCTGCGCATCGAAACGCTCGGGCTGGAAAAGAAGGGGGAAAAGACAGAGGAGGAGACCTCCTGACGAAGGCTCCTCCTCCAGCTCGTTTTCTTCGCCCTTTTAGCGCTCCAGCAACCAGCGAGCCAGTTCTTCCGGGGTGTTGAGGCCTCCGAAGGAGCGGCCGTAGCCGGGAAGGGCCAGGAACCGCTCTTCGGCGACGACCGTCACCTTGACGTCGTCGTAGAAGGCCTTGACCTGCCGCTGTCCCCTTTCGAGGGCGGCCTCAACGGCAGCCAGGCAGTCGCGGCGGTAGAAGGCGTGAAGGGGCTCGAGATAGCCGCCGAGGCGGGCGCAGAGGACCTGGCTTTCCGGCTCGCGGAAGCCCCACTGGGCTCGGACGACGGCCTCCTGAACCCAGGGCATGTCGCAGCCGACGGCAAAGATCCAGTCCTTCGTCACGGCACGGAACGCCGAGGCCAGCCCCTCCAGGGGACCCCGGCCCGGCACGGCATCGACGACGACGACCAGGGAGAGACGGTCGAAAAGGGAGCCGAAAAGCCGCCGTAGCGGCTTTTCGTCATCCGGTCCCACGGCGAGGACCAGTTCCTCGAAAAGAGGGCTGAGGCGGCCGAGAACCCGCTCCAGCAGGAACGTCCCCTCGACGGAGAGGAAGAGCTTGTTTCCTCCCATGCGCCGCCCCTGGCCGCCGCCGAGAACGACGGCCGAGGCGGCAAGCCTCCCGGCCTTCGATGGCAAACCTACTTCACGTCCTCCAGCTTGGACCGGAAGACGAGGAAGTAGAAGATGGCCACGAAGAGGATGCCCCCCACCATGTTGCCCAGGGTGACGGGGATGAGGTTGTGGAAGAAACCGCCCACGGTCACGGTGGAAAGCTTCTCGGCGGGAATGCCCGAGGCGGCCGTGAAGGCTGCGTCGCCCTTGATGAAGATGCCGACGGCGATCATGTACATGTTGGCGATGCTGTGTTCGAAGCCGGAGGCGACGAAGGCCATGATGGGGAAGAAGATGGCGAAGATCTTGCCGACGATGTCCATGGCGGCCATGCTCATCCAGACGGCGAGGACGACGAGCCAGTTGCAGAGGATGCCGCGGAAGAAGGCCTCGCCGATGGGGATGCTCGTCTTTGCAGCGGCGATATTGAGGGCGTTGACGCCGACGGCGCCCTTCCAGAGCCCGGACTGGTAGATGAGGAAGGCGACGAGGACGGAGCCGAGGAAGTTGGCGATGTAGACCCAGAACCAGTTGCGGGCGACGCCGCTGAAGGGGACGCAGCCGGCGAAGGTTCCCAGGGGCATCATGCAGTTGCCCGTGAAGAGCTCGCCGCCGGCGATGACGACGAGCATGAGGCCCACGGAGAAGACGGCACCTCCCAGGAATTTGCTGACGCCGACGCCGGCGAACTTGGCCAGGTCCTGGGTGACGACGGTCATGAGGAAGCCGCCGAAGGCGATGTAGGCCCCGGCCAGGATGCCGAGGATGAGCATCTGCTGGACATCCCAATTGCTTTTGGCCTTGGCAGCCGCACAGGCGCCCTTGGCGATGTCGAGGGGCGACTTGAAGTTCATGGGGTGAATCCTCCTCTCAGAATGTGAGTTTCTTCCGTTTTCACCGGCGGGGAAACGGGAAAGAAACCCTTCCCGTTCCCCCGAAATCGATGGAATCCCTTTCTAGGCCTTCTCGACCTTGACGGCGCTGATCTTGTAGGCCGGCGTCTCCGAATCGGGATCGACGACGGCTGCCGTGAGCAGGTTGGCTCCCGCCTCGGCGAAGTGGAAGGGCAGGAAGATCATCTTGGGCGGGACCCGGTCGGTGATCTTGGCCTTCCCCGAGACAGTGCCCCTGCGGGAGGTGACGCGGAGCATCATGCCCTCGTCGACATGGAGAGCCTGAGCATCAGCCGGGTTGATCTCGATGAAGAGCTCCCTGACGAATTCGCCGGGGGCGCTGCGGCGGCTCATGCTGCCCGAATGGTAGTGGTAGAGGATCCGGCCCGTCGTGGCCAGGAAGGGGAACTGCTCATCGGGCCACTCGTGAGGCTTCTGCCACTCCCGGGGGGCGAAGGTCGCCTTCCCGTTGGGGCGGGCGAACTTGCCCACGTGAAGATTGGGCGTTCCCGGATGGTCGGCCGTGGGACAGGGCCAGGCAAGGGGGCCTTCATCGAGGCGCCTGTGGCTGAGGCCGCCGTAGCTGGGCGTGCAGGCGGCGATGGCGTCGAAGACATCGGAGGCGCTCCTGAAATCCCAGGCGGCGCCGAAGGAACGGGCCAGGTCGTTGAGAATCTCCCAGTCGGCCCGGGCCTCGCCGGGAGCCTCGACGGCCTTGCGGACGCGAAGGACCGTACGGGTCGTGTTGGTGTAGGTCCCTTCCTTCTCGGCCCAGCAGGCGGCGGGAAGGACGACATCGGCCATCTGGGCCGTTTCGGTGAGGAAGATGTCCTGGACGACGAGGAAGTCGAGGTTTTCCAGGGCATGGCGGACGTGGTTCGTGTCGGGGTCGGTGACCATGGGGTTCTCGCCCATGATGAAGAGGCTCTTGAGATCGCCCTTGCCGGCGGCCTCCATCATCTTCACCAGCGTCATGCCCGGCGAAGCGGGGAGGTCGCCGCAGGCCCAGAGATCGCTCATCCTGGCCCGGACGTCTTTGCTGTCGACTTTCTGGTAGCCCGTGAAGACGTTGGGGAGCGCTCCCATGTCGCAGGCGCCCTGGACGTTGTTCTGACCCCGCAGGGGGTTAACGCCCGTGCCGGGGCGGCCCATCATGCCGCAAAGAAGGGACAGGTTGGCCAGGGACCGGACGTTGTCCGTGCCCGACTGATGCTGGGTGATGCCCATGGTGTAGAAGATGGCCGAGTTGGGCCCGGCGGCGTAAGTCCTGGCGGCCTCTTCGATCAGCTCGGCCGGAACGCCGGTGATCTCGCTCGTCTTCTCCGGCGTGTACTCCATGACGACCTTCCTGAGGGCCTCAAAGTTCTCGACGCGTTCATCGATGAAGGCCTGGTCCTGGAGGCCGTCCCGGAGGATGACGTGCATGATTCCGTTGACGAGGGCGACGTCGCTGCCGCTGTTGTGGCGGATGTGGACGTCGGCGTACCTGGAGAGCTCGATCTTTCGGGGATCGCAGACGATGAGCTTGGCTCCCTTGGCCTTGCATTCCTTGATCCAGGAGCCGATGACGGGATGGGTCTCCGTCGTGTTGGAGCCGATGACAAAGAGCACGTCGGCTTCTTTGATGGATTTGAAATCGTTGGTCATGGCGCCGCTTCCGAAGGTCTCACCGAGACCTTTCACCGTGGGAGCATGTCACAGATGGGCACAATGATCGACGTTATTTGTGCCCACCACCTCCCTCGCCAGGCGCTGAAGCAGATAGTTCTCCTCGTTGGTGCAGCGGGCCGAGGAAAAGAATCCGATGGCATCAGGCCCGAAGTCCTCCTTGATCGCCGTCATCCTGCCGGCGACGAGGCTGAGCGCCTCGGCCCATTCGGCCTCGCGGAAGGCGCCGTTCTCCTTGATGAGAGGTCTGGTGAGCCGGTCGTCGCTGTGGACGTACTGCCAGGCGAAGCGCCCCTTGACGCAGCAGCGCCCCTCGTTGACGGCCGTGGGACTCAGGTAGTCCGTCGTCACGTTGGCGATCCGTCCTGTTCTGGTGTTGACCTGGACGTTGAGCTCGCAGCCGACGCCACAGTAGGAGCAGGTCGTCTTGACGGACTTGAGCTCCCAGGGCCGACCCTGGCCGGTCGAGGCCTTCTCGGAGAGGGCGCCGACGGGGCAGAGCTGGACGCACTGGCCGCAGAAGGTGCAGTCCGAATGCTCCAGATCCTTGCCGACCGGCGGATGGACCATGGTGCGGATGCCGCGGTTCTGGAAATCGATGGCGTGGTAGCGGGCCAGGCTGTCGCAGGCCCGGATGCAGCGTCCGCAGAGGATGCACTTGTTCATGTCCCTCACGTAGAAGGGATTGGCGTCCTCGAGGGCGTAGTCGCGGCAGGTGTCGCCCTCGTCGGTGAAGGGCGAGGCCTTGATGCCCAGCTCGTAGGCCACGTCCTGGAGCTCGCACTTGCCGTTGCTGGAACAGGAGAAGCAGTCCAGGGGATGGCGGATGAGGATGAGCTCGACGACGGCCTTCCGGGCTGCCAGGACGCGGGGCGAATGGGTGTGGACGACCATGCCCGGAGCGACCGGTGACGAACAGGCCGTCAGGAGCTTGGGGCTGTTCTCGACCTCGACGAGGCAGACCCGGCAGGCTCCGGCGATGGGGATGGCCGGATGCTCGCAGAGGGTCGGGATGTGGATGCCGCCTTTTCGGGCGGCCTGAAGGATCGTCATGCCCGGTTCGGCTGCGATCTTCTTTCCGTTGATGGTCAGATCGATGGCTTGCATGCTTTCCATGACCTCCTCGTCAGCGCCGGTCAATGGCCTTCACGGGGCAGGCCTCCGCGCAGGCGCCGCACTTGACGCACTTGTCCTGATCGATGACGTGGGGCTGCTTCACGGCACCGGTGATGGCATCGGCGGGACAGACGCGGGCGCACTTGGTGCAACCGATGCACTTGTCGGCGTCGATGATGAAGCGCGTCAGCTCCGTGCAGGCCCCGGCGGGGCAGCGTTTCTCGTTGATGTGGGCCTCGTATTCGTCGCGGAAATAGCGCAGTGTCGTGAGGACCGGATTGGGAGCCGTCTGGCCCAGGCCGCAGAGGGACGTCTCCTTGATCATCGTCCCCAGGTACTCGAGGGCCTCGAGATCTTCCGGCTTGCCCTTGCCCGCGCAGATCCGCGTCAGGATGTCGAGCATCTTCTTCGTGCCCTCCCGGCAGGGGGGGCATTTGCCGCAGGATTCGGCCTGGGTGAATTCAAGGAAGAACTTGGCCACATCGACCATGCAGTTATCCTCGTCCATGACGACGAGGCCCCCCGAGCCCATGATGGCTCCCACCTGGGAGAGGGACTCGTAGCTGATGGGGATGTCGAGGTGATCCTTGGTGAGACAGCCCCCGGAGGGGCCGCCGATCTGGACGGCCTTGAACTTCTTGCCGTTCAGGATGCCGCCGCCGATCTCGAAGACGATCTCTCGGATCGTCGTCCCCATGGGGACTTCGACGAGGCCCGTGTGGTTCACCTTGCCGGTGAGGGCGAAGACCTTGGTGCCCTTGGACTTCTCCGTGCCCATGGCGGCGTACCACTCGCCACCGTTGCGGATGATGGACGGCACGTTGGCCCAGGTCTCGACGTTGTTGATGTTGGACGGCTTGCCCCAGAGCCCCTTGTTGGCCGGGAAGGGCGGCCGGGGGCGGGGCATGCCCCGCCGTCCCTCGATGGAGGCCATGAGGGCCGTCTCCTCGCCGCAGACGAAGGCGCCGGCCCCCTCCTTGATGTGGAGCTCGAAGGAGAAGTCCGTCCCCAGAATGTGCTCGCCCAGGAGACCGTATTCCGTGGCCTGTTCGATGGTCCTCTTGAGACGTTTGATGGCCAGGGGGTACTCGGCGCGGCAGTAGATGTAGCCCTCGTTGGCCCCCATGGCATAGGCCCCCAGGAGCATGCCCTCGACGACGGCGTGGGGGTCACCCTCGAGGAGGGAGCGGTCCATGAAGGCGCCGGGGTCGCCCTCGTCGGCGTTGCAGATGACGTACTTCTTGTCTCCGGCGGAACGGGCGCAGAAGCTCCACTTGAGTCCCGTCGGGAAACCGCCGCCGCCCCGTCCGCGGAGGCCCGAGGTCTTCACCTCTTCGATGACGGCCTCTGGCGTCATCTCCGTCAGGGCCTTGACGAGGGCGGCGTAGCCGTCGCGGGCAATGTACTCGTCGATGCTGTCGGGATTGATGTAACCGCAGTTGCGGAGGGCGATGCGATGCTGCTTCTTGTAGAAGGGAATCTCCGTGTAGTGGGGCACGTCGCTGGCCTTGCCCTCGCCCTTGTAGATCAGGCGCTCGACGACGCGGCCCTTGTAGAGGTGCTCCTCGATCAGTTCGGGAACGTCGGCGGCCGTGACGCGGCAGTAGAAGGTCCCTTCGGGGTAGACGACGACGATGGGCCCCATCTCGCACATGCCGTGGCAGCCCGTGGAAACGACGAGGATCTCCTTGTCCATCCCTTTTTCGGCGAGCCCCTTCTTGAGGGCCTCGAGGACCTCAAGGGAGCCACTGGAAACGCAGCCCGTTCCGCCGCAGATGAGTACGTGTGACCTGTAAAGCCCCATAAGCTCTGCCTCCCTCAGTCCGTCCGGCCGATGACCTTGTCCTCGACGACACGGCCGTTGACGACGTGCTCCGCGATGATGCGGGGAACGTCGTCAGGCCCGACCTTTCCGTAGGTTATCCGCGACTCTCCCCCGTGGATAACGTCCAGAAGGGGCTCATCCTGACACATGCCGATGCAGCCCGTCGTCTCGACGGAGACGTCCTTGAGGCCGCGGCGGGACAATTCGGCCATGACGGCCTCCATGACGGCCCGGGCCCCGGCGGCGATGCCGCAGGTTCCCATACCGATGATGATGCGCGTCTTGCCCTGGGACCGCGCACCGGTCAGATCCATGGTGCTCTCCTTGATCTTCTTCAGATCGTCGAGAGTCTTGATCTTGGGCACTGGCTCCACCTCCGACATAATCGTTCACGGCCCGGACCGGGTCCTTGCCCCGGCGGGCCCATTCCTGTGGCTGACGACCTTACCCCCTGTTGCCTCGCGCCGCCTCGAAGACAAGGCAGCCCTGATGCTGTTGAACCTACTCGAACTTGCCCAGAATGTCTCCCAGCATTTCCGGCCTGACGCGCCCGAAGGTCTGTTCGTCGATGGTCATGACCGGTGCGAGCCCGCAGGCGCCAAGACAGGCCACCGGTTCGAGGGTGAAGCGGAGGTCCTCGGTCGTGCCGTTATCGGTGACGTGCAAGGTCTCTTTCAGTTTCTCCAGAATCTTGAGGCTTCCCCGGACGTGACAGGCCGTCCCGCGACAGACGCGAACGACGTGCCGCCCCCGGGGCTTGAGGTGAAACTGGGCGTAGAAAGTCGCCACCCCGTAGATTTCGGCCAGGGGAATCAGCATCTCGTCGGAAATGGCCTGGACCACCTCCGGCGGCAGGTAGCCGAACTCATGCTGGGCCTGCTGCAGAATCGGAATAAGGCCGCCTTTCTTGTCCTTCCAGGGCGAGACGATTTCCCTGACCTTGGAAAGGACCTCTTCCTGTGTCGTTGTCATGCTCTCCCTCCTACCACTGTGTTGGTCCCAAAAGGACCGCCCCTTAACTTGTGATTACTTGCGCATGTCGCGACAAAAAGAAACCCACCACCCCCCGATAACATGGAAGTTTAAACGACAACGGCCCTAACTGCCCCCAAAAAAGACGGAGAAGGCCGTAAAGGACCGGAGCTTCTTTTTTAACGTGAATGAGATGGCAATCGCTTTTTATTTCGAGAACTCACAAACCAGGGGCCCCGCGCGACAGTCCCGAAAAATACCCTCTGAGGTTTGCATCCATTTGCACGGCTGACCGGGATACATGATACTCTCTTCTGTCACAAAGTCAAAGGCAGAGGAATGACCGGGGCCTTTGAGAGAGTTCCGTTTATTTTTTGGGAACCAGACCGGCCTGGCGGGCTTCGGTCAGGATGAACCGGCCAAGCTGGGCCTGCAACCGTTGAGCCGTCACCGCCATTTCCCTCGTCATGGTAGACGGCGCTGCCCGTCTCACCGGCGGCAACGACGCCGCTTTCAAGAAGCGTGATCCCCGAGCCCTTGCCGAAGATTCTCGGGCCCTCGACGCAGTCGCTCATGTCCTTGATGCTCACGTCGTTGCCCATGGCTTTGACGAAGGCGCCCGATTCGTCATAGGCGGTCGCGACGGAGATGACCCTCCCCTCCGTGGCGGTGACGGCGATGGCGGCGATCTTTTCGAAGCGGCCGCGGACGGTGTCGGTGGCGCTGACGACGATCTCCATGCCCGCCTTGTCCACCCTATCGAGAATCATGGCCTTGCTGCGGCACTAGGTGACGGCCGTCATGGTCACGATCATTGCCGGGACCACCAGAGCCATCCGGAAAAGCTTCCTGCCGATCGTCATTCCCATCCCTCCAGTGAAAGATAAAAAATTAAGCCCGGGAGAAGTGCACGCATGGGCACATCCTCCCGGGCGATCCTTGGGCAGGCGTTGTCTTAATAAATTAATCGTTTGCGACCGATGGCTTTATTTGTTATTCAGGTGCTGATCTTTCTGCTTTTTCTGTCAGCAATGGATCTTTTTCTCTTTGGGTGCGGCCGCTGGGATTATCGGGGAGTTTTTGCGTCGGCGGCCAGGGGCCGTTCCCTCTTATTGGAGAGGTGCAAAAAGGGCGTCCACGTCGACGGCCCTCTCCATGAGGCCGTTGGCGAGGAGGAAGTCCTGGGTCCGCTTCAGCTCCTCCACGTCGGAGGGGCGCAGGGTGGGATCGAAATCATAGAGGGGGAACATGGCGGCCACGGCCTCGACGGAAAGGCCCGTCTCCTCGGCGGTGAGTGCGAAGGCTTCCGCCTCGTTCTCCCTCATGAAGTCCAGGGCCTGACGGTGCACCTCCAGGAAGCGGGCGACCCGGTCGGGGTGACTTTCCAAGAAGGGGCCGGCCACGGCGATGACCGTCGTGGCATCGACGAGGCCCCGTCCGTCGACGACGACGCGGGCACCGGCCTCCTGGGCCTTGTAGGCCGCCGGACCTGCCGCCAGGGCGGCGTCGACGTTGCCCGAGAGGAGGGCCGCCACCCCTTCGGGCAGGCCCATGGAGAGGAACTGCACGTCCTCGGCCTTCATTCCTTCGCGGTCCAGGGCCGTCGCAAGAAGCTGATGAAGGACCGTTCCCTTGGGACCGGCGACCTTCCTGCCCTTCAGATCGGCGACGGAGGTGACGGCCTCATCCCTGGCGAGGAGGACGAAGGCCTCCGGAGCCCGGCTGTAGACGGCGATGATCCTGAGGTCGACGCCGGCCGCAGCGGCAAGGAGGGCCGATGTGCCTCCGAGGCAGTTGGCGAACTGGATCGAACCGGCCGCCATGGCCTGGGTCTGGGCGGGGCCGGCGGTGATCTCCGGGTAGGTGACGGTGATGCCCTCGGAGGCGAAGGCCTTTTCGAAGAGCTCCAGTTTCCTTTCGACGATGGACGGCACGTTGAGCGGCGCCTTGACGTAGGTGAGGGCGATCTTGTCGGCCCCAGCGGCCGGGAGGGCGAAAACGGCGAGGGCGATCAGGGCCCAGAGGGACTTGCGAATAGACAAGGGCAGGACCTCCTTGGGGGATCAGGAAAGCGGCGGGTGTTCCCCGCCGACGATGGCCTCGAGCACGCGGCGGCGCAGAGGCAGGAACTCGGGACGACCCGTCTCCCTGGGACGGGAGACGGGGATGTCGAGACAGTCGGCGACGCGCCCCGCCTCGAGAACGACGATGGAATCGCCCAGGGCCAGGGCCTCTTCGACGTCGTGGGTGACGAGGAGAAAGGTCTTGCCCGTCCGGCGATGAAGCTCGGCGATCTCGCCCTGAAGGCGGCGCCGGGTGAAATAGTCGAGGGCTCCCAGCGGTTCGTCCATGAGAACGACGGCGGGGTCGAAAGCCAGAGTCCGCCCCAGGGCGACGCGCTGAGCCATGCCGCCCGAAATCTGATCGGGGTAGGCCGAGCGGAAGTCCTCCAGCCCGAGAAGGGCCAGCATGGCCTCGACCCTTGCCGTAGCCTCCTCCTTGCCGAGGCGACCTTTGAGAGAAAAGGCCACATTCTCCTCGACGGTGAGCCAGGGCATGAGGCGGGGCTCCTGAAAGACGAGCCCCACGGCCGGTTTTTTTCCCTCTCCGCCCTCATTCCGGGGAAGGGAGATCCGCCCCTTCGTGGGCTCCTCGAGACCGGCCAGAAGGCGGAGAAGCGTCGTCTTGCCCGACCCGCTTCGGCCGAGGACGACGGTGAAACTGCCCCGAGGGAGGAAGAGGGACAGGTCCTCAAGGGCACGGACCTCGCCTCCGGCCAGGGGGTAGATCTTGCTGACGCCCTGAAGCCTAATTCCCTCGGCCAAGGCCGTGGAGCTCCTTCCAGGGGGCAAGGCGCCGGGCGAGGCGGAAAAAGAGCTCGTCCGTCAGGGCGCCCAGCAACCCCATGGCCAGAATGGCGACGACGATCACCTCGGAACGGGAGAGGGCCTGGGCGTCGTGGATGAGATAGCCCAGCCCCGATGAGGCGGCGATCAGCTCGGCCCCGATCAGGGCCCGCCAGCTGTAGCCCAGACCGAGGCGGAGGCCGGTCAGGACCGACGGGAGAGAGGCGGGGAAGAGGATGCGCCGGAAACGCTCCCCCTCGGAAAGCCCCAGGCTGCGGCCGACCTCGATCAGCTTTCTGTCGCAGCGGCTGACGCCGTCGAGGGTGTTGAGGAAGACGGGAAAGAAGGTGGCCAGGACGATGACGGCCGTCTTCGACGCCTCGCCGATGCCGAACCAGAGGATCAGCATGGGCAGCAGGGCCAGAGGCGGAACGTGACGGAGAAACTCCAGAGTGGGATGAAAGAGGCGCCCCAGGCCGGGACGGAGTCCGAGCAGAACGCCCAGGGGAAAGGCCGTCAGGCAGGAGAGGGAAAATCCCCAGGCGATGCGCAGGGCGCTGGCGCCGACGTGGCGGAAGAGCTCTCCGCTCGCGGACAGACGCCAGGCTGCACGGCCCACGGCAGCGGGCGAGGGGAGGAGAAAGGGGCTCCACAGCCCCAAGGCGCTGCCGCCCCACCAGAGGAAGAGGGCCACCAGAGGAAAGAGAAGGCCCCAGGCAAAGCCCAGGGAAGGGCAGGGAAGGAGACCGCCGTCGTCTGCCGCGCCCTTGATCCAGTCCTGACTTTTTTCCATTCCCGCCACGGCTCCTGCTCCTTTCGCTTCCCGAGACGACCTCTTTGTTTGAGGACTCATACAAGTCTAGCTCCTTTTGTGAATGCTGTCACGCGTAAACGTTACAAAAATGTCCGACGAACAGTCCCCCTTGGGGAAGAGGAGGCCTGTCGTCGAGACCGTTCGCGGAAAGAATCTCTTCTAGAAATAGACGTCGCGGGCACCTTGGCTCACCTCTTCGTAGGAGGAACGAAGACGGGGATACATGTCGGGGAAACGATGGGCGATTTCGGCGAGCTCCCTGGCCAGGACCTTCTCGCCGGCGACGCGCGTCTCTTCGCTGGCGAAGTCGTCGAGCCACTCCCGGAAGGTGAGGACGGCGTTAAGTTTGCAGAAATGGCCCTCGCGGCCGCTGCGAAGGAGATCCATGATCTTCCGGCCCGTCCGGCCGCAGCGGTAGCCGGCGGTGCAGAAGGAGGTGATGTAGCCGTCCTGGGCCAGCTGGCGGACCACTTCGTCGAGACTCCGCATATCGCCCAGGATGAACTGTTGTCGCTCCCCCTTCTGGTCTTCCTCGACGTCGGAGTAGGCGCCGATGCCGATGCGGGAGGAGGCATCGACCTGAGTGCAGCCCAGAGGGAGGATCTTGTGGCGCAGGTCGCCCCTCTCGCGGGCCGTGAGGATCATCCCCGTGTAGGGAATGGCCAGGCGCAGGACCGTGACGAGACGGGCGAAGGCGTCGTCGTCGACGACGGCATCGGGACTGTCGGCGTAGGGCGTGTTCGTTGCCGGTTCAATGCGGGGGAAGGAGACGGTATGGGGGCCGATACCGAACTTCTCCTCCAGCTCCCAGGCGTGCCGGAGGAGCCCCAGGACCTCGTAGCGCCAGTCGTGGAGGCCGAAGAGGGCGCCGATACCCACGTCGTCCACGCCCGCCTCGAGGGCACGGTGCATGGAATAGAGGCGCCAGAGGTAGTCACCCTTGATCGTCCCCGCCGGGTGGAGACGCTCATAGGTCCGTCGATGGTAGGTCTCCTGAAAGACCTGGAAGGTGCCGATGCCCACGTCGCGAAGCACCTTGAGGTGGGCGATCTCCATGGGGGCGGCGTTGACGTTGACACGGCGGATGGCGCCGTAACCCTTCTTCGTCGGCACCGTCACGTCGTAGATGGCCCGGATCGAGTCGGCGATGTAGTCGTAGTCGCTGGCCGGATGTTCGCCGTAGACGACGATGAGGCGCTTGTGCCCCACCGTGCCGGCCAGGACGCGCGTCTCCTCCCTGATCTCCTCCATGGTGAGGACGCGCCGCCTCTCGGCGCTGTTTTCGGCACGGAAGCCGCAGTAGACGCAGCCGTTGACGCAGAGGTTGGCCATATAGAGAGGGGCGAAGGTGACGATGCGGTTGTCATAGACACGACGCTTGACCTCGCCGGCGGCGGCCTTCACCTCTTCCCACAGGTCAGGATCTTCGACGTGGAGAAGACAGGCTGCCTCCTCAAGGGTCAGAGTCTCGATGGCCAGAGACTTGGCCAGGATCTCCCGAACCCGCCCGGAATCGGGGTTCTTGCCCCTCTCCAGAGCCCCCTCAATGGCGCCGTCGTCGATAAAGCAGCGGTCACCGTCCATGTAGCGCGTGATCTCGTCCCGCTTGATGCGGTTGGCAATCCAGCTCGGAATATCGGTCGTGACCGTCATGACCTTACCTCATTTCTTCATCCTCTTGTCCCTAAGAGTCCGGCCCCCCTCGCGGGAGGCCGGACTCGGGCGAAGTCGACCCCGGTCGGATCAGATCTTGCTGCGCTCGAAATAGTGGGTGTGAAGCAGATGGTGTGATTTCTCTCCGAGAGGCTTGCCGAGGTACTCCTCGTAGAGTTTTTTGATGTAGGGGTTCTCATGGGACTTGCGGATCGGCTTGCCGGCGTCCTCACGGTAGAGGGCTTCGGCGCGCTTCTTGACGATCTCCATCCGGCCGTGGTGGTAGGGCTGGCCGCCGCCGCCGACGCAGCCGCCGGGGCAGGCCATGATCTCAATGGCGTGGAAGGGCTCGACTTCGCCCTTGCGGACCGAGTCGAGGAGCCTGCGGGCATTGCCCAGGCCGTGGGCGATGCCGATGTGAAGGACCAGATCGCCCACGGGCACCTTGGCCTCACGGCAGCCCTCGAGGCCGCGGAGGGCGCTGAAATCGACGGATTCGAGCTCCTTGCCCGTGGCCCACTCGGCGGCGGTCCGCACGGCGGCCTCGATGACGCCTCCGGTGGTGCCGAAGATGACGGCGGCTCCCGTCGACTCGCCCAGGGGGCGGTCAAAATTCTCGTCGGCCAGGTTGGTGAAGTCGATGTTGGCCCGCTTGATCAGGTGAGCCAGCTCGCGGGTGGTGATGGAGATGTCCACGTCGCGGTTGCCGTTGACGGAGAACTCCTCCCGGCCGGCCTCATATTTCTTGGCCAGGCAGGGCATGACGGAGACGACGACGAGCTTCTCCCGGGGGACGTCAAGCTGCTCGGCGAAGAAGCTCTTGGCGATGGCGCCGAACATCTGCTGCGGCGACTTGGCCGTCGAGGGCACGTCGAGGAGATCGGGGTACTGATGCTCGAAGAACTTGACCCAGGCGGGGCAGCAGGAGGTGAGGATGGGCAGCCGCACCGACGTGTCGCCTTCGAGATGGCGCGTGAGCCGGTCGAGGAACTCGCTGGCCTCTTCCATGATGGTCAGGTCGGCGGCGAAGTCCGTGTCGAAGACGTAGTCGAAGCCGAGGTTGCGGAGGGCGGCGGCCATCTTGCCCGTCACGAGGGTGCCCGGCTCGTAGCCGAACTCCTCGCCCAGGGCGGCGCGGACGGCCGGAGCGGTCTGGACGACGACGATCTTGTCGGGATCGGCCAGGGCCTCGATGACATCCCAGGAATAGTCGCGCTCGACGAGGGCACCCGTGGGACAGACGGCGCTGCACTGGCCGCAGAAGGTGCAGACCGACTCCTCAAGGGGCATCTCGAAGGCGGGGGCGACGACGGCGTTGAAGCCGCGGTTGACGCCCGAAAGGGCTCCGACGGTCTGGACGTCGTTGCACATTGTCTCGCAGCGGCGGCACATGACGCATTTGTCCATGTCCCGGATCAGGGCGGGAGAGACGTCCTTGGCGTAGTGGCTCTGGCTGAAGTCGTCGAAGCGGTTCTCGCGGAAGCAGAAACGCTCGGCCAGCTCCTGGAGCTCACAGTTGCCGGCCTTGGCGCAGGAGAGGCAGTCCTTGGGATGGTCCGACAGGAGAAGCTCCAGGACCATCTTCCGGGCGTGAAGGACGCGGATCGTGTTGGTCCGGACCTCCATCCCCTCGATGGCCGGCGTGGCGCAGGCCGGGGCCAGGTTGCGGCGTCCCTTGACCTCGACGACGCAGATGCGGCACGAGGCGGCCTGATTGACCATGGGCGTCCCTTCCAGGTTGAGGTGGCAAAGGGTGGGGATGTCGATGCCCAGCTTCCGGGCCGCGTCGAGGATCGTGCTGCCCTTGGGCACCTTCACGTATTTTCCGTCAATGTTGAGATTGATCATCGGCTGCATTTCGCCTGCCCTCCTCTGGTCACTTCTTGATAATGGCGCCGAACTTGCAGGCCGTCATGCAGGCGCCGCACTTGACGCACTTCTCCTGATCGATGACGTGGGGCTCCTTCACCTTGCCGCTGATGGCCTCGGCGGGGCAGGCTCTGGCGCAGAGGGTGCAGCCCTTGCACTGATCGGCGACGACGTAGTAGGAGACGAGGCTCTTGCAGGCGCCGGAAGGGCAGCGTTTCTCCTTCACGTGGGCCTCGTACTCGTCCCAGAAGTTGTCCAGCGTCGACAGGACGGGGTTGGGAGCCGTCTGGCCCAGGCCACAGAGGGAGGTGTCCTTGATGACGAGAGCCAGGTCCTTGAGAAGCTTCAGGTCGGCCTCGGTGCCCCGGCCGTCGGTGATCTTCTCGAGAAGCTCGTACATGCGCTTGTTGCCCACCCGGCAGGGCGTGCACTTGCCACAGGACTCCTCGACGGTGAAGTCAAGGTAGAACTTGGCCACAGAGACCATGCAGTTGTCCTCGTCCATGACGATCATCCCGCCCGAGCCCATCATGGAACCGGCGGCGACGAGGTTGTCGAAGTCGATGGGCGTGTCGAGGTGCTTCTCGGTGAGACAGCCGCCGGAGGGGCCGCCGGTCTGGACGGCCTTGAACTTCTTGCCGCCCCGGATGCCGCCGCCGATGTCGAAGATGACCTCCCGCAGGGTCGTACCCATGGGGACCTCGACGAGACCGACGTTGTTTACCTTGCCGGCCAGGGCGAAGACCTTGGTGCCCTTGCTCTTCTCGGTGCCGATGGAGGCGAACCAGTCGGCGCCTTTGAGGAAGATGACGGGCACGTTGGCGAGGGTCTCGACGTTGTTCACGTTCGATGGCTTGCCCCAGAAGCCCTTCTCGGCCGGGAAGGGAGGCTTGCTCGTGGGCTCGCCCCGCTCCCCCTCCATGGAACGGATCAGGCCCGTCTCCTCGCCGCAGACGAAGGCGCCGGCGCCGTAGCGGATCTCGATGTCGAAGGAGAAATCGCTGCCGAGGACATTCCTTCCGAGAAGGCCGGCCTCGCGGGCGTCTTCGATGGCCTTGCGCAGGCGCTTGACGGCCAGGGGATACTCGGCGCGGATGTAGACCATGCCCTTGTCGGCGCCGATGGCATAGCCGCAGATGGCCATGGCCTCGACGACGGAATGGGGGTCGCCCTCGAGGATGGACCGGTCCATGAAGGCCCCGGGGTCGCCCTCGTCGGCGTTGCAGATGACGTACTTCTGGTCGTCCTGATACTTGGAGGCGAACTCCCACTTGAGTCCCGTCGGGAAGCCGCCGCCTCCCCGGCCGCGGAGGCCCGAGGCCTTCATGACGTCGATGACGTCCTGGGGCGACAGGGTTTCCAGGATCTGGCCCAGAGCCATGTAGCCGTCGCGGGCGACGTATTCGGCCAGATTTTCGGGGTCGATGAAGCCGCAGTTGCGCAGGGCGATGCGCATCTGCTTCTTGTAGAACTCCATGTGCTTCGAGTCGGCCACGTGCTCGGCCGTCTCGGGATCGACGAAAAGAAGCCGGTCCACCTTGCGGCCCTTGACGATGTGCTCGGCGACGATCTCTTCGGCATCTTCGGGAGTGACTTTAACGTAGAAGGTGTTGTCGGGGGCGATCTTGACGATGGGGCCCTGCTCGCAGAAGCCGAAGCAGCCCGAGAGGAGGACCTTCACCTCTTCCTCCAGGCCCTGATCCTTCAGGCAGCGGCGGAGGTTCTCGGCGATCTTGTCGCTCTGGGCGGAAATACATCCCGTTCCGCCGCAGACGAGGATATGCATCTTGACGTCAGCCATTGAGGCACTCTCCTTTGTTATCGGCAGCGGCCGCTTAGTCGATGGTCTTGTAGGCGGTGGGAATGATGTCTTCGACGAGCTCGCCGTTGACGATGTACTTCTCGACGATCTCGCGGACCCTTCCGCCCTTGACGTTCCCGAAGACGACGGGTTCCTCGCCGGGCTTGGTCACTTCCACGGTGGGCTCGCTGTGGCAGTAGCCCATGCAGCCCGTCTGGGTGAAGACGACATCGTCCAGGCCCCGGGCCTTGACCTCTTTCATGAAATCGGCCAGCGTCTCCCGGGCCCCCGAGGCGATGCCGCAGGTGGCCATGCTGACCTTGACCTGGATGAGCCTGTCGATGTTGTGGCCCTTCTCGCGAAGTTCCGTTGCGTTCTTGACCTGCTCCTTCAGCTTGCGGAGCTCTTCAAGAGAACTGATTTTAGCCATGACCTTTCCTCCTTAAAAAACCTAGGCCTCGGCGTACTCGGCCAGGATGGCCGCGACCTCGGCAGGGGTGACCCGTCCGTAGACCTTCTCGCCGACGATGACGACGGGGGCCAGTCCGCAGGCACCGACGCAGCGGAGCGTGTCGAGGGAGAACTTCCCGTCTTCCGTAACGCCGCCCACCTTGATCTTGAGCTGCTTGGCCAGCTCGTCGACGACATCCTCAGCACCGCGGACGTAACAGGCCGTCCCCATGCAGACCGAGATGGGGAAGCGCCCCTTGGGCGTCATGTGGAAGAAGGAGTAGAACTTGACGACGCCGTAGACCTTGGCCAGGGGGAGGTCCATCTTCTCGGCGACAAACTCCTGGATCTCCCGGGGCAGGTAGCCGAAGAGGCCCTGAGCCTTGTGAAGAACAGTGATGAGTTCCCCTCTCCTGTCGGGCAGACCTTCGATGAAGGCCGCCAGTTCCTCGTAGCGACTGTCCGTCTTGCAGCAGGTGGTCATTCCGTTGCCTCCTTTGGCCTTTGGGCAAATATCTATCTGTTTTCACTTTCACAATAAGAGATACACGAGAATCTATTTGGCTGAAGGCCAGGCAGAAGCCATCGGCCCGTGCCTTCCGCGACGCCCCGTCTCTTCTATCAGAAGGGGGGGCTCCTGTCACCGGATTCGCCTTAAACATCTCTTTTGCTCATTCATTTATTTCATTGTCATTAATTTTACAGGGCGCTCTCATTCCCGTCGCGACGCCTCCGGTAGGCGAGGGAGTCTCCCCGCCCCAGGTCGGCTCTCCGCCCCAACCGGAGGAGGCGGGCCTCGATCTCGTCCAGGTCCCGAATGCCGTCCTGGCTGATCGTGTCCTTGCCCGGATAGAGGAGGTACTGCTCCCGATAAGCCAGGGGAGTGATGTTGGGCATGAGGACATTGGCCCCCGCATTGAGCATGGCCTCCCGTCCTCCCTCGGCGAGGGATCCGGCCGCCGTCGTCGCGGGGATGTTGGCCCGGGGAAGCAGAATCCTCAGGGCCGCCGTCATGCGGACCGTCTCCTCCATCGATCCGGAAGGCTCCTGAGCCAGAGGCGTGTCGGGATTGGCGATAAAAGGACCGATGCCGACCATGTCCAGCTCGAGGTCGACGGAGAGGCAGAGATTGTCCAGCCTGTCTTCGTCGGTCTCTTGGGGGAGGCCGACCATGAAGCCCGATCCGACCTCGAAACCGGTCTCCCGAAGATCGTCGAGGGCCTGGAGACGACGCTTGAGGCTGACGCCGTCCCGAAGGCGGGCGTGACGGGCTCCATGAGCCGTCTCGAAACGGAGCAGGTAGCGGTCCGCACCAGAGTCGGCAAGGCGACGGTAGTCGTCGCGGCTGCGGATGCCGCAGCTCAACGTCAGGGCCGCTTCGCCCGAAGTCCGGACATTCACGGCCTCGACGAGGCGGCAGAGACGGTCCGTCGACCAGTCGGCATCCTCGCCGCCCTGGAGGACGAAGGTCCTCAGGCCCCGGGCGAAGGCGGCCTCGACGGAGCGGAGGATCTCCTCCTCGTCCAGGCTGTAGCGGACGACCTTGCCGTTGTCCCGCCTCAGGCCGCAGTAGAGGCAGTTGCAGGAGCAGCGGTTGGTGAACTCCAGGAGCCCGCGGATCCAGACGCCCTCTCCGTGAAGTCGTCGCCTGATCCCGTCGGCCTCGGCAACGAGTTCATCGGTGGAACGGCGAAGCAAAGATGCGATGCCTTGTCTGTCGGCCAGACTGACCACCTCCCCGGCGATATGTTTAATCCTTTTCCGCGAGTTCTGCTATAATACATTTAGTTACTTTTTTGTCAAGCGCCGTCCACCAAAAAGGTCTGGTGCCGCCTTGGCCGGAAGGATCTTTTTCTTTAAACTTGGCTTCGGAACGAGAGGACAGGAACCGTCGTCCATCATCCTTAAGGAGGTACCTCAATGGCCTTCAGAGTCGCCTTCATCGGCGGAGGCAAAGGCGCCGCGACCTTGCTCAGCCACTTCATCGACCTGGGACTGGAGATCACGGGCGTCATGGACCGCAACGCGACGGCACCGGCCCTCGAAGTGGCTCGGAAACACCGCATTTTCACGACGGGCGACATGGATCGCCTCCTCGAGCGCCCCATGGATCTTCTGCTCGAGGTGACGGGCGTGCCCGAAGTCATCGACAGGCTGCGACAGTGGAAGCCCGACTCGGTGGGACTCCTTTCGGCCTCGGACTGCCGCTTCATCTACGAGATCATCGCCCGGGAGCAGAAACGGCGCGAGGTGGTCGAGACGCAGGTCCGGAAACTGGGCGACCTGAGACGGGAGATCGACGCTCTCGTCGAACCCCTTGAATCGCTCTCGGCCTCTCTCGTCACGGGCAACCGCGACGTTCAGGAGACCTTCCTGCCCCTGGTGGAGCAGATGACGGCCCTGACGGAGAAGGCCGCCAAGATGGACGAGATCGTCCGGGCCATCCAGGCCATCGCCAGGCAGACGAAGATGCTCGGCCTCAACGCCGCCATCGAAGCCGCCCGGGCCGGTGAGGCGGGTCGGGGGTTCGCCGTCGTCGCCGGCGAGGTGAAGGAGCTCGCCGAGGACACGGACCAGTCGGCACGGACCATCGGCGACGTGCTCTCCTCTTTCGGACAGACCCTGCCGGCCCTGACGGAGCCGCTTCAGCGGATCACCCGCATGGGCGAGGAACGCCGCCATCACACCGATCGGCTTCAAGATCTTCTGGGACGGCTCTGCAGGGCCTCGGACAGCCTCGACGAAACGGGACAGGCGCTGGAAAAGCTCTTCTGAAGGCCGTCACCCAGGCCGCAGGAGGCCTTCTGGGCGCCGACGGTCCATCGGGACCGATCATGACACCTTCCCTGCCGGTTTATATCTGCCCTGCCTGTGGGGTCCAAAAAGGTTCTCGAAACCGTTATAATGGAGACCATCGAAGGAGGGTGACCATGGATCTGTCCCTGTACCGAGCCTTTTCCGTTCTCCAGTCCTTTCAGGGGAAAGACAACGTCCGGATCGTCTGGATTCCCCTTCGCTCCGGCGAGGCCCATCTCTCGGGCTACGAGCGCTTCGTGCAAAATTTCGACGACCTGCCCCAGGAGGCCCGCTTTCACCTCAAGGGCTATATCGACGAGTTCTTCACCGCCGACGAGCTGGAGGCGCTGAAGGGCTATCTCGCTGAGAAGCGAGGCTGTCTCGTCGAGGTTGAACCTCTTGCTGCACCGTTGTCCTTCTCCGAGAAGGACAAGGACTCCCTCATCCCGCTGCGCCTGAACCGCCAGGGCCAGGGACGGTTCATCCGGATCGAAAAGACCAGGGAATGGGATCTCCCCTTCGACGTCGCCGCCCTCTACGATCTCTAACCCCGCAGAAACCACAGGGGCTCCGCCGAAGGGCGGAGCTCCTGTGTCTTGTGACGAGGAGGTTTTTCCATGCGTGATTTCACCTTTCAGAACGCCACCAAGGTCATCTTCGGGCGAGGCGCCGAAGAGAAAGTCGGCGTCGAGACGGCCGCTCTGGCCCGAAAGGCGCTCCTCCATTTCGGCGGCGGAAGCGTCAGAAAAAGCGGGCTTTACGACCGCATCGTCGCAAGCCTCGCCGAAGCCGGCGTCGACGTCGTCGCCCTGGGCGGCGTCAAGCCCAACCCGCGCCTGTCTCTCGTCAAGGAAGGCATCGCCCTCTGCCGCAGAGAGAAGGTCGACGCCGTCATCGCCGTCGGCGGCGGAAGCGTCATCGACTCGGCCAAGGCCATCGCCCTCGGCGCGCCCGCCGACGTCCCCCTCTGGGATTTTTTCGAGGGAAAGGCCAGGCCCGACAGGGCCCTCCCCATCGGGGTCGTCCTCACCCTGCCTGCCGCAGGAAGCGAGACCAGTCCCGTCTCGGTCATCACCAACGAAAGAGGACTCTACAAGAAGGGCTTCCGCAACGGCCTCTTACGGCCCCGTTTCGCCCTCCTCAATCCGGAGCTGACCTTCACCCTCCCGCCTGAGCAGACCGGGGCTGGAGCAGTCGACATGCTGGCTCACGTGATGGAGCGCTACTTCACCAACGAGAGGGACGTGGAGCTCACGGACCGCCTCTGCGAGGCCACGATGCGGACGATCATCGCCAATCTGCCCCGGGCCCTGGCCGACCCCAGGGACTACGCGGCTCGGGCCGAGCTGATGTGGGCCTCGACGATCGCCCACAACGACCTCCTCGACACGGGCCGCGAGGGAGACTGGGCCTCCCACAAGATCGAGCACGAGCTGAGCGCCCTCTACGACGTGGCCCACGGCATCGGTCTTGCCGTCGTCTTTCCCGCCTGGATGAGCCACGTCGTCGATCACGACCGGAGCCGCTTCGCCCAGTTCGCCCACCGCGTCTGGGACGTGGAGCCCGACTTCTTCGACCCCGGCCGGACGGCCCGGGAGGGCATCGCCCGTTTCGTCGCCTTCCTGCGCTCCTGCGGGCTTCCGACGACGCTCCGAGAACTTGCCATCGGCGATGACCGCTTCGGCGAGATGGCCCGGAAGGCCGTCGAAGCGGGACCGATCGGGACCTTCGTCCCCCTCGGCGAGGACGACGTCCGGACCATCCTCGAAGGCTGCCGCTAGTCCCGCAGGGCGGCCAGGGCCAGGAGCAGGAAGGGCCCCATGCCGAGAAAGAGGGCGAGCAGAGGTCCCCTGATGTCGAGAAACCAGAGGGAGACGGCGAAGGCCGCGAAGAGGATGGCGTAGATGGAGACGGGGACGTAGCGGGCCCAGGGGGGGAGGCCATCCGGAAGGGGACGGAGGCCCCCGAAGAGGCGGAAGGGCAGGGTGACGACGAAGGCCGTCAGAAACCAGCCGAGGAAGTTCTCCAGCGGCACGGCGAACCAGGGACCGCCGCCGTGCCAGCTCCAGGAGCCGATGGCGACCTGGATGGGGTCCATGGCGGCATCGATGGCCGTCACGGCCAGGCCGTCGAGGAGGGCCAGAGTCAGAGGGCTGACGGGACGCCTCGATCCTTCGGCGATGGCCGTCACGAGGGACGATCCGACGTAGATGAAGGCCATCCAGTAGAGGGAGACGAGAAGGGGAAAGCCGCCGACGGCGACGGCGTCGCCGGGAACGTCGAGATGGTAGACGTAGCGGACGCCGAAGGCCCCCCAGCGCAGGGCCGCCATCTCGCCTCCGGCACCGACGAGTCCGGCCAGAAGCAGAAGCAGCACGCCCCGCCGGCCCAGGCTCCAGAAGGCGTGAAGAAAGAGAAGGGCCAGAGGCGCGTAGAAGAGGAGGAGGAAGTACCGTCCGTCGTCGGAGAGCATGAAGCCCGTGGCGATGAAGACGACCCGATCGGTGAGGGCCAGAAGGAAGACAAGCCCCAGAAGAAAGGCCAGAACGCGGCCTCGTCCCGTGATTCTGTCCACCCTTTTCGCCTCCTTAAACCCCCGTTTTTCACCTTGAGCGCAAGACACCGCAGAAGGGACCGATGACCGTGAAGACCGTGATGGATCTCGCCTATCGCCTGACCGGCAGGATGGCCCTTCCCCGCGAGCTCGAAACCCTGCGGGGACGGTGTCTCCTTCACGTCTCCGACACGCCCTCCACCTTCTACGGCGATCTGCAGCGGCTGCTGCTCTTCCTTTGCCCCCTGGCCCTGATTCACACCGGCGACGTGGCCGACGACGTCAAGCTCGAGCTCCGCCCCCGGGAGATCGGCCTCTACAGCCGGAAGGCCGCCGATCTCCTGGGCCGTCTCGGCACCTTCCCGGAAGGGCTCTACATCACCGGAGGCAACCACGACGACACGGAAACGCTGCGCCGCCTCGCCCCGGAGGCGACCGTTTTCGACGGCGCCGCCGTCGTCACCGTCTGCGGCCTCACCCTCGCCATGGCTCACTACTTCCGCGACCTTCCCCGGCCGCCTCGCCCCTACAACCTCTACGGCCATTCGCCGTCGCCTCCGGCGCCCCGCAGGGAAGGCGCTGTCTTCCTCAACGGCCTCGATGCCGTCAACGTCATCGCCGCCGATGACGGAACGGTCCATTTCCTGCCCTATCCCGCCTACGTCAACGGCAACCGCTGCCGGAAACGCAAGATCGGCCTTTAACTCATCGGGGAGGTGAGATCATGCTCTCTCTGCTTCGCGGAAGTGCCCGAGGGCTCTTCCTCCAGACTCAGGACCGGGCGCCCCTTGAGGCCCTCCGAAAGGCCTTTCCTCTGGTGCCCAAACCGCTCCGCAATCTCTGGGACCAGGCCCGGGAGGATCAGACCCTTCTGATCGTCTCCTTCCGGAACCGCCCTGAAGGGCGGCTAGAGACCTTCCTGGCCGACGCCTCACCGGTGGACCTCCTGGCCCATCTGGTCAACGCCGACCTGACGGGCCAGCTCCGGGTCCGCCCCCTGCCGCGGACCCTTCTTTTCCGCCTCAGCGGCGACAGGCGAGCCGTCATGGACCAGATCGCCCGCGATTTCGACGGCAGACCGGGGAGGCTGAAGCAGCTTCTGCGCTGGTCGGGCCGTCACCGCGTCGCCCTCTGCTTCACGGAGAAGAACCTGAACCGCCCCGTCAGCCTCGCCGACCTCCACCCCGAGGTGCTCTACTTCGAGACGCCCTACGAGAGGCTCTTCCAGCGCCTCCGGGGACGGGCCATGGCCTACTTCAACGAGGCAGCCGGGGGCCGGGCCTGGCAGAATCTGGAGATCCGCGTCTATGACAGCTGGGAGCGTTATCTCCTCCAGTCGAAGCGTCTCCGCCTCGTCCTGGAGGACCTCGACCTGGGCCTCATCCTCGGCGAGGGATGGGGCAAGGACTACGCCCGCATCCTCATGGCCGTCCCCGTCTACCGCTTCCATCTGGCCACCTTCGCCGCTCCCGAGCGGGTCAAGGAGATTCTCATGGGCCTCGAGTACGACCGCCGGGGAGAGCGGCTTGTCGACCTCGACCTCTTCCGCGAGAAGAGCAAGATCGGCTGGCAGGACCGGGCCCGCAAGGAGGAAGACCGGGCCGCGACGGGGAGGCGGCTGAGGGAGGCCCTGAGAGCCGAACTCCTCCCCGAGACGGTCGCCGCCCTCGACGGCCTCGAGGAGGAGCTCGGTCGGGCCGGGGCCGACTGACGGAGACCTTGCGGAAAAGACGGAACTGTTCTATAATTCTATCAGGTTCCGATAGGAAAGGGGGAGTCGACCGATAGTCTCACACCACGGCAAGGACAACCCTATAGCGAACACCCTGACGGGGAGACGATCCCCGCGCTAAGGCTCCTCCAGGAGCCTGCGGCCTGAGAAAGCCGATTTCTCGAAAGGGACCCGCCTCTGGCGCGGTCCCTTTCGTCGTCCTGCCTTCCAACGTCACCGCCCTTGGTCTAATATAGGCGGGAACGAGACAGACAGGGGCCGAGGGGAGAGATGGGCGCCTTGCGAATACTCTTCTACAACATCCGCTACGGGACGGGCTGCGGCTGGACCTACCACCTGCCTCTGCCTTTTGCCGGTTTTTTCCGCTCCTCCCTGGCGACGACGGAACGGATCGGGGCCTACCTCGATGACCTCGACGTCGACGTGGCCTGTCTCTGCGAGGTCGACGGCGGCTCCTACCGCCAGGGCGGCCAGTGCCAGGCCCGTCGGCTGGCGGCCAGCCGGGGCCTCCAGCCCGTCTTCGCTCCCAAGTACGGCCCCTCGCCGCTCGGGCGCCTCCCCATCCTCTCCCGTCAGGGCAATGCCGTCCTCTCCCGCCTGCCCGTCGTCAAGGCCCGGGAGAATCACTTTTCCCGGGGCGTCAAGAGGAGTCTTCTCGAGGTGGAATTCGACGGCTTCGTCGTCCTCCTGGCTCACCTCTCCCTGGGACAGCAGGCCCGGAAGGTCCAGCTCGGCGAGATCGCCCGGCGCTGCCTGGAACTGGACAAGCCGGTCCTCGTCGGCGGCGACTTCAACCTCCTCCGGGGCGACCGGGAGCTCGAGCCCTTTCTGGAGGCGACGGGGCTCCGCGACGCCGACACCCGGCGGCGGCCGACCTTCCCCAGCCGCCTGCCCAGCCTCAGGCTCGACTGCCTTCTGGCCAGCCCCGAGATCGAGATCCGCCGCGTCGACGTCCCCCAGGTGACCCTCTCGGACCACCTGCCCCTCCTCTGCGACGTCACCCTCGGAGGAAGAGGGGGGGAAGGTGGGCCATGACCTTCAACTTCAGCGTCATCCTCCTCGTCCTTCACAACCTCTTCTCCTTCTGCGTCCGCTTCGGCGCCGTCTGCGTCCTTCCCCGACGCCACGCGCCGGCCGTGGCCATGACCTGGCTCCTGATCATCCTCTTCTGGCCCCTCCCGGGAGGACTGCTCTATCTGGCCCTGGGATCGACGGAGCTCCCCAAGCTGCGACGGGAACGGCACGAAAGGGCCCTGTCCCGGCTGAGGCAGTCCGTCGGTCACGGCTCCTTCTGCCCCGAGCCGGTCCTGGCCGATGACCTGGCCTCTCTGGTCCGGCTCGGGACAAAGCTGGCCCAGTGGCCCGTCCAGTTCGCCCAGTCCCTGGACCTCATCGACTCCGAGGAGGCCCTCATCGACCGCCTCGCCGGGACCGTCGACGAGGCAGAAGGAAACGTCTACCTGCTCTATTACATCTTCGAAAGGGACGCCGTCACGGAACCCCTCTTCCGGGCCCTCGTGAGGGCGGCCGAACGGGGCGTCGACTGCCGGCTCCTCCTCGACGACCTGGGATCGAAGAAATTCCTCAAGAAGGGGGCCGCCGAGCTCGAGGCCGCCGGGATCCGGATAGCCCGGGCCCTGCCCCTGTCGCGGCTGAGGCGGACGAGACTGACGGCCCGCTTCGACCTGCGCAACCACCGCAAGCTCGCCGTCATCGACGGACGGCGGGCCTTCGTGGGCTCCCACAACATCACCGAGGCCACCTACGGCGGCAAGGCCCAGGGGCGGCGCTGGGAGGACCTGACCTTGGACCTGACCGGCCCCGTCGTCGGCCAGCTCCAGGGCGTCTTCCTCGAGGACTGGTACGTCGAGACCGACGAGGTCCTCCGCCACGACATCCCTCTCGAGGCCGGAGCAACCTGCGGCACCTACTGCCTCCAGACCATCCCCAGCGGACCGGCCTACTCGACGGAGAACTACCAGCGCCTCGTCGCCGCCGCCCTCTTCGGGGCCCGCAAACGGGTCATCATCACCACGCCCTACCTCATCCCCGACGCAGGCCTTCTCCAGGCCCTGGAGATGGCCTGCCTCAAGGGAGCCCAGGTCGACCTCATCGTCCCCCTCCGGGGCGATCAGTTCTTCGTCGGCAACGCCGCCCGGGCCTACTACAGCCAGCTCATGGACCTGGGCGTGACCCTTCACCTCTTCGAGACCGACATCATCCACGCCAAGACGATGACCGTCGACGGCCGGGTGGCCTTCCTCGGATCGAGCAACTTCGACATCCGTTCCTTTGCCCTCAACTTCGAACTCAACATGGCCCTCTACGGCGAAGCGGAGACGGCCCGCGTCGTCACCGCCCAGGAGCGCTACCTGGCCCAGTCGCGGAGACTGGACGAAAGGGCCTGGAGGCAGCGTCCCCTCTGGCGGCAGACCGTCGAGGGCGTGGCCAAGCTGCTGAGCCCCATCCTCTGAGGCCCAGGGGAATCCAGCCCCGACGGCGTGAGGCCGCCTCATTCCGGCGCCGACCTTCCTGAAGGAGAGAAAACCATGACGGAACTGCCCAAGGAAATCACCGCCCTCCGGGGCATCATTCTGGCCATCACGATGATCCTCGGCTCGGGCCTCTTCGGCCTGCCCGGCCTGGCCCTCGACATGGGGACGCCCCAGGAGGCCCTGGCCGCCTGGATTCTCATCTCGTTGGCCATGATCCCCCTCATCGCCATCTTCTCCGACCTGGGCACCCGTTTCACCACCGCCGCCGGACTTTCCCGCTACGCCGAGGAGGCCGTCGGCCCCTGGGGAAGCGTGGCCGTCGTCTACCTCATGATCGGCAGCGTCGCCTTCGGCATGCCCGCCATGTCCAACATCGCCGCCGCCTACATCGCCCGCCTCATCGGCGCTCCCGAAAGCGCCACCGTCGTCCTCTCCCTAGCCTTCATCGTCACCATGGTGGCAAGCAACGTCTTCGGCGTCCGGGCCACGTCGGCCGTCAACGGCATCGCCTTCTCGACCCTGGCGGGCCTGCTTCTGGTCGTCATCGTCCACAACATCGCCTACCTCGGCGTCGGCCTTTCAGCAGGCGCCGAGATCGTCAGGGGCAATCCCTCCCTGTCGCCCCGATCGATCGCCCGCCTCTGCGCCCTTCTCTTCTGGGCCTTTCTGGGCTGGGAAAACCTCTCCTACGGCCTTGAGGAGTTCCAGAACCCCCGCAGGAACATCCCCATCGCCTTCTGGGGAAGCTTCGTCGCCGTCACGGCCCTCTACGTCCTTTTGGCCCTGGTCACGACGGGGGCGGCCCTTTCGGGCCGCGCCGTGGGCGGCGCCTCGGGGATGGCCAACCTCCTGCCCCGCAACGTGGGCGAGAAGGGGCTCATCGCCGTCATGATCCTCGTCCTCCTCGCCAACGGCAACGCCTGGGTCTTCTCCATCAGCCGCATGCTCTACGCCGCCGGGCGCGACGGCATTCTCCCGGCCCCCCTGGCCCGCCTCGACAGAAGAGGCATTCCCACGACGAGCCTCATCTGGCTTTTGGCCGTCTTCGCCGCCGTCACCGTCCTCTCTCCCCTGACGGGCCTCTCGACGGGCCAGCTCGTCATCCTCGTCAGCCAGAACTTCGTCTTTCTCTTCGCCTTCGCCATCGTCGCCTACTGGAGACTCAACGGAGGCCTCAAATCGCGCCTCGTCGGCGTCGCCGCGGCGGCCACATCGGCCCTTCTTCTCTCGGACCTCTCCTGGTCCGTCCTCTTTCCCGCAGCCCTGACGGCGACCGGATACCTCGCCTCGACGAGGAAGAAAGGCCCGAAGGAAAAGACGACCTGACCAGAACCCTCAGAACAACGGGCACCAGCCCCCCCTCGAGCTTCCCGACAGTCGGAAAGCGCTTATTAAGATCCCTTTATCCCGACAACCGATAGCATTTAAATTCATTTTGTTATATGCTCAAAAAAGATTCATCTTCAAGGGGGGGGGATCGCCATAAAGTCGCTTCGCGGAAGACTGATCGCCACATTTCTCGTCGTCGCCCTGGCCGCCATGGGAGCCGTGGGCTTTCT
Source organism: Synergistaceae bacterium (assembly GCA_016756725.1). GTDB lineage: Bacteria > Synergistota > Synergistia > Synergistales > Aminithiophilaceae > Aminithiophilus. The sequence continues at coordinate 470,855 of JAESII010000004.1, read as the reverse complement.
CGCTTTGAGCCGATCGCGACAGGCCATCATCGAGGCCGCTCAGCAGGAGGGGCGGGCCCTGGCCTCGGCCCTGGCCATCCGGATCGACAGCTACCTCAAGGAACGGGCCATGATCGTCGAGACCCAGGCCGAGCGGCACGTCATCCGCTCCATGAACTGGGAGGACCAGGAGCCGTCGCTGGCCCCCCTCTACGACCGGTACGACTTCTTCGACATCTTCGTCATCGATCTCGACGGCGAGGCCCGTTTCGTCGACCGCGACAAGGGAGGAAACTATTCGGACCGGGAGTACTTCGTCCGGGCCGTGAAGGAAAAGAAGTCCACCCTGACGGACCCCCTCGTCTCCCGCTCGACGGGAGCCCATCTTTTCGTCATCGCCTCGCCCATCGTCGTCCCCTCGGGCGACGTCGTGGGCGTCCTGGCAGCGACGATCACCCTCGACTCCATCGCCGAAGAGACCGCCGCCGTCACCTGGGGCACCGAAGGCTACAGCTACGTCATCGACAGGAAGGGCGTTCTCGTCGCCCACCGCGTCAAGGAGTTCCTGGGCGAACTGAACGCCGCCGTCACCAGCGACAGGATCCCCGCCGACCTGGCCCGGGCCATGCAGGACGGCCTGGCGGGCCGGTCGGGGGTGATCGAGCATTTCTTCAACGGCCAGGACCAGATGAGCGCCTACACGCCCATCCCCTATACGGGCTGGGTCGCCGCCGTGACGACGCCCCTTCGGGAGCTCCTGGCGCCGGTGCAGGCCCTCCAGAGGGCCATTCTCGTCACGTCAGGCCTTCTGGCCCTCATCGTCGTGGGTCTCTCCCTCTTCTTCGCCAACGGCATCGCCAGGCCCGTCGGCGCCATCGTAAAGCGCATGGCCGCCCTCGCCGAGGGCGACCTGGCCAGCCCCGTCGAGGCGAAAAGCTCCATCGCCGAAATCGTCCACCTCACCGCCGCCCTGGAGACGACGGTGGACTCCCTCTCCCGGTCCTTCCTGGTCGTCAGGGACGGAGCAGGCAGCCTCCTCGAGAAGGCCCAGGAAGTGAGCGCCGCCGGCGAGGAGTCGACGGCCTCCATCGAGGAGGTCCGCTCCTTGGCCGAACGGGCCAAGCAGCACACGGACGAGACGGCGGCGGCCATCGAGGAGACCAACGCCGGCGTCGAGGAGGTAGCCGCCGGGGCCCAGGCCGGCGCCAAGATCGCCGCCGAGATGAGCGACCAGACCCAGGCCATCAGCCATGCCGCCGAAGAGGGCGGAGAGGCCGTGACGGAGATGGTGACCCTCATCGACAGGACCTCCGGCGCCGGCGCCAAAGTCGGCGAGGCCGTCGAGGAGCTGGCCCGGTCGACGGAGGCCATCGCCGGCTTCGTCGCCACCATCACCCGCATCGCCGACCAGACGAACCTGCTGGCACTGAACGCCGCCATCGAGGCGGCCCGGGCCGGCGAGGCGGGACGGGGATTCGCCGTCGTCGCCGACGAGGTCCGCAAGCTGGCCGAGGAGTCGAACCAGGCCGCCGTCGAGGTGGGACGTCTCATCGACGAGGTCTCCCAGAGGACGGAGGCAGCCCGGGGTCATCAGGGCCAGGTGGGATCGCTCCTGAAGGAGCTCGTCGATCAGGCCGAGAGGACCCGCAAGGTCATCGGCGACGTGGTGGAGCGCATCGCCGGCGTCACCGAGGGGATCCAGAACGTGGCGGCCACCATGGAGGAGCAGTCGGCCAGCAGCCAGGAGATGGCCTCCGGCGTCGATCACATCGCCAAGGCCGGCCAGGAAGTGGGCGAAGAGGTGACGGCCGTGGCCACCTCCATGGAGGAGCAGTCCCGGGCCATCGAGTCCGTGGCTCAGGCCGCCGAGACTCTCGTCGCCCTCGGCGAGAGCCTCAACGAGGCGACGGCACGGTTTTGCCTCCGCGAGATTGCCAGGGAAGAAAAGGGCCTCCGGAGCCTGCCGGCAAGAAGAAGCTGACCGATACACCGTCCAAAAGGGGGGACCTGGGTTTTCCCAGGTCCCCCCTTTTGGGGTATCCTTTCTCTGATCAGGTCTTATCCGCTTCCCTGCCGCGGCCGAAGGCCTGAACGAGCCTCTCCTTGCGGGCCTTCCCGAGACGCTTGAGGCGCCGCTCCCTTTTCAGGGCCTCCGAACGGGAGGGGACGGACTCCCAGTAGACCAGGCTCAGAGGGCCTCTTCCCCGGGTGTAGCGGGCTCCCCGCCCCCGGCAGTGATCGCCGAAGCGCCGGGCGAGGTCGTCGGTCCAGCCGCAGTAGAGACTGCCGTCTTTGCAGCGGAGAAGGTAGACACAACAGTCGCCCCGGCCGGGGAAAGGGCGGGAATCGCCCTTCTCCATCGCTTCGTCCCCCCTTCAGCCGCAAAGTGGCAGGAAATTCATCGTTCACTGAAAAAAGGAGTGATCGCCCATGAAAGAGGCCAGACGGACCGGCGACGAGGCATGGCGGACCAGGCTTACGCCGGAACAGTACCGCATCCTGCGGGAAAAGGGGACGGAGAGGCCCTTTTCGGGGACCCTCCTCGACAACGACAGACCGGGACTCTACCGCTGCGCCGGCTGCGGCAACGGCCTCTTCCGGTCGGAGGCCAAATTCGACTCCGGCTCGGGCTGGCCCAGCTTTCGCCGCGCCCTGGACGGGGCAGTCCTGACCAGCGTCGACAGAAGCCTCGGCATGATGCGCCTTGAAGTGCTCTGCGCCTCCTGCGGCGGCCATCTGGGACACCTCTTCGACGACGGGCCCCTGCCGGAAGGCAGGCGGTACTGCATCAATTCCGGAGCCCTCACCTTCGACGGGGACTGACGGGCCGGGAAGAGCACACCAGGCCGGAAAAGGAGCCCCCGACGGCCGTCGGGGGCTCCTTCGTGCCTTTCTTGACGGCCCTTCTCAGGAGACCTGATCGGGCGAGGCGGCGGGCTCTTCGGTTTCGACGGCGGGAACTTCAGGCTCCGCAGCAGGCTCTTCGGCCGCCGCGGCGGGTTCTTCAGCCTCGACGACGGGCTCTTCAGCGCTCCTGACGAGGGCCAGCTCCTGGCGGGCCGCCTCGAGGCTCGCTTCCGTCGAGGTCAGTTTGGCCTGAGAGGCCTGGAGTTTCTCCTCCATGGCGGCCACCTTGTCCGTCAGGGCACCGATCTTGCCGAGCAGGCCTTCCCGCTCGCCGGCGCTTTCGGCCGTCTCGGCCTGGATCTTCTCCAGGAGGGCCTTCGTGTCGTCCAGGGCCTTTTCGGCAGCCTCGGCACGGGCCTTTTCCTCGGCAACAGCCGTCTCGAGAGAAGCGATCTTTTCGTTCAGGGCCTCTTCCGTCTCTTTCGCCTCCTTGGCGGCAGCGACGGCCTCGGCGTTCAGCTCCTCAAGGGATTTCTGGGCCTCGGCCAGATCGGCTTCGGCCTTCTCGGCCCGGGCCGTCATGGCCGCCAGGGCCTCTTCCAGCTCGGCCCGCTCGGCGTCGCGATTGGCCTTGACCGTTTCCAGTTCCTTCTCGGCCGAGGCGGCACGTTCTTCGGCGGCAGTCAGGCGGACTTCCGTCTCATTCAGGGCAGCCTTGGTCATCTCCAGCGATTCCTTGGTGAGACGGAGAGTCTCGACGTTGATCCGCAGCTGCTCTTCAAGGACGGCGGGGACGGCGGGGACGGCCTCGGAGACCTCGGTTTCGGCGGCGGTCCCGGCATGGGTTCCCTCAAGAAGGGATTCCTGGACGGCGATGAGACGGCTCATCTCGCTCAGGGCAGCCCGCTGGCGGTTGAGGTCGTTGCGGAGGTAGGTCTCGTGGCGCTCGGTGCTGCCGGCGACCTTGTCGAGAGAATCCTGGAAACCAGCCATCTCCTCGTCAATGGAGGCCATGGCGGCCTTCATTTCCTCGAGGTTCTTCTGAGCCGACTCATAGTCGCCGTTCATCTTTTCGACCATCGCCTGAAGAGCCGTCGTCGTCTCGGCCTGGGAGGCGATCTTCTTGTTCATCTGGGTCCACATGACGTTGAGGACGACGAGGATGACGGCGATGACCGCCAGGGTACGCCACCAGGAACAGCGGGGCTTCTCCTCGGCGGGAGGGGCCAGAAGGGTTTTCAGCTCCTCTTCGGGATCTTCCCGATCGCCGGCTTCGTCCTGACATTCCTCCCGGCCATCCTGGAAGTCACAGCCAACCGAATCGTCAGGATCGGTCTCGCTGACGCCTTCGACGTCAATCTCCTCGGTGAAGAGAAGGTCTTCTTCCTCGTCGAGGGGCGTTTTGGCCGGTTCCTGGTCGATGTGCTCTTCTTCCCTGTTGTCAGGGGTCTGTCCGTTGCGGAGGTTATCTTCGTTCATTCCCTCATCTCCTCTCGAAGGCCGCCGGTGGGATCATTACTGGAATATTATACCCGTTCCGACAGAGAAAGAAAAAGGGAAAGGGCCGGAGCCCCTTCCCTTTTTCACCGTCTCTTTCCCCTTTCTTCTCTCCGACGAAGGGCTTCAGCTTTCCGTCGGGCCACCGTCGGGCCACAGGAAATCTCCCAGGGCCGCTCCGGCGGGGACCATGGGGAAAACCTTGTCCCTCCAGGGGATGACGCAGTCCACCAGGGCCGGGCCGGGCGTCTCCAGGGCCTCCTTGAGGGTCTCTTCGAGCTCCTCGGCGACCTTGACGCGGTAACCCCTCATGAAGAAGGACTCGGCGAGGGCGACAAAATCGCAGTGGACGCCCTCCAGGGTCTGGGCATACCGTTCGTCGAAGAAGAGTTCCTGCCACTGCCGGACCATGCCGAGGCTGCCGTTGTTGAGGACGATGACCTTGACGGGCAGATTGTAGCGGGAGCAGCTTTCCAGCTCCTGGATGTTCATGAGGAGGCTTCCGTCTCCGGCGAAGCAGACGACGGGCTTGCCCGTGGCAAAGGCCGCGCCCAGGGCAGCGGGCAGGCCGAAGCCCATCGTTCCCAGACCCCCGGAGGAGATGAAGCTTCTGGGGCGGTTCGTCTCCCAATGAAGACCGGCCCACATCTGATGCTGCCCCACTTCGGTGACGACCACCGTCTCTTCGTCGACAAGGCGGCGGACGGCCCGGATGACGAGGGGCGCCGAGAGGACGTCAGGGGCCGGTTCGAGGGGGTAGCTTCTCGTCCAGCCGTCAAGGGTCTCCCGCCAGGCCCGGCAGTCCTTGCCCTCAACGGAAGGGGCAAGGAGGGAGAGTACCTTGGCGGCGTCGCCGACGAGGCCCACCTGAGGGGAGAAGGTCTTGCCCACCTCGGCCCGGTCCATGTCGACGTGGATCAGCTTGGCCTTGGGAGCGAAGCCGTCGGGACGTCCCGTCGTCCTGTCGGAGAGGCGCGTTCCCACGGCCAGGACGACATCGGCCTCGCAGAGGGCCCGATTGGCCTGAGCCCGCCCGTGCATGCCCGCCGTCCCCAGAGAGAGGGGGTGTCTTTCGGGGAAACCGCCCTTGCCCATGAAGGTCGTCGCCACAGGGATCGATCCGGCCTCGGCCAGGCCAAGGAGCGCCTCGGCGGCGTCGGAGAGGATGATGCCTCCTCCGGCGAGGATCATGGGACGCTCGGACCGTTCGAGGAGACGCCGGGCCTCGTCGAGGCCCGACAGCTCCTCGGCCACCTCGGCACTGTAGCCGGGGAAGTTCAAAGCCGGGGGGTAGTCGAATTCTCCCCGGGCGTTCTGGACGTCGACGGGGATATCGACGAGGACGGGGCCGGGGCGCCCGGTCCGGGCGATGTGAAAGGCCCCGGCCAGAGCGGCCGGCAGCTGCTCCAGGGTGCGCACGAGAAAGCTGTGCTTCACGACGGGCATGCTGCATCCGAAGATGTCGGCCTCCTGAAAGGCGTCGGTCCCGATGAGGGAGGTCTTCACCTGGCCGGTGATGACGACGAGAGGGACCGAATCCAGATGGGCGTCGGCAAGGCCCGTCAGGGTGTTCGTCGCTCCGGGACCGGACGTGACGAGGCAGACGCCCACCTTGCCCGAGGCGCGGCCGTAACCCTCGGCAGCATGCACGGCTCCCTGTTCGTGGCGGGTCAGGACCTGGCGAAAGGGGGCATTCACCATGGCGTCAAAGAGGGGGATGACGGTCCCTCCGGGGATGCCGAAGAGGACTTCGACGCCCTCGCGCCTGAGGGCTTCGACGACCATCTGAGCCCCGTTCATCATGATCGGTTGCCTCCTTTCCTGTTCATGCTCTCTAGCAGGGTCCTTCAACGGCCTTGGCCATCTGGCGGCCTTCGCGGATCTGGAAGATGCGGTTCAGGGCGTTGACGTAGGCCTTGAGGCTGGCTTCGATGACGTCCGTGCTGGCTCCGCGGCCTGCGGCGCTGACGTCGTCAAGGCTGATGACGAGGGAGGCCTGGCCGACGGCGTCGGTCCGTTCCGTGACGGCCTCGATGTTGTAGCGGAGGAGCTGGGGTTCAAGGCCGATGACGCGCTTCACAGCCGAGAAGACGGCATCGACGGGGCCGTTGCCTGTGGCCGCGTCGGTCCGTTCCGTCTCGCCCTCCATGAGGGTCACCGTCGCCGTGGCCCGGTCCCTGCCGGCGGACTGAACCATGTAGTCCTTGAGGACCAGCCGCCTCTGGGGAGTGATGGAGAGGATCTCATCGACGATGAGGGCCTCCAGGTCGTCGTCGGTGACGATCTCCTTCCTGTCGCAGAGGTTCTTGAAGAGGACGAAGGCCTCTTCGATCATCTCCCGCTCCAGCAAGTAGCCCAGCGACTCGATGCGGCTGGAGAAGGCATGGCGGCCCGAATGCTTGCCCAGGACGAGACGGCTGCTGGGAGCCCCCACGTCCTCGGGCTTCATGATCTCGTAGGTGCTGCGGTTGCGCAGGACGCCGTGCTGGTGGATGCCCGCCTCGTGGGCGAAGGCGTTCCGCCCCACGATGGCCTTGTTGGGCGGCACGGGAAAGCCCGTCAGACGGGAGACGAGCCCGCTGAGGCTGGCGAAGACCGTCGTGTCCAGGTCCGTGTCGGGGCCGTCGGCGCCGCGGCGGACGCGGAGGGCCATGGCGATCTCCTCCATGGCTGCGTTGCCGGCCCGTTCGCCGATGCCGTTGACGGTGCACTCGACCTGACGGGCGCCGCAGCGGACGGCCTCGAGGGAATTGGCCACGGCCAGGCCCAGGTCGTCGTGGCAGTGGACGGACCAGATCACCTCGGGCGGCGCCTCGACGCGGGCGATGACGTCTTTGAGGAAGGCGCCGAACTCGGCAGGGACGGCATAGCCCACCGTGTCGGGCACGTTGAGGGTCGTGGCGCCGCACTGGACGGCCATGCGGAAGACCTCGGCCAGGAAGGTCGGATCGGAGCGGCTGGCGTCCTCGGCGGAGAACTCCACGTCGGGTGTGAGGGAGCGGGCCAGGGTGACGGCCCGGCGCACCTCCTCGAGGACCTCCTGGCGGCTCATGCGGAGCTTGTGTTCCAGATGGATGTCGCTGGTGGCGATGAAGGTGTGGATCCTGGGCTTTTCAGCCTCCTTCACGCCCTCCCAGGCGGCAAGGATGTCTTCGTCGCGCGTTCTGGCCAGACCGGCCACGATGGGTCCCTTCACCTCGCGCGCAATGGCACGCACCGATTCAAGGTCGCCCTCGGAAGCGGCCGGAAAACCTGCCTCGATCACATCGACTCCCAGTCGTGCCAGCTGACGTGCGATCTGAAGCTTCTCGGCCCTGTTCAGATTGATGCCGGGCGACTGCTCTCCGTCTCTCAGGGTGGTGTCAAAAATGCGTACCTTGTCGGGGCTCATGGTGTTTCCTCCTCTCGAGGCCGGTCTAGGGCCTCGTCTTCAGCTCTCGGGGGCCTCCTTGGCCTCCATCCAGGGCATCATCGCTCTCAACGACTTGCCGACCTGTTCAATGGGGTGGTTCTTCTCGGCGCGCATCCAGGCCCTCATGCGGGGGCGGCCGCAGAGATTCTCGGCGATCCAGTCCTGGGCGAAGGATCCGTCCTGGACCCTCTCGAGGAGCTCCTGCATGGCCTCGCGGGTGTACTCGTCGACGACCTTTCTGCCGGCCACGAGATCGCCGTACTTGGCCGTGTCGCTGACGGAATAGCGCATCCAGGAGAGGCCGCCTTCGTACATCATGTCCACGATGAGCTTCAGTTCGTTGAGACACTCGAAATAGGCGATCTCAGGCTGATATCCGGCGTCGACGAGGGTGTCGAAGCCGGCCTTGACCAGCTCCGTCACGCCGCCGCAGAGGACGGCCTGCTCGCCGAAAAGGTCCGTCTCCGTCTCCTCGGCGAAGGTGGTCTCGATGATGCCGGCCCTGCCGCCTCCGACGGCCGAGGCGTAGGCGAGGCCGATCTCCTTGGCCTGGCCCGAGGGGTTCTGGTAGACGGCGATGAGGCAGGGAACGCCCTTGCCGTCGGCGAACATGCGGCGCACGAGGTGGCCGGGGCCCTTGGGGGCGACCATGAAGACGTCGTGCTCGGCGGGAGGAACGACCTGGCCGTAGTGGACGCAGAAGCCGTGGGCGAAGGCCAGGGCGGCTCCCTTCTTCAGGAAGGGGGCCACGTCGTTGCGGAAGACCTCGGCCTGGACATGATCGGGCATGAGGAACATGACGACGTCGGCTGAAGCGACGGCATCCTTCACGGAGAGGACCTCGAAGCCGTCGGCCTGGGCCTTGGCCCGGCTGCGGCTCGTCTCGTAAAGGCCGATGACGACGGAGACGCCGCTGTCACGGAGGTTCTGGGCATGAGCGTGACCCTGGCTGCCATAGCCGAGAACGGCCACCCTCCTGCCCTTGATAAGTTCGAGTTTCGCGTCCTTGTCGTAGTAAACCTGTGCCATTTTCATAAGACCCCTTTCGATTTTGGCTCTATGCGGCCACTTTAGAGTTGGATCGCCGCGACGGGCGATTCCTTCCTGGCTCCGAAGCCGGTGCGCCCCAGGGCGACGGCTCCGCTGCTGGCGACTTCGATGACCCCGAAGGGCCGCACGGCCTCAAGGCAGGCCTCGACCTTGCCCCGATCACCCGTCGCCTCGATGACGATGGCGTCCTCGCCGATGTCGATGATGCGGCACCGGAAGATTTCGGCCGTCTGGAGGACGTGGGGCCGGACGTCGAGAGGGGCCCGGACCTTGATCAGCGTCATCCACCGTTCGACGAACTTGTCTTCGCTGAGGTTTCTCACCTCGACGATTTCGATGAGCTTGTCGAGCTGTCGGACGATCTGCTCGACGGAGACGTCGTCGCCGTTGACGACGAGGGTGAACCGTGACAGGCCGGGCCTATGGGTCTTCCCGACGCTGAGACTCGTCACGTTGTACCCTCTTCGGGAGACCAGCCCGGCAAGGCGGGAAAGGACTCCGGGGTTGTCCTGGGCCAAAACGCTGATCGTGTGGATCGCCATTCTCGTTCCCTCCCTATTCGTGGAAAACCCGTAACGAAGCGTAAGAAAAAAACCGGGACCCCTTGACGACAAGGGGTCCCGGTCCTGTAAGTTCCCGCCGGCCTATACGGCGACGGAAGCTCCAGGAGGGGACCCGCAGCTAATAAGTACGAGGACAAGGCTGGCAAGGGAAAGGGCCTTCATCGTCTTCACTGCGCTCCACCTCCTGGGCCGGATTTCGTGGGATTGGTGGACATTTTAGGGCTCTCTTGGAGATCTGTCAACACTTGAGGGATCATTTTCGTGTTTTCACAATATTCAGAGACTCGCCCGGACGGGAGGGGAAGCCTCTTTCCCGACCGGGCGGGCTATAATGGAACGAGCACAGACTGCAGATCGGAGGTCACGCCGTGATGACGCCCCACCCAAAGAGACAGGATCTCTCCCTGGCCCATTTCCTCTATTCCCTTCTCCTGATGGCTTACTTTTTCTCCTTCTTCTTCCGCGTCTCCGCCTCGGTCATCCTTCCCCTCGAGGCCTCCCGCCTGGGGCTTTCGGCGGGACTGGCGGGCCTCATCTCGAGCCTCTATTACTACGCCTACGCCGTCACCCAGCCTCTCTGCGGCATCCTCCACGACCGGTTCGGTCCGCTGCGGATCGTGGCCTTCGGCATGGCCCTGGCCGGCCTGGGCGAACTCGTCTACGTCCTCTCGCCGACGGCCCTCTCTCTGGGCCTCTGGCGCCTTCTGACGGGACTCGGCCTGGCTCCCATGTTCTCGGGCGCCCTCACCTTCCAGTCCCATGCCTTTCCCCTGGAGAGATACCCCTTCTACGCGGGGCTGACGATCGCCATGGGCAATTTCGGGGCCGTCGTCTCCGTCGGACCCCTCGGCCACTCTCTGGACCGATGGGGAAAGGAACCGGTCTTCACCTTTCTGGCCCTGGTCAGCTTCGCCCTGGCCCTGACGCTCTTTCTCTTCCGAAGGAAAGCCCCCTCCGTCGAGGGGGAACCTTGGACAACGTCCCTTCTCGGCCGCCTCGGCGAGGCGGCCCGGGACATCGCCGCCAGCAGGCGGCTGCTGACGGTCACGATCCTCTGGACCCTCCTCATCAGCTCCCTGCTGACTTTCCAGGGGCTCTGGGCCGTCGCCTGGTACGAACGGGCCTTTTCGGTCCCTCTCAAGACGGCGCGGAACTGGGCCACCCTCATCGGCGTGGGCGTCATGATCGGCACCTTCCTGGGCGGCCGGTTCCGGGGAGAGCGGCTGAAACTGCTCCGAAGAAGCTACGTCACGGCAGGGATCCTCTGGATTGTCCTGCTCGCTTTCACATCCTGGGGACGGTCCATGGCGGCAGCGGGAATGGCGGGGTTCTTTCTGGGCATGGCCTCGGGCGTCTTCATCGTCCACGGCGCGGCGGCGATCAACGAGAACGCCCGCCCAGGACGGCGCGGCGCCGTCCTGGGAATGGCCAACATGATCATCTTCGTCGGCGTCATCGTCTACCAGTGGGGCACGGGGAGCCTCATCGGCCTCTTCGAGACGGCCGCGGGGCTCTACGCACCCCGGGGCTTTCTCGTCGCCTTCGGCGTGACGACGGCCCTCCTTTGGCTGGGACTGCTCCTCTTCAGCGGGGACAGAGAAAGGGAAGGGGCCGTCTAGTTGCCTCCCTTCCGGGCCTCGACCCGCTCCTGAAAGTCCTGAGCCAGGTTGCGGTAATGCCGCTCTATCGCCTCGGACCGTGAAAGGCCGTCGCGGCCGTAGAAGCGGGCGATCAACTCGTCATAGCTTTTGCCCGACAAGGTCAGCCTGTCGGCCATGAGGGCCGCTCCCATGCGGACATTGAGGACAGGCTTCATCAGGATTCGCGGCTCCGTGATCCGCCTGTCCTCTTTGGCGATCCGGGATCTGTTCTCGGCCCAGTCGATCCGCATCAGGCCATATTCGCCGTCGCCCTTGGAAAGCCAGTCGAGTCCGGATCGGTCGATCATGACGGCAGCGACGACGAAGGGATCAAGGCCGTACTGTTCGGCGGAACGGTCGACGTAGACGGCGTAGCGCCGCAGACGCTCCGCCGACAGATCGCCGTTGACGATGGAAAAGTAGTTGACCATCGCCTCCTGGCGGAGGGAACTCCACTCCCTTCCCAGATGACGGCGGGTGAAGGCGGCCTCCCTCGACCCATCGAGGGAGAGCACTTCCGCCGCGGCGCAGCCGGCAAGGGCCAGCAGAACGATTAGGACCAGCAGAAAGGACCGAAAGACCTTGTTTCCCATCGCCTTATCCCTCCCTGACTCCGGTTCGAGGCGGCCTCGCTTCGAGGGCCTTCTTCTGTTAGGATGCCCTTGAGGAACCGGATTCTCACGCCTCATTCTACCCCCGGAGACCGGGGAAAAACCATCACGACTCCGCCTGTTGCGGCGGAATTAAGGAGGCAGAACGATGGCCCTTGTGATCGCGGCGGCCCTCATCTTCTCAGCCCGCGTCGTCGACGTCTCGATGTCGACGGTGCGCATGCTCCTTCTCGTCAAGGGACGAAGGGGCATCGCCGCCCTCGTGGGCTTCTTCGAGGTCTCCCTCTATCTCCTCTCCCTCCAGTACGTCCTCAAGGCCGGTCTTTCGAGCCCCCTCAACTTCATCGCCTACGCTGGAGGCTACTCGATGGGCAATTTTCTGGGCTCCCTTCTCGAGGAGAAGATTCTCTCCGGCCACGTCCTCGTCGAGATCATCTCCAACGACATGGAAAGCGGTCACTGTCTGGCTTCCCGTCTCCGCGAGGCCGGGTTCGGGACGACGGTCCTCGCCGGCGAAGGCCGCAACGGGCCCCGACTGGTCCTCAAGACGGTCTGCGACCGCAACGACCGCCACAAGGTGATGGCCGTGACGAAGGGGTGCAACGCCTTCGTCTTCGTCTCCGACCTCAAGGGAGTCCAGGGCGGCCACTTCCAGAGAAAGGCCAAGTGATGGCTCTGGAGATCCTGGCCGCCGACATCGGCGGAACGAGCAGCCGCTTCGGCCACTTCGTCGACGACGGCTCATCCCTCTCCCTGAAGGCAACGGCGACCCTCGCGACGGCGGACTACGGCAGCGGCCTCGAGCTGATCGCGGCCCTGGCCGCTTCGGGCTTCCCTCTTCCTTCCGACAAGGCGGACCGCATCGTCCTCGCCGTGGCCGGACCGGTGAGAGACGGGAAGGCCACCCTCACCTCCCGGGGATGGGACGTCGACGGCAGGGCCGTCGCCTCCCTGACCGGAACGGAGACGGACCTCATCAACGACCTGGTGGCCCAGGCCTGGGCCACCAGGTCCCCTCTGGCTTCGGCCCTGGAGACGGTCCTGCCCGGCCGGGTCGAAGAGGGGGCCGTCGAGGCCGTCATCGCTCCCGGGACGGGCCTGGGCAAGGCCTTCGTCGTTCCCGACGGCAGGGGAAGGGTCTTCGTCCTCCCCTCCGAAGGCGGCCATGAGACCTTTCCCGTCGAAGGGGCCGATGAGGCCGACTACGTCCGCTTCCTCTGCAGCCGTGTCGGGGAAAGGGGCAAGGAGACGGATTTCGTCGTCTCCGGGAGAGGCCTGCCCCACCTTCAGGCCTACCTCTACGGCGAGGAACTCGATGAACGGAGCGTCGTCGACAGCCTTGGACGGTCGCCGCTGACTGTGGAGTGGATGGCCCGTTTCCTGGGCCGCATCTGCCGCGACACGGCCCTCAACGTCCTGGCTACGGGCGGCGTCATCCTGGCCGGGGGGGTCGTCGGCCGATCGCCCAGGCTCGTCTCCCACAGGGTCTTCGAAAGGTCCTTCCGTCAGTCGCCGACGATGGCCTCCCTGCTGGAATCCATTCCCGTCCGCCTCCTTGCCCGGGAAGAGAGCGGTCTTTGGGGCGCCGCTCAGGCGGCGCGAGAAAAGGGAAAGAAAAAAAAGGAGCCCGAAGGCTCCTAATCGGAAAGAGGCTCGATTTTTCTGGCCAAGAGGTAGATTTCGCCGCTTCCCAGCGAGGAACGGATCTCGCCCTCGACGCGAAGGCGGGAGCCTTCGGCGAAGGTCCGGAGCTGCTCCTGAAGGGGAAGGTCGAAAGCCCGGGCCAGGATGAAATCCTTCCGCGTCGAGCCGTCGCCGAGAAGACGCTCCTGGCGTATGGAGAAGCCGATGTAGTTGCCGATGCGGCTTCCCCGGGTCACCTCACCCTTGAGGTGATGGAGTTCGCCAGTGACGCGGACGCTGTTTTCTGTGAGATTCACGCTGTCACACCTCCTCTTAAGAAAGAGAGTCCTTTTTACACCGAAAGGGACCTTCTGCGCAAGAAGCAAAAGGCGTCTCCCTCCAAGAGGAGACGCCCGAAACGACCGTTCCGCCCCTCAGGCCTCGACGTCGATCTCCTTGAAGCTCTCCCAAAGGCCGTGGATGTTGCAGTACGAAGCGGCCACGAGGGTTCCCGGCTTGTCGAAGCGGACCAGGGCAGAGGCCACGGGCTCTGCGTAGGCCGGCCCCTGGTTGGGGCCAGCGGCAGCTTCGCCGTGAACGTTGAACTCGACGTTGAAGACCTCGTAGGGGAACTTGCCCTCGGCGGGCTTGTAGTAGAGCTTGATCCACCGGATGTGGTGCTCCGTCGTGTTGGGGTGGGCGATCTCCTTGCCGACGCTGACCTGGACGGTGAACTTCTCGCCGGCCTTGACCTTCTCGGGAGCCTCGATGACGGGTACGTGTTTCTCCCCCTTGAAATCGCCGGACTGAATCAGGTGCTCGATCTTCATGCTGTTTCCCCCTCTCGAAATGATGACGCGGCCGGGTTTCCCCGTCGCCGGTAAACGAGAACAATACCCCATCGGGTTCTGGAGTAGCTGCCCTAAAGGGTACTCCAGGATCGCCGAAATTTCAAGTCCCTTGAGTTATTTGAGACTATCAAGGGGATCGACAGGGGAAAAAAAAAGAGAGCCGACCCCAAGGCCTCTCTCCTACGCGATAACCGTCACCTCATCAGCCAGGATGTACATCTCTCCGCTCCCGACGGAGGAACGGATCTCGCCGGCAACGCGGATCGCCGTTCCCTCCTTGAGCTCCTTCAGGAGGTGCTGCACTTCGGGCCTGTAGGCCCTGGCGAGGAGAAAATCGTGGCGGGTGCTGCCGTCTTCCCAGGGAGTGTCCTGCTTGATCGAAAACCGGTAGTACCGACCCATCCGGTTTTCCTTGACTGCTTCGCCGTGGACCAGGTGGAGCTTCCCGGCCACGGCCACCGCGTTTTCCAGGGTATGCATGTCAATCCTCTCCCCTCTGCCGGAGCTGGGCACGGCATGGCCGTACCTTTTTTTAATTTTACCCTTTTCCCGCTGACCTTACAAGGCCTTTCCTCTCGCAGACGCAAAAGGGGCGTGATAAGATGACCCGAAAGGACCCTCTCCGGGACCGTGCCGGAGAAAACCTGACTTTAGAAACCCATTGGAGGTCATCCCATGAAAGGATGGATCGCATCACTGCTTCTCTTCTCCCTTTTTCTTTGCCCCTCCGCCTTCGCCGGGGACCAGGGAAAGGGCGAGGACTGGACCTACACCCTGTCCGGCGGCCACGAAGGGCGGGGGGCAACCCTCTTCCGCTTCTTCCACGACCGCTTTCAGCCCGAGGAGATGACTCTCGTCCTCGACGGTCATCCTGACGAGACGGGGCGGGTGAGACATCTCTACCTCGACGTCCGGGGCGCCTTCGTCGACGACCTGCGGCTGGACCAGATCGTTCTCGAGGCCTTCGACACCCAGTTCAACGCCCCCGAGCTCTGGGACGAGGCGATCGACGTCACCTCCATGCTCGCCGTCTACTCCGAGGCCACCCTCCGCGAGGAGGACATCAATACCCGGCTCCGGGAAAAACAGATCGGCGACGACGACGCCCACTGGCAACGGATCGGCATCGACTTCGGCCCCGACGGGGTGCACGCTTCAGGTCTCTACCGGGCCAAGTTCCTCTTCACCTTCGACATCCTCATCGAAATCGACGGCCAGTTCGATCTGGTCCGGGGCCGTCAGGTCTGGCTCTCCGACTACACCCTGAAGATCAACAGGCGGGAGATCCCCGAAAGCCTGGCCAAGCGGGCCATCTCCCAGCTTCAGCCCATTCTCGATCTGGACCGCTTCATCTTTCCCCTGAGGCTGGCCTCCATCGAACAGGATGACGAGAAGGTGACCCTGAGAAGCCGCCACCTGCCGACGCCTTTCAGGGGCATCACCTACCGGTTCGTCCGGGACGGCCTCAGTCGCTGATCCACCAGCGGATGGGCCGCCCCTCACGGACCCGGTAGAGGGCGCCCTTTTCCCGATCCCAGGCGTAGAATCCCGATCCCGACGTGATCCGTCCCTGGCCGTCAAGAAAGGTCATCTCCTGCAAAAGGGCTCTCTCCTGACTGACCCACCCCCTGACGGGACGGGCCAGAGGAAGGGGGCCCTCCCTTTCCCCCAGGGGCCAGGGAGGACCGAAAGGAGGCACGCCGGCGACGATCCTGTCATAGGCCGAAGGGGCTCTCAGGAAGGCATGAACTCGGGCCTTCGGCGACTGGAGGAGCCGGCGCAGAAGCCACGAGGCCAGGTAGGGGGCCTCCTTTCCGCCGACGTCGGCGAGGGCCAGGGCCGCGCCGTAGACGCCGTCGAGGGCGGCCAGGGAGAGGGGGATCTCCTGGGGGTTCCAGAAGCCTCCGACCTCCTCCCATCGGGCCGGGTCACCGCCGGGGAAGAGGGCCTCGATGAGGGCCAGGGACCGGGCTGCCCTCTTTCGGGGCGCTTCAGGAAGGGAGAGGCCCATCCAGAGCTGCCGGGGCCCTTCCTCGGGAGCTTCGTCGAGAAGCTCCCCCCGGAGCCGATGTGCCTGTTGCCTCACTTCCTCCCGATTGCCGTAGGAATCGACGAGACTCTCCCAGGTCCAGCCGCCCTGGGCAGCCGGAAGAACGGACAGAAGACCTGCCAGAAGAAACGACAGGAAAAGACCTTTCTTGGCGCAACGCATGGGTTTCTTCCCCTCCTTGGGGTATAATGACCCCGTTTCACCTCGATAGGTATATTAATCACTGGAATAGATCACCAAGCAAAAGGAAGGTGGTTCTCATGAAGACGAAAAGGAAGGCGACCCTCGCCGTCCTCGTCAGCCTCCAGATCGTCCTGACGCGCCTGGCAAGTCTGAGAATCAGCCTGGGCGGCATCGAGGGAATCCGCTTCGGCTTCGGCGCCTTTCCGGCCATCTTCGCCGGCATCGCCTACGGCCCCCTGGCCGGCGCCCTTGTCGGCGCCCTCGGTGACGTCGTCGGCTACTTCGTCAACCCCATGGGGGCCTACATGCCCCATTTTACCCTCACAGCGGCCCTGACGGGAGCCATTCCGGGTCTTCTCGTCAAGGCCCTGGGCGGACCCCACAAGATCCGGCTGCCCCACCTTCTCGTCGCCGTCGCCATCGGGCAGCTCATCAGCTCCGTCCTGCTCGTCCCCCTCTTCCTCCGCCAGCTCTTCGGCCTTCCTCTGGCGGCGACTCTTCCGGCCAAGCTCGTCGGCGAAACCGTCAACGTCCCCCTCTACGCCGTCCTCTTTCAGGCCCTCCAGCGCCGTCTTTCCGGCCTGGAAGTGGCCGACAGCCGGTGACAGGAGAGCCTACGAAAAAGCCGCCGGTCAGAAGACCGGCGGCTTTTTCGTAGGCTGCCTTTTGTGTCAGGCTCCCTGGAGATCGGCCTTTTTGGCCCGAGCGCAGATCCAGGCGATGAGGACGAAGATGGCGGCCAGAGAGGCCAGCTTGATCGTGTAGTTGGGCAGGAAGGCCGCCAGGCCCGGAACGATCAGAAGCCCCCTCATCCAGGGCGCCAGGTTCTTCACGAGCCATCCCTGAAGGGCTCCGGCCAGGGCGGCGATGCCGGCCAGGGCGGCGACGATGATGAGAGCCAGCGTCAGAGGCTGAGCCTGCTCCATGAGGATTTCCGGCGTGTAGATGAAGGTGTAGGGCAGGGCGTAGGCCACGAGGGCGATCTTCGTCGCCTCCAGACCCGTCTTGCCCGGATTGGCCCCGGCGATGCCGGCGCCGGTGAAGGCGGCAAGGCAGACGGGAGGCGTCAGGTCGGCCATGATGCCGAAGTAGAAGACGAACATGTGGGCCGCCAGGGGAAGGACGCCCATCTTGATCAGGGCCGGGGCGATGATGGTGCTGGTGACGATGTAGTTGGCCGTCGTCGGCAGCCCCATGCCGAGGACGAGACAGGCCACCATGGCCATGAGGAGCGTCGGGAGGAGCTTGCCTCCGGCGATGTCGATGATGTTGTTCGACAAAGTCAGCCCCAGGGCCGTCAGTGACGAGGTGCCGACGACGAAGCCGACGAGACCGCAGGCCATGGCGACGCCCAGAGCGCCCCGGGCCCCTTCCTCCAGGGCCTTGACGATCTTGGCCGGCCCCATCCGCGTGTGGGAACGGAGGGCGCTGATGACGACGACGGTCACGATGCCCCAGAAGGCCGCGGCCAGAGGGGTGTACTTCATGAGCAGCATGGCGATGATGGCGAAAAGGGGAACGAGGAGATGGCCGTCGCGGGAGAAGACCTCCTTGGCCTTGGGGAGAAGCTCTCTCTCGATGCCTTCGAGGTTGCGGTACTTGGCCCGGACGTGGACATTGGTGAAGAGGGCCGCGTAGTAGATGATGGCCGGCACGACGGCCGCCGCGGCGATGCGGAGGTAGGAGATGCCCAGAAACTCGCTCATGATGAAAGCTCCCGCTCCCATGATGGGCGGCATGAGCTGGCCTCCCGTCGAGGCACAGGCCTCGACGGCCCCGGCGAACTCACCCTTGTAGCCGACGCGTTTCATGAGGGGAATGGTGAAGGCTCCCGTCGTGGCCACGTTGGCGACGGAGGAGCCGTTGATCGTCCCCAGCAGCCCCGAGGCGACGATGGCCACCTTGGCCGGTCCGCCCGGCAGATGGCCGGCCAGGGCCAGGGAGAGCTCGTTGAAGAAGCGTGCGCCGCCGCTCCCGGAGAGGAAGGCACCGAAGAGGATGAACATGAAGACGAAGGTGCTCGAAACGCCCAGGGCGACGCCGAAAATGCCCTCCGGAGTGAGGTACATGTGCTGGACGATGCGGTTCAGCGAATAGCCGCGGTGCATGAAGATGCTCGGCATGTAGCGGCCGAAGTAGCAGTAGAGGAGGAAGAGAAAGGCCAGAGTCGGCAGGACCTTGCCGACGATGCGCCGCCCCGCCTCGAGGACGAGGACCATGAAGCCCAGACCCAGCCAGAGTTCGTAGGACTGGACCTGAGCACCCCGACGGGCGATGTCGTTGAAGAAGAAGACGATGTAGCCCGAGCCGCCTGCGGCCAGCAGGGCCAGAATCCAGTCGTACCAGGGGATGGAGGTGCGGCTCGATTTGGACGTGGCCGGATAGAGAAGGAAGACGGCCGTGATGGCGAAGGTCATGTGGATGGCCCGGTGGATCGAGATGGGGAGGAGACCGAAGCCCGCCGTGTAGAGATGGTAGCAGGACATCGCGACGAGAAGGGCCACGACGATCTTTCCCGTAAGTCCGTCCAGGATGCGGTAGCGGCTCTCCGTGTCGTACTTTTCGACCAGCTTCTGGATATTCTCGTCGTCGATGGACTGCTCAAGAAGGTTGGAAGGTCTTTCTTCGACCTGTGGCATCGGTGATACACTCCTTCGTTTCAAGGATAAAATATTGAAGACAGAATTAAAAAATCAATCCAAAGGGGGGAGGGGCAGGCCGAAGCGCTGCCCCTCCCCGGGGAAGACTCAGGTGCTACTGGATGGCGCCGACCTCTTTGTAGTAACGCTCGGCACCGGGGTGAAGGGGAATGAGGATGTACTTGACGTTTTCGGCAACCATGGTGGACATCTTGGAGTTGACGGCGATGAGGTCCTCGTGCTTGTCGAAGAGGGCCTTCGTCATCTGGTAGACGAGCTCTTCGTCGACGTCGTCACGGATGCCGACGATGTTCCAGCTGGCGTAGGTCTTGACTTCCCTGTCCTGGCCGCTGTAGGTGCCGGCGGGGATGGAGAAGGGAACCCAGTAGGGCGTCTCGGCCATGATGGCGGCGACGAGATCGTCGGGGACGTCGATGAAGTCGACGAGGCCCAGCGTGGTGGGCTCGACGACGCCGGCCATGCCGAGGGCGCCGACCATGATGGCGGCGTCGATACGCTTGTCGCCGAAGGCGCTGCCCGTGTCGCCGACGCCGAGGTTCTCGGCCTGGATGTCCTTGTCAGGGTCGATGCCGGCAAGGCGGAGGAGCTGACGGGCCGTGACTTCCGTGCCGGAGGCGACGGCGCCGATGGAGACGCGTTTGCCCTTCATGTCGGCCACGGATTTGATGCCGCTTCCCTTGGCGACCATGAGCTGAATGGGCTCGGGGTAGAGGGGGACGAGGGCGCGGAGGTACTTCTGGGCGTCGCCCTCATACCGGCCCTGGCCGGTGTAGGCGAAGTAGTAGAGCCCGTCCATGAAGCCCATCTCGGCTTCCTTCTCGCTCATGAGCTGGATGTTGTTGACCGTGCCGCCCGTGGACTGTGCGCTGGCCTGAATGCCGTCGATCGTGTCGTTCCAGATCTTGGCCATGCCCGCCCCGACAGGATAATAGGTACCGCCGGTGCTTCCCGTGGCGATGTTGAGGAACGTCGTGGCCGAAGCGGCCGTCGCAAAAACGGTGACGAGACAGAGAACTCCCAACAGGTAGAGCCAACCTTTACGTGACACTCGAACCCCTCCTCCGTAGCGTTTGGAATCGTCCATCAATGGACCTATTGAGAATACAATACTAAATATGCTGTTGTCAACGCGATCCATTTGAGAAAAATTTCTGAAACAAAAAGAAAACGATAGTTTATCGCATACGTGGATGTTTTTTGGTTAAAACCAATTCTTTCGGTCCTTTTATTTACACGGACTGCGTTTCTTTACTTAAAAAATTCGTCAAAAATATCATCGACGGTTCTTATTTTTTTACAACGGCTCACATTGTCTCCACAGAAGTACAGACCTCTTTCCCAGTTTCCCTTGAAGGCATCGATGAGGGCCTGGGCAATGCAGAAGGACTGACGGTCCTTCTTGTAGGAGCAGTGGGTGAGACAGTTGGCGATGCAGGGGCTGCTTTCGACGTCGCCTTCGAGATAGCGGGCGATGAAGGGGGTCTTGAGAGCCCGACCGGGGATGCCGACGGGGCTTTTGATGAGGACCACGTCCTCCTCCTTGGCGTCGACAAAAGCCTGCTTGAAACGGGGGCTGGCGTCGCACTCCTCGGTGCAGGCGAAGATTGTCCCCAGCTGGACGCCCCGGGCTCCGAGAGCGAAGAGGCCGTCCATGTCGGAGCGAGTCCAGATGCCGCCGGCGGCGATGACGGGAATGCTCTCGCCCAGGCCCTCCTCCTCGAGATAGGCGACGATCTCGGGAATGACGGCCTCCAGGGAGAAGGCGGGGTCCATGACCTGTTCCGCCTTGGTGACGCCCAGGTGTCCCCCGGCATGAAGGGGCGTCTCGACGACGAGACCGTCAGGCAGACGGCCGTAGCTCTTCTGCCACCGCCGAACCATGAGCTGGGCCGCCTTGAGGGAACTCACGATGGGAACGAGGGCGACGTCGGGATGATCCTGAGTCAGTTCGGGCAGCTTCAGAGGCAGACCGGCTCCGGAGATGATCACATCGGCCCCGCCCTCACAGGCGGCCCGGATGTGATCGTTGTAGTCGGTGAGGGCCACCATGCAGTTGACGGCGATGACGCCGTCCGGCGCCGTCGCCCGCGCTTCGGCCAGGGCGTCCTTGAGGGCCAGGACATTGGCCTCGAAGTAGTTTCTGCCGTTGTAGTGAGGGGAGTCGCAGGCCAGACCCACACTCGCGATCGTCCCCACCCCACCTGCCCGGGCCACGGCTCCGGCCAGACGGGGACCGGAGATCTTGACGCCCATCCCGCCCTGGATCAAGGGGTAGAGAGGGGTGTGTTTCCCCAGGCGGAGCTGGGGCAGCTGGGCAATTTCTCTGTTCACGAGATCAACACTCCTTCATTCCTTCGTTGGATGAGTGGCCCCGTCTCGGGGAGAACCCCCTCCGAAACGACGACGGTAAACGGCCAGAAGCCGGGCCAGAGCCGACGAAATCTTTTCGTCCTCCACGTGAGGCGCGATCCGTTCTCTCGCCGCCTCCAGTTCGTCCTTCCTGATCTGGAGCGGACCGGAAGGGGAGGGGCGGACCGCCTCCATCTTCTTTCTTACGGAACGGACAGGGCCGACAACGGCACGAAGGCCTGTCACAGGCAACCCCCATCCCTCCCGGATCTTCCGAGCCGCCGTCCCGGACTGGATCTTGAGACGCTGGGCGAGAGCCGGCGACTCGACGATGACGATGAGCAGATCCCCTTCGATCCGGTAAGGCCGGCTCCGGGCGGCGAGAGGGCCGACGACGTCTTTCCATTTGAGGGAGAGATCGGCCAGCAGAAGACCGCCCTTCACCGGGGGCGGTAGCGCCCCGTCGAGGAGAAGGGCCAGGGGAAGGGCCTGGTCAGAGGGACGGCGTCTCACGACGGCGCCTCCCCGCCTCGACGGCCACCCAGAGGAGCTGCACGTCCGCAGGGGTCACCCCCGAAATCCGGGAGGCCTGACCGAGGGTGCAGGGGTTGACAGCCCGCAGCTTCTGAAGGCTCTCTGCCGAAAGCCCCCTTATTGAAGCATAGTCGAAATCAGGCGGTAAGGGTACCCTCTCCATCTTTTCCATGCGACGGACCTGACGCTCCTGTCGGGCAATGTATCCCTCGTAGCGGACCTCCGTCTGAAGGTAGGCCATGGATTCCCGGCTGGGGGTGAAGGAAAGGCCCAGAAGAGGCCAGATCGCCTCAAGATCGACTTCGGGCCGACGGATGAGGTCAAGGGCCGACGTCTTCTCCGAAAGGAAGGACGAGCCGAGGTCGCGCAATGCGCCGTCCACCGGTCCCCCGGGAAGGACGGGCCTCTCCTTCAGAAGGGTCCTGAGCTCTTCCGTCTCCTTCCAGCGGGCCTGGAGAGAGGCCCACCGTCCGTCGTCGATGAGGCCCAACAGGCGGCCCAAAGGAGCCAGCCGTCGGTCGGCGTTGTCATGGCGGAGAAGCAGGCGGTGTTCGCAGCGGCTCGTGAACATCCGATACGGTTCGGTCGTCCCCTTCGTGACGAGATCGTCGACGAGGACGGCCAGATAGGCCTCATGGCGGCCCAGGACGACGGGGTCCTCTCCGCGGGCGGCAAGGGCGGCGTTGATGCCGGCCAGAAGCCCCTGAGCGGCGGCCTCCTCGTAACCGGAGGTGCCGTTGATCTGGCCGGCGCAGAAGAGGCCCCGGACCCGTTTCGTCTCCAGAGAGGGCAGAAGCTGCGTCGGCGGCAGGAAGTCGTACTCGATGGCGTAGCCGGGACGGACGATGCGGGCCCGGGAACAGCCGGGCAGAGAATGGACCATGGCGATCTGAACGTCATAGGGAAGACTGGTCGAGAAATTCTGCATGTAGATCTCACGGCTCGTCCGTCCCACGGGCTCAAGGAAGATCGGATGGGACTCCCTGTCGGGGAAGCGGTTGACCCGATCTTCGATGGAGGGACAGTAACGGGGCCCCAACCCCTCGATGTCGCCCATGAAGAGAGGAGAGCGGTCCCTGGCCCCGTTGATGAGGCGGTGTGTCTCCTCCGTCGTCCGCGTCAGATAGCAGGCATGATCCTGGTGAACCCGGCCTTCGTTCCAGTGGCTGAAGGCGAGGGGTTCATCGGCGCTCTCCTGACGGTCCAGCTCGTCCCAGTCGACCGTTCCCGAGTGAACCCGCGGCGTCGTCCCCGTCTTGAGACGGCCCGTCTCGAAGCCGAGTCTCCGAAGCGAGTCCGTCAGCCCCAGGGCGGCCACCTGGCCGAGAGGCCCAGACTCGAAGTGGGTCCGGCCGATGAAGACCTTGCCGCCCAGGTAGGTGCCTGTGGCGAGGACGACCGTCCGGCCCCGGTAGACGCTGCCCAGGCGGGTGACGACGCCCTCGATGCGGCCCTCGTCGACGAGGAGCTCCGTCACCAGGTCCTGGTGGAGGTGGAGGCGGGGTTCCTCCTGAACCCTGTCCAGGTAGTGACGGTGATAGTCGTCGAGATCGCACTGGGCTCTCAGGGTCCTCACGGCCGGTCCCTTGGAGGTGTTGAGCCATCGGATGTGAAGGGCCGAGCCATCGGCGGCACGGCCCTGTTCACCGCCCAGGGCGTCGATCTCACGGACGAGATGGCCCTTGGCCGGTCCCCCGATGGAGGGGTTGCAGGCCATGAGGGCCAGATTGTCGACGTAGAGATTGAGCAGAAGCGTCGCGGCGCCCATGCGGGCCGAGGCCAGAGCGGCCTCGCAACCGCCGTGCCCTCCGCCGACGACGATGACGTCGTACCGTTCCTTCACCGTTCCATGACCTCCCCCTGACGGATCACCCAGACCGAACCGGGCCACTCATAGGCCACCCCTCCCGCCGTCGCGGCGAAGACCTGCCATGACGAGCCCTGGAGGACGGCGAAGGTCCTGTCGCGACCCCGCTCGTCCAGTTCGGCCGTCACCTCGTCAAGAAGGAGGATGGGCTTGCGTCGCAATCGCCTCTCGACGGCCCAGCCGGCACCGAGCATGAGGGCCACGGCGACGCGGCGCCGGTGGCCGCGGCTGAAGAAAAGGGCGGCCTCTCTGCCCCTGCTGCGGAGGAGGAGATCATCCCTCTGAGGCCCGACGAAGACGCGGCCGATGGCGCGCTCCCGAGCGGCATTCCGCCCGATCGCCTCGAGAAAGTCCCTTTCCGGTTCGTCAAGGCCCACGCTTCCTCCCCGATGGAGCTCCACGTCAAGGACGTCGGGAAGAAGGTCGCCCGTCTCCTCCAGGCCAAGCCGCAGCAGGTCGACGGCACTCCTTCGGGAGGCCCAGATCCAGGCTCCCAGAGGAGCGAGAACCTTCGTCGTCAAGGTGGCGTCGCGGCGCTGCCGGAGGAGACAGACCCTCTGGCGCAGCGCCCGACGGTACTCGAAGAGCCTGAGGGCATAGAGGGGAAAGAGAAGGGCGCAGAGCCGATCGAGAAAGGCCCGCCGCCTCGAGGGCGACCCTTCGACGAGAGCCAGGTCTCCGGGCTGAAAGGCCAGAAGAGGCAGACGGGCCCGAATCTCGGAGGCCTTCGTCACCTTCCCGTCGAGGCGGAGCGAGGAGCGGCTTCGGATCAAAGCCTGAACGGAAAGAGGCTCTTCCCCGGAAAAATGCCCTTCGATCCGGGCCGTTCCATCAGGCTGAGACCAGGAGAGGAGGGTTGACAGGGTGCTCCCTCCCTGAAAGGGCCCCCAGCCCCCGAGAAGGTGAAAGGCTTCGAGAATGTTCGTCTTGCCCGATCCGTTGGCGCCGATCAGGAGGTTCAGCCCCGAGGACCACTCCGTCCTCCGGGGCTGAAGGTTCCGGAAATGAAGCCACGACGACGACAGGGCATGCATCAGTCGTCGGCGTCGTCGCTTTCCTCTTCCGAGAGGGTGATGGGCATCAGGACGTAGAGGAAGCTTTCCTCGCCGGGCCGGGTCATGCGCATCTGCCCGTGGGAACCGTTGAAGGACAGCTCGACGACGTCGTCATGAAGGGCCTTGATCCCCTCCAGAAGGTAGGAGACGTTGAACGCCACCCGCAGGGGTTCCCCGTCGATCTCGGCGGGCAGCTCCTCCCGGGCCTCACCGATATCGGGCGCCTTTCCCTTGACCTTCAGGACCCCACCGGGCTGGAGGTGAAGGACAACCGATTTCGTGAAATCACGGACGACCACGTTGGCCCGTTCCAGGGCCTCCTCTAGAGAGTGCCGCCCCACCGTCATCCACGTCGTCCTGTTGGGCAGGAGGATCTTCTCGTAGGGAGGAAAGGTGGAATCGACGCGGCGGACGGAGAACTCCAGCCCCCTCACCTGGAAATAGACCTGACTGTCGTCCTCGAGGAGACGGACGGCCTCTTCTCCGTCAAGGGAGGACAGAAGCCGATGCAGTTCCTTGAGGCCGTTCAGCGGAAGGAGCAGCTCCCCTTCGGCAGCCTCTCCGCCCAGGGACGACTGGGAGAGGGAAAGTCGACGGCCGTCGGTGGCGACGGCCTTGAGCCGTCCCTCTCGGGCCTGGATCAAAGCGGCGCTCAGGTACTGGGGAAACTCCTCGTTCGGCGAGCCGGCGAAGGTTCCTTCCTCGAAGAGACGTTTCAGCGTCTCCACCGTGGTGTCACAGAAGAGGCGAGCACTCTCCGAACGGGGCAGAGGGGGAAACTCCTCGACGGGGAGAACCGTCAGGGTGTAACGGCTCTTTCCCGCCGTCAGAACGGCCTTGCCCTGGTTCACCTCAAGGGTGAAGCGGTCCTGGGGAGCCTTCTTGAAGAGCTCGCCCATGGCCTTCGTCGGCAGGACGGTCTCTCCCGGTTCCTGTACGTCCGTTCCTTCGGCCCGGCATTTGAGGGACGTCTTGAGATCGGTGGCTTCCAGGAAAAGTCCTCTTTCGTCGGCAAGACAGCGAATGCCCGCCAGGATGCTTATGGTGCTCCGGCTGCCCGTAGTCCGTTCGGCCATCTGCCAGCTCTTCAGGAAACTGCTCTTCTCGATGAGTAACTTCAAGGAGTGCACCCCTCCCTACGGTTATTTCTGCTTTTTATAGGATAAAAACAGTAGTCGTGGTACTAGGTGTGGTGCATAGTGTGGATAACCTATTTCGGCCCTCATCCTTACGGCCTTAACGTTGTGGATGGAGCCGTGGATGAAGGGGTGGATGAAGGAGGGGCTTATCCACAGTTTCCACAAATTTTTTGTGGAAACCGTTTGAAATGACCTTATCCACGAGCAAGACACCGCTTCTTCCACGACAGATTCACGGCTTATTCCGGATGTTATCCACAACGGACCGCACCCGGGCGTCGCTATCGACGATCTCGGCGATCTTGCGACAAGCATGGAGAACGGTGGTGTGATCCTTCTTGTGAAAGGCGTAGCCGATCTGCTGGAGGCTCGTGTCGGTCAGCTCCCGGCAGAGGTACATGGCCACCTGGCGGGCCAGGGCGAAATCAGCGGTTCTTTTCGTGCTCGTCAGGTCGGCCACGTCGAGGCCGAAGGCTTCTGCGACCTGTTCCTGAATGCGCTCGATCGTGATGGGACCCTTGCGGTCGTGGCGAATGAGGTCTTTGAGCCATTCGGCGGCCCTTTCGACGGTAATCGTCTCCGAATTCAGCTCCGAACAGGCGACGACGCGGTTGAGGGCTCCTTCCAGTTCTCGGATGTTGCTGGGAATGTTCTGAGCGAGAAAATAGATGATTTCCTCTTCTATTCTGTATCCGCGCAGTTCGGCTTTCTTCTGGAGAATGGCAATTCGCGTCTCCAAATCGGGCGGCTGAATATCCGTCACCAGTCCCCATTCAAAGCGGCTGACTAGGCGGTCCTCGACCATCTTGATCTCTTTCGGTGGACGGTCGGAACTGATGATGATTTGTTTTTTCGCGTCATGAAGGCTGTTGAAGGTGTGAAAAAATTCCTCCTGAGTGCTTTCCTTATTGGCCAGGAACTGGATGTCGTCGATGAGAAGAACATCGACATTGCGGTATTTCGACTTGAATTCTTGCATCCGCTTGTTCTGGATGGAGGAAATGAGCTCGTTCGTGAATTTTTCCGAGCTCAGGTAGACGATGCGAGCTCCCGGCCCCTTTTCGAGAACGTAGTGACCGATGGCGTGCATGAGGTGGGTCTTGCCCAGGCCGACGCCGCCCCAGATGAAGAGGGGGTTGTAGGCGACACCGGGTGACTCGGCCGAGGCCAGGCTGGCGGCGTGGGCGAGACGGTTCGATTTGCCCACGACGAAATTGCCGAAGACGTAGGCCGGGTTGAGTCCCGACCGGGGGAGCGGAGCCGGCTGAATCGGCTGGGCCGCCTTTTCGGCGCGATCCTGCTCTCCCGAACGGACCTCGCTGCCCACGCGCAGCTCGACGCGGGAGGCCAGACCCGATTTTTCGATCATTTTCTGGAGGGACGCCAGAAAACGACTCTGTATCTGTTCCTTGACGAAGACATTGGGTACGTCGAGAAGGAGTGTCCCCTGCTCCAAAGAGACGGGCATGCAGGTTTTAAGCCAGATGTCACCCGCACCGGGCGGCAGTTCGTCACGAGCCTGGGCTAAAATCCCTTCCCAGGTCAGATCGAGATCTTTGTCCACAGGCGTTCACCTCGAAGGTTCTACATGAAAGGTTATCCACAGCTATGGGCCATCATACCACAGCTCATTCCACAGGGATTATCCACATATCCACGACTTTTCCTCATTCTCTGTGGATAAGAGAAGGGCGATGGTCAGGGGATTGCCCCATTTTCACGATCTCATGAAGGATCTTACCAACCGTGACAGGTCTGTAACGGTCTTTCCTGGCGAAAATCGGTCAGGTTATCCACGGCCGCTGTGGATATGTGGATAAAAAGAGGAGATTCTATCCCCTTCTCCGAAGGTCGCCGTCAGGTACAATGAGGACGACGCAGCAGGGCCCAACCTTTTGCCGAGGAGGCATTGCCCGTGAACAGATTGCTTCACGTGATCAGCCACACCGACCTGGACGGCGTGACGGCCGCTGCCGTGGCCTGGCACGCCCATTTTCCCGAGAGGTCGCCGCTGAAGGTGACCCTGACGGGCTACGGCGAGGTCGACGCTCTCATCCTGGAGACGATGAAGGCCGATCAGGACCTTCTCGTCCTCGATCTCTTCTGTCAGAGGAGGGAGACTGTCGACGAGATGGACCGGTTTTATGAGGGATCACCGGAACCGGTGCTCTTCGACCATCACAAGACGACGGCCGAGGTCTTCTCCAACAGAAAGTGGGCCGTCGTCGACGTCGCTCACTGCGCCGCCAAGGTCTATTATCTCTGGCTCCTGGAGAAGACGCCTGACGGCCCCGTGCGGGACCGACTGCTCGGCCTGGAGCGTCTCGTGGAGATCGCCAACGACCGCGATCTCTGGCTGGGCCAGTACGAGGAAAGCCGCTTCTGGCAGGCTTTGATCACCCTCTGCGGCCCCTGGAGCGTTCTGGCCCGGCTCACGGCCGATGCCTCGTCGGTTCTCTCCGGAAGCGAGCTGGCCCTGGCCAGAGAGTTCATCACCCGCCAGGAGGAGCGTTTCCGCAGGGCTCTGGAACAGGTCGAGCGTCTCGGCGACGACCTGGCCCTCGTCCCTTCGGGCATCCTCGATTTCGGCGACGCCTCCGACTTCTGCGGCCTCATTCTGGACCGGTCCGAGAATCCTCCCGAGATGGTGGCCGTCTGCAGCCGACGGGTCTACGGCGACTGGGCCGTCTCTCTGAGAAGCCGCAACGGGCTGGCCGCGCGCATCGTCGGCCTTCTCAAGGACGGAAGGAAGGTCCGCGGAGGCGGCCACGGCGATGCCGCCGCCCTCTACTTCCCGGCCCATTTCAATCAGAACCAGATCCGCGACACCCTGATCTCGGGCATCCGCACCGCCCGAGACCAGGAACGCCCCGTGGGTCTCACCCTGGGCGATCTTCTCAAGGCCAAGATGGAGGGCAAGTGAGGCCGCGGCGGTGAAGGAGCTGGTGAATTTCTCCGTCTATCCCTTCGACCTGGAGCCCTTCGGCAACTGGGAGGAGGCCCTGGGACACTGGCGCTCCCTGGGTCTGGACGGGCTTGAGCTCCTGACGGCCTTCGACGGGACCCATGACGCCCCGGCCGAGGCGGCCACGGCCGTCCACCTCCCCTACTGGATGGACTGGTATCACCTCTGGCGGGGCCTTCCTCTGCCCGGAGATCTTGACGGCGAGGAGCCCCTCTACTACTTCGGCGGCCACGTCCGCGAAGACCTCCCGGCCCATCTGGCCCGCTTCCTGGCCGACGCGGCGGCCCTCGAACCGGAATACGCCGTCTTCCATCTCGCCAATGCCGGCGCCGACGAGATCCTCACCAACGGTCACTTTCACGATGACCGGACGATCCTCCTGGCCCTGGCCGACCTGATCGGCAAGGCCGTCGAGACCTTCGGCGGAAGGCCGCCGGTGCGCCTCTTCTTCGAGAACCTCTGGTGGCCGGGGCTGACCTTTCTCGACGGACAGGCCATCGAGGCCTTCGCCGGGGCCCTGCCCTTTGACGACTGGGCTTTTCTCCTCGACGTGGGCCATCTTCTCAACACCGGCGCACCCTCCGACGAAAAGGAGGCCGCCGACTACGTCGTCGCCTGCCTTGACCAGCTGCCGCCCTGGGTCGTCGACCGCATCGAGGGGGTCCACCTCCACAGGAGTCTCTCCGGGAGGCGGCGCATAGAAGAAGGTTTCTTCCGGCGCCCCGACGACCTTCAGGGGCTCACGCTGGGGCAAAAGGCCCAGAGGGCCCGGGAGATGCTCCAGGTCGTCGACGAGCACTGCCCCTTCGAGACGGAGGCGGTCCGTCCCATCATCGACCGCATCAAGCCCGCCTATGTCACCCATGAGCTCAGCGCCCCGACGGCGGAGGCCAAGAGCGCCTCCGTGGCCATTCAGCGCCGCGCCCTGGGATGGAGCCAATAACGGAAATCGGTTTGACGAGTCTTGAGAGTCGCTTTTTTAGGGTTCCCTAGAAATATGCTAACGCACTGAATCGGACATCCGTTTTCACTGGTAAATATTATTACTCCTTCTCATGTTAGGGTTTTGGGAGTGGTCAACACCAACCCAAGACGCCGTAGGGAAGGATGGATTCAGATGTTGCAGAGGACACTCCTTGCGGAAGACATCGCTTACGACCGCCTGGACAAGATGAAAAAGCCTTTCATGGTCATCAACGAGAACGTCGACTGGTCCTTCAGGCCCTCTACAACCTCTCGGATGAGGCCATGGAGTTTCAGATGAGAGACCGTTTTTCGTTCCTCCGTTTCCTGGCGCTCCATATCGTTTTGCGCTCCTGAAAAGGAGAAGGGGATAAAGCAGCTAGAGCCCTATTTTGGTGGTTGCATCGTCACCGATGCAGCCCTATTTAAGGCGCTTTTTCGTGAGGTTCCTTAAAAACTACCCCTAGGGCTACCCGAAAAGGGTGTGTCGCCCCACCAAGGTCTCCCCTATCCTGAAAGAGGATGGGGGAGGCCTTTCTTCATCGGCTGTAGGGAACCCCTCCGAAGGGAGGTGATTTGACATGACTCTGCTTAGAGGGTTCGTAGCCTCTTCAATGATCATGGTCCTTGTTGTAGCCGCGATGGCCGACGAGAGCCCCTCTCTGACTTTCAAGGTTGGTGATGACGCTCCGACACTGACTGTAACTATCGAAGACGGTCTGGTAGAAATCACAGACGCAGACAGAGAGAGAACGTGGAATATTCCCTTCGACGAAGAGATGGTGTCGCCCGTCGGTGGGAGTTTGGCCCTCTTTTCTGCCATCGACATGAATTTCGACGGCTACCTCGACCTCCAGGTCCTGGCGAGCAGAGGATCTCACAACGTCTACTATGACTGCTACCTGTGGAACGCCCAACGGGATTCCTTTCAAAAGGACAGAAATCTGGAAAAAATCGCGAATCCCATCTTTGACGGGGCGAGGGAGAGGGTCACCAGCTTCTGTCACGTCAGTGCGACGGATCATTCCGAGGCCGAATACAGCTGGATAGAGGGAAACCTGACCCGCCTCTGGCACAGAGGGCTGAGCTATGATGACAAAACGGAGCGATTTATCATCGTCGAAGAGCGTCACTTCACTGAAAGCCAGATCGAGCGCCATCTGGCGGGATTGCCCGCTATTGACGACAGAACGGCCAGCCAGATCCGTTCGGCCGCCAGGGTCCTCCTCGATTCTGACATCGCCAGTGAGGGAAGACTCCACGGAGAGGCTCTGACAGAGGGCAAGGAGGTCGGGGCCTGGCTTTTCGACCTGGAAAACGGGGAGGTGGCCTGTTTCGAGGTGGCCCTCGACGGCTCTCTCTATCTGAACAGGGGAACGAGCGAGGGGACTTTCCTGATCGAATTCGGAGAGGAGATCACTCTGGGCGAAAGGGTCTATTAACGGCTCGAAGGGGACAGGGCATGCATAACCTCTAATAATTAAGGAGCGAAGAAGATGGCCTTTATCCGATCAATTGTTCCCCTCAACGATTGGCGACTCTTCGTCGAAATGGAGACGGGCAGCGTCGTCGTCGTTGACGTGAGTCGGAAATTGGACACGGCCCGCTACGGTGACCTCCGCGATCGGGAGCTCTTCCGTTCCGTCGTGACCGACGGTGACGTCATCTCTTGGGACCACGGAAGGGTGACCGTCACGGCCCGTGAGTTGATGGACGTCGTGTTCTGTGACGTCGATTCCCTTACGAACGAGTAGAACAAAGGAGGTAGACATGTTTATGAAGAGAAAACTCGGTATTTTCGCGGTGCTCTTTCTCGTCGGAGTCGGTTTTTGCGCGGTCTCGCCTCGGGCTGAGGCCGTTCAGATCACCTTTGACAACTACCGGGACCAGAAGGTCGCGGCTGCCCTGATCTACTACGACGTGAACCAGAGCTCCTGGTGCTGCCAGGGGTGGTGGATCGTGGAGCCCCTCGGTGAGCGGACGATCAACGTCCCTCACCATCCCGACGAGAGAATTTACTATCACGTTCAGTCCGGCGGCAAGGTCGTCCACAATCGAAGCGAAGGGTGGGCACGCTGGGACGTGATCAACAACGCCTTCAAATATTATGAGCATGACGGATGTCCAAACGGAAAAGATTACCGATCGGTCTATTTTAATTGCAGTTCGAATGTGACAGGGCACTCTTGGCGACTCAACATCAACTGAGCTGCCCTCTGGGAGGGCCAGGGCGGGCGGAGAGACCTCCAGCCGAAAGAGGTGCCCTCGCCCCCTAGGCCCACGGCAGAAGGAGGCGAGGTGAAAATGAGGAAGAAGGGGATCCTGGTCCTGCTCCTGATTGCGGGAGGAACCTTTTGCTGGGTGCTTTGGCAGCCTCCGATCCCCGAATCAGGCTTCTTCTACTCGATCCGCGATGGGAATCAGGTCTGGCGGACTCAGAAGTTTTTCCGATCGTCCCCCGTGCGGGGCGCGCGACCGCAGGTCATGGAAGGAGGGGCGCCGACTTTTATAGCTTGGGCGACGGTCACGGCCACCAATGCCCTTGAAGGAGAGCCAACGGGCGTCTGTTTTTTCGACGACGATGGTGATTTCTCCGGTTTTTTGCTCCTGCCGGCTGAGGGCCTGCAGGAGCTTGAGTCTCTGTGCGTCGAGGGTGGGAGTTTTTTTCTGACCTTTTCCGGTGACCGGGAAGATCGTGTTTTTCCTCTAGAGGAGGCTCGCTTTTTTTAGCTCAGCCAGAGAGCCTCTTCCGAGAAGGAACGTTGAGACGGGAGTGACTGAGGGTGTCGATTAAAAGAGGTCTTATCGGTCTTTTTCTCTGTCTTCTGGCCCTGACTCTCTGGGGGGCTCCTCTTTTTGCCGTCCAGGAATACGTCCTGGAAAAGGGCCAGGTCTACAGGGTCGGCCCTGGCGGAGAGAAAATTCTGCTTGAGGACGAGGAGCCGGGGCTATCGGCCACAAACAGGGGCATCTACAGTTGGGTGCTGGTAGACCCCGAGCTCTCTGAGGCCATGAAGGGCTCGACAAGCGGCATCTACTTCTTCGATGAAAAGGAGTATCCTCTGGGCTTTCTCCCCTTCGAGGGCGCGGCCTACTGCGACGTCGCCTTCAGCCCTGACGGTGAGATGATAGCGGTGAACTTCGGAACCGACATGACCCAAGATATCCTTCTTTACCAGTTCGACGGTTTTGAGAAAAAGGCAACCTTCAGGGGCCTGGGTTCTGCGGCCTGGATCGATGCCTTTCGGTTTGTCTTCACCCGAGACGATGCCAGCAAGGGCCCCAGAAGCGATGGCCTGGGTCAGGAGGGCTGGATCTCCGTCGTGATCTACGACGCGGCCATGGGAGAAGAGATCGTCATCAAGGAGGCCACGGAGACGGAAGACTATCTCCTCTGCGGAGTCAACGTCGATGAGGAGACACTTGAGATCCTAGGCCGTTCGGTGAAAACGGAAGAGGACTGGAAGGACGAAGAGAAGATCGAAGATGTTGAAATCGTCGTGCCCATTCCTGCCGCGGGCTGAGGCCTGAGGCAAGCGAGAAAGGAAGACGACCATGAAAAAAAGCACGCCGCTCCCTCTCTTTGCCCTCTGTCTGGTCCTGTCTCTTTCGACGACGGCCCTCTGGGCGGCGCCGAACGAGAAACAGGTCAAGGCGATGGAGGTTTTTTTGAGCAACTTCACCGAGCTGGGCTTCATGAACATCAGCATCGAGGAGATGGCCGAACCGGCAAGCTACCCGGACCTCGTGCGGTTCGGCGTCGGCCACAATTACATCAACAACTTCCGCAGCCGCGTCGAAATTCTTCCGGAAGGCAAGAAGCGCGGTGACGCTCGTATCCAGGCGAAGTGGGTCGAGGAATCAGTACTCAAGTATTTCGGCCTCTCCATCAGGGCCGATCGCTCGGTCGAAGAGTCTGATCCCCCTTACTTTTTAGAAGGGAAGTTCTTTCACTTTTGGGCCTCCGACGGAGAGGCGCCCTGGCATGCTCGAATCAAAGAGGCCTCGGGTCCTCAGAAGGGCCTATGGGAACTCACGGGCGAGATCTACAACGCCGATGCCCCGGGGGAAATCCTCGGCGATTTCAGGGCCACGATCAAAGAGGCTCTCTGGGCAGAAAAGCCCAGCTATGTCCTGGTGACCCTTGCCACGGAGTACCGCGAATGAGTGGCGAGGAGAGTGGGTCCCGATGAGGGCGATCCTTTTGGCCTCTCTGGCTGTCATGATCACCGCCGTCTGTGCACCGGCCTTCGTGGAAGAAGAAATCTTTGACGAGGGCTGTCTCGCTATCGCCTACACGGGCGAGAACTACCAGGGAGTGTCTTGGAGGATTTATGAGGCGGGCGAATACGATCTCCATTGGAAAATCGAAGAAGGTACGCCGCGAAAGGTTTTCGGCCTTCCCAACGACAGCCTCTGCTCTCTTCGGGTCCGTCCGGGCCACAGAGTGACCCTCTACGAACACGCCGAACTGCTCGGCGACAGTCGCGTGGAGAAGGGGGATCTTCCCTCTCTGGGGAGGATGTGGAACCGTCAGGCCTCGTCGCTGACCCTTTCTCGCAATGTGACGGACGAGGAACGGCGGTGGCTGGCGTCAATCTCCTACGACGGTGGGGACTTCACGACTGCCGCGAGAGAGCTCGACGACGAGGCGATCATCGAGGTTCTTCAGGCACGAGCCGAGTTTTTCACCTGGCTCCGGACCTCCGGAGAGACGGGGTGGTATGGGCGAAGGAGCGATGGCGAGCGCGTCGACATGGGGGACCACCTGCTCGCTCTTTTCGAGGCCCTCGGCTACGACGTCTCCTCCTGGACGGCCAGCTCCTTCGCTCAGGAGATGAACAACTATTACGATTGGCGTAAGGACCTGTCCATCTGGGACATGGCCTGTCTGGTCCTGTCCGTCGACGGCGCAAGGTACGAACTGCTCTACGATGGACGCTGAGGTCAGCTTCGAAGCTGATCGCACCGGCGACAGTGACCAGGATCCGTGAGTGACGTTGTGAAGCCGTGATCTGACCGTTGCCAACGCCGACTTTTGCTGCAACTTGACGTCAAGCAGGGCCGTCGCTGTCGTCTTTTTTCGACGGGCGAGAAGAAAAGACACGGAAAAAATGATACGATTAGGGCGAAATCCAATCTTATACCCACAAAGGAGGCGAAGGTTGCGTTTTTTCCGCCGATAAAGAGGGGATGTCCTGAACGAGAGAGCAGCCCCAGCTCGCTGAAATGAAGTGTCTGTCATGAGAATGAAACGACAGAAAAGGAGGTCATTCCTCTTTAGTTCCTGATGTTTTTTTGTCTCTTGGTCCTTCCGGCCCTTTCGGAGGGTGCCGTCCGCTACGTCAAGCCCCGCGGAACGGGCGACGGGACCGGCAGTTGGGACACGGCCAGCGCCGATCTGGCGGCAGTCCTGGACGGTGCGGTCAGAGGCGACGCGATCTGGGTGGCGGCGGGGACCTACAGGTCCCATGCGGCGTCTCGTAACGTTTCCTTCACCCTCAAAGACGGCGTGACCCTCTACGGCGGCTTTGACGGTACCGAGACGTCCCTCGGCGAGCGGGACCCGGCGACGAACGTGACGATTCTCACCGGCGACCTGGCCAGCAACGACCAGTTCGACGTCGCCACAGGCTACAGCAGCGGTACCGGCATCGACAACAGCTATCATGTCGTCTATGCTCCTGTCGGCGTCACCGCCTCTGTGATCCTTGACGGTTTCACCGTCACCGGCGGCAACGTCAATGATTCCGGTGGTGACGGCACCGGTATGGGCGGCGGGATGTGCGCTCAGAATGGCACCCTGACGGTGACGAACTGCATCTTCTGGGGTTCGGGAACCACGGCGGACCAGGTGGGCGTCTCAGGCGGGGCCGCCTCAGTCACCTACTCCGTGACGGACCAGGCCGGAACGGGCAACACCGAGGCCGATCCCCGGCTCGGGGCCCTGGCCGACAACGGAGGAACCACCAGGACCTGCGCCCTCGGCGCGGGCAGCTCGGCCTTGAACTCGGGGACCTCCACGGGCGCTCCGGCCACGGACCAGCGCGGCGTCTCCCGGCCCCAGGGAGCCGGCTTTGACATGGGAGCCTACGAGGCGGTGCCCGCACCGACGCCGCCCACGCCGGGACCGGCACCGACGCCCGATCCCGAGCCGGAGCCCGATCCCGAACCGGAGCCGCTGGGCCTCCAGCCGACGGACCCTCCGGCCCTGCCGGCGGGGGTCTCCTTCCCCGAAGGCTCCGGCCCCTCCCGGGCTTCGGCTCTGACGGTGACTCTGTCTCCGGGCGCGACGGCTGCTTCGCCGTCGTCGAGATCGAGGAGATCGCCGGCGCCGCCACCCTCGGCAGGGTCCTGAGCGGTGATGAGGCGATCAGGACAGATTGTCGCCTCGCCCTGGCCATCCGGGACGGAGGGGCCTTCGACCTCGACGGTGCGGAAAACGGCGTCGTCGTCGACCCGGCCTCCGCCGGAGGCGATGTCTTCTTCATGGTTGGTCAACTCCTTTGTTCAGGAGGCGAATAGCCACCTTGGCATCTCCTGGAGGCTTGAGATCCGGTTGTGCCCTTTCTCCGTAAGCTTCGACGACGCCCTGGTCTTCAGCGGGAGGACCGCCAAGAAAAAAAGACGAAAGCGGGGCTGTCTCCTGGGAGAGGTCCCGTCATTCGCCTCAGAAAAGGGTTGTCCCTGAAGAAATTCAGGAAGTGATCTAAGGAGGAGCGATGATGAGGCAAAGACGAATCGCCCTGCTCTACGCCTCGGCCGGAACGGGCCACAAGACGGCCGCCCTGGCCCTCGCCCGCTGGTTCGAAAAAGACCGTCCCGGCTGCGAGACGGTCTGTCTGGACACGCTGGAATTCACCAACGCCCTCGTCCGGGGTCTCTACACCCGCTCCTACCTGGAGATGGTCCGCCGGGCCCCGCAGATCTGGGGTTATCTCTACGAGAGCCTCGACGAGCCGGAGGCGGCCGACGGCTTTGTCGCCACCCTCAACGAGCTGACCGAAAGACTCAACCTGAGCCGTCTCATCGGCCGGTTGGAGAGTTTCGGCCCCGACGCCGTCCTCTTCACCCATTTCTTCGGTGCCGCCGCCGTGGCTGAACGTCTCCACCCCCACCGCCCCGTCTTCTACGTCAACACCGATTTTCTGAG
Organism: Synergistaceae bacterium; assembly: GCA_016756725.1. Taxonomy (GTDB): domain Bacteria; phylum Synergistota; class Synergistia; order Synergistales; family Aminithiophilaceae; genus Aminithiophilus. The sequence goes on along the minus strand of JAESII010000004.1, from coordinate 433,864 downwards.
CCATCATTTTCATCGGAGCCGGCACTTCACGGGATGGTTCGTGGCCAGCGACGAGACGCGCCTCCAGTACGAGGCCGACGGCATCAGCGGAGACCGGGTCGTCGTCTCGGGCATTCCCGTCTCGCCCCACTATCTCGCCCTGCCTGACCGGAACGCGGCCAGGCAGACCCTGGGCCTTGGCCCGGCCGAAGAGGTGATCCTCGTCATGGGCGGCGGCATCGGCATCGCCCCCTTCGAGAAGGTCATCGAATCCCTTCTTGAAGGGGAACAGTTCACCGTTCTCGCCGTCTGCGGCAACAACAGAAAGATCAGAGCCAGTCTGCAGGAGCGGTTCGGGCGTTGCCCGAGACTTCACCTCTACGGCTTCGTCGACGATATCGAAAACCACTACCGCGCCTCGGACCTCATCTTCACCAAGCCCGGAGGGCTCTCGACGTCGGAGATCCTCTGCACGGGGACGCCCCTCGTCCTCGTCGACCCCATTCCGGGCCAGGAACAGCGAAACAGCGACTATCTCCTCGACCGGGGGGCGGCGCGGATCCTCTTCGACTGCCGCACGGCGGCGGCCAAGGCTGCCTCGCTCCTCGCCGACGGCCCCGGTCTGGAGTTTCAGCGAAGAAAGGCCGCGGCCCTTGCCAGGCCCGAGGCGGGACGGCAGATCGTCGGCAAGGTTTCCGAAGTCCTCTGACTCTGCTCTGAGGGTTGCCCTTTTTCCGAAAGTCGCTATGATAGTCGCGAAACGGAATAGAGCCCCTGATCGGTGCACGGGAAGCCGGTGTGAAGCCGGCGCGGCCCCGCCACTGTGACCCCGACGAAACCGCAGATGCCACTGGCTCAGGCCGGGAAGGCGCGGAAGAGGACGAGGGGAAGCCAGGAGACCGGCCGATGAAGGGAAAAACGATGTCATGCGGGGGCGTGGCGCGCTTTTTTTCTGGTCCCGATGGGCCCCTCCGCCAGGAGGGGCCTTTGTTCATGAAAGGAGAAGAGAGAACGTGAAAAGACATTGCGGAAAGGCCCTGGCGGCTTTGGGCCTCCTCCTTTGTCTGACCCTTCCGGCGAAGGCGGCTCCCGTCGAATTCCAGGAGGTCGTCACCGGATCGCGTCTGGCCGAAAGCCTTGAGGAGGTGGCCGCTCCGGCCTACGTCATCGAAAGGGAGGCCATCGAAAGCAGCGGTGCCCTCTCCCTGGGAGAGCTGCTTGAGACCCTGCCCGGCATTTACTCGCCCCGTCCGTCAGGCCGAACCACCGACGACACGCTGCGCATCCGGGGTCTGACGACGGAGGTCCTCCTCCTCGTCGACGGCATCCCCTACAACAAGGCGACCCACGTCGAAGGAGCTGCGGCCTATGATCTGCGCTCCATCCCCCTCGAATCGATCGAGCGCATCGAGGTCATCAAAGGGGCCGGCTCGGCCCTCTACGGCTCTCATGCCGCCGCCGGCGTCATCAACATCATCACCCGCAAACCGTTGGCGGAAGGCGATTACCGCATTCTCGCCGAGGCGGGGACCCACGACTGGCACCGCTTGGCCGCCTGGGCCTCCGTGCCCGGCGAGAGGGTGAGCGCCTCTTTCTGGTACAGCCATCAGGAGGAAGGCACCTCCCCCCTGGCCCAGGTGAGAAGCCTGACCGGAGCCATCGCCGAGGACCGGAACCTCGACTTCAGCAGCGACAGCGGCGGCATTCGGCTCGCCTGGGGGCGCTGGCTCCTCGGAGGCGAATGGGGTCACTACCGTTCGGAGTGGGAATACTCCTACGACAACTTCAACCCCGACGGGACGATCACCTTCGTCGAGGGCAGCCGCAACAGCCAGACCGACGACTACCAGCGCTACACCCTCACCTACCGCGCCACCTGGGGCGACATCCGGGGCTATTGGCACGACCAGAAGAAGGAAATCGTCGACAACTGGGGGACGCCACCCCTGGAAGACAGGGCCTGGGGGCTTGAGGTGAGCCGCCGCACCGCCCTGGGCGAGAACCCCCTGGCCTGGGGCGTGGCCTTCCGCCGCGAAGAGGGGTCCTTCAACTTCCTCGAAGGGGAGAGGACCAACGTGGCCCCCTTCGCTGAACTCTCCCTCCTCTGGGGAGAGATGATGGTCGACCTGGGCCTGCGCTACGAGACCTGGGACGTCGACAACGCCGACGACCAGGAGGAATGGATCCCCAAGGCCTCCTTCAGCTTCCAGGCCGACAACGGCAACCTCTGGTACCTGACGGCGGGGCGCTTTTTCGCCATGCCCAGCTTCTTCCAGATCGCCAACCCCTTCGGTGCCACCAATCCGGGCCTGAGGCCGGAAAAGGGATGGAGCTACGAATTGGGTCTCAAGGGGCGGGACGGCAGAAATCAGCCCTGGTCGGCGGCCCTCTTCTACCTCGCCATGGACGACAAGATCAAGTGGGACGATCGGAACACGCCGGACTGGAGCGACGACCGCTACAGCAACGTCGCCGAATTCCGGGCCTGGGGCGTCGAAATCCAGAAGGACTGGCTCCTGTCGGACCGCCTGACCTGGCGGTCGGCCCTGGCCTGGCAGAAGACAGAGGAGAAGGAGACGGCCCTCTCCGACTGGGGGCGGACGGGCTTTCCCGGTTGGGACATCTACAACGCCCTCTTCTACCGCAGCGGCCCCTGGGAGACCGAACTGGGCGTCCATTTCTACGGTGACCGCGAAAAGGCGGGCTACTCCGGCGTGGCCGACGACGACTACGTCACCGTCGACGCCAAGATCGGCTGGAAAGGAAAGGGTCACAACCTGCAGCTTGCGGCCTACAACCTCTTCGACGAGACCTACTATGTCAGCGACAACTTCGACACCCGCTACTACGGTCCCGAACGACGCCTCTACCTGACCTGGGAGTACCGTTTCTAGGCGCAAGGCAGGGAAAGGAACAAAGGAAAAGGGCGCCCCCGAAGGAGGGCGCCCTTTTCCTTTGAGAAAAGAGTTATTCATGATAAAGTGGTTTAGAAAAAAACCTTTCAGACCTTCAAGGGAGGTCGGCTGACGATGAATCTCTGGCGATACCTGTTATCGGCCCTGATCCTGCTCGTTGCCGTGGGACTCTGGGGACGTTTCCGGATGGCCCTTGCCCGCCATCACATGAGACGGGGCGTGGATCATCTGCGGCAGCACCGTCCCCTTGAAGCGATCCGAGAGCTCCAGGAGGCGACCACCGACCTGGGGCGGGAGCCCGAGGTCTGGTACTACCTGGCCCTGGCCTTCTCCCAGGCCGGGGATTTCTCCGACGGCCGCGACGCCCTTGCCCGGGCCCTCCGGGCCGACCCGGATCACGGACCCTCTCTGGAGCTTGTGGAGAAACTCCGCCAGAACGGCGAGAAGGAATGAGCGCCCCTTGGGGGGCCGTCACCGCTACAAGCGCTTCGTCGCCCCCTACATGAAGCCCGTCATCGACGCCGTCCACGGCAGGAAGGGCCTGGTCACCCTCTTCTGCTGCGGCGACGCCACGAAGAACATCGAACTCATGATGAAGGACGGCCCCGACGGCATCGCCTTCGACGAGCAGGTCGATCTGGCCATGGTCCGCGACCTGGCCGCCACCTACGAGGTCTGCTTCGAGGGCAACATGCCCCTGACGACGACCCTTCTTTTCGGTTCGCCCCTCGAGTCCGCCCTGGACGCGAAAAAGCGCATCGAGACGGGAGGGGGCAGGGGATACATCCTTTCACCCGGCTGCGACCTGCCCTTCGACACGCCCTTCTACAACCTCGAGGCCGTGGGCAACTACGTCCATGAGGGAATTCTGCCGGAGGAGACGGCCGGCTTCCTCTCCCTCGAGGAGGCCCTGGGCAAGTGCGACGAGGAGGCCGAAGGGTTCGAGGACGTGGCCGTCGAGCCCGGCAAGGCCTTCATCGAGATCGTCACCCTCGATTCGGAGGGCTGTGCCCCCTGTCAGTACATGTGCGAGGCCGTCAAATCCGTCGAGGCCCTCTACGGCGACCGCCTCACCTGGCGGGAGACGCTCATCAAGAGCCTGGCCGGCATCCGGAGGACCCAGAAACTGGGCGTCCAGACCCTGCCGACGATGCTCATCAACAACGAAGTCGTCTTCGACAACATCGTCCCCACCACGGACGAGCTCCGCCGGGCCATCGACAAACGGCTCTAGCTCCGGAAAAAGCAGGAGGCCCCGCCCGATACCGGGCGGGGCCTCCTGCGCCGGGGAGGGGAAATTACTTCCAGTAGGCTTCCTCAAAGAAGGTGAACTCCGAACCGAGGCCCATCTCCTTGGCCTTCTCGTAGAGGGTGTAGGCCCAGGCCAGATCGTGAACGGGCATGCCGCCCGTGGGGAAGAGGATGATCTCGTCGTCGTCCTTCCGCCCCGGGTCCTCGCCGTTGACGACGTTGCCGAGATTGCGGATCTTCGACTCGTCATAGAGCCCGGCGTCGACGTACTTGAGGAGGAAGAAGGAGGGCGCCACGACGCCGACGGCGTCGATCCCCTTGGGGTGCTCCTTGCCGTCGAGAATGAAGGCCTGGTGCATCTTCCAGTTGTCGGCGATGACGGTGTTCTCCGAGAAGCACTCCAGATCCATGTCGGCGGCGCCGGAGAAGGTGACGAGGCAGCCCTTCTTGAGCCATTCCTTCTCGATCCGGGGGAAGTGCTCGCCCGAGGTGGCGACGGTGACGATGTCGGCGGGACGGACGGCCTCCTCGATCGAGTCGGCCCAGAGGACCTTGACGCCCACCTTGTCGGCCATCTCCTGGGCGAAGGAGTCGAACTTATCCTTGTTGATGTCGTAGAGGTAGGCCTCTTCGACGGTGGGGCATCCGGCCTTGATGGCCAGCAGGCAGGCGCGGTTGATGACGCCGCCGCCGATGACGCCCACCGTTTTGGCACCCTTCCGGGCCAGGTGACGGGCGGCCACGCCGGGAACGGCGCCGGTCCGCATGGCGCTGATGAGGTTGCCCGACATGATCGTGAAGGGAACGCCCGTGTCGGCGTCGTTGAGGATCGTCGTCAGCACCGACCGGGGGAGTCCCTTCCTCCAGTTTTCGGCGTTCGAGCCGTACCACTTCTCGCCGCAGATCTTGAAGCGGCCGCCCAGGTAGGCGATCATGGCCATGAAGCGACGGTCCGGGCCCGTGACGGGCATGCCGGGGAAGCGCTCCTCGTCGGGGAAGTAGATCATCTGGCCGTGCTCGTTCTCCAGCGGTCCTCCCATGAGATAGTCGCCCTTGCCGAGAAGGCTGAAGACCTCCTCGATGACGTCGACGCACTGGGGCATATCGAGAACGCCCACCTTGACCAGGTCCGCCTGGGAGAGAAGCAACGTTTTGACACTCTGTCCGGACACGATTAAAACCTCCTCAGATCATCCTTTCCGGGGCTGAGCCCGGCACAAACTGAAGGCACGCTTGTTTCTGAAAGAACTATATCGGATATAGACGATATAGTGGCATTTATTTCAAAATCACTCTAGCAGAGGATGGCTGAGAAATCAAGGCTTGCAGGGTAAGGGTTTTTCAGAAACATCTATTTCGTGAACGTGGAAAAGAGCGCGGGGCCTCTCCGGCCGGCGGTGGGGTGCTCCGGAAGGCCGTCCGAAAAAACCACCCCTCAAACCACCCCTCAAACCACCCCTCAAACCACCCCTCAAACCACCCCTCAAACCACCCCGAATACCATCGGGCAAAGGAGTATCGCCTTGAGAGGGCGTTCTTTCTCCCGCTCCTGTGGGATATGATGGAGTCATCCCGGGAGGCAGCCCTCATCAGAGAGGCGAAGCTTCGCCCTTTAGCGGGAGATTCTGCCGCGGCCTCATCCCGGCCCTGGCACCTGGAGTTTCAAGGCGTCGTCGAGGAAGGTGAGACCTGATGCGAGGCAAAGTGGTGCTGTGGAGCGTTGTCCTCCTTTTCTGGGTCCTGGGCGCAGGGGCCCGGGCCGATGAGTTTACGGTCCTTGATTTTTCGCCCCAGGGAGAGACTTCGGGCCGTCCCGCCCTGACGGTCTCCTTTTCTGCCCCTGTGGCGGCGAAGGAGCTGGTGGGCAAGATCGTGCCGGCCGAATCGCTGCCCTTCACGATCAGCCCGGCCCTGGAGGGCGACGGCACCTGGGACGGGGCGGACCGCTTCGTCTTCACCCCCCGGGCTCCCCTGGCGCCGGCGACGGAATACCGGGTGACGCTGAAACCCCTTCGCGACCAGGCCGGCCGTCTTCTGGCCGGCCCTCAGTCCTTTCTCTTCCGGACGGCCCCCCTCAAACTCCTTGAGGTCCGGCCGACGGAGCGGACGCCCTACGGCGAGGTGACGGTGGAGTTCGTCTTCTCCCTCCCCCTTCCTCCCCAGAGGCTTCTCGGCTTCCTGACGGTCCGCAGCGAGGGCCGAACCGTCAACGTCACGCCTCTCGGACAGGTGCCGGCCGAAAGGGTCCTCGTCAGGACCGAGTCCGTCTCTGACGCCCCTCTGGAGCTGACGGTGGAGAAGGGCCTCCTGTCCGACGCCGGACCTCTGGGGCTGGAGGCCAGGCAGACGGTGGAAGTCAGCGCCTCCTCGGAGCTGACCCTGACGGGCCAGTACGCCGAAAGCGGCGCCGACGGGGGAAGGCTCGTCTTCTACACCTCCCGTCCCGTCGATCCCGGTGACGTGACGGGCTTTCTCTCGCTGACGCCGACGAGGGATTTCCGCGTCGAATCGACTTACGGCGGCTTTGCCGTCGTCGGCCCCTTCGCCCCCCGGGAGCGGGTCTCGGTGACCCTCCGCAAGGGCTTGGGCGGCAAGGAGGGACTCAAGGCCGACGCGACAGGGACCTTCATCCTGCCCGATCGGGAGCGGGCGATCCGTTTCCCCCTGGCCGGGACCTTCCTCTCCCCCGCCGAGGCGCCCCGCATCGTCCTGGAGACGGTGAACGTCGACGCCGTCGACGTTTCGGCCTGGAAGATGTACCCCAACAACATTCCCCTTGTCGCGGGAGCCCTCGGCGAGGGAGGGGAGCCGCCGCGGAACCTGGCCCGCTCCCTGGGGACGACGGCCTTCGCCGTCGATAACAGGCTGAACGAGACGGTCCGGAGCGCCCTGGACCTGACGGCCCTCCTCGGCGAGAACCGGGGTGTCTTTCTCCTTGAGGCCCGATCCGGCGAGGTCTGGGAAAGGGCCCTCCAGATGGTGACCCTCACCGATCTGGGCATCTCGGCCCGGGTCTGGGAGAAGGGACTGCTGGTCTGGGTGAACGGCCTCTTCTCGGCCGAGGCCGTCGCCGGAGCCTCCGTTGCCGTCTATTCGTCGAGCAACCAGCTTCTGGCACAGGGCGTCACCGACGGCGACGGGCTCTGGACGGTGGAACGCGAGAGGCCCTGGGAGGCCGAGCTCCGTCCGGCCGTCGTGACCGTCTCCAGCGGCGAGGACCTCTCCTTCCTGCTGCTCGAGGGGGACCGTTTCGCCGAGGCCGGACTGGACCGGTCCGGCGCCGCCTGGGTGACGACCTACGAGGCGGACTGCCTTCTCCCCCGGGGGATCTTCCGTCCCGGCGAGACCGTCGACGTGACGGCCGTCGTCCGCGGACCCCGCATGGCCCTTCCCGGCTCCTTTCCCGTCCTCTGGAAGGTGACGAATGCCCTCGATATGGAGGCGGCCCGCGGCGCCGAAACCCTCTCGGCCTCGGGCACGGCGGCGGTCTCCTTCGACCTGCCCCAGGCGGCGCCGACGGGGCGGTACCGTTTCGATCTCTTCGTCGCCGGGGCGGAAGACGCGCCTCTGGGCAGCGCCACCTTTCAGGTCGAGGATTTCACGCCGCCCCGGATCGAGGTGGACCTGGCCTCGGACCGTCCCGTCCTGACGGCCCCGGAGACGGTGGCGCTCTCTTTCGGCGCCGCCTATCTCTTCGGAGCTCCCGCGTCGGACCTGAACTGGGAGCTGACGGCCCTGACCCGGCCCCGGACCTTCCAGTCCGGCCGCTTCCCCCACTTTGCCTTCGGCGACGACGAGAAGGCCTTCCAGTCCACGGAGGAGTACGTGGCTTCGGGCGCCCTCGACGGGGAGGGGCGGGCCGAGACGGAGTGGACCCTCCCCGAAGGGTGGCAGGCTCCCTCCCTGGTGGAGCTCCTCTTCTCCCTTCAGGTGATGGAGCCCGGCGGACGCTGGGTGGTGCGCCACCTGCCCCTGCCCTGTGCCGTGACGCCGCTCCAGATCGGCCTCCGCAGGCCTCAGGGCGATCTGGAGCCGGGCCGGACCCTTCCTTTCCAGGTCGCCGCCGTCACGGCGACGGACGAGCCCGCCGAGGCGATTTTGGTCTGGGAGCTCTTCTCCCTGACGGACCGGTACGTCCTGGTCCGCGAGGGAGGCCGGACACGGATGACCTGGCAGGAGGAGAAAAACCGCGTCCACCAGGGCAAGGTCACCCTGAAGCAGGGCCTGGCCGACCTGCCCCTCAAGCCTGAAGGAGAGGGGCGCTTTCTGCTGGTCCTCAGCGACGGCGAGGGATCGTCGGCGTCGGCCCGGTTCGACCTCTGGCGTCCCTGGGGGCTGTCGAGCCGAGGCGCCTCCCTTCCGGACCGGATCGACTTGAGCCTGGACAGCCCCCTCTACCGGGAGGGAGAGAGGGCCTCTCTGGCCTATCAGGCGCCCTTCCCCGGACGGGCCCTCTTCACCGTCGAGTCCGAGGGGCTCCTCTCGGCCCGGGTGCTCCCCGTCGAGCCCGCAGGCACCGTCGACTTCCCCGTCGACGGCAGGCTCTGGCCCAACGGCTGGTGCACCCTCCAGGTGATCCGCCCCATGGCAGACCGCCCCGGCCCGGTCAGCGCCGTCGGCGCCGTGCCCGTCATGATCGAGACGGCGGACCGCCGCGCCTCGGTGGAGCTGACCCTGCCGGAAAAGGCCGAGCCCGGCGGGGTCCTGCCCGTCGAAGTGACCGTCACCGGAGAGGGACCTCTTTCGGGAGATCTCTGGCTCGCCCTCGTCGACCGGGCCATCCTGGGCCTGACCGATCACGGGACGCCCGATCCCCAGAAGCGGTTCACGGCCCGGCGCCGGCTCAACGGGAGGGCCCGCGACGTCTACGACGAGCTGATCCCCATCGAATCGCGCCAGACGCCGCTCCTCCACCCCGCCGGCGACGAGGCCCGGGCGGCCGCCTTGGGGCTGGCCCTTTCGCCCCTTCAGGCCCGGGGCTTCCGGATCCTCTCGGAGGTTCAGACCGTGGCCGTCGAAGAGGGAAAGGCCCGGGTTTCCTTCGATCTTCCCGAATTCTCCGGCGGCGCCCGCGTCATGGCCGTCTTCTCCGGGGCCTCTCTCGGATCGGCTGAAGGGGACCTGTCCCTTTCACGGCCCCTGACGGTCGATCCGGCCTTGCCCGAGGCCCTGGCCCCGGGCGACGAGCTCCTCCTTCGTCTTCATCTTCACTCGACGGCCTCCGAGGACCTGCCCCTGGAGCTGGCCTTCGCCACCGACGGGGCCCTGGCCCTGACCGGCGAAAACCGTCTCGCCCTCACCCTGGGAGGAGGAGAGAGCCGCCTCGTCGATCTGCCCCTCCGGGCCGCCGACGAGGCCGGCTACGGCCGTCTTACCGTGGCCGTCACCGGAGGGGGCCTCGACTTTTCCGTCACCGCCGAGACGGCCGTCCGTCCTCCCCTGCCGCCGGTGACCCTCAGCGGGAGCGCCGTCATCGAGAAGGGCGCCTTCTCCCTCGCCGAGGAGGGCCGATGGTTCCCGGGGACCCTGCGGCGGACCCTCTACCTCTCCGGTTCCCCTCGGGCCGACCTGCTGCCCCTGCTGACCTTCCTGAGGGACTACCCCTACGGCTGCCTGGAGCAGATCGTCTCCTCGGCCTGGCCTCTCGTCGCCGTTCCCGCCATGACCGGCTCCGACGACATCCCCTCCCGCCTCGGCGCCGTCGTGAGCCGCCTCCAGACCTACCAGCTCTACAGCGGCGGCTTTGCCTCCTGGCCCAACGGGACCTTCGATCCCTGGGGAAGCCTCTATGCCGCCCACTTCCTGGCCACTCTCGACGAGGGGCTCGTTCCCCGGGCCATGGCGCGACGCGTCGAGGCCTTTCTCGGCGCCGTCCTGAGCGATCCCGCCGACGAGAGGGGCGCCCTGTCCCAGAAGGCCTACGCCGCCTATGTCCAGGCCCTGTCGGGCCGTCCCCCTCTGGGCTGGATGACCTGGCTCCGGGAGCGGTCGGCCGACATGGACGACGCCGGACGGGCCCTTCTGGCCGCGGCCTACGGCCTGGCCGGAAGAAAGGAGGAGGGCCTGGGCCTCGTCGGAAAGAGCCGGGCCGGCGTCGATCCCTACGCCTCGCCTCTGCGGGACCGGGCTTTGCGCCTTCTGGCTTTGGCCACCCTTGAGCCCGGCGGGGCCGATGAGGCCGCCCTGGCCCGGGAGGTCCTGGGCGCCATCGGCGCCGGCCCCCTTTCGACCCAGGAGGCGGCCGTCGCCCTGCTGGCTCTGGGACGCTACCTGGAGCGGGCCGACCTGCGCCCCTTCTCGGCCGTCGTCGATGACGGCGAGGCGACGGTGAGCCTCGCCGCCGGAGAGGATCTCCTCCTTTCGGCGGACCGTTTCGTCCCCTGGCAGGTCATCAACGAGGGCCCCGGCCCCCTCTACGCCAGCTGGACCACGACGGGCGTCCCCGTCGAGGCCGTCCCCGAAGAGGACCGGGGGCTCCAGGTCCGGCGGACCTTGACGGACCGGGAGGGCCGTCCCCTGGATCTGAGCCGCCCCCTCTCGCTGGGAGAGGAGGTCCACGTCCGCATCGACCTCCTTCCCGCCGGTCCGCGGGCCGATCTCGTCGTCATCGACGTCCTTCCCGGATGTTTCGACGTCTGGGACCCCACCCTGGGGCCTTCCGTCGAGACCGCTTCGGCCCGCCGCGAGGTCCGCTTCGACCGGGTCCTCCTCTTCCCCGATCAGGCCGAGGGCAGGATCACCCTGGGCTACCGCTGCCGCGTCGTCGCCCGGGGCGACTTCACCCTGCCTCCCGTCGCCGCCGAGGCCCTCTATGACCCGACGATCGGCAGCCTCAGCGGCGGAGGGCGCCTGACGGTCCGCTAGGCCGTGAAGGGACTGACGCTTCTCGTCGGGGCGGCTCTCGCGGGCCTGCTGTTCTGGGGCGCTCCGGCCTTCGTCCCTCCCCTGGAGGTGGTCCCTGTCGCCCCGTCGCCGACGGTGACGGACAGGACGGGGCGCCTTCTCTGGGTGGGACTGACCGGCGACGACGAGGTCTGTCTCCCCCTCTCTCTCGATGAGATGGGGCGCTGGCTTCCCCTCGTCGTCGTCGACGTCGAGGACCGCCGCTTCTTCCATCACGGCGGCATCGACTGGGTCGGCCTCGTCCGGGCGGCGGGGCAGAATCTCCTTCGGGGGCGGATCGTCTCGGGCGGATCGACGGTGACGAGCCAGCTCGTCCGCCTCGTCCATCCCAGGCCCCGCACCTACAGGGCCAAGGCCGTCGAATTCCTCCAGGCCCTGGCCCTGGAACGGCGCCTCTCGAAGGGGGAAATCCTCGAGGCCTACCTCAACCGGGCCCCCTTCGGCGGCAACGTCCGGGGTGCCGGAGCGGCCGCCCTGGCCTGGTGGGGCAAGAAGCCCTCCGACCTGACTTTGGCCGAGGCGGCGACGCTGGCTGCCCTCCTCAAGGGGCCGACCCGCTACCGGCCCGACCTCCATCGGGAGAGGATGAAGGCCCGAAGGGACTTCATCCTCTCCGAGCTGGCCCGCCGGGGGCAGGTGAGCGAGGCCGAGGCGGACCTGGCCCGGGCCGAGCCGCTGCCCTCGGCCATGACCCTCCCCCGGGAGAACTATCTTTTCGTCGCCCAGGTGCTCCGGCGGGGCGGCGGCCGGTCCACTCTGGACGGGCCGCTCCAGAGGCGGGTCGATGGGGCTCTCGCCGCGGCTCTCCGCTTTCTGCCCGAGGCGGTGACGGCGGCGGCCGTCGTCGTCGACAACGACGACGGGTCGGTCCGGGCCTACTGCGGCAACGGCCGTTTCGGGGCTCCCCTCCCCTGGGGGTGGGTCGACTGCGCCGATGCCCCCCGGTCGCCGGGCTCGACCCTGAAGCCCTTCGTCTACGCCATGGCCCTCGACGAGGGCCGCCTCTCTCCGTCGTCCCTTCTGGCCGACACGCCCCTTTCCCTCTCGGGCCGGGCGCCGCGCAACTTCGACCTCCGCTATCGGGGGCCCGTCTCTTTGGCCGACGCCCTCGCCGATTCCCTCAACGTCCCTGCCGTCCGGACGATGCGCCTCGTCGGGACGGACCGCTTCCTCCACCGCCTGAGAACTCTGGGCTTCTCCCACCTTGCCGGCGACGCCGTCCATTACGGCGACTCCCTCGTCCTCGGCGGCTGTGAGGTGACGCTCCTCGAGATGGCCCGGGCCTACCGGACCTTCGCCTCGGGCCGTCAGGGGCCTCTGCGCTTCACCGAAGGGGCGCCGACAAGGCAGGAACGGTCTCCCTTCTCCGAGGCGAGCGCCTTTATCGTGAGTCAGATCCTCGGTGACGGCCGCCGCCTCTCCCGGGCCCAACGAAGCCTTCTGGCCGGCCCGACAGGAATGGCCTTCAAGACGGGGACGTCCTACGGGCTCCGCGACGCCTGGGTCGCGGCGTGGAACGAAAAAGGGACCGTCGTCGTCTGGATGGGCGATCCCCTGGGGACGCCCCATGCCGAACTGATCGGCATCGCCGCGGCCGTTCCCGTCGCCGTCGAGATCATGGCCTTCCTCGGCGGCGACCTTCCCCGAAAGCCTTCATCGGTCGTCCGGCGCCAGGTCTGCTCCCTCTCGGGCCTGCCTCCCACCTCGGCCTGTCCTCAGACGCGACAGGCCTGGCAGATCGTCTCCGTCTCCCCCGCGACTCCCTGCCCCCTTCACCGCTGGCAGGGGGAAAAGACGCAGACCTTCTGGCCCCGCGATCTGGCCTCTTGCGGCACAAGAGCTCTCGAGGAGGCCCCCTTGCGCGTCGTCTCTCCCCTGGATGGGGCGACCTACATTCTCCCCCCCTGGGGTGAGCCGCCCCGGGTGGCCCTGACCTCCGAAGGAGGGCAGGGAAGGGTGAGCTGGTTCGTCAACGGCCGCTACCTGGGGACCGGCGGGGCCGGCGAGCCCCTGTTCTGGACTGTCGAGGAGGGACTCCAGACGATCGGGGCCGTCGACGAAAAGGGGCGGTCCCACAGCGTCCGGATCCGCGTCGCCCCCTGGAGCGACAGGATGTGACCGATCGGATGCCCTTCTCTTCGGCCTTTGTGCCATAATGGAGAAGTTCCTCAAGGCATGAAATATACGGACCGTCCCGTCCGAAGATCTGACGACAGAGGTGATCCCGTGAACGTCAACAGCCAGGCCAAGGGCGACCTCTTCAGCCGTCTCCGCCAGGGAGTCCAGGAGTTTTCCAGCCAGCAGCGGCTCGTCTGCCGCACCATCCTCGACCACTACCAGCAGGTGGCCTTCATGACCGTCGAGGAGCTGGGACAGGCCAGCTCCGTCAGCCCCGCCACGGTGGTGCGCACCGTGGCCCGCCTCGGATACGAAAGCTACCACGACCTCCTTCAGGAGATCCAGACCCTGCTCATCTCCACCAGGACCTCTCTCTGGTGGCAGATCGAGAAATCCTGGGACGATCGGGAGACGCCTGAAGGGGCCTCCGAAAGCCGGGCCCTCTCCGAAGTGGCCCGCCAGAACGTGGAGAGCATCCAGCGCTCCCTCTCGCCCATGCTGCTGGAACACTTCACCGAGGCCTGCGAACGTCTCAAGAAGGCCCGAAAGATCGCCGTCCTGGGCCTGCGCTCCTCCCGAGGGGTGGCTCTCATCGGCTACACCCTCTTCCACCAGTTCCTGGACAACGTCCTCCTCCCCGACCACAACGGCTCGGACGAGATGTACGCCGACCTCGTCGATCTCGACGGAAGGGACGTCCTTTTGGCCATCTCCGTCGGCGGACCCCACTTCGCCGCCCGGACGGTGGAGGCCGTCGAGTTCGTCCGCGGCCAGGGCGTGTCCGTCATCCTCATCACCACTGACCTGGCCTGCCCCGCGGCGCCCTTGGCCGACGTGGTCCTCCACGTCGCCGCCACCGAGGGGCACTACTCCCTCGTTCCCGTCCTGACCGTCATCGACGCCCTCGTCGTCGAAGTGGGCCATCACTACCGCGACAGGGCCACCAAGAAGCTGCGTACCCTGGAGCGGCTCCTGGCGGAAAAGAAGATCACCCTCTAGCCCCGTCCTTTCGACAGGACAAAAAGAGTCCGCAGCCTCTCCCGCAAGGGGAGGGCGAGCGGACTTCTTTTGTCCTGCAATCTTGTGGGCTGTCCCGTTAATGGATTGCCCTCTTGAATTCCTTTCAGAGAGGTGGTTTCATGAAGCCTGCCTGTTCAAACAGGTGGTTTAATGCAGCACAAGGAGGAGAGAAGAGTGAAAATTCGCATGAAGCTCCAGGGAAAGATCACGGCCCTGGTGCTCGCCGTGGTTCTCGTCATCTTCGTGGCCATCGTGGGCACCATCAGCGTTCTCAACAGGCGGGCCAGTCTCAGGGAGGCCCAAGAGCTGGCTCTGAGCCGCTCCCGGGAGCTGGCGAGCGTGATGCGCCTCGAGTTCGAGCGGGCCCTCGCCGTGGCCCGCTCCCTCTCCTACGTCCTTGAGGGACTGGGAGCCAGCTCCAACCTCGACCGGGGCCAGGTCAACGAGATGCTCGCCCAGACCTTGAGGCGCAATCCCCGCTTCTTCGGCGTCTGGACCTGCTGGGAGCCCAATGCCTTCGACGGCCGCGACGCCGATTTCGCCGGCCTCGACGGCCATGACAAAACGGGGCGCTTCATCCCCTACTGGTACCGCGACGGCGACCGGGTGGCCCTGGAGCCCCTTGCGGGCTATGACGTTCCCGGCGACGGCGACTACTACCTCAAGGCCATGGAGCGGGGGACGGAGACGATCCTGGAGCCCTTCCTCTACGAGGTGGGGGGCCGGCAGGTGCTGATGACGACTCTCACCGTCCCCGTCGAGATCCGGGGAAAGAGAGTCGGCGCCGTCGGCGTCGACATCGCCCTTGAGGACCTCCACGAGCTGACGGCGTCGATGAGGCTCTACGAGACGGGCTTCGGCCGCCTCCTCTCCCATGAGGGCATCGTCGCCAGCCACCCCGACAAAAGTCGCATCGGCGATATCGCCGGCGAGACCCAGGGACCGGGTGGCGACGAGGCGCTCCGGCGCATCGCCGCAGGCGACAGCTGGTTTGAAGAGGCCTGGTCGGTGGCGGTGGGGCAGATGACCTACAAGGCCTTCGCCCCCGTCGAGATCGGAGAGACGGGAACGCCCTGGAGTTTCAGCGCCGTCGTTCAGGAAAGGGAGGTCCTGGCCGTGGCGAACCGGACCCTCTACGTGTCTTTGGCCCTGGCGGGGGCCGGCCTGCTGGTCATCGTCATCGCCGTCTGGCTCATCGCCGGCCGGATCGTGAAGCCCCTCAGGACGGTGGCCGAGCTGGCCGGACGAGCCCGCGAGGGGGACCTGACGATGACCCGTGACGACTTCGCCATCCGTTCCGCCGACGAGCTGGGCCTCATGGCCGACGCCCTGGCGGCGATGGTCCGCTCCCAGGCCGACATCGTCTTCCAGATCGGCCAGACTGGCGAGGCCATCTCGGAGACGTCGGCCTCCCTGGCCGCTCTCTCGGAGGAGACGAACGCCTCCATGGAGGAGGTCCGAAGCAGCCTCGACCAGGCCTCGGAACTCTCCGAATCGAACAGCGCCTCCATCGAGGAGACGTCGGCGTCGATCCAGGAGATGGCCAGCGGGGCCCAGACGATGGCCAAGGCCGCCGTCGAAGGTTCGTCGGCGGGAGAAAGGGCGGGCAAAACGGCGTCGGCCTCGGTCGACAAGGTCCAGTCCGTCGTCGACGACCTCCACGGCGTGGGCGCCAAGGCCGAGGAGAGCGTCGAGGCCATGCATCACCTGGCCGGGTCGGTGAAGGAGATCGCCGGCTTCGTCGGCGTCATCGGCTCCATCGCCGACCAGACGAACCTGCTGGCTTTGAACGCCGCCATCGAGGCCGCCCGGGCCGGCGAGGCGGGCCGGGGCTTTGCCGTCGTCGCCGAAGAGGTGCGCAAGCTGGCCGAAGAGTCGAACCGGGCCGCCTCGGAGGTCTCCAAGCTGATCGGCAGCCTGGAAGGAAGGGCCAGCCAGTCCATCGCCATCACCGAGGAGGCGGGGAGGGTCATGAAGGACGTCGCCGCCCGGGCCGACGAGGCGGGCCGGGATCTCGCCGTCGCCCTGGAGGAGATCAACCGCGTCATCGAGGCCATCGGCACCGTGGCCTCCACGGCGGAAGAACAGGCCGCCTCGAGCGAGGAGATGGCCTCGGCCATGGACCAGATCACGGCGGGGACGACGCA
Source organism: Synergistaceae bacterium (assembly GCA_016756725.1). Classification (GTDB taxonomy): domain Bacteria; phylum Synergistota; class Synergistia; order Synergistales; family Aminithiophilaceae; genus Aminithiophilus. Next base: position 417,531 of record JAESII010000004.1, on the reverse strand, counting down.
GATCGCCGAACTGGTCCGCTCCATCGGAAACGCCTCGGAGGAGACGTCCCGGGCCGCCGAAGGGGTGGCCCAGCAGGCCCAGGAGATGAGTCTCCGCGGCCAGGAGCTTCTCTCCCAGATCGCCCGCTTCCGCGTCACCGACAGAGGGCCGTCAGGGCTGACGGCCCTGCCCCAAAAGGGGCGCTGAGGCAGCAGGAGACAGACGTAACGAGGGGAGGCCCCCAGGGGCCTCCCCTCGTTACGTCTGTCTCCTGCCTCAGCCGTTCCAGGTCTTGAGGAAAGCCACGAAGGCCCGGGCCCATTGAGGGTCGAACTGGCTTCCCGAGCAGCGCGCGATCTCGTCGATCGCCTCCTGGTGGGTGAGGGGTGCCCTGTAGGTCCGATGGGTCATCGATTCGTAGGCGTCGATGAGGCTCATGAGGCGGCTTTCGAGGGGGATGGCCTCTCCGGCCAGCGGGTTTTTCCGGAGAGGGTAGCCTTGGCCGTCCCAGCGCTGGTGGTGGTGGAGGATGGCCTGGGCCAGGTCGGCCAGGTGAGGGATGGCGGCGACGATGCGGGAGCCCGCCTCGGGGTGGACCTGAACGGCACGCCACTGGTCGGCATCGAGAGGCCCCTCTTTGGAGAGGATCGCCCCATCGACGGCGATGAGGCCGATGTCGTGAAGGGAGGCGAGGCGGGCCATACGGCGACGGAAGGGTTCATCGAAGCCGGGTCGGGACTGGAGAAAGGCCTCCATGAGGGAGCGGCAGCGCGCCATGTGGCTGATCCGCCGCTTTTCGCGCCGCTGGATCTGGCTGAGGAAGACGTCGAGGATGGCCTGCCGGGTCTTTTCCCGGCGGCTCTCCTTGCGGGCGTACATCCTCTCGTCGGCCTCCTGGACGATCGACTTGAGGCTGCGCCTTTTGGCCTCTCCCTGGGCGATGCCCCAGGCCATGTAGAGGGGCAGGTCGTCCTCGTCGTCGAGGAGAGACTGGAGGAGCTTTTCCTCGAAGGCCCGCTCCCGGGCCTCGCTGCTCCGGAAGAAGATGAGGGCGAACTCGTCGCCGCCGATGCGGGCGACGACGTCGCCGGGCCGGGCCGACTGGCGCAGGACGCGTGCGGCCTTCTCGATGAGGCGGTCGCCCCAGAGGTGGCCCAGGCCGTCGTTGATCAGTTTCAGGCCGTTGATGTCGCACATGACGATCGAGAGGGGGTCTTCCCGCCCGTCGGCCAGTTCGCGGAGGCTTTCCTCGAAGAAGAGACGGTTGTGAAGGCCCGTGAGGGGGTCGCGGAGGCCCGTCTCTCGGAGCGTCTCCAGGGAGAGGCTGACCGTTCCCTTCAGGTCGTTGACGGCCTGGGCGATCCGGCGGAGCTCAAGGGGAAGGCTGCGGAGGCTCTCTTCCGGCAAGGGGGTGTAGTCGCCCCTTTCGGCGGCGGCCAGGTCGCCGCCGATGATCCCGTGGGCCCGGGAGAGACGGTGGAAGAAGAGGAAAAAAAGGAGCGTTCCCAGACCGCCCAGAAAGAGAAGGGAGATGACGGTGGCGCCGACCATCTGCAGGGCCTGATCGTGGACCTCGCCCATGTCCATGAGGGCGCCGACGAAGAGGTCACTGAACCCGGCAGGCTGGACGAAAAGGAGCGACGGCCGTCCCTGATCGTCGACTTTCGTCAGGAGCGAGCCCTTGAGCCGCGTCGTGGAGGCGTCGAAAAGGGGTTCCCCCTCTCCCATGGCCTCGAAGGGCCTTCCGGCGCCGTCGAAGAGGCGGAAGCGCCCCGTCTTGCCGAAGGTCTGGCTCTGGCTCAGGGCGGCGATCTGAGTCATCCGGACCGAGCCGAAGAGGAGGCCGTCAAAGACTCCCTCGTTCTCAAGAGGGACGGAGAAGATCAGGATGGGCTCGTTGCGGACGCGGCTTACCACCAGTGAGGCGACCATTTCCTCGCCCCGTCGTGCCGCCTGGTAGTAGTCGCGGTCCGTCAGGTCCAGATCCGTCTCGCCGACGACGCCCATGGCGCTGCTCACGGCGGGACGGCCGTAGCGGTTCACGTAGACGAGGTCGAGCAGGTCGGTGCGGTTTTCGGAGACAGCCAGAAAGTCGTCGAGCATGGCCGGGTAGTCCCGGGCCTGAACGGACTTGAGGCCGGTCAGGCTACGGATCTCCTCGAGGACGTGCAATCGGCTCCAGCGCTCCAGATAGGCCCGCTGGAGCCTCACGACCTGCCTCATCTGCGACGCGGCGGCCTCTTCCGACTGGCGGTATTCGAGGAAAACGGCCAGGAAGGTGGGAAGGGCCGTGGCGAAAAGGAGTGACGCCAGGATGACGAGGAAGGTCTTTCTCAGGCTGTCGGGAAGAAAAGGCATGGCGGACCTCCTGGAGGGACTGTCTCTGCTTACCCCACCCCATCGTTGTACGACCACAGCCAGGAAAGAGCAAGGAGAGAGGGACCGTTGGAGAAGAGGAACCGTCGCGGCCGGCCTGATCGGCCGCGACGGAAGGAAGGTCCCCCGAAGGGGCGGGAGAGGGGCTTGCCTTCAAGGGGCTAGAGCTCGTCCTTGGGTGACCAGACTTTCCAGACCTTGCCGACGAGATCGGGGCCGGGGGTGAGGGTCTTCTTGCCCCTGTCCCAACCGGAAGGCGTGGCCTCGCCGCCTGCCGTGGCCCGGACGTGCTGGAAGGCTCGGATCTGACGGAGCGTCTCGGTCACTCTTCGGCCTACGGGAGGAGTGAGGACCTCCATGGCCTGGATCACGCCGTCGGGGTCGATGATGAAGCGGCCACGGACATCGATGCCCGCGGCCTCGTCGTAGACGCAGTAGAGCTTGCCGAGATTGCCGCCGCCATCGGAGATCATGGGGAAGGGGATATCGCAGCCTGTCATTTTGGAGAGTTCCTGGTCGTTCCAGACCTTGTGGACGAACTGGCTGTCCACGCTCACCGAGAGAACTTCGACGCCGAGCTTCTGGAATTCCTCGTAATTGTCAGCGACCGCTGACAATTCGGTCGCTCAGACGAAGGTGAAATCGCCGGGGTAAAAGCAGAGGGTCACCCATTTCCCGAGGTAGTCGGAAAGCTTGACGGTGACGAACTCGCCTTTGTGGTATGCCGGAGCCTGAAAATCCGGGGCTTTTCTGCCGACCATGATGGACATGCGCCGAACCTCCTTCGTGACCTTTTCATCCGATGCCTGCTGAGACTCTGCCCGTTCCTGGTCTTGGGCGGCGACACTGACGGGACGGGTGCAGCTGACTTTCTTCTCCTCCATGACAGCACCTCCATGAACGTGTTTCCAGGGAAGACTATAATTGAAATGGCTATAGATTTCAAGATGAGACTCGAAAAAAAGCCGGCGCCTGCCGCCTAGGGGCCGATGAGATTTCTGACGGCGTCGCGGACGACGTCGAGCTCCGTGCCGTAGCGGTCTTTGAGCTCCTTGAGGGGGATGTCGCGGGGGGCCTCTTCGGGCCAGGAGGCCTCTTTCAGGATGGCGGCGGCGTCCAGTCCGTAAAGGGCGGCCACTTCGTCCAGCGTGAGGGAGCCACGTATCTCGTCGGGGTTGGGGAGGCCCGAGGCGGGGAGATTTTTCCCCTTCTGCCGGAGGTAGAGGGCGACCTGCTCCTTCAGCTTTTCGTCGTCGACGCCGTCGACTCTTTTGAGGGAAAGATCGCGGTCGATGTCAACCGGCAGATCGCCGACGGCGATGATCTCCTCCGCCGTCAGGTCGACGGCGCGGGCCATTTCGTTGACGCTCATCCAGCCGTAGAGGGCCTCCGTCGGGTCAGAGGCCGCGACGGTGGGGGGAAGGGGAGCCGATGTCTGCCAGAGCGACGTGGCCCGGGCCAGGCCGTAGCCGCCGAAAAAGAGGGCCAGCCCCAGCAGTCCCGTGGCCGTGACGGAGAGGGTTCGTGAGGGAAGGCCGAAGAAGAGAGTCTTCTCGACGGGACAGGCCTCGACGCAGCGGCCGCAGGCGATGCATTCGGCGCTGGTCACGGTCCCGACGGTCATGGGCTCGAGGCCGACGGGGCAGTGGCGGTCGCAGGCCCTGCAGCTGACGCAGCTTGTCTTACTGCGGCGGATCTTGACGAGGGCCAGTTTCTGAAAGGGGGCCAGGGCGGCGCCGAGGGGGCAGAGGTAGCGGCACCAGAAGCGCTCAATGAAGAGGGAGGCTCCGATGACGAGCAAGAAGAGGGCCAGGTAGGCCCAGGGTCGTTCGGCCACTTCGGCCCAGCCCGAGGAAAGGTGCATCCAGGCAACCCAGGGGTCGAGATCGCGCCAGACGAGGGTGCCCAGCCTCCAGGTGCCGGTGATGATGGCGATGAGGCCGACGTATTTCACCCAGCGCAGGGGCCTGTCGACGGAAGGGGGCAGGGGGCGGGGCCTGATTCCGAGCTTGCGCCCGATTTGGGCCGTCCACTCGCCGAGGGTGCCCAGAGGGCAGATCCAGCCGCAGAAGACCCGCCCCACGAGCAGGGTCATGGCGACGACGATCACGAAGAGGACGAGGGCGCTGGGGGCGACGCGGCGGAGCCAGCCTCCGTCGATGACGAAGGCCTTGAGGCTTTCGAGGCCGCCGAAGGGGCAGAGGGTGTCGACGGGGGGCACGCCCTGGGGCCCTCCTCCGAGGAGCTGATGGCGGTAGCCGATCCAGCTCATGAAAAGGAGGAAGGCCAGCTGGACGAGATGGCGCAGGCGGAGCTTGCTCATGAGATCGTTCCCCTTTCCGGTCCTGTCAGTGGTCGGGGCCACCTTTTCTGCAATGATATAAGAAATAAAGGGGGCTGGGTATCGGGCAGAAAGGCGCAAAAAAAGCCGCGCAAGCCCCCCAGGGCTTCCGCGGCCTTCTTGCGCCTTCGTTTCAGGCTGTAAGGACGTAGCGCTCCAGAGCCTGGGCGAGGCCCTCGTCGTCGTTGGAGGCGGTGACGACGTCGGCCTTTTCCAGGGCCAGGGCGGCGCCGTTGGCGACGGCCACGCCCAGGCCGGCCCAGTGCAGCATGGCCACGTCGTTTTCCCCGTCGCCGACGGCCATGACCTCTTCCCGGGTCAGGCCCATACGGTCGGCCAGGAAGGCGAGAGCCTTGCCCTTGTCGACGCCTCGGTCGACGACCTCGAGAAAGCCCGGCTTGGACCGGGGGAGGCTGAGGCGGCCCCGGAAGCGCTCCCTCATTTCGGCGGCGATGGCGGCCATCCTCTCGGCGTCGTCGATGAGGAGCATCTTCGTCGGTTCCCCCCGGAGATCCCAGTAGGCGTCACCGAGGGGAACGGCGGTGATGTCGGCCAGCTTCTCATAGGCCCGGGCCCGGTCGTCGTCGCGGCTTTCGACGTAGAGCCTGTCGTCGAGGTAGGTCTGGACGTACCATCGCCGGTCCCGGCAGAGGGCGAGGACCTCCGCGGCCAGGGTCTCGTCGATGGGCCGATGGCAGAGGGTGTGTCCCGTCCGGCTTTCCCGGACGAGCCCGCCGTTGTAGGCGATGATGGGCAGGTTGTCGCCGATCCTGTCGGCAAAGGGGACGAGGGAGCAGAACATGCGCCCCGAGGCGATGGTGACGGTGACGCCGGCCCGCCGGCAGGCCGCGATGGTCTCGAGGGTGCGGGGGCTGATGGTGCCGCCACTGTCGAGGAGGGTGTCGTCGAGATCGACGGCAACGAGTCTGATGGCCATCGGCAGGTCTCCTTTTCACGGGAAAAATGGGGAGGGGCCGCAAGGGGAGGAATCCTGCGGCCCGGAGGGGAGATCTCCAGGCCGCCTTCAAGCACCCCGGACCGCTCCCTCGAGCGGGTCTGAGGTTACGCCTGCGGATCGGTCTCCTGGCTTCCGATCGTCCTACTCCCGCGCCTTCCCGGGGCAGATGCCCCAGTGGCCATGCGGTTTCGTCACGGTTACAGTGGCGGGGCCGCTCCGGCCTTGCACCGGCTTCCCGTCATCCGCGGCGACCTGGCTGAAGTCACTTTACACCATCTGAGGGGGTTCGTTCAACAGGGGTGCTGCCTCTTCGGCTGTCCTCTCCTCGCCGTCGAGGACGGCGCCGATTTCCAGCTCGGGATAATCGCGGAGGTCGAGATCGAGGGGTTTGGCCAGATCGCCGGTCCGCTCGTGGCGGACGAGGCGGACCTTGGGCCGCATCGTGTCGTCGGCGAAGGCATCGACGACCATGCCCACGTGGCCCGTCGACAGGTAGAGCCAGGTGCCGACGGGGAAGGGCGTCACGACCTGCCGGTAGGCCTCGATGACGGCGGGGTCGAAGAGGGTTCCTGTCCCGTCGAGGAGGAGATTGAAGGCCTCGTGGGGCCTCAGGGGCCCGCGCCAGGGGCGCTGGGAGATGAGGGCGTCCTGGACGTCGGCGACGGCGGTGATGCGGCTGAAGAGGTGGATTTCCTCGCCCTTGAGTCCCGAGGGGTAGCCGCTGCCGTCCCACCGTTCCTGGTGCTGGAGGGCGACGATCCGCGCCGTGGGCCAGACGTTGGCGTACCCTTCGAGAAGCTCCCAGCCGAACCGGGGGTAGTGGGTGAGCAGGCTCCGTTCCTCCTCCGTCAGGGGCCCGGCCTTGTTCAGGATCCGGCCCGGGACGAAGGCCTTTCCGATGCCCGCCAGGAGGGCGCCCAGGCCCAGGTTGTGAAGCTGGGCTTCGGTGAGGCCGAGACGGCGGCCCATGAGGACGGCGAGGATCATGGTCTGGACGCTGTGCTGGTAGGAGTAGGCGTCGTTGCTGCGGATGTCGAGGAGGTGGACCACCAGGTCGTTCTGGCTGAGAACTTCGTCCAGGACGGCCCTGACGACGGAAAGGAGCTCGTCAAAGTCGGCGGCGAGGGCGGTCTTGGCCGAGTTGCGGGTGGCGTCCTCGTAGGTGCGGTGGAGCTCCCGGATGGCCCGGCCCATGTTCTGGTGGCTGATGAGGGGACGGACTTCCAGGTCGGGGAAGCGATCGTCCTTGACGTAGACGAAGGGGACGTCAAGGCGGGCGAGCATGCCGATCAGCCTCTCGTTGAGGTGGATCCCCTCGGCGAGAAGGAGGGTGCCCTTCTCGGAGAAGAGAGGGCGTGCCAGGATCATCTGAGGTTTGAGGGAGCGCGTGTAGACGAGTTTCAAAACCTCATCCCTCTCGGTGGATTCGGCTCCGTTCGTTCCGGGCGAGCTCGGTCTTCTTCATCATAGCATCGGCTGGGGATTCCGTCATGCCAGAGCCGCTGCGGCCAGGAGGGCTGCCGTCTCGGCCAGGACCTGGCAGGCGCCGAGGACGTCGCCGTTGGTGCCGCCCAGCCTCTTTTCGGCGAGGGCGACGACGGCAAGGACCGTCACGACGGCGGCGACGGTCGCGGCGGCCCAGGCCCGGGGAGCGAGGGGGAGAAAGAGGCCGGCCAGGGCCAGGGCGATCAGAAGCCGTCCGTCGTCGAAGGAGAGGACGATGGACCGTCCCAGGCCCGATTCCCAGGGGTAGCTCCCCCGCCAGGCGGCGAGGCAGAGGCCGAAACGGCCCAGGACGGCGGCGAAAAGGAGGCTTCGGAAGGCGTGGAGGCCCTCAAGGGAGGCCACCAGGGAGGTCCAGAGGCCGAGGGTGACGACGAGGGCCAGGGCGCCGAAGCCGCCGAGGCGGCTGTCCTTCATGACGGCCCTCATGGCATCACCCTCCTTGTGGCTTCCCAGACCGTCGGCGAGATCGGAAAGGCCGTCGAGATGGAGGCTCCAGCCGCAGAGGACGTAGAGGGCCAGGGCCAGCCAGGCCGCGGGAAGGCCGCCGACGAGGGGGCGGGCCAGAAGGTAGAGGGCGCCCGTGAGGGTGGCCAGGAGAGCACCTACGAGGGGAGCCAGGGGAAGGGCGTCGACCAGAGGAACGGGCTCTCTCGGCCAGAGTCTGGAGGGTACGGGGAGGGTGGTGAGGAAGCCCAGGAGGACGAGGAAGGCCCTGTCCGGCCGGAGCCGCTCAGCGGCCATCGTCGAGGCTCCCCTTGAGCAGGAGGGGAAGGCCGGCGACGACGAGAGCCGCCGTCTCGGCCTTTGCCGCCGCCAGCTGGTTGGCCCGGCCCTGCAGGTCGCGGAAGCGCCGCCCCATGAGGTAGGTCGGGACCAGGCCCGAGCCGACTTCGTTGGAGACGACGATGAAGGCCCGGGCCGCTCTCGCGCCCTCCAGGAGGGCTTCGACGGCGGCGAGGATTCTCCGTTCGCTCTCATGCCAGAGGGCTTCGTCGTCGCCCTCGGCGTGGCCGTCGGCCAGGAAAAGACGGGAGAGCCAGACGGTGAGGCAGTCCATGAGGACGACGCCGTCCAGGCTTGCCACGACTTGGGGCAGCTCTCCGGCCGCTCCCTCCCAGGTCGTCCACGCCGAGGGGCGTTGGCTGCGGTGAAGCTCGATGCGGCGGGCCATCTCGGCGTCGCCGATCTCCGCCGTGGCGATGTAGGTGACGTCGTCACCTCCCCAGCTCCGGGCCAGGGTTTCTCCGAGGCGGCTCTTGCCGCTTCTGGCTCCGCCGAGAAGCAGAACGCGGTGGGGCACGGCTTTCACCTGCTCTTTCATTGTTTAATATTTGCCGAGTATAGCCTCAGGGAATCTTTAGGGCAAGGCTCCCCTATAATGGGAGGGTGTCGAAGAGGACTCACTTCTACTACCGAGGGAGGTTTTGCCCGATGAAACCCTTTGTCGCCCCGACGATCACCGACGTGCTGGAGGCCCGCAAGTTTCTCCGGGGAAGGGTGCGCCACACGCCGACAGAGCTCTCGCTGCCTTTGAGCGACCGCGTGGGATCGCCCGTCTACATCAAGTGGGAGAATCACCAGATCTGCGGCTCCTTCAAGCTCCGGGGAGCGCTGAACCGGATGTTTTCCCTCTCCGCCGAGGAGAGAGACCGCGGCGTCGTGACCGCCTCCAGCGGCAATCACGGCCAGGGGGTGGCCATGGCGGCGGCGATGCTCGGCCTGAAGGCCCTCATCTGCGTGCCCGGAAGCTGCCCGGAGACGAAGAAGGCCGCCATCAGACGTCTCGGCGGCCAGTGGGTGGAGCTTCGCGTTGTCGGCCATCTCTACGACGACGCCGAAAAGGAGGCCCACCGCGCCGCCGACGAGGAGGGGAGGACCTACATCTCCTCCTTTGAGGACCGTCACGTCGTGGCCGGCGCCGGGACGCTCGGCCTGGAGCTGATCCTCGACGAGCCCTCCATCGACGTCATCGTCACGCCCGCCGGCGGCGGGGGGCTCATGAACGGCGTCGCCCTGGCCGCCAGGGCCCTGAGGCCTTCGGTGGAGATCTGGGGCGTCCAGTCCGTCGCCTCCCAGCCCTGGGTGCTTTCCTGGCCCGGGGGAAAGGTCGTCGAGACGACCTATGACGATTCCCTGGCCGACGGCCTGACCGGTTCCATCCCCCAAAGCCTGGTCACCCTGGCCAAGGAGCGCGTCGCAGGCATCCTGGCCGTGACGGAAGAGCAGATCGCCGAGGCCATCGTCTTCTGCCACCGCGAACACCACCAGGTCGTCGAGGGAGCCGGAGCGGTGGGCATCGCGGCCGTCCTGAACGGCAAGATCGACCTCGCCGGCCGCCGCTGTGCCGTCGTCATCTCCGGCGGCAACATCGACGAAAGGCGCCTCCTGGAGGTGCTGAACCGTCAGGGCTAGTTGAAGAAGGAGCCGTCCTCGGGGGAGTCCTCGTCGTCCCCGAGGAGCTGGAGGAGGATCTGGTCGAGGATCTGCTGGGTGATCTGGGAACCCATCTCGGAATCGGCCTTTTCGGCGCCCTCGCCGGTGGGGAACTCGAGGCGGAAGGAGAACTGCTTCCCGTCGCCCCGATCCTTGGGGTCCCTCGCCCCCTCAGGGATGGGCGTCGCCCGCGCCGGAGCCTGGTGGACCTTGACGTCCTTGAGGACGGGGGCCTCCCAGTCCCCGGCGAGGGCGAAGCTGATTTCCCGGAAGTCCCGGCCCGTGACGCCGCCCAGAAGGCCGCTGAGGAAGCCCTGGGCCAGGCCCTGGGGGGTTTCGGCAGCGGCCAGCTTGGAGATGGCGCCGATGAGGGCGCCGAAGGACTGGAGGTTGAGTTCGCCGTAGCCGTTGAGGTCGATCTCTTTGCCCGGAGTCAGGCTGCCGTCGAAGGAGAGGTAGCGGTAGAGGCTGTTGCCCGACGGGGCGGCGGCGCGGCTTCCCGGAAGGAGGTAGAGGGTCCTTCCGTCGATGACGTAGTTGATGTTGAGGCTCCTGTAGGGAAGGGGCCCGCCTACCTTGGAGAGAGCCGAGAAGCCCTCGACCTGGCCGTCGACGATGGAAAGGCTGCCCTGACCGTCGAGAAGCATGGCCCGGCCGTAGGTTCCGGAGAGGCGGAGATCGAGGTCGGTCGTCCCCGAGAGGCTGCCCTCGAGGTCGAAGCCGTCGGCCAGGGCCCGGGCCAGGTCGAAGCCCTTGACGGAGAGGTTGCCGCCCCAGCGTGTCTCGTCGATGCCCAGGGACCACTGGGTCCGGATGGTCCCGCCGTAGAAGCTTCCCCGGCCGTCTTCGATGGTGAGGTACCGGTCCTGAACGATGAAGGGCGCCTGGAAGTCGTCGACGCGGAGGCCGCTCAGGCGGAGCGAGGGCGACGTGAGGGCTCCCGTGCCGGAAAAGGAGTCGGGGCCGATCTGACCGTCGACGTTGAGGTTGAAGAGCCCCCCCGTCCTGGCCGGGTCGGCGGCGGAGGCGAAGACGGCCAGATCCAGCTCCTTGCCGGCCAGAGAGAAGGTTCCCCTCAGGGGGGCCAGGGCGAAGCTGCCTTGGGCCTCGACGGGAGAGGTGCCGATGAGGCCTCGGGCTCCCCTGATCTCAAGACGTTCCTCGTCGCCCGTCGCTTGGGCGGTGACGTCGGTGAGGGAGAAGTCTCCCACCTTGAGGCGGGGGACGGCGAGATCGGCCCGGAAGCCCCTTTTGCCGTCGTCGCCGGTCAGCAGGAGGCTGCCCGAAAGGCTGCCGCCCAGGGTGAAGGCCAGGCCGTCGCGGCCGGGGAAGGTGGTGAGATCGAGAGATTCCAGGTCCGCCTTGAGGGAGAAGCGGTCCTCGTCCCTGACGGAGCCGCTCACCGCGGCCTGACCGCCCAGAAGGGAAAGGAGGGCCTTTTCGATCCGGAACCCCTTACTGTCGAGGGAGACTCGCCCCTGGACGGAGGCGACAGGGACGTCCCAGGCCGTTCCCTTTCCTTCCCTGACGTTCAGGAGGAGGGCCGGCGAGTCGAGAGGTCCCTCCAGGAGATAGCCTCCGGAGAGGCGGCTTGTGACGGTGCCCTCGGGAAGGGTCCCGCCGAGGATCTTTTCGGTCAGGGCCATGGCGGCGAAGTCGCCGACGAGCTTGATCGTCGGCTTCTCTCCCAGGCCGACCCTGCCCGATCCGCTGATCTCGCCGTCCAGCAGGGGGCCCCGGAAGGACTGGAGCGTCAGGTTCTGGCCGTCGTAGCCGGCCTTGACGGCGAAAGTCCCTCCCGGCAGGCCGGCGAAGGCCATCTCCTTCACGGTGAGGTCCGTGACGAGCCGGGGAGCGCTCAAGGGCCCTTCGGCGCGCCACGTCCCCTCGGCCCGGCCCCGGAGATCGAAGCCGTTCAGGGGAAGGGCCGACAGGGAAAGCCCTTTGACGGTGCCGGTGACGGCCAGGGTCGTCTTTTCGCCGGAGGAGATCGAGTACAGGCTGCCCGAGGCCGACAGGGAGGCCCCCTGCCACCGGCCCGAGGCCTTCTCGATGAGGGCCTGATCGCCTCGGAGGGTGAAGAGGGCTTCGAAGTCTTCGAGGAGGGTCCTGCGGATGCGGATCCGGTCGGAGCGGATCTGTCCCCGGTAGGCCGGCGACGAGGAGGGGCCCTCGATGACGAAGGTGCCGGCCAGGTTCCCCTCGGGGAGAAGGGGATCGAGCCAGCCGAAATGGGTCCGCAGGAGATTGAGGGCCAGGGCCTTGCTGGTGAAGCGGAGATCGAGCGTCGTCGCCTCGTCGAGGAGGACCGTGCCCGTCACGTCGACGGGTGACGAGGCCCAGAGGCCCCCGCCGTCGACGGCGATGTTTCCGGCTCCGTCCAGGTCGAGGTCGGCCCGGAGTCCGCGCCCCTCCTGGCCGGCGATCCGTGCCGAGGCGCCGTCGAAGCGGACCGATCCGCGGAGAGCTCCCGTCGGCCCCTCGAGGTCGACGGTGAGGGTCTCGAGGGTGCCCTCGGCGAAGGAGAGCCAGGGGAAGGCCCTCTGCCACCGCTCGATGGAGAGGTTTTCGCCCTTCAGGTCGAGATCCAGTTCCAGGCTTTCCCGGAAGATCAGCCCCAGGTCGCCAGCCACGGGCGATCCGTTGGCGGTGGTGGCGATGCCGGTGAAGTCGAGTCGTCCCTTCTGCCAGCTCCAGGAGGAGCGGAAATTCTCCAGGGCGATGGCGATGGCCTCTCCCTTGAGGAGGTGAAACGATCCCGTCATCGCGGGTCTTTCCGGGGGGCCCGTCACCCTGGCCGTCACGTCGGGACGCCCCTTGACCCCGGCCTTGGCCAGTTGCGGCAGAAGGCGGGACAAGGTGTCGAAGTCGAGGGGGAAGGCCTTGAGATCCAGATCCAGGGCGGGGAGTACCTGCCCCTGCCCTTCGAGCCGGCTCTCGCCGACGGTGAGGCTGCTCCTGTCGAGGCTCAGGCCGCCGTCGGCGAAAAGGAGCTTCAGCTGGGCCCGAAAGGGGAGGTCGCGGAAGCGACCTTCGCCGTCGAAGGTCGCTTGAGGTCCCCTGTTCTCGACGACGGCCCGGGCAAGGTGAACCCTTTCCCCGCCGAGGACCAGCTCGCTGTCGATCAGTTCGAGATGCCTCAGCCCCCGGGGCAGGGTGGGACAGCCGCCCGTGTTCTGGCCGTCCAGACAGGCGAGATCGAAAGTCAGTCCCTTGAGGCGCAGCAGGGAGAGGGCCGGGTCGCCGGCCAGGAGGGAGCGCAGGGAGAGGTGCAGTTCGACGCGGTCTCCTTGGGCGATGACCTCGCCGTCCCGGGCGAGGGCGACCGACTGGGCCCAGAAGCCGCGAAGGGGGTTGCCCTTGAGGTTGTCGATGGTGAGTTCGACGCCCAGGGCCTTTTCAAGCTGATCCTGGGCGAGCATGCGAAGCCTGTCGCTCCCGAGGTTGGATCGGGAAACGAGGATGAAGAGGGCTATGGGCGTGACGAGGAGAAAAAGTCCTCCCAGAAGGAGGGCGCGTTTTTTGCGGGAAATGGACCTGTCCCCCTGTCTCTGACGTTTCGGTCGCGTGATACCATCACTTTGAAGGCGTGGTTTTCGCAGAAGGAGGAGGAGACATGACGGATGCCCTGGAAGACAAGGCCCGCAGGCTCGAGGAGGTCCTGGAGGCGCTGGACCATGGCGTCGTCCTGTTCTCCGGCGGGACCGACAGCTCCCTTGTAGCATATCTGGCCCGGCGTGTCATCGGTCAAAAGGCCTTGGCTTTGACCGTCCTCTCGCCCCTCTCCCCCCCGGAGGAAGTCGAGGCGGCCCGGTCCTTCGCCGCCCGGGTCGGGCTGGAGCAGGTCGAGCTGGAGCTGGACGAGCTTTCCCTGCCCGGATTCGCCGCCAACGGGCCCGATCGCTGCTATCTCTGCCGGAAGGCCCGTCAGGACCTCGTCCGGACCTGGGCCCGCTCCAGGGGGATGACGGTGCTTCTGGACGGCATGAACGTCTCCGATCTCGACGATTACCGCCCCGGCCTGAGGGCTGCCGACGAGGACGGCGTGAGGCACCCTCTCATCGCCGCAGGACTCGCCAAGGCCGACGTCCGGGAGCTGTCGTTCCGCCTCGGCCTTCCCAGCTGGGACCGGCCCTCTCAGCCCTGTCTCGCCAGCCGTTTTCCCCCTGGTTTTTCCCTGACGCCAAAGAGGGTGGCCCGGGTGGCCACAGCCGAGGCCTTCCTGGCCGCCGCGGGCCTGGGCCCCCTTCGGGTCCGCCACTTTCCCTGCCGGACGGCCGTCATCTCCGCCGAGGATCCCGAGCGCCTCCTGGCGCATCGGGAGGCCGTCGTCGGAGCCCTTCGGGAAGCCGGGTTCGCCTTCGTGACCGCCGATATGGAGGGCCTTTTTTCGGGAAGCCTCAACAGGCTCCTGAAGGATGAAAGGAGGAGAGGAAGCTGATCTTTTTCGAACCCCACCTTGCCGGTGCCGACGGAGCGATGCTTCTGGCGGCCCTGATCGATCTGGGCGCCCCCGCCGACGCCCTGTCTCCCCTGCTGCGCTTTCGGGGCTGCGCCGTCGAGGAGGTCACCCTGCGTTCCGAAAAGGTGACCGTCGGCGCCGTCGGCGCCACGCGCCTTCACCTCGGCTGCCGCGAGGCGGCTCCCCGGCGGGGCCGGGACATCGTCCCTCTTCTGGAGGAGACGGCCTCCTGGCTCGGCGCGTCCCGGGCGACGGCGGAACGGGCCCGGGAGGCCCTTGATCTCCTGCTCGACGCCGAGGCCTCCCTCCAGGGGACGACGGCGGAATCCCTTGACCTGCCCGACGGGGCCTTCCTCCCCGTCGCGGAGGCCCTGGGCTTCTTTCACCTCCTCGAGCAGATGGGCGAGGCCGGGGCTCTCGCCACGCCCATCGCCACGGGGAGCGGCACTGTCGTCACCACCCGGGGGCTTGTCGTCGTCCCCTCGCCGGTCGTCGTCGAAATCGCCCGGCGCCGGGCCGTTCCCCTCCAGGGGGGGCCCGTCCAAGGGGAGCTGACGACGGCGACGGCCACGGCCGTCCTGGCCGTCGCCGCCCGTTTCGTCGATCATCTCCCCTCCTTCGTTCCCCAGGCCGTCGGTTACGGGGCGGGGACGAAGGCCCTTCCGACGGTCCCTCTCCTACGGGCCACCCGCGTCAAAGGGGGGTCCCTGGAAGAGGACAGCCTTGTCGAGGCGAGCATCGACGACGCCACGGGCGAGGAAATGAGCCGCTTCCTTGAGGAACTGCAGAAGCTGAGCCTCGAAACCCATCTCGTCCAGGCCCTGGGGAAGAAGGGGCGCCCCCTCTTCCTGATCCGTGTTCTGGCCCGGCCTGACCAGGTCGAGGCCGTCAAGGCCTATCTCCTCGAGGAGACGCCCACCCTGGGTGTCCGCTCCTGGCCGGTCCGGAAGGATCAGGCGGACCGCCGTTTCGAGGTCCGGACGGCCGTCGTCGACGGCAAGCCCTACCCGTTGCGGGTCAAGATCTCCCGCATCGGCGACGCGGTGAAGGAAAAGCCCGAGGACGAGGACGTCCGCCGTCTTCCCCTGAGGCGGTGAGATCTCGGCCCATGAAGGGACGTCTCCACTGTCTGGCGGGGACGGTGTTCTCCTTGATGATTCTCGGACTGAGCCAGCCCATGAGGCTGCCCTGACAGCCGGCCTTGTCGTTCGTTCCCGAATGGCGGGCTCCGCCGAAGGGCTGGCGGCCCACGACGGCCCCCGTGGGCTTGCCGTTGCTGTAGAAGTTGCCGGCGCTGTAGCGGAGCACCTCCCCGGCGGGGGCGATACCTTCCCGGTCCCGGTCCGCCTCGTTCCGGGGGTTGTCGATTCTTCCCATGACGACACCTCCCAAAAGAGTTCTCTTGTGGATAGTTTTTTCATGGACTCGTGAAGGCTGTGGATATGTGGATAAAGCCGTGGATAAAAGGTGGATGATCCTGTGGAGAGCCGTGGATGATGGGCGAAAAAGGGTCAGGGGGAGAGGGACAGAATCTGCCCGGGGTGGGCCAGAAAGACCTCGAGGCCCCGGTAGCCCGCCTCGACCTTGCCGATGACCTCCAGACGCCTGCCCTGCCAAGTCCTGGGGTCGGGGAAGCGCTTCTCCTGGGAGAGATGAAAGGCCAGGCTCAGCCTCTTTCCCCGGTCGGCAATGACCCACCGCGTCGGCGTTCGGGTGACCCTGTCGACGTCGACGGCAAGGCGGAGGAAGCGGCCCTTCAGGCGGGGTAGGAAGGCCCAGACCTGATCGGCCGTGAAGGTCCGGTTCCAGGCCAGGCCCCAGAGCCCCCTTCGGGCCTCCCGGGCCGAGGCGACGGCGGTGTCGATCCGGTCGAGGCGGCTTCCGTTGGGCGGAATGACCAGAGGCAGGGCCAGCCCGGCCTCGACGAGGAGGGCACTGACAAGGAGTTCCCCGTCGCCGTCGGAAAGCCAGGGATGGGCCAGAAGGCGGCCGTAGCGGTCCCTTTCGGCGACGTCCCTTTCGAGGCGCACCGCCCGTCCCAGGACGAGAGAGGCGTTGAGCCGTGCCGCCTCGGCGCCGAGCTCCTCTTCGCCCCGGAGGGGGTGATGCAGTTCGGGCGTGTCGATGAGCAGGTAGCGGACCGTCTCCGTCCCGCCTCCATCGAGGGTGACGACGACGGTGTCGCCGTCGAAGACCTCCGTCACCGTCCCCCGGACGGCGCAGGCTCCCGAAGCGGCGAGGGCCAGAAAAGCCGACAGGGCCAAAGCTGCGGCGAAAGGACGGAGCGTCGCGGCGGAAGGGGTCAGGAGCGTTCCTTCCCCTCGGGACAGAACCGGGGCAGCTCGTCGGGGGCGAGGGGCATGCGGTAGAAGGTCATGGCCTGGGGCAGGGCGAAGACGAGCTCGCAGGTCTCCTTGACCGTTCCCCGGAAGAGATGGCCTCCCCAGGCCCTGTGAAGGCTGTCGCCGAAGGTCCCGTGGGCATGGAAGAAGGGGTCGCCGTTAGGCTTGCGGCTCACCGTGCCCGACAGACCCAGGATCTCCAGGGGCTCTTCGACGGTGCGGCGCAGGTACTGGTCTCCCCTGTTCCATCCGATTGTCACGTCTTTCATCATGCCCGCCGCGGCGACGAGAACGGCCGTCGTCACGTCTTCGGCGACGAGGATGGCCTTGACGGCAGGGAAGAAGTCGACGCCGTCGTCGAGGCGGAAGGCCAGCCAGTCGTCGTTTCTTGCGAGTCTTTTCACGTGAATCCCTCCCTCAGAAAGGTTCCGTCACGGGGCAGAGCTGCCATTCCAGATCGGGTGATTCCCAGAGACTGCCGCCGGCGGCCAAGAAAGGCAGGACCGACCGGGGGTCGCCGACGACGACAGGAGAGAGCAGGTGAGAGATGGCCAGTTCCCGGTAGAGACGGGGGACCCAGGGCAGTCCCGGTCCGACGAGGACCGTGCCCTGGCTCTGCCGGAAATGGGGGGCCAGGGAGAGGATCCGCCGGTCCCTGAGGGCGTCGGAGGAGAGGAAGACCCAGGGAGCTCCCTGGAGAAGGTGGTTTTCCGTCCACGAGGGATAGACGTCGGGGGCGCGGCGGATGTCGTCGAAGATGGCCAGCTCCCAGCGCCAGCTGCGGAAGAGCAGGACCAGATCGGGGTCGTAGCCGACGACGGAGGCCCGATCGCCGCGGATGAGGGAGCGGAGGATCTCGGCGGGAAGGCCCTCGGGCGGCGGCAGGAGGGCCTCCGAGGCGGCGCTGGCGAGGGCAAATTCGGCAGGATAGGGAGAGACCAAAAGGCGCGTCAGCTCCCGGGCCGTGGCCCGCAGAAGCTCCTCGGTGGGATCTCTGGGGCTGGGACGGGCCATCTCTTCCGAGAGGGTCACCCGGGCAAGACCGAACCGTCCGTCCTCAAGGAGAACGGCGGCACCCCGCCAGCCCAGGAGAAGGCTCTCGACGGAGCTGTCCTCCCGCCGCCCCACTTCATCGATAATGGCCTCGAAAAGGCGCAACGTCAGGCCCCCAATCTCTGGTACCATAAAGGATAACTCCATTTTAGCCCAATCATCGGGATCCACATCAAGGAGGTCGCCATGGATCGTCACGATCGTCCCCCGGGCCCCGTCCTCGCCCCGCCGTCGGCGGAAGAGAGGGCCCCCTATGAGGTCTCCCTGAGATGCTACGCCGGGCTGCTCGCCGAGGCTAATGCCAGAGCCCGTCTCACGGGGCCTCTCGATGAGGAGACGCTCTGGCAGGAACATCTCCTCGACGCCCTCGTCGCCCTTCCCCTTCTGCCCGAAAGGGGCCGGATCGTCGACGTGGGAACGGGCGGCGGTCTACCCGGCCTGGCCTGGGCCATCGCCCGTCCGGACCTTGAGGTGACCCTCGTCGACAGCGTGGCCAAGAAGTGCGCCGCCCTGGAGGAGATCGTGATCGCCCTGGCTGCGACGAACGTCACCGTCCGCTGCAGCCGCTCCGAGGACCTGGCCCGGAGGGAACGGGAATCCTTCGCCGTGGCCGTGGCCCGGGCCGTGGCCACGGCCGACGTCGTGGCCGAGCTCCTCTCCCCTCTCGTCCGTCCCGCCGGGCTCGTCCTCACCTTCAAGGGGCCGGCCGTCGCCGAAGAGCTGGCTCCCTGTGGTGGGCGCTGGGGCGATCTGGGACTGAGCGAGCCCGATCTCTTTCCCTATCGGCTGACGGGCCGGGATCTGACCGTCGTTCGCTGGATCAAGAAGGGGCCGACGCCGGACCGGTACCCGCGACGGCCCGGCATGGCCGGAAAAAGAGCCTGGTGGAGGTGAAGGGATGAATATCGTCGCCGTAGCCAATCAGAAGGGTGGCGTGGGCAAGACGACCTGCTGCATCAATCTCGCCGCGGAGCTGGGGCGGTCCGGCCATTCCGTCCTCCTGGCCGATCTCGATCCCCAGGGCAACAGCACCAGCGGCCTGGGCGTCGACCGGTCGGCCCTGTCCCGCAGTGTCTACGACCTGCTTCTGGGAGAGGCCTCCCTGGAGGAGGTCCTCATCCGGACTCCCTGGGAGGGCGTTTCTCTCCTTCCAGCCACCCTGGACCTGGCCGGAGCCGAGGTCGAGCTGGCCGGGGCGATGAGCCGCGAGACCCGCCTTCGTCGGGGGCTGGCTGGTGTGACGGCGCAACAGGATGTGGTCCTTATCGACTGTCCTCCTTCGCTGGGGCTGCTGACTCTCAACGCCTTCGTCGCGGCCTCGAGGCTCCTGGTCCCCATTCAGTGCGAGTATTTCGCCCTCGAAGGGGTGGGGCAGCTCATGAGGACTCTCGAGCTGGTCCAGAACTACCTCAATGCCGATCTGGAGCTGGCCGGGGTGGTCCTGACCATGCAGGACCAGAGGACCCGCCTTTCCCGGGAGGTGGGCGACGAAGTGCGCCGCCAGTTCGGATCGGTCGTCTTCGAGACGGCCATCCCACGCAACGTCCGTCTTTCCGAGGCTCCCAGCTACGGCAAGCCCATCGCCTATTACGACGGCACCTGCTCAGGCGCCGCAGCCTTCGTGGAACTCGCCCGGGAGGTGAGCGACCGATGGCTAAGGCGTTAGGCCGCGGTCTCGGTGCCCTCCTGCCGGGGGGATCGATCCGTGAGGAGAGGCCCCGGACGGATGAGCTTCCTCTGGAGTCGCTGAGGCCCAATCCCCGTCAGCCCCGAAGGGAGTTCTCGCCCGAGAGCCTGGAGAGCCTCGCCCTCTCCCTGGGGCAGCACGGCGTTCTTGAGCCCCTTCTTGTCCGTGTCGTCGAGGGAGGCCATGAGATCGTCGCCGGCGAAAGGCGGTGGCAGGCGGCGAAGCTGGCCGGCCTCGAGACGGTGCCGGTCCGTGTCGTCGACGTCGACGACGATCAGCTCCTTGAGGTGGCCCTGGTGGAAAATCTCCAGCGTGAGGACCTGACGCCCCTTGAGATCGCCGAGGCCCTGCAGTCCCTCATCGGATCCGTCGGCCTCACTCAGGAGGAAGTCGCCCGTCGCCTCGGCTGGAACCGCACGACGGTGACGAACAAGCTCCGTCTCCTCCAACTCCCCGCCGAGATCCGAAGCCTTCTGGCCTCGGGTGACCTGACGGAAGGTCACGGGCGAGCCCTCCTGGGCCTCGACGACGACGGCCAACGCCTTCATCTGGCCCGCCTCTGCCGGGACCGGCACTGGTCCGTCAGGGAGCTGGAGCGCGCCGTACAGAAAGAGAAGGTCCAGGGCCGTCCGCCAAAGCGGCCCCGGCAGCTGCCTCCTCAGGGGGAGCGCCTGGAGGAGCGCTATGGGCTGACCGTTGCCGTCACGGGGAGAGGCCGTCGCCGCTCTCTCCGCATCGGAGGCCTTGCCGAAGAGGAAGTTCAGGCCCTTCTCGATCTCATCGACCAAAGGGGCCCTGAATTATTTCCCGGGAAATAAGGGGAGTTATTATGAAAAGAGCATTAGATGATCTCCTTTCCTTTGGCCGCATCATCGGCGCCGCTCTGGTTGTCGTCGGTTTTGTCCTCCTTGCCGTCTTCCTGGGGAACAAGGCCCGTCAGGCCGGTTATCCCTCGGCCGTGGTCTTTCTCATCTATCTGCTGGGGGCCTTCTTCGCCCTTTGGCAGGGATGGCTATCGCTCCGTGTCTTCTGGAAGCAGGGCCGATGAGGCCTTTCTAGAGAAAGGCCTCATCGGCCCTGCTTCCTTCGGTCGGCCTATCGAGGGGATTTTTGCCATCTGTTAGGATGGACCGGTCCGCACCGTGTCCGTTTCACGTGAAACCTTCTGACCTTAGCGGAGGTGATGTTGTGGATACTCTTTTCGCCCCATGGCGCATGGCCTACATCGCGGCACCGAAAGAGCATGAGGGATGCATCTTCTGTGACTTTCCCAAAGAGGAGAGGGACCGGGAGCGGTTGATCCTTGCCCGAGGAGAGAGGGCCTTTGTCATCCTCAACGCCTTTCCCTACAATCCCGGTCATCTCATGGTCGTCCCCTATCGCCACACGGCCGAGTTCGGCTCGCTGACGGCGGAGGAAGTCATCGAGATGCACCGGCTTGCCTCCCGGGCCGTGGCCGTTCTGGAGAGAACCGTCTCTCCTCAGGGCTTCAACATGGGGATCAATCTGGGCAAGGTGGCCGGCGCCGGCGTGGCCGACCACGTTCATCTTCACATCGTCCCCCGCTGGAACGGCGACACCAACTTCATGCCCGTTCTGGGACAGACGAGGGTCCTCCCCGAAGGGCTCGTCGAGACCTACCGATGGATGAAAGAGGCCTGGGCCCTTGAGTGACCGCAGTGACCTCTACGTCGAACCGGCCCTGGAGGAGCAGGCGGAACTGCAGATCAGGCGCTCCCGCTTCCTGGCCCAGGTCCGGATCGTCGCCGACGAGGAGGCCTCGCGGGAGGCCCTGAAGGAGATCTCACGCTCCATGGCCGATGCCAATCATCACTGCTGGGCTCACAGGCTCGGTCCGGAAGGATCGCGGGAATACTATTCCGACGCCGGGGAGCCTTCGGGGTCGGCGGGAAAGCCCATCCTGGGCGCCATTCAGAGGGCCGACGTGACGAACGTTCTCGTCGTCGTCACCCGTTATTTCGGAGGCATCAAGCTCGGCGTGCGGGGCCTCATCGAGGCCTACGGCGCCGCGGCCTCGGCGGCCCTGGAAGCCTCGGGAAGGAGAATTCGTCAGCTTTCCCGGCAACTCCAGGTTCACATCCCCTATGAAGGGCAGGGGGTCATCCTCCACCAGCTCCCGGAGCTGGGCGTCGATGTCGATGCCCTCCACGCCAGTTACGGCGTCGATGTCACCCTCAACATGGCCGTTCCCTGCTCGAAGGGGGAGGAGGCCGAAGCCTTTTTCGAGGGCTACCGTCTTCGGGGGACGGTCCTCTCCTGGCAGTGGCTGGAGTAGGGCCTTTCCCTGATCCGAGAGAAACGAGAGAACCTATCCATGGGAGGCGATTGCTCTGTTTGAGGAAGGAACACGCGACATTCTGGCGGAACGGCTGCGACACCCCGTGTGCCGCAGCCTGCTGCGGGACGTGAACGACGAGGAGCTGCGCGGTCTGGCGGCCCACGAACTGGTGCCCAACAACCAGGGTTCGTCCCTCTACGTGACCCGCATCCGTTCCCGGAGCAAGGAGTTTACGGAACTGGTCTACGACATCGACGAGTCCCACCTCCTTCTGCTCGAGCAGGTCTGGGGCTACCTCCGGTGGCAGCAGATGATCCGCGTCTCTTCCCGGATCGGTTCCGCCGAGGGAGTTCAGATATCAACCAATCTGTACGTGACGCGTCGCTATGCCCGCATCGCTCAGATGTACAGCTTCAACTTCTACCCTCAGGCCGACGAGGACTTTGCCGACATCGTCACCGTCGTCGTCCCCGAGTGGCATCAGAGGAAAGTGCTCGTCTTCCCCAAAGAGAGAGTGACCTACATCCTGGGGAGCGATTACTACGGCGAGACGAAAATGGCCACGCTCCGCATGGTCATGCACACCGTCCGTGAGGAGATGCAGGGACTGGGGCTTCACGCAGGCAGCAAGATCGTCCGCGTCAGGGATGGAAAGGGCGGGATCAGCGAAAAGGGACTGCTCGTCTTCGGTCTCTCCGGGACGGGGAAGACGACGATCACCACCACCGACCACGGGCTGGAGTCTCCCGAAGGGGTGGAGGTCCTTCAGGACGACATCAACCTCCTCTTCCAGGATGGCCTGGCCCTGGGAACGGAGAGAAACTACTACATCAAGACCGACAACGTCTCCCGCCAGGAGCCCCTGCTTCAGGCGGCCCGGGACAGACGGGCCATTCTCGAGAACGTCTGGGTCGACGACGACGGAGAGATCAACTTCGACAACCACGCCATCAGCACCAACGGACGGGGACTCGTGCCCCGCGACGCCATCCCCAACACGTCGGACCGGATCGACCTGCCCCGCGTGGACGTCCTGCTCTTCAACATGAGGCGCTACGACATTCCCCCCGTGGGGCGGCTCGTCTCCCCCGAACAGGCCGCAGCCTATTTCATGCTCGGCGAGTCGACGATCACCAGCGCCGAAGACCCGTCACGGGTAGGACAGGCCAAACGGGTCGTCGGCTTCGATCCCTTCGTCGTCAACCGGCCTCACACCAACGGCAACAGGCTGCTCCAGATTCTCAGAAACAACCCTCACATCCGCTGTTACGTGCTCAACACGGGTCGTCTCGGTGGCCGTGACGGCCTGAACGTGACTCCCGAGATCACCTTCTCCGTCATCGAGGCCCTGCTGCGCGAGCAGATGACCTGGCGCTACGATGACATCCTGGGCTACGAGATCCCCCAGTCCCTTCCCTTTGAGGGCGGGGAGGCCTACGATCCCTACGCCCAGTACGGCCCTGAGGATTATGGCCGCATCATCGGAGCCCTCCGCAAGGAGCGGCGCGACTACCTCGGCGGTTTCACCGGCCTGGCTCGGGAGATCGTCGACGCCATCTAGGGGAGACTGAAGAACGGACAAGGGGGCCAGCTCTCTCGAGCTGGCCCCCTTGTTGTGGGCGGACGCTCGGGGGCGAGGGAATTTCCTCGCCTCACCTGCCTGGTCGGGGTGGAGGATGGTCAGGTTAGATCAATCTCTTTCGACTCTTTATTGCCGCCAGAGGGGGTTCTGATGCCCTTCTTCGTCGTTCCTGTCCTCTTCTCCTGCCGAAAAACTCGCGTCTAGGGCGGCCCGCGCGTTATAATGGGCCTGTCAACCACATAAATTTCAGGGTGACTGGAGGGCCTTCCTTGAGACAACGTCTGCGCCTCATGATTCTGGCGTCCCTTTTCGCCGTGCTCACCGTCGTCGGCAGCTACATCCGCATTCCCTTCCCCGTCGTGCCCCTGACGCTGCAGGTCTTCTTCGTCTACCTCGCCGGCGTCCTCCTCGGTTCGCGGGGGGCCCTGCTGTCTCAGCTTCTCTACATCGCCATGGGGCTCCTCGGGCTGCCCGTCTTCACCGTCGGCGGCGGACTTCAGGCCGTCATGCGTCCCACCTTCGGCTTCATCGTAGGCTTCGCCGCCGCCGCCTATGTGACGGGCCTCGTCGCCGAACGTCGGCGGACGCCCTCCTTCGGCCATTACCTTCTGGCCTGCCTTGCCGGCATGACCTGCCTTTACGTCCTGGGAGTGACGGGGCTTTACCTCAACCTCAACTGGCTCGTCGGCAAGGAGATCTCCTTTCTCGGGGCCCTCCGGATCGGCGCTCTTCCCTTCCTGCCCGGTGACCTCGTCAAGGCCGTCGGAGCGGCGGCACTGGCCGTTCGCGTCGGCGGTCCCATGAGTCAGAGAAGGGTAGGCTGAGAGATCGGAGGGGACCAAAAGAGGCAGAAGAAGCTGACTAATACTGATCATATTCGGTGACGATGGCCGGTCAGCCCTTTCTTCTCTCCCTGGTTCCGAAAAGGATGCCCTCCGTCGCCGGTCATCCTGCCGCTAAAGGGGGATGGTTGCTGACTTTTATCAGAGCGAGACGTTTAATTGCCGATTTGGACTTGACAGAAGGAGCAGAGCCGTTGATAATGCCATTCAACATGGCGAGTGGCGGTTTCGGTCCCTACCGGAAGGCCGACTCGGAAAAGTGCGAAGAAGCAGGTGGCTCAAGCGGGCCTACCCGTCTACAGAGAGGGACGTTCACCGGCTGAAAGACGTCCCGGCGGTGCCGCAAGATGCCCAAGGCCTGTGGAGCAGGCGCAGAAAGCCCCTGGAGGGTGGAGTAGGCGCTCCGGCCGACCCCCGTTATCGGGTCCTCAAGGTGGAGTCTTCGGGCTCAACCGGGGTGGTACCGCGGGCTCAGTCCCGTCCCCGACAGGGGGCGGGACTTTTTGTATTCTCATTTACCGGATTCTCCGGCGTGGCTAAGGAGGTTTTTGCGATGACTCAGGTGACATGTGTGGTCTGCGAAGGACAGGTGACGCTTCCCGAGGGAGCGATGGAGGGTGAGATCCTTCTCTGCGGTGACTGCGGGACCGAGCTGGAACTGGTCCGACTCGATCCCCCCGCCGTCGAAGAGGCTCCTCAGGTTCAGGAAGACTGGGGCGAGTAGGGTGCTGCGGATTCTCTTCACCCGTCTGAGGCAGGAGGAGAAGCTCCTTCTCGAGGCGGCTCGCCGCCTCGGCCTGGACGTCGCCCTCGAAGACGTGAAGGACCGCGTCTGGGGTGGCGTCGGCGCCGACGATGACGTCTATCTCTGCCGCTGCATCGGCCACGGGCAGAACCTGGCCCTGGCCCGTCACCTTGAGGGACAGGGACGGAGAGTCGTCAATCCCGCCTCGGTGATGGAGCTCTGCGGCGACAAGCTGGCCACGACAGCCGCTCTCGAGGCGGCTTCGATCGCCCAGCCCGCCTACCGCCTCGCTCTCTCCGAAGAGGGGGCCCTCGCCGCCGCCGAAGAGATCGGCTACCCCGCCGTGTTCAAGCCCGTGACGGGAAGCTGGGGCCGTCTTCTCGCCAAGGTGAACGACCGCGAGGCCGCCGAGGCCGTCATCGAGCACAAGGCCCATCTCGGCGCCCATCACCAGATCTTCTATGTCCAGGAGTATGTCGAAAAGAGCGGCTCCGACGTGCGGGCCTTCGTCGTCGGCGGAGAGCCGATCTGCGCCATCCGCCGCGAAAGCGCCCACTGGATCACGAACACGGCCCGGGGCGGCAGGGCCTCCAATCAGGTCGTCGCGGGCGAGCTGGAGGAGCTGCTCCGGCGGGTCCACGGAGCCGTAGGCGGCGACTTTCTGGCCGTCGACCTCTTCGGCACCGACTCAGGCTGGCTCGTCAACGAGGTGAACGACGGCGCCGAATTCCGCAACTCCATCGCCCCGACGGGCGTCGATATCCCTGAGGCCGTCGTGCGCCACTGCGCCGGGCTGGGCCGCTAGGAGGACGACCGTGAACGATCGCCGAAAGGGGAAGAGCAAAAGCCTGATGGCTTCCCGAAAGCGGGGGCTCAAACGGTCTTGGACCGATCCGGGAGGACCTTCTTCGCAGTGATGATGCGCCGCTGCAGCGAAGAGGCATTCCGGAGACGGTCCGCATCCATCGAGGAGGCGGACCTTATTTTATGAAGATTTTTAAGGAGGAAAGGCCATGGCACGTGTCGTGATCTGGGGTGGAACGGGGCTGACAGGAGGAGAGCTGCTGAGGCTTCTGGCCGGCCATGACGGCCTGGAGGTCGTCGCCGTCACGTCGAGGCGGCGGGCCGGCCAGGCTCTGTGGACCGTTCATCCCCATCTCCGCCCCGATTATCCCGGGATTTCCTTCATGAGCCCCGACGAGGCGCGGTCCGTCGAGGCCGACCTGGCCTTTCTGGCTCTTCCCCACGGCACGGCCTATCCCGTGGCCGCCTTCTGCCTTGACAGGGGCCAGAAGGTGGTCGACCTCTCGGCCGACCTGAGGCTCGGCGACGAAAAACTCCGCCATCACTGGTACGGCGACGGCGGAGCCCCCCAGGACCTCGTCGATCGGGCCGTCTACGGCCTGCCCGAGCTCCACCGGGACGAACTGATCGGTGCCGACCTCGCCTCGGGCGTGGGGTGCAACGCCACGGCCCTCAATCTGGCCCTCTTTCCCCTTGCCCAGGCCGGTCTTCTCGACGAGGTGCGGGCCGAGTGCCGCGTCGGCTCCTCCGAAGGAGGGGCGACGCCGGGCGAGGGAAGTCACCACCCCTTCCGCAGCCGGGCCCTGAGGGTCATCGAACCCTTCCGTCACCGCCACATGGCCGAGGCCCTTCAGGAGCTCCGCCTTGACCCGGAGCGTCTGACGATGACGACGACGGCCGTCGAGCTCGTCCGGGGCATTCAGATGATCGCCCATGTCCGTCTTGCCCAGAAGGCCAGGGAGGCCGATCTCTGGAAGCTCTACAGGAGGGTCTACGGGGAGGAGCCCTTTGTCCATCTCGCCCCGGCCAGACCGGCCCACCTGCGTTTTCCCGATCCCCGCCTCGTCATGGGCAGCAACCGCGCCCTCGTCGGCTTCGGCCTTCACGACGACGGATGCCGTCTGCTCGTCGTCAGCGCCATCGACAACCTGCTCAAGGGGGCTGCCGGATCGGCCCTGCAGTCGGCCAATCTCATGATGGGCTTCGAAGAAGGGCAGGGGCTCCATCTTCGACCCTGCTATCCCGCCTGAGACGCAAAAAAGCGTCGGAAGGCTTTGACTAAAACTGACAGGGAGGTCCTGTTCATGATCGGTGTTGTCAAAATCGGTGGAGCTCGAGGGAACGATACGCGCCCTCTTCTGGAAGATCTGGCCCGGCGAGTCCGGGAGGGCGAACGGTGGATCGTCGTCCACGGCGCAAGCGGCGTCACCGATGCCCTCTGCGAGGCCGCAGGCGTGGCCTGCCGTTATGTCACCAGTCCCAGCGGCTACCGCAGCCGCTACGTGGGGCCTGCCGAACGGGCCCTTTTCGAGGCGGCTGCCCTTGCCTACTCGGGGCAGCTGGCCTCGGAGCTGGCCGAACTGGGCCTGGCAGCCTGTCCCTTGCGGCCAGATGTGGCCCGAACGGCCCGGGCCGAGCGCAAGGCCGTTCTCCGGGCTGTCGAGGGGAGCCGCCGGTTCGTCCTCCGCGACAACTACAGCGGCACCGTGACGGCCGTCGACCGGGCCCCTCTGGAATCGCTCTGGAAGACGGGGGCCCTTCCCCTTCTGCCGCCTTTGGCCGTCGACGTCGAAGGCGGTCTCAACCTCAACGTCGACGGCGACCGCCTGGCCGCCGCCGTGGCTTCCGCCGTCGGAGCCGACGTGCTGGTGATCCTGACCAACGTTCCGGGCCTGATGGAGGACCTGGACCGGCCCGATAGCCTCGTCCGCCGGGGAAGCCTCGACGACTGGGCTTCTCTGGAGGCTCTGGCCCGGGGCAACATGAAAAGGAAGCTCCTCGCCTGCCGTGAGGCCCTCGAGGGCGGCCTCGACCGGGTCGTCCTCGCCGACAGCCGCTGCGACAGGCCTCTGACCCAGGCCATTCAGGGAGGAGGGAGTCAGCTTTGGAACAGCCGATCGGTGCTGCGGAGCTCTATGGCGGTCGCGGGATAAGGATTGTCGCCGGAGAGGGGGCGACGGTCCGCGACGACGAGGGACGGGAGTACGTCGACTTCCTCTGCGGTCACGGTGCGGCCCTCTTCGGCCATGCCCATCCCGATCTGCAGAAGGCCCTCGTCGAGGCCTCCCTGGCTCCCTGGACGATCGGGATGGGGCTGGACTCGCCGGCCCGCCGGTCCCTTCTGAGCCTTCTCGGCAACCTCCTTGAAGGGGGCGAGGCCTTCCTGTGCAACAGCGGCGCCGAGGCCGTCGAGGCGGCCCTCAAGCTAATCCTCCTGCTCCGTCCGGGCAGAAGGCGGATCCTTGCGGCCCGCCGGGCCTTTCATGGCCGGACTCTGGGAGCCCTGGCCCTCACCTTCAATCCCCATTACCGCAAGCCCTGGAAGGAATCCCTTCTGCCTGTCCAGTTCTTCGGCGTCGACGAACTGGCCGAGGCCGTCGATGACGAGACGGCAGCGGTCTTCATCGAGCCCGTTCAGGGCGAGGGCGGCGTCTTTCCTTTGAAGAAGGAGACGGGGCAGGCCCTTTCCGAAGCCTGCCGCCGCCATGATGCCCTTCTGGTGGCCGACGAGATTCAGACGGGCTGGGGCCGGTGTGGATCGCTGCTGGCCTCGCCTCTCGTCGGCCTCGATCCCGACGTGGTGACCCTCGCCAAGGGCCTCGCCGGCGGGCTTCCCTCGGGCGCCGTCATCTGGAAAGGGCATCACGGCGGCTTTCCCGCCATGAGCCACGGGTCGACCTACGGCGGCAATCCCCTCGTCTCGGCCGTCGCCCTCAGGGGGCATGAGGTGATCGAGCGGGACCGCCTCCTGGAAAGGTCAGTAAAGGTCGGTTCTTATCTACGCTCCGGAGTCCTCGGCCTGGGCCATCGTGCCGTGACGGAAGTCCGTGGTCTGGGCCTTCTCATCGGCATCGAGGTCCGGGGTCGCTCCGCTCCCGTCGTGCGCTCCTGTCAGGAGAGGGGCCTTCTCGCCCTGCCCGCCGGTCCCCAGGTGGTGCGTCTTCTTCCTCCCTTCACCGCGTCCGAGGCCGATTGCGACCGGGCCCTTGGCCTCCTCGGCGAGGCCCTGGACGAGGGGCTGCGATGACGGCGGCCGAGGGTCTCCTCGTCGATCTCGTTTCCCTTCCCAGCCTCAGCGGCGACGAGGCTCAGGCGGCGGCGTTCCTGGCCGGACGGCTGGGAGATTTCGGCTGGGAGGCCGTCGACATCGACAGGATCGGCAATGTCGTGGCGACGCGGGGCCGGGGTGAGAGGGAGCTTCTTCTCGTCGGCCACATCGACACCGTTCCCGGAGGGCCCCCAGTCCGTCTCGACGGAGACCTGCTCTGGGGGCGCGGTTCCGTCGATGCCAAGGGCCCCCTGTGCGCCCTCGCCGCAGCCGGGGGAGCCCTTTCCCTTCACGAGGGGTGGCGGGTGACCCTTGTCGCCGCCGTCGGCGAAGAGCGCGATTCCCGGGGCATGCGTCACCGCCTGGACCTTCATGCTCCCGATGGATGCGTCATCGGCGAGCCTTCGGGGACGACGGGCGTCACCATCGCCTACCGGGGCCGCCTTCTCCTGCAGCTCTCGGCCTCGGACGGAGGGGCCCACCGCAGCGGCGATGCCGGCCCCCTCACGGCCGTCGTCCGATCCGCCTCGGCCCTCCTCGGTGCCGTCGAGGAGCGCGACGACCCTTCCCGCCTCGTCATCGACAGGCCTTCGGCCGCCGTGGCGTCCATGGCGGGCGCCGAGGGTCAGGGCCGAAGCGCCACGATCGAGGTCGACGTCCGCCTCCCCCTGGGAGGGGACGTCGCGGTCTGGCTCAGGGAGCTCGGCGCCGTCGTCGGCGAAGGTGTCGCCGTCGCCTGTCTCGACGCCGTGGCCGCCCATTCCGTGGGCCGGTCCGATCCGCTGGCCCGCTCTCTGGCCGGCGCCGTGCGGGAGGCCGGCGACAGACCGGCTCTGCTCGTCAAGGGAGGG
This sequence comes from Synergistaceae bacterium, assembly GCA_016756725.1. Taxonomy (GTDB): domain Bacteria; phylum Synergistota; class Synergistia; order Synergistales; family Aminithiophilaceae; genus Aminithiophilus. The sequence continues at coordinate 388,002 of JAESII010000004.1, read as the reverse complement.
ACGGCCGATTTCAACCTCGCCGCCTCCTGGAAGTGCCCTCTCGCGGCCTATGGCCCCGGCGACAGCCGCCTCGACCACACCGATGAGGAGCGCCTCTGCCTGGCCGAATTCCGACGGAGCGTGACGATCCTGAAAGCGGGACTGGAACGGTTCCTTCGGCGCCGATGAAAAAGGGGCCGCCCCCGGGCGGCCCCTTTTTCATCGGCGCCTTTGTCACGGTTCCCAGGAGCGGGCGGCGTAGAAGAACGACTCCGGAGACGGAAGGGTCGGAGGCAGGTTGTTCCCGAGGAGGACCATGGGTGCCCAGTGGGGGCGGTGCCGCTGCCGGGCTGCCTCTTCGGTGGCGAGAAACTGATCGGTGAGGACGGCCAGATAGAGGACGTTGATCCCCTCCCGACGGTGGGCGTCCTCCATGACGCTCCGGATCCGGATGCGGAGGGAGGCCGGCAGACTTTCCAGCGAAGGGGCCAGGGCGACTTCCGGCGAAAGATCAAGGATCGCCTCGAAGTGATGCTGGTAGCGGGCGGCCCGTTCCTCGCTGATGGGGCCGAAAAGGGGGTGTCCCGACGACGGGCAGAGCGGCTTCGCCTTACCGCCCTTTCCCGAGGTCTTGAAGAGATTCTGAAAGGATGAGGCGAGGCGGTCCAAAAGGGTGGACGCGCAACCGTTCATGTCCGTCACCTCCGGCAAGGTTATCTCCCGTCGGCAGTGATTCTAGCACCGGTGACGGTGCGCCCGGCGAGGTCTTGAGTGAATCTTGAGGCCCGAAGTCGCCCTTTTTGAGAAAATCTTGAGGAAGAGAGGCTAAAATGACCGCAAAGGAGGGGAGGGCCGTGGCGGGAAGAGGCGGTGTCACGGAGCAGGAGGGGAATCGGGCGCCCCGTTCGGAGCGGTTTCTGGTCTGTCTCGGTCCCAGTCCCTTCGGAGCGGGGCTCCTGAAGGAAGCCCGCGACATGGCCCGTGTGGCCGGGGCCGAGCTGTGGGCCATCACCGTCGACGTCGAGGGGAGCCGTCTTGACGGTCTTTCCCGGGCCGCCCGAAAGACGAATGTGCGCCTCGCCGAGAGGCTGGGCGTGAGGCTTTTCGTCCGGTCCGGCACCGACGTGGCCCGGACCGTCGCCGCTTTCGCCCGACGGAACGGGGTGACGCGCATCGTCGTCGGCAAATCCCTGGACTCTCCCTGGAAAACGCTCTTGCGGGGGACGCTGACGGACAGGCTCATCCGCCTCAGCGGCTCCATCGACGTCGTCGCCCTGAGCCGGCGGGAGGGAGAGGCCGAACCGAGCCTGAAGGGGAAGGGCAAATCGCTCGGGGCCTATGGCTGTGGCGCGGCCCTGGCCCTGGCGGCCACGGCCCTGGGGCTGCCCTTCAGCCGTGTCATGGCACCCACGAATGTCGTCATGGTTTATCTCGCCGCCGTTCTGGTCGCCGCCGTCTTTCTCGGCCGCGGCCCGTCGGTCCTGACGGCCGTTCTCGGCGTCCTCGCCTTCGACGTCTTCATGGTCCCTCCCTACTACACCCTCGTCGTCGCCGACTCCCAGTATCTCGTCACCTTCGCCGGCCTCCTCGGCGTGGGTTTTGTCGTCAGCGGTCTGGCCTCAAGGGCCGGCGAACGGGCCCAGGAGGCCAGGCGAAAAGAGGAGGAGGCTCTCGCCCTCTATGCCTTCAGCAGGGACCTGGCCGCGGCGGCGGGACGGGAGGAGCTCCTTGGGGTCGTCACGGAGCACCTCTTCCGTCTGGGGTGGGAATCGACCCTCATCCTGGCCGGCGAGGATCTCCGGTCCCAGTCAGGGCGCCCCGGTCATCCCCGTGACATCCCGGCCGAGACGGTCGAAGACGTGCTCCGCCATGGCCGGCCCCGGGAGCTCGAAAACGGTCAGCTCTGCCTCCCCCTGGAGGTGCAGGAGCGCCGCGTCGGCGTTCTCATCCTTCACGGAAGCTCGGGGGAGCGGCCCGAGGGATTGCGGGACGCCTTCGTGCTCCAGATCGCCCAGTCCCTGGAGCGGATCGTCCTCGACGAAAGGGCCAGGACGGCCGAGCTGGCTCAGGCCAGAGAGAAGATCCAGGCGGCCCTGCTCGATTCGGTCTCTCACGAGATCCGGACGCCTCTGGCGACCATCACGGGAGTGCTCAGTTCCCTCCGCAGAGGCGACAAGGCCGTCGTCTCCGACGACATCGCCCGATCGGCCCTGATCGAGACGGCCTGGACCGAGGCGGAGCGCCTGGGCGACCTCGTCGGCAATCTCCTGAACATGAGCCGTCTCGAGGGAGGGGGCTTTCAGCTTGACCGGGCCCCCTGCGACCCCTCCGAACTGGTGGCCCACGTCCTGGGGCGGATGGGCGAGCGCCTCGAGGGGTGGACGATCGAGACGGAACTTCCCCAGGAGACCTGCCTCATCGACGTCGATTTCCCGCTCCTTTCCCTCGTTCTCGTCAACCTTCTCGACAACGCTCTCAAGTACGGCTCTGTCGACGTGCCGGTCCTCATCCGGGGGTGGTCCGAAGGGCGGGATTTTCTCTTTTCCGTCGCCGACGGCGGTCCGGGCATCCCCGAGAGCTTCCGGGAACGGATCTTCGAGAAGTTCTTCCGTCTTCCCACGTCTGCCGGCGGAACCGGTCTGGGGCTGACCATCTGCCGGGGCATTGTGGAAGCCCACGGCGGCGCCATCGCTGCAGGGCCCCGCTCCGAGGGGGGGACAGTGATGACGATGAGACTTCCCGAGGTGATCGTGCCGTGAGCGACGGCCGAAAGGTCCTGGTCGTCGATGACGAACGGGCGATCCGGCGCTTCCTGGACCTTGCCCTCCAGGCCCAAGGCTACGAGGTCATCCTGGCGGCTTCCGCCGACGAGGGCCTGACCCGTCTCGTCGAGATCCGACCTGACCTGGTGATCCTTGACCTGGGGCTGCCCGACCGAGACGGCAGGGAGTTCATCGCCGACCTCAGGAGCTGGTCCCAGGTTCCCGTCATCGTTCTGTCCGTTAAAGACAGGGAGGCCGACAAGATCACGGCTCTCGACGCCGGGGCCAATGACTACGTCACCAAGCCCTTCGGCGTCGGCGAACTGCTGGCCCGCATGAGGGCCCTTCTCCGCCAGATCCCTCCCGGCGGGGAGGAGCCCCATTTCCGCGTCGGCGATCTCCACGTCGACCTGCCCCGCCGGAGGGTGCTGCTGGCGGGAGAGGAGCTCTCCCTGACGCCGACGGAGTACGATATCCTCAAGACCCTCATCGCTTACCGGGGCAAGGTCGTCACCCACGGCCAGCTTCTCCAGGAGGTCTGGAGCGAGGCCTACCGGAACGAGAGGCATCTCCTTCAGGTCAACATGAGCAACCTGAGGCGCAAGATCGAACCCGATCCTTCGCGGCCGCGCTATCTCCTCACCGAGCCGGGCGTCGGCTACCGCCTTCGCGACGAGGAGTAGAACTTCGAGAGATTATGTGGAAATATGACCACTTAGCCCTTATAATGGTTCCAGAAAAAGGGCCCCTATCGGGGCTTGACGAACAGACAGGGAGGTCATGCTCATGAATTGGAAAGAGGCACCTCAGGACCAGGTCGTCTGCGCCGAGACGGGCAAGACGAAACAGGATGTCGTTCAGGCCATCGCCCTCGGCGCCGAAACCGTCGAGGCCCTGGAAGAGGAGTTCGGTCCCTGCGGGGCTTCCTGCTCCTGCCGGGAAGATCTCCAGGCGCTCCTCAACATCTACCTTCCCCTGCTCCAGGAGATGCGGGGCGCCGGAACCTGCGACTGCGGCGGCGGGTGTGGAGGAGGCTGCGAGGCATGACCGAGGCAAGTCGCTCTCTCCAGGTAACCTCCGAGTACTGGATCGAAGAGGTCGTCGGTCATGGCGGGGGCGACTTTCACATCCTCTGGAGGACGATCATCCTCGGCTGCTGTTCCGTCTTTCGCGGCGCCGCGGCCTACCTGGGCCGACCGGAGGAGGAGGACCGCTGCGAGGTCTTCCGCATCGAGGGCACCGACGGGGCCCGCTGCTGGATCGACAGGGACGTCCTCAAGGAGTGGCGGAGGATCAAACCCACCGACGAGGGCGACTATCTCTTCGTGGTTCAGTCCGTCGGTCGGTTCCGCCTTCGTTTTCCCGAAGGAGCCCTGCCGGAAGTGGTCTAGGCCCGTCATGAGCAAGGCCCCCTCTTTTGAGAGGGGGCCTTGCCTTGTTGCCTTTCCCTTGCTCAGCCCAGAACCATCTGGAGAAGGAGGAGCAGGGCCATGCCGGAGACGATGGTGACGATGACGTTGCGGCTGTAGACGGCGATGGCCAGAGCCCCCAGCCCCGCGGCGAGTCGGGCAGGCGAGAAGACGCTGCCCGAGGCGGTCTTCGCGTAGAAGATGGCCGGCGCCACGAGGGCCGCCAGAGCGGCCGGGGGGATGAAGCGCAGGATCCTGTCCAGAGCCTTGGGAAGTCTGCTGTGAGGGACGAAGCAGGTGAAGAGTCCCTTGACGATGAGGGAACCCAGGGAGACGGCGAGGGCGACGAAAAAGAAGTTCACGCCGTCGCCTCCTTCCGGTCCAGGAGGAGTCCGGCACCGACGCCGAAAAGAAGGGCCGTCAGGAAACCCAGCTGAAGGGGCATGGCGGGAACGAGGACGATGGCTCCCGCGGCGGCGATGAGAGCCGCTCCGATGCGGGGGCGGTCCTTGAGCTGAGGCGCCAGGAGGGCCGTGAAGACGAGAGGGATGGTGAAGTCCAGCGGCAGCGACGCCGGAATGATCGAACCGGCGTGGTAGCCGACGGCGATGGCTGCCGCCCAGGGGAGAAAGACGCCCAGGGAGGCGCCGATGAGAAAGCCCGGGATGTTCCCGTTGTCGGGGTTGTTCTCCACTTCGGCCATGGTGAAGGCGTAGGACTGGTCGGAGATGACGTAGGCGCAGAGAAGGCGCTTCCACCAGGGTTCTCCTTCAAGCAGAGGAACGAGGGAGAGGCTGTACATGGCGTAGCGCATGTTGATCATGATCGCCGTGGCGACGATGACGAGAAAGGGCGCTCCCGCCGCGAAGAGGTGCACCGTCGCCACCTGGGAGGTGCCGGCGATGAGGGAGAAGGAAAAGAACCCGCTCTCGGCGGCGGTCCGCCCCGTCTGGCGCATGATGAAGCCCAGAACGAGGGCGAAGGGGATGATGCCGACGAGGATGGGAAGGACGGCACGGGCCCCGCGGAGGGGCTCGAAGAAGGCCTTCTGCCGGCGCTCCATGGGAGGATCGGAAGGGTTCATCATGGCTGTCTCCTTAAACTCGAGGGTCGATCCGAAAAGACGACGGCCTCTTCGGGGGATGTGACCGTTCTGTGACGGACGAGAGGGATTTTTGCGCTTCAATAGACATTGTAGCAGGTGGCCGGATGAGGAGAAGACAAAGGGGGAAAGAATGAAGATGAAACCCATGCGGGTTCTTTTCGTGTGCGGACAGAACCGGGCCCGAAGCCAGATGGCCGAGGCCTGGCTCAGGAAAATCGGCGGCGGCGCTTTTATCGCCGAAAGCGCTGGTCTCGAGCCGGGCGAGGGGGTTCACCCTCTGGCCGTGGCCGTCATGGCCGAAGAGGGAATCGACATCTCGGACAACGACGTCAACGGCGTGGAGGAGTTCTTTCTTCAGGGGCGCCGGTATGACGTGGTCATTGCCGTCTGCGACGCTGCCAAGGCCGGACGGTGTCCCGTCTTTCCCGGGGCGGGCGAGAGGCTTCACTGGCCCTTCGATGATCCGGCGACGCTGGAGGGCACGGAGGAAGAGAAGATGGCCGCCACCCGGCGGATCCGAGACGAGATCCGCCGGGCCGTCGAGGTCTTCGTCGCCGAAAGGAGGAGCTAGGTCTCAGGCCTCTCCTTCGTCGCCGTCACGAGGGCGCTCGCCGCGGCGCCGTCGGCAAGAATCCGCTCTTGCGGGCCAAGATCGGGAAAGAGGCGGGCCGACTCTTCGGCGGTGAAGACGTAGGTCTTCGTGATGGACAGGTCAACGGAGGAGAACCCTGCGGCTTCCGCCTTGGAGCGGAATTCGCCGGCCTCGAGGGCTCCGGCGATGCAGCCCGTCCAGGCCGCAACGCTTGCCTTGACGGCCGGAGGCAGAGGGCGGAGGAGGACGATGTCAGAAAGGGCGATGCGGCCGCCGGGACGGAGGACGCGGAAGGCCTCGCGGAGCACCTGATCCTTGTTGGGAGAGAGGTTGACGACGCAGTTGGAGATGATGAGATCGACGCTTTCGTCGGGAAGGGGGATGGCCTCCATGACCCCTTTCAGGAAGGTCACGTTCTCCAGGGCCGCCTTCTGGCGGTTGGTCTCGGCCTCAAGGAGCATTTCGTCCGTCATGTCCAGGCCGTAGACCTGGCCGGAAGGGCCCACCTTGAGGGCGGCCAGGAAGACGTCCAGTCCTGCGCCGCTGCCCAGGTCGAGAACGACCTCCCCCTCCCTGATCCCGGCCAGGGCCGTCGGATTGCCGCAGCCGAAGGAGGCGGTCTCCATCCCGTCAAGGAGTTCGGTCAGCTCCCTGGGGTCGTAGTTGCCGCTCGTGATGGGGTCGCAGCAGTTTCCTTTGCCGCCGCAGCAGGAGGCTCCGGCGTCTCTGATGGCCTTCGCGTATTTCTTGCGCACTTCGTCGCGGATATCACTCATTGTCGGGACCTCCTCAAGAAGGAAAATTTTCGTTCTCGCTGAAAGGCTCTCTCAGCTTGTGTCTTCCCCGGGGGCCCAGGAGCCTCTCGACGGCCCAGGCGATCCAGAAGATCCCCGCCAGAGAGAGGCCGTAGCGGATGGAGGCGAAGGCGGGCCCCAGGCTCTGGAGCTCGAAGAGGACCATGGGGATCTTCATCGTCGACCAGGCGCCGATGAGGGCCGTCACCGCTCCTTGAGGGGATCAGCCCGCGAAGGTTCCGTAGGCCAGTCCCGCCAGGGTGGACATGACGACGACGAGGGCGACGAAGGCGACGGTCTTTTTTGTGCCCAGGACACTGCGGATGACGAGCATGTTGGGCAGCGAGAGGGCCGGGCCTGCCAGCAGAAGGGCCAGAGCCGGGCCCTGCCCCATGCCGGAGCCGAGGAGTCCCTGGAGGATGGGGACTTCCGTCAGGGTGGCGAAGTACATGAGGGCGCCGGCGAGGGAGGCGAAGAAGTTGGCCCCCACCGAGTTGCCGCCCACGAGGGCCGCCACCCAGGACGACGGCAGCAGGGCGTCCTGACCGGGCCGTCCCAGGAGGAAACCGGCGACGAGGACGCCGCCGAAGAGGAGAGGCATCACCTGAAGGGCGTAGCCCAGCGTGGACTCGCCCCATTCCTGTCTCTCATCAGAGGAGAACCAGAGCCAGGTCGTGACGAGGACGGAAAGGAGCGCCAGACCGGCCACGGGCCATTTGATGGAGTAAAGAACGGTCCAGAGACCGCCGTCGCTGCGGGGGGCGGCGAAGTTGGCGAAGACGAGGAAGACGACGAGGCCCGCCATGTGCCAGGTCGTCTTCCAGAGGGGCCGCCCCTCCTCCTCGGGCAGTTCGACGAAGCCCTGCTGACGCTCGGCCTCTTCGTGGCGGAAGAGGAAGGCCATGGCCAACCCGATGAGAACGCTGAAGGCGACGGCGCCGACGGCCCTGGCCAGGCCGAGCTCGAAGCCCAGGACCCGGGCGGTGAGGACGATGGAGAGGACGTTGATGGCCGGTCCCGAGTAGAGGAAGGCCGAGGCGGGGCCCAATCCGGCGCCCCGCTTGTAGATCCCGGCGAAGAGGGGCAGGACCGTGCAGGAGCAGACGGCCAGGATCGTTCCCGAGACGGAGGCCACCGAATAGGCCACCCACTTTTTGGCCCCGGCGCCGAGATACTTCATCACGGCCTGCTGGCTGACGAAGACGGAGATGGCCCCGGCGATGAAAAAGGCCGGGACGAGGCAGAGAAGCACGTGCTCCCGGGCGTACTCGTGGAGCATGGCCAGGGCCTCGAAGGCGGCCAGGCCGACGCGGGGGTTGGCGACAGGCAGGAAATAGGCCGCCAGGAAGGCGGCGAGGATCAACGACAGCTTCTTTCTCTCCGACATGAAGGAGACCTCCTTTATGTGGCCAAAACGTCACGAGGTGGGCTCAGGGAAAGCCCCTTTCGGGGCCTCCCTATGGCATCAGTTTTCCTCGAGGCTGTCCTGGAGGAGTTTTTTCACCTGATCGGCCGTGGGGACCTTGCCGGCCGCGAGGACCTTGCCGTCCACGGCCAGTCCCGGCGTGGCCATGACGCCGAAATCGAGGATCTCGCCGATGGCTGTCACCTTGACGAGCTCGTAGTCGAGGCCCAGCTCCTGTGCTGCCTTTTCGGCCAGCTCGGCCAGTTTCCTGCACTTGGCGCAGCCCGTTCCCAGAATCTGTATCTTCATGGAGGTCACCTCCGAGAGTTTATGTGGCAATATTACCACAAAGCCTCCTCCTGTCAATCACGACAGGGCCATCTGACGGAGAGGGGGTTTTTCTTTCGCTGGGCTGACGGGTCATGTTATTATGAATCGGCCTAAAGGCTATGACGAAAGAGGGTGTTTCTCCTGTCCTGTTACCTCAACAACGCCGCCACGACCTGGCCCAAGCCGGAAGGCGTGGCCCGGGCGATGGCCGACTTTCTCCTCCGCGGCGGGGCCAACCTGGCCCGGGGGGCGGCGGCAAGGCGCGACCTGGAGACGATGGGGCTCGTCGGTGACGTGAGGGAGCGTCTGGCCCTCTTCTTCGGCGGCCACGCCAAGGCCGACCCCCGTTACGTCACCTTCACGTCCAACGTGACGGAGGCCCTCAACGTGGTCCTCAAGGGTTTTCTCAAGCCGACGATGAAGGTCGTGACGACGTCGATGGAGCACAATGCCGTCATCCGCCCCCTTCGGAGCCTCGAAGAGGAGGGCCTCTTTGTGGCCGTTCTCCCCTGCGACGGCACGGGCCGCCTCGATCCGGCCCTTCTGGAGGAGGAGCTGGGGAAAGGGGGCGACCTGGTCGTCTTCTCCCATGCCAGCAACCTCTGCGGAACCGTTCAGGACCTGGAGGCCCTGGCCGGGATCTGTCGCCGCCATGCCGTGCCCCTCGTCGTCGACGCCGCCCAGACGGCGGGACTCCTCCCCCTGGACGTGTCGTCCCTGGGGCTGGCCGCCCTCTGTTTCACGGGCCACAAGGGGCTCCTCGGCCCTCAGGGAACGGGAGGGATCGTCTGGCGGCCCGATTTCGCCGAGGCCTGCCGGCCCCTCATCGAGGGAGGGACGGGCAGCCGCTCCCACGAGGAGAGGCAGCCCGCGATGCTTCCCGACAAATTCGAGTCGGGCACGCCCAACCTCCCCGGCCTGGCCGGGCTGGCGGCGGCCCTGACCTGGCTTGAGGAGCAGGGGATCGACCGGATCAGAGAGAAGGAGGAGGCCCTGGGAGAGCGTCTCCTCGAAGGACTGAGGCGCCTTCCCGGCGTGACCCTCTACGGCCCGTCGGGGATGGAGGGCCGTCTGCCCGTCTTCGCCCTCAACCTGGAGAAGATCGACAACGGGACCCTCGCAGCCGAGCTGGCCGACCGGTGGGGCATCGAGACCCGTCCCGGCCTTCACTGCGCTCCCCTGGCCCACAGGACGGTGGGCAGCTTCCCCCAGGGGGCGCTTCGCCTCTCGCCGGGCTACTTCAACAGCGACGAGGATATCGATTCCTGTCTTGAGGCCCTGAGCGAACTGGCCCGATAGGAAAAGGTCCCCGCCTCAGGCGGGGACCTTTTCCTATCGGGGACCTAGAGAACCCGATCGCGCAGGGCCGGGAACTCCCGCCTGGTGCGGGCCACCAGAGAGGGATCGACGTCGGCCGTGACGATGGCCGGATCATGGCCGCTTCCGGCGACGACGATGCCCCAGGGGTCGACGATCTGGCTGTGGCCGAGAAAGCGGGTGCCGCTCTGGACGCCGCAGGCGTTGCAGGAGAAGAGGAAGGCGCTGTTTTCCACGGCCCGGGCCTGGTTGAAGATCAGCCAGTGGGCCAGGCGGGGAAAGGGCCAGCCCGAGGTGACGAGGAAGAACTCGGCCCCCCTGTCGACCATGGCCCGGTAGAGTTCGGGAAAGCGCAGGTCGTAGCAGGTCGAGAGGCCGAAGGGACCGAACTCGGTGGGGACGACGGCGATGTCCCGGCCGGCCGTGAGGATCTCCGGCTCCCGGGACTGGTAGGAGAAAAGATGGATCTTGCGGTACTCGCCGATCCTCTTCCCCTCCCGGTCGAAGAGGAGACTCGTGTTGTAGTGCTTCCCGTCCCGGCTCTCGACGAAGCTGCCGGAAAAGACGTAACAGCCCAGGTCTTTCGCCTTGGCGGCCAGGGCCGTCGCCGTCGGCCCGTCGATGGCCTCGCTCTCGGCGACGTAGCGGTCATAGGCGAAAAAGCCGATGTTCCAGATCTCGGGAAGGAGAATGAGATCACTTCCCCTGGCCTTTTCCATCATCGCCAGGGCATGGTCGATCATCTGTTCCTTGACCTGCCCGTCTTTCATCTCCAGCTGAATGGAAGAAACCCGCACCGGCAGTCCCCCTGTCCTTGGTCTCGCTCCGACGGGCGGACCCCAAAGGGCGCCTGTCGCAACAGGACCATTATGACAGATCGCAGCTTGCCGTCGATCCGAAAGGGTCTTTCCGACTCAATCTCCCTTTTCTTCGGGAAGGAAGCGGAACCGGTAGCGGCCCAGTCCCTCGACGTAAAAGAGGAGGTCCCCCTCGGCCGTCGGGGTCACGGCCCGGAGGTTTTCCAGCGCATCCCGGGCGAACCAGCAGAAGACCTCTTCTTCACCGTCGACGGCGAAAGGTTCGAAGGCCTCCCGATTCTCGTCGTCGGGCTTTCCCAAAAGGCCCAACGGGCCTTTGAAGGCCGTTCATCAGCCGGCGATGATCGTCGACCAGACGATGCGGAAGTCGCCGCCCTGGAGGATCACCTGATCGAGCCAGAATCGGGACGTGATCTGCACGCGTCTCATCCTCGTCGCCTCCCTTGCTGTCTATGTGGTCATAAAGGCACATTTAGGCTACCAAAAAAAGGGGCACTCCGCAACGGTCAGCCTTCGTCGAGGTCGTCGAGGCGGCGGAGGTTCTCCAGGGCGTCCTGGCGGATCGCCCCGTCGAGGCACGTCGAGAGCCGTCCCAGGCAGGCCAGGACCAGGGAGTAGTAGACGTTGAGTCCCTCCTTGCGGTCGGCGATGATTCCCGCGTTCCGCAGGACGGCCAGGTGCTTGCTGATCGTCGTCCTGTCGCAGGGGAACCACTGGGCGATGTCGCAGACGCAGCGTTCCCCCTCCTGAAGCCTCTCGGCGATGGCCAGGCGGATGGGGTGAGAGAGGGCCTTGAAGATGGCCACCTTCCGTTCCAGCAGGTAGTCGCTCAAGGCGGCACCTCCTCGGATTGATAATTGTGACCATATTACCACATGAAAGCGAGAGCTCCAATCAGGGCCGTTCCGCAGGGTCACCGCCATGTCGGGTCAAAGTGCTATGATCAACGGGACCCAACTTTATGTGAAAGATATGGGGAGGCGATGATTTGTCTGTTTATCTCAATAACGCTGCCACAACGTGGCCCAAGCCGGAGCCTGTCGCAAGGGCGATGTTTGATTTTCTTTCCTCCGGCGGAGCCAACCTGGGCCGGGGTTCGACGGCAGGGCGCGATCTTAAGACGGCCAATCTCGTGGGCGATCTCCGCCAGAAAGTCGCGCGCCTCTTCGGAGGCTATGAGAACGGCGATCCCCGCTACGTTACCTTCACCTCAGGTGTGACGGAAGCCCTCAATATCGTTCTCAAAGGTTATCTCCGGCCCGGCATGAGGGCCGTTACCACATCGATGGAGCACAACTCCGTCATCCGTCCCCTTCGGCGTCTTGAGACTCAAGGTGTGGAGCTGACGATTCTTCGATGCGACGAGAAAGGGCATCTCGATCCCGCCGCCCTCAGGCGGCGCTTCCAAGAGCCTGCCGATCTTTTCGTCCTTGCCGGCGCCAGCAATCTTTGCGGCACCATTCAGGATCTGGAGGCCATCGCTGAGATTTGCCGGGAACGGAAGGTGCCTCTTGTGGTCGACGCGGCTCAGACTGCGGGGCTCATTCCTCATGACGCAGCGTCGCTGGGTTTGGCGGCTCTGTGCTTCACGGGCCACAAGGCACTTCAGGGTCCTCAGGGAACGGGAGGCGTCGTCTGGCGGCCCGATTTTGCGGAAAAGTGTCTACCCCTCATGGAGGGGGGGACGGGAAGCCGTTCCCATGAGGAGAACCAGCCCGAACTGCTGCCGGACAAGTTTGAGGCGGGAACGCCGAACCTCCCTGGACTGTCCGGATTCAGTGCGGCCCTGGATTGGCTTGCGACGGAAGGAATTGATAGGGTTCGCCGTCGGGAAGAGGTCCTTGGGGAACGGCTCCTTGAGGGGCTTAAGTCGTTGCCGGGGGTGAGGCTTTACGGTTCGTCGGAGATGGAAGGCCGTCTTCCCGTCTTTACCCTTAACCTGGAGGGCTTCGATAACAACGACCTTGCCCGCGAGTTGGCCCAGCGATGGGAGATTGAGGCTCGTCCCGGCATTCACTGTGCCCCCTTGGCTCACCAGACCTTGGGGAGTTTTCCTCAGGGTGCCTTGCGCCTCTCGCCGGGTTATTTCAATAGGGAGGAAGAAATCGATCGTTGTCTGGAGGCGATCAGGGAGCTGGCAAGCCACTAGGGGATCACTCTTTCCCGAAAAACAGGGCCTCCGAAGCGGGAGGCCCTGTTTTTCGGGAAAGACCGTTATCAACCCTTCAGGGCCTTCAGTCTTCCCCGGCTCTCGCCGTCGACGATGTAGGTCCGGACCGCCTCGGCCAGGTCGTCGACGACCTGCTGCTGTTCGTCGCGGATTCCCTTGAGGTCGTCGAGGCGGCTCACGACCTGGCGGGCCGAGGTCTCGACGTTCTCGGCCGCCCTCTGGCCGTTGCCGACCTCCTGGAGGATGTTCTCCATGGCCGAGGCGATCTCCTCGCTTCCCGCCGACTGTTCCTCGGCGGCGGCGGCGATGGAGCGGATGCCGTCGGTCATGACATGGACCCGGTCGAGGATGTTCTCGATCTTGCGGGCCGTGTCCTGGGTGCTGCCGGCGGCCCCTTCGATGAGGCGCACCGTCTCGGCCGTGTCCTTGTGGGCCGTCTCGGAGCGCCCCAGGACCTCTTCAATGATGCGGCTCACCTCGCCGGCGGCGGTGTTGGACTGTTCGGCCAGCTTGCGCACCTCTTCGGCGACGACGGCAAAGCCCCGTCCGGCCTCGCCGGCCCGGGCCGCCTCGATGGCGGCGTTCAAAGCCAGCAGGTTTGTCTGGTCGGCGATGCCCGTGATGGTGTCGACGAAGGTGGAGATCTTCTCCACCGAGGCCTGAAGGGAAGTCACTGATTCCTGGATGCGGCGGCTCGCCCTGTCGATGTCGCCCATGTCGTCGGCGACGCCCTTGAGGGCCTGCTGGCCCTGGGCGATGTCGCTCTCCATGGCCTGGGCCTCGCCGTTGAGCTCCGATGAGGTGGAGGCCGTGCGGTTCGCCCCCTGGGCGACCTCTTCGATGCCGGCGCTCGTCTCTTCCGCTCCGGACGAGACGGAGGAGACGACCTCGACCATGCCTCCCGCCTCGGCGAGGGTCTTTTCCATGTTTCTGCCGATGTCTTCGCTGATGTGGCGGATCTCTTCCCCCTTCTCGAGGAGGAGGGAACCGATGGCCTGAACGCGGACGACGAGATCACGGTAGGCGCCGGCGATGCGGTCGAAGGCCGCCAGAACCTGAAGGATCTCGTCACGGCTTGAGGCGTCGCCTTCGACGTGGACGGTCAGATCGCCGGAGGCGATGCGGCCTGCCGTCTCGACGACGGAGCCGAGAGGAGCCAGAAGGCGGCTTGAGAGGAACCAGATGAGGCCGATGCCGGCCAGCAGGGCCGGAAGGCCCCAGAGAAGCATCTGGTTTCTCATGGCCACGGCCGGCGCCAGGACCTCCGCTTCGGGCATGGAGAGGACCAGGTTCCAGCGGACCTTTTCGATGAACCTGAGGAACCCTAGATGGCCTGCTCCATTGCTGCGGTAACTGAAGTGATCCTGTCCCGCCGATGCGGCCCCCGTCAGGGCCTGCCAGAGAACAGGTTCGGCGGCCTTGAGGTCCGAGCCGGTCTCGTGGTCGTGATGGCCCAGGACAGAACCGTCCTCATCGATGACAAAGGCCCGGCCTTGCCGTCCGAAGCGGGTCTCCAGGATGTGGTTGACGATCGGCTCGAGGGAGACGCCAGCGAAGGCGACGAGGTGCTGTTCCTCGTTTCTGATTCTGTGGTAGGTGCCGAAGTAGGGGCGGCCTCCGATGAGAGACAGTCCCTCATAGCGGCCGCCCGGCTCGGCCGTGGCGGCGTAGAGCGCGGCCTGGTCCGTCTTGTCCAGAACTTCTCCGAGAGGACTCGTTCCGTCCTCGTTGACGATGTTCGTCGTCACGAGAATGAGCTGCCCCTCGGGACCGCCCTGGTAGATGGAGAAGGCGGCGTTGATCTGGTCGGCCCAGGCTTGGGTCAAGGTGTTGTCGTTGGTGACCTGCCGGAAGCCCCCCTTCATGACGAAGAGGATGGGAAGATCGACCCCTCCCAGGGAGATCTTGTTGTGGGAGGCCATGATGTTGCCTCCCTCGAGGTCGGCGGTGGCGATGGCCAGAGCCGTCTTGAGGGAGTCCTCGATGAGGGCCAGCTCTCCCGTCACGGCCTGTGCCAGGGAGGCGGCGAAACCCTGACCCTGACTGACGATCGTCTCCTCGAGGCGCGACTTGGCCGTCAGGTAGCTGACGGTGAAGGCCACAGCCAGGATGGCGACGACGACGACGGCACTGGCCAGGGCAATCTTGGCCTTGAGAGAGGTCCCGTGTTTCGCTTCCATGACGAATCACCCCTTGCTTGATTTATGAACACCGGAGAAGGGCTGCTTCAGAACATACAGTGGACAAGTCTGGTTAAGTGTAACATGGTGCGATCCAATCGTCAGCGAAGATTGAAGAAAGGGCTTGCCTGATCTATCCTGACCTATATAATGGGAGATAAGGTCAACAAAGATCAAAAGAGGTGACGCCGATGGATCCCAGCAAATGGACCAGGAAGACACAGGAGGCCCTGGCCTCCGCCCAGGAGGAGGCGCTCCGCCGCGGCCAGGTCGAGGCCGACGGCGAACACCTGCTCCTGGCCCTGTTGGAGCAGGAAGAGGGGCTGATCCCCCGCCTGCTGGAGAAGATGAACGTCAATCTTCCCCTCGTCGTGAAGGCCGCCGGTGAAGCCGTCGACGGCAAGCCCCGCGTCAGCGGTCCCGGCGTGACGCCGGGACAGATCTACGTCTCCCAGCGCCTTTCCCGGCTTCTGGCCACCGCCGCGGACCGGGCCAGGACGATGGGAGACGCCTACCTTTCGGTGGAGCACCTGCTGTTGGCCTTTCTCGGAGAGGGGCGGAAGACGGCGGCGGGAAGGCTCCTGGCCGATGCCGGGGTGACGGAGGAGGCCTTCCTGGCCGCCCTCGAGTCGGTCCGCGGGAACCGACGAATCACCAGTGACGCCCCGGAAGCGACCTACGAGGCCCTGGCCAAGTTCGGGCGGGACCTCGTTGCCCTGGCCCGGGAGGGGAAGCTCGATCCCGTCCTGGGGCGGGACGACGAAATCCGCCGGGTCATCCGCATCCTGAGCCGGAAGACGAAGAACAACCCCGTCCTCATCGGCGAGCCCGGCGTGGGCAAGACGGCCATCGTCGAGGGGCTGGCCCAGCGGATCGTCCGCGGCGACGTCCCCGAGGGACTTCGGGATCGGACCGTCGTGGCCCTCGACATGGGTTCCCTTCTGGCGGGGGCCAAGTACCGCGGCGAGTTCGAGGAGCGCCTCAAGGCCGTCCTCGACGAGGTGAAATCGAGTGACGGGACGGTGCTGCTCTTCATCGACGAGCTGCACACCATCGTCGGCGCCGGCAAGGCCGAGGGGGCCATCGACGCCGGCAACATGCTCAAGCCCATGCTGGCCCGGGGCGAGCTTCACTGCATCGGGGCCACGACGACGGAGGAGTACCGCAGGAACATCGAGAAGGACAAGGCCCTGGAGCGGCGCTTCCAGCCCGTCCTCGTCGAGCCGCCGTCGATGGAGGAGACCGTCTCCATCCTGAGGGGGCTGAAGGAGCGTTTCGAGGTCTTCCACGGCGTCAGGATTCAGGACAACGCCCTCGTGGCGGCCGCCTCCCTCTCGTCGCGGTACATCGCCGACCGGTTTCTTCCCGACAAGGCCATCGATCTCGTCGACGAGGCCTGCGCCACGGTGCGGACCGAAATCGACTCCATGCCGGCCGAGCTCGATTCGGCGGCACGGAAGGTCATGCAGCTCGAGATCGAAGAGGCGGCGCTGAAGAAGGAGACGGACCGGGCCAGTGCGGCCCGCCTCGAGCAGGTCCAGGAGGAGCTGGCCGCGGCCAAGGAGCGGACGGCCACCCTCCGTGCCCAGTACGACCGCGAGAAGGACGAGATCGTCACCGTCCAGTCCCTGAAGGAGCGGATCGAGCAGACGAGGCGGGAGATCGAGCGGGCCGAGAGGGACTATGACCTGAACCGCGTCGCTGAACTTCGCCATGGCGTGCTCCCTGAGCTGGAGCAAAGTTATCGCGACGAGGAAGAGCGCCTCCGGGCTAAAGGGGGTGAGCGCCTCCTCCGCCAGGAGGTGACGGAGGAGGAGGTCTCGTCCATCGTCTCCCGGTGGACGGGCATTCCCGTCTCCCGTCTCCTCGAAGGGGAGCGCCACAAGCTCCTGCACCTCGAGGAGGTCCTTCACGACCGCGTCGTCGGTCAGGACGAGGCCGTCGTCCTCGTGGCCGACGCGATCCTCCGGGCCCGGGCGGGCGTCAAGGACCCCCGCCGTCCCATCGGCAGCTTCATCTTCCTGGGACCAACGGGCGTGGGGAAGACGGAGCTGGCCAAGGCCCTGACGGAGGCCCTCTTCGACTCGGAGGAGAACCTGATCCGCATCGACATGTCGGAGTACATGGAGCGCCATGCCGTGTCCCGTCTCATCGGCGCCCCTCCCGGCTATGTGGGCTATGAGGAGGGAGGGCAGCTCACCGAGGCCGTCCGGCGCCACCCCTATTCGGTGATTCTCTTCGACGAGATCGAGAAGGCCCATCCCGAGGTCTTCAACGTTCTCCTCCAGATCCTCGACGACGGTCGGGCCACCGACGGCCAGGGCCGGACGGTGGACTTCAAGAACACGGTCCTCATCATGACGAGTAACCTGGGGGCCCGCCATCTCGTCGAGGGCCTCGACGAAGGGGAGATCGCCGAAGTTGCCCGGAAGGCCGTCATGGACGAGCTGCGGGCTGCCTTCCGGCCCGAGTTCCTCAACCGCATCGACGAGATCATCCTCTTCAAGCCCCTCCGTCGCGAGGAGATCGTCCGCATCGTGACCCTCCTGTCCCGGGATCTCGCCCGCCGTCTCGGCGACCGCGGCATCGGGCTGGAGATCACCGACGGGGCGGCCCGGCTTCTGGCGAGCGAGGGTTACGATCCCGTCTACGGGGCCAGGCCCTTGAAGCGGCTTCTGGTGCGCCGCCTGGAGACGCCCATCGCCAAGAAGATCATCGCCGGCGAGGTGACGGTCGGGTCGCGTCTCCAGGTGACCGCCGACGGCGATGAAATCCGCCTCGTCGTCGCCTGAGAACGCCGTCACGAAAAACGCCAGAAGAAGGGGGCGGGGAATCTCCCCGCCCCCTTTCCGTCTTCCAGGGGTCTTCCGACCCGGGTCCGTCGATCGAGCCTGATCTACAGGAGCAAGAGCTTGAGTTTGAGACAAGGGTTTTCTTCAGATGACGCAAAAGGAAAGGGATCGACGGCCGTCAGGTCACGTTCGACAGATGCCTAACTTTCCCCCCTGCGCCTCCTTCGGCGCGTCTCGATGCGGAGCGCCTCCTGGGGCAGGCGGCGACGCAGTCGAGGCAGCCGTAGCACTCGGAGGAGACGGGGGGGATCGCCGCCTCTCCCTTCTGCCTCAGGGCCCTGGCCTCGTCGATGAGGGGGAGGAGAAGTCTCTCCGGGGAAAGATCACGGTCATCGTGCTCGCCGTGGTTCTCGTCGTCTTCGGTTCCGTGGTGGGGGTCATCACGGCGGTGAACCGGGGGGAGAGCATGATGGAGGCCCGCCAGGTAGCGCTGATTCGGTCGCGGGAACTGGCCAACGAGGTGAGGCTTCAGTTCGAGCGTCCGCTCGACGTGGCCCGTTCGCTGGCCGGAGTCCTCGAAGGGCTCGACGCCGCCGGCAGCCTCGACCGGGCCCTGGCCAACGGGATGCTGGCCCAGGTGCTGCGGCGCAATCCCGACTTTTTCGGGGTCTGGACCTGCTGGGAGCCCGGCGCCTTCGACGGACGCGACGGCGACGAGGTGGCCCTCGAGGCCCTGGTGGGCTATGACGTTCCCGGCGAGGGAGGCTATTACCTTCGGGCCATGGAGAGCGGCCGGGAGACGGTTCTCGATCCCTTCGAGTACGAGGCGGGAGGCCGGAAGGTGGCGATGACGACCCTCGCTGTTCCCGTCGAGATCGGCGGTCGTCGCGTTGGCGCCGATATCTCTCTGGAGGTCCTCCAGGAGATGACGACGAAGATGAGGTTTTACGAGACGGGCTTCGGCTGCCTTCTCTCCCACGGCGGCATCGTGGCCTGCCATCCCTCACGGGACCGCATCGGCGACGTCGCCGGCGAGATCCAGGGCGCCGGAGGCGACGAGATCCTGCGGCGCATCAGGCGGGGCGAGAACTGGTTCGAGGAGTCCTGGCCGATGGCGTTGAAGCAGACGACGTTCAAGGCCTTCGCCCCCGTCGAGATCGGTCGGACGGGGACGCCCTGGCGGAAAGGGCCCGCGAGGGCGACCTGACCGTGACCCGCGACGACTTCGCCCTCCGGTCATCCGACGAGCTGGGGATCATGACCGACGCCCTGGCGGCCATGATCGGCTCTTAGGCCGATACGGTTTTCCGGATCCGGCATGCCGCCGAGGCCGTCGCCGCCACATCGACCTCTCTGTCGGCCCTTTCGAAGGAGACCAACGCCTCCATGGACGAGGTTCGAACCAGCCTCGATCAGGTGCTGAAGCTGTCGGAATCCAACGGGACCTCCATCAGCGAGACGGCCTCCCTGGCCCTCAACGCCGCCGCCTCGGAGGTGTCCAAGCTCATCGGAAGCCTGGAGAAGAGCATGGGCGACTCCATCTCCGTCACGGAAGAGGCGGGGGCCATCATGAAGGCGACCGTCGACAGGGTCGCCGCCGCGGTCCGGGAGCTCGAAAAGGCCCTCGAAGGGACCCGCCGCGTCATCGACGCCATCGGCACGGTGGCCTCCACCTCGGAGGAACAGGCCGCCTCGAGCGAGGAGATGGCCTCGCCATGGAACAGATCACGGAGGGGACGACGCGCATCTCCGGACTGATCCGCTCCATCGGCCGTGCCTCGGAGGAGACGTCCCGCGCCGCCGAGGCACGGCCGGTCAGGCCCAGGAGATGAATCTCCGCGGAGAAGAGCTCCTCTCCCGGATCGCCCGTTTCTGCCTCGACGAGAGAAGGGCGGGCGTTCTTCCCCTCTCCTCCGAGGTGCGCTGAGGGCCACCGCAAGGGGGAAAGAGGCGTCTTTCCTCCCGAGGCCGGGGCAGGAAGACGACCCGGATCGAAGGGGCGGCCCGAAGACGCCGTTCCGGTGACGGCGGCGCCCAGAAACTCCCTTTCGCCCCCTCCCGTGTCTTCGCCTACCGTCCCACTGTCCCGGCCAGGGCCAGGGCGGCCCGGAACCAGCGGTAGCCTTCGACGACGTCGCCAGCCCGGAAGGAGAAGGTCCGTCCCGAATGGCGCATCGTGCCGGGCAGGTTGTCGACGGCGTCTCCCCGGGCGCTGTTGAGGACGGTGAGTCCGACCTGACAGGGGCTCCCGGCCCGGAAGGGCCGAGGGGTTTTCCCTCCCTGGAGGCCCTCCCGGACGGCTGTCCGGAGTTTCTGTGCCGTCACCTCCGGAGTGAGAACTCGGGCGGCCTGCCGCCCCAGCCCCTCCTTGACGGAACAGACGACGAGATCGTCGCCGAGGAGGGCCCGGGCCGTTCCGGCCATGGCGTGGTAGGCGACGAGAAGAAGGCCCTGTCGGCCCCCTCCACCGCCTCGACCATGCTCAGCGGCTTGCCGGCGCCGCTGACGACGGTCACGCCCTTCGGGAGCTGGCGCACGTCGAGGTTGATCATGCGGGCGTGGGAGTCGTTGACCAGGATTTCCGTGGCGCCGAACTCGAAAGCGGCCTCGACCACGGTCAGCAGGTCGTGGCGCTGCATGGCGCAGCCGAAGGCGTAGTCGGCCTTGTCGGCGCTCACCTGCTCCCACCGGACGACGCCGGTGGCTCCCTCCATGTCGAAGGGGATCTCCCCCCCTGCAAAGGGGCGCGGGAAGGCCGCTGCCGGTCTTCCCGCGCCCCGCGGTCGGTTTCCTCTTCCCCTCGGCGGGCTTGCCCCGTGGAGGGGCTGTCCGGCTTTCCTGTCTAGCGGACTCCCGAATCGACCCAGAAGCTCTTCGCTCCCGCGTCGAGGCGGGCCCTCGCTCCCAGGGGGAGGGTCGTCTTCTTCACGCCGTGGCCGAAGGGGCCGTTGAGGAGGACGGGCTTGCCCAGGGGGACGAGGAGGCTTTCGAGGACCTCCCGCAGCGAGAGGCTTTTCGTCGCGTCCTTGGGCTCTCCGTCGACGATCTGGCCCACGACGATTCCCGCGACGGCGTCGAGCTTGCCCGCCATGCGGAGCTGGCAGAGCATCCGGTCGATCTTGTAGGGCTCCTCGTAGACGTCTTCGAAGACGAAGATCTTTCCCGCCAGATCGATCTCCCAGGGCGTGCCCATGAGGGCCGTCACGAGGGAGAGGCAGCCTCCGGCCAGTTCTCCCTCGGCCGTCCCCCCGACGAGGGTCTCGTAGGCGGGTGCGCCCTCGTAGGGGACGATCTCCCCCAGAGGCTCCGTCGAGGTTAGGGCCCGAAAGAGGGCGTCCTCGACGTAGCCCGACCAGGTCTCCTTGACAAACTCCGTCGTCGCCATGGGGCCGTGGAAGGTGCAGAAGCCGGCCTCGCGGTGGAGAAAGAGGTGGAGGACGGTGATGTCGCTGTAGCCCAGGAGGATCTTGGGGTTGGCCCGGAAGACGTCGGCCTTCAGGAGTCCCGGAAGGCGCGTGGCGCCGTCGCCGCCGCGGACGCAGAAGAGGGCGTCCACTTCGGGATCGGCGAAGAACCGGTGGAGATCGTCGGCCCGCAGGTCGTCAGGGCCAGCCAGATAGCCCCAGGCCCGGTTGCAGCTTTCGCCTCTTTTGACGCGGTAGCCTCGGGCCTCGAGAAGGGCCTCGGCCTGTTCCAGCTTCTCTTTCGGGGCCGGGCTCGAAGGGGCGACAAGACCGATCGTCCCGCCCTCGGGGAGGGCGCGCACTTTTTCCATGTCCTTTTCTCCCGCCTTTCCGCTTCTTTCGCTGAAAAACCCATTTCCCGTCTCCGTCGCCCGAAAGTCGATAGAGGAGGTGCCCTGCGAATCCGCAGGCCTTCCGGTGCGAGGGGCCTGCCGCCGTCGCTTCGGGAGGCCCCTCGCCGGTGCGAAGAGGGAGGCAGACGACTTCGTCCTCCGGCCGCTTCGTGGCGGTGTCGAGGGGCTCTCGTCCTGCGGGTTCGGTTCTCTCCGTCAGAGGGGGTGGAAGCAGGCCGTCGCGCGTCCCTCCCCTTCCGTAAGGGGCGGTTCGGTCTGGGCGCAGTCGTCCCGGGCGTAGGGGCAGCGCGTCCGGAAGACGCAGCCCGAGGGGCGGTTCATGGGGCTGGGCAGATCGCCCTCTAGAAGCGGTCGCGGCCGGTCCCGCATGCGGGGATCGGGTCGGGGCACCGCCGACAGGAGGAAGAAGGTGTAGGGGTGCCGCGGCGAGGCGAAGATCTCCTCCGTCGGGCCGATCTCCACCACCTTGCCGAGGTACATGACGCAGACCCGGTCGCCGATGCGGCGCACCACCGAAAGGTCGTGGGTGATGAAGAGGTAGGTCAGGTCGAAGGTCCGCTGGAGGTCGCCCAGGAGATTGATGACCTGAGACTGGATCGAGACGTCCAGGGCCGAGAGGGGCTCGTCGCAGACGATGAATTCCGGGTTGAGCGCCAGGGCACGGGCGATCCCGATCCTCTGCCGCTGCCCCCCGGAGAACTCGTGGGGATAGCGGCTCATGGCGTCGGCCCTCATGCCCACGAGGCGCAGCAGCTCCTTCACCCTGTCGCCGCGCTCCGAGGCGCTGCCGACGCCGTGGGCCGCCAGGGGTTCGGCCACGATGTCGGCGACGCGCATGCGGGGATCGAGGCTGGCGTAGGGGTCCTGGAAGACGATCTGCATGCGGCGGCGCATCCGGCGGAGCTTCTCGCCCGAGAGGGCCGTCAGATCCTCTCCGGCGAAGCGGACCTCCCCGGCCGTCGCCTCGATGAGGCGCAGCGTCAGTCGTCCCAGGGTTGTCTTGCCGCAGCCCGATTCGCCCACGACGGCGAAGGTCTCCCGGGGGAAAATGTCGAAGGAGACGCCGTCGACGGCGCGGACGACGCGGTTCGACCGGCCCAGGAGCCCACGGTCGACGGGAAAGTGCTTGGACAGGCGGCGCACCGCAACGAGAGGTTCCATCGTCTTCATCGCCTTTCTCCCCTTTCTCTCCCGGGATCGGCCAGCCAGCAGCGCACCTGATGGCCTTCGCCGACGGCCGCCAGAGGCGGCTCCTCCCGTCGACAGAGAGGGAGGGCCCTCTCGCACCGGGGGTGGAAGGGACATCCCGTCGGCAGCCGGAGCAGATGGGGCACCATCCCGGGGATGGCGTAGAGGCGCTGGCCCCTGGCCCCGCCGCCGGGCACGGAGCGCAGGAGTCCCTGAGTGTAGGGGTGGCCGGGCCGCTCGAAGAGGTCGAAGACTGTGGCCCGCTCCTGGATCCGCCCGGCGTACATGACGTTGACGCGATCGCAGGTCTCTGCCACTACGCCGAGGTCGTGGGTGATGAGGAGGATGGCCGACCCCAGTCGATCTCGGAGCGATTTCATGAGGTCGAGGATCTGGGCCTGAATCGTCACGTCGAGGGCCGTCGTTGGCTCGTCGGCGATGAGGAGGCTCGGCTCGCAGGCCAGGGCCATGGCGATCATGGCTCTCTGTCTCAGCCCCCCCGAGAGCTGGTGGGGGAAGGCGTCGTACCGCGATCGGGCCTCGGGGATGCCGCAGAGGGCGAAGAGTTCGATGCCCCGCCGGCGGGCCTCCTCGGCGCTCATCGAGGAGTGGATGAGAAGGGCCTCGCTCACCTGGCGCCCCACGGTCAGGACGGGGTTGAGCGACGTCATGGGTTCCTGGAAGATCATCGCCACGTCACAGCCTCGGATCCGAGCCATCTCCTTTTCGGGAAGAGCCGTCAGCTCCCGGCCGTCGAGGCGGATTTCGCCCCGGACCTGGCCCGGAGGGGCGACGAGGCCCATGACGGCCAGGGAGGTGACGCTCTTGCCGCAGCCCGATTCCCCCACGAGTCCGACGATCTCCCCCCGCCTCACGTCGAGATCGACGGCGACGACGGCGGGGACGACGCCGCGGCTCGTGGGAAAGGAGACGTGCAGGTCCCGGATGTCGAGCAGCGCCGTTCCTTCCGCCGTCTCCGTCGTCCCGCAGAGACAGCTCTTCTCCACGGCATGCTTTCCCGTCTTTTCTCTGTCGGTCATGGTCCGAGCCTCCCTACGGCTTCATGTACGGGTCGAAGGCGTCCCGCAGCCCGTCGCCGAGGAAGTTGAAGGCCAGCACCGTCAGCAGGATGAAGACGCCGGGGGCGATGGCGATCCAGGGCGCCGAAAAGAGGAACTCCTTGCCGCTGACGATGATGAGCCCCCAGGAGGGGGTGGGCGGCTGGGCCCCCACGCCGAGGAAAGAGAGGCTCGCCTCGGAGAGAATGGCCCCCGGAATGCCCAGGGTGAAGAGGACGATGAGGGAGGGGAGGCAGTTGGGGAGGATGTGGCGGAAGAGGATGACGGGTGTCTTCACGCCCATGGCTCGGCAGGCCTCGACGAACTCCTTCTCGCGGAGGGAGATGACCTGGCTTCGGACGACGCGCGACGTCCCCGCCCATCCCACGACGGCCAGGGCGATGAAGAGGTTGAAGAGAGAGGCTCCCAGGGTGTACATGACGACCATGGCCAGAAGGACGGAGGGGAAGGCCAGGACGATATCGGCGAGGCGCATGATGGCGTAGTCGATCTTGCCTCCGTACCAGCCGCCGACGAGGCCCAGGGTGGTGCCGATGGCCATGGAGAGGAGGGTCGGCACGATGCCGATGACAAGGGAGATGCGCGACCCGTAGAGGATCCGCGTCAGGAGGTCCCTTCCGAACTGGTCCGTTCCGAGCCAGTGGGCCGCCGAGGGCGGAAGGGTCATGACGTCGAGGTCGATGTCGAAGGGGCCGTAGGGCGTCAGCAGGGGGGCGAAGACGGCCATGAAGACGAGGAGGGCGACGCCCAGGGCGCCTCCGAGGGCCATGCGGTTGTTCCGGTAGGCCTGCCACACGTCTTTCAGGAAAGACGTCGGAGGCTCGACGGCCTCGAACTCCTCCGCGGGAAAGGGGACGGAAGAGGGAGCGGAGAGCGGAATCTCGTCGGGTCTGATGTCTTTGGACATGGCGTCTCCCCCCTAGTCGAATTTGATCCGCGGATCGAGCCAGGCGTAGAGCGTATCGGCGGCGAGATTGCCGAAGATGACCAGGACCGTCTCGAAGAGGACGGCTCCCTGAAGGAGGGGCATGTCGCGGGCCTGGATGGCTCCCACGGCGATGCGCCCCACGCCGGGAATGTTGAAGACGCTTTCGGTGATGACCGCTCCGGCCAGGAGGCTCGCCACCTGGATGGCCATGACGGTCACGACGGGAAGCATGGCGTTCTTCAGGCCGTGGCGGAGGATGACGGCCACCCCGAGAAGGCCCTTGGCCCGCGCCGTCCGGATGTAGTCGCAGCGCATGACCTCGAGAAGGCTCGAGCGGGTGAGGCGGGCCACGATGCCGGCGCTGCTCCAGCCCAGCACCACGGCGGGCATGACGAGGCACTTCCAGGAGTTGAAGCCGGCCACGGGAAGCCAGCCCAGCTTCACGGCGAAGAGGTACTGGAAGAGCAGGGCCGACCAGAAGACGGGCATGGAGACGCCCATGAGGGAGAAACCCATGAAGAAGTGATCCGACAGCGAGTACTTGCGGACGGCCGAGACGATGCCCGCCGGAATGCCCACGATCCAGGCGAAAAGGGCCGCGGCGACGGCCAGGAGAAAGGTGTTGGGGAAGGCGTTGAGGATGAGGTCGGCCACGGGCCGTTTCAGCTTGTAGGACTCGCCGAGGTCGCCCCTGACGGCCCCCCAGAGGAAGCGCAGATAGCGGACCCAGGCGGGATCGTCGAGGTGCATCTGCTGGCGGACCCGTTCAACGACGTCGACGCTGATGTGCTCCTTCATCATCAGAGCCACGGGGTCTCCCGGCACGACGTTGAGAAGCCAGAAAAGGAGAAAGGTGACGCCGACGAGGACGGGAATGGAAACGATCAGACGCTGAAGGATAAATTTTTTCATGGGCGCCTCCCTCTTCTGGAATCGGGAGGGGGTTGCCCCCCTCCCCGCTCGTCCGACGGTCTATTCGACTTCCATCTCGTAGGCGGAGAAGTCCGACCAGCCGTTCCAGGGGACGACGAAGGTCTTGACCCTCGGCTGGGTCACGTAGAGGTGTTTGAGGGAGAAGAGGGGGAGCCAGGCGGCCTGATCGATGACGATCGTCTTCTCCAGGTCGGCGTAGAGCTTGCCCCTCTTGGCGAAATCGAGTTCGCTCCGTCCCCTGTCGAGGGCGGCGAAGACTTCGTCGCTGATGTTGTTGAAGCTGCGGGCCACGGTCCCCTTGGAGCCGAAGAAGGTGTAGAAGAAGTTGTCGGGATCGTTGAAGTCGGCCGACCACTTCTGGCAGTACATGGGCAGCTTGCCCTCCTTGCGCGTCGCGTACCAGGCCGCCTCGTCCATCTGGACGAGGGTGACGCGGAAGCCCACCGGCGCCACCATGGCCTGGACGACTTCGCTCATCTTCTGCCACTGAGAGGAGGCGCTGGCGATGAGGGCGATCTCGAGATCGACGCCGTCAGGATAGCCCGCCTCGGCGAGGAGGGCCTTGGCCCGGGCCGGATCGTAGGGAATGACCGTCTGTCCCGGGTTATAGTGGATGAGACCGGCCGGCATGACGCCGTTCTCCAGCTGTCCCTGGTCGTAGTAGAGCTTCTCCAGGAGCTTCTTGCGGTCGACGGCCATCTGGAAGGCCTTGCGGACCCGGACGTCGTCGAAGGGCTTGATCTGCTGGTTGAAGGTGAAGTAGTAGATGCCCACGCGGGGCCCTGAGACGATCTGGTCCTTCCAGGCCTTGTGGCCCAGGAAGTAGGGGATCTGGCTGATGGCGAAGTCGCAGTCGAAGATGTCGATCTCTCCCGACTCGAAGAGCATCCGCATCGTCTCCGTGTCGGTGACGACCTTGACGACGAACCGGTCCAGTTTCGACCGACCGCGCCAGTAGTCGTCGAAGGCGGCCAGGGTGTGGTGGTCGTTGAGGACCCATTCGGTGAGGACGAAGGGCCCCGTCCCGCAGGTCGTCTCGGGCGAGAGGCCGTATTTGTCCCCCAGCGGGCGGGTGAAGGCTTCGCTCAGGATCGAGGCCTGGGGGCTGGCCAGGATGGACAGGAAGGGGACGAAGGGCTCTTTCAGCGTGATCCGCACCGTGTAGGGATCGACGAGCTCGAGCCCCCTCGTCGAGTCGGCCTTGCCCTCCATGCGCTCCGCCGCGCCGTCGACGAAGTCGAGGATGTCGGTGTTGAGGGCCTTCGTCGCCGGATCGAGCATGCGGTCGAAGGTGTAGACCACGTCCTTGCCCGTCAGCTCCTCACCGCTGTGGAACTTGACGCCTTTGCGGATGTGGAAGGTGTAGATTTTCCCGTCGTCGCTGATCTCCCAGCTCTCGGCCAGCCCCGGAACCAGTTCGGATTTGCCCGGCCCGACCGTGGCGCACTCCAGAAGGCGATCGTAGACGTTGAGGGGAATCATGTAGCACGACGTGGTCATCTGACCGTCGGCGGTCTGAGGCTCCTCGTTGTAGGCCACGGTCAGCACCTTTTCGCCCGCCCAGGCGCCGCAGGCCAGGACAAGGAGCGCACAGAGCGCCGTCAGACACAGGAGCTGCCAGTTCTTCCTCATTTGAAACCCTCCTCGCAATAACGTCTCGTCGTCGGTCTCCTCGGGCCGTGGCGGCTTTCCCGCGGAAAGCCCGCGCCCTCCGAGCCGGTCCCTGCGCCTCTGCGGCGCCCTCTCTTCCGATGGACTCTCGATGGTCGGACCGGTCCTGCGGCCACCTCCTCCGGCGGATCCTCTCCGTCAGGATCTGTCCAGGATCTGACGGAAGACGCGGGCGAAATTGCCGCCGGCCACGAGGGCCACCTGCTCCCGCGAGTAGCCCCGGCTCTCCAGGGCCTGGAGGAACCGGCCCGTCTCGCCGTGATTTTCGATGACGTCATAGGTCGGGAAGTCGTCGGGCATGGAGTGAAAGGAGGGGAGACCGTCGCAAAGGTCGAAGCCGATCCCCACGTGTTCGATGCCGACGAGGCGGGCGATGTGATCGGCGTGGCGGGCCAGATCGTCGGGGAGGAGGCGGCGACCATCGCCGCCTCCTCCGATGAAGGCGTCGAGGGCGTTCAGGCCGATGACGCCTCCCCGTTCGGCGATGGCCCTGATCTGGTCGTCCGTCAGGTTGCGCATCATCCCGGGGACGAGGGCCCTGGCGTTGGAGTGGCTGGCGATGAGGGGCCCCTTGACGAGCTCCATGACGTCCCAGAATCCCTCGTCGTTGAGATGGCTCACGTCGATCCACATGCCCAGCCGCGTCGCCTCTTCGACGAGGGCGACGCCGAAATCGGTCAGCCCTCCCTTGCGCCCTTCGCGGCGGGGATGGAACCAGCAGCCGTCGGCGGCGTAGTTGCGGCGGCTCCAGGCGAGGCCCAGCCCGCGGACGCCCAGGGCGTGGAAGATGGGCAGCAGGCGCAGGTCGTTCCCCAGCGGATCGGCCCCTTCGAGGGAAAGGAGGAGGGCGATCTTCCCCTCTCGCTTCGCCCCGTCGACTTCGGCCATGGTCCGGCAGATCGCCAGGTCTTCGGGGCAGCTCTCGACCTCGGCCATGAGGGCGGAGATCTGGTCGAGGGCGCAGCGCAGCCCCATCTCGGGCAGCCAGATGGAGTTGACGTAGAGGGCTCCCACGAGGCAGTCGATGCCTCCTCGTCGGAGGTTCTGTCGGTGATAGCGGCGGAAGATGTCTTTCTCGTCGCGCAGAGATCGCTCGAGGATCTCCATGGGCATGTCGAAATGGGCGTCGAGGACGAACAGAGAATCCCTTTTTTCGCTCAACGTGGCTTGGCCTCCCTTGTTCCGGGCCGGAAGGATCTTCCGCTCCGGTCCGTCGCCGGGGCGACGGAGACGGCATGCTCATCAACGGTGAGCACGTCAAGAGCATTCTATCCCTTGCTTTCCTGAATCGTCAATCAAGAGGACATATCCAAATCCGCAGACTCGTCAGGACAAACGCCGCAGGGGCCGCTTAAATCACCTCATCGCTGCCGGTTCTAGGTAGGTCCTTCTGTCCTCCGGCCGTTTCGCGGCCGGGGCGATGGCGTTTCGGCTCTTTTGGGGCTGCCGATGCGGGACAGAGCCTTTCGGGGGTTGGGCTTCCTCCGGAGTCAGGGAGCTCTGTCCTTGAGACGTCCTCATCGTAGCGTCAATGGTCTTTTTGCGCTATGGCGCCTTAAACGTAAAGATGTATCCATCTTGAGAAGGCGACTCCGACCGTGGAAGGCGTGCTCGGGGCGGGGTCAAAGCAGGGTGCAGGGAAAAGGGACCTTCGCCGCGGCGGAACTTCCGAGGGAAAGGGGCGGAGTTCTCTCGTGAAAAAGGATCTGGCGCGGCCCCGACTTTCGGCTTGCCGGGCGGGACCTCCATCGGCCCGGCCACGAAACGGCGGGAGGACGGAAAAGACTTGACTTGAACGCGCACCGACGAGGTTATTGGAGTGGACCTCGAATAAGCGGGTTCGACGGAGTCTTCCCGGGTGAGCCTGCGAATGGACAGAGGGGGGGCGGTATTGACAGCTTTTCCTTATCGGCCCTATAGTCGTTTTGGGTTATCTGTCGGTAAGACTTGGCTGAATGAGGGAAAGGCGGAATGGGGATGAACAAGTTGCGTGTTGCGATCGTCGGATTCGGCAACGTGGCCAAGGAGGCCTTGGCTGCCGTGCGTTCCGCTCCCGACATGGAGGCGGTGGGCATTGTCCTGCGCGATCCCGCCAAGGTGGAGGCGGTCTGGAGGGAGACGGGCCTTCCCGTCGCTCTCGACGTGAGCGAGTTGGGCCCTGTCGATGGGGCCGTCCTGGCCATAGCCAGCCGGGCCATCCCCGCCGTGGCGCCCCGTTACCTGGAGAGGGGTATCCACACCGTGGACAGTTTCGACATCCACGGCGACGCCGCCATGGAGCTCCGTCGCGATCTCGACGCGGTGGGCAAGGCGCACGGTTCGGTCGCGGTGATCTGCGCCGGCTGGGACCCGGGGACCGATTCGGTCGTCCGCGCCTTGCTGGAGTGCATCGCCCCCAGGGGAATCACCTACACCAACTTCGGTCCCGGCATGAGTATGGGGCACACGGTGGCCGTCAAGGCCATCGAGGGGGTGAAGGACGCCCTTTCCCTGACTCTGCCCAAGGGCACGGGGCTCCACAAGCGCCACGTCTATGTGGAGCTGGCCGAGGGGGCCGACTTCGAGACGGTCCGTGGCCGGATCCTCGGCGATCCCTATTTCTGTCACGACGAGACCTATGTCTTCCCCTGCGACGACGTGGAACGGCTTCTGGACTTGGGCCACGGCGTCCACATGGAGCGCAAGGGCGTTTCGGCCTGCTCCCACAACCAGAGGATGGAGTTCTCCATGACGGTCATGAATCCCGCCGCCACGGCCCAGGTGATGGTCTCAGCTCTCCGGGCCGCCGCGAGGCAGGAACCGGGCTGCTACACCATGCTGGAGATTCCCCCCCTCGACTACCTCTCCGGGGAGCGAGAGGCCCTGCTGCACCGGCTGACGTGACCGACGGCGAGGCCTGATCTTTTTCCTCGTCGCGTCTTTTCGGGAGAGTCTCTCGGCCCGGAAGCGACTTCGAACGCGTCGGCTCCGCCTTTTCGGTCGGTGCCGACGCGTTTTTTTCCCCGGCCGGCTTTCTCCGTTTCTCGCGATCGGAAAGTCTCTGGCGAAAAGGAGGGCCTGCCGGAGGTCGTTGACGGCCGTCGGGGGAGATTTTAGCCCCGATTCGGGCGTGCCTGTCCGTCGCTTCGTGAGGAGGTTCCGCGATGTTTTCTCTTAAGGAGTTTTTGCGCAGCGAGGTCCGGCCCGCTCTGGGCTGTACCGAGCCCGGCGCCGTCGCCCTGGCGGCGGCCCGGGCCGCAGAGGAGCTGAAGCGGCGATCGGTTGTCGAATCCATAGAGATCCACGTCAGCCCGAGCCTCTTCAAAAACGGCGTCGACGTGGCCGTTCCCGGCGGCCAGGGAGCCACGGGAATTCCCCTTGCCGCCGCCCTGGGCGTCCTCTGCGGACGTTCCGAGCTGGGTCTTGAGGTCCTCCGGGGCTGTGAGCCGGACCATCTCGAACGGGCCCGCCGCTGGCTCGCCATGGGGATCGTCTCCCTCGTCTGCGACGAGGGCCATGACGGCGTCTATGCCGAGGTGAGCCTCTCCGGGGCCGACGAGAGGGCGCGCTGCGTCATCGAAGGCGGCCACAGCCGCATCGCCCTCGTCGAAAGGGATGGAGACGTCGTCTTCCGCGAGGCCCCTGTCGGAAGTGAGGGGCGGACCGATTATCAGGCCCTGCTCGCTGCGGGTTCCTTCGACGATCTCTTCGGCCTTCTCGAACAGCTCGATGACGACGACGAGACGTTCCTCCTCGAAGGGGTGGCCCTGAACCGAGCCGTCGCCGCGGCCGGGTTTGACGAAGATCTTCCCTCCAGGCTGGGCCTCACGAAGAACCTCAAGGCCCTCATGAACGAAGGCGCCCTTCCCGACGACCGGGGGATGCAAATCCGCCTGGCCTGTTCCGCCGCCGCCGAGGCCCGCATGTCCGGCGTTCCCCTGGCGGTGATGAGCAGTGCCGGCAGCGGCAATCACGGCATCACCGCCATCCTCCCCGTGGCCCTGTTGGCCGAGTCTCTGGGCGCCACGGCGCGGGAGACGGCCCTGGCTCTGGCCCTGAGTCATCTGGCGACGAGTTTCGTCAAGGGCCACACGGGACGTCTCACGCCGGTTTGCGGCTGTGCCGTCGCCGCCGGAGCGGGAGCCGCCGTGGGCATGACCTGGCTTTTGACGAAGGACCGCCAGGCCTGCTCCGTCGCCGTCAAGACGCTGCTGGCCGATGTGGCCGGTCTCGTCTGCGACGGGGCGAAGGAGAGCTGCGCGCTCAAGGTGGCGACGGCCGCCCACGAGGCCTACTTGGCGGCCCTCTTGGCCCGGCGGGGAAGCGGCGTGACCTCCGCCCAGGGACTGGCCGACGAGTCGGTCACCGTGACGGCCCGGAATCTGGGCCGCCTCAATCGGGAAGGGATGGCCGGAGCCGATTCCGTCATCCTCAAGGTCCTCGACGAACGGACACGGCGGGCCACAGGGTCCCGCTGATAAAGACAGGGCGGCCAGCCGTCCTTTTTTGCGAGGTGAGAGTCATGAGTTTTTCCCTTGACGGTGTCGCCCTCTCCCCGGGCTTCGGCCTGGGCCGGGCAGTGATCTTTCGTCCTCTGATCTTCGAGGAGCGGGGCGGTGCGGTCCCCGAGGAGGACCGCACCCGCGAGAGGGAGCGTTTTGAGGCGGCCCTCGACGAGGCCGAGGCCGCTCTGATGCGCCTCGAGGCCGACGCGGCCTCGAGGCTTGGTCCCGAGAAGGCGGCCCTTTTTGGGGCCCACAGGATGATGGTCCGCGATCCCCTCTTCGTCGAAGGGATCAGAGAGGCCATCGCCGCCGGCCGCCATGCCGACGACGCCGTCGTGGCCAAGACGGCCGAGATAAGGGCTCTTTTCAAGGCCCTGCCCGACCCCTACCTGAAGGAACGGGCCGCCGACGTCGACGACGTGGGACGCCGTCTCTTCCGCATCCTCCGGGGACTGGCCGATCCGGCCGACCTGGGCGGCAGGGAGGGCGGTCCCTTCGTTGTCGTCGCCCGGGACCTGGCCCCGTCGGAGACGGCCCTCCTCGATGGGAACCTCGTGGCGGCCCTCGTCACCGAACAGGGCGGCCCGACGAGCCACACGGCCATCATCGCCCAGTCGCTGGCCATTCCGGCCGTCTCCGCCGTCGACTCGGCCCTGGAGCGGATCGCCGAAGGCGTCCTCCTGGCCGTCGACGGTCTGAAAGGAGAGGTCGTCGTCGATCCCGACGACGAGCGGATCGGCTCCTTCCGGCGCGACCAGGAGGCCTTCCTCAAGGAGCAGGAAGAGGTCGAGCTCCTGCGCGATCTGCCGGCCCGGACCGCAGACGGCCTCTCCGTCGGGCTCTGGGGCAACATCGCAGGGCCCGACGAGGCCGCCAAGGTCCTTGCCCGGGGCGGGACGGGAGTGGGCCTCTTCAGGACGGAGTTCCTCTACATGGGCCGTGACGAGGCCCCGCCCGAGGAGGAGCAGCTTGAGGTCTACCGCCGCGTCCTCGGCGCCCTCGCCCCGCACCCCGTGACGATCCGGACCCTCGACGCCGGAGGCGACAAGGAGATTCCCTACCTGGCCTCCCTCGTCGGGCCCGAGGCCAATCCCTTCCTCGGCTATCGGGCCATCCGGCTCTGCCTCGATCACCCCGACCTCTTCCGCGTCCAGCTCCGGGCCCTGCTGCGGGCGGCGACGGAGGGCAATCTCTGGCTCATGTTTCCCATGGTCGTCGACGTCGAGGAGCTCCGGGCCGCCAAGGCCCTCCTCCGGTCCTGCGGCGACGAGCTGGAGGCCCAGGGTCTGGCCTGGGCCCGTCCCGCCAAGGTGGGGGTCATGATCGAGACGCCCGGAGCGGTGGCCCTGGCCGACGACCTGGCCCGGGAGGTCGACTTCTTCTCCGTCGGCACCAACGATCTGACCCAGTATGTCCTGGCCGCCGACCGCATGCACCCCAGGCTCAAGCGCCTTCAGGATCCCCTCCACCCGGCCCTGATCCGGACCCTGGCGACCGTCGCCCGGGCCGCTTCGACGGCGGCCATCGACCTGGGCATGTGCGGCGAGATGGCCGGCGATCCCCAGGCCCTTCCCCTCCTGGTGGGGCTGGGCTTCCGAGAGCTTTCCATGACGCCGGCCCGGATTCCCCCGGTCAAGAAATCCCTCCGGGCCTTGAGGGCCTCCGATCTGCCTTCTCTCGTGGAAGGGGCTCTGGCGGCGGTCACGACGGAAGAGGTGCGCCAGCTTCTGATCTCCTTCCGGGAGAATTCATGAGGCCCAGGACGGCCCGTTCCCTCCTGTTCGGCCTTCTCCTTGCCGGGGCGGCTCTGACCGGAGTCCTTCTCCTGAGGACGCCGACGTTCACCGTCGGCGTCCTCTACAGCGACTACCCCCCCTTCCTGGCGACGGAGGTGGACATGCTGTCGACGGCCCAGGCCTATGTGGACTGGTACAACGACCGGGGAGGCCCCGTCCGGCTCCGCCTCGTGGCAGCCCCCTTCAGCCTCGATCCGGAGGCGGCCTTCGAGGAGTTCCGGCGCCACCGGGCGGCCGTCGTCCTCGGGGGATCTCTCTCCGAACTGGCCGAATCGGCCCTTCCCCATGCCGCAAGACACCGGATTCCCTTCGTGAGCCCCACGGCTCAGACCGAGAGCTTTCAGGGCCTCGACGACTGGTTCTTTCGCGTCCAGATGTCCCTGAACAGGACGACGGAACGGACCGTGGCCCTCCTCCGTCACCTTCAGGCCGACCGTGTCGTGGCCTTTGTCTCCCGCCGAAACGAGGCCTACGGGCTGGAGACGGTCCGCAGGACCCGCGACGCTGCGGGCATTCCCGTCGAGATCATCGACGCCGAAGGCGACGTCAACGCCCGCCGGGACTGGATGAAGGGACAAGAGGCTCCTTCCGTCGCCTGGATCGTGGCGACGCCGGAGACGAGCTACTGGCTCTGTCATCTCGTCCGGAATCACTGGCCCGAGACGACGCTGCTCCTATCCATCTGGTCCCTTTCGAGCGGTCACGAAAGACTCGACGACATCGGGGGGCTCTCCTTCTATTTCGTCGAGAACTACGATCCCTGGCTTGAGGAGAAAGGAGGCGCCGACCCCTTCCGCGACGCCGTTCACGCAGCCTACGGCCGCTCCCTGAGCATGCTCTTTCACTACACGACGGCCGCCATGGACCTCATCGCCGCCGCCGCGGAGGAAGATCCCCGGGCCCGGGGCGAGGCCCTCCGGCGCAATCTGGCACCCCGCACCGTCAGGAGGCCCGGCTGGACCGTCACCCTCGACGGCTGGGGCGATCCCAAAGGCCGTCCCCGGATCTTCCGCCGCGATCCCGAAGGCGTCGAGGAGGTCCTTCTGCCGTGATGACCCTCACCTCCTTCACGCGGCGCCTCCTGGTCGGCGTTCTCCTCCTCCTTCTGTTCCTCGCCTCCCTTTTCGGCCTCTGGCGCCGCGACCTGGCCCGGCGGGAACGGGAGACGGCCCTGGAACGACGTCTGGCCGTCATGGCCCGGGAGGTTCTGGACGTGGTCGAAAAAAACCGCCGTCTCCTGAGAGGGCTCCGGTTCGTCGATCCGCCCCTCCGGTCGGCCGCTGCGGTGGCTTCTTTCTCCACCATGCCCTTTCTGGCTCTGACCGACGACGAGGGCGTCATCGTCGAGAGCTACCGGGGTTGGCTCGGCGAGGGTATGCCCCTCCCGAAAGGGCTCGTGACGACGAGCCTCTCCGTGACGCCCCTTCTCTCCCCCGGCGGTCATCCTCTCGTCGTCCTCGCCCAGCCTCTGGGAAGAGAGGGCTGGCTCATCGCCGGCTTTGCCCCGAGGCACCTTTTCTCCCCCGGCGACCTGCTGCGGGAGGAGGAGTGGTCCCTGCTCCTCTCTCCGGAAGGGCAGGTCCTCGTCGCTTTGGGCGGGACCCGCCTCTTTCCCTTCGGCGCGACCCTTCCGTCGGCTCTGACCGAAAGGGCTCAGTCGACGCGCTCCTGGGCGGGACTGAAGCAGCGCTTCCTTGTCCTTCCCCTGCCGGGCCAGTCCCTGACCGTTGCCGTCGGCTATCCCGAAGCGCTCATCTGGCGCGAGGCCCTGCAAAAGGGGCTTGCCGCCGGAGGGGCCCTCCTTTTGGGGGCCTTCTCGGTCCTTCTCGTCGTCTTTCCCCTCTTCTCGTCGGTCCTGCGCTCCCTGGGGGGGCTTTCGGCGTCGTTGGTCCGTTCCGAGGAGCTTCTGGCCGGGGCGCCCGATCCGATGGAGGCCATGGAGACCTTGCGGGCCCTCGGCGGAGCGGAGCGGCCGAAGACGGCCTTCATCGAGCTGGAGGCCATCGGACGGGCCTTCGACCGGCTTCTCGAGACCGTCGCCCGCGAGGGCGAGGAGCTGGCGGGGCTCTACGAGAAGGCGTCGGCCATGGAAGAGGAGCTGGCCGACGCCAACCGCCACCTGACGGGCGTCATGGGCCGCCTCAACGCCCTGCTGCGCCTCTCCCAGGAGACGCAGGGCGCCGGCGATCTCGACGGCGCCGCCGAGGCCGTGACGGCCGAACTGTGCCGTCTTTTCGGGAGTCCCTTCGCCGCCGTCGTCGCTCTCGAGGAGGGGGAGCCGCTCCTCTGGAGCTGGTCGGGTCGGCAGGAACTGCAGGAGGTCTTTCTCCGGGACCTGTCGGCCAGCCCTGTCGATGCCTTTTTCCGCTCCGGTCCTCTTTCCTGGGAGGGGACGAGGCTCTTTCTCTTCTCCCTCAAGAGCCTCCAGCGGCTCGTGGGCGGTGTCGCCGTGGCCCTGCCGCCGGGCGGTGACGACGAAAGTCTCGAGGGCGTCATGGAGCCCCTGAGGCCCCACCTGGCCGGGCTTCTCCACTCGCGGGAGATGCTCGGTGAGGTCCGGATGGCCTACCACGACGTGGCCCTGCGCATGCAGGCCCTCACCGAGGCCTACCACGAGGAGACGGGAGCCCACCTGGGCCGGATCGGCGAATATGCCGCCTTCTTCGGCAGCCGTCTCGGCCTGGATCGGGAGTTCGTCAAGGATCTGCGGGCCTTCAGCCAGCTTCACGACCTGGGCAAGCTCAAGGTCCCCATGGAGATCCTCGCCAAGCCCTCGCCCCTGACGGAAGCGGAGTTTGAGGTCATGAAAAACCATGCCCTCTGGGGTGCACAGATCCTGGGCGATTCGCCCTGGTTCGCCATGGCCCGGAAGATCTGCCTGAGCCATCACGAGCGGTGGTGCGGCGGCGGCTATCCCCGGGGGCTGTCGGGCGCGGCCATCCCCCTGGAGGGGCGTATCGTCGCTCTCTGCGACGTCTACGACGCCCTCCGGTCGCGTCGGAGCTACAAGGTGCCTTTCAGCCACGACCGGGCGATGACCATCCTCCTCGAAGGGGACGGACGGGTCATGCCGGATCACTTCGACCCCCGCCTCCTCGAGATCGTCCGGAAGGAGGGCGCGGCGCTGGCGGCCATCTTCGACAGCTTCCCCGAAGAGGAGGTCTGAAGCGAAGACGAAAGAGGGGGGCCTGTAGCCCCCCTCTTTCGTCTTCGCTTCAGCAGCCGTCAGGTTTCAGCGCCGGCCCAGTGCGGGAAGGCGCTGGAGTGACTCCTCGTCGAGGCGGAACCGCTTGAGGAGATCCTGCAGCTCCCGGGCCGTCTCGGAGAGGACCTGGGCCTCCTGGGCGATCGATTCGGAGGCGCCCGACGTCTCCTCCGTGGCCTTGCGGACGCTCTCCACGGTGGCAGTCAGGGCTCCCGTGCTCTTGGCGACGGAATCGACGGACGTCGACATTTCGCCGCTGGCGGCGGCCTGCTCCTGGGCGACGGCGGCGAGGTTCTGCATGGCGTCGAGGGTCTTGGCGATCTCGCTGACGCTCTGCTTGAGTCCCTCCTGAGCCTTCCGGGCCCTGAGGACGGTCTCCTTCAGGATTTCCGTGGACTGCCGCGAGGCGGCGACGGAGCTGCCCGAGTGATCGCGGAGGGTGGTGATGAGGGCGTCGATCTCCTTGGCGGCATGTCCCGACTCTTCGGCGAGCTTGCGCACCTCTTCGGCGACGACGGCAAAGCCTCGGCCATGTTCTCCGGCCCGTGCCGCCTCGATGGCGGCGTTCAAAGCCAGCAGGTTCGTCTGGTCGGCGATGGAGGTGATGGACGTCACGAACCCCGTGATCTTCTGGACGGCCTCCTCGAGCAGGGCCGCCTTGTTCACGTTTTCCGCCGCCGCCGTCTCGACCTTGACGATGTCGGCGATGACGTTTCGGACCTCCTCGAAGGCGCCTTCGGTGATGGACTGGGTTCTGGCCGCTCCGTCGGCCCCCTCCGTGGCCGCCTGAGCCGTGGCGTGAGCCGATCCGGAGATCTCCTCCACGCCGGCGTTGGCCTCTTCCAGGGCGGCGGCGTTGGTCTGGAACTGGTCGGCCATCTGATCCATCGAGCCCCGGACCTCTTCCATGGAGGCCACCGTCTCTTCCGAGATGGCTGCCAGAGTTTCGGCCCGTTCCAGGGTGTGGTGGGCCGAGGCATCCGTCTTGCGGACCAGATCTGCCAGGCCGGTGATCATGTCGTTCAGGGCCGTGCCGATCCGGTCCAGCTCGTCCTTGCCCCGTCCGGCGTAACGGGCCGTCAGGTCGCCGTCGCTGACCCGGTCCGTCGTCTCCAGGAGGCGCGTCAGCGACTTCTGGATGCCCCTGGCGATGGTGACGATCAGGCCCAAAGCCGTCAGGAGGGCCAGGGCCCCCAGGAGGAGCTGGACCCGCGTCAGGGCGGCCACGGTGGCCCGGATCTGGGCGACGGGATATTCGAGGCCCAGGAAGAGCCCCTTGCCCGTGGGGGCGAAGAAGAGGCGCTTGTCCCTGCCGTCCAGAGGCGAGCGGTAGTCGCCGAAGGCGGCCTCGCCGGCGGTCATCCTCTTTCCGAGGGCGGTCATCGCGTCGGTGATGACCGACGAGGTCCGGGTCATGTTCTCCGTCATGATCCAGGCCGGTTCGGGGGCGGCGATGATATTGCCCGAACGGTCCAGGAGAAGGCCGAAGCCCTCGCCGAGGATCTTCTGGTTGACGACGAAGTCGGCGAGGGCCGACGTCTCCACGTCGAGGCCGATGACGCCGACGAGCTTTCCCTGCTCCCTGTAGGGCGCGACGAGGCTGATGACCATGTTGCCCGTGATGCCGTCCTGGTAGGGATCGGTGATGGCCATCGTCCCCGAGTCGGCGGCCTGGCGGTACCAGCCCCGGACCGTCGGGTCGTAGTCGTCGGCGGGGACCCATCCCGTCCCGTCGGAGAAGCTCTCGGCCCCCTTGATCCCCTCGAAGGCGAGATAGACGGTCTGGACGCCGGAAGCCCTGTTCTGTTCGGTGAAGCGGGCCATGTAGGGCTGGAGCTCCGAGGCCGTCAGGCCGACGCCGGCCTCCCGCAGCTGGTGGACGCCTTCGGCGATGTTGGTCAGGGCCATCTCGAGGCGCTCGAAGTAGAGGGCCACGCCCTCGCCGACGACATCGGCCGTCTCGACGCCGACGGCGTTGAGCTGGCCTTCCATGACGGAGCGGCTTTTCATGTAGCCGACGCCGGCCATGGCGCCGATGAGGAGGGTGATGACGAGGGCCATGACCCAGAGCTTGTTGCGGATCGTCACGATCGATCATCCTTTCGAGTGAATCGTCCGTCCGGGGCCGGGGCGCCCGACCGGGCTGAGATATCGTCTCTTTCGTCGGTTCCTCGCGCTTGTCTACAAAAAAGCATAGCCTCCCGACGGGTTTCTTCAAGGGGTAAAAAGATTAAACCATGAGACTATTGAAAATAGTTCATTTCGGAGGGACCTAAGGAGACGCCAAAAGGGCGGGAACGACGACCGCTCCCGCCCTTTTGGCGTCTCGCCGAAGGAGCCTCTAGAGTTTGATCTCCTTCAGGTTCGTCTGGGCCCGCACGATGGAGGAGATGATGGCCGTCATGGAGTCGAAGCGTTTGATGGCCTCCTCGAGGACGACGACGGAGTGGGCCATCTCCTCCGATCCCTCTTCGACCTGGACGCCGGAGCGCTCCATGATCTCCGTCATGCGGCCCATGAAGGCCTGGTTCCGGTCGAGGAAGGTCATGAAGGTCTCCAGCGAGCTCCGGATGACGCCGAACATCTCGCTCACCTTCTGGACGTTTTCGACGGCCATCGTCACCGACTGGGAGATCTCGCCGACCTGGGCCGAGATGGCCTCGGAGGAGACTTTCGTCTCGACGGCCAGCTTCTGGACTTCCGAGGCGACGATGGCGAAGCCCCGGCCGTGCTCGCCGGCCCGGGCGGCCTCGATGGAGGCGTTCAGGGCCAGCAGGTTCGTCTGCTTGGCGATGTTCTGGATGGCCTTGGACATCTTCTCGATCTCCTTGAAGGAGTCGAGGGTCTCGAAGGTGGCCGTCACCGTCCGGTTCACGTCGTCGGTCATGTTGGCCAGATCGGTGCCGGATTTCTGAAGCTCCTCCTCCAGGCGGGCATGGAGGTCGTTGATCTCCTCGATCCCCTGGCGGGCCTCGTCGCTGCTGGCCATGAACTCGCGGACCGTGCCTTTGAGCCTGGCCGACAGGTCGCGGAAGCGGCCGGCGATGTGGTCCAGCTCTTTCTGGACGGCGACGACGCGGCGGACGAGGACGGAGTCGAGCTTGGCCATGAAGGAGTTGAGGATGGAGCCGGCAAAGAAGGCCGACGAGAGGGCCTTGATGAGTTTGTTCTGGGCTGCCATCGCTTCTCCCCCTTAACGGGTTCGCCCTGGGGTCAGGGCCGAGGGCCCTTTGCCGAACCAGTCGTCGATGGTGTCGACGCCGCAGCGCAG
The DNA here is from genome assembly GCA_016756725.1 of Synergistaceae bacterium. Lineage (GTDB taxonomy): Bacteria > Synergistota > Synergistia > Synergistales > Aminithiophilaceae > Aminithiophilus. The sequence continues at coordinate 347,977 of JAESII010000004.1, read as the reverse complement.
CTCCCGGAACCAGTCGAGAAAGGCCTTGACGGCGGGCCCTTTCAGGACCGCCCCGTGCTGGGGCGCGATGATCTGGACGTCGTAGCGGCTCACCAGATCGGCCCAGCGGCGGCAGGCCACGTTGGAGGCCATGTAGCGGCGGTGGAAACCCTCCATGTAGCGGACGTGGGCGGCGAAGTCCTCGGCCAGGGGGTAGCGCTTGCCCGGAGGGAAGATGGCCGCTCCGATGTCGCCGGAAAAGAGGATCTTCGATCTCCGGTCGTAGGCACAGAACTGCCCCGTCGAGTGGAGGAAGTGGGCCGGGATGAGGTCGATGACGTCGCCGCCCTTGAGGGTCAGCGTTCCGCCCTGATCGGCGATGGCCGTGATCCGTTTCTGGTCGTAGATGCCGAAGTGGGGAAGGAAGCGGGTCCAGAGGCCGCTGATGTGGATCTGGGCCCTGGGGGCGATGGAGAGCCAGAGGGTGATGCCCGACGAGACGTCGGGATCCTGGTGGGAGTAGACGATGTGGCGGACGCTCGCCAGATCGACGCGCTCGGCCACGTTGGCCAGGACCTGGGGAAAGACGTGGGCTCCGCCGGGATCGAAGAGGACGGCCTCGTCGCCGGAGGTCAGGAGATACTGATTCGTCTGGACGACGCCTTCCTCTTCCTGTTCTTCCCAGCCGAGGAGGAGAAAGGCGTGGCGGTTCTCTTCGTACAGGGGAAAGGTGGTAACGCTGGTCATGGCGATCCCTCCTTGAGATGGTCTGCCGGGGATGTTTCCGTTAGGCTCGATGATACGACGATGGGGTTTGGTTTTCAATGAAAGCCGGGCCAATCTCGTTCCAGTGCCTCCAGGTCGCAGGAGAGGAAGGCGTCGACGACGGCGGGGTCGAAGGCCCGGCCCGCCTCGAGGCGGATGGTTCCGGTCATCTCCTCCCTGCTTCGCCTGGGGCTTTTTCGTCCCGTCCGCCCCGCCTCGTAGGCGAGGGCGACGGCGAGAATCCGGGACTCCCGGGGGATGGCCTCGCCGGCGAGGCCCCGTGGGTAGCCCGTGCCGTCCCAACGCTCGTGATGGCTCTCGATGGCCTCGGCCAGAAAGGCCAGGTCAGGCCAGGCTCGGGCCAGGCGTGCCCCGGCCTCGGCGTGACGGAGAGGGGCATCGGCCGTGGCTGCCACCTTGCCCAGGTCGTGGTAGCGGGCCAGCAGGGAGAGGGCATGGCCCTCCTGGCCGTCGAGGCTGAGCCCTTCGGCCAGAGCCTTGAGAAGAAGGCGCAGCCTTTCCTCGTGGCCGTCGCCGAGGCGGTCCCGTTCTTCCAGGAGAGTTTCGACGTTCTCCCGGAAGCGCGCCGCCATCTGTTCCGATCGGGCCGCCTTGGCCTGGTACATGGCGTCGTCGGCGTCGGCGAAAAGCCGGGCCAGGGTTTTCTCTCCCCCTTCCCGCCAGGCCCAGCCGACGGAAAGAAGAAGAGGGGCCAGTCCCTCTTCTTCCGCATCAGTCAGAACCGCGTCGAGGCGCCCCAGGACGGCCTTCAGGCCCGGGGCGGTGCAATGGGGCAGGAGGACGGCGAACTCGTCGCCGCCGACGCGGGCCACGACGTCGGAATCGCGGAAAACCTTCTTCAGGACCGCCGCGGCCCGGCCGAGGAGTTCGTCGCCGGCGCCGTGTCCCAAGGTGTCGTTGACGAGTTTCAGTTTGTCCACGTCGATGCTGACCACGGCCAGGGGGTCAAAGCGACCGTCCTCGAAGAGCTCGGTCTGGCTTTCGAAGAAGGTCCGGTTGAAAAGCCCCGTCAGGGCGTCGTGAAAGCTCAGGTGACGGAGCCGCTCTTCCAGTTCCTTCCGCTCCGTGATGTCCTCAAGGGCGAAAAGGATCCGGCCCAGCTCCCCGGCCTGCTCCGGCAGGAGGACCCAGCGGCCGTGGGCGACGAGGCGCCTTCCGTCGAGGCTGTGGAAGATCTCTTCGGCCTCGAAGAGGCTCTTTCCTTCGGCCAGGGCCAGAAGCCGCTCAATCTGGACTGCCCTTTCGAGGTCCCGTCCGATGTCGCGCTTGCGCCCGTTGAGGGTCTCCAGGTCGGGAGCTCCCAGGAGGGAGAGTCCCCGGGCATTGGCCTGAAGGACCGTCATGGAGTCCAGGAGCTCCCAGACCCCGTCGGGGTCCTCTTCAAGCGGGGCTCGCAGATCGCCCTCGCGGGCCAGAGCCCTCAGCCGTTTTTGGGCGTCGCTGCCGTCGATTTCGAAGAGGGCCAGGGGGGAGTTGAGAAAAAGAGCCCGGAAACGTGCCTCGGACCGGGCGAGCTGCCTCTGCCCCTCGACCTGGTCGGTGATGTCGAAGATGACGCCGTCGAAGCAGGTGCGGGACGTCGTCGGGTCGTAGAGGAACTGCCCCTTGTCGAGGACGAAACGGACCGTCCCGTCGGGGCGGACGATGCGGTAGCTGAGGGTGAAGGGTTCGCCCCTCTCCCGGCTTCGCTCGACGCCTTCGCTCAGGGAGGTCCGGTCCTCGGGGTGAACGATCTCGCTGAAGGAACGGTCCTCGCGGAGGAGGAAGTCGGTGACGGCGTAGCCCGTGATCTCCTCGAAGGAGCCGTTGAGATATTCCCTGGTCCAGTTGGCGTCGTCGCGGCTCCGGTAGACGACGCCGGGGATGTTGTCGACGAGGGAGCTGAAGAGCTGGTTGGCCTGGCGTTCCCTGTTGCTGGCCCTGACGAGGGCGGCGATGAGGTCGTTGCCGTGGCGGGCCAGGTCGGCCAGCTCGTCCGACCCCGTCACGGTGAGACTGCCCTGAAGGAGGGGGGAGTGGGCGATCTCTTTCATCTCGGCCTGCATCGTCTTGAGGCGCTTCAGGACGAGGTTGTCGATGAAGATGAAGACGACTGCCAGAAGGGCGAGAAAGGCGATGACCAGGGCGACGACGAGGCGGAAGAAATCCTTCTGGTGGCGTTCCCGCAGATCGCCGTCGATGGCCATGGAGACCTCGAAGACGGGCCGTCCCTTGAGATCTTCCAGAAATGTCGTCGCCCTGAGGACGCCGTCTTTCCTCTCGAAAGAGAGGGTGTCTGGCTGCGCCGCGCCGCCAGACCCGTCGTCCCCGTCCAGACCGCTGAAGGTGACGTCGAGGCCCGCAAGGCGACGGGTCAGGGCGCCGACCTCGTCGGCGAGGCGGATCAGAGCCAGCGTTCCCCGGGATTCTCCCCGGCCGTCGCTTCTTTTGATGGGGGCGACGGCGACGAAGGCGACGGTTCTGTCCGATCGGAGAAGGCCGGCATGGAGCTGTTCCTCGCCGCCGGCGACAACGAGATAGGGCTTCAGCGCTTCGGAGAAGGAGGCAAGAAAGGTCTCGTCGGCTCCTCGGAGCGCCTCGCCGTGAAAAAGACGCCCCTCGTCGTCGAAGAAGAGGATGCCGTCGATGGCCATCGCCTCGTCGGGGAGGTTGCGTCTGAGGTAGCTCTCGTCGGGTTCCTCGCCGTTCATGAAGGCGAAGGTGTCGTCCCAGTGGGCCATGTCGACGGTGTAGGCCAGGAGATTGTCTGCCTGATAGTCGACGAGATCCTTAAGGCGCTGAGCGGCTCCTCGTGCGCGTTCCGTCTCGATTGCGATCCGATAGCGCTCGTTGTGACCGGCCAGGAAGGCGGCGATGACGGTGAGCACGATGAGAAAGACGAGGCAAAGAGCGAGGCAGATCTTGGCGGTGATCTTCATGGATCAGAGCTCCCCTTGCCGCTGTAGGTGAAAAGGAGCAGGGCGATGTCGTCGGACTGGTCGGCGCCGTCGGCGAATCGGACCAGGCGCTCCCGAAGGCCGGCGACGATCTCCCGGCAGGAGAGGGCTGCCAGAGCCGAAAGGGCTCTGGCGGTGCGGTCGTCGCCGAAGAGCTCTCCCTTGGCCGTCATGGCCTCGGTGACGCCGTCGGTGAAGACGAGAAGGCGGTCGTCCCTTTCCAGGGTCTTCTCGCCTTCGTCGAAGGTCATCCCCTCCAGGGCGCCGACGAGAGGGCCCCGAGGGCGGGGCAGGGTGGAGACGGTCCCGTCGGGGCGGGCTACCAGGGGCGAGGGATGGCCTCCCGAGGCGTAGCGCATCAGGCCGCGGCGGAGGTCGACGACGGCGAAAAAGAGGGTGACGAACATGGAGGCGTCGTTGCCCTCGGCCAGCTCGTCGTTGAGCCGCTCCAGGACCCGCGACGGCGATCGTTCCTCCCGGGCCAGGGCCTTGAGGAAGGTCCGGGTGACGGCCATGAAGAGGGCCGCCGGGACGCCCTTGCCCGAGACGTCGCCCACGGCCAGGCAGAGGTGATCGTCATCGGTCAGGAAGAAGTCGTAGAAGTCGCCGCCCACCTCCCGGGCCGGCTCCAGGAGGGCGTGGAGGGCGAAATCGCTCCGCGTCGGAAAGGGGGGGAAGGTCTTGGGGATGAGGCTCATCTGGATGGCCCGCCCGATGCGCAGCTCGCTTTCGATCCGCTCCCGGGCCTGTGCCGTCCGGGCCAGTTCGGCCATGGAGCGGCGCAGTTCCTCTCTCATGACGGCGAAGGAGGCGGTCAGGCGCGAGACCTCGTCGGTGCCCCGGGGATCGGGGAGGGGGGCCTCGTCGTCGCCTCCGGCCAGGGCCTGGACGGCCCCGTCGAGGGCCCGCAGCGGTTTCGTGATCGACTGGGCCAAAAAGGCGATGACGGCCAGGAGGAGGATCATGCCGATCAGCGCAGCCGCTCCCTGGGTGCGGCTGAGGGTGGCCACGTCGCGGAGGAGCTCGCTGCGGGGGAAGAAGACGGCCAGAGACCAGCCCGTGTCGCCGACGGGGGCGAAGGCGGTCCAGCCCGTCTGTCCCGAAAGGGTGACGGCGCCGAAGCCCGCCTCGCCGCCGATCATGTGCCGTCCCAGTTCGGCCAGGCCGTCATCGTCCCGGCTTTTGGCCAGGCTGAAGAGGGTCTCGTTCATGATGAGCGCCTCGTCGGGGTGGGCGATGACCGTCCCCTGGGCGGAGAGGAGGAAGGTGAAGCCCTCGGGGCCCAGGAGGGGGAGGGATTTCAGGAAGGAGGTGAGCCAGGGCAGGGAGAGGTCGGCCGTCACGACGCCGCGGAAATCGCCCCGGCCGTCGCGCAGGGGGGCCGAGTAGGTGGCCATGAGGACGTTGCCGCCCCCTTCGTCGTAGTAGGGCTCGCTCCACTGAGGCGCCCCGCCGTGACGGGGGAGGACGAACCAGTCCTGGACGTCGAAGCGGTAACTCTCGGCGGCGAGACTCGTCCGGACCAGCTCGTCGCCGTCGCGGTAGACGTAGGGCGCGAAGGGCTCCTCCCCCTCCCGGGGAAGAAGGGCCAGGGCGGAGCCGTAGATTTCGGCGTTGCGCTCCACCGTGCGGGCGATCACCTCGGCGAGAGCGGCCCTGTCGACGGCCAAGGTGTCGACGAGGTCGGCCACGGTCTCCGTCGTCCGTTCCAGAGACTCGGTGACGATGGCCATCCTGTTGGCCGTGGCCTGGGCCAGTTCGCGGGCCTTGGCCTCGAGCTCCTCTTCCAGGAGGGATCGGGCCTGGACGTAGCCCAGGCCGACGACGAGGGCCAGGACGAAGGAGGAGCCGACGAAGCCCCAGCAGAGGAGTTTCCCGGCCAGGCTGCGGTGGAGTCTCACCGCCGGAGCCCCCGGAAGACCCCGCAGGAGGGGGCCTCTCCGATGAGGCCGCCCCGCTTCAGCGTCGAGGCTGTCTTCTTGGAGAGGGTCTCGTCGAGATGGCCCATGGGCTCCTCCGGAATGGAGGGCAGCGGGGTCCCCCCCATCCGGCTCTGGCGGGGCCTGACGTCACGGTCTTGAAGCAGGGCCAGGAAGGCTCCCTTGAAGGCCTTCCCCCAGAGGCTCATGGTCCGACCGTCGAGATCCTTCAGGGAGGTGATCTCCCGGTCCCGGTCCGGCCCTCCGCGGGCGGCGGAGACGTCCAGGGCCCGGCGGAGGCAGAAGCCTTTCACGAAGGCCACGTAATGGCCGGCGAGCCGGGTCTGGAAGACCCACTGGAGGGTCAGGCGCACCGTCGTGAAGGCCCAGGACGGGCCGGAAAAAAACAGGCAGAGGGCGGCCAGGAGGAAAGGGTCCAGGCGGCGCAAAAGTCAGGCCTCCCCTTTCAGGACGAGGGCAAGGACGTTGCGGCTTCCCTCCCGGCGGTAGTGGACCTCGTCGGTGACGCGGCGGATGAGGAGGACGCCCAGACCGCCGACGGCCCTCCCGTCGAGATCGGCCGTCAGGTCCGGTGTTGGGGCCTCTTCGAGGGGGTCGAAGGGGATTCCCTCGTCGACGAGTTCGACGGAAAAGCGGCTTCCCTCCTCGAGGAGGCGGATCGTCACCTCCCGGGGAGGCTCCCGGTAGGCGTAGGTGCAGATGTTGACGAGGGCTTCCTCCAGGGCCAGCTCCAGGTGGGGCAGGCGGCGGGGCGGCAGGCCCCGGCTTTCGGCCTGGGCGATGACGAAGGACGTCATGGCGCCGATCCCCTCCCGGTCTGCCTCGAAGACCCGCTCTGCCAGAAGGGCCATCGTCAGAGGGCCTCGAGCCCGCTTTCCCTGTCGGCTGCGACGGGAATGAAGGCGTCGAAGCCGGAGATGGTGAAGACTTCGGCGACCATGCCAGTCATGGACGAGACGGCCAGCGCCCCGCCGACGGCCTTGGCCCTCTTGGCCAGGGCGAGGATGGCCCTGAGGCCGGCGCTGCTGATGTACTCCAGTTCGGCCAGGTCGAGAAGGATCTTCCGATCGCCACCGTCGATCCAGGCGAGGCTTTCCTTTTCGAAGTCGGCAGCAGTCATGGCATCAAGCCGTCCCGACAGGGACAGGACGGTCTTGTCATTCTGAACGGTTCGCTCCAGTTTCACGGCGTCATCCCTCCGGAGGTTGCGGTTTGTTCTGAAAAGTGAGGCTGTGCCTAAAGTGGACTGTTTCGAGTTTACATCAAAGTTTACGGGAAAGGGGGCGTTAAGGGAAGCGCAGGAGTCCCCATCGCCGGGGCAGATGGCCCGGAATGTCGACGGGGAGCCGCCCCTGAGGGGAGATCTCGCCGCCGAGGAGTCTTGCCAGGGCCTCCAGGGTGAAGCCGTCGTCGCCATAGGCGGCGACGGCGGCGGCAGCGCGGGGCAGCAGGGCGATGTCGTAGGGCGTCCCCAGAAAGAGGAGGAGCAGCCGCGTTTCGTCCAGCTCGGCCCCCCGGAAGAAGACGATCATCGTCTGTCCCGCCAGCTCGGCGTCGGAAAGGGCCGGCAGGGCCCAGACGGCCCGGGGCGCGGGAAGCAGGAGAAAGAGAAAGGCTGTGACGGTCAGACGTCTCATGGCAGAACCTCCTTGCCGATCGAAGGGAAGGGGCGGTTAGGGTCCGGTCTTGCCCGGCTCCGCCGCCGCCCGTGGCAGTTTCAGGGCCACCAGGGCCAGCAGGAGGGCGCCCGTTCCGTTGGCGGCCAGGAGGACGGGCAGGGAGAGAACGTGGTTGAGGAAGCCGAAGAGGATGAAGGCCAGGGGCATGACGGCGTAGCAGACGGCCGTGAGGAGGGCGAAGAACCGCCCCTTGACGGCATCGGGGACGATCTGCTGGAAGAAGGCGGGCATGGTGGCGTTCACCGTGCCCAGGCCCAGGCCGGCCACGAAGAGGGAGGCCGCCATCGTCTCCCGGTGGCCGACGACGCCGAAGAGGATGATGGCCGTGGCGGTGGCAGAAAGGCCCAGCACGGACCGTTCGTAGGGGTTGGCGAAGGGGCGGAGGCTCAGGGCGAGGGCCGCAAGGAGGGCGCCCAGGGCGAGGGAGCCCTCGAAAAGCCCCACCCAGAGAGGGCCTTCGTCGAGGACGAAGCGTACCGCCAGGGGGATGGAGAGGAGCAGGGGCGAGAAGAAGAAGTTGAAGGCGCCGAAGACGGCCAGCAGAAGGGCCACGGGCCGGTTGTCCCGGAGGTAGGCGAAGCCCTCGGCCAGTTCCTTGCCGTAGCCGGAGCGGGCCTTGCCCCGATGGGGCGCCGACAGATCGGACCTGATGGCGGCCACGAAGAGGAGGGAGAGACAGAAGGTCCCTCCGTCGAAGAGAAAGGCCCCCAGCGAGCCCAGGGCCGCCAGGGCAGCTCCTCCGAGAGCGGCTCCGATGACGGAGGAGAACTGGAAGGCCGTCGAGTTGACGGCGGCGGCCGCCGCCACGTGGCCCCTGTCGGTGAGGGCCTCAAGGGAGCTGTTGGCGGCGGCCTCGAAAAGGGGCATGAAGAGGGAGATGGCGAAGACGAGGAGGTAGAGGACGGGCAGGGTGAGCCGGTCCGTCGCCAGGAGGGCGACGAGCAGAAGCAGCAGCAGGAGCCGGAGGACGTCGGCGGCGATCATGCACCCTTTGCGGTGAAACCGATCGGCCAGGGTGCCCATGAAGGGGCCGAAGAGGACGATGGGCGCGATGGTCATGGCCATGAGCAGGCCCAGGTGCAGGCTGCTGTTGGAGCCGCCGGAGCTGACGACCCACCAGGCCAGGGCGATGGAGAAGAACTTGTCGCCCACGGCGGAGACGAAGCGGCCGGCGAAAAACTTGCGGAAGTCGGGGAAGAGGACCAGGGGATGGTCCCTCATCCCCGAAGGGAAGAGGCCCATCAGGAGAGGGCCGCCATCCTGTCCAGGATCTCCTGGGCGGCGATGGCGCAGCCCTTGTGCTTGTGGGTGCCGCCGCGCCGGACGGAGGCGATGTAGGTCCCGGCCAGGCCGCAGGGGCAGTTCTCCTCCAGGACGGCCACGTCGGTGGAGAGGATGGCCTGGTTCGGCAGGGCGCTGTTCCAGGGAGACAGGAGCAGGAGCAGCCCCTCCCTGCCCAGGCCGAGGGGTTTCAGCGTCAGGGGATCGACGACGGCCAGGCGGGAGCAGGCCGGCACGTGGTGGTGGCCCTGGGAGCAGGCCCCGTAGGGGACGCCGTGTTCGGCCATGCCGAAGACGTCGCGGACGCCTTCGGCGGGGAGGCCGCAGCTTTCCTGGACGAAGCGGGCAAATTCGGGCTGCCTCATGGGCTGGCCGGAATGGTTCTTCCAGCCCCCTCCGGCGATGACGAAGCTCTCGCCGTCGACGACGAGGCCCGGCTTGAGTCGGGCCACCTCGGTCAGGGCCTTGTGCATGAAGGCGGGAAAGCCCAGCAGCCTCAGGGGGCCGTCGGAGGCGAGGTCAATCAAAAGCCGCGCCGTCGCCGCGGCGTCGAAGGCGAAGGCCCCTCCCCCGTCGCGGCGGAGGAGCCAGTGAACGCTCTTGGCGGGGGCGCAGGCCATCTTCTGTTCCGTGCTCCAGCTCGTTCCCACGTCGCTGGCCTCGGAGCGGTCGTAGCTGAAGAGGAGGTAGTGGGCGGGCCTGTCGGAGCAGAAGCCCAGGGCGGCGAAGATCTTCCGGGACAGGTGTTCCATCCGGTCCAGGCTGGGCCTGTCGAAATAAAGCTGCGTCTTCTGTCCCGACGTGCCCGAGCTGGTCAGAGTCAGGACGACCGATTCGGCCGGGACGGAGAGGAAGTCGTGGAGCTTGAGGGTCCCCACGAAAAGAGGCGGCAGGGCCAGGGCGTCGTCGACGGAGGCGATGGCTGCGGGATCGAAGCCGCGGGCCTCGTCCATCTCCCTCAGGAAGGGGTGGATTCGCCGCTGGGCCCGGACGGCCTCGCGGAAGGCCTCGACGAAGAGGGCTTCCGTCCGGTCCGGCGGGAGAAAGGGGTTGTCGAGAAAGCAGAGACGTTCCAGGGCGTTCATCGTGATATCTCCTCTCGTGCCTCGGCGAGGGGCCTGACGTAGTCGAGAAGTCTCCGGGCCCCGTCGCCGGCGACGGCGATGGAATCGAAATCGACGGTGCAGTTGTTGAGGTAGATCAGGGCGATCCGGTCTTTCCGGCGGCGGGGCAGGATGCCGCAGAAGAGGAATCCCCGTTCTTCCAGGGCCTCGATGAGGGCCGGGGCGGCTCCGTCTTCCAGGCTGATCCGGACGAGGACGGCATCGGTCCGGCGCAGGCAGAACTGGCGCACCAGATGATGGAGCTGGGCCTCCGTGCCGGTGCCCACGGAGTCGACGTCGATGACGGCGGCGTTGATGGCCTCCACGGGCCGGGCCGTCAGGTGTCCTGCTCCCTCCTCCCGGGGCGTCGAGCCGGGGCCGAAGGTCCGCTTCAGCCCCAGAGAGCCGTAGAGTTCGGCCAGGAAGGGGCCGTGCCGGGCAGGGACGTGGACGGTCCGCTTTTCATGGTCCGCCAGGGGCAGGTACTGGTAGGCCAGGGTCAGACGCTGGTCGCTGCAGCCGGCGAGCTTGCGGAAGTTCATGGAGGGGGCGAAGAAGCCGGCGAGGAGGGCGCTGTGGCGGAAACCCTGGGAGAGGGCGGCCTTCTGGGAGGCGCCGTGGGTCGTCACGGACTGGACGAAGGCGCCGCCGTAGCCGCGCCGTCGGGCCTCGCCGATGAGGTGTTCCGTCATTTCCTTGAGGAGATTCCGTCCCCGGTAGCGGGGCTTGACGAAGGCCATCCCCAGTTCGACGGCATCGTCGGAGCCGTCCATTTCGAGGGCGCAGTGGCCCAGGATGTCGTCGTCGGAGACGGCCACGAAGGAGGCGATATGGCCGTCGCGGTTCAGATCGACGACCCGCTCCGGGTAGTAGAGGTGGCTGTTGGGGTAGGAGTAGCCGTAGGCCTCGTAGGCGCAGCGGGCCACCTCGATGGCCTCGTCGGGGCGCATGGGCCGGATCGTCCAGGCAAGGGGGCCTTTGAAGGGGGCCGTCGGCGTGCCGATGGGGCGGCTCTCGGTCTCGTCGGCCACGGAGCGGTCCGAGAGGTACTTGACGAGGCGCGTCTCCTTGCCCCGGGGGCCGAGGTTGCTGAAGGTGACCTCGTCGGCGAGACGGCGCATGAGGAAGAGGCCCAGTCCCTTCGAGGGCGCCTCGTCGGCGTCTCGGGGGGCGCTGTAGGCGGGGACCGATTCGGGAGCGTAGGGGATGCCCCGATCGGCCACGGTCAGGGCCAGGCCCAGGGGAACGGCCTCGACGGTGACGTCGAAGGCCGCCTCCTCGCCCTCTTCGTAGGCGTGGTGAACGACGTTGCTCACGGCCTCTTCCAGGGCCACCTCGATCTCGGCCAGGGCCTTCTGCCCGAATCCCCGGGCCCGGGCCGCCTCGGCCACGAAGGCCTGAAGGGGCCCGAGGACGCCCATCTCGTTGGGCAGGGTCAGCCGGGCGGGCCGTCTCACTCGGGAAGCCTCCCGTCGACGATGCGGCGGATCTTGCCCGTCCGGGTCACCCGCTCCAGAGACTGGGCCGGGACGAGGGTCACGGTCAGTTCCTCGAGCTCCCTGTTGCGGGGGTCCCTGTAGACCTTGGCTCCGTCGAGGATGGCCTCGACGAGGCGGGCCGCCAGAGGGCCGTCACCGACGAGCCCTTCGTCGAGGACTTCGACGGCGAAGGTCACCCGAGCTTTCGTCCCCAGCGGATCGACGCGGATCTGAAAATCCGACGAGAGGCCCGGGAAGGGCTCAAGGGCCTTCTGGATCTCGTCGACGTAGAGTTTGCCGAAGTGGACCCGGACGTAGTCGCCCGTCCGTCCCAGGAGGCGGAAGCGGGGCCAGTGGCGGCCGCAGGGGCAGGGCTCGTCGAGCCAGGCGCCCCGGTCACCGATGCGGAAGCGGATCAGCGGATGAAGCTCCCGGGTCAGCGTCGTGGCGACGATCTCGCCGTCGACGATCTCCGTGTAGCACCAGTCCTCGGCGGCGTGGAAGACCGTCGGGTCCGTGATGGCCTCGCAGGGGTAGCCCATGGGGCCGATCTCGACGGCGCCGTAGAGGGGCGAGGCGAGGATGGAGCAGCCGAAGACGCGGCGCAGGACCTCCCGGCCCGCCTCGGGCAGCGGTTCGCCGGTGAAGTAGACCTTGTCGATGGAGCCCGTCCACCCCTGGCGGAGGGCCGCTTCGGCCAGGGCGAGGAGGGCGCTCGACATGGCCATGACCGCGTTGGGGCGATGTTCGTCGAGCATGGCCAGCGTCTCCTCGGGAGACTGGTTGCAGGTCATGGAGAGGATCTGGCATCCCGTCTCCTCCAGGGCCCGGTTGAAGGCCAGAAAGCCCGTCCAGAGCGCCCCGGCCCGGAGCAGGTTGGCGACGCGGTCGCCCGGACCGAGGCCGAGGGCCCGGAAACCCTCGCCCGTCACCTTGCCGGAGAGGGCGAACTCCTCGGGCGTCCAGAGGACGTAGCGGGGCTTGCCCGAAGTCCCTCCCGAGGCGAAGACGTAGAAGGGGGCGTCGGGGTCGGTGATCATGTCCCTCTTTGCCGGCGGGCAGTGATCGACGAGATGGCTCTTTTCGAGGAGGGGCAGTCCGGCGAAGGCCTCGAGGCTCTTCAGGGGGAGGGAGACCCCTTCCAGGTGGCGGCGGTAGAAGGGGGCCTTCATGGCCTTGGCGAGGACGGCGTTGAGGCGCGCGAGGAGCAGGGCCTCCCGCTCGGCGCCGCCGATGCGGTTCTGGCCGAGCAGGTCCGTGGGCAGATCTTCGCGGTTGACGAGGCGCACCAGCTTGAGGGGAATCTGGACCCCGTCGTGAGGGGCCGTCCCGTCGAAACCGAGGCCCATCGTCCCGGGCCTGCAGAAGCGCAGGACGCCAAGGGCCGCCAGCGACTCGACGAGGGGCTGAAGGCGCCGGGGCGGGGTCGCCACGCCCGCCGTCGAGAGATACCAGGTCATGCCCCGGAGGTTGCCCTTCGTGAGCTCCTCCAGGTCGTCGACGGCGTTGACGTAGATCGTCCGGTTCAGTGGCGACGGCGTGATGTCGGCGCCCCTGCCGACGATGACGGTGTGGCTCCCCCGGCGCCCCTCGAAGAGGCGCCCCTCGCCGCTGAAGGCCCGCCAGCGGGCCAGTTCGCGCTCCTTGCGGATCTCGACGGCCTCGTCGAGCTCGACCCGTCCCGGCGGGAGGGTCTCCGAGAGGTCTTCCAGGGCCTCGAAGAGGCGTCCGGCGAAATCTCCGGCGTCGCCTTCGACGAAGAGATTCTGGCAGCTCGTGCAGGCCCGCTGCTCCCAGAGGCAGATGTCGAGGGCAAAGCCCCGGGCGGCCTCGTCGAGAGCGGCCCCGTCGAGGCCGGAGGCGACGACGCCGAAGCTGATCTTCGGCCCGAAGGCCAAAAGCTCCGTCTCGGCGGCGAGGCCGTTCTTGTACTCCCTCACGGCCTCTTCGCCGCCGAAGAGGAGGATGGCGTCGAAGGCTCCCCCCTTGATGAGCTCCGTGATGGCCTCGTTGGCCCGTCGCCAGTAGGTGAAGGCCAGGTGGGAGCTGACCTCTCCCTCCTCTTCGGCCTCCATGAGGGCCTCGAGGAAGAGGAAGGGGAAGACCCGGTCCTGGCGGGAGAGCTTGAGGACGTTGACGTTTTTCGTGATCAGTCCCAGGAGGAGGGAGTCGATGGAGCCGAGGAAGATATTGCCCGCCGCGACGTGGCAGACGCTTCCCAGGGGAAGGGCCCGGGCCGTCCCCCGGCGGGGGAGCTTGACCCAGTGGTCGAGGGTCCGGGGATCGCCGAGGCAGGTGAGGCGCTCCCGGAGAAAATCCCGGGAAAGAAGGGTCGCCAGGGCGTCGGTGGCCCGTGCGACGAGCTCCGGCGAATAGCCCGTCACGTCGGGCATGGCCTCCATGATCCGCCGGCGGTAGGTGCCGTCACGGTCCGTCAGGAGCCTGCCCGTCCGCTCCAGCGTTCCCAGGATGCGCTCCAGCGGAAGCTTCCTGAGCGAGGCCGACCGTTCCTTCAGGCGGCCCGGATTGAACCAGTGACGGGCGCGCTCGATGGGAAGATCGTCGCCCAGGTGCTCCCAGGTGCCGAAAAAGAAATGACTCTGCTGATCCATCCTGTCCCCTCCCTGTCAAAAACCCTATCGGTGGTGATCCGTCGGGATGGCCTCATTCTATCGCCTCGATGTGGTGAAGAAAAGTAGACACACTTAATCGGCGCTGACGCCCCCTCTAACCGCCAGAGACTTCAAGAGGAGGGCGAAAAACAATCAAGAATGGTAAGACAATAAACGGATTGACAGAAAGCCCCGGTCATGGTATCTGGAGAGCAGTTTCTTGTGGCGAATGTTTTTTCCTGGAAGTTAACCCCATGCGGGGCGGGATGGAGAGGCTCCTTTGGAGGCCGATCTGCCCGACAGGCGAAAGAGGAGGTCGTCATGAGCCTTCGTGACAGTTCCCAGTATTACCATGCCGTGCTGAAGAGAATTCCGCCCCAGGCGACGCCCCCCTTCGAGGATCGGGACATGCAGAAGCGGGTATGGGGCCGCCGTTGGGGCCTGCGCAACGACGTGGGGACCTTGAGGACCCTTCTGCTCCATCGCCCCGGCGAGGAGATCGACGTCATGAAAGCCGACAGGTACGACCCCGACCTGGAGGCCCTCATCGACGACGACGAACAGTGGTATTTCCGCTCCGACAGGGCCCCCGATCTGGCCCGTATGCAGGAGGAGTTCGACGGCCTCGTGGCGATTCTCGAAAAAGAGGGCGTCGAGATCGTCTGGGCCGGGGGAGGGCCCCGCGACCCCAACGCCCTCTTCGTCCGCGACAACGGGCTCATCGTCGACGGCGGCGCCGTCCTGGGCCGGATGGGGCCCGTGGGGCGCGACTACGGCACGGGCCGCCGTGGCGAGGAGCTCTACATCTACCGCGCCCTGGCCGAGATCGGCATGCCCATCCTCCATACGATCCACGGAGAGGGCCTTCTCGAAGGGGGGAGCTTCTGCCTTCTCGACGAGAAGACGGCCGTCGTCGGCCTCAGCTTCCGCGGCAACCGATCCGGCGCGGCCCAGCTCCGGTCCGTCCTCGAGACCCAGGGGAGGCGCCTCATCGAGGTGGACCTGCCCGGCTACGCCATGCATCTCGACGGCGGCATCGTCATGGTCGATCACGACAAGGCGGCCGTCAATGTCGAGCGTCTCCCCTACTGGTTCCTGGAGACGCTCGACGAACTCGGCATCGAGGCCATTCCCGTCGATTACCGCGACGGCACGCTGGCCATCAACTGTCTTACCCTGGCCCCGGGACGGGTCGTCATGGACAGCGGCTGTCCCTACACGGCAGAAAGGCTGTCCCGTCGCGGCGTCGACGTCACGTCGACGCCCTGGACGGAGATCTCCAAACATGGCGGCGGTCTCCACTGCGCCACGCTGCCCCTCGTCCGCGACGACGACTGACGGGGCCGCGAGCCTGAGGAAAGGATGTGAGGCCAGGCAGCATGAGAGGTGAGCGCCTGTTTCGAGCTCCCCGGAAGGGAGTCGGTCACGAAGAGTGAAAGAGAAAGATTCGATCAGGAGGTGCAACCATGAAGAGAAAGGGTTTCGTTCTGTTGGCCCTCGCGACGGCGATGCTTCTCGTCGCCGCTGCGGCCCTGGCGGCGACGCCGTCGACGATCGACAAGGTGCTGAAGGCCAAGAAGATCGTCATCGGCACGGCCCCCGGCTATCTCCCCTTTGAAATGCTCGACAAGGAAGGGAATTTCATCGGTTACGACATCGATCTCGGCCGGGCCATCGCCAAGGCCCTGGGCGTGGACGTCACCTTCCGCCAGTTCGAGTTCTCCGGGCTCATCCCGGCCCTTCAGACCGGTGAGATCGACATGCTCATCGCCGGCATGACGATCCGCGGAGACCGGGCCCTGGCCGTGAGCTTCCCCGACCCCTACTATGCCACGGGCCAGGTGATCATGGTCCCGGCCTCGGACCAGACGACCCGGTCATGGCAGGATCTGGACAAACCCGACAAAAGGATAGCCCTCTCCCAGGGGACGACGGGAGCCCTTCTGGCGAAGGCCCTCTTCAAGGAGGCCCAGATCCTCGACTTTCCCACCTTCCCCGAGGCCGCGGCGGCCCTCGTCCAGGGTGCGGCCGACGGCATCGTCTACGACGAGCCGGGCATCAGGATGTACGAGACGATGCACAAGGACGCCGTCCGCGGCATCTACGATCTGATCAGCAAGGAGAACCTCGGCGTCGGCGTCCGCCTCAACGACTTCGCCATGATCCAGTGGGTCAACTCCTTCCTCCAGCACTACATCGGCAGTCCCGACGAGCTGGCCTCGCGGGCCAAGTGGTTCGAGTCGTCGGAGTGGATGGACGAGATGGCCCAGCAGTAGGGCCAGTGGTCACGGCGTCCCGGGGCCGCAAGGCCCCGGGACGACCCTTCACCGTTAAGGAGGGGGTTCTTTGTACGTCATGAACTGGGGCGTCATCGCCCAGAATCTTCCCCTTTTCCTTCGGGGTGCCCTGCTGACGCTGAAAATATCCCTGCTCGCCCTGGTCCTGAGCATTCCCATCGGCGCTGTCGCCGGCCTCTGCCGGGTCTCGCGGAACCGCGTCATCTCCTTTCTGGCGGCCTGTTACGTCGAGTTCTTCCGCGGCGTGCCCCTGCTGGTCCTGCTCATGTGGATCTTCTTCGTCCTCGGCCGCTTCCTCCGCCTCGGCTCCTACTGGTCGGCCATCGTAGGCCTGGCCATCTTCTCCGGTGCCTTCGTCGCCGAAATCGTCCGGGCCGGCATCGAGGCCATCCCCAGGGGGCAGATGGAGGCCGCCCGCGCCTCGGGCATGACCTACGTCCAGGCCATGAGGCTCGTCATCCTTCCCCAGGCGCTCCGCAAGGTCCTTCCTCCTCTGGCGTCGCAGTTCATCATCCTCATCAAGGATTCGTCCCTCGTCTCGGTCATCTCCGTCGTCGACCTCACCCTCGTCGGCAAGAACCTCGTGGCGACGACGTTCCGGTCCATCGAGATCTGGACCTTCATCGCCGTCATCTATTTCTGCATGACCTTCACCCTCTCGAAGATCATCGCCTTCTTCGAGCGGCGGGGCGTCCGCGAATGAAGGGAGAGACGACGATGACGGATAGGGCCATTTCGATCAGGAACGTTTCCAAGAGCTTCGGCTCCCTCCGCGTCCTCAAGGAGGTTTCCTTCGACATCCCCAAATCCCAGGTCTTCGCCTTCATCGGTCCCAGCGGGGCCGGCAAGAGCACTCTCGTGCGGACCCTCAACGGCCTGGAGGGGATCGACAGCGGCGAGATCCTCGTCGAAGGGATCTCCGTCCATGACCGCAGGACCGACATCAACCGGCTGAGAGCCAACATCGGCTTCGTCTCCCAGTCCTTCAACCTCTATCCCCACCTGGACGTTCTGGGCAACGTGACCCTCGCTCCCGTTCACGTCAGGGGCCAGAGTCAGGAGGAGGCCCGCGAGAGGGCGCTGGCCATTCTCGGTTCCCTCGGGCTGGCTGACAAGGCGCGGTCCTTTCCCCAGCAGCTCTCGGGAGGGCAGCAGCAGCGGGTGGCCATCGCCAGGGCCATGGCCATGGACCCCCATCTGATTCTCTTCGACGAGCCCACGTCGGCCCTGGACCCGGAGCTGATCAAGGAGGTTCTCGACGCCATCCGCCAGCTGGCGTCGACGGGCATGACCATGGTCGTCGTCACCCACGAGATGAACTTCGCCCGCGAGATCTGCGAGCAGATCGTCTTCATGGATCAGGGTTCGGTGCTGGAGATCACGCCGCCGCGGGAGTTCTTCTCCAGCCCCAAGACGGAACGGGCCCGGGAGTTCCTGGGCAAGATCCTCCACCACTGACGGCTTTTCCGAGGGAGGCGGTTGGCCTGTCCGAAATCGGCCGGAACCTGAGAAGGATCAGACAGGACAAGGATCTCTCCCTGTCCCAGCTTTCAAAGAGGGCCTCCATCTCGGCGGCCCAGCTCTCGAAGCTCGAAAACGACAAGGTCGAGCCCAGCGTGGCGACGCTGCGCAAGCTGGCTGATGCCCTCGGAGTCTCCCTGGCGGCCCTCGTGGCCGAAGAGGCGCCGCCCCGGCTCAACCCCGTCCTGGCCGGAGAGGGCTACACCTTCCGGCGGAGCACGGGAGGGCGGGAGCCCATCGTCGAGGTCTTCCTCCACATGTCCCGGGAGGCGCGCATGCAGCCCGAGATCATCACCTTCCCGCCGGGAGCGGAGAGCGGGCGGGCCCTGAGTCATGACGGCGAGGAGTTCCTCTACGTCCTGGAAGGACAGGTCCGCTTCTTCTACGGCCTCCAGCCTCCCGTCGATCTCGGCGAAGGCGACTTCATCTATTTCGACAACACCGTGCCCCACCGTTACGAAAATCGCGACGGCAAGAAGCGGGCCCGTCTCCTTGTCTGCTGTTCGCCGCCCGTCTTCTAGACGGGAAGAGACAGAGACGGACCGATGGAGACGACTGCAGCGGCGCCCCTGGCGAAGGGGCCATCCCCTCAGGGGGCCCCGTTGCCCCTGACGTTCCGGAAGGTGAGGTAGAAAATGGAGCAGGTGACGATTCGAGGAGAGCGCTGGTTTCCCAGCGAAAGGAACTTTGCCGAAGAGATGGCCTCCTGTTGGGGGAACTGGTACTGCGACTCCGAGGTGGGGACGCTGAGGGCCGTCCTCATGCACCGCCCGGGCCCCGAGGTCGATGCCGTCACCGACCCGGCGGCGGTGCGGTTCAAGGCTCTCATGGACCCCGAAAGGGCCCGGGCCCAGCACGACGCCCTGGCCGAGGTCTACCGGAGCCACGGCGTCGAGGTCCACTACGTCGAGGGAGGGCGCCTGGACCGGCCCAACGCCCTCTTCATGCGCGATCAGGTCCTCATGACGCCCCAAGGGGCCATCGTCTGCCGCCCCGCCATGGAGGCCCGCCGCGGCGAGGAGCGCTTCGCCGCCGAGGCCCTGGCCCGGCTGGGCGTGCCCATCGTGAAAACCATCTCCGGCGAGGGGATCTTCGAGGGTGCCTGTCTGCTCTGGCTCGACAGCGAGACGGTCATCGTCGGCACGGGGTCCCGGGCCAACGCTTCAGGCGTCGCCCAGGTGGAGCGGGAGCTGAGGGATCAGGGCGTGACGACCTTCCTCCCCTTCCAGATCCCCTACGGTCATGCCCACCTCGACGGCATCATGAACGTGGCCGACAGGAAGACGGTCATGATCTTCCCCTGGCAGGTCCCCTACGACGTCTGCCGGCCCCTCCTCGACCGGGGTTTCACCCTCGTCGAGAACCCCCACGTCGAAGAGGTGAAGCAGACCTTCGGCGTCAACTTCGTCGCTCTCGCCCCGGGCAAGGTCGTCATGCCCGCCGGCAACCCCCGGACCCGGGAGCTGCTGGAAGGAGCGGGCGTCACCTGCATCGAGGTGGACCTGTCGGAGATCATCAAGGGCTGGGGCGCCGTCCACTGCATGACGGCCTTCCTGCGCCGCGACCCCGTTCTGCCCTCCTGAGACGGCGGGGGCCCCTTCCCTTGCCTCGGAAGGCCATGACCGGTCACGCTCCCGCAGGGGCGCCGAAAAGGAGGGGCGCCATCAGGTCCCAGAGCTCGAGGGCCCGTTCGGCGTCGCCGCCTTCGCCGGTGACCAGGGCCGAGACGGCCGTGGCCTGGGCCAGGCCGACGAGGGCGAAGGCGGCCAGGGCCGCCCGTCCGTCGTCCCCTTTTTCCAGGGCCTGCCGGGCCAGTTCCGCGACGGCCAGCCGGTAGCGGCGCACCGTTTCCCTGAGCCGGTCCCGGCGGGGCCCTTCGCCGAGGAGCACCTCTTCGGACAGAAGGATGACGGGAATGGCCGGCTCCCTCCTCGCCAGGTCGAGATGGAGCTCCAGCAGGAGCCTCAGGCGGGAAGCGGGGCTTCCGCCCGACCGGGCTGCACGGTCCAGGTTGGCCTCGAGATTGCGCCGCGTCCGGTCCACGATGCCGTCCAGAAGGGCCTCCCGCCCGTCGAAATGGCGGTAGAGGGCGGAGGGGACGACGCCCACGCGGGCGGCGATCTCCGTCATGTTGAGTCCCTTCAGCCCCCGCCGGGCGGCGATTTCCAGGGCGGCATCGAGAATCTGTTCCTGTCGTGTCACGCTGTCGACGCGCTGACGGCTCATGAGAGTCCTCCCGGATTAGAGAAAGTGAATTCACATTCTCTTTATAGCGCTGAAAAAGGGCGGCGTCAAGGGAAAATCAGCGGCTCAGGGCCATCTCTTCTCTGGCGAGGGCGTAGGCGAGGAGCTCGTCCCAGAGGGGGGCCGCGGCGACGAGCCTGGGGGGGTAGCTGTCCAGGGCGGCCCGGACGGGGTCCTGGGAGCCCTCTTCGAGGAGGGTGGCGGCGAGGTCCTCGGGGCTGGCCGCCCCGAAAAGGAGAGAGGACCGGTCGCCGAGGCGAAGGGATTGGCCGAGGCGGCCTCGGGAGCGTTCCGAAAAGGTGGCGACGACGAGGCCCTCGGGGAGGGAGCCTCTGCCGGAGGTGTCGCCGGGGGAGAGGACGGTGATGACGGAACCGTCGTCGGCGAGAAGAAGACTGCCTGCCGGGAAGGCGACGACGATGTCGGCCATGAGGGGCGCCAGGTCTTCGTCGAACTGCCGTCCACCCTCGGCCTTGAGGACGTCGAGGGCCTCGAAGGGAAGACGGGCCCGTCGGTAGGGGCGGGACGAGACCATGGCGTCGTAGGCGTCGGCGATGGCAACGAGGCGGACCAGTTCGGGAATGTGTCCGTCCTGGAGGGTCGAGCCCTTGGCGAGGCCGTAGCCCCCTCCGTCGGGACGCTCGTGATGGAAGGCGACGATGGCCCGCGAGAGGGGCATGACGCTGTCGTAGGGCCGGAGGAGGTCGATTCCCTTCTGGGGATGAAGGCGCATCTGCTTCCACTCCTCCTCGTCCAGGGGGCCCGGCTTCTGAAGAAGGCTCCTGGGGAGGCTGGCCTTGCCGATGTCGTGGAGAACGGCCCCCACGCCCAGGGTGAGCCGGTCCTGATAGGTCAGTGCCTTGAGAAGCCCCTTCTCCTGAGCCGCTCGGGCCAGGGCGAGACTGAGGAGGAGCACCGACCAGGAGTGTTCGTGGGTGTAGTCGTCGAAACGGGCAAGGGAGCGAAGCTCGGCGAAGAGGGGGAGAGGCCCCTCGAAGAGGCGGTTGACGATGTCGCCCGTCTGCTCGACGACGGCGTCGAGCAGACGGGGAGACAGGGAGCGCCTCCGGGCCGTGTCGTCAAAGAGCTTCTGGACCTTCTGGCGGGCCCTGAGAACGAGGCCTGCCGGAAGGACCTCGCCGGGCCTCCAGTCGAGATCGGCTTCCTCGGGGTCGGGGCGGACGCGGACGCGCTCGATGCCGTGACGGATCATGGCCGCCTTCAGTGACGGCGTGACGACGGCTCCCCGGAGAACCAGGGGCTGGCCGGCGGCGGAGAGGATGTCCTCATCGACGATCCAGAGGGGTTGGACTTCTTCTGTTGCGATGACGAGGCGCACCATGGACGAGGACCTCCTGAAGATGACGGGATCACCACCGCCGTTAATCTTACAGGGAGAGCCGCCCGTAATGCAAGTGAAATTTTGAGCCCTGCCGCCGAGGGAGAAAGTTTAATTTTAAGTCAATAGTTCGTCCTCTCTTCTCTCAGATGGCCTTCCACCGCTTGAAGCCCCGTCCGACCACTTCGGAGGCGTCGGAGAGGATGACGAAGGCCCGCGGGTCGGTCCGGGCCAGATGTCGCTTCAGTTCCACGACCTGGCGGGGGGTGAGGACGGCCAGCAGGACGTCCTTGGGCTGTCCCGTGAAGGCTCCCTCGCCCTTGAGGATCGTCGCTCCCCGGTGGAGCTCACTCATGAGGTAGTCCTTGACCTCGCCCGGATCGGAGGCGATGACGATGACCTGCTTGCGCATGTCGAAGGATTTGAGGCCGTTGTCGATGAACCAGCCGTTGATGTAGAGCAGGACGAGGCCGTAGAGCATGTTCTCCAGCCCCACGACGGGGAGGGAGAGGCCGATGATGAAGACGTTGATGTAGAAGGTGAACTTGCCGATCTCCACGCCTCTTTTGCGTCGCAGCGCCGAGGCGATGATGTCCGTTCCCGCCAGGGAGGCGCCGGCGTTGAAGACCATGGCACCCCCCGTTCCCTTGAGGGCCGCCGCGGCGACGACGAGGAGGAAGCGGTCCGAAATGGGCGGAGCCGGGAGGCGGCTGAAGACCTGGAGGAGGAGGGTGAAGACGACGACGGCGTAGAAGGTCCAGCCCAGGAAGCGGCGGGGCAGCACCTTCCAGCCGTAGGCGAAGAGGAGGGCGTTGAGGCCCCAGACGCCGACGGAGGCGGGGATGTTCCAGACGTACTTGATGAGGATGGCCAGCCCCGTCACTCCCGAATCGGGAAGTCTGGCGGGGATGACGAAAAGGGCGATGGCGGCGGCCACAAGGGCACTGCCGATGGTCATGGAGAGGGCCGGAGCCCAGTTCTGGTCGATAAAGGCCAGTCCCTTGAGGAGGGCTGTCCGGATCGGTTTGGTCATGTCCCGTCCCGTCCCTTCTTCCGTCGGCTTCCGTCGGGCCGTGCGGAAGGGCCCCCCGCTGGCGGGAGGCCCCTGGTCGCCCCGACTAGAGGCCGTGTTTGCTGTGTTGCTCCCGGATGGCCTTGACGGCCTGACCGAGGGCGTCCACGTCGAGGACCATTTCCATCATGCCGAGCTGCTCTTCCCAGACCTGAGGATCGATCTCTTCCTTGATCTCCGGTTCGAAGATGTGATAGACGGGGAGTCCCAACGAGACTCCTGCCAGAGGACCTGCGAAGGTGGGATCGCCGGCGCTTACCGTTTCGGCGTAGATCTCGGCGCCTTCGGCATCGGAACTGCCGAGGACGACGACGACCTTGTCGGCGCCGTGCTTTTCGACTCCATCCTTCACCCGCTGCTGGTTCTGCAGGTCCATGGCTCCTGCGGCCGTTCAGACGAAACACTCCGTCACGGAGAAGATGACTTCGGCATCGCTGAGGTCCTTGAAGACTTCCTCCATGGCGGGCCCGGGAACGCCGTCTCGCTCTCCGAGAAGGAGCAGCTTCTTGCCCGCGAACTTGCTCATGGGTGCACCTCCTTTCCAGAAAAAGATGACACCTTGTCCCTGCATCATAGGAGGGAGAGGAGAAAATGACAAGCGCCCTTCAGGCCGACGGGGTGCGGGGGCCCAGGGTCTCCTTGATGCGGTCTCCGGTGATCATGAAGTAGGCCCTTTCGGCGATGTTGGCGGCATGGTCAGCGACGCGCTCCAGGGAGCGGGCGATGAGCATCAGGTCCGCCGCCTGGCCCACCGCTTCGACGGCCCCCTTGAGGGCCATGATCTGGAGGAGCTCGTCGAAGACCTGTCGGTTCAGGTGGTCGACGGCGTCGTCGCGGAGAAAGACCTCCCGGGCCAGTTCGGTCTGCTCGCCGGCGAAGGCCTTGAGGGCGTCGTCGAGCATGGCCAGGGCGATCTCCTTCATGCGGGGGATGTCGATGAGGGGCTTGAGCAGGGGCTGCCGGTTGAGGGCGAGGGCCCTCTGGGCGATGTTGGCGGCCTGGTCGGCGGTGCGCTCCATGTCGGTGATGATCTTGAGGACGGAGAAGACGAAGCGCAGATCCTCCCGTACGGGCTGGCGCAGGGCCAGGGAGCGGAGGCAGATCTGCTCGATGTCGACCTCCATGGCGTCGATGACGTCATCGCCTTCAATGACCTGGCGGGCCAGGTCGTCGTCGCCGTCAACGAGGGCCGTCACGGCCCGGTCGACGGCCCTCGCCGTGGCCTGCCCCATCTCTTCGAGGCGGCGGAGGATCTCCCGCCGGTCCTTGTCGAAGAGGAGGTTCTCTTCCTTCGGGGTCGTCCTGGTCCGTTTCAGAAAGCCGAACGTCATCGTCTGCTGACCTCCTTGTCGATGGGATATTCCCAATGGCCGGTTTCCCCCCGGACGAGCTCCATCGAGGCCCGGGCCAGGGCGCCCGTGGCGGCCAGAAAGTCCCAGGCCTCCATCTCGCCGCGGCTTCCGGGATGGAAGCCCTTGCGGGCCAGTTCGCGGCGAAGGGCCTCTTCCCTTTCGCCGTAGCTGCGGAAGAGGGTCGCCGCCCGGAAGGCCCCCTTGCGGTCGCCCAGGGCCAGGACGCCCAGCGCCTCGCCGACGAGCTCGTTGAGGGTCGTCACGAAGGTGGCCCATTCGGCCTCCTCGGCCCGGAGCATGGCCATGGCCCGCCCCGGGGCGCAGGCCATGGGCAGGAGGCGGCGGGAGGCGATGTCGATGATCTCCTTCAGGGCCGCCATGGAGTAGGTGAGAGAGGCATATTCGGCCTGGGCCGACTCGTCGTCACCGGGAGGCGTCATGGCGACGATGAAGTCCATGCAGGATCGGGCCAGCTCCCGGACGCCCCGTCCCAGCGTCTCCAGGTGGTCTCTCTCGCCCTGGCAGTGGAGGACCCGGAAGACGAGCTCTTCGACGTGATTGGCCAGGCCGATCATCTCCCGCGCCAGCAGGGGCAGGGCCACCTGGGGGTAGGGGGCCAGGAGGGGGTCGAGAAAGCGCGGCTCGCCGACGTCGCCCCTCTTCCGCCTGGCCCGGCCGAGGGCGAATTCACCCAGAGCCGTCGAGAAGGGGAGAAGAAGGGCCACGTTGAGCCAGGCCACGAGGAACTGGAGCCAGGCGATCTGCCCTCCCGCCGTCGGGGCGAGCCGCGACGCCAGGGTCATGAAGAGCCCCGAGAGGGGGATGACGGCGGCCACGCCGATGACGCGGAAGAGAAGGGTGCTCAGGGCCAGGGCCCGGGCGTTGTGGCGGCCTCCATGGCCTGCCAGGAGGACCGTGGCGGCGTTGCCGATCCGTGATCCGAGCACGACGGGGAGAAAGGCCGAAGGCGAGAGGAGGCCGCCGGAGGCGAGGGCGATGGCCAGGGCCAAAACGGGGACGCTGCTCTGGAAGAGGGCCGTCGCGCCCAGGGAGAGGATGGCCAGAAGAAGGGCGCTTCCCGATCCCTTGAGAATGAGCTCCCTGAGTCCCTCGGACCGGGCCAGGGGGTCGACGCCCTGGCCGATGAGGAGCATCCCCATGAGCAGCAGGGCAATGCCGGAGAAGAGGCGGGCCCAGTTGGAGAAGCGCCTGGGACCGAGACGTTCCGCGGCGAGGCTCAAAGCCAGAAGAAGGGGGGACCAGCGGATCAGGTCGAGGCTGAGGAGGAAGACGACGATCGTCGTCCCCACGCTGGCGCCCATCATGACCAGAAGGGAGCTGGCAAAAGAGAGGGCGCCCACGTCGACGAGGCCCACGGCGAAGGCCGTGGCTGCCGTCGTGCTCTGGGAGAGAAGGGCCATGAAGCTGCCGAAAAGAAAGGAGAGAAAGGGGCTTTGACCCATCGTCGTCATGAGACGCTGGGCCTGACTGCCCAGGCCCCGGCGGAAGGCGTCGGCGCTGAACTCCAGGCCGTGAAGGAAAAGGGCCAGGCCCCCGGCGACGAGGGCCAGGCTGAACAGGGGGGATTCCATGGACCTCGTCCTCCTTCGAATGCGTTTCGTCGGCTCATGGTGAGGAACCTTAATTGTAGCCACTCCTCGGGAGGCAAACAAGGCGAGGGCCTTCCCCTTGGGCGAAGGGCGCCTCATCGGTTAAAATGACGTTGTCTGCGCCAGAGGGTGAGAACGAAGCCGTGGAGGAGGGTTTGCCGTGGCGCTGAAGTTGCTTGCGCTGGGAGATATCCACCTGGGCCGGAGGCCCGGCTCCTTGCCGGCCGACGGAGATCCGCGCCGTCTGGGACCGTCCGAGGCCTGGCGTCGGGCTGTCGAGGCCGCCCTGGAGGCCTCCGTCCATGCCGTCGTCCTCGCCGGAGACGTCGTCGAAAGGGAGGATGACTTCTTCGAGGCTTACCGGGCCCTTGCTGCGGGCGTGGAACGCCTTGTCGGGGCCGGCATCGCCGTCGTGGCCGTCGCGGGAAATCACGACGGAAAGGTCCTGCCCCGCCTGGCCGATGAGATCGGCGCCCTCCGGCTTTTGGGGCGTGGCGAGCGATGGGAGTCCTGTCTTCTCGAGGGCGGCGCCGAGAGGGTGCGCCTCTGGGGGTGGTCCATGGCCGGCCCTTTATGCCAGACCCATCCCCTCGAGGGCGTCTCCTTCCCCCTCGGCGAGGAACTGACGCTGGGCCTTTTGCATACGGACCGGGACGGTTCGGGTCCCTACGCCCCGACGTCGACAGGGGAGCTCGAAGGCAGCGGCCTCGACGGCTGGCTTCTGGGGCATATTCACCGTCCCGATCCCCTTGTCCCGCCCCGGCCGATGGGCTACCTGGGCTCTCTCTGCGGTCTCGACCGGAGCGAAACCGGTCCCAGGGGCCCCTGGCTGGTCGTCGTCGACGGCGGCCGCGTCACTGCCGTCGATCACTGGGTCCTGGCTCCTCTGCGATGGGAGAGGCTCGAGTTGGACCTGACCGGCCTGACCGAAGTCGGCGCCCTGCGGGAGGCCCTCCTGGGCGAGCTGCGCCGTTTCGACCGTTCCCTGGCCGGCTTTAGGCTGCCCGAGGCGGTGGGGGTGCAGGTCCTCTTCCGGGGAAGAAGCGCCCTCCCCTCGTCAGCCCTGGCAGGCCTGGCGGAACGGGGGGAGATCGTCCACGAGGGCAAGGCCGGGACGGCCTATTTTGTCGCCTCCCTCGACGTCGCCGTCGAGCCCCTTCTTGACCTGCGCCGTTGGGCCGGGAGAGTCGATCCTCCCGGTCTGCTGGCCCGTCGCCTTCTTGCACTGGACGGCGAGGGGCCGGAACGGGACCGCCTCGTGGCGGTGGCGCGGGAGGTCCTGGAGGCCGTCGACGGCGACGAGCGGTGGGCCCGGCTCGAACCTCTCGGCCTCGACGGGGCAGGCCTGAGGGAGGAGCTGCGCCGTCAGGGACTGGCTCTTCTCGAGGCCCTCGCCGCTCAGGAAGGGGAAGAAGGATGAGGCTGACGAAGCTGGAAATCCTCCGCCTTCCCGGCCTCGTCGCGCCCCTTGTCCTCGATGACCTTGACGGGGGATCCAACCTCGTCGTCGGCCCCAACGGGTCGGGCAAGAGCAGCCTCGTCCGGGCCCTGACCTGGCTTCTCGCCGACGGCGGGCAGGGTCCTGTCGATCTGGATCTTTGCGCCTCTTTCCGCCGGGAGGAATCGGCCTGGACGGTGACGCGCCGCGGCCGGGACGTGGAGTGGACCTGCGACGGGCGCAAGGTCGCCCGACCGCCCTTCCCGGCCGGCGAGGAGCTCCGCCATTACCGCCTCGACCTCCAGTCCCTCCTTGCGGCCGACGACGAAGAGCTCCTCTTCGGCGAGCTCCGCCGCATCCTGCGGGGAGGCTACGATCTCGACGCCCTCCGCGGCGGGGGAGGCTCCCCCCTCGGCCCCCGGTGGGGGCAGAAGGAGGCCAGGGCTCTCGGCGAGGCGCAGCGGAATCTCCGCCAGGTCCAGAGGGAAAGAGGGGAGCTGGAGCGGGCCCTCGCCGACTTGCCCAAGCTGCGGCAGCGCTACGGGGCGGCGAGGAAGGCTCTGGCCGAGGCGGAGGAGCTGCAACGGGCCTTGAGCCTCCTCGGCTGCCGGAGGGAACGCCTTGAGGCGGAGGCCCACCTGGCGTCCTTCCCCGCGGCGATGGCGCGGCTGAGCGGTGACGAGGCCCGTCGTCTGGAGGCCCTCGACGGTGAACGGGAGCGCCTTGCCCGGGAGAGAGAGGTCCTCAGGGTGCGTCTCGACGAGGCGCGGCGTCTTTTGAGGGAAAAGGGGTTCGGGGAGGAAGGGCTCGACCGGGGCCGTCTGGACAGGGCCGCCAGGGAGCTCGATCAGGTCTGCCGCCTCGACGACCGGATCGGGAGCCGGGAGAGGGAACGGGACGCCCTCGCCCGGGCCGAGGCCGATAGTCTCCGGGCCCTGGGCGGCCGGGGCCCGGCGGACCTGCGGCCTCTCCCGGTGAGCCGCGCCGAAGAACTGGCCTCGCGGATCCACGCCCTTCAGGAGGAGCTTCGCAGCGGCCGGGCCCGTCTGGCTCAGAACCCGGAACCTCCCGACGAGACTCTCCTCGAGGCCAGCTTCGAGGCCGTCGAGGCCCTCCGGGAATGGCTTGCCATCGACGGCCGGGGGAGAAGGCGCCTTGCCCTGCCCCTTGTCGTCGCTCTCGCCGGCCTCCTGCCCCTTCTGGCCCGTCTTCGCGGGGAAGGGGCGCTCCTTCCCTTCCTGGGCGCCTCCCTGGCTGGGCTCTTCTGGGCTCTGGGAGAGACCTTCCGCGACGGCCGCCGTCAGGCCCGGCAGAGGTTCGAGACCTTCCAGGGCCCTCTGCCGCGATGGGATCACGAGACGGTGCGGCGCAGCCTCAAGGCCGCCGAGGCCGAAAGGGCCCGACTCCTGGGGCGACGCGAGGCGGCCCTGGCCGCCTCGGAGCTGCGGTCGGGCCTGGCCCGGGCCGAGGCCGAGCTGGCCCGGTTGGAAGAGGAGCGCGTCGCCCTGGCCTGCTCCGTCGGCTTCGATCCCGGCCTGACGGTCCAGGGTTTTGACCTCTTCGTCCGCCTTGCCGACGAACATCGGCGTCTCAGGAGCGAGCGCCGCGAGGCCGACGGCGACTGTCGCAGTCTCCGGGCCGATCGGGCCCGGCGCTGGGCCGAGATCGAGGCCCTCATCGGGCGCTGGGCCGGGCCGGAGGGGCTGGCCTCGACGGCCGCGGCCGCTTCGGCCCTGGAGGAGCTCCGGCGCCGCGTCGATTCTGTCGGCGAGGCCCAGGCTTCCGTTGACTCCCTCGGGGAGGCTCTCAGCCGTCTGGCCGAGCGTCTTTCCCTTCTCGACGCCGAAGAGAAGGCCCTCTTCGACGGTGCCGGCCTGGAGGGACGGACTGAGCTTCTGGCCTGTCTTTCGCGGCTCGAGAGCTGGCGGAGCCGGCGGGAAGATCTCGTCGGGGCCCGCAGCCGCGAGGAGTTCCTTCGCCAATCACTCAAAAGCCGCCCGGACCTGCTTGCCCGCGTCGACGACGGCGACGGGGCGGGACTCGAGAGAGACCGGGCCGAAAGAGAAGAGGCGGGACAGGCCTGGTCGTCGCTCGGTGAAAGGATCGGCCGCATCGAGGAGAGGCTCGAGGCGGCCCGGAGGGAAGGCCGCCTCGAAGAGGCGGCGGCCTCCGTCGACGAGGCCCGGTCCCAGCTTGAGGAAAAACGGCTGGCCTTTTTCCGTGCCCTCCTGGCCGAGCGGCTCCTCGACGACGTGGAGGCGGCCTTCGTTCAGGAGCGGGAACCGGAGCTGCTCCGTCGGGGCCGCGACCTCTTCGGCCGCTTCACCCGTCATGCCTTCGAGCTTGCCGTCGATCCCTCCCGGGGTTTCCTCGTCCGTGACAGGGCGGCTGAGGAGGACCGGACGGTGAGCGAGCTCTCGTCGGCGACGCGGATGCAGCTTTTGCTGGCTCTCCGCCTGGCCTGGATTGGCCGCGTCGAAGAGGGGCGCCTGCCTCTGCCCCTCTTTCTCGACGAGGCCCTCACCAACAGCGATGAGGACCGCTTCGGCCAGGTTGTCCTCTGCCTGGAGGAACTGGCCCGACAGGGACGGCAGGTCCTCTACCTCAGCAGCCGACCCTACGAGGAACTTCTCTGGGAAGAGGCCACGGGACGGAGGCCCCGGAGGATCGACCTGGCTCCCGGGGCCTGGCGGGGCGAGAGCCCCCCCGGAAGGCACCGCGTCGACATCCCCTCCGTGCCCTCTCCGGAGGGGCATGACGCCGAGAGCTACGGCCGCCTTCTCGGCGTTCCCTCCCTGGATCCCCGGAGGCCGGGGGGCATCCATCTCTTTCACCTTCTCCGGGACGACCTCGACCTGCTCCGGTTCCTTCTCGCCGAGCTTCGCCTCTCCACGATGGGTGCTCTCGAGCTTCTTCTCGCGGGACCTCAGGCGCCCCGTCTCCTTGAACCTTCCCGGAGGGCCCGTCTGGCCCTGCGGACGAAGATCGCCCGGGCTTGGTGCGAGGCCTGGCTACGCGGCCGGGGCCGCCTCGTCGACGGCGCCGTGCTGGAGGGCTCCGGAGCCGTCTCGGTCCGCTTCCTGAACCCCGCATCGGCCCTGGCCCGGTCCGTCGGCGGAGACGGCCGGGCCCTGGTGGCTGCCCTCCGGGAGGGGGCGCTCCGCCACTTCCGATCGGAGGCCATCGATCAGCTCGAGGCCCGGCTTCGGGCCGAGGGGTACATCGACGAAAGGGAAGACCTTGACGAGGAGGGACGGCGACAGGCCGTCGCCTCCGTCGTCAGCGCCGATCCCCGGGAGCTCCATGCCGTCATCGACGGCCTTGAGGCCGGAACGGCCCTGATTGAGGTGCCCAAGGGACTCCATTCCAATCCATGAGGAGAGATAAGCGATGAAACGACTGGTCCTGGTGGACTATGAGAACATCAACCTCGACGCCGTCGGCGAGATCGACACGACGTCGACCCATCTGTGGATCTTCGTCGGTCCCAACCAGAAGAACCTCCCCTTCGAGACCGTGGCGGCCCTCCAGCGCCTCGGCGACGCCTGCCGGTGGATCAAGATCGCCCGACAGGGCAAAAACAGCCTCGACTTTCACCTCTGCTTCGAGCTGGGGGCGATCTGCGCCGCCTCGGAGAGGCCCGAGGTCGTCTTCATCCTCAGCAACGACAAGGGCTATGACGCCGTCATCGACTACGCCAACGAGAAGGGGCTCCGGACGCAGAGAGTCACCCACCTGTCCCAGCTTCCGTCGTCGACGGTGAGCAAGCCCAAATCGAAATACACGGCGGCCATCATCGAAAACCTGAGCAAGATCCAGGCCCAGAAGAGGCCCCGCAAGGTCAGCTCCCTCCGGTCCCACCTGGTGAACTGCTTCAAGAACAGCATCCCCGAAGAGGAGATTGACGTCGCCCTGGAGGAGCTCTTCGCGACGCGGCGCCTCTCGGAGGAGAAGGGGCACGTCAAGTACGAGCTCTAGAAAGCGGGCAGACGGGCCAAGGGCCGCCTCGAGGCGGCCCTTGGCCCGTCTTTGGGCGTTCTTCAGGAACGTGCCAGGAGGGCCTCCACCTCGTCCCGTCGCGGAATGGCGGGCAGGGCTCCCAGGCGGGTGCAGGCCAGGGCTCCGGCGTGGACGCCGAAGCGGACGGCTTCTTGGAGCTGATGACCTTCGGCGAGGGAGACAGCCAGGGCGCCCGTGAAGGTGTCGCCGGCGCCGGTGCTGTCGACGACGTTGACGGACGGGGCCGGAACGTGGCCCGACCGGTGGGACGAGGCGAAGTAGGCCCCGTCGGAGCCGGCTGTCATGACGACGGCTCCGACGCCTGTTTCGAGAAGCTTTTCGAAGGCCTTTTCCCTGTTGGCCGTCATGGCGCACTGACTCAGTTCGATGGCGTTGGGGACGAAGACGTCGACGAGAGCGAGGGTCTCGTCGGGCAGGGGCCTCCAGGGAGCGGGGTTGAGGATCGTCAGGGCCCCTTCGGACCGGGCCAGGCGGAGCCCTTCGGTGACGGCCTCCAGGGGGACCTCAAGCTGGAAGAGGGCGGCCCGGGCCTCCCGGAAGAGGTCGCGGTGATCCCTCACGTCCCGTGCCGAGAGGAGGGCGTTGGCTCCGGGGGCGACGATGATGCTGTTGTCCCCGCCAGCGACGCAGATCTGGGCGACGCCGCTGCTCCTGTCGGGCGTGACGGCGATGCCCGACGTGTCGATTCCCTCATCCTTGAGGACCTCCAGGAGCTGACGGCCGAAAAGGTCGTCGCCGAGGCGCCCGATGTGAACGGCTTCGGCGCCGAGGCGGGCACAGGCGGCGGACTGGTTTGCCCCCTTGCCGCCCGGAGCCGTCGAAAAGGGACCTCCCAGAAGGGTCTCTCCCAAGGCGGGCAGCCGGGGCGTCTCCATGATGAGGTCCATGTTGATCGACCCGACGACGACGATTTTTTTCACTTTACGCACATCCTTCCTCGAAGAACGATCACCCCCTGAGGGGGTGCCCAGAGATGCCGAAAGGGCCCATGAAGCCGGAGGGCGACGTCGTCCCTGCCGGCCCCCTGTCAGGGAACCAGCCCAAGGCGGAAGCGGTCCCGGAGAGGACAGGGGCGCAGAAAGGGCCTTCGCCGGTCGCCGCAGGGAGGGGATCTCGCCCCTTCCCGACGGAGGTCCCTTCCCGCCCAGGTCCCGGGCGGATCCGGATCAAGAAGGCTTCTGGCCGGGATCGTTCGGCGGACCTGGGCCAGGGGACCTCTTTTTCTGCCTTGACAAAGTCGTCCTTCAGACCCTAGCATGAGGCAAAGGTTTGCGCAAACCTTTGCCTCATGTCGATCCGCTCTTTTTCCGTTTACGTCAAGGAGGCGAGGTCTCTCGTGACGACGATGAAAGATGTGGCCCAACGTTCCGGCGTCTCGGTGACGACCGTTTCTCACGTCGTCAACGGCACCCGTCGTGTCAGCGACGCCGTCCGTCTCCGTGTCGAAGGCGTCATGAAAGATCTGGGCTACAGGCCCAACGTCCTCGCCAGGGGACTTCGCCGAGGCGAGGCGACCTTGCTGGGGCTTGTCGTGCCCGACGCCACCAACCCCTATTTCGCCGAGATCGCCCGGGCCGTGGCCGACGCCTGTTCCGAAGAGGGCTATGCCGTTATCATCTGCAACTCCGACGGACGTCGCGACAGGGAGGCGGAGGCCGTCGAGGTCCTGGCGGCCAACCGCGTCGGGGGCATCTTCCTCGTCAACGTCGGCGTCACGGAACGGGACGCCGCCCTCTTCGACGGCCTGGCCATCCCTCTCGTCATGCTGGATCGGGAGATTCCCTGTGTCGCCGTCGATTCGATCCAGATCGATAACGTTCGAGGTGGGCGTCAGGCCACGGATCACCTTCTCGCCCTAGGCCATCGGCGTATCGCCTGCATCGCCGGTCCCTCCCAGGTTTCGCCCAGCGGCGATCGCGTCACGGGCTACCGCCAGGCCCTGGAGGCCGCCGGACTCCCCTTCGACCCCTCTTGGGTCCTGCGCGGCGACTTCACTCCCGCTTCGGGCCATGCCTGCGCCACGGTCCTCCTGGACGGAGGCCGGAGGCCGACGGCCTTTTTCGCCTGCAACGACCTCATGGCCCTCGGCGCCGTCACGGCTCTGGCCGAAAGGGGGCTCTCCGTTCCCGGCGATGTCTCCGTTGTCGGTTTCGACGATATCCCTCTGGCGGCCTATTTCAACCCCCCTCTCACGACGGTGGCCCAGCCCTGCCGGGAGATGGGGCGCCGGGCCGTCCAGATTCTTCTGGAGCGGATGCGGGACGGCACCTTGCCCCGCCGCCGTCCCGTCCTGATGAACACGACCCTGAAGGTGCGCCGCTCTTCGGGGCCCCCTGCAGGAGGTGATGGCCCGAGGTCCTGACCGCCCTTTTTTCCGCCGTTCCGCTTCTTGTCTGTGGCGCCTTCAGGCGCCTCGATCTGGAAAGGGGAGATAAACCATGAAAGGCACGTCCCGCGTCCTCATCGCCCTCTGCCTCATCGCCTCCTGCTTCTTCGCCCTGCCCGTCATGGCCGCCGACAAGCCCGTCAAGGTGGCCCTCGTCCTCGCCGGATTCCTCGGCGACAAGTCCTTCAACGACTCGGCCTATCAGGGGCTGGAGCGCGCCATGACCGATTTCGACGTCGAGCTCAAGGTCATGGAGTCCAAAAATCCCGCCGACTGGGAATCGAATCTGGTGGCCATGGCCGCCGCGGGCTATGACCTGGTGCTGGCCTGCAGCACCCAGATCGCCGAGATCGTCGGCAGCCACGCCGCCGACTTTCCCGACGTGAAGTTCGGCGTCATCGACGGAGCCATCAAGGCACCCAACGTCAAGTCCATCGTCTTCGCCCAGAACGAGGGCTCCTTCCTGGCCGGGGCGGCGGCGGCCCTCTTCACGACCCGCTCCGAGATCGAAGGCGTCAACGACAAGAAGATCATCGGCTGGGTCGGCGGCATGGATATCCCCGTCCTTCACGATTTCCTCGTCGGCTACGAGCAGGGCGCCAAGTTCATCGATCCCGAGATGCGCGTCCTCGTCTCCTTCGCCGGAACCTTCAACGATCCTCTCAAGGGCAAGGAACTTACCCTGGCCCAGTATGACCAGGGCGCCGATATCGTCATGAACGTCGCCTCCAACACGGGCAACGGCATTCTCGAGGCCGCCCACGAGGCGGGCAAGTTCGCCATCGGCGTCGACCTTGATCAGGACGGCATCTACCCCGGCCATATCCTGACGTCCATGCTCAAGCGCGTCGACGTGGCCAGCTACGAGCTCGTCAAAGACGTCGTCGACGGCACCTTCAAGGGCGACACCGTCGTCGAGATGGGCATCGCCTCTGGCGGCGTGAGCCTCACCGACATGTCGGTCATGAAAGAAGCCCTGGGCGACAGGTTCCCCCAGGAACTTCTCGATAAGATCGGGGAGCTGACGGAGCAGGTCCGAAGCGGCGCCATCAAGGTCGATGCCTACGAGGGCTTCAGGCGCAACTGATTTTTTCACCAGAGGCAGGTCTTTCGGAAGGTCCCTTCCGGAGGACCTGCCGTCGGGAGCGAAAGAGGTGAGTTGCCTTGAGCCAGCCCATCGTGGTCATGGAGGCCATCGTCAAGGACTTTCCCAACGTGCGGGCCGTCGACGGAGGTCGTTTCGATCTCCGGGCCGGTGAGGTCCATTCCCTCATAGGCGAGAACGGCGCCGGCAAATCGACGATGATGAAGACCCTCTACGGTCTCTACGCGCCCGAGGAGGGACGGATCGTCGTCAGGGGGCGCTCCTTCGAGGCCCTTACGCCTGCTGGGGCCATCTCTCTCGGCATCGGCATGGTTCATCAGGAGTTTATGCTCGTCCGGGAACTGACGGTTCTGGAGAATATCATCCTCGGTTTCGAGCCCAGGAAAAGCGGGGGGCGCATCGACTTCGCCGAGGCCGAAGGGAGGGTGCGCCGTTTCATCGACGATTACGGCCTTCACATTCAACTCCACAAAAAGGTGAACGCTATCTCTGTGGGCGAGGCCCAGAGAGTGGAGATCATAAAGGCCCTCTACCGCGGGGCCGAGATCCTGATTCTCGACGAGCCGACGGCGGTCCTGACGCCTCAGGAGGCATCCCGTCTCTTCGAGATCCTGAAGACGCTGACGGCATCGGGCAAGTCCGTCGTCTTCATCACCCACAAGCTCCGCGAAGTCATGGCCCTCTCCGACAGGGTGACGGTCATGCGTCAGGGCCGCCACGTCGCCACCGTCGACGTCTCGGCCACGTCCATCCCCGATCTGGCCCGCCTCATGGTGGGACGGGACGTCTTCCTCGGCGTCAGCCGTGCCGACGGGGGGGCGGCAGGCGACGTGGTCCTTTCCGTCGAGGATGTCTTCGTTCCCAGCGACAAGGAACTCTCCAAGCTGCGAGGCGTCTCCTTCGAGCTCCGTCGGGGCGAGATCCTGGGTCTGGCCGGCATCGACGGCAACGGCCAGAGCGAACTCGTCGAGGCCATCGCCGGGCTCCGTCCCGTCGAGGGGGGGCGCATCCGTCTCGGTCAAGGGGAGATCCAGAACAGAAGTCCCCTCGAAGTCCGCGCCGCGGGGCTGGCCCATATCCCCGAGGATCGCAATGCCCGCGGCCTCAACCGGGCCATGTCCATCGAGGAGAACCTGGCCGGGATGGCCTTCCGCAGGGCGCCCCTGTCGCGGGGCCCTCTCCTCGTCGTCGGCGCCCTGCGCCGCTTCGCGCGCCGTCTCATCGAGACTTTCGATATCAGGCCCGCCCGTCCCGAGGCGCCGGCGGCCCATCTCTCGGGCGGCAACGCCCAGAAGGTCGTCGTCGCCCGGGAAGTGGACGAGGAGGCTCAGGTCCTCCTGGCGGCCCAGCCGACGAGGGGCGTCGACGTCGGATCCATCGAGAACATCCGTCGCGAGCTGGTTCGCGCCCGGGACAGGGGGACGGCCATTCTCCTCGTGTCGGCCGACTTGGAGGAGATTCTCTCCCTCTCGGATCGGATCGCCGTCATGTACGAGGGGCAGATCACGGGCCTTCTCGACGCGGAAGGGGCCGACGAGGAGAGCCTTGGCCTCCTCATGACGGGAGGAGCTCTGCCGTGAATAAAAGTTCGACTCTCAGCACTCTGGTCACCGTCGTCGTCTCCCTCCTTTTCGGCGCCGTCGTCGTCGCTCTTCTGGGCCACAGCCCCGCCGAGGCCTATCGGGAACTTTTCAGGGGGGCCTTCTGGGGCCGTTTCAATTTCGGCGGCACCCTGGAGCGCTTCGTTCCCCTCCTTCTGACGGCCCTGGCCTTTGCCGTCTCGTCCAAGGTGGCTGTCTTCAACGTCGGCGTCGAGGGCGAGCTCTATCTGGGCGCCATCGCCGCAGCCTGGGTCGGAGCGGCCCTCACGGGCGTTGCGGCCCCGATCCACATCGGCCTCTGCCTGATGGCGGCCATGGCAGTCGGAGGAGCCTGGGCGGCCATTCCCGGAGCCCTCAAGGCCTACTGGCGCGTCAACGAAGTCTGCGTCACCATTCTGGCCAACTACGTGGCCATCTATATCACGTCCTACCTCGTGGGCTATCCCCTCTCGGCGGGGACGGGCGTTCCTCAGACGGCGGCCCTGGCCGCCACGGCCCGCCTGGCGCGCATTCTGCCGCCGAGCCGGGCCAATTCGGGACTTTTCATCGCCCTCGCCGCTCTTCTCGTCACCTGGTGGATCGTTCACCGCAGCACCTGGGGCTACAAGATGCGGGCCGTCGGCGAGAACGCCGGTTACGCCGAACACGTGGGCATCCGCTCCAGGGTGACCATGGTCTGGGGGATGGTCTTCAGCGGCGCCCTGGGCGGCATGGCCGGAGCCATCGAGGTCATGGGTCTCTACGGCTATTTTCTGGACGGCTTCTCGCCCGGAATCGCCTTTGACGGCATGCTGGCGGCCCTCATCGCCCGCAACGACATCCGCCTCGTTCCCCTCTTGGCCTTCTTCTTGGCCGCCCTCAAAGCGGGTTCCCTCGGCATGGAGCGCTTCACGGGAATTCCCAAGTCCCTCGTCGACGCCATCATCGCCATGTTCATTCTCCTGGCCGCCATGGAGGGTCTTTTTCTCTTCCGTCGCGGCGCCAGGGGGAAGGAGGCCTAGGCCATGTTCGACGATCTCTCCCTCGTTTTCAATTACACTCTTTTCCGGGCCACCCTGCGGGCATCGACGCCCATTCTCTACGCCACGCTGACCTGCATCCTGACTCAGCAGGCCGACATCCTCAACGTGGGCGTCGAGGGCATCATGCTCTGCGGGGCCTTCACGGCCGTCGCCGTGAGCTACTTCAGCGGGAGCTGGCTTCTGGCCCTTCTGGCTGCCGTCGCCGTCGGGACCGTCATCGCAGCCGTCATGGCCCTGGCCCATCTCCGCTACAAGGCCGACATCTTCGTCGTCGGCATGGCCGTCAACATGCTCGCACTGGCTTTGACCCGTTTCCTCCTCCAGAAGGTCCTGGGAACGTCGGGTTCCTTCTACGACAGGGCCATCGTTCCCCTGCCACGGATCCACCTGGCCCTCCTCGACGGCAACGAGGTCCTCCGGAGCCTCTTCAACGACTACTCCCTCTTCGAGCCCCTGGGAATCCTCCTCGTCTTCTTTCTCTCCTGGCTCCTCTACCGCACCGTCTGGGGACTGAGGCTGCGCAGCGTAGGCCTCAATCCCTTGGCGGCGGAGACGGCGGGCATCCCCGTCTTCCGGCGCAAGTTCGAGGTCATGCTCTACTCGGGCGTCGTCGGCGGCATGGCCGGGGCCTACCTCTCCCTGGGCTACTCCCGTCTTTTTGCCGAGAACATGACCAACGGGCGGGGTTTCATGGGCGTGGCGGCCATGTTCTTCGGCGGTGGCGATCCGATCAGGAGCTGGATCGGCTGTCTCATCTTCGGCTTCACCGACTCCATCGGCTCCCGCCTCCAGTCCCTGGGGTTGCCTCCCCAGTTCATTCTCATGATTCCCTATGTGGCGACCATTTCGATCCTGGCCCTGGCCATGGGACGGAAGATGGCCGCCCAACGCCGGGCCCGCAGCGCCCTCAAGTGACGCTTGGCCCGAAAGGAGACCTGTGACCATGACCGCAGCGCCGAAAAAAATCATCCTCGACGTCGACCCCGGTCACGACGATGCCGTGGCCATGATGATGGCCCACATTCATCCGGCCATCGACCTTCGGGCCGTTACCGTCGTCGCCGGGAACCAGACCCTGGCCAAGACGGCCCGCAATGCCCTTCTCGTCGCCGAGGCCATCGGTCTCGCCTGTCCCGTGGCGGCGGGCATGTCGCGCCCCATGGTGCGCGAGCCCATCATCGCCGGCGACATTCACGGCGCCTCGGGCCTCGACGGTCCCGTCTTCGGCGAGCCGGCCCTGGCCCTCGACGGGCGTCACGCCGTCGACCTCCTCATCGAGACCCTCCTCGCTTCCGACGGCGACATCGCCGTCGTCCCCACAGGTCCCCTGACGAACGTGGCCATGGCCATGCGCAAGGAGCCGGCCATCGTCGAGAAGATCGAAAGGATCGTCCTCATGGGCGGATCCTATCAGCTGGGCAATGTCACCTCCGCCGCCGAGTTCAACATCTGCGCCGACGCCGAGGCGGCTCACGTCGTCTTCTCCTCGGGGCGGCCCCTGGTCATGATGGGTCTCGATCTGACCCGCCAGGCCCTCTGCGGCGCCGACGTCGTCGAGCGGGCCCGGAAACTGGACAACTCCGTGGCGACGCTCTTCGTCGAACTGATGGAATTCTTCTCGAAAACGCAGCGGGAGGTCTTCGGCTGGACGGCTCCGCCCCTTCACGATCCGACGACGGTGGCCTGGCTCATCGATCCGACCCTCTTCAGGACGAAGACCATGCGCGTCGACATCGAACTCCGAGGCGAGCACACCTACGGCCGGACCTGCTGCGACTATTTCGGCGTCTCAGGCAAGGCGCCCAACGCCGAAGTGGCCCTCGGCCTCGATGTCCCCCGCTTCTGGGATCTCCTCATCGACTGCCTGGCCCTCTACGGCCGGTGACGACGATGGAATCCCGGCTCCGCCAGACCCTCGACGCCGACAGGGAGAGCTATCTCCGGCCTCTGCTGGATCTGATAGCCATCGATACCCAGGTCCTGGGCCACGGCATCGACGGAGGAAGAGAGGCCCAGGGCCAGATCTACATCGAAAAACTCCTGCGCTCTCTCGGTGCCGACGTGAGCCGTCTGCCCATGACGGAAGGGGCCGTCGCCGAAGCGATCGCCCTCTGGGGAGAGGGAAACGCCGGACACGTCTATGACGGCCGCTGGAACGTCCTGGGCCGTTTCGGCGGTCGGGGCGGCCCCTCTCTCCTTTTCGACGGCCACGTCGACACCATGCCTCCGGGAGAGAGGGCCGACTGGTCCTTCGATCCCCACGGGGCACATGTCCGTGACGGTCGCGTCTGGGGGCTGGGCGCCAACGACATGAAAGGAGGGCTCATGGCGGCCCTGATGGCGCCTCGGCTCGTCAGGGAGGCCGGCTTCCCCCTGCCTGGCGACGTGACCGTCCTCTCCGTCGTCGACGAAGAGGGAGGCGGCAACGGAACCCTGGGAGCCCTGATGGAGGGCGTGACGGCCGACGGCGCCGTCGTCTGCGAGCCCACCTCTCTGGCCGTGACGGGGGCCCACATGGGATTTCTCTTCTTCCGCGTCGACGTGACGGGGCGGGCCCTTCATTCGGGCAGCAAATGGCTCGGCGTCAACGCCATCGAGAAGGCCATGCTCCTCATCGAGGCCCTTCAGGACCTGGAGCGTCGCTGGCTCATGGAGTTCCGTCACCCCCTTCTGCCCCCTCCGACGATCAACGTGGGCGTCATCGAGGGGGGAACGGCGGGTTCGACCGTTCCCGACCGCTGCACCTTCAAGCTCTGTCTCCACTACCTTCCGTCGATGGAGCGCGACAAAGTCGTGGCCGACGTCGAGGAGGCGATCCGTCTCCGGTCCTGCGGCGACGCCTGGCTCGCCGAAAACCCGCCGCGGACGGCCATCTACCAGGAGGGCCGTCCCTTCGAGATGGACCTGTCCCATCCTTTCGTCGAGACAGTCCGAGGCTGCGTCGAGGCGGCGACGCACAAACCGGTCGTCGTCAACGGCTCTCCCGCCGGCAACGACGCCCGCCTTCTGCGCAACATCGGAAAAATGCCGACGGTCATCGTCGGTCCCGGCCCTCTCGCCAACTGTCACAGGCCCGACGAGTGGCTGCCGCTGGAGGAGTACTTTCAGAGCATCGTCGCCTACGCGATGTTGATTCTCGAATGGGGAGGTCGAGGAAAATGAAAAAAAGAGTTCTTCTTGCCGGCGAGTCCTGGATGAAGCACACGATCCACGTCAAGGGCTTCGACAGCTTCACGACCGACGAATACGAGGAGGGCGCCGGAGCTCTCATCGCCGCCCTCGAGTGCGGCTGCCACGACGTGACCTTCATGCCCAACCATCTGGCGCCGGAGCAGTTTCCCTCGACGGAGCAGGACCTCGAGGCCTTCGACGTGGTTCTCCTCTCCGACATCGGATCGAACACCCTTTTGCTCTCGCCGGCCACCTTCACGAAAAGCCGGAGGACGCCGGACCGGACGGCCCTCCTGGCCGAATGGGTCCTCGGCGGCGGGGCCCTCTGCATGATCGGAGGCTACATGACCTTCTCCGGCATCGACGGCAAGGGGCGCTGGGGGCAGACAGCCCTCGCCTCCGTTCTGCCCGTCCGCTGCCTCGACGGGGATGACCGCGTCGAGATCCCCCAGGGAGTCGTTCCCGAAGTGCTCGAACCCGATCATCCCGTCTTCGAGGGCCTTGAGAGGGAGTGGCCTTTCTTCCTCGGCTACAACCGGACCGTCGCCGTCGACGGCGCCGTCGTCGCGGCCACGATCAACGGAGATCCCTTCATCGCCCTGAGACAGTGCGGCAAGGGCCGCACGGCGGCCTTCGCCTCCGACTGCGCCCCCCACTGGGGTCCCCCGGAATTCCTCGACTGGAGCGGTTACCGCTGCTTCTGGAACAATCTCGTCGCCTGGCTGACGGCCTAGGGACTTTTGGGCCCTTATGGGCTAGGATGGAGTGAGGGGACGGGGCCTTCGGTCCCGTCCCCTTTTTACGAAAAAAGGAGGCGATTGGCGATGAACCAAACGGGGAAGGCGGCCAAGGGGCTACAGCCCCGCCTCGTCCGGTGGCGGCGGGATCTTCACCGCCTGGCCGAGGTCGGCCTCGAGCTTCCGCGGACAAAAACCTACATCGGCGAGGCCCTGAAAGAGCTGGGTCTCGAAGCGCGGCCTCTGGGTCCCGGGTTGGCGGCCGACCTGAAATCGCCCAAGCCGGGGCCGACGCTCCTTCTCCGGACGGACATGGACGCCCTGCCGATCCGCGAAGAGACGGGCCTGCCCTTCGCCGCCGACGGCGGAGCCATGCACGCCTGCGGCCATGACGGCCACATGGCCATGCTTCTCGGAGCGGCGGCTCTCCTCGCCGAGGACCCCGACTCCTGGAACGGCGCCGTCCGTTTCCTCTTTCAGCCCGGCGAGGAGATCGCCAAGGGAGCGGCGGCTCTCATCGCCGCCGGAGCCCTCGACGGTGTCGACGCCGTCTGCGGTCTCCACATCGGGCGTCTCTTCGACGAGCTTGCCACAGGCCAGATCGGCACCTTCTCGGGGACGGCCATGGCCAGCATGGACCGCTTCACCGTCACCTTCTGCGGCAGAGGCACCCACGGGGCGGCGCCTCACAAGGGAATCGACCCCATCGTCATGGCCGGCCAGTACATCGTCGCCGTCCAGACCCTGGTGAGCCGGGAAATACCGGCCTCCCACTCGGCCGTCGTCTCCCTGGGCAGAATCGAAGGCGGCCAGGCCTTCAACATCATCCCTCACGAGGTCCATCTCGAGGGGACCTTCCGGGCCCTTACCGTCGACGATCGGGAACTCCTGGGACGGCGCGTCCAGGACTTGGCCCGGGGAGTGGCCGCCCTGTCGGGCGGCGAGGCCATCGTCTTCTGGGACAAGGGGGCCCCTCCCGTCGTCAACGACCCGACCTTCACCGAAGCCTTCCGCCAGTCGGCCCTCAGGGTGCTGCCGGCGAAGGATCTCGTCACCCTGACTCAGCCGACGATGGTCGGCGAGGACATGGCCCTCTACCTTCAGGAGAGGCCCGGTACCTTCTTCTTCCTCGGCGGCGGGCCGGGAGAGCCGCACCATCACCCCCGGTTCGACTTCGACGAGGGCGTTCTCTGGCGGGGTTCGGCCCTGCTGGCCCAGATGGCCCTCGACTTCTGCGACTGGTAGGCTGATCCTCGCGCCGCCCTCCTTCGCCGTGGTACAATGAACTGCCTTTGGGAATTCCCAGAGATTGACCTGGAAAGGAGGGTGACGATGCGCTATCGGTGGATGACGGTCTTTCTGGTCTGGGCCCTGGCCCTCGTCGTCCTTGCCGCTCCGGCGTCGGCGGCGACGTGGCATGTCTCGCCGTCCGGAACGGACGATCCCGCCTTCGGCCGCGATCCGGCCGAAGGGGCCTTCCGGACCCTCCAGTATGCCCTTGACCGGGCCGGCGAGGGCGACGAGATCGTCGTCGGTCCCGGCCTTTACGAGGAAAGCCTCGTCATCACAGCGGGAAGCCTGCGGATCCGCTCCCTCCAGGGGGCGGCCCGGACGATCCTCGACGGCGGCGGGGCGCCTTCGGCTCTTGCCGTCCGCGCCAGCGGCCTCGTCTTCGAGGGCTTCACCGTGACCGGCGCGGAGCAGGGGCTCCTCTTCGAGGTCCCTCAGGGGGACGATGTTTCCATCGTCTCCTGCCTTTTCGACGGTCTCACGGCCCAGGCCATCCACTTCTCGGCGCCTCTGGACGGCGCCGAGACGATCATTGAAAAGAACGTCTTTCTCGGGGGGGGTGCCTTCGGCATCAGTCTTGCCGGCCAGTCCCTGGGAGGCGACATCGCCCGGGGAGCGGCGACGGCCCTCGTCATCGACGACAACGACTTCATCGACCTCACAGGCGGAATCTCCCTGGGGAGGATCGTCCGGGGAACGGTGGAGATCACCGCCAATGATTTCATCGACTGCCTCTCCTTCGGCCTTGTCGTCGAGGAGATGGGATCGGCCGCCGAGCCCGTCGAGGTGACCATCAGCGACAACCGCTTCGCCGTCAACGGCCCCGGAGGGGGGACGGCCCTCTACCTGGGCAAC
The DNA here is from genome assembly GCA_016756725.1 of Synergistaceae bacterium. Taxonomy (GTDB): domain Bacteria; phylum Synergistota; class Synergistia; order Synergistales; family Aminithiophilaceae; genus Aminithiophilus. Next base: position 305,123 of record JAESII010000004.1, on the reverse strand, counting down.
GCCGAGAGGACGACGGAGATCCTCCGCAACCAGATCCGCGGCGCCTTCTCCTACGGCATCCGTCTCCAGAGGCTGGGCTATCTCGGGTCGAGCCGGACCCGGGTGACGGTGGCCGAAAACGTCCTCTCCGGCACCGGGACGGCCCTTGCCGTGGACAGCCTCTTCCCCCTCCTTCCCGGAGAGGTGGCCATCGAGAGAAACCACCTTTACGAGAACGACGAGGGATTCCGTCTCGTCGAGGCCAAGGCGGCCCGCTTCGACGCCTCGACGGTGACGGTGAGGAACAACAACTTCGCCGGCAACGGGATCTGGGCCCTCCGCAACGACGCAGCCGTTGACCTCGATGCCCGAAACAACTGGTGGGGCGACGAGACGGGGCCAAAGGAGAGCGAGGACAACCCCGGAGGTCAGGGTGACGGCGTCACGGGAAACGTTCTCTACGCCCCCTGGCTCCGCGAGGCCTTTACGGGCACGGAGGAGTCGGAAAGCGGCGGCTGCGCCCTGGGATTCTCCCCCTGGCTTGCCGCCCTTGCCTTGCCGCTCCTTTTCCTGGGCAGGAGGGGCTCTTCCTGACACAAGGGGGGCGAGGGCACAGGAGCTGAAAGAGGAGGACCGCTAAAGGCGGTCCTCCTCTTTTTTCGGTAATCTCCGAAGCAGAATCTTTTGGCTATAATTGAGAAGAGCCCTGCTATCCTCGGCGCGTTTCATTGAGGATGCAAAAATCTGGAGGTGCCTGCCTTGTCGCGTGAAAGAAGATCGGTCCTGCTCCTGCTTCCCCTGTTCGTCCTGTTTCTTCTGGCCCCCGCCGCCCAGGCGAAGATGAAGATCGCCGTCCTGGAATTTCAGAACAACGCCACCGGGTCGTCCGAAGTGGACGACGCCGTCCGACGGGGCATCACGGACATGTTGACGACGGAGCTGGTCCGGACCGGAGCCTTCTCGGTCTACGAGAGGAGCCAGCTCGAGGGTGTCGCCCGCGAACAGAGCCTGGCCGCCTCCGGCCTCATCGATACGGGGACGGCCGTCTCCCTGGGCCGTCTCGTCGGGGTCCACTGCATCATCACCGGGGCGATCACGGAGTTCACCACGAAGACGTCCGGCGGCGTTCTTCCCCTGATCGGCGTCGGCGTGGGCGTCGCCGTGGGGGAGACGAAGGCCAAGGTCTCCCTCGACGTCCGCGTCGTCGACGTCGAGACGGGCGAGGTGAGGACGTCGATCCGCGAATCGGGCATGGCCGACCACTCCCTTGAGGGAGCCTATGTGGGCGGTCTTGTCCTGGGCCAGGGAGAAAGCGGCGGCCTGCTCTCGGCGGCCACCTACGACTGCGTCCGCAAGATCGCCAGGCGCCTTGTCAGCGAGGTGAGTCCCCACGCCTACAACGTCCTCTCGTCGTCGTCGTCGGTCGTGACCGTCGATGTGGGCAGTTCGGGCGGCGTCGAAAAGGGGCAGCTCCTGCGGGTCTATATGGAGACCAACCCCGTCATCGGCATCGACGGGTCCATCCTCGACGTGGAGAAGGAGACCCTGGCGATCCTCAAGGCCGATGACGTTCAGGCCCGCTACGCCAAGTGCGCCGTCGTCAAGGGCAGGGGAAGCGATCTCGAGCGGGGCGATAGGGTGGAGTTCTTCTTCGGCGACGTCGAAAAGGAGCAGCTCCACAGCCGGTCCCGCCAGGCCCTGGCCCAGATCGGAGCTCCCGATCAGACCTCGTCGGTCCAGCTCTCGGCGGCGGCGGTGCCCGCCCCGCCCCAGCCCGCTCCGGCAGCCGTCGAGACGGCGGCTCCAGCGCCGGCCGCGACCGTTTCCGCCCCGTCTCAGCCGTCGCCTTCAGCGGCGGACCAGTCGGATCAGATCGATGTCGTCGAGACCTACCCCATCGACGGGGCGACGAAGAACGCCATCCTCATCTCCCACAGGGGAGGCTATTACAGCTACTCCAAAGGCCAGTACTCCAAGGCCTACGGGGCCTTCGTGAATGCCTTCGAGGCCTACGACGGAAACTACCTCGACGCCTACTGGGCGGCCCGAACGGCCCACAAGCTGGGACGACGCAAGGACTCCACCCAGTGGCTCGACAGGGCCCTCGAGATCAATCCCGCCTACCGGCCGGCCCTGGAATACCGGGCCAAATACAAGCTGTGAGGGCGGGGGCGGCCATGTCCAGACAGCGGGCCTTGACGGGGTGTCTCCTGCCGGCCCTTCTTGCCCTCGTCCTTCTCGTGCCGTCCGGCCCGGCCGGGGCCGCCCTGTCGAAGAAGGAGTCCGTCGCCGTCGTCATCCATGACGGCACGGCCTCTCCCGACGGCTCGGGGCAGTCCCTGGGGACGGCCGAGGCCACGATCCTGGAGATCCTCCTTGCGGAGGGCTACAACGTCGTCAACCCCAAGAGGATGGAGGAGATCCGCCGGAGCAAGGCGGCGCGCCTTGCCCTTGAGGGGGACGTGGAGGCCATCGTCAAGCTCCGTTCCCAGTATGGTCTGGGGCTTTTCGTCTCGGGCAGGGTCAGCCTTCCCGAGGCGAGGCAGAACGAGTTCGGCCTCTTCACGGCCACAGCGGAGCTGGCCGTCGAGGCCTACGCCACGTCGACGGGAAGGTACGTCTTTTCCGGCACGACGTCGGGTAAGCAGCTCGGTTACAGCGCCGGCGAGGCCCGGGAAAAAGCCCTCCAGGAGGCGGCACGCCTCATGGGCGCCGAACTGACCAAAGGGGAGTCGCCCGCTTCGGCCCAGGGTGTCGGAGGCGGGGAGACGTCGTCGGTTCTCCGTCTGTCCCTGGCGAATCTTTCCTCCTTCAGCCAGCTCAACGAGATCCTGGCGACGTGCCGTCATCTGGCCGGAGTGAACGGGGCCAAGGCGACAGGCTACGCCAACGGGACGGGCCTGATCGAGGTCGACTATCGGGGCACGTCACGGGAGTTCGTGGCGAGTCTGACGAAACGGATCACGAACCTGGCCGTCACCTCCGTCGGCAAGAGCGAAATCCAGGCCCGGCTCCAGTGAGGCCTCGGCGGCGGGAGGACCGAAAAGGTCCGACCGGCCCTCGGCCGGACATGGACGAAAGAGGCTGTTCCGCTTAGGATGGACAGAAGAAACCATTTTGAAGGAGAGGTGGCTTCCATGGGAGGTTCTTCCCGCCGACGCCCTGCTGCCCTTGCCCTGCTGCTGCTTTTTCTTTCCGCCACGATGGCCCTTGCCGCCCCGCTTGACGCCATCTATCCCGCCAGCGGGAGCGGTGACGTCCCTCGGGGACGGCTGACCCTCATCTGGGAAGAATACCCCGACATGACCTACCGGCTCCGCTTCGGCGAGAGCGCCGGTCAGATGAACCCCGTCACTCTCTCCGACAGCAGCCTTCCCATGGCCGACGTCGTCGTCGAGACCTCCAGGACCTATTACTGGCAGGCCTGCGCCGTCAGCGGCGACGAGGAAATCGCCTGCAAGGTCCACTCCTTCTCGACGGCGGCCATCGAGGCCGCTCAGCTGGAACGGGTCTACCCCACCGGCGCCGACGCCGAGGAAGTCCCCTTCGGGAGGGTGACCCTCCACTGGAGGGCCGACAGGGAGGGTCTCCTTTTCGACGTCTACCTCGGCGAGAACGCCGTCACGATGGAGCGTCAGGCTCAGAACCTCTCCCTGTCTCTTTTTGACGTTTCCCTGGAGTCGTCGAAGAAATACTTCTGGCAGATCCGGGCCCGTGACGGAGAGGGCAACGTGACGATCTCGCCCATCTGGACCTTCCGCACCGCCTACGACGACTCCATCGGCGGCGGCTGCTCCCTCGCCGGAGCCGGCGGGGCCCTCTTCCTGCTGCCTCTGGCCTGCCTCCTCATGCGGCGCTAGTCCTCGCGGATAGGCTTGAGGGTGTCTCTTTTCCCTGCCCTTGGGAAAGAGGCACCCTCTTTTTCGATGAGGTAGAATGGTCTCCTGAAGAATGACCGCGGTGAAGCGCCATCGCGTTGCCGCCGAAGGGAGAGACAGACTGATGCGCATCGTAAAGCAGCCCAAGCCGCGCCTTCCTGAGGAGACGTCCCGTCTCCGGGAGGAGGTGGCGGCCATCATCGACGACGTCCGCAAGGGCGGGGACCGGGCCCTGGCCGACTATTCCCGGCGTTTCGACGCCACATCCCGCAGCGTCTTCCGCGTCAGCCCCGAGGAGATCGACGAGGCCCGTTCTCTCGTCGACGCCGGCCTGATCGGCCTCATGGAGGATGGGGCGGCCAACATCCGCTCCTTCGCCGAAAGGCAGAAGACGGTCCTGACGGAGCTTCCCGAGAGGGAGATGAGTCCCGGCGTCTTCCTGGGCCATCGCGTCCTGCCTGTCCCCTCCTGCTGCTGCTACGTCCCGGGCGGGGGGTTTCCCCTTTTCTCGACGGCCCTCATGCTGGCCCTTCCGGCCCGCGTGGCCGGCGTGGGCCGCGTCGTCGCCACGACTCCCGTCATGAAAGGGACGGACCGGATCCATCCGGCGACGCTGACGGCTCTGGCCATCGCCGGCGTCGACGAGATCTACGCCCTCGGCGGCGCCCAGGCCGTGGCTGCCTTCACCTGGGGGACCAAGCAGATCCGCCCCGTCGACATGATCGTCGGACCGGGCAACCGCTACGTCACTGAGGCGAAGCGTCAGTGTTACGGCCCGGTGGGGATCGACTTCATCGCCGGTCCCAGCGAGGTCCTCGTCATCGCCGACGGCGGGGCCGACGCCGAGCTGATCGCAGCCGACCTGCTGGCCCAGTCGGAGCATGACCTGGAGGCTCGGGGGATCGTCGTCACCGACGACGAGGTCCTGGCCCGGGCCGTGGCCGACGCCGTCGAGAGACGCCTCGCCGCGATGGGCGAGACGATGGCGCGCCGGGCCTGGGAGGACAACGGCGAGATCCTCGTCGTCGACGACCTCATCGAAGCCTGTTCCGTCGCCGACGACTACGCGCCGGAACATCTTGAACTCGTCGTGGACGACGCCGAGGCCCTGGTAGGAAGGCTCCACAACTACGGGGCCCTGTTCGTCGGAGCCCTTTCGGCGGAAGTCTTCGGCGATTACGTGGCCGGACCGAACCACACCCTGCCCACCTTGAGGGCCTCTCGCTACACGGGAGGCGTCTGGGCGGGAACCTTTCTCAAGGTCTGCACCCGTCAGAGGATGACCGCCGAGGGAGTGGCTCGCCTCGCTCCCGTGGCGGCCGCCCTGGCCCGGGCCGAAGGGCTTGAGGCCCATGCCGCCGCGGCCGAGGTCCGCCTGTCCCGCTGAGCTACTCTTCTTTCGTCCCGTCGCCGTCGTGAGCTACAATCATCAGGAGGGCCCTCCGTGGCCCATCAGTCCCGCCAGCCTCCATGCCAGGAGGGTGACGTGAAGGGAGGACGTCATGACGCTCAGCGAAGTCCACGGAAAGGTCCGGTACCTCCTCGGCGGGGGAGTTCTGCCCCTTTTGGGTCGCAGCCTGGCCGAGGTCGTCGACAGGGCCGTTCTTTTCCAGCCCCAGGGCGACGACCTCTATGTCGTCGATGCCTTCGGCACAACCGTCGATCCCGTCGTCAGGGGGGGAGCGGCACGCCTCAAGGGTCGCCTTCCCCGGGGCGATTCTACTCCCGCCATTCTCGCTCTCGATGAGTCTGACAGGGCTCTTTTCCCCGGCGGCTGGAGGGCCTTGGCCCTTCTCGGCGACGGCGACGACGTTGTCGCCGTCCTTCTGGCGGAGCCGCCCGGTGACGAGATGACGTCCCTCCTCGCCTCGGCCGACGGCCTCGTCCGCCTCTGGCGGCGCTTCGCCTCCATCGACGATCGCGAAAAGACCCTGGCCAGCCTCTCCTACCTTCTCTATGCCGCCAAGAGCGCCTTTCCCTCCATCTTTGAGCCCCTTCCTCCCGACGACCTCGTCCTCTTTCTCGTCGACGTCCTGCGGGAGAGTTTCGCGCCCCGGCGCCTCACCCTCATCAGAGACGACGGCGGCGTTCTCGTCGCCGTCGCCGGCGATGAAGGCCCCCTTCCCTCCCGGGAGGGGCTCTTCGCGGCCCGCAATCTCTCGGCCGTTCCGGTGCCCCTGGACGATCGCCATGGCGAAGTGCTGGGACGGCAGAACCTGGACCGCCTCAGCCCGGCCTACTCTGTCGTCCTGCCCCTCTTCGGGGGCGATCGCCGCTTCTTCTTCCTCCTTCAGTGGGGGAGTGTCGCCTCCGAAGAGGCCTCTTTTGTCCTCGAGCTCATGGGCGGCGTCACCGCCCGGGCCATGGCCGTCAACGCCCTCCGGGAGGAGCGGGAGCGTCAGATCGCCGAGCTGTCGGAGCGGGAATTCTCCCTCCGGGCCCTCCGCCAGGCCATGCGGTCGCTCATGGGAAGCGATTCCGTCGATTCCCTCGTCGGATCCCTTCTCGACGGTTTCGCCGAAATGAGCCAGAGCCGCCAGGTCCTCGTCGTCCTTCACGACGAGAAACGAGGCGGGTACGGGCTGGCCGGCCGTCGGTCCGACGGCGTCTCGGTTTCCGCCGACCTCGCCTGGGCCCCTTGTGGGCAGCCTTTTTCCGTTCCTCCCCTGCCTTCCATCTCGACAGCCTCGGCGGCCAGGAGGCTCTTCGGTGACCTCGGTCTTCCCGACCCTCCCCGGGAACTCCTGCCCGACGAGACGGACCGTCTCTTCTACCTCACTGACGGGTCGATCCTCATGGGGTTCGTCGCCCTCGCTCCGTCGGTGACGGCAGGGCGATACGGCGATGACGAGAATCTGGAAACGCTTGCCGTCGTGGCCGCCGGGGCCCTCCGCCGCTGCCGTTGCGGCTGGAGAACCTAGGCCCTAGGCGGCTTGCCGTGACGGAAGGAAAGGAATGGTGAGGCTTTTGAAAGGCAGGATTCCGACAGGTCTGGTTTTGGCCCTTTTCTGTCTTGCCTTCGCCCTTCCGGTCCAGGCCCTGCCTCAGGAGGGTTACGGCCGGACCGTCGAGGCCGCCCGAGAGGGCCTCTGGAGGGCTGTCACCGACGACGGCGCCGTCGCCGCCGCCGTGGCCGTCATGGACGGAGGCCGCATCGTCTACTCCGAGGGCTTCGGCGTCGCCGACAGGGCGAGCCAGGCTCCGGTGGGGCCGGAAAGCCCCTTCAACATCGGCTCGACGAGCAAGATCTTCGCTGCCCTCTCCGTCATGCTCCTCGCCGATGAGGGCGCCGTCGATCTCGATGGGCCCGTCGTGACCTACCTGCCCGAATTCGTCATGGCCGACGGGCGCCATCGGGACATCACGGTCCGCATGCTCGTCAACCACGCCTCGGGCCTGCCGGGGTCGACCTTCCTCTTCAGTTACGACGACATCGGCGACGCCCAGCAGCTCCTCCTGGAGACGATGAGGGAGGCCCGCCTCAAGCACGATCCGGGAGCCCATTCCATCTACTGCAACGACGGCTTCACCCTGGCCGAACGCCTTGTCGAGACCGTCTCGGGCAGGCCCTTCCTGACCTTTATCGCCGAGCGGATCTTCGAGCCCCTCGGGATGACCTGCACCGGCCCCAGCGTCGGCGAGCGCGGCGCCGGAGTCCGGGTCTACGAGAAGACGGGCAGGGCCTACCCCCTGGAGTGGATCGCCGTCTACGGCGCCGGAGGGCTCTCGTCGACGGCGGACGATCTCTGCCGCTTCGGCGACAGCTTCACTGCCGGCGGTCCCAGTCTCCTGAGCGAGGCCGCCCGGGCGGAAATGCTCCGCCCTCAGCCGACGGCCTTCGTCGAAAAACAGCAGGGGCCGGCCCTGCTCAACGCCTTCGGCTGGGACTACGCCGAATTACCCCGCTTTCGGGAGCGAGGAATCCAGGTTCTGGCTAAGACGGGCGGGACGGGCTGCTACACGACGGACCTGATCGTCCTGCCCGAGGAGCGCCTCGTCCTCGCCGTGACCGTCGCCGGCCGCGTCGACATCGAGGCCCTGGCGCGGCCCATCGTCCTGGCCCTTCTGGCCGACAAGGGCCTTCCCCTCCCTGTCGAGGAGCCCCTCGTCAAGGCCGGGGCCGCCGAGCCCCTACCCGAGGGGATCGAGGAATGGGCCGGATTCTACGTCGACGGCGGGGACCTCTACCGCCTTTCCTTCGACGGAAAGAAGAGGACGGCTGAAATCGTCCCCCTCGGACGGAACGAGGCCCGGCCTCTTTCCCTTTCCCATCGGGGCGGGCGGTTCTATGCCGAAGAGGGGGGGCGGTCGACGTCGCACTACTTCGTCGCCGACGGAGAGGAACGGTACCTCCTGGCCGGCCCCGTGCCCCTCTATGGAGTGGACGTGATCCGCTTCCAGAAGATCGAGCCCCTGGAGAGGCCTCAGACGCTGGAGGCGGCCATGGACGGCCGCATCTGGCTCATCCGCAACCTGCCTCCCCGGGCCCAGGCCTTCGCCGATGTCCTCCTGAGTGAGTCCTATCTCTATCCCGAACTGCCGGGCTACGTCAACTGCTGGGGCCTTCACCGAGTCACGGGCGAGAGGGAGACGGTCATCGTCTCCACCGCCTTCCGCGATCAGGTCGAGATCCGCCTTCTCGACGAAGGCTGCCTTCAGGCGGGCCCCTTCCTCTTCGGTCCCGCTGAAAGCGCTCCCGTCCTGAAGGAAGGGAGGCAGAGCCTCACCGTCGGCGATGACGGACAGAACCAGTGGCTGCGGATCGCCGACGAGGCCATCCTCTCCTTCGACGTCCCCGGAGAGGCCCGAGCCATCGTCGTCGTCCCCGACAGCCCCTTCCTCTTCGACAGTCTCGTCGACGACGGCGAAATCCTTGCCCCGACCGGAAGCTACCTCTTCTTCGCCGGTCCGCCCCGATCGGTGCTTGAAATCAGCGCCCGCTGAGAGAGAGCTGGCCGGGGGCCCCAGAAGCTCCTGAAGGCGGGCCAGTTCATCCTGTTCCGGCAGGGGTTCTCCTGAAGGGCCGTCGGGTCCTCTTTCTGCCGGGACAGAGGGCCATAGAAGGAATGCTCGAGAAGATCGCGGGAGAATTTGGACATCAGCCGCGGCTCCCGGCGGCCTTGCGCAGGTTGCGGGCGTAGAAGGTCGCTCCCCGCCAGCGGGTTATCAGGATGTCGCCGTCGTCGATGGCCTGTCGGAGCTTTTCCTGTCCCCTTTCGTCCCGGTCCAGGAAAAGCCTTACGGCGTCGTCCCGCATGGGGTGGACGGAGAGGATGGAAAGCAGGGCCTCCCGGGTGTCGCCGGTGCGGACGAAGTCGTTCCCCTCGTAGGCGTTCAGCAATCGGACGTCCAGTCCCCGCTCGGACAGCAGCGCCGTCGCGGCGGCCAGGTGTTCCTCGTCGCAGCAGCGGACGTCGGCGCAGGCCGGCGGCCTGGTCGGCGAGGAGAGGCGGCAGACGGCGGGCCTGACGGAGGCCAGAAAGTCGCCCAGGGCCTCCAGCTTGATTGCCACCTCAGCGGCGATCTCGTCGGGCGCGAAGAAGCCGCGCCGCGTCGTCGTCATCGTCAGGGCGCTGCCGAGCTGGCAGTAGCGGCAGGCGTAGGAGCAGACCTTGGGCGGGATGTTGTTGATACCCAGACTTCTTCCGAGTCGCCGAGACGGTACGGGACCGAAAACCTTCATGTGCTTAGCCCCCTTTCCGATAGGCCACGGCACAAGTCTGGCCCTTCCCGAAGGTTCCGGGAAGGGCCAGATGGCGCCTAGGGAGCGACGATGTGGCCTCAGCCTTTGGGAACGACGAAGGGGAGTCCCTGGTGGTGGCCGACGTCGACGGACAGACCGTAGACCTCTTCGACGAGGTCCGCCGACAGTCCCGACCGGTCGTTCAGGGCCTGGACGATCCGTCCCTCCTTGAGGAAGAGGAAACGGTCGCCGAAGCGGAAGGCCAGGTTCAGATCGTGGAGGGTGGCCACGACGGCCATGTCGTGGCCCCGGGCGATGTGGCGGAGGAGGGAGAGGATCTCGACCTGATTTTTCATGTCCAGATTGCTCGTCGGCTCGTCGAGGAGGAGCAGCGACGGCTCCTGGGCGAGGGCGCGGGCCAGGGTCACCTTCTGGAGCTCGCCGCCGCTCATGGCGTCGAGGGGGCGCAGGGCCAGGTGCTCCATGTCGAGGGTCCGGAAGACGGCATCGACGCGGCGCAGGTCCTTCTGGCTCACCCGGCTCCCGAAGTAGGGGCGCCTTCCGAGGAGGACGGCGTCGAAAGCGATCAGTCCCGCGGCTTCCGGTCTCTGGGGGACATAGCCGACGGCGCGGGCCCGCGAGGGGCCATCGAGAGCGGCCAGGGGGCGACCGTCGAGGAGGATCGTCCCCTCGTCGGGGCGGGTCAGACCGTCGAGGCAGCGGAGCAGCGTCGACTTGCCCGCGCCGTTGGGGCCGAGGATGATGACCACCTCGCCGCGGCGGGCCGAAAAGGTGATCCCGTCGAGAATAACCTCACTGCCGTAACGGAAGCGCACTCCCTGGACGTCGAGGATCATGGCCCTTCCCTCCGGCCCAGGAGCCAGATGAAGGTGGGGGCGCCGAGAAAGGCCGTCAGGATCGAAACGGGCAGGACCCGGGGCAGGAGAAGGGTCCGTGCCGCCGTATCGGAGAAAAGGAGGAGCAGGGCTCCGGCCAGGGCCGATCCGGGCAGGAGAAAACGGTGGTCGTCGCCGGTGAGGCGGCGGGCCATGTGGGGGCAGACGAGGCCGACGAAGCCGATGACGCCCACGAGAGAGACGACGACAGCCGTGACGAGGCAGGCGACGGACATCGCCTCAAGGCGGATGCGCGTCACCGGCAGGCCCAGGGAGCGGGCCGTCTCCTCTCCGGCCAGGAGGGTGTTGAAATCCCAGCGGCGGTAGAAGAAGTAGAGGGAAGTGGCTGCCACGACGGCGGCGAGGACGGCCAGTTCGGGCCATCGGGCCCGGGCCAGGTCGCCGAAGGTCCAGAAGACCATCGTCGCCAGCTGGGTGTCGTCGGCGAAATACTGGAGGAACATCGTCGCCGCCGTGAAAAGGGCCCCCAGGGCGATGCCGCAGAGGACGACCGACTCCGGCGAGGCCCGTCGCCGCCGTGACAGGGCCAGGACGGCTGCTGTCGCCGCGAGACTCGTGACGAGGGCGAAGAAGGCCGTGCCGTAGAGACGGAAGAAGAGGGGCGTTCCCTCGCCGCGGGGGAGGAAGAAGATCGACACCGCGGCGCCGAAGGCTGCGGCGTAGCTGATGCCCAGCGTGAAGGGAGAGGCCAGGGCGTTGCGCAGCGTCGACTGGGTCACGGCCCCGGCCAGGGAGAGTCCCGTCCCGGCCAGCAGGGCCGCCAGGGCCTGGGGCAGGCGGATGTGGACGATGATCCGCTCCCAGCGGGGGTCGGAGCCGAAGCCGAAAAGGGCCGCCATCGTCTCGGCAGGGGGGACGGCCACGGCGCCCAGACAGAGGGAGACGACGAAGGCTGCGGCAAGAAGAAGGGCTCCGGCGGCGAGGCAGCGTCCCTTGTGCTCCAGATGGTCCCGGTACCCCTCGTGAAGGCGTCCCTCTTCGAGGTGCATGGCGGCTATTTCAGGTCCAGTCGGCGGAAGGCCATGCCGTCGAAGGAGGCGTTGATCTGGGCAAAGAGGGTCTTGCCCACAAGGAACCGGTAGATCTCATCGGCCTTGGCCGCGGGGTCGACGTCGGAGAAGCGGTCGGGGTAGAGGGTCTTGCCGACGAAATAGGCGTTGGCCAGGACGGAGCCGTAATTCTGGGTGTACCAGTTGTAGGGGAGAATGCCGTAGACCCGGCCTTCCCGGACGGCCCGGAGGTCCTTCCAGAGGGGCGTCTCCTTCAGCTCGTAGAGGGCGCCGGCCCGCTCCCCGGCGTTGAGGGTCACGAGGTCGATGAAAAGATACTCGGGGTCCCAGGCGAGGAGCTTCTCCCGGGAAATCTCGCTGTGGGCGGACCGTTCCGACGGCGCCTCAGCCTCCGTGACGGCCCGTGCCGCGGTGAAGACGAAGGGAGGGTAGGCCAGCTCCGTCGAGGCCAGGCCGTGGGCTCCCCGGTAGGCCACGCCGCCGACGAAGCAGGATGGGCGGTCCGTCTCGGCCAGGCCCTCGGTCCGATCCCTCAAGTCGGCGATGGCCTTCTCGAAAAAGGCGATGACCTCCCCGGCACGCTCTTCGCGCCCCGTGACGGCTCCCATCGCCTTGAGCGAGCGGTAGAAATCGTCCCGGCCGCCGAGGAGGTCGCCGTACTGGAGGGGGACGACGGGAACGGTCGTCGCCTCCTGGAGGGCCGCCGCGTTCGTGCCCGCTTCGGGATAGGTCTTGAAGATCACCTGAGGGAGTTCGGGGAGGCCGAGGATCAGTTCGGGTCGGGCCTGTCCGCGGAATTCGCCGAAGAGGGGGAGGTCGCGGAACCCGGGATTGGCGAGGAAATAGGGCCGGGGGTCGACGGCCTGGACCCGCTTTTCGATGTCCTCGACGGCGACGATCCGGTCCTGGGCCCCGAGGTAGGTCAGAAGCCGGAGGGCTCCCGAGCCGGAACAGAGGACCTTCAGGGCCGGACCGTCGAGGGCGACGGGATTGCCCAGGGCGTCGACGACGGCCGCCCCCTGGCCGGCCAAGGGCGCGAAGACGCACAAAAGGGACAGAACCAGACTGACGAGGCCTTTCATTGCCGATGACACCTCCGTTAAGGATGGGATCGAGAAACGACACAGGGCAAGGATAGCACGAAGCAGCGGAAGTGTGCTACAGGGCTTCTCTGTCTCTCGCCTTGACGGTCCCGGGAAAAGGGCGTATAAGTTATTGAGAATTCTTCTCAAATAAAAACAGGGAGTGAGTTGCATGTCCGATTGCCAGAGCTGTTCTTCGTCCTCCTGCGGTGAGGGCGGTACCTGTCCCGGCCAGGCCAAGGCGGCCCCGGACAGGCGTGACGTCCGCCGTTTCGTCGCCGTCGGCAGCGGCAAGGGAGGCGTCGGCAAGAGCACGACGACGGCCCTCCTCGCCATCGCCATGGCCCGGAGGGGTCTGCGGGTGGGCATCCTCGATGCCGACGTGACGGGGCCTTCCATCCCCAAGCTTCTCGGTGTCCGCGATCCCCTCGTCAACACGACGGGCGGCATGATTCCCCCGGCTTCCCCGAAGCTGGACATCCGGGTCATGTCCGTCAACCTCCTCCTCGACGATCCCTCCAAGCCTGTCGTCTGGCGGGGACCTCTCATCGCCAATCTGCTCAAGCAGTTCTGGGACGAGGTGGAGTGGGGGCCTCTGGACTATCTTTTCATCGACCTGCCGCCGGGGACGGCCGACGCTCCCCTGACGGTGATGCAGAGTCTTCCTCTCGATGGAATGGTTCTCGTCACCTCTCCTCAGGGCCTGGCCGAGCTCATCGTCGAGAAGGCCTGCCACATGGCCCGGATGCTGGAGGTGCCCCTTCTGGGCGTCGTCGAGAATATGAGTTTCGTCCGCTGTCCCGGCTGCGGCCAGGAACTCGATCTCTTCGGGCCCAGCCACGTGGAGAAGCTGACGAAGCGCTTCGGCATGCCCCTTCTGGGGCGTTTCCCTGTCGACCCGACCCTGGCCCTTCTCTGCGATTCCGGCCGCGTCGAGGACTACGGCGAGGCGGAGCGTCTCGAAGATCTCGCCTCGGCCCTGGAGGCCTCCCTGGCCGGATCGCCCGTCAAGGGGGCCTGCTAGCCCCGGCCTGTTCCCGAAAGAAGAGGTCCCCTCCGTAAGGAAGGGACCTCTTCTTTTTTGGGCCTCCGATCCCGTCGGGGCCCTATTTGAACCACTTGTCGTAGAGGGCCTGGCGGTTGGCCTGGACCACGTCGTCGACGAGAGACTTCAGTTCGGGATCGACATCCCGGGGCAGGATGACGCCGAAATGTTCTTCGGTGAGGAGCTCGTCGATGACGGAAAGGCTCCCGTCACTCTTGGCCTCCGTCAGGGCCAGGGGGCTGTCGAGAAGAGCGGCGTCGATGAGCCCCTTCCTGAGGGCGTTCATGACGTCGACGGCCGTGGGCAGGGGAAGGAAGGTGTTTTCAGAAAGAAGCTCCCGGGCCGCTGTCTCGCTCGTCGTGGCCTGCTGGAAGCCGAGCTTGAGTCCCTTGACCTGGTCCAGGGCCGTAAGGTTCTTCGCCTTGAGGGTCAGAAGAAGCTGGCCGACAGAGCAGTAGGGCTCGGAAAAGGTCACCTTCTGGGCCCTCTCGTCGGTGATCGTCGCCGCCGTGCACATGAGATCGACGCCGAAGACGGGCCAACCGCCGTCGCCCCAGGCTCCGCTTATAGTTCCCGCCTCGCCGTCGCCCCAGGGCAGAGAGACGACTTCGAGGGAGACGCCGACGGCCTCGGCGATGGCCAGGGCCAGGTCGTAATCGAGGCCCAGATTTTTGTCCCCCTCGCGGAAGTGAAAGAGACCGTAGTCCTCGTCCTCCAAGGCGACGCGCAGAGTGCCCCGTTCCCGGATCTCGGCGAGAGTCGAGGCCGAGGCGGGCAGAGCCGCAAGGGCGGCCACCAGGACGAGAAGGGTAGAGAAGGCCACAAGACGTTTCACGAAAAAGCACCTCCCAGAAGATGAAAAGATGCTTGAATCGTATTCCTTAATGGCAGAAAAATCAACTAAAACCTTTGTAACTTTTTAAAGAAGATTTTGTAATTAAATATCAAGACAGAAAGCTCTTAGCCTCTCTCCGGATTTCGGTCCAGAAGGCGGACCACGTTGCGGAAAATCGCCTCCAGGGGTTCCCTGATCCGTTCGAGGGGGGGAATCTTCTCCGCCTGGGCGGCGGCGATGGCCCTGTCGAAGGGGATGGTCCCCAGAAGGGGAAGATCGGTCTCGGCGCAGAATCGCCTCAGGTTGTCCTCTTCGTCCGGAGCCAGGCCGGCCTTGTTGAGGACGACGGCGAGGGGATGGCGAAAGGGGCGGGCCGTCTCGACGAGGCGTCTCAGGTCGCTTTGGGCCGAACGGGAGGCCTCGGTGACGATCAGGACCAGGTCGGCGCCGCTCATGGCCGACAGGGCAGGACAGCCGATGCCGGGAGGTCCGTCGACGATGATCCAGGGCAGAGTCTCTTCCCTCGCCCGGGAGCGGGCGTTGTCCTTGATCTGCTGGACGAGCTTGCCCGAATTGGCCGCTCCGGGAAAAAGACGTCCGTGGAAAAGGGGGCCGTAGGGGGTGCGACTCTCGAGGAGCCTTCCCTTGACGACGTCGGTCAGGCGGATCGCCCTGACGGGGCAGCGGTGGACGCAGAGGCCGCATCCCTCGCAGGCGTCGGAATCGACGACGGCCTTCCCTTCCACCATGGCGACGGCGCTGAAACGGCACTCACGGGCACAGAGGCCTCCGCTGACGCAGGCATCGGGATCGACGAGGGCGACGGGCATGCCGTGAAAGGGGTCGTCCCGGAGGGGCGTCGGCCCGAGGAGGAGCTCCAGGTTGGGGGCGTCCACGTCGGCGTCACAGAAGAGTCCCTGGCCGGCAAGAAGGGCCACCAGAGAGGCCGTGACGGTCGTCTTTCCCGTGCCCCCCTTGCCGCTGACGACGACGATTTCCCGCGTCGTCATGGATTTTCCCTCCCTATCTTGGCCCAGAGCGTCTTCATGGCTTCCTGCCAGAGAGGATCGGACCGGGCCGGCGCCTCGCCGGAGGCGTAGCGGGAGGCCACTTCCCGCGAAAAGGGGAGCCGTGCGGCGACTGGGGCGTCATAACGGCTGCATAGGCCGTCGATATCGGCCTCGCCGAGGTCACAGCGGTTGATGACGACGGAGGCCTTCTTTCCCATTTTCTGCAGCACCTGCAGGGCCAGCTCAAGGTCGGCCGCTCCGAAGGGCGTCGGTTCTGTGACGAGGATGACGGCATCGGCCCGGCGGACGGCGGCGACCATCGAGCAGGAAGTTCCCGGCGGGCAGTCCCAGACGGCATTGCCCTCGAAGGCCTCGGCGGCGTCCAGCGTCGATTCGATGACGGGGACGGGGTTCATCTGCCCCGTCCAGAGCCTTCCTTCGAGCAGCTCGACGCCGTCGCAGCGGTAGCGGCGCATCTCTCCGACGGGCCGCTCCTCCTCGAAGATGGCTCCCGTCGGGCAGAGGCGCATGCAGAGACCGCAGCCGTGGCAGAGCTCGTGGGAGAAGAGGACCTTCCGGCCGAAGACGTTGACGGCGCCGAAACGGCACTCACGGGCGCAGATGCCGCAGCCGGTGCAGCGGTTCTCGTCGACGTGGGGCCTGGGCCGGGTGACGAGCATGCTCTCTTGAGGCGTGGCGCCGAAGAGGAGGGCCAGGTTGGGCTCCTCCACGTCGAGATCGACGGCAAGAATGCCGGACGCGGAAAGGGCCAGCGAGGCGGCCACGCAGGTCTTGCCCGTGCCGCCCTTGCCGCTGGCGACGGCGATCTTCATCTCAGTGACAGGTCCCGCCGCAGCCCTTGTGGCCTTCCTTGTCGTGGTCACAGAGGCTCTGGCCTCCCGACAGAGTGCCGTCCACGAAGGCCTGAAGGACCTGGTCGATCGATCCCGAGGCGCCGACGATGACGTCGATGCCAAAACTGGCAAAGAGATCTTGAGCCTTGCTGCCGACGCCTCCGGCGATGACCAGCTCGACGCCCTGGTCCTTCATCCATCGGGGCAGAAAGCCTGGGGCATGGCCCGGGTTGGGCAGTTCCTGCCGTTTTGTGACGGTTCCCCTGTCGACGACGGCCACGGTGAAGGCCGGGGTGTGGCCGAAATGAGGACAGACCTTGCCTGCTTCTGTGGCGATAGCGATTTTCATCGATGATCCCTCCTGTGGCGATTGTGCCATGATGACCAAAGAAGGAGAAGGCCGGAGAATCCGGCCTTCTCCTTCAGGGCAGAGACGACTCAGTCGCCGCGCTGTTCCAGTTCCGCAAGCCGTCTTTCCAGGGCTTCCTTTTCACCTTTCAGGGCTGCCATCTCCTCCTGAAGAAGACGTCGCTCGTCGATGTCGGCGGCGCCATAGCCCCAAGGAGCTCCGCCGCGGCGTCCGAAGCCGCGGCCCCTCCCGCCGAAGGCAGGACCCTGGCCTGCGTAGGTGCCGCAGAGACCTCTTCCCCATCCGCTCCGGGGACCGCGTCCCATCGGGCCGGTCCGGTCAAATCCAGGCATGGCTCTAACCTCCTTTTTGAGAAGTATTCTCAATAGAAGAGTACTCCCCTTCGGCATATCTGTCAAGAAGGGCAATGATGAAGGCCGTCGTCAGGGAAACCCGCGCCTCGAGATCGGGGCCCTGGACGAGATCCAGCCCTTTCCCGGGAAAGAGATCGACGTCCAGCCTGGGGAGGTTCCGCCGTCGCCCCTCTTCGATGATTCTGTTCAGGAGGTCGGCAACGAGGCCGGACCGGAGTTTTTCGGGACTGACGGCCACCATGGTGAGGCGCTGACCCAGGAGCGAGGCCGTCCCCGTCAGTTTTCCTCCCTCTTCGGCCATGACGGTCAGATCGGGACAGTCCTCGAAGGGGATACGGTACAGGGCGAGCAGTGTCTCGATCTGGCGGCGTTCCGGGGCGTGGAGCCCCTGGACGATGCGGACGGTCGGCGCCGTAACGGAACGTTTCTTTTCCATCGGGTCCTCCTTGATGGCGGAAAGCCGCCCTCCCGAAAGGACCCTTTCGAGAGGGCGGCATCGCCGGCAAGTTCATTGGGGCCTGATCGCGTCGGTGGGACAGTACTCCGTGCAGACGAGGCAGCCGGCGCAGCGATTCCGGTCGATGGCGATCAGGTCGTCTTTACGGACAATGGCTTCGCGGGGACAGTGGCTCAGGCAGAGGCCGCAGGCCTGGCAGCGGTCTTGGCGGATCCAGGCCATAGCCTCAGGCCGTGTCTCTGGCTTCGCTGTCGCTTGCCTTGCAACGCCAGGCCTCTTCCGCAGCGAGGACGACGGCGTTGGCGGCGGGGAAGAAGGTCTGCCAGGGCTGGGAACTGTAATCGAAGTTCATCAGATCCTCGATCGTCGACGAGGCCTTGATGGCCATCGTGAGGAGGTCCACCCTTTCGGCAACGGCTTCGCCGCCGAGGACCTGGCCTCCAAGCAGCCTGCCGTCATCGCGACCGAAGACGAGCTTGACCGTCACCTTCGTGGCATCGGGCATGATGGGAAAGCGCGTCGTCGTCTCCCCCCGTCCGGTGATGACGTCGATGCCCTTGCGGCGGCAGAGCTCCTCGGTGAAGCCCGTTCCGCCGATGCGGATCGGCGCAACGACGGTGGCCGCTCCGTTGAGGAAGCCCTGATAGTGCCAGGTCTGACCCATCATGTTTCGGGCTGCAGTCTTGGCCATGGGGACGGCGTTGGTGGCCAGCTTTCCCCCGGCGACCTCGCCGTCGATGAAGGAACGGTACTCGCAGCAGTCGCCGGCGGCCCAGACTCCGGGGATGTTGGTGGCCATGGTGCTGTCGACGACGATGCCCGTCCGGCCTATGTGGAGCCGCGATCCCTCGAAGATCTCCACGTTGGGGCGTACCCCGGCGGAGACGACGATCAGGTCGCTGCGCCCCTCTCCCTCGTTGAGGGCGATGGAGCTGCCGTCGGAGAGGACCAGGAAGCGGACGATTCCCTGGTCGTCCTTTTCAAGGGACGAAAGGCCCAGCCCTGTCCGCAGGTCGATCCCGATCTCTCTCAGCCGGGCTTCGACGGGGGCCGCCATGTCGGCATCGATCAGGGCCGGGAGGACATGGGGCGCCATCTCGATGAGGACCGTCTCCAGATTTCTGCGGGCGAAGGCCTGGGCCATCTCGATGCCGATGTTGCCGGCACCGACGACGACGGCCTTCCGCGTCTTCTCGGTGATGGCCTTCAGGATGGCCAAGAGATCGTCCTCGGTTTTGACGGGAAAGACCTTTCGGGCTCCCTCAAGGCCCTTCAGGGGCGGTAATAAAGGACGGGCGCCGGTGGCGATGAGGAGGCGGTCATAGGGGAAGGAGCCCTGATTGGCCGTGTGGACCTCCCGGGAGGTGAAGTCCACACGGGTTGCCTCGTCAATCACCAGCCGGACGCCCGAATCGGTGACGAGAGAATCGGATTTGCAGACCTTGTCGGGAGGGAGAAGGCCCTCGACGACGTAGGGAATGGCGCAGTAGATCATGCTTGCCCTCTCGGGCCGGATCATGGTGATGTCCCAGTCGGGCTTCTCTCTGCCCAACATTTTCGCCGCCGCGATTCCCGCGGGGCCTCCGCCGAGAAGGACGATGCGTTCCACCTTTATTCCCCCTTGTTCTTTTTTCTTTTGCGATTTATTCTCAATAACAAGAACGTCTGCATCATAGCATATACCCCTTTAGGTATCAAGGGGTTGGTGGCCTTTATCAGGAGGTGTTCTGCGATGAAATGGGCGATTGCAGCGGAAGGAAAGGACCTGGACAGCATGACGGCCGAGCGTTTTGCCCGGGCGCCGTGGATTCTCATCGTCGAAGAGGGGGCCGTCGTCGAGGCCCTTCAGGCTCCGGCGGCAGATCGTGGCCACGGGGCCGGGTCCCATGTGGTCCAGCTTCTGGCGGATCGGGCCGTCGACGCCGTCTTGGCCCGCCAGGTCGGTCCCAAGGCGGCCGAGGCTCTCAAGGCCGGCGGGCTGAAGGTCCTTCAGGTGCCGGGCGGAACGGTCCGTTCCGCCCTCGAGGCCGCCTCGCGGGGAGAGCTGGCCGAACTGTCCTGACCGTTCCAAGAGCATGACCCATGAGGGGGGATCGTCCGATTTCGGACGATCCCCCCTCATGGGTCAGAGGTGCCGGAAAAAGGTCCGGGATGGCCTCAGAGGGTGGCCGCGATGGAGGCGGCGTAGTCCTTGAGGTTGGCCAGGCGGGTGTTGATGCGCCTGACATAGACCTTGGCCGAGCCGCCGTAGTAACGGCCCAGGGCCCGGTCCGTGTCGCCGTAGGTTCTCAGGTAGCGGCCCAGGAGAAGGCAGCCGGCGGCGATGCCGATCTCGGGGTCGTGGAGGTCGTCGCTGGCGATGATGCCGTTGACCTGAAGGAGACGGTGGTGGATTCTCCAGACGACCTGCATGACGCCGAGGGCCCCGTAGGCGCTTTTCGCCTGGGGATTGAAGTGGCTTTCCGTGTTGGCCACGGCGACGGCCAGGTCGGTGGGGACGCCGTACTTGCGGCTGTAGTGGACGAAGGCCGCGGCCTCGCGCCAGGCCGTGGGCGCGTCGATCCTGCCGTTTTGGCTGCGGATGAAGCGGGCGATGACGGCCGTCTTCTCCTGGCGGGCTTCGCTCCAGCTGGCCAGGTGGCGGAGGGCCGTCTCGGGAAGCTCACTGACCCAGGAGGCGAGGTCGTCCGGTGTCAGGTCCATCGCGGCGAGTCCTTCGACGATGGAGGCGTGGAAGAGGGGCGTTTTCGGAGCCTGGGGGCGGGCTGAGGGCGGCACGAGGAAGCGGTCCCAGCCGGCTGAGGAGGATCCGTTCCTTCCCTGGAGGAAGCGGCTCCAGTCGGAGCTGGAAGGGGTCGGGGCCGAGGCTGCGACGCCGACGGCCTGGGCCTGGGTGGCCTCGAGAATCAGGATGCCCGACAGGGCGACAACAACTGCGGCCGTGACGATGGCGGCCGCTGCGATCTTTCTCATGGACGGCTCCCTCCTGTGAGCGGCGCCGAAGGACGCCGTGCTTCCGGGGGGTATAGGTGTTTGGAAGCAGACAGATTATAGCCGACAAAGTCAAATTGGCAAGTTTTGACGAACAACTTAAAGTTCCCGTTGCCTTTGTCGGTTCTTGGTCCCTCTTTTTTCCGTGACTATAACGGTCTTCTTGAAGGCTGTCAATTATCTGACAAATTGTATGGTCTATGACGGCGGAGATTCCCTCCGCCGTCATTTTGTTTCTTCAGTCGGCATTGCGGGGCAGACGGAGGATGAAGGAGGCCCCTTCCTCCCGCCTTTCGACGGCAATGGTGCCGCCGTGGCCGTCGATGATCCCTTTGGCGATGGCCAGACCCAGGCCGTAGCCGCCCTGGCCGCGGCCGATGCGGCCCCGGTCCCGTTCGCCCCGCTGGAACCGCTCGAAGAGGCCGTCCAGGTCCTCTCCCTGGAGGCCGATGCCGTTGTCGGCGATGGAGAGGACCCACCAGCCGGGCTCGTCCGTCACGGTGATGGTGATCGTGCCGCCCGGGCCGGTGCCGAAGCGCTTGCCGACGTACTTGACGGCGTTGTCGACGATATTGCCGATGGCTCGCCTCAATTCTCCGGGGCGCCCCGTGAAGGGGGCCGACGGGGGCCGGTCGGCGGTGATGACGATGGCCGCCGTGAGGGGGTTGTCCCGTTCCTCCCGCACCAGATCCTCGACGAGAAGGGCCAGGTCCAGGTTCTCCTCGTTTTCCGTGGGGAGGCCGCTTTCAAGCCGGGAGAGGAGGAGCAGGTCGTCGACGAGGGAAGTCATCCGTTCCTGCTGGTCGATGATCGATCGGGCGTAACGTTGCCGTTCCTCGCTGCCGCCGTCCTCTCCGGAGAGGAGCAGTTCGGCGGCGGCCCGGATGGCCGTCAGGGGCGTCTGGAACTCGTGGCTCGCATCGGCGACGAAGGCTCTTCGGGCCTCTTCGAGGCGGTGGCGCTCGGTGAGGTCCGTGACGACGACGAGGGCCCCTCCCTGAAGCCTGACGGCCTGGGCCTGGAAGAGGCGGGACTGGTTTTCGCGGACGAGGAAGGTTCCCTCGCCCCGACCGGAACGGGCCGTTTCCTCAACGAGGGAGACGATCTCCGGCACCCGCAGCAGGCCCTGGCAGGGCCGTCCCTCGACACGGTCCGGTCGGTCCCGGAGGAAGGGGGCCATTGATCCGTTGGCGAAGCGTAGCCGGCCCGAGGGGTCGGTGACGATGACGCCGACGGGGAGGTTTTCCAGGATGAGTGCCAGGTCCTTCCTTTCGGCCTCCAGGTCGGCCAGGGTCTCCCGAAGGCGGGAGGCCATGGCCCGCAGGGCCGAGGCGAGCGTTTCCACTTCCCTCGGCCCCCGGCTGGGGAAGGGGATGTCCCCTCCGTCCTGGACGGACCGGGCCGCCTCTTCGATCTCTTTCAGGGGCCGCACGAGACGGGCCGAAAACCAGAGGCCCACGGCGCCGGCGAGCAGGCCCGAGAGGAAAAGAGCCGTCAGAAGGCGCCACCGCAAGAGCGACAGGGCCTCGCCGATGGAGGCCAGGGAGTAGGAGGCCCGCACGACGCAGGGTCTTCCGTCCGGTCCCGGGGCGCGCAGGGCCAGGTAGAGGAGGTCGGCACCGAGGCTGCGGCTGTACCGCGTCGCCTCGCCGCGGCCCGAGGCGAAGGCGCCGGCGATTTCGGGGCGGTCCCGGTGGTTGTCCAGCAGGGAGGCGTCGACGTCGCTGTCATAGAGGACCTTGCCCCGCTCGTCGACGACGGTGATCCGGCCCTGGACGATGCGCTGCATCTCTTCGAGCCGCTGTGGCAGGTCGTGAGATCCTTCGGCGACGACGGAGGCGATGACCCGGGTGTGGATGTCCAGCTCGGAGAGGGCCTTTTGGTGGAGCCGCTCCCGGACGAGCCCTGCCAGAGGAAACCAGGCGAGGAGAAAGGAGAGAAGGACCGTGGCGGCGACGAGGAGGAAAAGACGGCTTTTGAGGGTCCTCATGAGCCGTCCCCTCCCCGGCGAAGGCGATAGCCCCTGCCGCGCAGGGTTTCGATGAGGCGGGGGCTCTCCGGTGTCGTCTCGATCTTGCGGCGGAGGCGCCAGATGTGGACGTCGACGGTGCGGCTGTCTCCGCCGTAGAGGCCCCAGATGCGGGCCAGAAGCTCGTCGCGGGAGACGGTTCGGCCGGCGTTTCTGGCGAGGACCTCAAGGATGCGGTATTCGGTGGGGCTCAGGTCGAGGGGGCTTTCGTCGAGAAAGGCTTCCTGCCCCTTGAGATCGAGGCGGAGGGGGCCGCACCGGAGGGCCGTCGATTCTTCCTCACCCGATCCGGCGCGGCGGAGAAGGGCCTTGACGCGGGCCACGAGCTCGAGAAGGGAGAAGGGCTTGCGGAGGTAGTCGTCGGCACCGAGTTCCAGCCCGGCGACGACGTCCCGCTCGTCACGCCTGGCCGTGAGCATGATGACGGGGATCTCCTTCGTCGCTGGCGAGTCCTTCATGCGCCGGCAGATCTCCCAGCCGTCGAGGCCGGGCAGCATGAGGTCGAGGATGACCAGATCGGGCCGGGTCATCTCGATCCGTTCCAGGGCCCGATCTCCGTCGAGGGCCTTTTCGGGGCGGAAGCCCTGGCGGCGCAGGCCGTCACAGACGAGATCGGCGATGGTCTCCTCGTCGTCGACGACGAGGATGCGTTCACCGGCCATCGTCGTCCCTCGAGCCCCTGGGGCGGCGGAAGGAAGAGGCGCTGGCGACTTCGCCGGTGATGGCGTAGAGGACGCGCTCGGCGAGGTTCGTCACGTGGTCGGCGGCCCGCTCCAGCGTCCGGGCCACGGTGATGAGGGCCGTTCCCTCCTCGATGATGCGCGGGTTTTCCATCATCATCAGCAGCATCTCCCGGAAGACCTGCCGTTCCAGATCGTCGATGTCGTCGTCAAGGGCGCAGGCCCCTTTCGCCTCGTCGACGTCGCCGTTGATGAAGGCCCTCATGGTGCCGTCGAGCATCTCCTGAAAGAGTTCGCCCATGCGGGGCAGGTCGACGAGGGGCTTGACGAAAGGCTTGCCGGCCAGCTTGACGGCGAATTTGGCGACGTTGACGCCCAGATCGCCGATGCGCTCGAGATCGACGGCCATGTGGGAGATGGCCGAGACGGTCCGTAGATCCTGGGCCATAGGTTGGAAGCGGGCGATGAAGAGGAGGCATTTATCGTCGATCTCCAGGGTCTGTCGGTCGAGGCGGTCGTCGCCGTCGATTACCTCCCGGGCGAGGATCCGGTCCTGGTTGCAGAGAGCCCAGAGTCCGTTTTTCACGGCCTGGCCGGCCTGGCCGGCCAGGCTCAGAAGGCTGCGTCTGAGGTCCTCCAGTTCGGCGTCGATGGTCTGTCTCACGTTCAGGTCTTTCATGGTCTTGCCTCCTCGGGCCTAGCCGAAACGGCCCGTGATGTAGTCTTCCGTCCGCCCGTCACGGGGGGAAGTGAAAAGACGCTGTGTCGGTCCCGTCTCGACGATCTCGCCGTTGAGAAAGAAGGCGGTCTCGTCGGAGATGCGCGCCGCCTGCTGCATGTTGTGGGTCACGATGGCGACGGTGAAGTGCTCCTTGAGGATGCGGACGAGTTCCTCGATACGGGCCGTGGCCATGGGGTCGAGGGCCGACGTGGGTTCGTCCATGAGCAGCACCTCGGGCTCGACGGCGATGGCCCTGGCGATGCAGAGCCGTTGCTGCTGGCCTCCCGACAGGGAGAGAGCCGGTGACCGGAGCTTGTCCTTGACCTCGTCCCAGAGCGCGGCCCCGCGGAGGCTGCCTTCGACGATTCCCTCCAGAGTGCGGCGGTTCGTGATGCCGTGCAGCCTGGGGCCGTAGGCGACGTTGTCCCAGATGGAGGCGGGGAAGGGATTGGGCCGCTGAAAGACCATGCCCACCTGTCGGCGGAGGGCGATCACGTCCTCCCCGGCGCCGTAGATGTTGCGCCCGTCCAGGAGGACCTGTCCGTCGACGCGGGCGGCGGGGATGAAGTCGTTCATCCTGTTGAGGCAGCGCAGAAAGCTGCTTTTGCCGCATCCCGAAGGGCCGATGAAGGCTGTGACGGCCCGCTCGGGGATGGCGATGTCAATCGCCTTGAGGGCCTGAAACTGATCGTACCAGAGATCCATGGCTGTCGTCTGAATCTTGATCTTTGGGGTCAAGGAAATCGCACCTTTCTGACGGCTTCCGGCTTAGCGCCTCTTTTCCATGCGCAGCTTTGCCCTGAAGAGGACGCCGACGAGGGTCACGCCGAGGACGAGGACGAGAAGGACGAGGACAGTGCCGTACTGGATGGGTCGCGTCTCGTCGATGGCCGTTCCCGCCGTGGCCAGGACGAGGATATGGTAGGGAAGGGCCATGACGGGTTCGAGAAGGCTTCGGGCCACACGGGGCGTGAAGAAGGCCGCCCCGGTGAAGATGATGGGGGCCGTCTCGCCGGCGACGCGACCCACGGCGAGGATGGCGCCGGTGAGGATTGACGGGAAGGCCGCCGGAAGGACGACCTTGCGGATGGTCTGCCACTTGGTGGCACCCATGGCGTAGGAGGCGTCGCGGTAATCCCTGGGCACGGCTGAGAGGGCCGCCTCAGAGGCGCCGACGATGACGGGCAGGACGAGGCAGCCCAAAGTCAGCCCCGCCGAGAGCAAAGAGGCACCGAAACCGAGGACGACGACGAAGAAGGAGAGGCCGAAGAGACCAAAGACGACGGAGGGGACGCCGGCGAGACTTCTCACGGCCAGTCGGAGGGTCCGGGTGAAAAGGCCGTCTCGGGCCCATTCGACGAGGTAGACGGCGGTGAGGACGCCGACGGGAAAGGCGAAGGCCATGGCCACGGCGATGAGCTGGATCGAGCCGATGAGGGGCGTGTAGATCCCCCCTCGGGTCATGGCGTCCCGCGGCGGCTGGGTCAGGAAGTCCCAGCTCAGGGCGCTCAGGCCGTTTTTGACGATGAAGGCCAGGACTCCCGCCAGAAGGAGGATCACGGCGGCCATGAGGGAATAAAGGAGAGCCGTGACGATTCTGTCCTTGGCCCGTCGTGACGGGATGCTCATGTGCGCCACTTCCTTCCCCGTCTTTCGATCCAGAGGGCGCCGACGTTGATGGAGAGGGTCATGATCAGCAGGAGAAGGCCGGCGAAGAAGAGGACGTGATAGTGAGCCGAGCCGATGGGGGTCTCGCCCATCTCGGCGGCGATCGTCGACGTCAGGGGGCGGACGGGATCCATGACGGACCGGGGGATCAGGGCCGCTCCGCCCGAGGCCATGAGGACGACCATCGTCTCGCCGATGGCCCTCATGACACCCAGCAGGCAGGCCTGGAGGATTCCCGGAAGGGCGGCGGGGAGGACGACGCGCCAGGTCGTCTCGAAACCCGTGGCGCCTAGGGCGTAAGAGGCATCCCTGAGATCGCGGGGGACGGAGCTCAGGGCGTCTTCGGCCAGAGAGGCGACGATGGGCAGGATCATGATGCCCATGAGGAGGGAGGCGTTGAGGAGGTTCAGCCCCGTCAGGAGAGAGAAGCGCTCCTGAAGCCAGGGGGCGAGGACGACCATGCCCAGAAAGCCCAGGACGACGGAGGGAAAGAAGCCCAGGATTTCCAGGAGGGGCTTGAAGATCTCCCTCAGGGCGGAGGGGCAGACTTCGGCGAGAAAAACGGCCAGGCCCAGGCTGAAGGGAAGGGCCAGGGCCGACGTGAGGAGGGTGACGCTCACGGAGCCCATGAGGAGAGGCAGAAGGCCGAATTCGGCGGGTTCGGCCGTGGGGTACCAGAAGGCTCCCGTCATGAGTTCGCCCAGAGTCGTCTCCCTCAGGGCGGGCAGGCTCTCCTTCAGCAGGAAGAAGAGGATGAAAAGCATGATCGCCAGCCCGCTCGTGGCGACGGCGGCAATGAGGGCCCGGGGCAGGCGGTCGGCTTTAAGGGCGCTCTGATCCTTCATGACAGAACTCCTTTTTCAAAGAGGCAAAGGGCCGGGCCGCGAAGGCGGTCCGACCCTCGGAGAGGGGGAGTGGTCAGCGGACGGGGACGTAGCCTGTGGAGGCCACGATCTCCTGCCCGGCGTCGCTGAGGACGAAGTTGATGAAGTTCAGCACGTCGCCTTCAGGCCAGCCTCGGGTGAACATGTAGAGATAACGAGAGACGGGGAAGAGACCGCTGCGGGCCGTCTCAGCGCTGCCCGTGACGCCGTCGACGGCGAGGGCCTTGACGGAGTCGTTGAGGTAGCCGATGCCGATGTAGCCGATGGCCAGCTTGTTCTGGGCCACCGTCTGCACCATGGCGCCGTTGGAGGCGACGACCATGGCCTTAGGCGTGATTTTTTCCTTGGCCATGATCTTCTCGTCCCAGGTCTCGTAGGTTCCGGAGCTGGTGTCGCGGCCGACGACGGCGATGGGTTGATCGGCGCCGCCCACCTCTTTCCAGTTGGTGATTTCGCCGGTGTAGATCTTCCGGAGCTGCTCCGTGGTGAGGTCCGTCACGCCGTTAGAGGGATGGACGACGGGCAAAAGGGCGTCAAGGGCGATGCCGAAGGGAACGGGGTAGGCGCCTCCGGCGACGGCGGCCTCCACTTCCTTCTCTTTGATGAAGCGGGAGGCGGTGGCGATGTCCGTCGTCCCGTCGATAAGGGCCTTGATGCCGTTGCTGCTGCCGCCGCCGGAGACGGAAATCGTCACCTCTCCGTGGGACTCCATGAACTTCTCCGCCGCCGCCTGGGCGATGGGCAGAACCGTCGTCGAGCCGTTCATGGAAAGATCGCCGGCAAAAGAGGCGCCGTTGGCCAGAGTCAGGACGAACAGAGCGGTGACGAGGATCTTCATTGCCTTCACAGAACATTCCCCCTTGAGTCACTTGCGGATTCGGGGAAGAGGTCCACCGCCTCTTCCTCGCTGCCGTCAGTATAGGCGGCGGGCGTAACGGGGGGCTCACGGCTCTGTCACAGCTCTGTTACGGTCTGTTCCGGCAGGGCGTGGCGGGAAAAGGGGAAAGGGCTACAATGGAGGAACATCATCGGAAATGGAGGGTGTGCCATGGCCTTTGTCTACGGTGCGGCCATCTCCGAGCTTCGGGAGGAGACGATGAAGCTCAAAGACTCGCGGGAGGGCCTTCTCAAGTCGACGGGGAAGCTCCACCTCGAGGCGAACCGCTTCCTCAACGCCCTGGCGGCTGTCGTCTCCCATGGTGGCCAGGAGATCGCCTTCTCCTGGGGAGCGATGAGCTTCACCGTCTCCCTCGGAACGAAGGGGAAATACGTCTGCAAGTACACGCCCGCGGCCGACGACGACGAGCTGCGCCGCTACATCGACGACCTGGGGCTCGATCTCAAGTTAGCCAGTCTCCTCTATATCCTCAGCCACGCCAACGAAGTGGCCGCCTCCTGCGCCGAGGCCGTCCGGGAGAAACGGCAGACCGTCGACGAGGGAGCGGCCCTCCTGAAAGAGCTGACCTCCTAGGGGGGTGTTTCGAGGCGTCGCGACGTCTGTTCCCTCGCAAGCCCCTGAATCGGGGTTTTGTCCTCCCAGGTCATTCCCCTTCGGTGAGGCCGAAGAGGGCCGAGGGGATGGCGGGAACTCCCCCTGAAGGGGCCTCCAGGGGGTAGCGGTCTGGACCGGCTTGTCAGTTCCCGTCCCTTTCGGTCCTGTCCCGCTCCAGCTGGACCCGGACGGGACCGAGGACGTCGAGGTGGACGTCGGTCTGAGGGAAGGCGATCTCGATGCCGGCCTCTCGGAACAAGTCGACGATGCGGTAGCGCAGGTCGCTTCCCGTCATCAGTCCCGAGGCGAACTCCATGTTCACCCAGAAATAGAGGTCGAAGACGAGGGCGCTGTCGCCGAAGTCGCTGAAGACGACGAAGGGGGCCGGTTTGGGGAGCACCTTGAGGTGCTCCCTCGCCGCCTTGAGGAGGAGTTCCTCCACCTTGCGGGGGTCCGATCCGTAGCCGGCGCCGACGGTGACCTTGCTCCTCATGACCTGATCGCCCAGGGTCCAGTTGACGATGCGATTATCAAGGAGGTAGCCGTTGGGCATCATCACGTCGGCGTTGTCGAAGGTGCGTATCTTGGTGTAGCGGCTTCCCACCTCGACGACGGTGGCGAACATGCCGTCGACCTGGATCATGTCGTTGATGCGGAAGGGCTTCTGCATGAGGATGACGAAGCCGCTGATGAGGTCAGCGAAGAACTTCTGGGCGCCGAGGCCGATGCCGAGGGCGAAGGCGCCGCCGAGGAAGGCGAAGGCCGTCAGGGGGATGTTGACCGTCCTCAGGGCCGACAGGAAGAAGAGGAAGAGGAAGACGTAGAAGGAAAGGCGCTCCGCCGCCTGGGCGGCGCCCAGTTCCATCTCGAAGCGGGTCAGGAGCTTGTGCCCAACGTAGCGGGACAGGCGGCGGCTGGCGAGGAAGCCGAAGGACATGAGGACGACGGAGACGATGAGCTTGCCGACGGTGACGGCATGGTCGCCGCTGCTCCAGAGCTCGGTCTGCCAGATCTCGAGGGCCCTCTGGCGGCCCATGGTGGTCACCCGTTCGGCCAGCTCGACGGCGCCGACCTTTCTTTGGGCCTCTTCGACGAGACGGTTGTTCAGGGTCGCGGTGCGGAGGACGTCGGCGATGGCTTCCAGGTTCACCTCGATGGCGGCGGTGACGCCGGCCTCGTGCTCCTGAAGGGCCTCAAGGGCTCCCGGAGGAAGGTCCAAAGCGGCGAGATCCCGCTTCAGCCCCTGGCGGATGTTGCTCAGCGACGTCTGGTAGGCCTGGAGGGTCGAGAGGCTCTCGTCGAGTTCCTCCCCTCTCTGGGCGGCTTCGCGCTGGATGGCGAAGAGCTCTTCCGACGAGATCTGCCCTCCCAGGATGGCGTACCGGTCCTGCCAGATCTGCTGGACTTTCGTGGCTAAGTCGATACGTGCCTGATACTGTTCGAGGGCGGTCTGGGCCAAGCCCAGCCGGGCCTTTCGGGCCTGGATCAGTTTTGAGACGGCGAGAGCCTGCTCTTCTGTGGCCGCCTTCTCGGCCGTCTTTTCCGCCTCAGCCAGCGCCTTCTCCAGGTTTTCCCTCAGTTTCGCCGTCTCTTCGACGAGGCGGGTCATTTCCGCCTTGTGCGTCTCTTCGGCCTCGATCCGGGCCTCGAGGTCCTCTTCGCTGAAGGCGAGGTTCCTAGCGATCCAGTCCCGATTCTGGGTCGCCCTAGTGATGTCGATGGCGATGGACCGCTCGCCGATGTCGTACAGGTCGAGGAGGGCCGTCTGGAGGGCCATTTCCGCCCGGGCCTGTTCGATGGCCAGGTCTGCCAGGCCCAGGCGCCAGGCCAGGCCAGGCGGGGGCGTTTCGCCGCGGGCCTCGTCGACGAGACGGCGCCGTCTCGTCTCGGCCTCGCTCAGAGCTGTCCGCGCCCGTTCCAGAGCGCGCCTGCCCAGGGTCTTCGACGTGTCAAGGGCGTCGCGGCGCTGGATCAGCTCCTGAAGGCGTTCCTGCTGGTCGTCGAGAAGGGAGAGGGGGTAAGGCGGTTCGGCAGTGATTCCATGGCCCCCGGCGGTCTGGGCGGCCTTTTTGGCCTCCAGCTCCCGGACGGCCGTCTCCTTGCGCTCCAGCGTCGAGGCCAGTCGTCGGTAG
Source organism: Synergistaceae bacterium (assembly GCA_016756725.1). Classification (GTDB taxonomy): domain Bacteria; phylum Synergistota; class Synergistia; order Synergistales; family Aminithiophilaceae; genus Aminithiophilus. Next base: position 275,053 of record JAESII010000004.1, on the reverse strand, counting down.
AGGGACTGGAGCGCCTCAAGACGGTCCCTCCGTTCCGTGATCTGAGCCGGTGTCAGGCCGAGGCGAGCAGCCTCGAAGGCCACATCCATCTGGAGGACCTCGGCGATGGAGGCGTTTAGGCTGTCGGCCCGGCTCTGCAAGGAGGGGATGTCGGCCGAGGCGAGGTCAAAGGCGGCAGCGCTTCCGGGAATTGCCAGAAGGAGTGCGAGAAGGAGCGCGAGAGCGAAAGGACGCGGTTTCATGACAAAACCTCTCTTTCCGAGGAAGTGAAAGTTCTTCGGACTGGTTCCAAGGTATCTCTCGGGACTCCTCTCGTCCAGAGGCGGAGTCGGAAAGGAGCAGAAAATGAGGCGAAAGGAGCGCAAGGAAGGGAAGGGCCGAAGGGAGAGCCTGGGATCGCCGCCGGGCTCGCTGATCCATGTGGGGGAGAGAAAAACGGAGGAGGTGGTGCTGTCCTACTTCCGTTACGGGCCGGATCATTTCGAAGAGGGGCAGGTTACATCGCCTGCAGAGCTTCCCGAGGGGACGATCGGCGACGGAGTCCTGTGGATCAACGTCGATGGCCTTCATGACCCCTCGGTCATGGATTTTCTGGGGGAACGCTTCGGCATCCATTCGCTGACCTTGGAGGACATCCTCAACACCACGCAGCGCCCCAAGATGGAGGATCAGGGTGAGCACCTTTTTCTGGTCCTCAAAATGGTGGATATCGACGCATCCTCGGGAGCGCTGATGACCGAACAGGTCAGCCTCGTCATCGGCAGAGGTTTTCTCCTCTCTTTTCAGGAACGTCCCGGAGACGTCTTCTCCTCTCTCCGGGAGCGCCTGAGGGGAGGAGCGGGCCGCCTTCGGAAGACCGGTCCCGACTATCTGGCCTACGGACTGGTGGATCTCGTCGTCGACCGCTATTTCGCCATTCTCGAACACCTCGACTTTCGCATCGAAGGGCTCGAGGAGGAACTGATCCTGGTCCCCGGCAGGGAGACCCTACAGTCGATCCATGGCCTCAAGCGCCTTCTTTCGACGCTGCGGCTCAATCTCTGGCCTCTGAGAGAGGCCCTGGCGGCGCTTCGTCGGGAGGAGGGAGGGCTGATCGCCGAAGGGACACGGCCCTACCTGGCAGACCTTTATGATCACGCCGTGCAGGTTCTGGAGACGATCGAGTCCCTCCGGGAGATCGTGGCCGGCATGATCGATCTTTATCTTTCATCGTTGAGCAACCGCATGAACGAGGTGATGAAAGTTCTCACCGTCATTGCCACCCTGTTTATCCCTCTGACTTTCTTGACCGGCGTCTACGGCATGAACTTCGATTACATGCCCGAGCTCCACTGGCCTTGGGCCTATCCCGTCCTCTGGGGGGTCATGGCCGTCCTCCTGGGGAGCATGCTGGCCTGGTTCCGCAAGAAGGGCTGGCTCGGGCGGCCTTCATGAAGGAGGCGGCGGGTTTTCTCCCTTGACGGAGAAAGGGTTTCCGAGATTTTCTTGCTGCCGGGCCTTTGGCCCCTATAATCGGAGAAAGAAAACCGGGACAAGATGCTGTAACGTTCCCTGCCTTAGGAAAGGAGCGGGAAAAATGACCAAGCTCGTACTTCTCAGACATGGCGAAAGCACCTGGAACAGGGAAAACCGCTTCACCGGGTGGACCGACGTCGATCTGTCCGAAAGGGGCGTCGAAGAGGCCCGCAGCGCCGGAGAGCTGCTCCTGGCTGAAGGGTACGCCTTCGACGTGGCCTTCACGTCCGTCCTCAAGCGGGCCATCCGGACTCTCTGGATCACCCTGGACGAGATGGATCTCATGTGGCTGCCCGTCGTCCGCAGCTGGCGCCTCAACGAGCGCCACTACGGGGCCCTTCAGGGGCTGAACAAGGCCGACACGGCCGCCAAGTACGGCGACGAAAAGGTCCTCACCTGGCGTCGAAGCTTTTCCATCCGTCCGCCCGAACTGGACCGGTCCGACGAGCGGTGGCCCGGCCATGACCGGCGTTACCGGGAGATTCCCGAAAGGGAACTGCCTCTTACGGAATGCCTGGCCGACACGGTCGAGCGGGTCCTGCCCTTCTGGCACGAGGCGATCGTCCCCGCCATCCGTTCGGGCCGCCGCGTCCTCATCGTCGCCCACGGCAACAGCCTGAGGGCCCTCGTCAAGTATCTCGACGGGATCTCCGACGACGAGATCGTGGGCCTCAACATCCCCACGGGAATTCCCCTCGTCTACGAGCTCGACGAGGAGCTTCGTCCCCAGAGGCACTACTATCTGGGCGACGCCGAAAAGGCCAGGGCCGCCGCCGAGGCCGTGGCGCGCCAGGGCAAAAGCGGCGCCTGATCGGACCTTGCCCTTGCCGGAGGGCATCCTTTTCTGTCGGCCATAGAGGTGTCTTGTCTTTTTAACAGAAGGGGACTATGGTCAGCCTGTAAGGAAGGGTGTTCTCTCCACGAGGAGGGATTGTGCGATGGAGGGCGGTTCGGCGTGGATCCTCAACATGATCATCATTCTGGCGATTACCTTCGGCGGCTTTGCCTGGTGCATCTGGAAGACCATGCAGGGCCAGGAACGGAGGGAGAGGGAGCAGCAGAGACAGCAGCAGAGACAGCAGCAGAGACAGCAGTAGGCCTGAAGGCAGGGCGTGCTGCGCCTTTTGAAAGACCCGTCAAGGGGAGGACGGCCTGGCCGTCCTCCCCTTGACGGGTCTTTTTCTGCCCCTGTCGGCGGGTCACGCCCGCCGAGTTCAGCGTCAGCCGCCGTTGTTGACGGAAGGATCGCCGGCCGGAAGCTGAGGGACGGACCAGAGCGGGGCGAGAGCCCGGTAGAGTTCCTCCGTGAGGAGGTAGAGGGTCAGCCCCTCCTCACCGGCCAGGGCGACGCGGTAAAGGGGGGTGCCGTCGGCGCGTCGCTGCCAGCTCAGGAGGAAGCGGTCGCCCCTGAGGGAGGTGAGAGGGCAGACCTCGGAGGCGTGGCGCTCCAGAAGCGCCATGCCGTCGCCGGGAAGGAGGCGGAAGAGGCCGGCGACGCGGCCGTCGAGATGAATTTCGTCGCCGGCCGTCGCCGTCCAGGGCAGAGGCGTCCCCGATTGGACCTCTTTGCCGTCGGTGGCGGCGGGGGTCAGGATCCGCGACGTTTCGGCCCGATCCCCTGCGAGGGCCGGCACAGGGGCTCCGACGAGGCAGGCCAGGGCCAGCAAAAGGGGGGTCCCTCCCCGCAGGGCCTTCATCGCCTAGTCGCGGCTCCAGGCCGAGGAAGCGGCCACTTCGGAGAAGAGAGCCTCGACGGCCTTGTGGGCCAGTTCGATGCCCTCGCCGCCCTTGCCGTCGCTGAAGGCGTCGAGAACGTTGCGGGCCTCGCCGCCCTTGCCCGAGGCCAGCAGATCGCGGTACTCTTTTTCCATGGCGGCCATGGCGGGGAAGAGCTCCTTCTCGTAAGGATCGAAGACGGAGCGGATCACGCCGTGGTAGTCGCCGTAGGCCCCGAAGGCGACCTTGGAGAGGATCATGAAGAGACTGCCCGCCTCGGGTGTCGTGAAGCGGCTGTCTATGTCGGAGGCGCCGACGTAGAAGGGGATGAAGAGGCTGTTGCAGGGCTGCATGAAGCAGTGGAGCATGTAGCCCAGTTCATTGGGGATGCCGGGGCGGGCGACGAGGATGGCCGACGAGGCCGTGATGCCTTCGAAGGCGTGGTGACAGATGGCCCGGGGGAAGAGGGTGCGCTCGAAAGTGTCCTTCTCGGGGAACTGGGTGATCCATTCCTGCATGTCCGCCGCGCCGCTGCTGTAGAAGGGGACCTGGTTCAGCTCGAGTACGGCCCCGCTGGGAAGGGTGTAGGTGTCGTAGTGGTCGCGGACGAGGGGCAGGATCGTCTCGGCCGAGATCGCGCCGTCGATGGCCCCCAGGAGCTCCATGGCGCGGCGGTAACGTACCTCCGTGTTGTAGAGGATCTCCGTGGCGGGGCGGTCCTTGAGGTTCTCGTTGTCGTCAGGGTAGAGTGTCGTCCCGCCGTAGACGGCGCGGAAGTTGATCCGCTCCAGCCCCTCGTCGACCCAGCCCTGGGAGGCGGCGAAGGAGATGAGGTCGTCGGCGGCGAGGTCGTAGTCGTCGGTGATCTGGAACTGGTTGGAGCGCGCCGTGTAGGTGTTCTCGTACTTCTTGGCCACCCAGCGGTAGCCGGCGATTTCGACGATCCAGAGTTCCTTCGGGTCGGCGATCTCGAACATGATCGAGTTCCAGGCCTGGCCGTACTTCTCCGTCAGCTTCGTGAGGATCTCCACGCCCTCTCGGGCCGTGGCGGCCCGTTCGAGGACGAGGCGCACGTAGTCGTTGTCGTGAAGTCCGTCGGTGAAGGCGAGGGCATCCCGGGTGGGGGCGTCGTTGTCGGAGACGAGGACCTGATGCTCGTTGATGCCCATGCCGTAGCCCCATCGTCCCGCCGAGCGGGAGCCGACGAAACGGTAGGTCGTCTCGGCCTGGGGAATGTCGATGTAGGCCCCGCGGTAGACGTCCTTCGAATCGTGGCGCCGCGCCTGCTCGAAGGCCACCTCGCTCAGCGTGTGGGAGCCGAGGTCGCGGTTTTTGGCGATCAGGGCACCCTTGCCTTCGGCCAGAGCCGTGCCGTGGGCGATGAAGGTCGTGCATTCGCCGACGAAGCCCGTCATGAGCCGGTCAGCCGTGTTGAGGACGAGCAGGTCCTCGTAGGCCACGCCCGACCCTTTAGCGACGCCTTCGATCCAGGCCATCTTGTCGGGCAGGATCTGGCGGTTGAGAGCCTCTCTTTTGCGTGCCGCGGCCAGAACCTCCTCATAGTCGACGCCCCGGGCCTCCCCGGCGGCCCGAAGGGCCCGGACGCTTTCGGCGATGGCGGCGGCGTTGGCCCTGCCGTGGGCGATGCCCTCCTGGCGGCTGGCTTCGGGGCTCGCCCAGGCCAGAGAGGCCGTCAGAAGGACAACAAAGACGGTAATGACGCCTCGAGTGCCGGTGGAACGGAATTTATTGCTCAACATGGCGGGTCACCTCCGAAAATAAATGAAATTATGATGATTATAACCCTTAGATAAAGAAAAGCAAGCCGATGCCGTGCCAGGGCGAAAGTCTCTTGGAGGATAATTAAAAGTTCAATTCCTGGTCCTGCGGGAAAATCCGGTTCTTCTCGGGAGATTTTGCCCCTTCGCCTTCATCTTAATCGTCCGTTCTTTTGACAGTGTTCTTTCAACTCCCTACGATATGGGGCAGAGATGGCCGGACCAGGCCGATCCTCAGGAATCCGATCTGAAGAGGGGGAAGTGGCGTTTTGGGAAAAACCCTTCGTCTTGTCGTCCTTTCCGCTTTAATCCTTGTCTTCGGTCCCTTTGGCCGGTCCGGAGAGGGGAACGACGGTGATCGGGTGATTCGTGTCGGCACCGACAGCGGCTATCCCCCCTACGTCTTCGAGGATCCGTCGGGGACCTTCCGCGGCTTTGAGGTCGATCTCGTCGAGGCCCTGGCGGAAAAGACCGGCCTTTCCGTGGAATGGGTCGACTATCCCTTCGCCGACCTCATCGCAGCCCTCCGGGAAGGAGCAATCGACGCCATCGCCGCCGCCATGAGCGTGACCCGGGAGCGGGCCCGGGTGGTGGCCTTCACCGAAGCCTACGAGATCTCCCTGAGCACCCTTGTCGTCAGGTCCGGTCGGAAAGACGTGAAGGCCCTGGCCGATCTCGCAGGCAAGAGGGTGGCCGCCCTCCGGGGGAGCGTCCAGGAGGCCTTCCTCGGCTCGCTCCGGGCCGTCGGGGCCGTCGAGGCCCTCGAGACGGTCGAGGACTGCCTGGAGGCCGTCCGCCGGGGAGAGGTCGACGGAGCCTTCATGGATCGCCCCGTGGCCGTCCACTATGTTGGCGGGAAGGCCTTCGCCGGTGAGCTTGCTCCGGCCTTCAACATGGAAATCGCCGGTTCCGCCAAGGCCCTGGCGGTCCGGAGGGAGGATGAGGCCCTTCTCGGGGCGCTCAACAAGGCCCTGGCCGAGCTCAAATCGGAAGGCGGCCTGGCGGCTCTGAGGGACCGCTGGATGCCTTTGCGGTGAGGACGCGATTCCTGGCGAAGCGCCGCCGTCGCGGCGCTTTTTCTAATGGTCCCGCCGGGGGTCCCGGCGAGGACAGGCCGATCAGAGAGGGGACGGTAAGGGTGAAGGCGGAGAGAGTGTCGGGGCTGTCCCTTTTGCTCCTGGCCCTCTGGGCTGTCCTGGCGGCGCGGCCCCTCAGGGCAGAGCCGGCCTATGACGTCGTCGTCGTCGGGGCGGGGCCGGGCGGCGCCGGGGCGGCGATCGCCGCCGCCCGGCTCGGCGCCCGCGTGGCCCTTCTCGAGGAGACGGTCGTCGTCGGCGGACAGATGACGGCCTCGGCCGTCTCGACCATGGACGACATGTACGGCAACAGGACGGGCCTTTACGGCGAGTTCTACGACCGGGTCCGGGCATACTATGCCGCCCTGGGCAAATCGGTGGGGACCTGTTACTGGGAGACCTTCACCTTCGCCTTCGAGCCTTCCGTCGGTGCCTCCCTGCTGGAGGAGATGATCGCCGAGGCTTCCGTCGACCTGTTCCTCCGGGCCAGAGTCACGGCGGTGCTCCGCGACGGCGATGCCGTCATCGGCGTCAGGGCCGACATCGACGGGAAGGAGCGGATCCTGACGGCCTCTGTCGTCGTCGACGGAACGGAATGGGGCGACCTCCTGTCCCTGGCCGGCGCGGCCTACCGGGTCGGCCGGAACGTCGTCGGCACCGACGGCGCGCCTCCTTTCGACGGCGACAGCCGCATTCAGGACATCACCTGGGTGACCGTCCTCAAGCACTACCCCGGAGGCGTTCCCCGGGAGCTTCGCGTCACCCTGCCCCCCCCGGGCTACGACGACTGGGTGGGCACCTACCGGAACCACCTGGCCCGGGACGGCGCGCCCTTTTCGGGCTACCCCGTCAGGCTGCCCGTCGATTTTCCCACCCATAACGGCTATCGGGGCCTACCCGACTCGTCCGCTCCGGGCCGGGCCGACTCCTCGTCGCCGTTGAGCCTTCAGATGCTCACCAAAAGCGGCGTCAACTGGGGCAACGACTATCCCGGCGAAGGGGGCTACAAAGGGAAAAGCGGCCTGCCCGTCACCTACCTGGAAGAGGGTTCCTTCCGCCGCCGGGCCCAGGCCCTGGCCATGATCAAGACCATCGGCTTTCTCCACTATGTCCAGAACGAGCTGGGCCTGCCCTGGTCCGTCGCCGACGACGAGTTCGACGACGAGGCCACCTGGGATGCCGTCAGCCCCTACCTGCCGCCGGAGTATGCCCCCCTGGCCCGTCGGTTCCCGCCGCAACCCTATGTCCGGGAGGGGCGTCGCCTCGTCGGCGTCGAGACGCTCACCTCGGCCCGACTGAGGGCAAACAGCGAAAGCTACCGGGACGGGACCGAAGGCCGGGAGGAGGCGACGGCCGTCGCCACGGGACGGTATATCCTCGATCTCCACGGCGCCGACGAGACGGAGGAGCTGGAGGCCGAGTTCCAAGAGACTCACCTCTCGATCGCCGGCAACAAGCCCCTCGGTCCCTTCCAGGTGCCTCTGGCGATCTTCATCCCCGAGAGGATCGACGGCCTCCTGGCGGCGGAGAAGAACCTCTCCATGACGCGCCTTGCCGCCGGGGCTCTCCGCCTCCAGCCGATCTCCATGGCGACGGGACAAGCCGTCGGCGTGCTGGCGGCGCTGGCGGCGGAGGCGGGCCTCCCGCCCCGAGCGATCGATCCTCTCAAGGTCCAGCGACGGGTCGTCCAAGGGGGCAGTCGCATCGCCCTGGCCCTCTTTTCCGACGTCCCCGAGGACCATCCCCTCTGGCCCGCCGTCCAGATCGCCACCGTCCGGGGCTGGATCGATCCCCTCGCCCTCCCCGCTTCGCCCGCTTCGCGCATCGACGATGGTTGGACCCTTCTCGAGGCGGCGCGGAAGGGGCGCACCAAGGGAGTCTTCGGCGTCGACAGGCCCCTCTCCCTCGTTGAAGGGGAGGCTCTCCTCCGTCGGGCCCTCAACAGGGAGAAGCCCCTGAAGGGGCTTCTCAACGAGGGGGCTCACCTTGAACTGGCCACCTTCGTCCGTGCCCTGGAGGGGGAGTCGGGGCGGCGTCGCGACGTCGCGACCGTCCTGGACGACTTCGCCGGGCGGGGTCTTCTCGCGGCCCTCGGTGACGGAGGCCCTCTCGACGGGGCCGTCGCCGTCACCCGCGGCCAGGCCGCAGACATCGTCCTCCGCTTTCTCACCGAATGACCCTCCCCGTCCGGGGAGGATGACGGAAAGGCAGGTCATGACATGAACACCCGTCACGTCGAAGCCGTCGCGGCCGAACTCTCTCTGGGCTCCGCCCAGGTCGGCGCCGCGGCCGGTCTCCTCCAGGAAGGGGCCACCGTTCCCTTCATCGCCCGATACCGCAAGGAGGCCACGGGCTCCCTTGACGAGGTGGCCCTCCTCTCCATCAGGGACCGGCTCATCCAGCTGGCCGACCTGGACAAGCGCCGCGAGGCCGTCCTCCAGTCTCTCGCCGAGAGGGAGCTTCTGACGGAGGAACTGCGCCGTCAGATCGAAGCGGCACCGACGATGACGCAGCTCGAAGACCTCTATCTCCCCTACCGTCCCAAGCGCCGGACCCGGGCGACTCAGGCCCGGGAGAGGGGGCTTGAGCCTCTGGCCGAGGCGCTCCTTGCCGCCGCCCGTGAGGGGGGTGCCGTCGACCCCCGGGAAGCGGCCCGAACCTTTGTCGATCCCGAAAAGGGCGTCGACGACGTGGAGAAGGCCCTGGCCGGAGCGCGGGACATCATCGCCGAAAGGGCCAGCGAATCGGGCCGGGCCCGACAGGCCCTGAGGATTCTCTTCGTGAGGCGCGGGAAGATCTGCTCCTGCCTGGCCAGGGGAAAGAGCGAGGAGGAAGGAGCCAAGTACCGCGACTACTTCCGCTGGGAGGAGCCGGCGCGGAATGCTCCCTCCCACAGGATCCTGGCCCTCTTCCGGGGCGAGAAGGAGGGGATCCTCTCCCTCTCCGTCCAGCCTCCCGCCGACGAGGGCGTTGCCCTCCTGGAGAGGCTTTTCGTCACGGCCTCGGGGGCGGCGGCGGACGAGGTCCGTCGGGCCCTGGCCGACGGCTACTCCCGTCTGGCCGCCCCGTCGATGGAGACAGAGCTCAGGGGAGCCCTCAAGAAGAAAGCCGACGTCGAGGCCGTGGCCGTCTTCGCCCGCAATGTGAGGGAGGTCCTCATGGCCCCTCCCCTGGGTCAGAAGGCCCTTTTGGCCGTCGATCCCGGCATCCGCACGGGATGCAAGGTCGTCGTCCTCGACGGACAGGGCAAGCTGCTCGCCCACGACGTGGTCCACGCCGTGGGACGAAAAGACCGGTCCGAGGCGGAGCGGAAGGTCCGAGACCTGGCCTCACGGTACAAAATCGAGGCCGTCGCCGTCGGCAACGGGACGGGAGGACGGGAGGCCGAGACTTTTTTCCGCGATCTCGCCCTTCCCGGCGATCCGCCGGTCCTTCTCGTCAACGAGAGCGGCGCCTCCATCTACTCCGCCTCCGAGGCCGCCCGCGAGGAGTTTCCCGACCAGGACCTGACCGTCCGGGGGGCCGTCTCCATAGGGAGACGTCTTCAGGACCCCCTGGCCGAACTGGTCAAGATCGATCCCAAGTCGATCGGCGTCGGCCAGTACCAGCATGACGTGGACCAGAAACTTCTTTCGGCGGCCCTCGACGACGTCGTCCTTTCCTGCGTCAACGCCGTCGGCGTCGAGGTCAACACGGCGAGCCGCCAGCTTCTGGCCCGCGTCTCCGGACTGGGTGGGGCCCTGGCCGCCAATATCGTCGCCTACCGGGAGGAGAAGGGGCCTTTCCGGAGCCGGGAAGAGCTCAGGAAGGTTCCCCGCCTGGGGCCGAAGGCCTTCGAGCAGTCGGCCGGGTTCCTGCGCATCCGAGGCGGAACGGAGCCCCTCGACGGCAGCGCCGTCCACCCCGAACGCTACGGCGTCGTCCGCCGCATGGCCCGTGATCTGGGCTGTTCCGTCGCCGATCTCCTGGCCGGCGGAGGTCTCCGAGAGCGCCTTGATCCGGTCCGCTACGTCACGGAGACGACGGGACTCCCGACGCTCCGGGACATCCTGGCCGAGCTGGAGAAGCCCGGCCGCGATCCGAGGGAGGCCTTTGAGGGCGTCCGCTTCGACGACTCGGTCAGGGAGATCGATGACCTCAGATCCGGCATGGTTCTTGAGGGGGTCGTCACCAACGTCACCGCCTTCGGCGCCTTCGTCGACGTCGGCGTCCATCAGGACGGCCTCGTTCACGTGAGCCGTCTGGCGGACCGGTTCGTCTCCGATCCGGCCTCCGTCGTCCGGCCCGGCCAGACCGTCACCGTCGCCGTCGTCGCCGTCGACCTGCCCCGGAGGCGCATCTCCCTCTCCATGAAGAAGGCCGATCTTGCCCTGTCCTGAAGAAGGTCTTCTAGTCTTCCTTGTGGAGCGCGACCTTCCGTCCCGGTAAAATGATTGCAGGTTTCTTTCGGCCACATCATGGAACGCGGTATCACTGGAGGAGGAGATTTCTTTGCGCGGGTTGACACTGAAGGCCCGTCTCTGGATGTTGGCGCTCGTTCCCATCGTGGCCATCGCCGGCCTGTCCGGCTTTGCCCTCTATCTTGCCAATGACGTCTACGGTGACCTGCTGGGACGGATCCATCGGGAGGCTTTCGTGGCCCAGAGCCTGGTCCTCAACGGTGACCGCGACCTCTACCAGGCCCTGGTGGCCAAACAGACCCTGCTGGACCGGGGGGTGGGTGAGGATTTTCAGGATCATCTCGACAGTTTCCGCGAAAACGCGGTCCAGGTGGAAGAACGGCTCGCCGAGGCGAGCAAGATCCTCGGAGCGAGCCGTCGGGCCTGGGCGGATTTCCGGGCCGAAGGAGGCCGACGATCCCTCTTCGAGGAGATGGAGGCCTTCGACGACGCCTTCCCCCGCTGGGTCCGGGCCTCGGAAGCCCAGATCGAGTCCCTGCGCCGAGGCGAACTCAAGCCGGGCAGAGTGGAGAAGATGGAAGACGAGCTCTTCGACCAGGTCCGGGGCAGCCTGAACGCCATCGGCGAAATCCTCGACCGGGGGCCGACGAGAGCGCCCTCACCAACCGGGCCCGCATGGACCGGGGCAACTGGACCGTCCTCCTTCTGACGGTCCTCGTGGCCCTTTCCGTGCTGGCCATGGCCCTTCTGGCCATCAGGACGATCGGACGTGCCCTCAGGGCCATCCTGGCCGCCACCGAGGCCGGCCGAGGCGGCGATCTCACAGCCAGGGCCGCCATGACGGGACGGGACGAACTCTCCCGGATCGGCCAGGGGCTGGATGCCATGGTGGCGAGCCTGGCCGAGGTCATCGCCGCCCTGCAGGCCAGGGCCGGAGGACTCTCGACCCTTTCAGAGACGACGGCGGCCTCGGGCGAGGAAGTGACGAGCACGGCCAACGAGGTGGCCGAGGGCAACGCCCGCCTCGCCGAGGAGATCCGCCACGGCAAGGAGCAGATCGATGCCGCCTCCCGGACGGTCCTGGACATGAACGGACTGATCCAGTCCGCCCGCGACCTGGCCGAGAAGGCCGACGGCCATGCCCGGACGACCGTCGAGGCCGCCGGGAAGGGACAGGAGACGGTCAAGGCCTCCATCGGCCACATGGAGGCCATTCGTGATGCCGTCACGGGAGCGGAGAAGGTCATCACCGAACTCAACGTCTACTCCGAGAGGATCGGCGTCGTGGGGTCGACCATCACGTCCCTGGCGGACCAGACGAACCTGCTGGCTTTGAACGCCGCCATCGAGGCGGCCCGGGCCGGCGAGGCCGGTCAGGGCTTCGCCGTCGTCGCCGAGGCGGTCCGCAAGCTGGCCGAGCAGTCCCAGGCCGGTGCCAGGGAGGTCGCCGACCTGGTGGCCAGGATCCTGGACGGAACGGCCTCGGCGGTGACGTCGATGGAGACGAGTCGCCGCGGTGTCGAGGAGGGCGTCTCCGTCGTCTACGGAGCCGGAGAGGCGCTGGAGCGGATCATGACGGCCAGTGAGAGCTCCCTCGATGACGTCAAGGAGATCGTCTCCCTCACGGCGAGAGAGACGGAGGCCGCCCAGGAGATCATCGCCCTCATGGATCAGGTGACGTCGGTGATGGACAGCGCCGACGAACAGGTTCAGAACGTGGCCGCCTCCATGGAGGAGACGGCGGCGGCCATGGATACGGTGGCCCAGGGCACGATGGAGGTGAGCTCGACGGCTGACGAGCTCCGCCTTCTTGCCGAGCCTTTCACTGTCGGTGCCTCTCGGGAAAGACCGGCCCTGCGCGGCTGAGCCGGAACAGAAAAGAAGAAAGGGGAGGGCCTGAAGGGCCCTCCCCTTTCTGTCGGTCCTGCCTTCTGCTTCAGCTCTTTTCTGGCAGGGCGTCGGCGGCGATGAGGCCCCCTTCGAGGCCGTGTCCCCTGCCGCTGGTGACGGTGAAGCGCTCGACGAGCTCCTGAAGGCGTGAGGCCGTCTCTGCCATGGCCTGGGCCTCGGAGGCGACGCCTTGAGAGGTCTTTGTCGTCTCTTCCGAGGCGCCCTTGATGGCGTCGATCATGCGGACCACGTCCATCGTCGATTTCGTCGCCTGGTCGATGGCGGCGGCCATCTCCTGGCTCGAAGCCGACTGCTCCTGGGCCGTCGAGGCGATCTGGGTCATGGCGTCGCTGACGGTGATGATGTCCTTCAGGAGCGTCCGGATCTGCTCCTGGGCCTTGGCGGCCCGCTCCGTCGTGGCGGCGGTGATCGTCGCCGATTCGTCGGAGAGCTCCTGGGCGTGGCGGGCCTCCTTCTGGAGGCGCGCCGTGAGGGCGTTGACCTCCTGGGCGGCCCGGGCCGAGTCCTCGGCGAGCTTGCGGACCTCCTCGGCGACGACGGCGAAGCCCCGACCGGCCTCGCCGGCCCGGGCCGCCTCGATGGCGGCGTTCAAAGCCAGCAGGTTCGTCTGGTCGGCGATGCCGACGATGGTCGTCACGAAGCCGCCGATCTCGCCGACGGACTGCTGGAGTTTCCGTGCCCCTTCCAGAGTCTCCCGGCTCCGGGTGCTCACCGTCGAGAGGGAGCCGATCACTTCGCCGATCTCTTCCGTCGTCGTCTCGGCCTGGCGGCGGGTCCGTTCGGCCGCCTCGGCCCCGGAGGAGGCGGCCTCGGCCGTGGCCTGGGCCGAAGAGGCCACCTCCTCGACGCCGGCGTTGGCCTCTTCCAGGGCGGCCGAGTTCGATTCGGAAAGCTGGGCCGTCTGGTCCACCGAGGCCTTGACCTCCTCCATGGAGGCGTTGGTCTCCTCCGCATAGGCGGCCAGGGCGTTGGCCTTGTCCGAGACGGATTGGGCCTCGCCGATGACGGCCTCGATGACGTCCCTCTGGGAGGCCACCATGCGGGCCAGGGCGTCGGCGAGGAAGCCGATCTCGTCGCAGTTGTCGGTGCAGAAGTCGTCGCGCGTCACCGTCAGGTCGCCGCCCTGGACCCGTTCGGCCAGGGAGAGGGCCTTCTTGAGGGGTTTCGTCAGGGCCCGGGTCATGAGGAAGGCCACGACGATGCCGACGAGGAGGGCCAGGGCGATCGTCGCCACCAGGGTCCGTTCGGTCCTGACGGCCCGCTGTCGGGCGTCGCCGGCGATGGTCTCCGTGCTGGCCAGGCCGCTCTGGGAGACGTCGCGGACGGCCTGAAGGAGGCTGTTGCCGGCCGTCTCACGGGCGAGGCGGACCTCTTCGAGGCGGAGCCAGGTCGTCCGGAGCCGGAGGAGGTTGGCCTCGAAGTCGTCCAGGGACTTTTCGAGGGCCTGGAGCTGGAGGAGGCTGTCGCCGTGGGTGATCTTGCGCTCCAGCTGTTTCAGTTCCTCCCGGAGGGCCGCGATATCCTCCTCGATGGCGCCGATCAGGACAGGCTCGTTTTCTGCCAGGGCCTGGAAGGCCTTGAGTCGCAGTCTCGTGCCCGAGGCGATGGCGTCCTGGGTGGCGTAGACCCGTCCCGCCGACAGCTCCTGGTAGAACTGGCTCGCTCCGGTCGTGAAGCCCTCGCTCAGGATGTCCCGCTGGTTCTGCAGCAGGGCCTCGCTTGCCTCGGCGAAGCGTACGCCGGCCTCGATGATGGCCTCCCGCGCGACCTGCATCTCCATGACGGCCCGGGTCGTGTCGGCGAAGCGCTCCTCGTAGAGGTCCAGTTCCTCCTGGGCTCGGGTGATGGCCCCCCGGGACTGGCCGAGCTGGGGAAAGCGCTCCGTCAGGACGGCCAGCTGGGAGAGGGCCGCCTTGGCCCAGGAGAGGTGTTCGTCGCCCTGGGTGCGGAAGGTCTCCTGTTCCGAAAGGGCGTAGCCGCGAACGGCATACATCATGAGAAAGACGTTCCGTTCGACGCCGGTTGCCGAGTCGACCTGGGGAATCCGGGCCAAAGCCAGGTCGTCGGAGCCGCTGCGGACGATCTCGAGGTTGCGCCAGGCGACGACGCCGGCCACGGAGAAGAGGACGAGAAGCATGCCGAAACTGAGGGCCAGTTTGGGGCCGATTCTGAGACGTGAGAGCACGGATGTCACACCCTTTCTTGGAGTTCATGAAGGCTGAAGTCTTACCGGGGAGAAAATAAGGACGGACCAGTTAGAAACGATAGTAACATAGCCTCTTCATTCACGGGAATGGCAGGGCTCCTTTCGTCCTCCCGCCGCCAGGGCGAGCAGAAAGGAGAGATCCTCTTCCGTCAGGGCCGGATCGACGGGCAGGACGAGGAGCCGTCGGGCCAGCTCTCTTGTTGCGTCCAATCCGTCGGGGGCAAGGGCGTTGACGCCCCAGTCGACGGGGCAGAAGATCCCCGCCTGGCGGAGGCGCCGGAGAGTCTCGTCCCGCGATCGTCCTGTCAGGGCCGGCAGGCCGAGAGGGACGGTCCCTTCGGGCAGGAGCGTGGCGAGCGGTATCAGCGGGCTTTTCATGGAGGCGGCTTCCGCGAGGAAGAGGAAATGATCGCGCCTTGCCCGGCCGTAGAAGCCGACGTCGAGGTCGCCGAGACGGTTCAGGCTCGTCGGGGCCGGCCGGCGGATGGTGCCGTCGAAGCGCTCCTCCCCTTCCTGGGCCAGGCGGAGCCAGACCCTCCCCGTTTCAGGCGCCAAAAGGCGCCCCAGGGCGGAGCGGCCCTTGAGGTCGGCCCGGATCAGATCGGGAGGCTCCGGGAGGGGGCCGCCCGGGAGAAGAGGCTCCACCGCCGCCAGAAGGGCTCCGTCGGCGACGGGGAGAAACTTGCGGAAGCTCTTGATTGTGTAGTGGCCCCACTGCCCCGTGCCTTCCGTGAGGGAGGCCCCGACGGCGTCCTCGATGACCCGGGGGCGGGACGAAGGCGGCAGGCTTCCGAGGAAGGCCGTCATGCCCTCGTTGAGGAAGCCGAAATAGTGGATGAAGAGGAGGGCCTCGTCGGGCGAGGGGGCAAAGCCCTTCGGCGGGGCGAGCCAGAAGGGGCGATCCTCAGGTCCACCCTGGCCGTAGAAGGAAAGGGAGAAGGAGAGATCGAGAAAGGGTTCGACGACGGAGCTGCAGCAGAGGAAGGGAAGCCAGGCCCTGCGGATTCCGCGGCGGCGGAGGTCCGTCAGGGCCAGGCGCAGGGCCGAACGCCCCGAGTCCACCCAGAGGGCCTGGCGGGATCGGGGCGGGAGAAAGCGGTCGAGATCACGGGAAGGCGACCCTCGGGAGGTCCCGGGGACGGGCAGAGGGTCGCCGCCGAGGAGTTTCACCGGTCCGAGGCCTCCTCAGAAGACGAAGATGACCTCCATTATAGGCTTTCAGCGGAAGGATGCCGCCGCCGTCAGGGCCTTTCGGAAGAGGTGGGGCAGCTCGTCGAGGAGGTAGGGGAGGAAGACCCGTTCGGTGCTCTTGTGGGCGTCCCTGCCGAGAGGTCCCAGGTTGAGGATGGCCATGTCCAGCGAGGCAAGGGCCTCGGTGGGTAGGGAGTAGAGACGCCCCCAGCCGGGGACGTTTCGCGCCAGCAGGTCCAGCTCCTCCCTCTCTCCGCCGAAGCCGCAGTAGCTGAGGTCGCTGACGCCCTCGAAGAGGGGGCGCAGGGCCAGCTCCCGTCGGAACCGTCTTTCGGCCTCTTCGGCCACGGCCTCGGCGACGGTGGCCATGCGCCGGTCGCCCGGGGAAGCGCCTCCGTTGACGCGGTGGGGGTAGAAGGGAAAGAGGAAGCCGACGACGACGAGGGGGCCCTTTTCTCCCGAGGCGTCGAGGAGTTCCGAGGCCGCTTCGAGGGCCGCCAGACGGGGGTCGGTGCCCTCGGGGAGCCTCTTCAGGCTCCGGGCCAGGAGGGCCTCGACGTCGACGCCCGATCGGCGGGCCTGCCCGACGAGGCTGTCGTAGGTCAGGACGCGAGGTTCCCCTCCGGGGGGGACGACGGGGCGGGGCCGGTGGCGGGAGAAAGTCTTGGCCGCCTCGTCAATCTGAGAGAGGGCTTGTCTCTGGGCCTCCAGGGCCGCTTCGGTGAGTTCGGCCAGGAGGCCCGAGGGGAGGCTGTCCACGGTGAGCCGGCTGTAGAGAAGGGCCTGTCGATCGGCCAGGGTGGCGCCGTAATCGGGCCTCAGATCCCTCTGCCAGATCGAGGCGTAGCCGGGGTAGGCGACGCCGTCGAGGCGGTCCGTCAGGTCCGGGTTGCCGTCGAGGATCGTGTTGAGGTGGGAGCCGATGAGGGCTCCCGACAGCCCGTCGTAGTATTCGCCGACGTGGGCGCGCCGGCCCAGGCAGAGGAAGAAGGGGTTGATCTTGCCGATGCTGCCCAGGTGGATGGCGGCCTGCTCTCCTTCGCCGGTCGTGACGGTGGGCTCGGCGTCGATGCAGGCCAGGAAGTGGAGCCCCTCCTCCTGAAACCTCACGAGATGGGGCAGCGATCCCGTCATGCCCAGCGAGTTGGTCTCCTCGTCGGGAACGACGAGGAGGGCCACGTTGCAGGACAGCCCCGAGGGATCGGCGGCGCTCTCGGCGAGGAGGGTCGTCTCGACGGCGACGCCGCTTTTCATGTCGGCCACGCCCCGCCCGAAGAGCCACTGGCCCGAATCGAGGTCCGCCCGGATCGCAGGCGGGAGGACGACGGCCTTGAGGGCTTCCGTGTAGGCCAGGGGGTCGAAGGCGAGGGGAGCCACGTCGGCCAGCGGTTCGGGGGCGACGACGTCGATGTGTCCCATGAGGACGACGGTGTCGGCCGTCTTTCTCTCGGCCTTGACGAGAGCCCAGAGGGCCTTCCGGCCCAGGCTGTCCCCTTCCAGATCGAGAAGCCTCAGATGGTCGGGGTGGGTTTTGAAATAGGCCAGGTCGGCGAGATGGTCGTGAATGAGGCTGATGGCGGCTCCTTCCGTTTTTCCGTCGGGAGAGACGCTGGGGATGGCGCAGAGGCGAAGGAGCAGGTCCAGGATGGCTTGTCTTTCGTTCATGGGGGCCCCCTTCAGAAGCGATTGCCCAGGACGAGGCGCGGCAGCCAGAGGGCCAGGTCGGGCAGGTAGGTGACGGCCAGCAGTGTCGGCAGCCAGGCGAAGAGGATGAAGATCATGGCGGGTCGCAGCATCTGGGAGACGGGCGTCTTGGCCAGGCGGCCGCCGAAGTAGAGCGTCGGCGCTGTCGGTGGCGTCACGTTGCCCATGCCCAGATTGACGCCGATGATGGCGGCGAAGTGGATGGGGCTGACGCCGAGTCTCATCACCACGGGCAGGAGGATGGGCGTGCACAGGAGCATGGCGCTCACGTCGTCCATGATCATGCCGACGATGACCATGAAGACGTTGAGCATGAGAAGGATCACCTTGGGGTTCGTCGAGACCGAGCTGAGGGCGTTCATGATCATCGTCGGCAGGTCCTCCATGACGTAGATGCGGCTCAGCATCATGATGCAGAACATCATGAGCATGACGACGCCCGTCGTCGTCGCCGTCTCGACGAGGACGTCGACGAAGGTCCTTCCGTTCAGGCCGCGGTAGATCCAGAAGCCGACGGGAATGGAGTAGAGGACGGCCACGGCGGCGGCCTCGGTGGGTGTCATGATGCCGCCGTAGGTGCCGCCGAGGACGATGACGGGCATGAGGAGGGCCGGGGCGGCCTGCCAGGAGCGGCGGCCCAGGACCTTGACCGTTTCGGCGGCGCCCATGGGCGGGGCGACGTAGACGTTCTCGTCCTTGCGGAGCATGATGACGTTCAGGATGGAAAGCAGGGCCGTGAGGAGCAGTCCCGGGCCCACGGTGGAGAGGAAGCAGGCCAGGACCGACTGCTGCCCCACCCAGGCGTAGAGGATCATCTGGGAACTGGGCGGGATGAGCAGGCCCAGGGGGGCGGCGCAGGAGACGAGGGCGGCGCTGTGCCCCATGGGGTAGCCGTTCTCGCGAAGGCGGGGGAACATGATGGAGCCGATGCAGGAGATCGTGGCGGCGCAGCTGCCCGAAATGGAGCCGAAGACGGCGCAGGAGACGACGGCCACCACGCCGAGGCCGCCCTTGACGCGGCCGACGATGACGTCGACGAGATTGACCAGCGACGAGCCGATGCCGCCCCGGTCCATGAGGCCGCCGACCATGATGAAGAGGGGGATGGCCAGGAGGACGACGGAGCTCATCTGGCCGAAACTGTAGGGGAGGAGGAAGCTCGGAGCGTAGCCCTGGGCGAAGACGAGGAAGGTCGTCGAAAGCATGAAGCAGAAGGGGACGGGCAGTCCCACGAGAAGGGTGACGATGATGATCAGCAGGGCGAAGGGAATGGTCATGGCTGCACCTCCCCGGCTGCCTTCTCGTCGCCGCGGAAATGGGCGCGGACGTCGAGGAACTCCTCGGCCAGGTAGATGACGGAATAGAAGCTCATGATCAGGTAGCCCGTGAGAACGGACGCCTGAGAGACGGCGAGAGGCACGCCCCAGATCAGGGTCCGGGGCATCTCGCGAAGGCTGTAGCCGACGAAATCGAAGCCCCACCAGGAGAAGAGGAGACAGAGGGCGGTCATCGTCGCCTGGACGGCCAGGGAGAGAAGGCGCCGGGGCGTCTCGGGCAGAAGCTGGGGGATGATGTCGGCCCGGACGTGGCTCTTCTCGAAGACGCCGTAGGAGCTGCCCAGGAAGTAGAGCCAGAAGGCGACGATGATGATGATCTCCTCCATGCCGTAGAGATCGGATTTGAAGACGTAGCGCATGAGGACCTGGGCGCACATGATGAGAGCCACGAAGAGGCTGGACAGGATGAGGACGGCCTTCTGGAGAAGCTCCAGGCCTCTCCAGAGGAGGGAAGCCTTTATGGCTGCGATGGCATTCACGAAGTCACCTCCGATCGGAAGGGAGGCGCTCCGCTGGCGGAACGCCTCCCTGAGGGATTACTGGTAGGCCTCCATGAGGCGGTCGATGAGGTCGTCGCCGAGACGTTCCTTGAGCTTGGGCCAGGTCTGGGCGCGGATATAGCGGGCCATCTCGGCCTTTTCGGCGTCGGTGAAGGTGATGACTTCGATGCCCCGTTCCTCCATCTTGGCCAGATAGTCGGCATCCTCCTGCTCGCAGAGCTCGAAGCTCAAATCGGCCTCGACGTCGACGGCGTCGGAGATGATCTTGCGGTCCTCTTCGGAGAGTTCCTCCCAGAGTTTCTTGTTGATCATCATCGTCGTCTGGTCAAAAAGGCTGTTGTAGGCCACGTAGTACTTGATGACGTCGCCGAAAACCTGATAATTGATCTGGGAAGATCCGCCGATCCACCCGTCGCAGACGCCGGTCTGAATGGCGCTGTAGGTGTCGGCATAGGGGATCGTCGTCGTCCGGAATCCCATGTCCTCGGCCATGTACTTGTAGACGGCCACGGGAGCGACCCGCACGAGAAGGCCCTTGTCGGCCTTGGGGTCCGTCGGGTTTTCCGGTTCTTTCTTCGATCCCAGTCCGATGAAGCCTTCGCCGAAGATCCGAAGCTGCTTGACGCCGAGCTTGTCCAGGGCCGCGTCAAGGGTGTCGCACACGAAGGCCCCCGGTGAGAGGGCCTGCCGGATCTGGCTGTAGTTCTCGGCTAAAAAGGGCATGGAGCCCAGCTCAAGGGTCACGTCGAACTGGCTGGGGAGGAAGATCAGTCCCATCTCGATCGTCCCCCGGCGGATCTCCTCAAAAATCTGGGTGTAGTCGCCGAGCTGGTTCATGGGAAAGATCCTCATCTCGATCCGTCCGTCCGTCTGCTCCTTCACCTTCTCGGCGATGCGGTAGAGGGA
Source organism: Synergistaceae bacterium (assembly GCA_016756725.1). Taxonomy (GTDB): domain Bacteria; phylum Synergistota; class Synergistia; order Synergistales; family Aminithiophilaceae; genus Aminithiophilus. The sequence continues at coordinate 254,813 of JAESII010000004.1, read as the reverse complement.
CTGGGTGGAGCGGTATTCGACGGGCGAAATGCCCGCCACCTTGATCGTCGTCTTCGCCTGGGCGGGACCGAAGGTCCCGAGGACCAGGGAGAGAGCCAGAAGAGCCGTCACCGTCGCAAAAAGTTTTCTTCCCGTACCGTTTCTTCCCGTACCGTTCATCACGATCTCCTTTCGTCTGGGGCGGTCTGCTGTTGCACCGATTGCGTCATCGCCTCTCGGGACTGCCGTGACAGAGCACCACCTCCTCGCCGATTCCCCGCGATAAAGCCAAGGGCCCTAGCGCCGGAACTGGAGCTTCGTCGAAAGCTCCTCGGCGCCGTCTTTCAGCAGCTGAAGCCACTGGGTGATCCTCTCCTCGGTGGCCTTTTCCGTCGCCGCCGCCAGGCAGAGACAGGACCAGACCTCGCCGTTGCGGTCGAAGACGGGGACGGCGAGGCAGACGTGCTCGAGGCTGAAGGTCCGGTCCTCCAGGACGTGGCCCCTCTCGCGGATCGCGGCGTAGAGCTCCATCAGTCTCTCCGGGTCCGTCTCGGTCAGGGGCGTCCTCTTGGGCAGCTCGGCCTGTTCGAGGAGGGAGCGGATCTGCTCCTCGCCCTGGTAGGCGCAGAGGACCATGGCCGAGGCGCCGGCATTGAGGGGGATGCTCTTGCCGATGAAGTCGTTGTAGCCGTAGACCCCTTCGGGGGAGCTCTTCTTGTAGGCCGGAAAGGCCCGGTTGCCCTCCCAGAGGGTGAGGTAGGTCGTCTCGCCGCTGGTGCGGTGGATGTAGGTCAGGATGGGATCAGCCAGCTCCTCCAGCCCCTTGAGCTCGCCGTAGACGCGCCCCAGGCGGAGCATGACGGGACCGAGATGGTACTTCTTCGTCGACGGGTCCTGGATGACGACGTGCTCGCCCTTCATGGCGTCCAGGAGCTTGAAGGCGCCGCTCCGTCCCATGGCGAGGCTGTCGGCGATCTCCTTGAGGCCGTACTCGTAGGGCGGTTCTCCGAGGAGCTTGAGGATGCGGATTCCCTTATCGAGACTGCTCACCGGGCGTCCCTCCTTGTTTCCTATTTGGAAAAACTATTTCCATATAAAGAACTATGTCTGAATTGTATGTCTTCGGGATTTCTCTGTCAACTTCGAATTAATGTCAAAAAAGGGGAGCCCCGAAGGGCTCCCCTTTGCCGTTGGTCCTTCCCGCTCGTCTCAGGCGGCGAGATAGGCCAGATAGCCGCCGTAGCAGGCCAGGAGGCAGACTCCCTCGCGACGGGCGATGCGGAGGCCCGTGGCGGAGAAGAGGACGAGAAGAAGGGAGAGGGCGACCAGGATGAGTCCTTCGGCCCCGAAGAGCTGCCAGGGGGTCCGGAAGGGACCGGCCTGGGCCGAGAGGCCCAGGATGGCCAGGACGTTGAAGATGTTCGACCCCAGCAGGTTGCCGAAGATGAAGTCGCCGTCGCCCCGGGAGGCCGCGACGAGGCAGCTCGAAAGCTCGGGCAGGCTTGTGCCCAAGGCGATGACGGTGAGGCCGATGAGATGCTCCCCGACGCCCCAGAGGCGGGCGAGGGTGACGGCGTTTTCCACGAGAAGGTCGGCGCCGAAGGCGAGGACGGCGACGGCGCCGGTCACGGCCGCCAGAGAGGACAGAAGGGATGGACGGGGCCCGTCGTCGGCCGGGACGGGTTGTGCGTTCCTGAGTGTCAGGACGGTGTAGCCGATGAGGAGGATCAGCAGAAGGAGCCCCGTCAGGGGCGTGATCCTTCCCCGGGCGAGAAAGGCCAGGAGAATGAGGCTCGTCAGGACGAGAAGGGGAAGGTCGCGGCGAAAGGCCGAAGGGGCGACGGCGACGGGTCTCAGGAGGACCGACAGCCCCAGGATGAGGCCCAGGTTGGCCACGTTGGAGCCGAGGACGTTTCCCATGACGAGATCTTCCGAACCTCGGAGGATGGCTGCCAGGGCGGCGGCCAGCTCCGGGGCGGAGGTGCCGAAGGCGACGACGGTGAGGCTGACCACGAAGGGCGAAAGGCCCAGTCTCCGGGCCAGGCCGGAGCTCCCCCGGACGAGCATTTCTCCGCCCCCGTAGAGCAGGGCCAGGCCGGCCACGATGGCCAAAGTGAGTGTCATCTTCCGTGATTTCCCCTTTCCGTCGATGAAGGCGCAAAAAAGGAGACCTTCGAATCCGACTTCCGTCGTCTCCGAAGGTCTCGCCGATCGGCACTCTGTCCGACGACGGCGCCAGGCCCGAAGGCCGGCTGTTGACGCCGTCACGAAGCGGCTACTCCCCTTGGGGGATCTGAAACAGATCTTATCTCTTTTCAGAATCCTGTCAAGAAGGGAGGAGGCCCTCCTTCTCGCACCGTGAAAGATGTCGACGAAGGAGGTCGTGGGGCGTACAATGGCCGAACGCAAAAGACGACGGCAGGAGGACGCAGACGATGGCCAGTGACAGGAACGACCGGGAACGGTTTTTTCTCGACAGCCCTTACCTGATGGCCCTTTTCGACGAAGAGGGCCGTCTTGTCGACGCCAACCCCGCCTGGCTGGGCGCGATGAGTCTGACTTTCGAGGAAGCAAGGGGAAGAGGGTTGGACGTTTTTGTCGCCGCCGAGGACCGGCTTCTGCTGGAAAGGGCCTTCAGGAATTCCGGCGGAACGAGGGCGACCGTCGAGCTTCGTCTCAGGGGCGGCGACGGGCCCTTCTGGGGGGAATGCACCCTTTTCCACGACGTGGCGACGGGAAAGACCTTCGTCACCGTCGTCGACATCAGCGCCCGCATCACCGAAGACCGGGCTCTCGCGGCGGCGGAGGCCTTTCTGGAGCGGCTCTACGGGGCTCTTCCTCAGGTCTCCCTGATGATTTTCCTCAGGGAAGGCCGTTTCGTTCTTCTCGGCCGCGGCGCGTCGGGCCTCTTGGGGCAGGGCTGGGGCAGTTCCTTTTCCGTCGAAGAGCTGCTCCATGACGAGGATCTTCCCCTGATGGAGTCGGCCCGAGAGCGGCTCCGTCGCCTCGGCGACGGCGAGACCTGCGACATTGTCCTGCGCCTCCGCCATCATGACGGGACCTATCGGGCCGTTCTCGTCAGGGCGACGCCCTTCCGGCGTGACGAAGGAGGCGAGGTGCTTCAGGTCCTGGCTTCGGCCGTCGACATCACCGATCAGAAGCGACGGGAAGAGCATGCCCTGGACCAGGCCTGCCGCGACGAGCTGACGGGGCTGAGAAACCGGAGGGCTCTCGTGGCCGCCCTGGAGAAGGCCGTCGCCGCGGGGGAGCCCTTCGCCCTGCTCTATCTCGACCTGGACCGTTTCAAGGAAGTGAATGACACCTTCGGCCATGCCAAGGGAGATGCCCTGCTCTGCCTGGTGGGGCGAACCTTGGCCTCCTCGCTTCGCCGCGGCGACGTCGCTGCCCGTCTCGGCGGTGACGAGTTCGTCCTTTTTCTTCCCGGCCGGGCCGGCCGGGAGGAGGCCTTCGACGTGGCGTCCCGCCTGAGGGCGGCTCTTGCAACGGCCCTCAGGCAGGATGGGGGGTCGGCGGGAATCGGCTGTAGCTGCAGCGTCGGCGTCGGCCTTTTCCCCGACGACGGCATTGATGCCGAAGAGCTTCTCGCCTTTGCCGACGAGGCCCTCTACCGGGCCAAGGCGGCGGGGCGCAACTGCGTCCGATGAAAGGTCCCCGACGAAAGACAGAGGGAGCCGGTGCAGCCTAGAGCGCAGGCGGGACGGTCGTTACCGTTCCCTTTTCGATGACCTGGTCGGTCCATTCGAGGAGATCGGCCTCCTCTTGCCCTTCGGGGTGGACGACGACGGTGTAGCTCCCGACGGCAAGGCGGAAGGCCCCCTGCCGCGGTTCCTCTCCGCCGAGGCGGCAGCCGGCGATCTCGTTGCCTTCGCCGTCGATAACGGAGATCCAGGCCTGGATCAGGTTTTCCGGAAGGGTCACCGAAAGCGTTCCCGCCTCGAAGGCGGCAAGGAGTTCCACCTTGCCGCCTTCGTCCAGTTCGGCGCCCATGCGCCTCAACGGAGAGCCGTCGATTTCTTCGGCGGTGGCGACGACAGTGTAGCTGCCCCCTTCGAGAGAGAAGAAGACCCCCTCCTCTCCCTCGTCGGCGTGGATGCGGGCCCCGGTGATCTCCTCGTCCTCTTCGGGGGTGCGGACGGAGACCCAGCTCGTCGAAGGCTCGCCATTGACGGTGACGCGGACGGCCAGGGCCGAGGCCGCCGAAAGCTCCGTCTCCAGGGAAAGGCTTTTTCCCGCTTCGACGGTGGCCGAGGCCGTCCTGACGGGGTTGGAGGCGACGGTTTCGTAGGTGACGACGACGTCATAGCGTCCGGGCTGAAGGGTGAAGGAGACCCTTTGCTCTCCCTCTTCGGCATGGAGCCTCGCTCCGGCGATATCGTCGCTTTTTCCGCTCTTTCGCACGGCGATCCAGGCCTGGGCCGGCTTGCCTCCTTCGAGGGCCGTCACTTCGAGAATCCCCGAGGAAAAGTCGGCCTCAAGGTCCGTCGTCTTTCCCGCCTCGATGGCGACGCCGGAAAAGGCGACAAAGGGTTCGCCGTCGATCTCTTCTGCCTCGATGCGGATGTCGTAGGTGCCGGGTTGGAGAAAAAGGCGCCCGTTGGCGGGGTCTTTCGCTTCGTCGCGATGGAAGCGGACCCCGGCGATTTCGTCGCCCTTTTCCGGTGCGATGACGGCAATCCAGGCCTGGGTCGGTCTGCCGTCGGCAAGGGCCGAGACCTGGAGGGTGCCTCCGACGAACGTTGCCGTCAGGTCCGTCGTCTTTCCCGGCTCGATGACGACGCCTTCAAAAGGTCTTATGGCTGGAGGTTCGACGGCGCCGTCGGTGACGACGACGTCGTAGGTTCCCGCCGGGACGGGGAAGGTGACGGGATTGTCCCCGTAGGTGTGAGCCTCGGCGACGGTCTTTCCCTTGAGGAGGACGGCGATCGTGGCCCCGCGAGGTCCGCCGTCGCCCAGGACGGAAACCTTCAGGGCCGAGGCCTCGAAGGCGACGGCGGCCTCGGCGGTCTTGTCCCCTGTCACGGTGAGGTCGAGGTCTTTCGTCTGTGCCGGCGAGCCTCCGTCGCCGACGGTAACCCGGTAGACCCCGGGGGGCAGCAGGAGCCCCGGATCGTCGTCGTCGGCGACGGACAGGCCCTGAAAGGGGGGCTTCCCTTCTCCGGTGACGGTCAGCGGTGCCTGAAAGAGTTCGCCGTTGCGGTAGGCCTTGAGACGAAGCCACCCCCGCTCGGTCTTCGACGTCGTCGCCGTGGCCTCTTCGGCGGCGCTGCGGAACTGGGCGGTATCGGCGGCGTTGAAATAGCGTCCTCCCCCTGCCTGGGCGATCGCTTCGAGCTGCCGTTGTTCCTCGTCGGAGACGTCGAAGCCGATGACGTGAAGGGTGAAGCGGTGCCCCTTGGCTCGGAGGTGTGCCGCCGCTTCGACGGGGTTGCCCCTGCAGGTCTCTCTGCCGTCGGAGATGAGGACGACGGTGACTTCATCCTCGACGGCCTTTAACCTCTCGGCGGCGAAGAGAATGGAGCTCGTCAGCGGCGTCATCCCCCGGGCGTTGAGGCTGTTGACGGAGGCAATGAGGGCCTGGCGATCGGTCTGGCCGAAGGGAGCCAGTTCTTCGATGTCGCCGCAGTCCCCTTTTCTCCTGTGGCCGTAGACGGCAAGGCCCAGGGGGCTTCCGTCAGGGTAGTTGGCGAGGAGGCCTGACAGAACCTCCTTGGCGACGACGATCTTGGCCTTGCCGTCGATCTGTCCCCACATGCTTCCCGAGGCGTCGAGAATGACGTAGGTCCCTCCGGAAGCGGCAGGGGATGGAACGGCAAAAGAGAGAGCCAGCGCCGCCAGGAGCAGAAGAGCGGCAAGGGACGGTCCGTTGCGGTCTGTCATGGCCGAATGCCTCCTTTGTGGAACAGGAAATGGCGGTGGAGAATCTCCTTCACCTTTATAGTGGAGAAAAGGCTTTTGTCCAGAGGGAGAATTCCTTCTTCTGCTCTTGTGCTATCCTCTGAATGTGGGTAAGATTTTTTTGCGCACCCGTCAAGCCATTCCGGCACCAGGCGTCAACAGAGGAGAAGCACCTGGAGGCGTTCCCGGAGAGGAGGTTTCCGCTGCAACGGAGGCGGAAGGCCCTCCTCTCTTCCTTGCGTCGGCCTGAGGGCTGATGAGACTTCTTTTTCTATAACCTATGGGAGGTGGTGCTGTGAGGCACCGTTTGTTTCGGGGAGGTGTCCACCCCGACGGAGGCAAGGAGCTGACGAGAGATAAGGCCATCACTCCCGTCGCCCCCGGCGGCATTCACGTCTTTCCCCTGGGCCAGCACATCGGCGCTCCCTGTCTGCCCCTCGTCGAGAAGGGGCAGGAGGTTCTTCGGGGGCAGCTGATCGCCTCGCCGCCGGAGGGGAAGCTCGGCGTGTCCATCCATTCCAGCGTCTCCGGCAAGGTCAGGGCCATCGAGGTCCGCCCCATCGTCGGCGGCAGAGCCCTGTCCATCGTCGTCGAAAGCGACGGCCAGGCCCGAGAGGTCGATTTCGACGAGAGGCCCCGCTGGGAGGAACTCTCCCGTGAGGAGATCCTTCCCATCGTCAGCGGGTCGGGCATCGTCGGTCTCGGCGGAGCCTGTTTCCCCACGTCCGTCAAGCTGTCGCCCCCGCCCGATGCGCCCATCGACACGGTCATCCTCAACGGCGCCGAATGCGAGCCCTACCTGACCTGTGACGACCGCGTCATGAGAGAGCATGCCGAGGACATCGTCAACGGCACGAAGCTCCTCAGGCGGATCTTCCCCGACGCCCGTGTCGTCGTCGGCCTCGAGGAGAACAAGCCCGAGGCGATGGAGGCCCTCCGCAAGGCTTACGACGCGGCCTCCCTGGGCGAGGTCGAGGTCAAGGGCCTCCCCGTCATGTACCCCCAGGGTTCGGAAAAACAGCTCATCTACGCCGTCACGGGCCGCGCCGTTCCCTCGGGCAAGCTCCCCTGTGCCGTGGGCTGTCTCGTCCAGAACGTGGCCACCGTGCGCAACATGTACCTGGCCGTCGCCAAGGGACGCCCCCTCATGGACCGCGTCGTCACCGTCACCGGCGAGGCCGTTGCTCAGCCTGGCAACTACCTCGTCCCCCTGGGCACGCTCGTGGCCGATCTTCTCGAGGCCATCGGCGGTTTCCGGGAGCAGCCGGGCAAGGTCATCGCCGGCGGTCCCATGATGGGCTTTGCCCTCACCCGCCTGGACGTTCCCGTCGTCAAGGGTACGTCCGGTCTCGTCGCCCAGCTCCGATCGGCGACCCTCGTCGAACCTGAGCAGGACTGCATCCGCTGCGGTCGCTGCGTCGAAGTCTGCCCCATGGGACTCGAGCCCTACCGGCTCAACCGCCTGGCTCTTCTGGAGGACTACGACGCCTTCGTCGACGAGGGCGGCATGGACTGCATCGAGTGCGGCTCCTGTTCCTACACCTGCCCCTCCATGCGCTACCTCGTCCAGAGCCTGCGGGAGGCCAAGCGCACCGCTGGCGCCCGAAGGAGGAAGTGACGCCGTGAATGAGAAGCTGATCGTCTCCACGTCACCGCACGTCCACGCCAATTCGTCGGTGCGGACCGTCATGGTCGACGTCCTTATCGCCCTTGTCCCGGCCCTGGCGGCCGGCGCCTATTTCTTCGGCCTCAGGGCCCTAGTCCTGACGGCCGTCACGGCCCTTTCGGCCGTGGCCGCCGAATACGGCTGGCAGAGGCTCCTCAAAAAGCCCGTCACCGTCAGGGACGGCAGTGCCCTCGTCACGGGCGTCCTCCTGGCCATGAACGTCCCCCCCACCTTCCCCTACTGGATGGCCGTCATCGGTGCCGTCTTCGCCGTCGTCATCGTCAAGCAGTTCTTCGGCGGCCTGGGCAAGAACGTCGTCAACCCGGCCCTGGCGGCCCGGGCCTTCCTTCTCGCCTCCTGGCCCGGAGCCATGACGACCTGGACCGTCGACGGCGTCTCGGCGGCGACGGCACTGGGCATCCTCAAGGAGGGCGGCCAGTCCCTGCCCTCGGTGGCCGATCTTTTCGTCGGCCACGTCGGCGGCTGTCTCGGCGAGACTTCGGTCCTGGCTCTCCTTATCGGCGCAGGTTGGCTCTTCTGGCGCCGTGTCATCACGCCTGAGATTCCCGTCGTCTACATCGCCACGACGGGACTGCTCACGTGGCTGCTCGGCCGCGAGGGTTTTCTCACCGGCAACGGCCTCTACGAGATCTTCGCCGGCGGCCTCTTCCTGGGGGCCATCTTCATGGCCACCGACTACGTGACGTCGCCCATGACCGTCAAAGGCCGGATTCTCTTCGCCTTCGGCTGCGGCGTCATCACCGCCCTGATCCGTCTTTACGGCAGTTATCCCGAGGGCGTCTCCTTCGCCATCCTCATCATGAACCTCGTGACGCCCCTCATCGATAGGGCCGTCAAGCCCCGCCGCTTCGGGGAGGTGAGTTCCCGTGGGTAGCACCTACCGTCCCGCCCTGATTCTGCTGATCGTCACCGCCGTCACGGGTGTCCTCCTGGGCTTCATCCAGAACCTCACGGCCGAGCCGATCCGCCTGACCCGCGAACGGGAACGGGCCGAAGCCCTCCGAAGGGCCCTGCCTGAGGCGGAGACCTTCCGCCCCGTCGAGGGAGACCCGTCATGGGCGGTCGTCTCCGTCGAAGAAGGCCTCGCCGGCGATCGTCTCGTCGGCTACTGCATCACCGTCGATGCGCCCGGCTACGGCGACGACATCCGTCTCCTCGTCGGCGTCGACGGCGAAGGAACCGTCACCGGCCTGGAGGTTCTCTCTCATGCCGAGACGCCGGGCCTGGGAGCCAAGGCCGCCGAGGAGCCCTTCCGGGCCCACTTCCGGGGCATGACGGGCCCCGTGGAGGTCACCAAGCAGCAGCCCGGTCCCAACGAGATCGAGGCCATCTCGGGTGCCACCATCACGACCCGGGCCGTCGCCGACGGCGTTAACAGGGCCCTCGACGTCTTCCGCCAGGTGAAGGGAGGCGGTGTGTCATGAAGCTCTTTCAGGAGCGACTCTGGGCGGGCCTGATCAAGGAGAACCCCGTCTTTGTCCAGGCCATCGGCATGTGCCCCGTCCTGGCCGTCACGTCGAGCGCCACCAACGGCCTCGGCATGGGGTTGGCCGTTCTGGCCGTCCTCTTCTGCTCCAACGCCGTCATCTCCCTGATCCGGCGTTTCATCCCCGCCACGGTGCGGATTCCGTCCTTCATCGTCATCATCGCCGGCTTCGTCACTATCGTCCAGTTCGTCACCGAGGCCTGGACGCCGGGGCTGAACCGGTCGCTGGGGATCTTCATCCCCCTCATCGTCGTCAACTGTCTCATCCTCGGCCGGGCCGAGGCCTACGCCTCGAAGAACGGCCTGATGGCCTCTCTCTTCGACGCCGTCGGCATGGGCCTCGGCTTCGCCGCAGCCCTGACGACGCTGGGCGGCGTCCGCGAAATCCTCGGCGCCGGAACCCTCTTCGGCAGGGCCGTCCTCCCCTCGGGGGCTCAGCCGGCTCTGGTCCTCTCCATGGCTCCCGGGGCCTTCATCGCCCTCGGCATTCTGCTGGCTCTGGTTCGGGTCGTCCAGCTCCGCCGCAAGGGTTCCATCGCCAAGACGGGCTGCGGGAGCTGCCAGCTCTGCGGCGAGGACTGTCCCTCAGCCGGAAAGGGGGCTGAAGCCTGATGCATTGGGTCGAGCTCTTCCTGGGCGCCATGCTCGTCAACAACATCGTCCTGGCCCGCTTCCTCGGCGTCTGCCCCTTCCTGGGCGTCTCGTCGCGGATGGGCACGGCCCGGGGGATGGGGTTTGCCGTCCTCTTCGTCATGACTCTGGCTTCGGCCGTGACGTGGCTCGTCTACTACGGCATTCTCGAGCCTTTGGGGATCACCTACCTGTCGACGATGGCCTTTATCCTCGTCATCGCCTCGGTGGTCCAGTTCGTCGAGATCGTCATGAAAAAGTTCTGGCCCGCCCTCTACCGCTCGCTGGGGATCTTCCTCCCCCTCATCACGACGAACTGCGCCGTTCTGGGGGTGGCCGTCCTCAACGTCCGCGAGGGCTTCGGCTTCGTCGAGTCCCTTGTCCACTCTCTGGGGACGGCGGGAGGATTCATGCTGGCCCTGATCCTCTTCGCCGGCCTGAGGGAGCGCATGGCCGAAACGGCCCAGGACGTGCCCGAAGCGCTACGGGGTCTGCCCCTCTCTCTGGTGACGGCGGGGCTCATGGCCCTGGCCTTCATGGGCTTCCAGGGCATCATTTAAGCGAAGGGATGTGTGAACGATGGAGAGCCTCCTTTACCCGGTAATCGCTCTCGGCGGGCTCGGCCTGGCCTTCGGCCTCCTCCTGTCCTTTGCCTCCAAAAAGTTCGCCGTTCCCGTCGATCCCAAGGTGGAAGCGGTGCGGGCCCTCCTGCCCGGGGCCAACTGCGGCGCCTGCGGCTACGAGGGCTGTGACATCTATGCCGAGAAGGTGGCCGCCGGCGAGGCGCCGACGAACATCTGCCCCGTCGGCGGCGGCGACCTGGCCGCCGCTCTGGCCGCCGTCATGGGCAGCGACGCCCAGGCCGAGGAGCGCAAGGTGGCCGCCGTGCGCTGCCGCACGAGCTGTGACCGCGGCATCGAGGCCTACATCTATCAGGGCATCCGGGACTGCCGGAAGGCCACCGTCCTGCCCGGCGGAGGGCCGAACGCCTGCAGCTACAGCTGCCTCGGCTTCGGAACCTGCATTCCCGCCTGTGCCTTCGGAGCTCTCAGCGTCAAGGACGGCATCATCGTCGTCGATCGCGACCTCTGCGTCGGTTGCGGCAAGTGTGTCGACGCCTGCCCCCGGGGCGTCCTGGAGATGATCCCCCTCTCCCAGCCCGTCCGTCTGGCCTGCAACAACGCCGACCGGGGCGCCCAGGTCCGTGAGGTCTGTCCCGACGGCTGCATCGGCTGCGGCCTCTGCGCCAAGGTCTGCGAGGTCAAGGCGATCGAGATGAAGAACAACCTGCCCGTCATCGACGGTTCTCTCTGCGTGGGCTGCGGCAAATGCGTCGAGAAGTGTCCCGTCGATGCCATCCTCGTCACCCCTTCGGGAGAGGGGAAGATCCCCCCCAAGGAGTGATTCTGCAGCGAAGGGGATCATTCGCGTTGCCGGTAACCGGGACCTCCCCCAGCCCCAGACTCTCCAGGAGACGGGACGACGGACCCTTTCCGAAAGGGAGCTCCCTAAAGACGTGACAGAGGAGGCCCCCGCTTCAAGCGGGGGCCTCCTCTGTCACGTCTTGGCCTTAGGGCTGTCCTGCCTTGGCTGAAAGGAGAGGCACGCAGGTTCGGATGTCCTCCGCTTCCAGGTGGACGAGGCGGACCTTGATGCCGTAGATCTCGCCGATGAGGGACTCCGTCAGGGTTTCGACGGGATCGCCTCCCCCCCGGGTCCTTCCGTCTTTGAGGAGAATGACCTTTGAGGCCGTGAGGAGGGCATGGTCGGGGAAATGGGTGGTCATGACGATGGCCATCCCCTGGCGGGCCAGACGGTTCACGATCTGCAGGAACCGGGCCTGGTTGCCGAAATCGAGATGTGACGTCGGTTCGTCAAGCAGGAGAAGGCGTGGTTCCTGGACGAGGGCCGAGGCCAGGAGAACAAGCTGTCTTTCGCCGCCGCTGATCTGCGTGTAGGGGCTATCGCTCAGGTGGAGGATATCCAGCGCGTGGAGGGCTTCCCTCGCCCGGTCCTCGTCCCTTTTTCCCGGAGAGGTCCAGAAGCCCAGGTGAGGCGTCCTTCCCATCAGGACGATGTCGAGAACCCGAAAGGGAAAAGAGGTCCTATGGAATTGGGGCAAGAAGGCGACCTGCTGCGAGATCTGACGGCGGCTCAGGTGGACCAGGGGCTTGCCCGACAGGAGGATTTCCCCCTTGGAGAGGGGAAGAATCCCGTCAAGGCAGTGGAGGAGCGTCGACTTGCCCGCTCCGTTGGGCCCCAGCAGGCAGAGGACGTCTCCTTCCTCCAGGGTCAGGTCGACGTGGCCGAAGATCTCCCGGTCCCTCCCGTAGGCGAAGGACCCCTGTCGCATCTCCAGAAGCATTACCATCCCACCCTGTTTTTCGTCAGCAGCCAGGCGAAAAAGGGAGCCCCGATCAGGGCCGTCAGGATTCCCAGAGGTATTTCGCCCTGTGAGAGGGTTCTCGCCAGGTTGTCGATGGCCAGAACGTAGAAGGCCCCCATGGAGATGCTGGCGGGGAAGAGTTTGCGGAAATCGGGCCCCACCGTCATTCGGGCCAGATGGGGGATGACCAGTCCGACCCATCCGACGATGCCGGAGAGACAGACGGCAGAGGCCGTGAGGATGGTGCAGAGGAAAATGACGGTCCCCCGTTCTTTTCTCACGTCGATCCCGAGAGCCAGTGCCTCCTCTTCGCCGAGGGAGAGGACGTTGATCCGCCATCTCATGGCTCCCAGGGCGAGAAGGGCGCTTGCCGTGAGAGGCGCGGCAACGGCGATGATCTCCGGCGTCACCCGTCCCAGGGACCCCATGAGCCAGAAGATGATCGTCGGGAGCTTTTCGAAGGGGTCAGCCACATATTTGACGATGGACGTCAGAGCCGAAAAGAAGGCCCCCACGACGACTCCGGAGAGGACGAGGACCAGCGTCGGCGTCCTGTCCCGGCTCTGGCTGATGGCGAAGACGGCCAGGACGGCCAGGAGGCCGAAGGCGAGGGCCGAAAGGTGAAGCATGATCGTCCCGTAAGAGAGCAGAATGGCCAGGGAGGCGCCGAAACCGGCCCCGGCGGCGACGCCCAGGATGTAGGGAGAGACGAGGGGATTGCGGAAGATCCCCTGAAAGGCGGCCCCTGAGGCGGACAGAGACGCTCCCACGAGAAAGGCGCCGAAGATGCGGGGCATCCTGATCTGGAGGACGACGGCCTCCAGCGTCGCGGGCCAGTCCTGTTCGAGAGGGAGAAACTGGGCCGCCATGATCTTGAAGACCGTGCCGAGGGGGATGGGATACCGCCCGACGACGAACGAGAGAAGAAGCATGGCGAGGGGAGGCCCGATGAAGAGGAAAAGATGCCGGACGGTGCTCCGCTTGATTCCTGAGGTCATGTCGATTGTTCTCCTGAGCAAAAAAGCCGGGGAGAAGCGCCCCGGCACGGCTGAACGGCGTCAGTGGAGACTAGTGATTCCCTCCGTAGGGGACGCCGTAGAAGGTGTGGTAGAACTCCTCGACGACGGAGGCCAGATCGACGTCCTCAAACGCCTCGGGATAGAGCCTCTTGGCCATCCAGAGTTCCCCGAGGGCGAAGGATTCGGGGCAGGGGTGTCCCCAGGGTTTGACGTATTCGGGGCAGAGGTAGACCTTCCCGTCGCGGACGGCGCTGGTCTTCTGCCAGGAAGAGGAGTCCTTGATCTCGTCAAGGAGTTTTTCGTAGCGGGCCTGGACGAAAATGACCTCCGGATCCCAGAGGAGGATCTGTTCCATGTTGACCTGCTGGTAGCCGTTGATCTCGGCGGCGACGTTCCGGCCGCCGGCCCGGTCCATGATGACGCCCGTGTATTTGCCCGTTCCGTAGGTGTGGAGATCGGGGTTGGCCATGTAGCAGCGAATGCGTTTGTCCTCGGGAATGTCGGTCAGGTGCTGGGCGACGAGAGTCCTCTTCTCCTCGATGAAGGTGACCAGCGCCTGGGCGCGCTCCTCTTCTCCCAGTGTCTCTCCCAGGATGAGGACGGCCTCTTTCATTCCTTCCGTGTAGGCCTTGTCGGGGTCTTTGAGGTTGGGGTTGAGCTTGGAGGCCTCCTCGAGATCGGCCACGTAGAAGGAAAGGAGGATGACGGGAACGCCGGCCTTTTCGATGGGTTCCCACATCTCCTTCGGAGCGTAGTGGGTGATGATGACCGCATCGGGTTCGAGCTTGAGCAGCTCCTCCATGTTGACGGACTGGAGGTCGCCGGGGGTGGAGAGCTCCTTCAGCCGGGGATAGATCCGGTCCGCGCCGGCCAGGAGGCTTTCCCATTTCTGAAGGAGACCGACAAGGCGGTCGCCAGCCTGGAGCTGGAGGATGATGTCCAGGGCATGGTGCTCGAGGCAGACCACTCTTTCGACCTTTTCGGGCAGTGCCACCTCGCGGCCGAGCTGGTCTTTGACCAGACGAGGTGAGGCGGCAAAGGCGGGCAGGGCCATCACGATGGCGAGCACCAGTGCGGCGGCGAGGGCAAGACGGCGGGGTTGCAGATGACGAAACATCAAACCACTCTCCTTTAAAAAAATGAGCCATTTCTTCATGAGAAATGGCCTCGGACGTGCGAGTATCCCCCCTTTCCGGACGGGAGGCACAGCCGTTTCCAGCTGCACCCGACGGCTCGCCGTCATGGGATCATCTCCTTTAGACGGGAGAGCTCGGAGGCCTCCATATGAACTTGTATGCTTGAGGCAACACTCTATCGGCCTTTGCCGTTGCCGTCAAGCGGTCCGGTCCGTCGCTCCCCCTTCCGCATCAAGGGTGCCGAAACCGCATTCACGAAGGATCTGCCCTCCGCTGACGGAGAACAGATGATCCAGAAAGGCCTTTGCTTCCCCGGCGGCGCAGCTGTCGGCCAAGAGGGCTGCCCCGTAGAGGATGGGCTCTCCGCAGACGGTTTGGTGACGGCCGTCGGGTCCGCGGATTTCCAGCCGGGCTTTGGCGTAGGTCTCTGCCATCGTCGGGTCGCTGAGGTCGATCTCTTTCGGAAGGCAGAGGAAGTCGTAACGTTCTCCCTGGAGGGAGGAGCGGTAACGGATCATGAAGTCGATACGGCCTTCGTCGTGGAGGCGGTCCACAAGGGCATGGGTGGTCCTGGGCGGGAGGACGAGGCGGGAGGGGTTGCGTAAAACGCGGTCGAAGAGGCCCGGCTCATCGTAATGGAGCTCAGCGAGTCGGAGAACGAGCAGGGTCCGATAGCCTCCGGGGTCGTTGTCCGGTGCCGTGTGGGCCAGGATGATGCCCGGTCTTTCAAGAAGCCCGTACCAGTTCCCGCAGCGCAGCTCCTCCCGGTAGGGGGATTGCCGGGGAAAGGCGAGAACTTTGGCGTTCGTCACCAGAGGCCTGACGAGAGAGGCTTTCCCCCCATCGAGAAACCACCCTGTCAGAAGGCTGTGGTCGGCGGAAAAGAAGAGATCGGCCTCCTCTTGCCCTCTCAGCAGTTCCCGGGCGAGCTCGACGCTTCCACCGGAGACGAACCGGAAGGTAAGGTCTCCGTGGGAGCGGCGGAAATCTTCCGCCGCCTTCTCCAGGGCTTTCAGGATGCTCCCGGCGCAGACAATTCTCAGTGTCGTCACGGCAAATGGCACCTCTTTTTCGGGGATAATCCCTGATGATTATCGGCCCCTTTGAGGCCGTTCGGCGGGAGTGCCGTCATTACAGGAGGTTCTGCCGTCGCCTCTGATCCGAAGGAGCCTCCCTGCCGTCCACCCCGCCAGAAGGCCCACAGACAACCCCGAGACGAGGCCGAAGCCGACGAGGACGGGCAGGTAGGCCAGGAGGGCCGGGCTTTTCAGGAGGGCCACGACGAAAAGAAGCTGGGCTCCGTTGTGGGTCACGGCTCCGGCGGCGCTGACGGCCGGTGTGGAGATCTCGTCGCCGAAGAGCCGGAGCAGGCCGGTCATGACGGCCATGGCCGTCACGCCGCCGGCGACGCTGCAGCCGAAGGCGAAGAAGTTACCCGAAAAGAGGCCGGCCAGAAGGAGACGCAGGATCAGGACGGGCCAGGCCGTCTTCGGCCCGTAGAGCAGAAGGGCCAGCAGGGTGACGGCGTTGGCCAGTCCCGGTTTGACGCCCGGCAGGGGAAGGGGAAGGGCGTTTTCGGCAACGCTCAGCGTCAGCGATAGTCCCGTCAGGAGGCCTACGGTGAGAATTCTCGAGGCTCCCGACGAATCAGTAGGTCTGTCCATCGACGGCCTCCTCCCTGTCGTCCTTTCCTTCAAGGCGCAGTTCGATCCGGTTGGGCAGGCAGAGGGCGGTCTCGCCGGGGCCGTCGAGCCACCCGCGGTGCACGCAGAGGCCGTCGGGGCAGGAGCTCTCGACGAAGCGGGCCCGCCCTTCGCCGACGGAAAGAAGGCTCCGCCTTCCTTCGAGGACGACTTCGACCTCCTCAAGGGGGCCGTCGAGGGGAAGGCGGCGCCATTCTCTGCCGTCGACGTAGACGACGGCCCAGCGAGGTGCCGTCGAGGAGGAGAAGAGGAGGGGCACCGCAGAGGCGGCCAGGAGAAGGCCCAGAAGGAGGGCGACGGCCCTATCGCCCCGTTTCAAGGCGGTATTCCTCCGCTTCAAGGCGGAAAAGGCCGGTCAGGGAAGGGGAGAGGTCGATCCGCCTGTCGGCGCCGACGAGGATGAAGGCGTACCCGTCCCTTTCCAGATCCTCCGTCAGGGCGAGGGCCCTCTCGCGGCCGAGGACGAAAAGCGCCGTCGCCAGGGCGTCGCCGTCGAGGGAGCTTTCCGAAAGGACCGTGACGCCTTCGAGGTCGGACCGGGCCGGAAAGCCCGTGGCGGGGTCGACGATGTGGCCGTAGCGCTCGCCCTGCCAGAGCAAGAAGCGCTCGTAGTTGCCCGAGGAGACGACGGAACGGTCCCGGACCTCGACGATCCCGAGCCGTTCGCCCCGGGGCTTGCGGGGGTCCTGGATGCCGATTCGCCAGGGACCGCCTCCCGGTCGCTCGCCGATGACGACGATGTTGCCGCCCAGATCGACGAGAGCCGAGGAAACGCCCTTGTGCCGCAGCAGCGAGACGGCCTCGTCGGCGCCGTAGCCCTTGGCGATGCCTCCCAGGTCGAGGCCCATGGCCGGTTCGAGAAGGAGCTTTTTCCCGTCGAGGCGGACCCGGGACCAGCCCACATGACGGAGGGCCTCGGCGACGGCCTCAGGGGAAGGGGGTTCATGCTCCAAACCGTCACCCAGCCAAAGGCGGGTCAGCGGTCTGAGGGTCGGATCGAAGGCTCCTCCGGTCCTCTCCGCCCAGAGGAGAGCCCTCTCGAGGAGTCGGGCCGTCCGGGGCGAAAGGGAGACCTCTGTTCCGCTTTTGCCGTTGGCCCTTCCGATCTCGGAGCTCTCGCTGTGGGCCGAAAGGGAGCGGTCGAGGTCACGCAGAAGGGCCATCGTTTCATCGAGGACGGCTTCGTCGGCCTGAGCGCGGACAAGGACGGCCGTCCCCATCAGGAAGGCCCGTCTCTCTTCGAAGGGCCTCTCTCCGGGGCGGAGGAAGAGGACGGCGGCGATGAGGATCAGGGCCAGGATGGGCAGGGACCGTTTCCACGTCAAAGGGGGGCTCCTTCTGCCGCTAGGGATTGAGGACCTCGCCGTAGAAGGCGGCCAGATCCTTTTTGAGGGCCTTCAGCGATTCCTCGTGGAGGTACATCATGTGGCCTGCCGGGTAGGTCCTGAAGGTCATCGGATCGAGCCCTCCGGCCAGGTCGACGCGGCTCAGGCTGTAGGTGATGGAGTCGGCGGGGCAGACCAGATCGTACTGGCCCATGGCGACGAAGACCTTGAGCCAGGGGTTGCGCCTCATGGCCAGTTCCAGCTCCCGGACGGTATTGGGGCTTCCGCGGAAGCCGTTTTCCGTTCCCGACAGCCAGTTCCAGCTCTGGAAGGCTTCGTTGCCGGAGAGTTTGTAACCCCAGTCGGTGAGGTACTGGAGATCCTGCTGGAGGTAGCCCTGGAAGGCGGTGACGAAGGCCGTGCCGGTCCGCGCCATGAGGGGATCCTCCCAGAGGCGGTACTCAAAGCCGTGTCCCGTGAGACGGCCGTCGTAGAGGCTGACGAAGCGTCTCGTCTCTCCGAGGAGGTCGCCGGCGAAACGATCGATGTCCAGACGCAGGTTGCGCCTCAAAAAAAGCGACTCGGGAAGGCCCGTCAGCTCCGCCAGACCCTGGGCGATTTCGGCCCGAGCCTTTTCGGTCAGGGCCGCTCCCTGCCAGAGGGCCTCCCGGTAGGGGCCCGAGGCGAAGGCCCTGGCCCGCTCGGCAACGGTCTCGACGGGAAGGGCCTGGAGGGCCGAGGAGAGCCTGCCGTGATACCAGGCCGTCGCCGCCATGGTCGGCAGGGCGTGGATGAAGGGGCGGTCGTTGACGCTGTCGCTCTCCAGGTCGCCGTAGCTGATGGCCGGAGCGATGAGGACGATGCCCGACGGTTCGATGCCGATATCCTGAAGGTGTGAGGCGAGGCCGCAGGAACGCATCCCCCCGTAGCTCTCGCCGATGAGAAAGACCGGAGAGAGCCAGCGGTCCTGGCGGCTCAGGAAGAGGCGGATGAACTCGCCCACCCACTGGACGTCCTCCCAGACGCCCCAGAAGTCGCGTCCCGCCTCGTCGTCGCCGGGCGGCGTCGTCTGGGAGAAGCCCGTCCCGATGGGGTCGATGAAGACCAGGTCCGTCAGGTCCAGGAGGCTTTCGCCGTTGTCGGTGGCGACGAAGGGGGGTCTGGCTGCCGTCAGGCCGTCGTCGGCCACGGGAGCCCGTTTCGGTCCCAGGGCGCCCATGTGGAGCCAGAGGGAGGGACTTCCGGGACCTCCGTTGTAGATGAAGGTGATGGGCCGGACTTCGGGGCGCTTGATCCCCTCCGCCTGGTAGGCCACGTAGAAGAGGCGCCCTCGCTCGTTGCCGGTCCTGCCGTCGAAAAGGGGCATCAGCTCGGCCGTCGCCGTATAGGCCACGGCACGGCCTCCGAAGGTCCCCCGGTGACGGGTGACGACGGCCTCTTCCGGGTAGGCCGCGATGGCGAAGTCGGATTGTCCGAAGGTCTCCTCCTCGGAAAGGGGCTGGGCCGCCAGAGGGGAGACCCAAAGGATCAGGGCCGTAAGGGTCAGGGCCCACAGGCTCCGTCGGTTTCGTTTTTTCATCGTGGAACACCTCCAAAGGGAAACTCTACTCACTGTTTATCCGTTCCGCAAGGGGCTCCCGTTGCCCTTTTGACCGGTGCCAGGGGCCTCAGTCCATCGTTGTCACCGCCGGGAGGGGACGGATTTATCGTGAGGCACTCCCGAGGGGGCCGGTTCCAGGGATTCTTCCATTCTAGCCCTTTCCCGTCTTGCTGGGACTCGTCCCTTGTGTCCCGGGCCGTTCCGGGGGAAGATGAATGAACGGGGACGGGGTCATCCGTTCCTTTCATCACTCATTTCGCCCTGGAGGTGGAACCCCTATGTCCGAAAGAAAGATCATCACCGTCATCGAGCCCGAGGGACCCGAGACCTGGTATGCGTCGCTGGGAGAGAAGGCCGAGGTCCGTTTCTTCTACCCCGACGGCCCCATCACGGCCGCTCAGGCCCGGGACCTGGCCGTCCTGTCCGACGGCGTCATCATCACGTCCAGCAGCGGTTTCACCGCCGAAGACATGGATGCCGCCGGCCGC
Source organism: Synergistaceae bacterium (assembly GCA_016756725.1). Classification (GTDB taxonomy): domain Bacteria; phylum Synergistota; class Synergistia; order Synergistales; family Aminithiophilaceae; genus Aminithiophilus. Next base: position 235,458 of record JAESII010000004.1, on the reverse strand, counting down.
CTCGGCATCATCGCCAAGTGCGGCGGCAAGCCCTCCAACGTCGATGTGCCCGCCGCCACCGAAAGGGGCATCGCCGTGACCTACGTGCCCGGCGCCAATTCGTCGACGGTGGCTGAATATGCCGTCATGACCATGCTCACCTCGCTCCGTCGCTATCCCCTCGTGACGTCAGCCATCAGGCTGGGCCTGAAGCGGACGACGACGGACCTCTTCGGCCGCGAGCTCCGGGGCAAGAAGGTGGGGCTCATCGGCTACGGGGCCATCGGCCGGGAAGTGGCCCGACGACTTGAGGGATTTGCCTGCACCGTCTCCGTCTACGATCCCTACTACGGCGGCGGCGGCGAGCCCTCCTGCGTGACCTTCACCGACGACCTCGACGGCCTTCTGGCCGAAGCGGACATCCTTTCCCTCCACTGCACCCTCAGCTCCGAGACGGAGGGTCTCATCGGCGAGCGCGAGCTGGGCCTGATGAAACCCGGAGCGGGCATCGTCAACTGCGCCCGGGGGCCGCTCATTGATGAGGCCGCCCTGGAGAATGCCCTCAGGGAGGGCCATCTCGGCTTCGTCGTTCTTGACGTCTTCACCGTCGAGCCTCCCGAGGCCGATCATCCTCTCGTCGGCGTCGAAGGGGCGACGCTGACGCCTCACATCTCCTCCTGGACGCCGGAAGCCCTCCACCGGGAGGTCCGGGGCGCCCTGGACTCCGTCGAGGCCTGGCTGGAAGGACGGCCCATCCCGGGACTGATCAACAGCGACTACGTTCACAAGGCCCGGTGGCGCCCCTCGGCGGACTAGCGGAAGGTCAGCCTGAAGAGGACGACCTCGGGGCGCCCCGTCGTTCTTACGGGAGGCCCCCAGGTCCCGAGGCCGTTGGAGACATAGACCCAGGTCCCGCCGATGCGGGCCAGGCCGTAATCAACGTCGAAGAGTCGGCCCGTGACGAGATGGAAGGGCCAGATCTGGCCGCGGTGGGTGTGCCCCGAAAGCTGGAGGGCGATGCCTGCCGCGGCCGCTTCGTCGATGTCCCGCGGCGTGTGGTCGACGACGATGACGGGGAGCTCCTCTGTCCTGCCCTGAAGGAGCTCGTCCAGGGAGGCGCGGCGATAGCCGAAGCGGGGAGCCTGAACGTCGTGGCGTCCGACGAGGAGGATCGTGTCGGCGACCGTCACGGCCTCGTCGAGGAGGACCTTCGCCTCGCCTTCCTCGATGTGGGCCACCGTCGGTTCCAGCCGGGCATAGTACTCGTGGTTGCCGGCGACGGCAAAAAGGCCCAGGGGGGGATCGAGGCGGGAGAGCTCGCCGGCCAGGTCCTCCTCGATGGCCTCCGTGACGGAGCGGTCGACGAGGTCTCCGCCGAGAAGGATCAGGTCAGCCTTGAGGTTTCCGATCAGCTCGACCATCGACCGGAGGCGGGCGTTGTGGATCGCCGATCCGGCATGAAGATCGGAGGCGAAGGCTACCGTCATCTCGTGCCCCTGCCCGTCAAGGCGGGGGAGTTCGAGATCGATCACCCTCACCCGGGGAAGGCGCGCCGCCAGTGCCCCGCCGGCGGTGACGGCGCCGATGAGGGCCAGGACGGTGAAAAAGACGGCCTTCGCCGCTTTCGGGGTGAACCGGATTCCCCCCAGGCGCAGGATCAGACGGCCCGCCTCGACGAGGAGGCCGACGGCCACGGCCGTGGCCAAAAAGGCCAGGAAAAGGCTTCCCAGGTCGTGGAGCGATTCCCAGAGAAAACCGCCGTAGCGGCGCGAGCCGAACCGCCCCGCCGGGTAGGCCAGGGCCAGGAAGAGAAGTCCCAAAGAGAGGGCCCGGCGCAGAGCCGATGGCGGCAGAACCCGGAGCATCCAGGTCCAGAGGTAGAGGTTGGCGCAACCGTAGAGGGTGAAGAAGCTGAGAAAAAAAAGAGAGACCGAGCGGCTTCCCATGGGAGAGACCTCCTTTTGCGGTCGAAAAAGAGAGCAAAGAGCCTGATCATTTTAGACCAAAAGCGGACTCGCTCCAAGTGCCTCGAAGGGATTTCAAGATTCTACCGGCAAGAGACGGGAAGGTCACGGAACTTGAAGAGGCCCTGCCGGGGGGGAAGCTGACTTTTGGGGGTTGACAGCCCTTTTCGTCTGCCCTATGATTCTCCGCAACTTGTGGCGCGACGCGCCCGAAAGGAGGCCTGAAGGACATGGACCTGACAAAGCGTTTCCTCGCTGCCGCCATGGCTATGTGCGACGGCCCTCCTGGAGGGGCCGGCGCGCCTTAGTGCTGCCGGTCAGCTTCAGGCCAGGGCCCTCGAAGGGGGACCTGGCCTCTTTTTTTTGCCTGTCGGCCGTGAAGAACGAATGGGAGGGATCATCGTGCTCGAAAGAAAACTGGAACTGGACGGAAAGGTCTTCGCAGAACTGAGCGGCTATCTGAGTGACGGCAAGAATCCCCTGGTCCGCGATCTGCTGCGGGTCGTCGGCAAATACGGAACGCCTGAGGAGATCAACGAGAAGGCCCGTGAGGCGGGACGCCTGGAAAGTCTCCTGAAGCGGCTCGAACGCCGCAATGCGCCTCATCTGAAGGATCTCGAGTGGCTCATGGAGGAGAGGGACCGTGGTTCCTTCGTCTCCCTTTCGGAGTACCGGTCCGCAGCTCTCGTCGACGGCCAGGCCCCTGTCGTCGACGAGAGCTGTGCCGTCACCCTCGAGATCAGCGCCCTCCAGTACTTTCCCTGGCTCATCGCCGAGGCAAAGCGGGCCATCGCCGAGGGGGAACTTCTGCCGGGCCGCTTCATCCGGGTCCGCAACATGAAGGAACAGGAGCGCGACGGCGATCTTCCCGCAGTGGCGGCGGCGATGAAGATCATCGGAGCCAGCGTCGTCGAGACGCTGGACACGAAAGGTACCGACGGCTCCAACGTCCACCTCGGCGGTCCCGACACGATCACGGGCTACTTCGGGGGCATCGGCCAGCCCAACGGACACGTCCTGCGGTGGATCGACGAGTACCTCCACTACTACACCAACTACGGCGTCTGTCAGGTCCTCAATATCAACCCCGGCACGGTGCTCGCCGCCTACCTCCTCTACCGCATCGGCGTCGATATCAAGTTCAAGATTTCCGTCTTCATGGGCAACGACAATCCCTTCGCCGTCCTCTGGACCCTTCTGGGCGCCCGTCTTTTCGCCCGCAGCGACGGCTCGACGCCACTTGAGGGCTTCAACATCTCCAACTCCGTCGACGACGACTGTCTCCGCGAGATCGCCCGGCTCCGTCGGGAACTGGGTCTGGAGGACCAGGTCCGGATCGAGCACCACATCACCGAGACCTACCGCTCCATCGTCCGTCAGCCCTACCTCCGCCGCGACCAGCTCCTGGAGATCGCCCGGTCCGTCCCCAACATCTCGGCCAAGCACGAGGGCGGCGACCCCGATGACGAGGTCGGGCAGGAGCATACCTCAAGCATCCTCGACTACTTCCGCAGCCGAGACGAAGTCCAGTCGAGCGGCGCCATGGAGGCCCTGCAGGGGAACTACCTCCTCAAGCACATCGCCGTGAACAGGACGGCCGAGGCCCTGACCCGTTCGGGGCTCTCCTTCGTGGCCGCTTCCCGGCTTCACGGCAGATAGGCGGCGATGATCATGAAAATTGCCGACAGGAGCCGCAAACTCTCCGGCGAGGGGGCCTTCGAGGTCCTGGCCCGCGTCCAGGCGCTGGAGGCCCAGGGGAGGAGGATCGTCAGCTTCGCCATCGGCGAGCCCGATTTCGACACGGAAGATCACGTCAAGGAGGCCGGAATCCGGGCCATCCGCGACGGCGTGACCCACTACACTCCGACGGGAGGGACGGTGGCCTTCCGGGAGGCCGTGGCCCGTTTCCTCAGGCGCGAGCGAGGCGTCACCGTCGAGGCCTCGCAGATCGTCGTCACCCCCGGCGTCAAGCCCGTCCTCTTCTGCGCCATTCTCTCCTGCGTCGACGCCGGGCAGGAAGTGATCGTCCCCAGCCCGGGCTTTCCCGCCTACGAGTCGCTGGTCCATTATGCCGGGGCGACGCCCGTTCTCCTTCCCTTGAGAGAGGAGAGGGACTTCGTCGTCGATCCCGACGAGCTCGAGTCGCTCGTCACGGACCGGACGGCCATGATCCTCCTCAACTCGCCCCATAACCCGACGGGATCGGTCATTCCCCGGCAGACGCTGGAGCGGATCGGCGCCATCGCGAAAAAACACGATCTCTGGGTCCTCTCCGACGAGGTCTACGCCTCCATGGTCTATGAGGGCGACTTCGTCTCCGCTCTGGCCGTGGAGAATCTGGCCGACCGGACCGTCATCGTCGACGGTTTCTCCAAGACCTTCGCCATGACGGGATGGCGTCTCGGCTTCGGCGTCATGCCCTCCTGCCTCGTCGAGCCCTTCACGACGCTGCTGACCAACTCCGTATCCTGCACGGCCGCCTTCACCCAGGTGGCGGGCATCGCGGCCCTCGACGGTCCCCAGGAGGGGGTGGCGGCCATGACGGCCTCCTACAGGAGGCGACGCGATCTGCTGGCCGAAGGCCTCAACGCCCTGCCCGGCCTGACCTGCCGCCCTTCCCGGGGGGCCTTCTACCTCTTCGCCAACGTCACCGAGGCCTGCAGGAGACTCAAGCTGCCCTCGGCCGAGGCCCTCCAGAAGCGCCTTCTTGACGAGGCCGGCGTCGCCGTCCTCGCCCGCAACTGCTTCGGCACGCCCTATGAGGGAGAACGGGGCGAGTTCATCCGCTTCTGCTACGCCACCTCGGAGGCCGAAATCGGGGAAGGCCTCAAGCGGCTCAAGGATTTTTTCGCTTCCGCCTCTTGACCGCCCTGAGTTTGATGCTGTAAACTTTCTTCGCCGGGCTCTCTTCCGGTGGAGAAAGGGGTGGATCGCTCTGCTTTCCTCGCGCATCGAAGATTACCTGGAAGAAATTTTCGCCGAAGAGGTCCGGGGCCGTGTCGCCACCGTCACCTCCCTTGCCCAGAGCCTGGGGGTGACGAAGGGCACCGTCGTCTCGGCCCTGAAGCGCCTTGTCGGCGAGGGCCTTCTCGATCACGAGCGTTACGGGACGCCGGCCCTCACCGAGGCGGGGAGGCGGCGGGCCCTGAGGATCTACCGGCGCCACGAGCACCTGACCTTTCTCTTCACGGGTCTCCTCGGCATTCCCCGCCTCAAGGGCGAGGAGATCGCCTGCCTCATCGAACATAATCTGGATGACGAATCGGAAAGCCGTCTTCTCCTGCTGACGGATTATCTCGCCCAGGGAATGAGAGAGGGAACGGACTGGGCTCAGGCTTTGACGCGCCGCCTCAGCGAGTCGGCCTCTCTCCCCCGGCCTCTGGCCATGCTCGAACCCGGAGGGGAGGGGCGGATCATGCGGGTCACCGCCGAGGGCCCTCTGCGCAAGAAGCTTCTCGAGATGGGCTTCGTCCCGGGCAAGAGGGTCCTCTTCCGCAAGCGGTCCCCTCTCGGCGATCCCCTGGAGCTGGAACTTCTGGGCACCCGTCTCTCCCTTCGCCGCAGTGAGGCGGCCACAGTCTGGGTCTGTCCCGCCGAAGGGGAGTGTTCGCCTTGTGTCCTCTGACGGCGGCACCCGAAGGCGTTCCTCTCCAGGTGGCCTCCCTGGGAGGGGGCGGATCCTTCCGCAAGCGCCTGGCCGATCTGGGTATCGTCCCCGGGGCGACGATCACTCTCGTCCGGTCCGGGGCGCCCCTTCTGCTGGCCCTGGGGGAATCACGCTTTGCCCTCGGAGGCGGCATGGCCCACAAGATCTTCGTCCTGCCCGAAAAACACTGAGGTGAGACATTGTCTTTCCTCCAGGCCCCTCCGGGGCCTTTTCTTGGACGTCTCTCTAAGTTTGATCTATTGAACAGGGGGTCTCTTGGTGAGAGAAAAGGAACGGAATCTGAAAGAACTGGAAGTGGGCGAGAAGGCCATCGTCGTGCGCGTCGAGGGAGAGCCTTCCCTGAAAGGGCGGGTGCTGGCCATGGGACTTGTGCCCGGAACGGAGCTCCGCATGGAGCGGAAAGCGCCGCTTGCCGACCCCCTGACGGTCCATTATCGGGGCATCGAGCTCAGCCTCCGCCGCGATGAGGCCGAAAGGGTCATCGTCCGTCGCGGCTGTGCGGGCTGTGCTCGCTGTGGGGGGTGCTGACATGGCCGGCAAGGTCATCGCCCTGGCGGGCAACCCCAATACGGGAAAGACGAGCCTTTTCAATGCCCTGACGGGGTCGCGTCAGAAGGTGGGCAACTGGCCCGGCGTGACGGTGGAGCGCAAGGAGGGGCGCCTGACCCTGGAGGGCAAGGACGTGGCCGTCGTCGATCTCCCGGGCATCTACAGCCTCGGGGCGGCCTCGGCGGACGAGCAGATCGCCTCCGATTACCTCTTGGCCGAGAGGCCCGACCTGGTGCTCGTCGTCGTCGATGCCTCCAACCTGGAGCGGAGCCTCTACCTCGTCGTCCAGCTCCGTGAGATCGGCCTCCCTCTCGTGGTGGCCCTCAATATGGGGGACGTGGCCCAGGCCCGGGGGCTCCAGATCGACCAAAAGGCTCTGGAGGATCTCCTGGGCGTGACCGTCGTGCCCACCCTCGCCGCCAGCGGCAAGGGAGTGATGGCCCTCAAGGGACGGCTCGCCTCCCTCCTCGATCAAGATCTCTCCACCGAGTTCCTAGAGGTTCCCTACGGCCCCCAGCTGTCGCCCATCGTCGACGGTCTCGCCGATCTCGTCGGCGATCTGGCCAGGGAACTGTCACTCCCGCCCCGTCTGGCGGCGATCCGCCTCGGCGAGGAGGACGAGGCGGCTCTGGCTGCCCTGGAGAGAACCCAAGCCCCCTGGCTGATCCGGCGTGAGCTGGACGAGGCGGCAGCGGAGGTTGAGGCGTCGCTGGGCTATGATCTGCAGACGGCCCTCATCGAAAGGCGCTGGGCCTTCGTCTCCTCCCTGGCAGCCCGCGTCGTTTCCCGCGACAAAACGGTGCGGGAGGCCCTGACGCCTTCGGACCGGATCGACCGGGTCGTGACCCATCGCCTCCTGGGTCTGCCCCTCGTTCTCCTGGCGGCCTGGGCTGTCTTCAAGGTGACCTTTTTCCTCGGCGATCCCGCTGCAGACGGGCTTGACGGGCTGCTGAGCGGCCTCGGCGAGAGCCTGGCCTTCTGGCTCGACGGCGTGGGGGCGTCCCCTCTTCTGTCGAGCTTTCTCGTCGACGGCGTCATCGGCGGCGTCGGTTCCGTGGTCGTCTTCTTCCCCCACATCTTCTTCCTCTTCGCCTTTATCGCCGTCCTTGAGGATTCGGGCTACATGGCCCGGGGGGCCTTCGTCATGGACCGCATCATGCGCCTGCTGGGGCTGCACGGCAAAAGTTTCATGCCCCTTCTGGTCGGCTTCGGCTGCAACGTGCCCTCCATCATGGCCACGCGCATCCTCGAACGGCGCCGGGACCGGATGATCACCCTTCTCGTCCTTCCCTTCATCAGCTGTTCGGCGCGACTGCCCGTCTTTCTGCTCTTTGCGGGGACCTTTTTCGGTGCCCGGGCGGGAACGGTCATCTTCTCCCTCTACCTCCTGGGCATCGCCGTCGCCGTCATTGCCGCCAAGATCCTGGGCAGCACCCTTTTCCAGGGCGAATCGTCCCAGTTCGTGATGGAGCTTCCCCCCTACCATCTGCCCCGGCCGAAGGCGGTGTTGCGAAGCGCCTGGGAGCGGGGATCTCTCTTTCTCCGCAAGGCGGGGACCTTCATCTTCCTGGCCGTCATCGTCGTCTGGGTCCTGGCGAGTCTCCCCCTGGGCGTGGAGTACGGCTCGGCGGAAAGCTACATCGGCCGCCTCGGGGCCATGACGGCGGGGTTCTTCGCACCGGCCGGCTTCGGTTTCTGGCAGGCCGCCGTGGCTCTTCTTTTCGGCTTTCTCGCCAAGGAGGTCGTCGTCGGTACTCTGGGGACGCTCCTGGCCGTCGACGGCGTCAATCTGGTCCAGGTCCTGCCCCAGTACTTCTCGCCCCTTTCGGCCTATGCCTTCATGGTGATGGCCCTTCTCTACGTTCCCTGCGCTGCCGTCGTGGCCGCCTTCAGAGAGGAGACGAAAAGCTGGAGGTGGACGGCCTTCATGGTCCTCTACACCACCGCCGTCGCCTGGGGACTGTCCGTTGCCGTCTACCAGGTCGGGCGCCTGCTCGGCCTCTCCTAGGGGGGATCCGGCCATGGAGGTCTTCAATCACCATCTTTACGAATACCGCAAGGGCGTCCGGCGCCTGATCCTCCACACCGCCGACGCCTCCTGCCTGGAGGCCATGGCCGAGCGCCTCCGGCGGTGGGATATCGCCTACGCCGTCTTTCCCCTCGGCTCCAGGAGGATCAACATCTTCTTCGGTGCCCCCCGTTGCGTCGAGGTGATCCGCAAGATGGGCAAGCCGTCGCTGACGGACTATTCGGACGAGGAGGATTTCATCCTTGGCGTTCTCCTCGGCTACGACGTCGTCCAGCAGTGCGAGCGCTACCTGCTCCAGAAGGAACGGCGCGAACCCCTCACAGGGTAGCGTCGCCTTCCGCCTGGCCCGGTGCGAGGAAAAGGGGAGCTCCCAGGAAGGGCTCCCCTTTTCCTCGCACCGGGCCCTCGCGGTAGGGGCCGGCCGTGATAGGATAGAGGCAGCGCCCCAGGAAAGGCAGGCAGATCGATTGAAGCGATTATTCATCGGACTTTTGCTGGCACTTGTCGTGGCCCTTCTGGCGGGTTTTGCCGCTGACAGGCTCGTCCTGGCCCGGTGGCAGCACAGCGACGGCTGGATCGTCGTCATGGGCGACGTCTCCGACCCCCTTCCCCGGGACGAGGCCGGAGACGGCCAGTGGGAGACGGTGCGCCGCCATATCTCGGTCCAGCTCCTGACGGGCGTCCAGAAGGGGCTCTGGCGGGAGATCGAGGTGGAGCATCTCGCCGGCAGCGCCCTTGAGCTCCGTCCCGGGAAACGGTACATCCTCATGCGGGACATCTTCGACGACGGGGCTGAGCTCTACTCCGTCAGCGACGCCTTCCGCATGCCCTACGTGGTGGGAATGCTCGTCTTTACGGCGGCCATGATCATGGCCTGTGCCGGAGCGGCCGGCTTCCGGGCCCTTCTGGGGCTGCTCCTCTCCCTGGCGGCCCTCCTTTTCGGCTATGTTCCGGCCCTGCTCCGCGGCGTGGAGCCCGTTCCCTTCGCCGTTCTGACGGCGGCTTTCGTCTCGGCCTGCACGATCGGCCTCGTCGTCCGCCGCCGACGCTACCGTCTTGTGGCCTTTCTCGGCGCCGTCGGCGGAGCCTTGGCCGCCTCCCTGACGGGGGCCCTCATGGTCTGGCTCTGGCAGCTGACGGGGCTGGCCGGTGAGGGGGGGGCTCTTCTGGCCTCGTCCTTCCCCGATCTTTCCCTGCGGGGCTTCCTCCTGGCGGCGATCATCATCGGCTCCATCGGCGCCGTCATGGACGTGGCCATTTCCGTTACCTCCGCCCTGGCCGAGATCGGCGACTACGCCGACTCCCTCGATGCCGGAGCCCTCTGGCGCTCGGGGCTCGGCGTGGGCCGGGAGGTGCTGGGAAGCATGATCAACACCCTCGTCCTCGCCTACCTGGGAAGCTCTCTCCCCCTGACGGTCCTCATCGCCTCGTCGGGACCGACCTGGCGGGGCATCCTCAACGATCCCGCCGTGGCGGAGGAGCTGGCCCGGAGCCTGGCGGGAACGGTGGGGCTCCTCCTGACGGTGCCCATCACGACGGCTGCCTGCGTCTGGTCGATCCGGGGACGGCGCCGCTTCTGACCGCCTTGGACGAAAGGGGCCATTCCTGGTAGAATCGCCACGAAAGGCCCTAGGGGCCTGAACTTCCATCACGAGCCAGAGCTCGCATAAGCGCTGGGGGAGTCGGTGAGACCGGCTGAGAGGGGGCTTGACGCCCCGACCCCTTGAACCTGATCCGGGTCATGCCGGCGAAGGGAAGTCAAGAAGGGCTCCGTGCCCCCTGCCTCCTCGTTCGGCTGATCCGCCCGAGGAGGAATTCCCTCTGTTACGCTTCCAGGAACTGACCAAACGTTACGGAACGGCGACCGTCTTCGACGGCTTCTCCCTCGACGTCGACGACGGCCGTTTCGTGGCCCTTCTCGGCCCTTCGGGCTGCGGGAAGAGCACTCTTTTCAACGTCCTCACGGGTCTTGTCCCCGCCGATGGCGGAGCGCTCTTCTGGCGGGGACGGCCCTGTCCGGACCTGACGGGACGGGTCGCCTACATGCAGCAGCGCGATCTGCTCCTTCCCTGGCTTTCCCTCGAGGAGAACGTCCTCCTTCCCCGTCTTGCAGCGGGATCGGTGACGGACGAGGACCGTCGCCTCGCCGCCTCGCTGCTCCGATCGGTCGGCCTCGGTGACCGATCGGCCAGCCGTCCCGGCCAGGTCTCGGGGGGGATGAGGCAGCGAGCGGCTCTGGCCCGGACGGTCATGACCGGCCATGACCTTTTCCTTCTCGACGAACCTCTGTCGGCCCTCGATGCCGTGACCCGCCTTGATCTCCAGGACCTCCTGCTCGACGTTCATCTCTCCCATCGCAAGACGACGGTCATGATCACCCACGACGTGGAGGAGGCCCTTCGCCTCGCCGACGAAATCGTTCTCCTTTCGGCGGCCCCGATGACGGTCGTCGAAAGGCTCGTCCTCGACGAGGCCCGCCCCCGGCCCGTCGAGAAACCGCGCTGGGCGGCCCTCAAGGGACGGCTTCTGGCCAGCCTCCGCCGGGAGGTTCGGCGATGAGGCGGCTTCCGGCGATCCTCCTGGGCCTCCTGCTCCTCCTCTGGGAGGGCGGCTGCCGCCTCAGCGGCCTGTCGCCTCTGATCCTGCCGCCGCCGTCGTCCGTCGCCGCCGCCTTCTGGACCCATCTGCCCCTTCTGGCCTCTCAGGCCCTGACGACGGGAGGAGAAATCCTGGCCGGGTCGGCCCTGGCCCTGGCCGTCGCCCTTCCCCTGGCGCTTCTTCTCTTTCTCGTCCCCTCCCTCGAGGCCTTTCTGGCCCCTCTCCTGGTGGCCTCTCAGGCCATTCCCGTCTTCGCCCTGGCCCCCCTGCTGATCCTCTGGTTCGGCTACGGTCCGGGGAGCAAGGTCGTCATGGCGGCCATCGTCGTCTTCTTTCCCATCACCGTCAGCTTCCTGGCGGGACTGCGCGACTGCGATGACGACTACCGGAATCTTCTGCGCCTCCTCGGGGCCGGCCCGATCCGGACTTTCGTCGTCCTCCATCTGCCCTGGTCCCTGCCCTTCCTCCTGGCGGGCCTCAAGGCCGGTCTCTCGGTGGCCACCATCGGCGCCGTCATCGGCGAGTGGGTCGGCGCCAAGGCCGGCCTGGGCTATCTCATGATCCAGGCCAACGCCAGACTTCAGACCGATCTCGTCTTCGCCGCCGTCCTCGCCCTGACCTTCATGGGCCTTTCCCTCTGGATCGCCGTCGACCGTCTCGAGCGGCGACTGCTCCGATGGAAAGGAGGTGAGTGATGATGAGACGATTCGACTCCCTTCCGGTCCGCTCCGAGCTGCGTTCCCTCGTCCTGGCGGGGCTTCTGGCGGCGACGGCCGTCCTCCTTTCGGGGCTGTCCGTGCCCGTCGGCCCCACCCGGTGCCTTCCCTTCCAGCATGCCGTCAACGCCGTGGCCGGAGTCCTTCTCGGCCCCTGGTGGGCTGCCGGCGTGGCCTTCACGGCGAGCCTGATCCGCAATCTCCTCGGGACGGGAACGCCCTTCGCCTTTCCCGGCAGCATCCCCGGGGCCCTCGCCGTCGGCTTCGCCTGGCGCCTTCTGGGCCGCGACTGGGCGGCCCTGGCCGAGCCTTTGGGAACGGGTCTTGTCGGTGCCCTGCTGTCGGCCTGGCTTGTCGGCCCGCTCCTGGGCCGGACCGTCACCGCCGGCGTCCTCGTGCCGGCCTTTCTCGTCAGCAGCGTTCCCGGCTCCGTCCTGGGCCTGCTGGCGCTGACGTCGCTGCGCAAGGTCGGTCTCGGCGGTGACCGGGACCGCTTCTGAACGGACAGAACAGGAGGTTTTCACGATGAAAGGCATCAGCAGATTCCTCGCCCTTCTTCTCGCCCTTCTTCTCGCCCTTCCGGCCACCGCCTCGGAGAAGGTGACGGTCATGCTCGACTGGTTTCCCAACATGGATCACCTTCCCCTCTTCGTGGCCCGTGACGGAGGACACTTCGCCGAGGTCGGCCTGGATGTGGAGATCCTGGCTCCCTCGGACACGGCGACGGCCCTCAAGCTGGCCCTGGCCGGCAAGGTCGATCTGGCCGTGACCTACGAGAGCCAGGCCCTCCTCGCCGCCTCGGAAGGGCACAGACCGGCCGTGACGTCGACGCTCATCGATAGCCCTCTCAACGTCGTCCTTTTCCTGAAGGGCAAGGGCATCGAGAGGCCCGAAGACCTGGCCGGCAGGACCGTGGGCTACACGGAACCCGATTTCGAGCGGCTCCTCAAGGCAGCCCTGGCCGACAGGGGCGTCGACGACGTCGAGACCGTCCACGTCCACTTCTCCATCGTTCCCTCCCTCATCACGGGAAAGGCCGATGCCGTCATCGGCGCCTACCGGAACTACGAGGTGACGACGCTGGAGCGCGAGGGCTATGAGGGGGCCTTTTTCACCCTTGAGGAGCTGGGTTTCCCCCCCTTCAGCGAGCTCGTCATCGTCGCCTCGCCAAAATGGGTTCAGTCGGGGCCCGATCGGGTGAGCCGCTTCAACGCCGCCCTCGAGAAGGCCGTGGCGGCCATCGACGCCGACTCCCAGGGGGCCCTCGACCTCTTCTTCAAGGCCCTTCCCGAGGCCGACCGCGATTTCGAGGAGGCCGTCTTCGCCAGGACCGTCGCCTTTTTCCCCCGCCGCCAGCACCTGGATGAGGCCCGGTGGCAGGCCTTCGCCGATCACCTTCACGACAAGGGAGTCCTCGCCCGGTCCGTCGACGTCGCCGATCTCCTGGTGCAGCCATGATCTACCGCGCCATCGCCCTCACCGTGGCGGGCAGCGATTCCGGAGGCGGCGCCGGAATTCAGGCCGATCTGAAGACCTTCGCCGCCCTCGGCGTCTTCGGCACGAGCGCTGTGACGGCCCTGACGGCCCAGAACAGCCTGGGCGTCACCCACGTCGAGGTCACCTCCTGCGAGAGCCTGCGCCGCCAGATGGAGGCCGTCCTCTCCGATTTTCCCGTCGCCGCCGCCAAGACGGGCATGGTAGCCCGGGCCGAACTCATCGAGGTCATCGCCGACGTCTTTTCCGCCTTTCCCGTTCCGGCCCTCGTCGTCGATCCCGTCATGGTCGCCACCAGCGGTGCCGTCCTCCTCGACGACGGAGCCGAGGAGGCCCTCAGAAAGAGGCTGCTGCCCCTGGCCGAGGTGGTGACGCCCAACCTCCCCGAGGCGTCGCGCCTCGTCGGTTTTCCCGTCGACGATGTCCCTTCGATGGAGGCGGCGGCCCGCCGCCTCGTCGAACTGGGAGCCTCGTCGGCCCTCGTCAAGGGGGGACACGGTTCGGGGCCGGTCGTGACCGATCTCTTCTTCGATGGCTCCGAGGTGCGCCTCTTCCGCCATTCCCGCCTCGAGACGGCCGACAGTCACGGCACGGGTTGCACCCTCAGCGCCGCCATTGCCGCCGAGCGCGCCGCAGGCCTCCCGCCGGCGGCGGCTGTCGAGAGGGGCCTGGCCTACCTTCAGCTCGCCCTTCGTCACGGTTTTCGACCCGGACGGGGGCCCGGTCCCGTGGGGCATGCCGTCGTGCCACCCTGGCTGGCGGGGCGAAAATGAGGCCCCTTTTCGATGTCGCTTCGGCCTGGGAGGGCCTGAAGGGGCGCCCTCTGGTCCATCAACTCACCAGTGCTGTCGCGGCTTCCTGGCAGGCCGACGTCACCGCTGCCGTCGGGGCCTCGCCGGTTTTCTCCGCTCATCCTGAAGAGGCCCGGGAGATCGCCTCCCGGGCCGACGCGTTGCTGCTCAACACGGGCATGGCGACAGGAGGCAGTCCCCAGGCCTTCGCCGAGGCCCTGGCTGGCCTCGGCGAAGGCCGTCCCTGTCTCGTCGATCCCGTCGGGTACGGCCTGACGGCCTGGAGGACGGCCTGGATCGACGGCCTCCTCGCGTCGGGCCGCCCGATGGCGGTGAAGGGCAACGGGGCCGAAATGGCCCGTCTCGGCAAAACGGGGGGGATCCTGCACGGCGTCGAGGCGGCCCAGGCGGAGGGTGTGACGAAAGGGCTTTTCTCCCTGGCCGCAAGAGGGGGGCTCTTCCTGCTCGTGGCCACCGGCCCCGAGGATCGTCTTTGCTTCCAGGGCCGTCTGTGGACGGTGCGGGGCGGTTCGCCCCGCCTGCCCGCCCTCGTCGGCAGCGGCTGCTGCCTCGGCAGCGTCATGGCCGCCTGCCTGGCCGTGGCCGATCCTCTTTCGGCGGGCCTGGCCGCCTTGCTGGCCTTCCGCCTCGCCGCCGAGAGGGCCCTGCCGGCAGCGGGGCCAGCCCGCTATCGGCAGGCCTTCATCGACGGGCTGGCCTCACTGGGCGGGTCGGACCTGGAAGAGGGGAGGGCCCGCATCGCCGGTCCCTTCGGCCGCGATGAGGTTCTCTGATGGACAGGAGCCGGCTTCTGCTTTACGTCATCCCCGATTCCCGAGGGGGTCGTCTTTCCCTGGTCGAACAGGCCCGGTTAGCCCTCGAGGGCGGGGCCACGGCCCTCCAGTTGCGACACAAGGAGGCCTCGTCGCGCCAGCTTTACGACGAGGCCCTGGTCTTCCGGAAGCTCTGCGACCGCCACGGCGCCCTCTTCATCGTCAACGACCGTCTCGACGTGGCCCTGGCCGCGGGAGCCGACGGCGTTCATCTCGGTGCCGACGATTTGCCCCTTGTCGCCGCCCGTCGCCTGGTCCCGGAGGGTTTCGTCATCGGCGCCTCGGCACGGACGGTCCGGGGAGCGAGGGAGGCCCAGGAGGAGGGGGCCGACTATCTCGGCGTGGGAGCCGTCTTCCCGACAGGAACCAAGGAGGACGCCGTCGTCATCGGTCCTGAAGGATTCGAGGCGGTCTGCCGTTCTGTGACGATCCCCTCCGTCGCCATCGGCGGCATCACCGAAAGGGACCTGTCCGGCCTGCTCCGGGCCGGCGCGGCCGGTGTCGCCGTCGTCTCGGCCGTCGTGGCCGCCGACGATCCCCGCCGGGCGGCGCGGCGCCTTCTGGAAAGCCTCGCTCGGATCGCCCCAAAGCTCCCTTGAGGACGCTCCAGCCCATGACAGGATCCTTGCCGAGCCTTTTGGCCCGGCCCATGGCCCGGTGGGCCCGCTCGAAGAGGTCGAAAAGGGAGAGCCCCCCTTCCGCTGGGTCACGCCGAAGCTGGCCGTCACGGGCTGATCGGGGGAGGCGATGACGTCCGAAAGGGCCTGCCTCAGGCGATCGGCAAGACGGCTCCGGACGAGGAGCCGGTGCCAGTCTCCCTTGACGGTGCAAAAGCGGCATTCCGGGGAGAGGGGTCGCTCTCCCGTCAGCCCTTCGCGATCGAGGCCGTCCGTCTCCTCCTGATCCTTGGGGTGAAGCCGTTCGTAGAAGCCCGTCCAGGGCAGGGGCTCTTCCCGGACGGGCAGTCCCAGAAGGCGGGAATCAGCCGGGGGTGAGGTGGATTCCGTCTCTTGCGAGGTTGAAATCCCAGATGCCGTGACGATTCATGTCGAGAGCCAGACGGAGGCGCTCCTCCTTGACCGGATGGAACCCTCCGCAGCCCCAAGGACGACCTTTTGAAGGAAGGACCTGTCGGCGAGAGCCAGAAGGTCGGCGACGTTTTTGTGGTACAGTTCGGGGGGAGCCCGGCCCAGGGCCCGGCAGAGGCTGGAATTGACGTCGAGGAGGGTTCCCTCGACGTCTAAAGAGGAGAATGCCGTCGGCGGAGGCCTCGAAGAGGGCCGGGAAGGGGCTTCCGCTCCGCCGAGTCGCGCTTCGAAGGTCTTCCCCGGAGATGCCATTGAGGAGAATCAGGAGGAGGCCGTCAGGCCTCTTGTCCCTGGCCTCAAGCCACAGAGGGGCCTGATCGTCGGGACGGAGTCTTTCGGGGAAGTCTTCCTAAAGAGGCTTCCTTCGGGAAGGACACGCCGACGAGGTGACGGAAGGCCTCGTCGGCGCGCAGAGAAGGGGAGGCGCACCAAGGACAAGGAGGTTTTCACTGAGATCGGTGAGGGCCTGGGCCCGTCTCCGTCCAGATGACGCCGATCAAGAGGATCAGAAATCATCAAGGCGATGAGGAGGAGGAGAACACGATGGGAACGGCACTGAATCAAAAGACCTTGGAGGCCGTCGTGGCCTTCCACGGTCACTGGTGTCCCGGTCTCGCCATGGGCGTTCGGCTGGCCGAGCTCGCTCTTTGCGAGGTCGGCCACTGCGGGGACGAGGAGATCGTTGCCGTCGCCGAGTCGGACAACTGCGCCGTCGACGCCGTCCAGTTCCTGACGGGCTGCACCGTGGGCAAGGGCAATCTGATCATCCGCAACGTGGGCAAGACGGCCTTCAGCTTCTACCGCCGCCGCGACGGCAAGGCCGTCCGGATCGTTCCCAGACCCCAGCCTGAGGAGCAAAGCGACGCCTATAGGGTCTTCCAGGTCCGGAGCAACGCCGGCACCTTGAGCGACGACGAGCGCCGGGCCTTCGCCGAGCTTCGCGACGGGAGGGCTCGGGCCCTCATGGAGGCCGATCTGGAGTCACTCTTTCTCGTCGGTCCCGTCCTGTTCGACGCGCCGCCTCACGCTCCCATGGAGCCGAGCCGGCTCTGCGAGGCCTGCGGCGAGAAGGTCATGGAGACGAAGATGCGCCTTCATCGGGGACGTGCCCTCTGTCAGGACTGTTTCGCCAACAGGGTCCCCCGCTCCTAGCTCGGGCGGGGCCGTCAGGAAAGGAGTGGGAGGGGTGGAGGAGAAAGTCGTTCACGATGACGCTCTGCGAGGGCGTCTTCTTGCCTTCCAGAGGACGGAGCTCACCGAGGCGGCCCTCTACGAGGCCCTGGCCCGGAGGGTGGGAGGCGAAAACGGCGAGGTCCTGAAGCGCGTCGCCGCCGACGAGCGGCGCCACGGCGCCATCTGGCAGGGTTACACGGGGACGGAGGTGCGGCCCCAGATGTGGCGGGTCCGGCTTTACCTGCTTTTGGCGCGCCTCTTCGGCTTCACTTTCGCCATCAAGCTCCTGGAAAAGAGGGAGGATCGGGCTCAGGGGGGCTATGAGAGCCTCGTCGACGTCTTTCCCGAGACGAGGGAGATCATCGCCGACGAGACCCGTCACGAGGAATCGCTCATCGGCCTTCTCGACGAGGAGCGCCTCCGCTACATGAGCTCCATGATCCTCGGCCTCAATGATGCCCTCGTCGAGCTCACCGGCGCCCTGGCCGGCCTGAGCCTGGCTCTGGCCGATTCGGCGACGGTCGCCCTGGCGGGGCTTATCACGGGGATTGCCGCGGCTCTTTCCATGTCGGCCTCGGAGTACCTTTCCCAGAAGTCCGAAGGAGGCGACGGCCATCCGTTGAAGGCGGCCCTCTACACGGGGGCGGCCTACCTGGCGACGGTGGCCGTCCTGATCCTGCCCTTCTTCGTCTTCCATCATCCTCTGCTGGCCTTGGCCTTCACCCTCGCCGGAGGCGTGGCGGTCATCGTCATCTTTACCTTCTTCATGGCCGTCGTCCGCGACATCTCCTTTCGCCGCAACTTCGCCGAAATGGTCTCCATCAGTCTCGGTGTGGCGGCCGTCTCCTTCCTCATCGGTCTTGCGGCCCGCCGCTTCCTGGGCGCCGACGTCTAAGTCCGGCCGGCGCTCCAGCGGACCACGCGGTTTCGCCCAGCCCGTTTGGCCCGGTAGAGGGCCTCGTCGACCTTGCGAAGACTGTCGTCGATGCTGTCCTCCTGATGGTGGAGATGGATGCCGACGCTCAGCCTCAGCGGGGCCCCGGGGACGTCCAGCGAGGCGGCCACGGCCATGATCCGCTCGGCCAGCCGCAGCGCCTGGAGTTCCGACGTCTCCGGAGCGAGAAGGAGGAATTCGTCGCCGCCCCAACGGGCGAGACTGTCCGAGGGCCGGATGCTCTGGAGGAGGGCTTCCCCCAGCGACTTCAGGAGGCGGTCGCCGGCGGCGTGTCCCAGAGTGTCGTTGACCTCCTTGAAATGATCGATATCGAACATGATCCACGAGAGCGGGTGGCCATGGCGGAGACTTCGGGCCACCTCCCGCTCTGCTTCGCGGAGGAAGGGCTCGCGGAACATGGCCCCCGTCAGGGCGTCCCAGGTGGCGAGGCTGGCGACGGTCAGGTGGTTGCGCAGCGAGAACCAGAGCAGAAGGGCCAGCAGGGCGAAGGTCAGGGCCGTCCCGGCGAGGAGGACCGAGTAGAGCTGCTCCTGGGCCTGGAGGGTGCCGTCGGGAATGAATCCGGCCAGATAGGCCACGAGCTCCCCCTTGAAGGAAAGAAGGGGGATGAAGGTCAATCGAAAAGGACTAGGGGCGGCGTTCTGGGGAGTCGAGAAGGCGATCCGGTCCCCAAGGAGGGCCCTCTCGGCGGGGCCGAGGTTGCCGCAGAGGGTCTCGATCGTCTTCAGGCCCGGCCCTTTCGCCGACCGGTGGTGCGAGAGGAGGGTGTCGGGGACGAGAAAGTCTGCCAGTCCCGGGAAGGGGATCAGGTTTTTCCGCGACGGAAGGACGCCCTCGTCCTCCAGCTCCTTCTGGGGCAGCAGGACGAAGAAGGTGCCTCCCATCAGGTCCTCCAGAAGGGGGAGGATCGTGTTGGGACAGAGGCCCAGCTTGACCGCTCCCAGAGGGCGCCCCTCCGCCGAGGCCAAAGGATAGACGAAGAAGTACCCTGAAAGCGTCTGGCCCGTCTCGAAGCCCTCGACGGGGTGAAGGGAGGCATTGGCGAGCTCGACGAGAAAGCTCGTTTTCGCCTCCGCCGGAGTCGTCTCGTCGGAGCACCCGGCCAGAAAGCTGACGAAGGCCGTCGAATCGGGGAAACAGATCTGCAGCTGATGGAAACCCTTGGAGCAGATCACGTCGTAAGGGGCCTTCAGGGTTCGACGGAGGGTGTTTCCCAAGGTGTTCCGGTAGGGACCGGCGCCGGCGTCCATGGCGGCCTCTACGGCGGCCTTCGTGTCCAGGGAGGAGACGTTTCCCTCGATGACGGACTCGGCGAAGGGGCGGAGGGCGCCGATGATGGCCCAGAGGCTGTTGATCGTCTCCCGCGTCCGGTCCTCCAGATAGGTCTCGCGGCGGCTTCTGTGGTCCAGGGAGAGGCCGAAAAGGAGCAGGAAGCCCAGGACGAGGACAAGGCCCGGGATGACGGAGATCAGGGCTTTTCTGACGACGCCGGGAGAACCTCTCATGGCGGTCCTGCCTTTCCGTGATGATTCTCTCACTATAGCATTTTCCTGAACGGAATTCTTTCCCTTCAGCACTTACAGGGCCTTTGCCTTATTCGTCAGGTCCGTCCCTTTAATTTCACGTCCCCTGTTGTGTCCCTGCCGCTTCAGGCCTTACACTCTGAAACAAGAACGTTTAAAAGGGAGGCTATGTGCCGTGAAAGGATCGTTTATCAGGTTTTTCCTCTCCGTTTTTTTCTCTCTCTTCCTCCTCGTTCCGGCGGGATGGGCCGCCAATTTCGAGGCCGCCATGGAGATCGAAGGCCCCATGGGGGCCATGACGGGCAAGATCTATGTCCTCGGCGAGAAGCAGCGCCAGGAGCTGACCGGTCCGATGGGCAGGACGGACGTCATCACCGAGGGCAGGGAGGGGACGGTCCTCATCCTCATCCATGACCAGAAGGCCTACATGGAGATGGGCAAGGACGCCTCCCCCGGAGCCACCATGGCGCCGATGGACCTTGAGTCGCTCCAGGAAGACGGTGACGGCGAAAAGACCATGAAGATGGAGGAGCTGGGCCAGGAGACGGTCGAAGGCTTCCTCTGCGAGAAGATCCGCCTCGTCGATCCCGAATCGCCCGAGACGTCGACGCTGATCTGGTTCTCCAAGGAGCTCGGTTTTCCCCTCAAGGCCGTCAGCCAGTCCCCGGAGGGGACGTCGACGGTCCTTTACCGCAACATCGTCGTCGGATCGGTGACGGAGTCGCGCTTCGAGATTCCCGCCGGCTACAGCAGGCTTGAGATTCCCGGTTTCTGATCTGGATATTGCCTACATCTGTCGTTCCCTTTTTCTTCCTGTGCTAAAGTGAAACAGGAAGAGTTTTAGTCTTTAGCAGGTCGGAGAGGCAGGATCGTGGATGACGATGGAGCCGTTGTCGGCAGGGAAGGAGAGAGTCCCGTGATCAGAAGAGTTGCGTTTCTCGTCCTTGTGGTGATGCTGTTTCCTCTCAGCCTTGGGGCCCAGGAGACCGTCACGGCCGAGGTGACCCCGGCCCCGCCGGAGACGACCGTCGTCGATGAGACGGAGCGGGCCCGCATCGACTGGACCGAGGGCTACATCGAGGCCCAGGGCGAGGCCGTCGCCCCGGCGGGAAAGGCCGATACGGCCCAGGGCAAGCTCCTGGCCCGCCGCGGAGCCGTCGTCGATCTCCAGCGGAACCTCCTCGAGTTCCTCCAGGGCGTCCGCGTCGACTCGCGGACGACGATGAGGGACTTCATGGCCAGCGACGTGGTCCGCACCGAAGTGCAGGGGATGATCAAAAACGTCGAGATCCTCGAGGCCTTCTGGGACGGCGAGATCTACACCGTCCGGGGACGGGTCAAGCTGGAGCAGGTCCGTCGGGCCGTCCTTCCCGCCCTGCCGGAAAAGCCCGCCCCCAAGGCCGTCCCGGCCGCTCCCGCTCCGGGCCGGAAACCCTCGGGCAGCTACACGGGCCTCGTCGTCGACGCCCGTCACCTGCCCCTCATTCCGGCCATGACTTTCCGCATCGTCGACGAAAAAGGCAAGGAGGTCTACGGCCTGGGTTCCGTCGACCGGGAGCGCTTTCTCTCCTCGGGGCTCTGTGACTACCACAATCATCTCGACTACGCCCGGGGAGCGCCCCGCGTCACCGATTCGCCGCTGGTCGTCAAGGCCGTCCGCGTCGTGGGGCCGCAGAACGTCGATCTCGTCGTCTCCAACGGCGACGCCGCCAAGATCCGCGGAAGCGCCTACGATTTCCGCGTCCCCTGCCGTGTCTCCGTCGTGAAGAGGTAGCGTCGTGAAGGGGCTCGGCCGTCTTTCGGCCCTGATCGTCGTCATGGCCGTCCTGCTCTGTCCCCTTGTCGCCGGTGCCGACGAGACGATCCGCGTCGTCGCCGAGGGCATGGCCGCCGTCGAGAACGGCGATCTGAACCGGGCCCGGGAGGAGGCCAGGCGTCAGGCCTACCGGGACGCCCTGGAGAAGGGCCTTGGCGCCTACGTGCAGGGCATCACGGAAATGAAGGACTTCGAGGTCATCCGGGACAAGGTCTTCTCTCAGGCTCAAGGGATCGTGACTTCTTTCACGGTCCTTTCCGAGAGAGAGGAGGACGGCATCCTGACCATCGAGGCCGACTGCGTCGTCGCCACCGGCGCCCTCGACGGCGTTCTGGGGCCCGTCGTCATCGACGCTTTGGGCAATCCCCGCGTCATGGTCCTCGTCGATGAGGCCATCGAGGGGGAGAGGCCCTTCCTCTCCACCGTCGAGGGCGAGGTGCTTCAGGTCTTCGAGCGGGCCGGCTATCTTCTCGTCGATCCCGGCCAGGCCGGCACCCTCGACAAGCGGCAGCTCGACCTGGCCCGGGAGACGGGAGATGTCGCGAAACTGCAGGAGCTGGCCCAGACCTTCCGGGCCGACGTCCTCATCTACGGCAAGGCCCAGGGCGTGGCCTACACCCGGCAGAAGATCGAGGGAGTCACCCTTTTCGGCGTCCGCTCCCAGGTCCAGCTCAAGGCCGTCATCGCCCAGACGGCCTACGTGCTGGGAACAGAGGTTTTCGAGGCCCGGGACAAGGGGACGTCCGCCCAGGACGGGGCCGTCAAGGCCTTCAAAAAGACGGCTCCCCAGGCCGCTTCGGCTCTGGTCAACAAGGTGGCCTATGCCCTGGTGAGCGGCTCGGCCGGGGCCATGCCGGGAAGGACGGTCAAGGTCGTCGTCGATAAGGTCTCCTTCAGCCAGGTCCGGGTTCTCAAGGAGGCCCTTGAGGGGACCGATGGCGTCGTCGCCGTCTACCAGAGGGCCTTCGGCGGCGGCAAGGTCGAATTGGATGTGGTCACCGAAAAGACGGCCGAGGCTCTGGCCCTGGAACTGGAGAGGCTCTCCGTCGAGGTGACGGGCCTGACAGCCAGCACCGTCGAGGGGAAGCGGCTCGAATGAGGCGGCTGGGCCTGCTTCTTTGTGTCGGCCTGCTTTTCGCCGCTTTTCCTTCGGAGGCCCTCTCCGAGGCCGATCTGGACCGGATCTGGCGCAACAACGGCGCCGTCGAGGGAATCCAGGCCTTCCGGTTCGGTCACGTCGACTGGGCGGGACGGTCCGTCTCCGTCGAGGGTTCGGCCCTCGTCAAGGACGGGGCGCCTCAGTCCAGGCTCCTGGCGCGACGGGGAGCGGCCCTCGACGCGCAGCGGAAGCTCCTCCTCCTCCTCTACGAGATCCGCTACGGCCTGCCCGAGCGGCTCCGGTCCATCGAAGTCTCGGGGAGGGTCGTCGAGGGCCATGTCGACTATGCCGCCGTCGAGGGGGACCGTTACGTCCTCGGCGTCACCCTCCCCCTGGAACGGCTCTTCGACGAGTGCGTCCTCTTTGATGCCACGGTGAGGTAGGTGGCGGCCATGGCCTTTTTCCGGCGCCTTCTCCCGTTGCCCCTCGGCCTTGCGGCGCTTTTTGCCCTGCTGCTTCTGAGCGGCCATGCCTCCTGGGGGGCAGAATCGGCCCTGCCCAGGAACCGAAGCATCGCCGTCCTCGTCCGGGCCTCGTCGGCCCAGCACGGTTTGACGGCCGAATCGATCCTCATCCGTTCCCTCCTCGACGGAGGCTTCCGCGCCGTCGACCAGAAGCAGCTCGAGCGGATCCGTCAGGCCAAGGCCGCCGCCCTGGCCCTTGACGGAAATGTCGAGGCCATCCTGGAGCTGAGCCGTTCCTTCGGCTTCGATGTCCTCCTTTCGGGACGGGCCGCGGTGCCCGCGCCGGTGCGCAACGAGTTCGGCCTCTTCACGGCCACGGCCGACCTGGCCCTGACGGCCTGTCTCGGCTCAAGCGGCCGCCAGATCTACGCCGACACGACGACGGCCAAAGAGGTGGGCTACACCGCCGCCGAGGCGGGCCAGAAGGCCCTCGAGGCGGCAACGCGCCTCGCCGCGAAGCGCATGATCGACGGCGCCCCGGCCGAAGCCGCTCCGGCCGAGGCGAAGGGCTTCACCGTCGAGGTGTCGGGGCTCCGGTCCTTCGTCGAGGCCCACGCCGTCGTCGAGAGCTGCACCCGCGCGGGAGCGACGGGAGCGAGGCTTTCCCGCTTCTCCGGCGGCGTCGCCGTCGTGGCCGTCACCTTCCCCGGGAGCGCCCAGGATCTGGCCCAGGCCCTGCTCAAGACGGAGAGTGCCCTCTCCCTGGAGGGCATCGACGGGGAAAGAATCCGGCTCAAACGGTCCTGAATCTCCCCGGCGCCTTCGTCCGGGATCGTCAGCTTCCTCCAGATCAAGAAAGGGTGAGAACGGTGAGAAAGCCTTCTGTGTGTCTTTTCTTTGCCGTGGTGACGGCGATTCTGATCCTTTCCCTGCCCCAGCCCGTCGTGGCCGAAGTGCGGCTTTTCGTCGACCGCGTCACGGTGCGCGTCGATGACCCGACCCTGGGCCAGCCATCGATCCTCAACGACTTCTATCCCAAGGGTCACCGGACCCACAACAACCTCGCTCTCGTCTGGAACGACCGTTCCGTCTGGGTCTACGACATCCGCGTCCACCAGTGGATGTCCCAGGACGGCTTCGCTCCTCTTTCCGGTCTGCTCTCGGACGAGCTGGCCCTGGCCTGGGAGCCGGGCCGCGCTGCCGTCTACGACAGCCGCGACCGGCGGTGGGTGGTGAGCGAGGCCCTGCCGGGCAAGATCAAAGGTCCTCTCCTTTCGCGCAACATGGCGGCCATGACCTGCACCGAGGGCTTTGTCGTCTACGACCCCCTTCTCAAGGCCTGGCAGACGGCGGGCAACTTCGCCGTAAGGCAGGCCCAGCTCGGCGACAACCTCGCCGTGGCCTGGGACGAGAAGGACGCCATCCTCTACGACACGACGGTGCGCCAGTGGGTGGTGAAGGAGGGGATCGTGCCTCAGGCGGCCATCGTCGAGCCCTATAAGGTCTCGATCTACAGCGCCGAGAAGATCTACGTCTACGACGCCATGACCCACCGCTGGCAGGAAGGGCCCCGGTAGTCCCCTCGTGATGATCCCGAGAGGAGGGAGGGTTCTGAAAGCCCTTGCGGCCACTCTCGTTGCCCTGCTCCTTTTCCTGGCCCCGGCCCCTGCGGCCGAGGCGGCTCTGACCGTGGCGGTCAACCCCTTCCTCTCCCAGGGGTCGAGCCTCTTTTTGGGCTCTTCGGTCAGCGAGATCCTCGGCACCGAACTGATCGGCACCCGGGAGGTGACCGTCGTCGAGCGGAGCCAGCTCGGCGCCGTGGCGAACCAGCAGAAGCTGGCCCTCTCCGGCGTCGTCCCCACCGAGACGGCCGTCAAGGCCGGCCGCCTCGTGGGGGCCCGCTATTTCGTCCTCGGCGCCGTGAGCCGCTTCGGCTCCCTTCTGGTCCTCACGGCCCGCCTCGTCGACGTCGAATCGGGGGCGGTCCTCAAGAGCTTCGAGCAGACCTCCCGCGACGGCGAACAGGGCGTGACGCTGGCGACGAAAAACCTGGCCGCCGAGATGATCGCCTTCTTCAGCGGCGGGGCCCCGACGGAAGGAGCCCCCATGGACGACTACCGCTACTACCTTTACGAGGCCCTGGGCTACTACAATCTGGGCGACTATCGGCGGTCCTTGCCCCACTGGGAGAGGATGACCAGGCTCAACCCCAAGGACGGGCTGCTGCGCTTCATCGTGGCCGGCGTCTACTATCAGGCGGGGCGCTACAACGACAGCCTTCTGGCGGCCCAGCAGGCCGTCACCTGGGACCCCTCCTTTGCCGAGGCGCATCTCCTCGTGGGGAAGGCCTACTTCATGATGGGTGACGACCACAAGGCCACGCCCGCTCTGGACCGCGCCCTGGAGCTCAACCCCCGCCTGGCCGAGGCTCTCTTCCTCAAGGGCCAGGCCTTCAAGAACCGCAGGCGCCTCGATGAGGCCGTCGACCTTCTCGTCGCGGCCATCGAGGCCGACGGGAGCTACATTCCGGCCTACCTGTCCCTGGGACAGCTGCTCATCGAAGTCGGCGCGGCCGAGGATGCCGTCGGCGTTCTCCTGCCGGCGCGAGATCAGGAACCGGAAAACGCCCAGGTGCGCTTTCTCCTCGCCATGGCCCAATACCTGAGGGGAAACCGCAAGGGGGCGGAAGAGGAACGGGAGGTCCTGAAAGGTCTGGATCCCTCCCTGGCGGAGAAACTGGCGGAGCTGCTCCAGTAGCGTCGAGGATTCACTCGCGCAAGAGGAAAGGAGAGAGGAGACATGAAACGATCATCGCAGAAAGGGACTGTCCTCGCAGCCCTGACGGCCCTGGCCTTCCTGCTTGTCGCGGCGACGGCCTTCGGCTGAGGCGGCGGCGGAGGAGGAGACGGCGGTTCGTCGTCCAGCGCGCAGACGGCCAAGCAGACCGAAAAGGCCTTGACCGTGTTCCTGGCCAAGGGCTATCTGGAGGGGCAGAACCTCCTTGACGCCGAGGCCCTGGTGGCCCAGGTGACGGCCGATAACGCCGACCTGGCCTTTCTCGTCGGTGCCAGCTACCTCCGCACCGGGGAGTACGAAAAGGGCAAGGCCCTGATGACGGAGGTTCTCGACAAGGGCTTTGACCGGATGGTGAGCTTCTGGGGCGACGCCGAGAAGCTGCGTACTCTGGCGGCTTCGGAAATGGCCTACCATGCCGGTATCGGAGGAGACTCGAAAGTCATCCTCTGGATGGAGGAGCGTCTGGGCCGGGATCTCGTCACGGATCAGCTTCTCGTCCGCGACGGCAAGGGCCTTCTGGCCGGAAAGACCAAGCTCCGCGACGTCCTCCGCTTCCACAAGGCCCGGGCCTTCCACAACGAGGAGGAGACGGCCAAGGCCAAGGAAGTTCTGGCCGAGCTCTCCTTCGCCTCGGGCAAGATCTTCGTCGACGGCGAGGTCCAGGGACTCCGTGACGCCGTGGCCAGGCTCCAGGCCCAGGTCGACGGCGTGGCCCGGCTCATCGGTGCCCTTTTCGCCTGAGCAGAAATCTGACGCCCCGTCTTTGACGGGGCGCGAGGGGAGGAAGAAACGGTGAGAAAACGCAGGCCTGCGGCCATGATCGTGGCGGCTCTGGCCCTTCTGGTCCTTGCGGCCGGTCCGGCTCTGGCCGAAATGACCCTGGCCGTCACCGATTTCCGCACCGTCGGCTGCCCCCTCTTCCTGGGCGGTGCCGTTGCGGAACAGCTTCGGGGCCGCCTCGCCGAAGAGCCGGACTGGATCGTCGTCGAGAAGGGGCAGGTGGCCGCCGTGGCCGCCGAACACCGGCTCAGCCTCTCGGGCCTCGTCGACGATGCTACGGCTGTCAAGGTGGGCCACTATCTCGGCGCCCGCTACGTCATCGTCGGTTCCGTCAACGCCGCCGGCGGGCTCTACACCCTGGCGGCCCGTCTCGTCGACGTCGAAAGCGGCGTGGCTCTCCTGGGTTTCGAGACGGCCAGCGACACGGGCCAGGAAGGGGTCCTTGAGGCCTCCCGCGTCCTGGCGGACCAGATCATCCAGGAACTTTCGGGTAACTGAAAGGCTTCTGAGGCTAAGGCGCAAAAAGGAGGCGGGCTTTAAGCCCGCCTCCTTTTTGCGCCTTTCAGTTTCTGCGTCTCAGGATGTCGACGTCGATGAGGCGGTTGATCTGATGCTGGATGTAAAAAAGGGTGAAAAGCACCGTCCAGAGGGCGGAAGGGGCGACGTTGCTTTCGGCGTAATCGGGGGCGACGGCGGCCACGTGATCCCTCAGGATCCGGCGCATCTTGAAGGCCAGCCAGATCCAGACGGCGAAGGAAAAGAGGTTGAAGACCTTTGCCCCCTGTCCTTCCGTCAGCGTCGTGCCGAGAAAGAGGAAGAGCAGAACCAGCCCCAGGGGCAGGAAGGCCGCCCAGTCGGCGATCTTTTCTGTCCCGTTGAGGGCGTTGAAATCCTTGCGCCTCAGAATGACCCAGCAGGCCGGGTAGATGCCCAGGGTGATGATGGAGAGGAGGATAAACCAGACCAGGCCGATGCGCTTGAAGCTGGCCCTGGAGGCGCCGAAGCGGTCGCCGATGGGGACGGCACGGTCCGGCGGGGTGCCGTCTCTTGCCGGTTCGGTTTGCTCTTCCGGACCGGCCGGCAGCAGGCTGCCGCAGTAGGCGCAGTAGGCCGATTCGGGCGGATTCTCGGCGCCGCAGGAGCGGCATTGGCGGGGGCTGTTTGTCGCGACGGGGTCCATGGGAATCTCCTTTCAGCGTTTCATCGGTTATTTTTCCCGCCGAAGCAGGGCATTTCTTTGGCGCACCGTCTCTTCCAGGTCTCGGGCAAGGTCGGGTTCATCGGTTTCATCAGCCCCGAGAGCCCGAGTTAGAATCCCGCCGATGCGCTCTTCCAGGGGGAAGGAGGAGGCTGTCCCGACGGGGTCGGCGTAGCGCAGCGCCTGGGCTCCCTCCTCCCAGGCCCGGGCCGTCTCGCCGTCGTCTCTTGACCGGGCCCTCCGGGCGAGGGCTTCGGCCTCGTCGCTTCTGCGGGACCAGTCGAGGGACTGGCTTCGATTCTCCTCGGCCCGCCCCTTCGAGGCCATCAGGGTCATGAGGCCCGCCCCGGCGAGGACGAGGAAGAAGGCGACCCCGACGATATGGACCAGCACATAGGTCGTCGCCGAAAGGTCCAGCCCCTTCCAGAGCAGGAGAGGGACGGCGACGACGAAGGCGTCGTAGGCGAAGACGATCGAGCCCAGTCCCATGTAGAGAGGCAGAGGCGTCGCCCCGCCGTCGAGGGGGAGGACGTTCTGGCCGGCCGAGAGGGCGAAGGTGGCCAGAAGGGCCAGGCCGATGAAGCCCAGCGTCGTCCAGAACCGGGTCTCCCGAGCCTCGGCGGGGTGGGTCACGAAAAGGACCGTCGCCGTTGCGGCGAGGACGACGACGGTCATGACAAGGAGGATCACGTTCATCTTGCGGGCACGGGCCATGGCGGAGACCTCCTCGTTAGTCGCGGACCTTGCGGCCGCAGTTGGGGCAGAAACGGCCTTCCCTGGGGAGGGCCGTGCCGCAGTCGGGGCAGCTTTCGGTCAGGGCTTTGCCGCAGCGGGGGCAGAAGCGCATCTCCTCCGTCACCGGGGCCTGGCAGTGAGGGCAGGGCAGGGGCTGAGGGGCGCCGCACTCAGGGCAGCGTCCGGCCTCGTCGGGAACGTCGTTGCCGCAGGAGGCGCACCGCTTGAGCGTTCTGCCGCAGGAGGGACAGAAGCGGGCTTCCGGGAGGAGGGGAGCGTTGCAGGCGCTGCATCGGCCGGCCTTCTCCCTCTGGAGGCTCTCGCCGCAGCGGCTGCAGAAGAGGGCTCCCGCGGCGTTGGCCGTCCCGCAGGAGGGGCAGGGACGTCCCTCGCCGGCGTTGAGCTGGCCCGAAAGCTCCTTGGCCGCTCCGCCGAGGGCTCCGCCGATGCCGAAGCCCATGCCGACGCCCATGGCGGCCTGCATCGTCCCGCCGCCTCCCTCGTTGCCGGCGGCCCTGTCGAGGACGTCGAAGGAGCGCTGCTGGCGGTAGTCGGTGCCGAGGATCTCCAGTTCGGCCCTGTGGGCCAGGGCCGACTTGAGGCGGCTTACGGCAGGGTCCTCTTCGGGGACGTTGACGGAGGTGACGAAGAAATTGACCAGCTCCAGTCCGTAGGCGGCAAGGGAGGGGGCCAGGCTGGATTCCATATGGGCCGAGATTTCGTTGATGTGGGCGTTCAGCTCGAAGACGCTCTTCTTCTCGATGACGATGTAAGTCGAAAGGAGATCCTTGACGCGGCTCACCAGGAGCCCCCGGAAGTGGCGGACCAGGGCCTCCCTGTCGAAGGACGGCACGGAGCCGACGAGCTTGACGAGGAACTTGCGACTGTCGGTGACGCGCAGGCCGAACTGGCCGTAGGAGCGGACGGGCAGGAAGACGCCCCAGCGGGGATCCTGGATCTGGATGGGCCCTGTCGTGCCCCATTTGACGTCCAGGGAATGGACGGTGTTGACGTACCAGACTTCGGCCTTGAAGGGCGACTTGCCGCCGAAGGGGAGGTTGACGAAGTTCCGCAGAAGGGGGATGTTGTCGCTCGAGAGCGTGTACCGGCCCGGCCCGAAGAGGTCAAAGGCCTTGCCGTCGCGGAAGAGCAGGGCCTCCTGGGCCTCGCGGACGACGAGCTGCGTCCACGTGCCCAGTTCGTCAGAGTGGCCGCTTCCGTCGACGAACTTCCAGGCCAGGGTCTCGTGAGGATCGGGTCCGTTGTATTCGATGACCGTGATGACAGCCATGGGACAGCCCACCTTTGAAGAGGTTTTGCCCATTATACGCCGAGCCGTCCGAGAAGGGCAGGAGGGAGGGGAGAAGGCCTCTTCTCGCTTGGCAGAAGTCCCTTTTTGCACTATTCTATTTCCGAGGCTTTATTGCCCTTTATGAAGTGAGAGGAGGAGCTGAAATGTGGGATCAGCTTGAGGCCTTCGGGAAGAAAATCGGCTTGTGCGGAGGCGAAGGAACGGGACCGGGAAGACCGATGGAGCGGGTCATGTTCATGGCTTTCCTGGTCATTCTCTGTCTGGCCCTTTTCTCGGCCGTCATTTTCCGGCTGGGGCGCATGGAGGAACGCATCAATGCCGTTCTCGACGGCAACGCCGTTCAGGTGGAGCAGCTTGCCGAAGGAATGGACCGGCTTGAGGCGGCTCTGCTTTCCAACCAGGAGGCCTTTCAGGCCATGGCGGCCCACCTCGAGGCCTACCAGCAGAAGCTCGGTCGTGACGCCGCCGCCGACGAGAGTATCCGTCATCTGGCGGAAGTTCTCGACAAGGAGCTGCAGCGCAACGCCGAACTGCTCAAGAACCTGCTGGCTCCCAGGGTCGAAGGGGAGGCCCTTCCGGAGAACTGAGAGGGAGCCGATCGCGACCGCTGACGCAAGGCCCGGCATTTGCCGGGCCTTGCCCTGTCTCGCCCAGGCGGCCTTTACCGGTCCGGTCCGTGGCGCTACACTGAATCCAGTGAATTCACCCAGAGGGGGGAGACCATGTACCGCATGAGGGTTCTCAACGCCGCCCAGGTGTCGTCGCTCGTCTCCATGAAGGAGGCCATCGACTGCGTCGATCGGGCCTACCGTCTCTACGGCGGCGGCGAGGCCGGGCTCTGGCCGACGATCTACCACGACTTCGAGCCGGGTCGGCGTGACATGGACATCAAGTCGGGCCATCTTTCCGGAGCGGGCCTTTTCGGCCTCAAGGTCGTGGCCTGGGTCGCCGATAATCCCCTGCTCCGGGGGCTGCCGGCCCTGGCCGGTCTCGTCGTCGTTCTGAGCTCCGAGACGGGTCAGCCTCGGGGCATCGTCGACGGCATGGCCCTGACGAACCTCCGAACCGGCGCCGCCGGGGCCCTGGCCGCCCGCACTCTGGCACGGCCCGGAAGCCGGCGGGCTCTCATCGCCGGGGCGGGAGCCCAGGGGCGGGCCCAGCTTGAAGGACTCGCCGCGGTCCTTCCCGACCTGAAGGAGGTCGCCGTCACCAGCCCCGACGACAGGATGAACCGTCTCTACCTCAAGGAGATGGCTCCCCGCTTTCCCGGTCTGTCCCTCTCCGTCGCTCCCTGGGGCGATCTCGGCGAGACCCTCTCGAGGGCCGACGTCGTCGTCACCTGCACCCCTTCGCGGGAACCCTTCATCGCCGACGAGGCCATCGGGCCCGGAACGCACGTCAACGCCATCGGCGCCGACTCGAAGGAAAAGCGGGAGCTTGACGAGAAACTCGTCGCCCGGGCTTCCCTCTTCGTCGACTCCCGGGCCCAGACCCTCGATCACGGCGAGATACGCCACGCCTACGAGAAGGGCCTCATCGCCGCCGAGGCGGTGACGGAGCTCGGTGCCGTTCTCAGGAAAGAGGCGCCGGGGCGTCGGGGCGACGACGAGGTCACCCTCTTCGACAGCACCGGCATGGCCCTCCAGGACATCATCACCGCCGACCTGGCGCTCCGTCGGGCCGAAGAGCGGGGCCTGGGCGTCGTCGTCGACATGTAGGCCGCCTTTCGCCCTTCGGGGAGGAGGAGCGGTTGGCCCATTCCATCACTGTCGGGAGGTGCCTTGCCGTGAAGGACGTCCCCAGGGCCATCGAAAAGGAATCACAGGAACAGCTCGGCTACGACCGCATCAGGAACAACCTCACCGAAAGCTCCGTCCGGGACCGGTTCCTCAAAAAGGCCTGGTCCTGGAGGACCTGCTTCTTCCCTATCCCGATCACTATCCCGATCACTTCGGCGATGGCCGCCCTCAGGCGGGGATCGCCGAAGTGAGTTCCACGGCTGAGACGGAGGTGCCCGTCTCCTACGTCGGGCCCGGTCGCTGGTTCGCGACGGACCGCCGCCACAGGCCCGTCGGCTACGGCTGGCCCCTCAAGGCGGAGTTGACCGACGGTCTGGCCTCTCTCCGAGGCCGTTACGGAAGCCCTCAATGTCTGAGGACAGGAGGCAGGGAAGGGAGGCCCTTTTACGGTGAAAGTTCTTTTCATCGGCTTCGGCAACGTGGCCCGCAGACTGGCCGAGATCGTCTCTGCCGATCCGTCCCTCATCGACGGCGGCCTCGAGGCCGTCGGAATCTTCACCCGCAGCCGGGGCTCTCTCGCCGGTCCCGGCCTCGATCTGGCCCGGGCCGTCGATGACCTCAAGGAAGGGGGCTCTTTCGCCGCCGACCACCGGGCGGCCACGACCCTGACGCCCCTTGAGGCCAGTGAGACCCTCGACTATGACGTCCTTGTCGAGCTGTCGCCCCTCTCCATCGAAGGGCGGGGAGAGCCGGCCCTCTCCCACATCCGGGCCGCCCTGAAGCGAGGGCGGGCCGTCGTCACCGCCAACAAGGGCCCCGTCGCCTTCGCCTTCGGCGAGCTCCAGGCCCTGGCGTCGGCCAGGAATGCCCCCTTCCTCTTCGAGTCGGCCGTCATGGACGGGGCACCCCTCTTCAACCTGGCCCGGGCGGGCCTCAAGGGCTGCCGGGTCCAGGCCTTTTCGGGCATCCTCAACGGCACGACCAACGCCATCTTGGCCCATCTCGAACGGGGAGGAACGCTGGCGGAGGGAATCGCCGCAGCCCAGGCCGCGGGCATCGCCGAGGCCGATCCCTCCCACGACGTCGACGGCTGGGACGGCGCCGCCAAGACGGCGGCCCTGGCCAACGTCCTCATGGGTGCCGACGTGACCCCCTTTGACGTCAGCCGCCAGGGAATCGGGGCGATCACCGCCACAGAGGCCCGCAAGGCCCTCGATGAGGGCAGGAGGCTCAAACTCGTCTGCCGGGGCCGGCG
Source organism: Synergistaceae bacterium (assembly GCA_016756725.1). GTDB lineage: Bacteria > Synergistota > Synergistia > Synergistales > Aminithiophilaceae > Aminithiophilus. Next base: position 202,905 of record JAESII010000004.1, on the reverse strand, counting down.
CAGGGGGAGTTCCGTCGAGACTTCCGTGGCCGTCGAGGCCGTCCCCTGCGACGACCCCTTTGCCCTCGTCGACGCCTACGGCGCCATCGTCCGCATCGAGACGGACCGGATGCACCCCGTCGTTATCGCCCAGGAGGGGCCCGATCTGAACGATACGGCCTACGGCGTCCTCAACGACCTCATCGAGATCGCCCAAGGGGCGAGGAAAGGAACGATGCCATGACGACGAAAAAGATCGAACCGACCCTGCCTGACGTGCTGCTGGCGGCCAGGTTTCTCCGGGGCCGCATCTACCGGACGCCCCTGGAGTACTCCCACCCGCTGAGCGAGCTCAGCGGCGCCGACGTCTACGTCAAGTGGGAGAACCGCCAGAGATGTCGCTCCTTCAAGATCCGCGGCGCCCTGAACAAGATGTTCGCCCTCTCCGAGGCCGAAAGGGCCCGGGGCGTCGTCACGGCCTCCAGCGGCAATCACGCCCAGGGCGTGGCCACGGCGGCCCGGCTTCTGAAGACGCGGGCCGTCATCTGCGTCCCCGGCGCCTGTCCCGAGACCAAGCGCAGCGCCATTGTCAGCCTCGGCGGCGACTACGTCGATCTCCGTGTCGTCGGCTCCGTCTATGACGACGCCGAGGCCGAATCCTTCCGCCTCCGCGACGGCGAGGGGCTCACCTACGTCTCGGCCTTCGAGGACCTCCACATCGCCTCGGGCCAGGGAACGGTGGCCCTGGAGATGATGGAGGACGAGCCCGATCTGGACGTCATCCTCTGTCCGATCAGCGGCGGCGGCCTCATCTCGGGCGTCGTCGCCGCGGCCAAGGGAATCAGGCCGGCCCTCAGGGTCTACGGAACCCACGCCGCGGCCAACCCCTCCTGGCCCGAGGCCTTCCGGGCCGGCAAGGTCGTCCCCGTCAGGGAAGAGGAGACCGTCGCCGACGCCCTCTGCGGCGGCGCCTCCCAGCCCCTCTTCGACTATCTCAAGGACCGTCTCGACGGGCTCGACGCCGCCTCGGAGGAGGAGCTCCGGTCGGCCATGGCCTTCGTCCACGGCCACCACCACGAAGTCATCGAGGGAGGGGCGGCAACCGTCGTCGCCTCCCTTCTCAGCGGTCGCCTCGATCTTTCGGGCCGCAAGGTGGGGCTCGTCGTCTCCGGCGGCAACGTCGACGACGGACGGCTCATCGATATTCTCGTCCGTTCCAGGAACGACTCATCTCAGGGAGGTGCCCGATCATGAAGATCCGTCCCTTCGGCGTCGAAGAGTGGATGAACACCTATGAGAACGACGCCGTCACCAACATCGCCGAAACCTGCGTCGATTCCCTCACCGTCGAGGCCCTCCTCGACCTTTCGGGACGGAAGGAGGAACTCCTCGAGGAGATCCGCTCCCTGCGGCTCTCCTACGGCGACATTCCCGGAAGCGACCGGCTCCGGGACCTCGTGGCCGACCTCTACAGCGGCCAGAGGCGGGAGAACGTCCTCATCATGAACGGCGGGGCGGCGGCTAACTTCCTTGCCCTCTACACCCTCGTCGAGGCCGGCGACGAGGTCGTCTCCGTCTGGCCCACCTACCAGCAGCTCACGGGCATCCCCGAATCCTTCGGGGCCAAGGTCACCCTCCTCCCCCTGAGTCCCGAAGAGGGCTTCCTTCCCGACCCGGAGGCCCTGGCGGGCCTCGTCACGAACAGGACGCGCCTCATCTGCCTCAACAACCCGAACAACCCCACGGGGGCCCTCATGGAGCGGGACCGCCTGGAGGCCCTCGTCGAGGTGGCCCGTTCCGTCGGGGCCTGGATCGTCTGCGACGAGGTCTACCGCGGTCTCGTCCACGATCCTGCCCTGGACGTCCCCTCCGTGGCCGACCTCTACGAAAAGGGCATCAGCACGGGGAGCATGTCGAAAGTCTTCTCCCTGGCGGGGCTGCGCGTCGGCTGGATCGTCGGACCGGCCTCCTTCATCGCCCGGGCCTTTTCCCACAGGGACTACACGACCATCAGCTGCGGCCGTCTCGACGATCTTCTGGCCACGGTGGCCCTTGAGTCCCAGGAGCGCCTCCTGGAGCGGAATCGCACCATCGTCCGCAGAAGCGCCGAGGTCCTCCGCCAGTGGGTCGAGGGCGAAAGCCGCCTCGACTACGTGCCGCCTCGGGCAGGGACGACGGCCTTCGTCCACTACGACTACGACCTCTCTTCCGAGGAATTCTGCCGCAGGCTTTTCGAGCGCGACGGTACCTTCATCGTACCCGGAAGCTGCTTCGACCGGGACCGGTGGCTCCGCATCGGCTACGCCTTCGATCCCGCCATGCTCCGACAGGGGCTGGAGCGCATCTCGGCCTTCCTGCGGGAGCTGGAGGACTCGGGGCTCTAGGTGAGTTCCCGGGACCTCACGGCCGCCGAGCGGGCCTACGGAGCCATCGTCGGCCTCATCGTCGACGGGGAAATCGGCGCCGGCGACAGGCTGGCGGCCCTCTCCCTGGCCGAGCGGCTCGGCGTCAGCCGCACGCCCGTCCGGGAGGCCCTGAGGCGCCTCGCCGCCGAGGGGATCGCCCTGCTTCTGCCCGGAGGCGGAGCCAGACTCCGCGACCCCTCAGTCGACGAAATCCGGGGGGCCTATGAAGTCAGGGCCAACCTGGAACTTCTGGCCCTCCGGCGGGCTGTCGCCCACCCCGATCCCGTCGTCCTGGCGGCACTGGAACAATCGCTTTGCCCCGGTGACCCGGAAGAGGGCGATCCTCCCGGGCCCTTCGGCACCGTCGCAGGCTTTCACCTTCTTCTGGCCCGGGCGGGGGGGAACGCCGTCCTGGCCGAAACGCTGGCGCCCCTCCTGGCCCGGACCGCCGTCTACCACCTCCTCTTTCCCACTGGCGAGGAGGAGGAGCGGGAGAGTTCCGTCGAACACGGCAGGATCGTTCAGGCCCTCAGAGGCGGCGACGGCGACGGGGCCTGCCGGCTCATGGAGGAGCACCTCCGCCTCGGCCTGGAGGCTCTGGAGCGGGCCAGGGCCAGGCGGCGGTAGGCCCGCCGGGGCCGTCTTTCAGCACCGTCCCAGGGCGATGCTGCCAGAGCGGGGCGCCTGGGGCGTCTTGCCGGGCCGGGCGGCCTGCCCGTCTCCTTCGGTCTGGCCGTCGGGGAGGATGAAGTGGCGGAAGGCCTCGTGAACCTCCCGAGCCCTGGCTCCCATCTCCTCCGCGGTCAGGGCCGTCCTTGCCGCGCTCCTTTCCGTATCTCCCGTCACCGGGTGCAGCGCGTCGATGCGCGATGCCGCGTCGGTGATTGCGGCGACGGCCTCGTCGAGGGCCGCCGTCATTTCCTGGGTTGCCGCGGCCTGCTGCTGAACGAAGGCGGCGATCTCGCCCGTCGAGGAGGCGACGAGGCGGGCCTCGCGACGTCCCTCTTCCAGATCGGCTCTTGCCCTTCCTGTCCCGTCGGCGACGGCCCTCAGGATGTCCCGCGTCTTTCGGGCCTCTTCCTGGCTCTGTCCCGTCTGCTTCAGAAGTTCCTCGGTCATCTGCTGGATCTCTCCCGCCGCATGAGCCGATTCCTCCGAAAGGTCCCGGACCGATCGGGCCACGACGGCAAAGCCCCGTCCCGCCTCTCCTGCCCGGGCAGCCTCAATGGCTGCGTTGAGAGCCAGCAGGTTCGTCTGGTCGGCGATGGCGGCGATCGTCGTCGCAAAGCGGGAGACAAGGGCGACCCTATCCTGCAGCTTCTCGACGGAGAGGCTGCTCGCCTCGCTCCGCGTCAGGGCTTGGTCGAGTCCTTCGAGAACGGTCACGGCCGAGCCGATCCCGCCTTCGACGAGAGCCAGGGTCTTTGTCGCGGCGGAGGCACACCGTCCCGAAAGCTGGGCCGCTTCCGCCGTCCCTGCCGCCGTCTCTTCCACGCTGCCGCTGACCTCCTGAAGGGCGGCGACGCTGCCTTGAAGTTTCGCCGCGGCCTCACCGAGGCTTTCTGCCGTTCCTGCCGCCGCCTTTCTCGAGCGCTCCGCTTCGCCGACGAGACCGGAGGCCAGTCGGGAGGCCTCCCCCATGAGCTTTCCCGTCCGGTCCAGGGAGAGGGCCAAACGGTCCCTCATCGTCGCCAGGAGTCCCCCGATCGCCCCCATCTCGTCGCCGGACTCCTCCTCGAAGGAGACGGTCAGGTCCCCTGAGGCGAGCCGCTCCGTCCCTTCCTTCAGGACGGCCAGGCCGCGCGTGAGGCTTCGCGCGGTGGGGATGACCAGAGCCAGGACGAGAAGAAGCGCTCCCGAGCCGACGGCGGCAAGAAGGTTCGTGAAGGACCGGGCCATCTCGCCGATCGTGGCGAGGGGAAACTCGAGAGCCACGATGTAGCCGTGACGGGTGAAGCGATGATAAAGACGCATGGCCTTGCCGTCGAGGGTAAAGTCGTTCTGTCCCGCCTCGGCCATGAGAAGATCCTGTCCCGCCTGAGCCAGATCGGCCCCGATCCGGTCGGAGGGAACGAGAATATTCTCCGTCAGATTCCATTCCTCCCGAGGGGAGAGGATGACCTTGCCCCCCCGGTCGAGGAGGAGGGCTCCCCCTCGGCCCAGGACCGTTTCCTCTTCCAGAAGAGAGGTCAGCCGGTCCAGAGCCAGGTCGGCGCCGATGACACCCAAAAGCCGATGGCTCCCGTCGAAGACGGGAGCCGACACGGTGACGACGATCTCTTGGGTGATGCTGTCCCGGTAGGGCAGGGAGAGGGTGGCCTGACCGGCATCGACGGCGGCCTGATACCAGGGACGCCTGCGGGGCTGGAAATCCTTCGGCGCCTGCCAGCCTCGGGCCGTCACGAAAAGGCCGCCACGGGAGGAGGCGAAGTAGAGCTCGCCGATGCCTCGGGAAAGGCCGTTTCCCTCGAGATGGCCCTTCAGGGCCGACTGGAGAGGCAGTGGCTCTTCGGCAAGGGCCGTACCTCTCTCGGACAGGGCCTGGCCAAGGGTCTCCACGAGAAGGATCACCCCGTCGAAGTAGCGTTCCACGGCAAGAGCCGTGGAACGTGCCTTGTCGTTGCCGAAATGGTCGAGACTCTCCTCGATGACGTCGCTCCCCTTGACGTAGGCGCTGACAGACAGCACGGCGATGACGGCGATGAATAGCGAGGTCAGGAGCCAGAGCCGTTTCCGGACGGTCATGGTCGTCCTCCTTTCGGATTTGCCTCTCTGTCGATGCCTCCAGTCTAGACGGCCTGCCCCTTGTCCTTCTTTCAGATCCGTCACGAAAAGGTCACAAAAGTGCTCCCGCCCTCTTGACGGGAGCACTTGAATATATGAATATATGTTCAAATATCAAAGGAGTGAGATCGATGACAGGCAAAAAATCGCCCCGGGAAGAGTCCCTGTCCGAAAATGACGGTGAGGCCTGCCGGGTCCACTGCGTTCATCCTGAACGGGTCCGGAGGGCCCACGATGAGGCCGGGTCGGCCTCGGTGGCCGAGGAACTTGCCCCCATGTTCAAGGCCCTCGGCGATCCGACCCGGCTTCGCCTGCTGCTGGCCCTGCGGGGCGGGGAGATGTGCGTCTGCGATCTCGCCGCCTTCCTGGGATCGAGCGAATCCTCCGTCTCCCATCACCTGCGTCATCTCCGTCAGCTGGCCCTGGTCCGGCGACGCCGGGAGGGGCAGATGCTCTTTTATTCCCTCGACGACGATCACGTCGAGGCGATCCTCAAGATCGGCCTGGACCATCGGGCCCACAGTGAAGGGAGGTCAAAGCGATGAAGATCCTTGAAGAACTGCTGCAGAGCTCCCTGGCGATGTTTCTTGCCGCCGCTCCCTTTATGGTCTTCGGCCTCGTCATCGCCGGTCTTCTCAAAGCGCTGCTCCGGCCGGAAACGGTAAGCCGTACCCTGGGGAGAGGGCCGGTGGCTTCCGTCTTCAAGGCCGCCCTCGTCGGAGTGCCCATGCCTCTGTGCTCCTGCGGCGTCCTGCCCGTGGCTCAGTCCCTTGGGCGGCAGGGGGCCACCAGGGGTGCCGTCGCCTCCTTCCTCATCGCCACACCCGAGTCGGGCGTCGATTCCATCGCCGTCAGCTATGCCCTCCTCGATCCGATTCTTGCCGTCGCCCGGCCTCTGGCGGCTTTCGTCTCCGCCGTCGTGGCGGGACTGACGATCAACGTCACCGGGCCGCCCTCCGAGATGGCCCCGCCGTCTCAGGAGGGCGACCGGTGGCGCCGTGAGACCGTCCTCGGGGGGATTCGTTACGCCTTCGGCGATCTCTGGGCGGACATGGCCGGCGCCTTCTTCGTCGGCGTCGTCCTGTCGGGAGCCGTGGCAGCCTTCGTCCCTGAAGATCTTCTCGGCCGCTTCCTCGGCGGCGGTCTTTTCTCGATGGCCGTCATGTTTCTCGTCGGCGTTCCCCTCTATGTCTGTGCCACGTCGTCGACGCCCCTGGCGGCGGCGCTGATCCTCAAGGGTGTCTCCCCCGGTGCGGCTCTTGTCTTCCTCCTGGCCGGACCGGCGACAAACATGGCCTCTCTGTCGGTGCTGCTTCGGACCTACGGCCGCCGTTTCGTCGCCCTCTACCTGGGGGCGATCGCCGCCGTCTCCTTCGCCTTCGGCCTCGCCGTCGATGCCCTCTACGGTGTCCTGGGCCGGTCACCGTCGGCAGTCATGGGCGAGGCCGCCGAGGTTCTCCCCTTCGGCGTCTCTGTCGGTGCCGCGCTGATCCTCGCCGCGACGGCCCTGCCGGGGCTGATCCGCATTTTCCGTCCTTCCTCCCCTTCCTGTGGCTGCGGGGCGGGCTGTGACCGCCATTAGAGGCGTCTTCCACGGTCAGGCCCCCTTCCCGACGGAAGGGGGCCTTTTGGGTTAGAATCGACCTGAAGGGGACCTTTGCCCCCCGTCCTTTTCTCGAGGAGGTTGTCGTCGTGGAAATCATCCAGGCCGGTCTGCCCGTCTTTCTGGGGAGCCTTCTTCAGGGCTGTACGGGCTTCGGCTTTTCCCTGCTCGCCGTTCCCCTGCTCCTTTTTTTCTTCGAGGGGACTCTCGTCATTCCTCTCCTGGTCCTGCTGAGCCTGGCCATGAATGGGGCCGTCTGGATTGACTGCGGGAGCCATCTCTCCCGGCGCACCCTGGGCGGCCTGCTTCTGGGCGGCGTGGCGGGCCTCCTGCCGGGGCTGTGGATTCTGAACCTCTTCCCGGCTTCGGCCTTGCGCCTCACGGCGGGGCTTTTCGTCACCGCTTCCGCCCTGGCCCTTCTTCTCGGCTTCCGCCGCCCCCTGCCGCCCCGGCTCTGGGCCCTTCTGGCCGTCGGCTTCGCCAGCGGCCTTCTCAACGGAAGCCTCTCCATGAGCGGGCCGCCGGTCATCCTCTTCCTGGCCAACCAGGGGGCGGACAAGAACGTCTTCCGCTCTACCCTGGCGGGCTACTTCCTGAGCCTCAACGTGGTGACGACGGTCCTTTTCCTGGCCAAGGGCATGATCGCCAGGCCGACGATGGGGCTCTACTTCGCCTGTCTCCCGGCTCTGGCGGCGGGGACGCTCCTCGGCATCGTCCTGGCCCGCCGCGTTCCGGAACGGCTCTTTCGACTCCTCGCCCTTGTCGTTCTGATCTCCATGGGCCTGAGCCTGACGGCATCGGCCCTCAAACCCTGACGGTGCAGAAAGGAAGGTCTTTTTCCATGATCGGTTCCTCTCTGATCGAGCGGATCTTCTCGGCCTCCAACATCGAGCGCTGGAACGATCATCCCCGGCCCATCCAGTTCACGGAGATGGCCAAACAGGCCCACAAGATGATCATCGCCTATGTCGTCGCCCGGACCGAGGAGGACCGGGGACGGGCCGTTGACTGGAAACGGCTCATCGAGGGGTCCATCTTCGAGCTCCTTCACCGTGTCGTCCTCACCGACATCAAACCTCCCGTCTTTCACCGCATGATGGCCGAACAGGGGGAGAAGGTGAACCGCTGGGTCCTGAACCAGCTCGAGAGGGATCTGGCCGGCCTCGCCGGCGGTTTCCCCGACCGATTCCGGGCCTACCTGCTCGATGACGACTACAGCCTTGAGGAGAAGGCCCTCCTCAAGGGGGCCCACTACATGGCCACCCAGTGGGAGTTCGATCTCGTCTACGACTTGAGCCGGCCCCTTTCGGGCATCGAAAAGACCCGTGAGGAGATCGAATCCCAGATCAAGGAGCACCGCAACCTGGCGGCCATCGAGGAGATGCTTCTCCAGCGGGGTCTCGGCGGAAACCGCAACCGGGGCATCTACGAGTTCGTCGATCTCGTGGGCCAGCTCCGCTTCCAGAAGCGCTGGGCCCAGACGCCGCGCATCCCCCAGACGTCGGTGCTGGAACACCTCCTTTTCGTGGCCATCCTCTTCTACCTCGTCGCCGTCGAGATCGGCGCCTCCCCGTCGCGCCGCGTCGGCGGTTTTCTGGGAGGGCTCTTCCACGACCTGCCCGAAGTGCTGACGCGGGACATCATCTCGCCCGTCAAGAACTCCATCGAGGGCCTCGACGAGCTGGTCAAGGAGTATGAGCGCCAGGCCATGGAGGAGCGCATCTATCCCCTTCTTCCGGCACACTGGCAGGAGGATCTGCGCTTCTTCACCGAAGAGGAGTTCGACAACAAGGTCCGACTCGCCTCGGGCGAGAAGAGGGGACGCCTCTCCTTCGACGAGCTGGAGCGCCTCTCCCGGGAGGAGGGGGCCCTCGCCCTGGACGGGAAGATCCTCAAGTCCTGCGACAAGCTGGCCGCCTACATCGAGGCCTCCTTCTCCATCAGGACGGGCATCACCTCGCCGGCCCTCCTTCAGGGGATGGCCAACACCGACAGGGCGCCCCAGAGGAATCTCACCCTCGGGACCTTCTCCTTCGGGAGGCTCTTCGACGCCTTTCAGATCTCCTGGGAAGAGAAAGGTCAGAGGCAGTGAAAATCGGAGATAATCGGAGATCACAGGCATAAATCGAAATTATTTGCCTACCATCAGGAACAATTGCCGAAACGGACACGAATAGGGATTTGACTTTAACTGATCTTATGACTATCCTTGACCTATCAGCAAAAATCACTCAGTCAAGGAGGTATGGGTCATGAGAAGTCTTGCCCGTTGGTCCAGGCCGAACGTCTTTTCCGTTTTTCCCGAGGTGGACGATTTCTTCCGGAGCTTCAACAACCTCTACTCTGCCGCCGGCCGCGATCTTCCCGTCGAGATCTACGAGGAGGGCGACGATCTTTTCGTGAAGATCGATGCCCCTGGCTACGCCCCTAAAGACGTGGAGGTCCGTCTTTTCGCCGACCGGGTTCTCGTCCGGGGGAAGGCGGAGTCTCAGGAGCAGCCCGGCGAGGTTCAGGAGGGAAGGACCTATCACTGCTGCCGCCGCCGGAGCGAGCTCAACTACAGCCTGGGGCTCCCCGCCGAGATCGATCCCGAAAGGGGAGAGGCCTCCTTCGACAACGGCGTCATCTCTCTCCGGCTGCCCAAGAGGGCAAAGGACGAGGGACGGCTGCTCCGTCTCGAAGGCTGACGAGAAAACGGCATAAGCGAGGGGAGGTGCCGCAGGGCACCTCCCCTCGCCGCGTCTTGGGCGGCCTCAGTCCTAGGCTCCCTCGACGGCCGATTCGATGACGGTGACCGTTCCCCGCGAGCCGTCGACGGCGGCCCTCGCCCCCAGGGGGAGGGTCGCCTTTTTCGTGCCGTGGCCGAAGGGGGCGTTGAGGACCGTCGGCTTCCCGACGGGGGCGACGACGGCCTCGAAGATCTCTTCGAGCCGGAAGGTCCTCTTGGGATCTTTGGCCGTGATGTTCGTGAACTGACCGAGGACGACGGCCGCTGCGTCCTCAAGCTTGCCCGCCAGGCGAAGCTGGCTCAGCATGCGGTCGATGCGGTAGACCGGTTCATCGGTGTCCTCCAAAAGGAGCACCTTGCCCCTCGTGTCGATCTCCCAGGGCGTTCCCAGGAGCGAGCAGACGAGGGCCAGGTTGCCTCCCGTCAGTTCCCCTTCGGCGCAGCCTCCGACGAGACCCTCCATGGCGGGGGCCCCCTCGAAGGGGACGATCTCCCCCAGGGGACGGCTGTCGCTGAGGGCCTTCAGGAGGCAGTCCTCCTCGTAGCCGGCGAAGGTCTTCCGGAGAAAGTCGGTGACGACCATGGGACCGTGGAAGGTGCAGAATCCCCCCTTCTGGGTGAACATCAGGTGGAGGATGGTGATGTCGCTGTAGCCCAGGAAGATCTTGGGGTGGGCGGCGACGACGGCCATGTCGATGAGAGGGGGCAGGCGGATGGCGCCGTCGCCGCCGCGGAGACAGAAGATGGCCTTCACGGCGTCGTCGGCGAAAAAGGCGTTGAGATCGGCTGCCCGGAGCTCCTCGGGCCCGGCCATGTAGCCCAGGGCGGCATGGCAGCTCCTGCCGAGGCGGACGGAGAAGCCCATTTTTTCGACGGCTCTGATGGCTCCTTCAACGGCTTCGCCCGTCGAGGGGCTTGAGGGGGCGACGAGGCCGATGAGATCGCCGTCGGCGAGGGGGCGGACTTTGCGCACGCAAAACACTCCCTTTCTTCCGATCCTGTTGCCCGAGGGCGGTCTTCCCTCTGAATGCACTCAAGTTAATGGAATCGGGGGAATTGCCTTTCCCGGGACAGTGCGGTAAGGTGAATATTGGATATCTTTGACGCTTTTATGCAAAAACGATGAGGACAGAGGCCCTTTTTGTCAAGGGCCTTGCCGAAGCCGATCATCGCCGATGAGCTGAAGAGGAGGGAAGGGTTTGGCGCGCTTTCTGCTCCATCGCTTCATCTCGGTATTGCTGACGATCTGGGCCGTCGTGACGGTGACCTTTCTCATGATGCACGCCGTTCCGGGCGGCCCTTTCCAGCAGGAAAAGCAGCTGCCTGATGCCGTCATCCAGGCCCTGGAGGCCAAGTATCACCTGAACGATCCCCTGCCCAAGCAGTATCTGGACTATCTCAAGGGGATCCTGACCTGGGACCTCGGTCCCTCCTTCCAGAAGATCGGCGTCTCCGTCGAGGAGATGATCGGCCAGAGCTTCCCCGTCTCGATGAAGCTCGGCCTTCTCGTCGTGATCGTCGTCCTTGCCCTGGGCGTCCCCCTCGGTGTTCTCGCGGCGGTCCAGAGGGGCCGGGTCTTTGATCAGTTCATCCGTTTCGTGGCGACCCTGGGCCAGACCATCCCCAGCTTCGTCCTGGCCACGCTGCTCATCTACGTCTTCAGCGCCAGGCTGCGCTGGTTCCCCTCCTTCGGCCTCCGCACCTGGAAGCACTACGTTCTGCCCGTGGCGGCCCTCGGCGGTTACTCCCTCTCCTTCGTGCTCCGCCTCACCCGCTCGACGATGGTCGAGGTCCTCCAGCAGGATTACATCCGCACGGCCCGGGCCAAGGGGGTGCCCGAGAGTTCGGTCATCTTCCGCCATGCCCTGCGGAACGCCCTCATCCCCGTCGTCACCTACATCGGCCCCCTCATCGCCGCCATCATCACCGGTTCCTTCGTCGTCGAGAAGATCTTCGCCATTCCCGGAATGGGCAAGTTCTTCGTCGAAAGCGTCACCAACCGCGACTACACGGTGCTCATGGGGCTGACCCTCTTCCAGTCGATCATTCTCTGTACGGCCATCCTGGCCGTCGATCTCCTCTACGGGCTCCTTGATCCGCGGATCAAGGTCGGCAAGTGAGGGAGGTGCCCGCCATGGCTCCGTCACCTCAGGGGAACTTTTTTCCCCCTTCTGGCCCCGTCGCCCCCCCGCTTTGGGAGCCCATTCCCGCCTCGGAGCAGCAGGGAGAGCGCATCGACCGGCCCAGCCTGACCTACCTTCAGGACGCCTGGGCCCGCTTCCGCCGCAATCCGACGGCCCTCTTCGGCCTTTTTCTTCTCGTCGTCATCTTCTCCTTCGCCCTTTTGGGCCCCGTCCTGTCGAGTCACTCCTACCGCGAACAGAACCTCGACCGGACCTACGAGTTCCCCAGCGCCGAACACTGGTTCGGGACGGACGCCCACGGGAGGGATCTCTTCGTCCGCGTCATGATCGGCGGCCGGATCTCCCTTCTCGTCGGGATCATCGCCACGGCCACGAGCTGCGTCATCGGCGTCCTCTACGGCGGCTTCTCGGGTTTCATGGGCGGCCGCTGGGACAACATCCTCATGCGCATCGTCGACGTGGCCTCGACGATTCCCCTCATGCTCTATTCAATCCTCCTCATGGTCCTCCTCGGGACGGGGCTGCACAACATCCTGATCGCCCTGGGACTCGTCTACTGGGTGGGCATGGTCCGCATCGTCCGCGGCCAGGTCCTCTCCCTGAAGGAGCAGGAGTTCGTCCTCGCCGCCCAGGTCCTGGGGGCGGGCAAGTGGCGCATCCTGACCCGTCACCTCATTCCCAACGCCATGGGCCCCATCCTGGTGACGGCGACGATGATGATTCCCGGCGCGATCTTCACCGAATCCTTCCTGAGCTTCATCGGCATCGGCATCTCGGCCCCCATGGCCTCCTGGGGCTCCCTCTGCGCCGACGCCCTCGGCGGGCTCCGGTCCTACCCCTACCAGCTCTTCTTCCCCGCGGCGGCGATCTGCGTGACCATGCTGGGCTTCAACTTCGTCGGCGACGGCCTCCGCGACGCCCTCGACCCGAGGCTCCGCAAGTGAGGAGGGGCGGGCGATGACGACGAGCCAGGAACTTCTGGCCCCCTCGCGGGGGGCCCCATCGGGAACGGAGGCTCCGGAGCTGCTGCGCCTCGAAGGACTCTCCACCTCCTTTTTCACCCATGTCGGCGAGGTGAAGGCCCTGAGGGGGATCGACTTCGCCCTTCGCGAGGGGGAGGCCTTCGGAATCGTCGGCGAGTCGGGCAGCGGCAAGAGCGTGACGGCCCTGTCCATCATGGGCCTTCTGCCCCACCCGGGGCGCGTCACGGAGGGGAAGGTCCTCTTTCGGGGGGAGAACCTCCTCGGCTGGAACGAGAGGAAGATGCGCTGCCTCCGCGGCGACGACCTGGCCATGATCTTTCAGGACCCCATGACGAGCCTCAACCCCGTCTTCACCGTCGGGGATCAGATCGTCGAGGTCCTCCGTCTCCATCGGAAGATCTCGAAGAAGGAGGCCTGGGAGCGGGCCGTCGACGGGCTCCGCCTCGTGGGGATTCCCTCGCCGGAGAAGCGGGCCCGCCAGTACCCGCACCAGTTCAGCGGCGGCATGCGCCAGAGGGCGATGATCGCCATGTCCCTGGCCTGCGAGCCGTCGCTCCTCATCGCCGACGAGCCGACGACGGCCCTGGACGTGACGATCCAGGCCCAGATGCTCGACCTCATGAACGCGATGAGATCCCGCATCGGGACGGCCGTCATCCTCATCACCCACGACCTCGGCGTCGTCTCCGAGGTCTGTTCGCGCATCCTCGTCATGTACGGCGGCCAGGTCATGGAGGAGGCTTCGGCGGAGGACCTCTTCGACGAGCCTCTCCACCCCTACACGATGGGGCTGCTCCGGGCCCTTCCCGGTTACGGGGGCAAGAAGCGGGGCCAGAGGCTGGTGCCCATCCCGGGATCGCCGCCTGATCTGCTCCGTCCTCCCAGGGGCTGCCCCTTCGTCGAGCGCTGCCCCAGGGCCCTGAGGATCTGTCGGGAGCGGCCCCCCCGCCTCTATGGCCTTCCCCGGGGGAGACGGTCGGCCTGCTGGCTTCACGATGACGGCGCGCCGGAAGCCCTCCGGCTGGGGCTGCGGAAAGGGGCGATAGGATGACTGTCCTCGGGGCCGGCGAAAAGCCCCTGATCGAGGTGAAGGGACTGGCCAAGCATTTTCCCGTCAGACAGGCGGGCCTTCTCTCCCGCCCAAGAATGCTCCGGGCCGTCGACGGCGTCGATTTCTTCATCGCCCGCGGCGAGACGCTGGGGCTCGTCGGGGAGTCGGGCTGCGGCAAGTCGACGACGGGACGGCTCCTCGTGCGCCTTTACGAGCCCACGGCGGGCCAGATCCGCTTCGACGGCGTCGACGTGGCCGGCCTGGCCGAGAGGGAGTTCCTGCCCTACCGGCGGCGGATGCAGATGATCTTCCAGGATCCCTACGCCTCGCTGAACCCGCGCATGACCGTCGGGGACATCGTCGGCGAGGCTCTGGACATCCACGGCCTCGCCCGCGGGAAGGGCCGGCTCGAACGGGTCCACGAACTTCTGGGTCGGGTGGGGCTCAACCCCGACCATGCCATGCGCTACCCTCACGAGTTCAGCGGAGGCCAGCGCCAGCGCATCGGGATCGCCCGCGCCCTGGCCGTGGACCCCGAGTTCGTCATCTGCGACGAGCCCATCTCGGCCCTCGACGTCTCCATCCAGGCCCAGGTGGTGAACATGCTGGAAGACCTGAGGGAGCAGTTCGGTCTGACCTACCTCTTCATCGCCCATGACCTCTCCATGGTCCGCCACCTGGCCGACAGGGTGGGCGTCATGTACCTGGGCCGGATCGTCGAAATGGCCCCGAAGGAGGATCTTTACGCCCATCCCCAGCATCCCTACACCCAGGCCCTGCTCTCGGCCATTCCCGTCATCGGCGGCCGGGGAAGGGGCAGCCGCATCGTCCTTGAAGGAGACGTCCCCAGCCCTCTCGACCCTCCTTCGGGCTGTCTTTTCAGGACCCGCTGCCGCTATGCCGAGGCCCGGTGCGCCGAGGAAACTCCGGTCCTGACGGAGATTGCGCCCCGCCACTGGGCGGCCTGCCGCCGTTTCGGGGCCTGACCGGCGAAAGGAGGGACGCCTGTCGCAGAAGGGACAAAGAAAGGCGCCGCCGTCGAACACGCAGCGAGGAAAGGCAAACCTAAACGGTGATAGGGAGGGACTCTGATGATGAAACGATCCGTTGTCCTGTTGCTTGTTGTCGCCCTCATGGGGCTCTGCGTCGCCCTGCCGGCGACGGCCTCGGAGCAGGTTCTCCGCTACAACCTGGCCCGGGAGCCGAAGACGCTCGATCCCGTCCTGAACGGCGATCTCGTCGGGGGCTTCGTCATCGAGCACTGCTTTGAGGGTCTCCTGAGAGACCGCAACGGTGAACTCGTGCCGGGCATCGCCGAGTCGTGGACCCTCTCGGAGGACGGCAAAACCTACACCTTCAAGCTCCGCGACGCCAAATGGTCCGACGGCAAACCCGTCCGGGCCCAGGATTTCGAGTACTCCTGGAGACGTTCCCTCGACCCCACCGTGGGGTCGGGCTACGCCTTCATCTTCTACTACATCAAGGGCGGCGAGGCCTATTACAAGGGCGAGGGCAAGGCCGAGGACATCGCCATCTCCTGCCCCGACGACAAGACCCTCGTCGTCACCCTCGAGGATCCGACGCCCTATTTCCTCAACCTCGTGGCCTTCATGGTCTTCATGCCCGTCCGGGAGGACGTGGTGTCCGAGGCGCCCGACAACTGGGCCCGCAAGACCGAGACCTACCTCTGCAACGGTCCCTACACGATGACCACCTTCCGCCCCGACCTGGTCGTCCTCGAAAAGAACCCCCACTACTGGGACGCGGCCAACGTCAGGCTGCCCCGGATCGACGCCGTCGTGATCCCCGAGCATTCGACGGAGCTGACGGCCTTCGAGAACGGCGAACTGGACATCCTTGAGAACATACCCATCCAGGAACTGCCCCGCGTCGCCAAGATGGAGGGTTACGTGGCCTACCCGCGGATCGTCTCCTTCTTCTACACCGTCAACACGACCCGGGAGGTCCTTGACGACGTGCGGGTCCGCAAGGCCCTTGCCCTGGCCATCGACCGCAAGGCCATCGTCGAAAAGGTCCGCCAGAGCTCGGAAATTCCCGCCTGCGGCCTCGTCCCCGAGGGGCTGAAGGACAGCACCGGCGCCGACTTCAGCCGCACCTCCGGCACCTTCGGCCTCGATCCGGAAGGAAAGGCCAAGCCCGAGGAGGCCAAGAAGCTCCTCGCCGAGGCGGGCTTCCCCGACGGCAAGGGTTTCCCCAAATTCACCCTCCTCTACAACACGGCCGACGATCACAAGGCCCTGGCCGAAGCCGTCCAGGAGATGTGGCGCAAGAACCTGGGCATCACCGTCGAGCTGGCCAATCAGGAATGGCAGGTCTATGCCAGCACCCGCCGCGAGGGCAACTACGACATCGGCCGGGGCAACTGGTGGGGCGACTATCCCGACCCCATGACCTTCCTGGAGATGTTCACCACCGGCGCCGGCACCAACTGGCCCCGCTGGAACAACGCCGAGTACGACGGCCTCATCCAGCAGGCCCGGGAACTCTCGGGAACGGCCCGGGATGAGGTCATGTACAAGGCCCATGCCCTCTTCATGGAGGACATGCCGATCCTGCCTCTCTTCTTCCCCGTCGACGACTGTGTCATTCCGCCTTACCTGAAGGGACTGGAGCGGACCATGATGGGCACCTGGTACATGGGGAATGTCGTCATCGAGGGACGCTGATCTCGGAACCGACCCGCCTCAGGGCGTCCGGTCCGTGGGACCGGACGCCCTGAGGCCCGCCATCGGAAGGAGGGAAAGGGCAATCGTGAAGGATCTGGGGATCGACGAACGCTGTGACGCCGCCGGAGGGACGGTGGCGGTCCTGCTCCAGCGCTGCCGCGACGGCAGGGTCCTCTACAGCCGGAACGCCGAGCGTTCCCTGGCTGCGGCGAGCACCATCAAGGTCCTCCTTCTGGCGGCCCTCCTCGAAGAGGGCCTTTCCTGGGAGGAACGGATCGCCGTCAGCGAGGCCGAGAAGGTCCCCTACAGCCTGGTCACGCTCCTCGACAACCCCCTCTGGTCCCTGGGGGACCTGGCCCGGCTCATGATCCTCGACAGCGACAACACGGCCACCAATGTCCTTCTCGATCGCCTCGGCATGGAGCGGGTCAACGAGAGGGGGCGCCGCATGGGGCTGAAAGGCACCCTTTTCCGGCGCAAGATGATGGACCAGGCCGCCGCCGCGTCGGGCAGGGAAAACGTCACCACCCTGGCCGACCAGGCCCGCCTCTGGGGGCTGCTGTGGGCCGTCGCCCAGGGCAAGGCTCTGCCGGACGGAGTCTCTCCCCGCCTCTGGGGCGGGGCCGACGGGGCCCGGAAGGCGCTGGAGATTCTCTGTCACGTCCGGACCGACTCCATGCTGCTGCGCCATTTCACCGAAGAGGAGTGTCCCCTCGCCCACAAGGCCGGGGGGCTTCCCTACGCGCGCCACGAGGCGGGTCTCTTCTTCCCCCCTTCCCCCGAGGGGGCCGATTATTTCTTCGGCGTCTTCACCGAGGGCCTGAGCGAGCCCCTGGCCAAGGAGCTGATCGGACGCCTTTCGCGCGACGTCTACGAGACGAGAAAGGAGTGGCTCCATGACTGACGGCGTCATCTCGCTGCCCCTCTGTCCGCTCTTCCTGGAGGCGAGGGAGGGGAGCGAACGGTCCGACGAGGTGCTCTACGGCAGTGCCGTCACCGTTCTCGACGAGCGGGAGGGCTGGCTCCGGCTGCGCACCCGCTACCGCTACGAGGGCTTCGCCCGGCCCGGTATCCTCGGCGGCGATGACGTGAGCCGCTGGGAGGAGGAGGCCCGCCAGGTCGTGATCCGCCCCTTCGCCGACGTCATGGACCGTCCCGCCTACCGCGCCACGGTGCTTCTGTCTCTTCCCCGGGGGGCGCTCCTGGCCGGAGGTGTCCCCGTCGAGGACGGCCAGTGGCTTGAGGTCTGTCTCGTCGACGGACGGAAGGGCTTCGTCCGGGCCGAGGCGCTCCGGAATCAGCGGCTCTGGAACACAGAGGGCCAGGAGAAGACCCGCGATCACCTCGTCGCCGACGCCCTGGCCTATCTGGGAACGGCCTACCGCTGGGGCGGCAAGACGCCGGAGGGCATCGACTGTTCGGGCCTCTGCTTCATGGCCTACCAGCTCAACGGCCTCGCCATCTACCGCGATGCCGTCGTCAGGGAGGGCTTCCCCGTCCGCCCCATCGCACCGGAAGGGGCCGAAAGGGGAGACCTGATCTACTGGCCCGGCCATGTGGGCCTCTACCTCGGCGGCGGCCGCTACGTCCATTCGACGGGCAAATCGGGCGGCACGCTGGTGAACTCCCTGCGCCCAAGCGACGACGACTACCGTGAGGACCTGGCTCAGACCATCTCTTCCTGGGGGAGCGTCTTCTAGGGCGGGGAAGCCGCTTCAGGGGACCTTCTCTCCCCGGCCTTCCGGGGATTTGTGACGGTGAAAGAGGGCGATAAACGTGATTATCCGCGCCATGGCCACCAGGCGACTTTCCGCTCCCCTTCGGCGGCCCTTCAGGACCTCCCGCCGGTCCGTCGACTGCCTTGAGGAGATCGTCGTCACCGTCGAGACCGACGGCCATCTTCTCGGGCTGGGGGCGGCCCCGCCGACGGGACTCGTCACGGGCGACACGGCCGGGTCCATCACGGCCGCCCTGACCGATCACATCGTTCCGGCCCTGATCGGCCGCGACGCCGAAGACCTCGAAGGCAACCTGGCCGTCCTGGAACGATCCGTCGTCGGCAACAGCAGCGCCAAAGCCGCCGTCGACATCGCCCTCCACGACCTCTGGGCCAAGGTCCAGAACCGTCCCTTGTGGGCTCTCTTCGGGGGGACGGGACGGGCCATCGCCACGGACATCACCATCAGCCTCAACGGCCCCGACGAGATGGCCCGCGATGCCCTTCAGGCCGTCCAGGACGGCTACAAGGCGCTCAAAATCAAAGTCGGCGCCGATGCCGGCCTGGACATGACCCGCATCGGCGCCGTCCGCCAAGCCGTCGGGTCCGGTCCGACGCTGCGCCTTGACGCCAATCAGGGCTGGACGCCCCGGGAGGCGGTGAGGCTCCTCGATGCCATGGCCGAGGCCGGCTTCGCCATCGAGCTTGTCGAACAGCCCGTGGCCGCCCATGACCTCGAGGGCATGGCCTACGTCACGGCCCGCAGCCCCGTCCCCGTCGTGGCCGACGAGAGCGTCTGGACGAGCCGCGACGCCCTGGAGATCTTCCGGCGCCGCGCCGCCGACCTGGTCAACGTGAAGCTCATGAAGTGCGGCGGTCTGGCCGAGGCGAAACGCATCATCGCCCTGGCCGAGACCTTCGGCGCCGGCGTCATGTTCGGCTGCATGCTGGAAGGCAAGATCAGCGCCGCCGCCGCCGTCCACCTCGCCTCGGCCCGGAGGGCCGTCACCGTCATCGACCTCGACGGACCTCTCCTCTGCAGCGAAGACCCCTACGAAGGCGGACCCCGCTTTATCGGCCCCGAGATCATCCCCTCGACGGAGCCGGGCCTGGGCATCGGGCGGATCAGGGGGTAGGGCCCCAGCTGCGGGTGGTCCTTTTTGAGACGGCTCCGTGCTGTCCCCGGCGGGGGCAGGGCGGAGCCGTCTCCTTCTGTTTGCCGTCTCCGCCAATGCCCTTGAGGTCCATCGCCGGAACGGTGTAAAGTGTCCGGAAGACAGCAGAAGAAAGAGGGCGAATCCACCCGATGAGGCTTGTCTTTTGTGGCTGCCGTCGCGGCAGCCTTTCCCCGGTGCGGGCCCTTCTGGCCCTTTTCCTTGTCCTCTCGCTGTTTTCCGCCGCCCAGGCCGCTCCCCGGAAGGCTTATCTCGACGACCTCGCCGTCGTCTACGACGACCTGGGACAGCCGGAGGGGGAGGCCATCCTCTTCGTCCACGGCTGGGCCTGTGACGCCTCGGTCTGGCGCTTCCAGCTTCCCGCCTTCAGCGAAGCCTTCCGGGTGCTGGCCGTGGACCTGCCCGGTTTCGGCCGGAGCGACAGGCCCAAGGACAGGGAGTACACGGTGGACCTTTTTGCCGCAGGCCTTGAGGCCGTCCTGGAGGCTTCGGGCGTCGGGAAGGCCGTCATCGTCGGTCACAGCATGGGTTATGCCGTGGGGCTGGAACTGCTTGCCCGTCGTCCCCAGGCCGTAGCCGCCTTCGTCAACGTCGACGGGGCCTACTTCCGCCCGCCTCGGGACGAAGATCCTCAGGCCTGGTGGGCCTCCCTGGCGCAGTTCGCCGAAGGATTCGGCGGGCCCGGGCGGGACGACCTCCTCCAGTGGTTCATCGGAGAGACTTTCTACGGAAAGACCGATCCCGCCGTACAGCAGGAGGTCCGGGCCCTCATGGGTTCCGTCGATCGCCATGTCGCCTACAGCTCCATGGCCCACTTCGTCCGGCCCGAGACCTGGCGTCTCCGGGGGCCCTTCGGCGTCCCCGCGCTGGCCGTCTATTCCTACCACGACTCCTACGAGGAGGATCACGCGGATTACCTGCGCCGGACCTTCCCCGACCTCGTCTACGAGGAGTGGGACGACACGGGCCACTTCCTCATGATGGAGCGGCCCGGGCGGTTCAACGCCCTTCTCCGGCGCTTCGTCGATTCGGCCCTCTCCCGCTGAGGGGGCTTCCGATGTGCCGTTCCCCTGCCGGAATCGCTTGCCCGTCTTCGACGGCTGTGCTTTAGTGGAGGCGCCAAATTTTCGTGACGAAGGGGTGACGGTAATCATGAAGAAAGCCACCGTCGTTCTCGCTGCCCTGGCCGTTCTTCTCGCGGGGCTTGTCCTCCTTCAGCGTCTTCAGGAGAATCTGCCCGAGCCTCAGGCCTTCATGACCCGGTCTCTGGCGGGTGACGTGGAGCTTTCGCTGCGCTTTGCCGACGGCAAGGAGCTGAGCGAGCGGATCGCTCCGGTCCTGGAGGCCCTGGCGGAGACGATGGAAGGAGACGACCCTCTCCCGTCCCTTCTCGTCCTGCGCTTCAGTGACCTGCTTGCCCAGTCGGGGCCGGGCGTCTTCCGTGTCGCCGCCTCTCCTGATGGTTCCTCCCGCCTGGAAGGGGCTCTCGCCGTCAAGGCCCGCAACCCCGAATCCTACCTTCGCGATTTCCTGCTCCACATCGCCGCGGCCCATGCCGGCCTGGCCCTGGAGTCCGTTCCCGACGAACCGGACGGGCCCTTGAGGTCTCTGGGCCGCCTGAAGAACGAGCGTACAGGCGCCACCCTCTACCTGGCCCTCTGGGAGGGGCGGGCCGGTGACGCCCTCCTGCTGGCCGCTTCGGACGTGGACGTGCTGGAGGCGATGGTGCAGGCCAAGCAGGAAGAGGCGATTCGTCACGCCTTTATTGAGCCCCTGGAGGGCGCAGCGGAGATCGTCCTGTCTGTTGATCCCTCTCTCGTCGAGGAGGGCGGGCTTTTCAAAGACCGCCCCTGGCCGGAGGGAAGGCGTCTGCTCCTCTCGGCTCACCTGAGAGACGACGATGACGGCGCCTTGAGGCTCAAAAGCAACGCCTGGGATCTTCTTTCCGACGCCGAGGAAAAGGCGTCTCTCCGTCCCCTCGGAAGGAGTCTGCCTCTTGTCGGTTCCGACCCGGTCCTGGTTGTGACGGGACGTCTCCAGGATGTTGACGTCGCCGCTCTCGGAGCTCTGTTGCCCCTGAGAGAGGATCGGCTGCTTGAGGATCTGGCCGATCCTCTTGTTCTGGGCGAGGAGGAGCGGCGGGCCCTTTTCGACGGTCCCCTGACTTTCGTCATTGCCGGCCGGGCCCTGTCTCCCCTGGGCGAAACGCCGGGTCTCTATGTCCTGCTGGGGCCGCTCCGTCCGGGACTGGCCCCGTCCCTGCTGGAACGAATTGTCGCCCTGCCTATGCCCATACCCTTCTCGCCCGTTCCGTCGGGCCCGTGGCAGGCCCACTCCCTTCCGGCTTTTGCCGACGTCACCGTCGCTGCCCGGGAAGAGGCCCTGCTGCTGGGGCTCCTGAGCCCGTCTGAGCTCGAAGTGGAGGCCGGCAGCGGGCCCTACGATGATCTTTTCGATCCCGCCGGATACGGCGGCATCTATCTCTCCCTCACCAGGCTTGACGGGGCGCTCCGTCCCCTCCTTTGGAGACTTGCTCCCCTGAACGGTCGCTTCAGGGAGGGGGCGGAGCTGCTCGAGACTCTCTCCCGAAGGATCGATGCCGTCTCGCTGCGCATCCTCTCTCCCGGCGAGGCCCTTTTGCGCATCGACGGCCGCAAGGAAGTGCGGTAGGAAAACGTCTGTCCTTTATGCGACTTCTTGAGGAGGCCTTGTGATGGACCTGGAAAAAATCGCCTTTGATCGCGTCATCGAACGCCGCGGCACGGGCTCCGCGAAGTGGGACCTGGCCGAACCGGATCTGCTGCCTCTTTGGATCGCCGACATGGATTTCGAGGCCCCGGCAGCCGTCCGGGAGGCCCTCATCGAGCGGGCCCGCCATGGCATTTTCGGCTATGGCGCCCCGGCGCCGAGCTGCGACGAGGCCATCGCCGCCTGGCTCGAGCGGCGCCATGGATGGGCCGTCGACGGGGAGCAGTTCTGCTTCTGTCCCGGCGTCATCCCCGCCGTGAGCGTCCTGATCCGGCTTTTCACCCTTCCCGGCGAGGGCGTCATCCTTCAGACGCCCGTCTACTACCCCTTCTACGAATGCGTCACCCGTAACGGCCGCCATATCGTGGAGAACCCTCTCGTCTTCGACGGCAGCCGCTATGCCATGGATTTCGACGATCTGGAGCAGAAGGCCGCCGATCCGAGAACGACGGCCGTCATCCTCTGCAGTCCCCACAATCCGGTAGGGCGGGTCTGGACCGAAGAGGAGCTGCGCCGCTTCGGCGAGATCTGTCTCCGTCACGGCCTTTTCGTCATCGCCGACGAGATCCACGGCGACCTCGTCTACCGTCCTAACCGCCAGATCCCCTTCGCCTCCCTCGATGAGGCCTTTGCCGCCTCGTCGGCCACCTGCGTCGCCCCGAGCAAGACCTTCAATCTGGCGGGCCTCCAGTTCTCGACGATCATCATCGCCGACAGGCAGAAGAGGGAGCGCTTCCGCAACGAGCTGATGGCCCTGGGACTGAAACGGCCCAACGTCTTCGCCCAGGCGGCAGCCGAGGCGGCCTATCGCCACGGCGAAGCCTGGCTCGAGGCGTTGCTGGAGTACCTCGAGGGCAACATCGCCTTCGTCGAGGACTTCCTGGCTCGCCACCTGCCTCAGCTTCGTCTCATCCGTCCAGAAGGGACCTATCTGGCCTGGATCGACTGCCGCGCTCTGGGGCTTTCGGCCCAGGAGCTGGAGGGGCTGATGCTCCACAACGCCAAGGTCTGGCTCGACGAAGGGCATATCTTCGGGCCTGCCGGAGCCGGTTTCGAACGGGTCGTCCTCGCCTGTCCCCGGCCGATTCTCGAAGAGGCCCTCAAGAGGATCGAAAAGGCCGTCAACAGCCTTTCCCGCTGACGTCATCGCCACCCTCGGGCTCTTCGACGAGGTGCTCCCAGTAGCGCCGGGGCATCCGGCTTCTCTGGAGGACCTCGTTCCTTCGGGCCTCGTTGGTGACGGCCCGGAAGTAGGTCCGCCACAGACGGGGGAAGGCCTCGTCGTCTTCGACGGCCGATGTCGGGCGGGCCAAGGGTATCAGGGTGAAGCGGCCGTCCCGGCAGAGGGCGGCCCTTTCCCGTCTCAGGTCATGGACGATGCGGTTGCTGTCGGGAAAGCGGCGGGCGATGTGGTTGCCCACGATGGGGAGGACGGCGAAATCGGGCTCGCAGGGAGCGTACCAGACCTCGCCCCGACGGGCGAAGCGGAGGAACCCGGCCAGCCGGTGAGCCTCGACGGAGGCGGCCCGAGCCAGACGGTGGACCTGCCGCACCTCGTCCTGTCCGTGGTCGTCGGCCAGGGCCCTGCCGAGGACAAAGGCCCTGCGGCAGTAGGCTGAAAGCAGGTCGCCCGAGGCTCCGGCCAGGGAGGCCAGCCAGAGCCGTCTCACCGCCTCGGTGCCGGAAGCCGCGACGAGGCGGGCTGTGAAACGGCGGGCTCTTCCGCCGTCGGTCCTGACGGCCTCTTCGAGAAAAAGGGGAGGGTCCTCGGGGGCAAGCACCCGGGTGAGGCCCGACAGGAGGGCCTCGTCAAGGGCGCAGAGAAGGCCGTCGAAGGTCCCGTCGTGGCGCAGGCCCGTCACGGGAAGAGCCTCAACTGCCGCCCCTCGATGTCGGGGCCGTCAAAGAGGCGCTGCCTTAGCCCTTCGGCAGTCAGCCTTTCGCCCAGGAAACGGCCGTTGCAGGTCAGAAAATGGCGGGCCCTCTTGAGGGCCAGGCCGAGGCGGGGCAGGTCTTCCGCCTCAAGACGGCGCAGACGGCGCGCCTCGACGATCCGTCGCGCCGTCGTGAGCCCCAGGCCGGGCACGCGGACCAGTTCCGACGGTTCGGCGCCGTTCACCTCCAGGGGAAAACGCTCCAGGTGATTGAGGGCCCACCGGGCCTTGGGGTCGAGATTCTCGTCGAGTTGGGCTTCGTCACCGACGAGCTCGTCGACGGCGAAGCCGTAGAGGCGGAGGAGCCAGTCGGCCTGGTAGAGCCGGTGCTCCCTCCTGAGGGGAGGAGGTCTGTCGGGGCCGGGCAGATCGGGGCTGGAGCCGACGGGCATGTAGGCCGAGTAGTAGACCCGGCTCAGTCCGTAGCGGCGGTAGAGGGCCTCAGTGAGGGTGAGGATGGTCCGGTCCGTCTCGGGCGAGGCGCCGACGATGAGCTGTGTCGACTGGCTGACGGCCGCGGCCGGCGCCGAGCGGCCTTTCTTGCGGGATTCCGCTCCTTCGGCGACGACCTCGGCCAGAGTGCCCATGGGGGCCAGGACCGCCTGGGCCGTCTTCTGCGGGGCCAGTCGCCGGAGGCTTTCCGACGAGGGCAGTTCGATGTTGACGCTCACCCGGTCGGCGTAGCGGGCCGCCTGTCGCGTCAGGGTGGGATCGGCGCCGGGGATGACCTTGGCGTGGATGTAGCCGGGAAACCGGTGAACCTGCCGGAGGAGTCTGAGGGTCGTCACGATCCGTTCCATCGTCGCGTCGGGCGACCCGACGACGGCGGAGCTGAGAAAAAGGCCTTCGATATAGTTGCGCCTGTAGAAGGCGACGGTCAGCTTGGCCAGCTCGGCCGGGGCGAACTCGGCCCGCTCCACGTCCGACGAGGCCCTGTTGAGGCAGTAGGCGCAGTCGTAGACGCAGCGGTTGCTCAGCAGGACCTTGAGAAGACTCACGCACCTCCCGTCGGGGGTCCAGCTGTGGCAGATCCCGCCCAGGCCGCCCCTGCGGGAGGACCCGGAAGCGCAGGAGGCATCGTGGCGGGCCGCTTCACCGAGAATGGCCAGTTTCCGTTCTCCCTCCATCAAGTCTTCCTCCCGTCGCGAATCTGTCGGTTCTGGATAACGAAATGTTACCTCAAAAGCAAAGATGACGCCATCGTCCTCAAGCCGTTCGCCCCGTCCCCTTTTCTTCGGCCCTGGGGTAAAATGGGGGCAATAAACTGTAGACAGGGATCCATCCCGAGGAGGTCGCCTTGCGAGCCATCACGCTCATCATCGTCTCCGTCCTGTTGACTCTCGCCGTCGCCGTCGGCGCCAATGTCCTGCTGGAGCAAATCGACAGGGGCATCCCCGTGGCCCTCATCTTCGAGGAGGAGGGGCCGGGGGCCGCTCTGGGCCAGGGCCTGAAGCAGACCCTGCTGCGCGTCATCGACGATTGCCGTGAGCAGAAGGTGGCCCGCTATCACCCGATCGTCCTCTCCCCGGCCAACGTCGAAGGGTCGGTGCAAAAGGCCGTCGAGGCGGGGGCCGTCGCCGTCTTGGGCGGCGGCACGTCGACCTTCACGGGCAAGCTCCTTCTGGCTGCCGAAAAGGAACGGATTTCCCTCATCTCGCCGACGGCCAACTCGCGGCGCCTCGCCGTCGAAGGGGACCGACTCTACCGGATCCGGTCGAGCACGGGGGCCAGGAGACTTGGGAGAGTTGCGGCGGACCAGGGTTTTACGGACTACATCGTCCTGGCCGATCAGGACAACTACCAGTATGTCGACTCCTTTTTGCCTGACTTCATCGAGGCCCACGGCGAAGAGCCTCTGGCCGTGATGCGTCTCCGCCGCGGCCTGGACCGAGAGGAGATCATCCGGCTTCTCGACAGCCGGATCCGCTTTCGGGGGGCTCTGTTAGTTCTTCCCGATTTCTACGCCTCCCTGACGGTGCAGCTTCTGCGCGATTTCTGGCCGGGTCTGACGATCTATCTCTCCGACTGGGGTGTCTCGGGCCAGTCGATGCAGCTCATGGGAACGCCGGGGCCGGGCGTCCGGGGCATCTCCTTTTCCATGCCTGAAGGAGAAGACCACCTCGGGCCCCTCGTCGAACGGCTGACGGAGCGTTACGGATCGCGGCCCGTTTTCGACCACCTCGCTTCGGCCCATGCCGCCCTGGCCATGCTCGATCAGGCCGTCCAAAAGGGGGGGCCGGTCCGGGGTGGCGTCGCTGCGGCTCTGTCGGCGATGGACCGCGTCGATCACTGGGGCTGGAACTTCGCCGTCGACTGCTGCGGCGACGGTCGTCAGCCGATCTATCTCGTCGAGTTTCTCCAGGGACGGTGGCAGACGGTGGAGGTTCTCCCTCCCCTTCCTCTCGGCGGACCCTGAAGGTCGAAGGGGGCAAAAGCCAGGACCCCGACGCAAAGAGGAGGGGGCCTTCAAGGCCCCCTCCTCTTTGCGTCGGGGTGATGTCAGCGGGTCAGGACGATCCGGAAGGAGCCGTCGTCCCTTTCCTCGTGACGGCAGTGCCAGCCCTGGCTTCGGGCGAAGCGGCACACGTTTTCGCGGGACGTGACGGTGTCGACGAGAATCTCGACCGGCCCTCCCGCCGCTGCGGCCAGGGCATTTTTTGTCTCCAGGACGGGCTGGGGACAGGAAAGGCCCCGGGCATCGACGACGTGGCTGTCGTTCATGACAATCCCTCCTTCGATAAGATCAGATCTTCTCCCGCATCAGGAAGCCGACGGCAAGGCAGAAGGCCATGCCCGTCAGGAAGGCTCCCAGGGCGAAGGGCGTGGCCCCCGCCGGTGAACTGGCGAGGTTGAAGTTATGGGCGATCCCCGCTCCGACGAGCATGCCCAGGACGAAGACGGCGGCATCGCCGTCGCCTTCGCCGCTCATGATGAGCTGCCTTCCCGGGCAGCCTCCGGCCAGGGTGAAGGCCAGTCCCGAAAGGACCATGCCGAGAAAGTTCCAGATCTGGGAGGTGTGGGCCACGGGCTGTCCGGTAAAGCCGGGCCGGAAAAGGCCCAGGGCCAGGCTGGTGACGAAGGCGGCGGCGATGAAGGCCAGAACCCCCTTGGCCAGGTGGCCGTCGCGGAGCATGACGAGATCGCGGAGGGCGCCGACGGTGCAGAAGCGGCTCCTCTGGGCGAGCCAGCCGACGAGCAGTCCCACGGCGAGAGCCGCCATGAGCGGGGCATGCTGTGAGCCGGGCCCGCTGGAAGAGAAGAAGACGGCGCTCTTGCCCTCCTCGCCGAAGGTGGGAGCCAGGACGAGCAGCACCAGGAGAACGACGGAAACGAGGGGCATGAACAGGCCCGAGGACCTGGGCGAAGGGTAGCTCCGCGCCAGGGTGAAGCCCTTCCAGAGGAAGACGATGCCGATAAAGATGCCGACCAGGAGGCCGGCGATCCCGGCCAGGGCGTTTCCGTCTCCTCCGGCGAGGCGCAGGTAGGCCCGCCAGGGGCAGCCGAGGAAGATGAGGGCGCCGATCATGGCGAAAAGGCCCAGGAAGAAGCGGATCACCGGTGACGAACCGGCCCGCGGCCGATACTCGCCGAAGATCACCGCCGAGAGGAAGGAGCCGAGGACGAAGCCCGGGATCTCGGGGCGGAGGTACTGGACGACGGCGGCCCGATGGAGTCCGAGGGCTCCGGCGATATCGCGGGTGAAGCAGGCGACGCAGATCCCCATGTTCCCCGGATTCCCCATCCAGACCAGCAGGGGCGCCAGGATCCCGACGACGGCTCCCGTGACGGCCGGACCGTAGGGGGACATCAGAAGAGCGTTGATGCGTTTCATCACGAGCGACACTCCTTCTCTGAGGACAAAAGAACTTCCCCTCTTCCCGGAGAACTCTTGCCTCATGATATGTTATAGCAATTATTATCATAAAAAATACCAAGAGGCAACGCTCCATCTTGGTGAGAGCCAGTCTCCGTTGTACAATCTATAACGGTCCTTTCAGCCCGACCGGTGAGGAGAGGATGCCCGTGAAAAGCCGAGAGGACGGCGGGGAATTGCTGTCCCGCGTTTTTGTGGCCGACGGCCACTTCGATCTCCCCCTGATGGTGCTGGCCAGGCGCAGGCGGGGGGAGCGCCGCGTCGTCGAGAGGGTTTTCCTCGAAAGCCTTCGCCGCGGCGGCGTGGATCTCCTGATCTGTTCTCTTTTCGTGCCTGACGAATACCTTCCCGAGATGGCCCTCCGCCAGGCCCTCGACCAGGTGGCGGCCCTCCGTGAGGAGGAGCTCGAATCGCCGGGGCTCTTCCGGATCTGCCGGACCTGGAGCGACGTCGCGTCGGCCGGCGATTCCGGTGCCGTCGCCGTCGTCCTCTCCTTCGAGGGGGCCGAGCCGATCGGCACGGACCTGGCCCTGCTTCGCGTCTTTCACGACCTCGGCGTCCGCGGTCTGGGCCTCGCCTGGAGTCGCCGCAACGCCGCCGCCGACGGATGCCACTTCCGCCCCCTTCGCGAGGGGCGGCGAGGGGGCCTTTCTCCCTTCGGTGTCGAGCTCCTCGCCGAGGCGGCCCGCCTGGGTTATTTCATTGACGTCAGCCACCTCAACGACGAGGGTTTCTGGGACGTCCTCGACCTTTTCGAAGGCCCCGTCCTGGCCTCCCACTCCAACTGCCGTTCTCTCGTTCCCGTAGCCCGCAACCTCACCGACGACCAGATCCGAGCCCTCGCCGCCCGGCAGGGACTGGTGGGCATGAACGCCTGCAGCGCCTTCGTCTCCTCCGAAAGGCCTGATCTGGAATCCTTCGCCGATCACATCGACCACATCCGAGATCTCGTCGGCATGGGCCCTGTCTGTCTCGGCCTCGATCTCTGCGACGCCATCAAGGACGGTCCCCCTCTTTCGGACCTTCAGGCCTTCGACGTCGTCAGGACCCATGGCGCTCTCAAGGATCTCGACAGGGTCCTGGCCACCCGGGGCTACGAAGAAGACCAGAGGGCGGCCCTCGTGGGTGCCAACCTCCACCGTTTCCTGAAAGGAGCCTTGCCCTGATGAAGCCTCCCCGTGACCGCAATGCCCGGCCTTTTCGCATTTGGAAAGTCGCCTTTCTCCTTGCCCTTGCCTGCCTCGTCACTGTCCCCGCCTCGGCTCAAGAACTGCCCTGGAAGGAGCACTGCCTCTCTCCGGGCGAGACGGCCACAGAAGTGGCCCTGCGCTTTGGCCTCTCCGAGCAGGACCTGCTCTGGGCCAACGACTGCCGCGACGGCAGTGGTCTCGAGGCCGGCGTCGTCCTCCTCGTGCCCCGTTCCGGATCGGAGCTGCTGGCGACCCTGCTGGAGGTCCGGGCCCGCAGCAGGGGAGAGACGACGGAAGACCTCCACGCCGCGCCCAAGAAGGGCTTCACCTTCCCCGACATGACGATGAGCCGACAGGACGGCGACGAAAGGGCCGCGGTCCGTCGTGAGGTACGGGAACAGAGCTTCATCTGGCCCCTCAACGGCAAGGTCAGCTCCTGCTTCGGCAGGAGAGGACGGAGCTTCCACGACGGCATCGACATTCCCGCCCCGAGGGGGACGGCCATCGTCGCCGCCCGGTCGGGACGGGTCCTCTTCGCGGGATGGCAGAACGGCTACGGGAGGACGCTCAAGATCGATCACGGCAACGGAGTGACGACGCTCTACGCCCACTGCACGGCCTTTCTCGTCAAGAAGGGCGAGTGGGTCCGCCAGGGGCAGAAGATCGCCACCGTGGGACGGACGGGGCGGGCCACGGGCAATCACCTCCACTTCTCCGTCATGGTCAACGGCAAGGCCCACGACCCCATGGGCTATCTGCCCTGACCGGGTTATGAACGAAGAAGGCCGGTCCCGTCAGGAAGGGCTTCGCTCCAGGGCCGACGAGGCCCTGCGGGTCTCCCTCGTCGGACTGTGGGTCAACCTGGTCCTGACCGCCCTCAAGGGCGCTGCGGCCCTGCTGGGCGGCAGCGTCGCCATGGCGGCCGACGCCGCTCACTCCCTATCGGATTTCGCCACCGACATCGTCGCCGCCGTGAGCTTCCGCTTCGCCGCCCGTCCCGTCGACGCCTCCCACAGCTACGGCCACGGCAAGGTGGAGACCCTGGCGGCCGCCGTCGTCGGTCTCTCCCTCGCCGCCGTCGCCGCCGGCCTCTTCTGGACCGGGGCCGGACGGGTCCTCGCCGTCTTCCGCGGGGAGAGCCTCTCTCCGCCGGGCATGATTGCCCTCGCCGCGGCGGTCCTCTCCATCGTCGTCAAGGAGTGGCTCTTCCGTTACACGAAAAAGGCCTCGATCCGGCTCGACAGCCAGGCTCTCCTGGCCAAGGCCTGGGATCACCGTTCCGACGCCCTCTCTTCGGTGGGCACCTTCATCGGCATCGGCGGAGCCATTGCCCTCGGGGCGAAAGGGGCCATCTTCGACCCGCTGGCCTCCCTCGTCGTTGCCCTTGCCATCGTCCGCGTCGCCTGGTCCGTCGTCAGGGGCTCCCTGAACGAGCTCCTTGAGGCCTCCCTGTCGCCGGAGACGGAAGAGACCATTCTTGCCCTCCTTCAGGGCACCGAAGGCGTCGAAGGGGCCCACCATCTCCGGACGAGACGCATCGGCCCCCAGGTCGCCATCGACGTTCACGTCCTCGTCGCCCCCGATCTTTCCGTCGTTCAGGGCCATGACATCACCATCGATGCCGAGCGGCGGCTCCGAGGCCTCTTCGGCGACGACGCCTTCGTCTCCATCCACGTCGAACCCCTGACGGGCCCCGGCCTGGCCGGTTCGCCCGAGCTGGACGACGGCCACGACGGAACAGAGGAGGGACCGCCCCACCACGGCCCCCTTTCGTCCGGTTGCCCCCCGAAAAGGTAGGGTTTATAATCTCTGCGATGCATGTAATGTTTTAAAGAGGGAGGATCTGCCGTGGACCGTGCCTACCGCAAGGGACTCCTGCTCGTCTTCGCCGCGGGCCTGCTCTGGGCTCTCATCTCTCCCGCCGGCAAAGGGCTCATTCAGGCCGGCGTCGAGCCTCCGACGGTCGCCTTCTTCCGCGTCGTCGTCGTCCTTCTCCTGAGCGGCCCCTATCTCCTGCTCCGCAAGAGGGAGGCTTTGGTCGTGGCCCCCTCGCGCCTGCTCTTCCTGCTCTTTTACGGGGGCTTCGGTGTCGCCGCCAGTTACGTCGGCTACATGATGTCCCTGCGCTGGCTCTCCGTCCCCTTCGCCCTGCTCCTTCACTACACCTTCCCCCTCATGACCCTCGTCGGCGCCGCCTTCATCACCGGCGAGAGGCCCCTGCGGCCTCAGGTCTTCGCGGCCGGCCTCATCCTCTCCGGCGTCGCCTTCCCCATGTTCGGCTCCGGCGCGGCCCTTTCGGGCTGCTTCTCCCCGCCGGGGCTCTTCTGGGGCCTCCTGGCGGCCCTGGCCATGGCCCTTCAGTCCCTCTACGGCCGCCTCTCCGGCAAGGGCGGGTCGGCGATATCGACGGTGACCCTCTTCTTCTACGCCCACCTCTTCGCGGCCTTCTGGCTCGGCCTGGGCAAGTCCCTCGGCCCCGGCTGGGCTGACCTGGGCCGGATCACGGCGGGCCAATGGGCCCTCATCGGAGCCCTGGGGATCTTCGGCAGTCTCGTCGCCTACGCCATCTTCTACGTCGGCCTCCGCGACGTCGACGCCTCGACGGCCAGTCTGGCGGCGACGGTGGAGATCATCGGCGGCGTCGTCCTGACGGCCTTTCTCCTCAACCAGATGCCCCAGAGGGCCGAAGTCGCCGGCTGCCTGCTCATCATCACCGGCCTCTTTCTCAACGCCAGAAGTCCTCAATCGGCCAAAGCCTAAGGAGCCCTCAGAGGAGGTGAGGCCGTGGCTCCCCCTCGCCTGTCCCGTCTTCAGACCCTTGCCGCCGACGGGGCCATGCTGGTCATGGCCCTCATCTGGGGTGCCGGCTACCCCGTCACCGATTACCTCCTCCAGCACCTGTCCCCCCTCTGGGTCCTGGCCTTTCGTTTCACCCTGAGCGCCGCGATCCTGACGGCCCTCTTCCACAAAAGGCTGCGGTCCATCGACAGGACCGACCTGACCGGAGCCGTCTTCGTGGGGTTTCTCGTCTCGGGGCTCTTCCTCTGCCACGTCTGGGGACTCAAGCTCTCCACGCCGGGCAAGCAGGCCTTCATTGCCGGGACGAACGTCGTCATGGTCCCCTTCCTCTTCGCCCTCTTCTACCGCCGCCTCCCCTCGTTCTGGGCCATCGGGGGCGCCCTGGCGACGACGGCGGGGCTTCTCGTCATGGCCTTCTCTCCGGGCATGCGTTTCAACGCCGGCGACGCCCTCTCGGCCCTCATGGCCCTGGCCATCGCCGTCCACTTCATCGCCCTCGGCTTCTTCACGCGCCGCATGGACTCTCTGGCCCTGACGGTGATCCAGATCGACGTGGCCTGCGTCATCCTCGTCACGGCGGCCCTTCTCTTCGAGCCCTTCCCGGGCCTGACCCTCTCGCCGCCTCTTTGGGGAGGCATCCTCTTCGTCTCCCTGGGGGCGACGGTCCTGGCCTTTCTCGTCCAGACCGTGGCCCAGCGCTACACGCCCGAGACCCACGCGGCCATCCTCCTCTCCCTTGAGAGCCCCTTCGGCTTTCTCCTGGCCATCGCCATGGGGCGGGACCAGTGGAACGCCCAGTTCGCCCTGGGCGGCCTCCTCGTTCTCGTCGGCGTCCTCCTGGCCGAATGGGAATCGCTGGCCACGGCGGGGCCCCTGGCGAAAAAGCTCGAATGAGGAAGTCTTCGGGGCGGGGTTGAAAAGGAGGGGCCTGGCCCCTTTTCCTGACGGCGTCAGCCCTGGAGCGTCCCCCAGGGGAGAGGACTGAGACGCCTGATCCTTGCCGACAAGCGAAGAACGCAAAAACAGGCATGGACAGGTGAGCCCCGGCCGTGAGGCCGGGGCTCACCTGTCCATGCCTGTTTCCATAGGGGGGAGATTCGGGGCGGCAGAAGACTCGAACCTACAAGGGTTGTTGCCTGGGACATTCCGGGGGGTTCTTTGTGGCCAGCCAGGTCACCGAAGTGGCCCCGGCGGCGGAACGGGTCGCCCAGGGGGCTGAGGGCCTGTCCGGCATCAGCGAGGAGCTGACCCGCCACGTGGCCTTCTTCAAGCTCGATGGAGCCGCCGGCCTCGTGGCGGTGGGAAAGGGGTGACGGGATGGAGAGAGAACAGCAGATCGTCCTTTTCAGTCCGGCAGGGAGCACTTCGGCGTCGATATGGCCGGCGTGCGGGAGATCGTGCGCTTTGAGAGCTGCCCCAGCCTGCCGGGAGCTCCCGATTTCGTCCGGGGCGTCATCAACCTCCGGGGCGAGCTGGTCACCCTCGTCGACCTGGCGGCTCGCTTTTCATGGTTCCCTCGGAGGTGGCCGAGGACCAGAAGAAGGTGGTCATCGGCCAGCAGGGCAAAAGACGGATCGGCATCGTCGTCGACGGGGTGAGCGAGATCCTGCGCGTCGCCGACGAGGAGATCCGCCCCGTGGCGCAACTGGCCTTCATGGAAAGCAGGGCCGAGGCGAACCAGGTCACGGGCATCGCCAAGATCGACGGCAGACTCGTCGTGCTCCTCGACCTGACGCGGGTCCTCTCCGAAAGGGATCAGGCCCGGGTCGATGCCGTCAGCTCCCCCTTTTGCGTCGGTCTACCAGGCGGCGATGGCCCCGTCGGCTCTCGGTTCCGTCCCTCCCGCCAGGGTCTTGCCCATACGCCAGATGATCTGGCCTCTGCCGAAGGAGGTCGACTCCAGGGCGGGCCGGAGGTCGTGGCCTTTGCGGGCCAAGGCGAGGGCCAGGGGATGGGGGAAGCCCGGTTCGACCTCGACGGTCCTGCCCGATGTCCACTGCCACCGGGGCGCGTCGAGGGCCTCCTGGGGATTGTGGCCGAAATCGATGGCGTTCATCAGGACCTGAAGGTGGCCCTGGGGCTGCATGAAGGCGCCCATGACGCCGAAGGGGCCCAGGGGCTCGTCGCCGCGGCTGACGAAGCCGGGGATGATCGTGTGGTAGGGCCGTTTGCCCCCTTTGAGGCTGTTGGGGTGATCGGGATCGAGACGGAAGCCCAGGCCCCGGTTGTGGAGGGCCACTCCCGTCTCGGGGACGACGAGGCCCGAGCCGAAGCCCCAGAAGTTGCTCTGGATGTAGGAGACCATCATCCCCTCGCCGTCGGCGGCGGCGAGGTAGACCGTGCCGCCCTGATCGGCCAGGGGGGCCCCGGGGGGCAGGGCCTCGTCGGGTCTGATGAGGGCCCGTCTCCTGGCGGCGTGCGCGTCGCTCAGGAGCTCCTCGACGGGGACGTCGGCGAAGCGCCTGTCGGCGACGTGGCGGGCCCCGTCGGCAAAGGCGAGCTTCATCGCCTCGATCTGGAGGTGGGCGGTGCGGGCGTCGTCACGGTGGGTGAAGGCGAAGCCCTCGAGGATCCTGAGGGCCATGAGGGCGATGATCCCCTGGCCGTTGGGGGGGATCTCCCAGACCCGGTAGCCCCGATAATCGACGCCGATGGGCTCGACCCATTCGGGGCGGAACGAGGCCAGGTCCTCGGCGGTCAGCCAGCCTCCGGTGGCGTCGGAGAAGGCCAAGAGCCGCCGGGCCAGCTCGCCTTCGTAGAAGTCCCGTCCCTGCGATGCGGCGATGGCTCTCAGGCTGCGGGCCAGAGCGGGGATGGAGAAGGACTCGCCCGCCCGGGGGGGGCGTCCATCGGGACAGAAGGTCTCGAACCAGGGGCGGAAGCGTTCGCCCTCAAGGGCCGCACCGAACCGTGAGGCCGCCCGCTCCCAGAGGAGGGCCACGTTGGGCGCCACGGGGTGCCCCTCTTCGGCGTAGGCGATGGCCGGGGCCAGCACCTCGCCCAGGGAAAACCGTCCGTACCGCCCGCTCAGGGCCGCCCATGTGGCCGGCGCGCCGGGAACGGTGACGGCCGGCCAGCCGAAGGCGGGCAGTTTGGTCAGTCCCCGGGAGCGGAAGAGGTCGCCGTCAAGACCGATTGGAGCCGGTCCGCTGCCGTTGATGCCCGCAAGGCGTCCCTCGTGCCAGACGAGGGCGAAGGCGTCGCCGCCGACGCCGTTGGACGTCGGCTCCAGGACGGTCAGGCTCGCCGCCGTGGCCAGGGCGGCGTCGACGGCGTTGCCGCCTTTTTTGAGCATCTCCAGTCCCGCCTGGGCGGCGAGAGGGTGGGTGGTGGCCACCATC
This sequence comes from Synergistaceae bacterium, assembly GCA_016756725.1. Taxonomy (GTDB): domain Bacteria; phylum Synergistota; class Synergistia; order Synergistales; family Aminithiophilaceae; genus Aminithiophilus. The sequence continues at coordinate 167,763 of JAESII010000004.1, read as the reverse complement.
CCCCGCGAGGCGAAGACGACGTTGCGCCGCGACGGGTGGCGGTAGCTGTGGGCGTCGAAGTTCACGGTGTCCCCTCCTCCTGAGGCGTTTTCGCTTTCATCATACACCCCTTTCCAGGGGTGCCGAAAAGGGCGATACTGAAAAACAGCGCCGCGAGAAAAACAGACCGAGTTTTCGGGAGGAGCTGAATCAGATGGACGTCGTCGCCCTCTACCGTCTGGCCGTCGAACGCGTACCCGCCTACCGGGCCTATCTGGAAAAGAGGTGCGGCACCGTTCCCGACGTCTCGTCCGCCGAGGACCTGGCCGCCCTGCCCTTCACCTCCAAGGGCGACTACATCAAGGCCTATCCCCTGGAAGAACTCTGCCTTGACGGGACCCTGAGGGGCAAGCATGTCCTCTGCCGCAGTTCGGGGACGAAGGGCAAGCCCTTTTTCTGGCCTCAGCTTCCCGAGCAGGAGCGCTACGTCGCCGACTGGCTCTACAGCGATCTTGACGAGTCCTTCTCCCTCTCCACGAATCCCGTCTTCGCCGTCGTCTCCCTCGCCCTGGGCTCCTGGATCAGCGGTGAGCTCACCTCCTGGGGGCTGAGGAATCTCGGCGTCCAGAAGGGGGGCCTCACGATGGTTACGCCAGGCCTCGACCTGGACGAGGCCGTCGATCTCCTGGGAGCCTTCGCGGGACAGTTCGCCGGAACGGTCCTCTACAGCTACCCTCCCTTCGCCCGGACCATCCTGGAGAAGGCCGCAGACCGGGGCCTGCCCCTTGCCTCCTACCGGCTCGGCCTCCGCCTGGCCGGCGAGGGCTACAGCGAACGCTACCGCGATCACCTCAACGGCCTCATGGGCTATGAGGCCGGGGCCCTGCACAGCATCGTCTCCGGCTACGGATCGACCGATTTCGGCAGCCTCGGCAAGGAGACGACGCTGGCCATCGCCATCCGCCGCTGCCTCTACGAGCGGGGACTGGCCCGGGCCGTCCTCGGCAGGGATGAGATCCCCTCCCTCTGTCAGTACGACCCTTCGGCCTTCCACGTCGAACGCGACGGCGAGGAGCTCGTCGTCTCCAAGTACCAGGCCGTCCCGCTCCTGCGGTACCGCACGGGCGACAGGGCCACCCTCATCGGCTACGACGAGATGATGGAGCGCCTCCGCGACGCCGGGGCCGACCCCCTCGATCTCCTCTTCCGGCGCGGCGGGGCCCTCGATCGGGTCCGGGAGCTTCCCTTCGTCCTCGTCTGGGGGCGCATCGACGGCGGCGTCACCTTCTGCGGTGCCAACATCCTCGTCGAGCAGATCCGCGAGATCGTCGAGGGCCAGGAGCTTTTTTGCTCCTGCTGCACGGGACAGTTCCAGATCCGCAAGAGGGAGAATGAAGCCCTCGAACCGGTACTGGAGATCCTTCTCGAACTTCGGCCGGGTGCGACGGGCGATCCGGCGGAAATGGCTGCGGTCCTGGCTTCCCGTCTTGCCGAAAGCAGCACCGACTACGCCCTGATCCGCCAGAAAGAGGGGAACAAAGCCCTTCCCCGGATCCGTTTCACCGACGACGGCGAACTTTTCGGCGGCACCAAGTTCCGCTACGTCGGCTAGGCGTCACCCTCGAAGCCGCCGCCAGAGGCGGCGGCCCCACAAGAAGAGGAGCTTCCCGCTTCGGCCGGGGCTCCCAGAAGAAGGAGGTCGTCGGAGTGGACGGAAGAAACCGTTCGGCCATCAGGCCCGGCATGAGAGTCCGCGTCGTCAGGAAGGCCGATCAGCCCACGGGCGCCCTCACGGAGGGGATCGTCAGAGATCTGCTCACGAAGAGCCCGACCCATCCCCACGGGATCAAGGTCCGGCTCGAAGGAGGCGTCGTCGGCAGAGTCAAGGAGATCCTCGACGACAGCGACGTCTCTTCATAAAAGGGGGGTATTGCGTGATGGAAAGGGAAAAAGAGGGACTCTACTACGGCGGCTCTCTGGAAGATCTGCCTCAGGAGCCCATGGAAGGCCATGGAGGGGTGACCAAGCGGGTCGTCTTCGGCCCCGGCCGCTTCTGGGACGACCACGTGGTCCGCTACTTCACCACCGAAGGGGGCGGGAAGACGCCCCTCCACAGCCACGACTGGCCCCACTACGTCATCATCCTCGAAGGCCAGGCCCGGGGCGTGCTCGGCGAGACGACATGCGACCTCAGGGCCGGCTCCTGGGCCTACGTGCCTCCCGACGAGGAGCACTGTTTCGAGAACACCGGCACGGGACCTCTCAAGTTCCTCTGCATCGTCCCGCGCCGGGGCGACCCCTTCGACGCCAGGTAGGACACAGCCCGAGACGGGTTTGGCAGGCTGTTCCAGGGTGTGTGCCCTTGACGGGACAAAGAGAAAAGACCTTCGGCTTTCCCGGAGGCGCCATCATCTCTATGGCCTGGCTGGCCGGAGTCTCTCGAGAACAGGTTGTAATCCCCGTCCTCCGGTCGGACAAGTGTCTTGACAGAGGCAAAAGGTTTTGCAAAAAGAATTTATGGAAATCTCAACAGGCAGGGGGTGCCTCCGATGATCTGTACCCATGCCGACAGGGAGGGAAAGAAGCTCGAGGCCTTGCAGAGCGCTGAAAAGGGCATGGGGCGGACCCTTCTCGCCTTTAGCTGTCAGGACCTGAAGGCCGCGCCTCTTTCAGAGGAGCAGTTGGAGCACATCAAGGCCCTGGAAAAGGCGCTGGGCGTCGTCGTCGCCTTTTAGGCTCTTTTTTCTGATGTGGCACCATGTTGACCAAGAGGGAATGGGCCTCCATGGAGGCCCATTCCCTCTTGGTTTCGTTGTCCTGTCCCCTACCGGTCGAAGACGGCTCCCCGGGCTCCGGAGGTGACGAAGGCCCGGTAGCGCTCGAGGAAGGAGCTTTTCGTCTCGGGGAGGCGGGGCTGCCAGGCCTGGCGGCGGCGCTGGAGCTCCTCTTCGGAGACGGCCAGATGGAGGCGGCGACGGGGGATGTCGATCTCGACGGTGTCGCCCTCTTCGACGAGGGCGATCAGTCCGCCCGTGGCGGCCTCGGGCGAGACGTGGCCGATGGAGGCGCCTCGGGAGGCTCCGGAGAAGCGGCCGTCGGTGATGAGGGCCACGGAGCGGTCCAGGCCCATGCCGGCCAGGGTGGCCGTGGGCGTGAGCATCTCTCTCATGCCGGGGCCGCCCTTGGGGCCTTCGTAGCGGATGACGACGACGTCGCCGGCCTTGATCCGGCCGGCCATGATGGCCTCCGTGGCGGCCTCCTCGCCGTCGAAGACGCGGGCCGGTCCGCTGTGGGCCATCATCTCTGGGGCGACGGCCGACTGTTTGACGACCGATCCGTCCTGGGCCAGATTGCCCGTGAGGACGGCGATGCCGCCTTCGGCGTGGTAGGGATTGTCGAGGGGGCGGATGACGGTCTCGTCGGTGACGGCGACGCCCTTGAGGTTTTCGGCGACGGTCCGGCCCGTGACGGTGAGAGTCCCGCCGTCGATGAGGCCCTTTTCGAGGAGGCGGGCCATGACGGCCTGGACGCCGCCGGCGGCGTGGAGATCCTGGATGTGGTGGCTGCCGCCGGGACTCATGCTGCAGAGGTGGGGCGTCCTGGCGCTGATGGCGTCGAGCTCGGCCAGGGTCAGCTCCACGCCGGCGGCGTGGGCCACGGCGGGAAGGTGGAGCATGGTGTTCGTCGAGCCGCCCAGGGCCATGTCGACGGCGGCGGCGTTGAGGAAGGCCCGCTTGGTGAGGATCTGGCGGGGCCTGATGCCCTTTTCGAGGAGCATCATGACGTACCGGCCCGCCTCCTTGGCCAGGCGATCCCGGGCGGAGAGGACGGCGGGGATGGTGCCGTTGCCGGGCAGGGCGAAGCCCAGGGCCTCCATCATGCAGTTCATCGTGTTGGCCGTGAACATGCCCGCGCAGGAGCCGCAGCTGGGGCAGCAGGCGTTCTCGACGGCCTCGACCTCGGCGTCGTCGATGAGGCCAGCCGTCCTCTTGCCGACGGCCTCGAAGATGTTGCTCAGGTCGATGTCCTTCCCCTTGTGGCGGCCGGCCAGCATGGGGCCTCCGCTGATGATGATGGCGGGAATGTCCAGTTCGGCGGCGGCCATGGCCATGCCGGGGATGATCTTGTCGCAGTTGGTGAGCAGCACGAGGGCGTCCAGGGCGTGGGCTCGGGCCATGACCTCGACGGAATCGCGGATCAGCTCGCGGCTGGGGAGGGAGAATTTCATCCCCTCATGGTTCATGGCGATGCCGTCGCAGATGCCGATGGTGGGAAATTCCAGAGGCAGGCCTCCGTGGCCGTAGACGGAATGCTTGATCCCTTCGGCGAGGCGGTTCAGATGGGTGTGGCCGGGAATGATCGAGTTGTAGGCGTTGACGACGCCCACCCAGGGGCGGGCGATCTCCCAGTCGGTGAAGCCCGAGGCCTTGAGGAGGGAGCGGTGCGGCGCGCGGGCCAGTCCTTCTTTCGCTTGGCTGCTTCTCATCGGAAGTCACTCCTTGGTTCGAGATGGGAAACGGGTGGAGCTAAAAGAGCCCGGGCAGGAAGAGCACCAGTTGGGGCACATAGGTCAGAAGGAGCAGGACGGCGACGAGGATGAGCACCATGGGGACGATGGGACGGCTGATCTCCTCGACGGAGAGGCCCGTGATGGCGCTGGCCACGTAGATGTCGATCGCCACGGGCGGCGTGGCCATGCCGATGGCGAGTCCGACGGTGATGACGAGGCCGAAGTGGATGAGGTCGCCGCCGAGCTGCTGGATCGTCGGCAGGAAGAGGGGCGTCAGGATGATCAGGGCCGAGGCCGTCTCCATGAACATGCCCGCCATGAGGATGAAGATCGTGATGGCCAGGTAGATGAGCAGGGGCTGGTTGCCGACGAAGCCGAGAAGGGTTCGTGCCACCGTCTCGGGAATCTGGTAGAAGGCCAGGCCCCAGCCGAAGAGCTTGGCCGTGGCGATGATGAACATGATGAGCGACGACGTGACGCCGGCATTGATGACGAGCCGGTAGAGCCCTTTCCAGTCCAGGGTCCGGTAGACGAAGAGGGCCACGAGCAGGGAGTAGACGACGGCGATGGCCGCCGCCTCGGAGGGGGTGAAGAAGCCCGTGAAGATGCCGCCCAGGATGATGACGGGCGTCATGAGTCCCCAGAGGGCGTCGAGGAAGAGGCGGCGCTTCTCGGCCGAAGGGACGGGCGGGCAGGCCGGATAGTTTCTCTTGCGGGCGATGTGGAGGGAGTAGAGGATCAGTCCCAGGCCCATGAGGGCGCCGGGGATGAAGCCCGCCAGGAAGAGCTTGGCCACGGAGACGCCGGAGATGACGGCATAAAGCACCATGGGGACGCTGGGCGGGATGACGACGCCGATCGTTCCCGCCGCGGCGATGAGGGCCGCCGAGAAGTCGACGTCGTAGCCCTTCTCCTCGAGCTGGGGGAGGAGGGCCGTGCCGACGGCGGCTGTCGTGGCCGCCCCCGATCCGGAGATGGCCGAGATGAACATGGAGGCCACGGTGGAGACGATGGACAGCCCCCCGCGGATGCGTCCCAGCGAGGCCTCGGCGAAGGAGACGATGCGCTCCGAGATGCCGCCCCGGGAGAGGACGTCGCCTGCGAGGATGAAGAAGGGGACGGCCACGAGGGCGAAGGAGCTCGTCCCGGCGAACATGGTCTGGGGCACCATCTCCAGGGGCAGACCGCTGACGACGAGGACCAGCAGCGACGAGGCGCCGATGGCCAGGCCGATGGGAACGCCGAGGATCATGAAAAGCAGGAACGATCCGGTCAGTAGGAGGCCCATAACGTCAGCTCCTTGCCCTTTCGGTCAGGGCCGCGAGAAGGTGGATGAGGGTCACGGCTCCCGTCACGGGGTAGATGAGGTAGATCCAGCTCATGGAGATGCCCAGAGCCGGCGTGGTCTGGAAGGCCTCGCTCCTCATGAGGACGATGCCGTACCAGGCGACGACGACGAAAAAGGCCATCGCCGTGAGATGGATGAGGCAGGCCATGACCTTCTGGCCTCCCGGAGGAAGGCGGTCGACGAGGGAGGTGACGGCGATGTGGGTGCCCCGCTTGAAGGCGATCGAGGCTCCCGCCATGGTGGCCGCCACGAGGGCGAAACAGATCACCTCTTCCGACCAGATCAGGGCGTTCCCAAGGAGGCGGAAGGCGATCTGAAGGGTCGTGAGGACGATCATGGCCGTCATGAACAGAAAGAGGGCCATCTCGCTGAGGCTGTTTAACCTGTCGCTGAGGCGGAGTAGCGGGGAGCGGTCCGGCCGCTCCCCGCCCGATGCGGGTCCAGCTGTCATCGCGGACCCTACTGGACCTTCCCGATGGCCTCGATGAGGTCCTTGCCGAACTTCTCCTCGTACTTCTCGTAGACGGGCTGGACGGCCTCGCGGAAGGCGGCCAGATCGGGGTTTTCCACGACTTCCATCCCCCGGTCCTTCAGCTCCTGGAGCCAGGCGGCCTCGTTGGCGTTGTCCAGATCGCGGTTGTATTCGGCCGCGGCCTGGGCGGCTTCTTCCATGATGGCCTGCTGCTCGGGCGTGAACTCCTTCCACTTCCTGAGGCTGAAGAGGATGACGTTGGGCGAGTAGGCGTGGCGCGTCAGGGTGAGGTATTTCTGGGACTCGTTGAGGTTGAAGGCGTGGATGACGTTGATGGGGTTCTCCTGGCCGTCGATCGTTCCCTGCTGAAGGGCCGTCAGGGCCTCCGTCCAGGCCATGGGTACGGCATTGGCGCCGAGGGCCTTGAAGGCGTCGACGAAGACGGGGTTCTGCATGAGGCGGATCTTGAGGCCCGTCATGTCAGCGGGCGTGACGACGGGGCGCTTGCTGTTGGTGAGGTTGCGGAAGCCCCGCTCGCCGTAGGCCAGTCCCTTCCACCCGTTTTTCTCCATGTCGGCCAGCATCTTCCGGCCGATCTCGCCGTCGAGGACCTTGTAGGCGTGTTCCGGCGAGGCGAAAAGGAAGGGGAGGTCGAAGACGCCGAACTGGGGCATGAAGTTGATGATGGGGCCGCCGGTGATGATGGCCATCTCGACGACGCCCATCTTGAGGCTCTCCAGCAGGTTGCGCTCGTCGCCGAGAGTGGCGTTGGGGAAGAGCTGGACGACGATCTCGCCGCCCGTCTTCTCCTCGACGATCTCCTTGAATTTGAGGGCGCAGGCGTGGAAGGCGTCCTTCTCGTTGACGACGTGGGCCAGCTTGATCTCCGTGGCGGCGAAGGCGCCGGCGCCAAAGGTGAGCGTGGCGGCCAGGGCCAGTGCGAACAGGGCAAGACGTTTCATCTCTTTTCGACCTCCTGAAGGTTCGGCAAGATATGGTTCAACCAAGGTTCTACCAATATGGGAGCCATTATAGTATGCTTCTGAGGTGCCCGCAAGCAGTGACGAGGGGCGGAGTAAGGGGAGAATGCCGTGGAGAGCAAACGGAAAGCCCTCATCGAACGCCTGACGGCCTGGATCGACGAGGGGCGCTACCGGGGGGGCAACCGCCTTCCGCCGGAGCGGGAGTTGGCCGCCGAATTGAAGGTGAGCCGCAATCTCCTTCGGGAGGCGCTGATCACGCTCGAATGCCTGGGCTACCTCGATCTTCGGGGCCGGGAGGGCGTCTTTGTCCGCTCCGGCCGTCTGCCCGACGTGGCGGCGAGCCTCCGGCCCGCCGCCCTCTGGCCCTCTCTGGCCATGGAGCAGCTCATGGAGGTCCGGTCCATCATCGAGGTGCCCACGGCGGCGCTGGCGGCCCGACGGCGCACCGATGACGAGGCCCGGCGCCTTCGTCTCTGTCTGAGCCGCCTTCAGGCGGTCCACCGCGACGGAGAGCAATGGGACGGCGAGGGGGCCCATTGGGATTCCCTCCTTCACCGCACCGTCGTCGAGGCGGCCCATAACGATCTTCTTCAGCGCGTTCATGAGGGGCTGGCTGAGGTGATGGAGCGGTACATCGGTCAGAGCCGGCGGTGGCTTTTCTCCCGCCTCGAATGGCCCGAAATCGTCCTGGCCCAGCACGAGGCTCTCGTCGAGAGCGTCTGCGCCGGCGACGGCGAGCGGGCCTCTCAGGTGGTGCGGGAGCACATCGAGCGTGCCCTGGCCGAGCACCGCCGTCTGGGGCGGCTCGAGGAGTTCCCCCACAAGAGACAGTGAGGAAGGGGCAGGGCCCGGGCCGTCAGGTCCGGGCCCTTTTGCCGCGCAGGTTGGCGACGGCGAAGAGGGAGGCGCCGAGGATGAGCAGGAGCGAGATGGCGTTGATGACCGGCGTCGAGCCGTCGCGGACCTGCATGTACATGTTGATGGGGAGCGTCGGCTGGGAGCTGACGAGAAAGACGGTGGTGTTGAAGTTCTCGAAGGAGAGGAGAAAGGCCATGGCCGCCCCGCCGACGATGGCCGGACGGAGGTAGGGCAGAGTGATGTACCGGAGCACCTGGACCCGCGTCGCCCCCAGATTGTAGGCCGCCTCCTCCAGGGAGGGGTCGAACTTCTTGAGCCGTGCCAGGACGACGAGGGCGACGATGGTGGAGATGAAGGCCGACTGGCCCAGGACGACGAGCCAGTAGCCCGGCCCCAGGACGGGAAGGTAGAGGCCGAAGAGGTTTTCGATGACCAGGCCCAGGCCGTTGGCGAACATGAGGATCGAGATGCCGAGGATGACGCCGGGAATGACGAGAGGGGCGATCATGAGGAAGTAGAGGAGGCCCTTGAAGGGGAACTGCTCCTGTTCGAAGAGGAAGGCAGCGCAGGTGCCGAGGAAGGTGGACAGGGCCGTCACGGCCAGGGCGACGCGGAAGGAGGCGGCCAGGCTTCTCAGGTTGGTCCGGTCGTGGAAGATGCCGAACTTGTCGGGCCCCTTCCCGAAAAACCAGTCCAGTGTGAAGCCCTCCCAGGGGAGGGAGGGGAAGGGGGAGTCGTTGAAGGCCAGCACCATCGTCACGACGAGGGGCGCGAAGAGGAGGAGAAAGTAGAGGGCGATGAAGAGGTCGAAGGATCGCCTGTAGCCTTTCGAGGCGGGCAGGGTCCGGATCATTTGACGACCTCCTTCAGCCTCTGGCCCGTCACCTTGAGGACGGCCCAGATGATGAGCGACGAGAGGAGGAGCAGAAGAAAGCCGAAGGCCGCCCCCTGGTTCCAGTTGAAGTAGAGGATGATCTGGTTGTAGATCTGCTCCGTGAACCAGAGGGAATTCTTCCCGCCCATGAGGTTGGGTGTCAGGTAGCTGCCCAAGACGAGCATGAAGACGATGATTCCCCCCGAGACGAGGCCCGTGGCGCAGTGGGGGATGACGATGGTCCGCCAGATGGCTCCCTTCGAGGCACCCAGGTCGTAGGCGGCCTCGATGAGAGCGTCGTCGAGGTCGTCCATGACGCCGATGAGGGGGACGACCATGAAGAGCATGCTCGTGTAGACGAGGCCCATCACCATCGTGGCGTCGCGGTAGAGGAATTCGACGGGTTCCTTCAGAAGGCCCAGGCCCGTCAGGACCTGGTTGACGATGCCGCTTTCGCGGAGGAGGATCATCCAGCCGTAGACGCGGACGAGCTCGCTCACCCAGAAGGGGACGAGAAGGAGGACCATGAGGAAGCCGCTGAGGCGGACGTCGACGACCTTGGTGACGTAGAAGGCGACGGGAAGGGCCACGGTCATGACGAGGAAGGTGACGAGCAGCGAGTAGAGGGCCGTCCGGACGAAGGTGAGCCAATAGATGGGCTCGGTGAAGAAGGCGAGGTAGTTGGCGACGGTGAAGCGCCCTGCCAGGGAGTCGGTGAAGGAGAGGCGCAGAAGCTCCAGATGGGGAAGGACGATGAGAAGGGCGAGCCAGAGGGCGACGGGGAGGAAGAAGAAGAGGAACCCTCCCCGGAGGCGGCCGCTAGCCACGGTCCTCTCCCCCGGGGAAGGCCCGCGACGCTGCCGACGCCCAGCCGACGCGGATCCGGTCTCCCCTGCGGACATGGTCGTATTGCCCCGTCTGGGGCAGGGCCACCGTCAGCTCCTCGGGCCTGTCCCGGACGGTGACGAGGAGGCGGCTGTTGCCGCCGTCGAAGAGGAGGGCCCGGACGGTGACGGAAAGGACGTTGTCCGTTCCCTCGTCGGGGTCGATGATCATCGCCTCGGGGCGCACGAAGAGATCCCAGGGGCTCCCTTCTTCGGCGGCGAATCCTTCGGGCAGGACCAGATCGATGTCGCCCCAGCGGGCTCGGGGGCGGCCCGATCCGTCCCAGCAGAAGGTGACGGGGAGGCGGTTGCTGGTGCCGACGAACTGGGCCACGAAGGCCGAGTTGGGGTGATGGTAGAGTTCCTGGGGGGTGCCGACCTGCTCGAAGCGGCCGTCCTTCATGACAGCCACGGCGTCGCTCATGACGAGGGCCTCCGACTGGTCGTGGGTGATGTAGACGAAGGTCGTCCCTACGGCGGCCTGAAGGGTCTTGAGCTCGATCTTCATGTGCTCCCGCAGTTTGGCGTCAAGGGCGCCCAGCGGCTCGTCGAGGAGAAGCACCGTCGGCTCCAGGACGAGGCAGCGGGCGATGGCGATGCGCTGTCTCTGGCCGCCCGAGAGCTGGTCGATGCGCTTGTCTCCCGATTGGGGGAGGCCGACGCGGGCCAGCATCTCCCGGACCTTCCTGTCCAGGGCAGCCCCCTTCTCGCCGCGGCGGCGGAGGCCGAAGGCGACGTTCTCGTAGACGTTCATCATGGGGAAGAGGGCCAGGTTCTGGAAGACAAGATTGACGGGCCGCCGGTTGGGGGGAATGTCGGCCATATCCCGGCCGTTGAAGAGGATCGTTCCCCCGTCAGGCCGGTAGAAGCCGGCGATCATCCGCAGGAGTGTCGTCTTCCCGCATCCCGAGGGGCCCAGGATGGAGAAGAACCGCCCTTCGTCGACGTCGAAGGAGACGCCCTTGACGGCGGTGAAGGAGCCGAAGCGCTTGGTCAGGTTCTGTACGGACAGGGCGATGGCCATCGGTCACTCTCCTCGCCGATCATGGCAGCCGCCCTCATGAGGGCGGCTGCCATGATCGGCTGCGACGGTTTCAGCGGGCGGCTTTGATCTTGTCCAGCGTCCGCCCCTCCATCTCCTCGATTCCCGCAGGAACGGGGGGATACCAGTTGACTTGGGCCAGGACCTCCGGCGGAAGGCCCCGGTTGAAGTTGTCCTTGATCTCCTCGTCGAGGAAGGCGATGGCTCCCTTCGAGGCCGTGCCGTAGGTCTCCCTGTTGGTGAAGAAGGCGGCGTTCTCGGGACGGAGCATGAAGTTGATGTAGGCGTAGGCGCCCTCAAGGTTCTGGGAGCGGCTCGGGATGGCGAAGGTGTCGACCCATCCCAGGGCGCCGCTGGCCGGGGCGATGTAGTCGATGTCGGGGTTCTCGGCGTGGAGTTTCCATCCCGCCTGCTCCCAGGCCGAGGCGGCCCAGACCTCGCCGGAGCGGAGGAGCTGGAGAAGCTGGTCGCCGTTGTCCCAGTAGGTCTTGACTAAGGGCTTGGCTGCGATGAGGGTCTTCTCCATGTCGTCGAGGAAGGCCTGATAGGCTCCCTTGTCGTTGTAGAGGGCGAAGGGGTCCTTGCCGAGGGAGAAGCCCATGCCGATCAAGGTGGGTCGCTTGAGGCGGTAGGAGACCCTTCCGGCGTAGCGGGGGTCGAGGAGGTCCTTGAAGTCCTTCACGTCCGGAGCCTTGGCCCGGTTGACGACGATCCCCTCCGTTCCGTAGACGTGGGGGACGGCGTAGGACTGGCCGTCGACGCGGGTGTTCTTTTTGACGGCCTCGAGGAGGGAGGCGTCGATCTGATCCTCGTCGATGCGGGAGAAGTCGATGGGCTGGTAGAGGCCGAACTGGGACACCACGGCCGAGATGCGGTCCTGCGAGGGTTGGGCCAGGTCAAAGCCGCCGCCTCGGGTGGCCCGGAGCTTGCTGATCATCTCTTCGTTGTTGCTGAACGTCACTTCGACGCGGTATCCCGTCTCTTCGGTGAACCGATCAAGCAGCTCCTGGGGGGCGTAGCCGGCCCAGGTGATGACGCGGAGCACGCCCTTTTCCTGGGCTGCGGCGACGGTTCCCCTGAAGGGAACGGCCAGAGTGAAAAGAAGCAGCGAGAAAAGCACCCATCTTCTCATCGCAGTTCATTCCTCCTGTCTCCTGCTGTCGTCCCCGTCCGGCCGAGAGGGTCTTCGGGGATCGGTTCGCTGTCCATAGTCCGGGGGCCTCGCTGGCCCCCTTTTCAGTATAGGCGAAAAGGGGGCCGGCGAGGCCCCCCTTCGGTAACAAAAAAGTCACACTCTTTCCCGTTGCGGGCGGCAGCGGTCGGGGTAGTTGGTGATGATCGCGTCCACGCCCATCCTGTCCAGTTCGGCGGCGCGGGAAGGGCAGTTGACGGTCCAGCAGGCCACTTTCAGCCCTTTCCGGTGGGCCTGGGCCACGAAGTCGGCCGCGACGTATTCCTGCTCGGGATGGAGGCTGTAGAGGGCGATCCCCTGCCTTTCGGCGTAGTCCCAGGGGTCGAGAAGGACCCCCTCGTAGAGGAGTCCCAGAGGGATTTGGGGGGCGAGGCGGCAGAGCCGCCGGAGGCAGAGGTGATTGAAGGAGGAGACGATGAGGTTCTTGTCGCGCCCCGCCGTCTCCAGAACGGCGAGGACGGCCTCTTCCAGGCCCGGACGGTCCTGGGGGCGGGCCTTGAGCTCGACGTTGACGATGACCCTCTCCGGAATCCGCCTGAGGACGGCCGCCAGGGTGGGCACCCTCTGGCCGGCGAAGGCCGGGGCGAACCAGCTCCCGGCATCGAGGGCTGCGAGGGCCGCTGCCGTGAGATTGGAGATTTCCCCATTACCGTCCGTCGTGCGGTCGACGGTCCAGTCGTGATGGACGACGGCGACGCCGTCTCGGGTGAGCTGGACGTCCAGCTCGACGCCGTCGCAGCCCTGGCTCAGGGCCAGGTCGAAGGCGGCCTCGGTGTTTTCCGGCCCGTAGCCGGAAGCTCCCCGATGTGCGAAGACGAGCATTTTCTTCACCCTTTCGTTCCGGCAGAATGCCGTTGCCGGGGCTCAGTCGTCATTCTTCCAGGGCTTGAACCCCTGGCCGACCACCTCCGAGGCGTCGCCGACGGCCATGAAGGCGCGGGGGTCGAGGGCGGCCAGGAAGCGTTTGAGTTCCACCGTCTGGCGCTGGGTCATGAAGGACATGAGGACCGTCCTTTCCTCGCCCGTGTAGCCCCCCGTCCCGTGGAGGAGGGTCACTCCCTTGTGGAGGTCTTCGGTGACGAAGCGACGGACCTCGTCCATGGAGGCGGTGATGACGAAGACCTGCTTCCGGCGGTCGAAGGACTTGAGGACGTTGTCCATGACGACGCCGACGGTGTACATGGAGAGGAGCCCGTAAAGGGCGTTCTCCAGGCCGATGACGAAGGCCGAGACGAAGAGGACGACGGCGTTGATGTAGAAGGAGTAGAGCCCCACATCGACGCCGAAGCGCTTGCGCAATGTGACGACGATGATGTCCGTCCCGCCCGTCGAGGCTCCGGCGAGGAAGACGAGGCCGATGCCCAGTCCTTTGACGACGCCGCCCAGCACGGCCGCCAGGAGGGGTTCGCTCAGATGGGGGTAGGGGAAGGCCTTGAGGAGCTCCAGAGCCGCCGTGGAGAGGACGACGGCGTAGGCCGACCAGCCGACGAAGCGCGGCGAGAGGCCCTTCCAGGCCCAGAGGAAGAGGAGGCCGTTGCCGAGGCCGATGACCCAGGAGGGGGAGATGGCCCAGAGGTAGTTGGTCAGGACGGCCAGGCCCGTGACGCCCACGTCGGGAAAGCGGTAGGGCAGGGTGAAGGCGACGATGCCGACGCACAGGATGATCGTGCCGATTGTCACGAGGGTGAAGGTTTTCCACTCCCGCCGGAAAAGGACAAGAATTCTTCTGATCTTCATCGCCGATGACCTCCATCGCTCGCGGCGTTGCTCGCCTCAGGCCGTATCACTGTAGGCCAGGGAGCGTGCCTTTTCAAGATCCTTCTCCCGTCCGTTGGCTCTTCCCGGCGAAAGGAGTTATCGTTGCATGGAAAGTCCGGCCCGTTCCCGTGCCGGACCTTGGGGAGGCCGCCAAGGGTCTTCGTCCGGAGAAGGAGGCGCACCGTCATGATCGGTGGAAGGCTGGGCCGGTTTCCCGGCCCTCTGCCCGAGCCCCTGGCCCTCTCCTTCCTCGGGGGGGAGAACCCCGGCGGCCTCGACCCGGGCCGTTACGCCGTCTTATCTCCCGACGATCTTCACTGCCCCCTGCGGGCGTCCCATCGGACAGCGGTGAAGAAGGTGGTCGTCAAGGTCGCCCGCGACTTTTTCAAGGAGGAACGCTGATGCGCTGCCACGAATGCGACGAGAAGAGCTGCTCCCAGGGGAACCCCTGTCGGGAAACCGATAGCCTCTCCCTCTACAGCGACGAGGAGGGGCGTCTCATGAGGGCCGCCGCCGAGGTGGAGACCCTCTACTACGGCGAGCTGAACCGCCTTCAGGAGATCTGCGAATTTGCCCGGCGCCTGGGCGTGACCCGCATCGGCATCGCCTTCTGCGTGGGCCTGGCCGACGAGGTGCGCCTTATCGCCGAGGCCTTCGAGACGGCAGGATTGGAGGTCCGCTCGGTCTGCTGCAAGGTGGGGAGCCTCACCAAGGAGGAGATGGGCATGCCCGTCCGCCCCTGGGTGGGAGCGGTTTCCTGCAATCCTGCCGAACAGGCCCGCATCCTCGACGACGAGGGATGCGGTCTTCTCGTCGTCGTCGGACTCTGCGTCGGCCACGACACCCTCTTCTACCGTCACGCCAAGGCGCCGGTGACGACCCTCGTCACGAAGGACCGCAAGCTGGGCCACAATCCCGTGGCGGCCGTCACCTGCCCCTACATCCGAAAGCGCCTCAACGAGGCGCCCAGGGAGCGCCAGGCCTAATCGATCCAGTGGCGGTTGATGGCACGCAGGCAGAGAAGGGCTAGAACCGTGCAGAGGGCGGTCAGCCGGGCCAGAGAGGATGCCGTTGAAAAGAGGACCTCTTCGCCCAGGGCCCCTCGGAGAAGGTCCACTCCATACGTCGGCGGAAGGATGTAGGAAAGACTCCGAAGGGGGAGGGGAACCCGCTCCAGAGGGAAGAAGAGGCCGCAGAGAAAAACCATGGGAAAGCGGAAGAAGTTGGAGAGAGTCTGAGCTTCGAAGACCTCCTGGACGGAGACGGCGACGAGGAGTCCCAGAAAGGCCGAGCTGAAGGCCAGTAGCAGGCAGGCCGTCAGGAGCCGGATGGCGCCTGACGCTTCCAGGGGAATGTAGAAGGCTGCCAGGGCGAGGGGGACCAGGGCGTTGAGGGTGCCGAAAAGAATGGCCCCCGACGTCTTGGCCAGAACGAGCAGTCCCAGCGGGATGGGCGCCTGAAGGAGCCGCTCGAAGCTTTTGCCCTTGCGCTCGAAGGTGACCGTTACGGCCAGCATGGACGTGGTCCCGAAAAGGACCGAAAGGGTCATGACTCCGGGCAGGAGACTTCGGATGTCGATGGGGCCCTGGGAGCGCAGGAAGAACATGAGCGTCCAGGCCAGAGGAAAGAGAAGTCCCCAGCTCAGGTTGGGCGGCTTGAGGTAGTAGGATCTTACGTCTTTGATCAGAATGGCCTGGAAGGTGATCCAGCGCTTCATGGTCTGTCTCCTCCCCCCTTCGCTCTTTCCTCAGGAGCTTTGCCGGTGACGCGGAGGAAGACCTCTTCCAGGGAGGGTTTTTCCCGTCGGGCCTCCCGAAGCTCGATGCCCCGGTCTCGGAAGAAGTTCAGAAACGGCGTCAGCCTCAACGGTTCCGACGAACGGACGGAGACGGTGTTTCCCTCGATGCGGCAGGTGACTCCTCCGAACGCCAGCCCCAGCGGTTCCCTAAGGGAGAGGGTTTCCCCCTCGACGACGAAATCGATGGCGCCCTCTTCCCGGGCGGAAGCCAGAAGGGTTGCCGTCGCATCGAGGGCGACGAGCCGTCCTTCGGCGATAAAGGCGATGCGGTCGCAGAGGCGCTGGGCCTCCTCGATGTAGTGGGTGGTCAAAAAGATCGTCGTTCCCTCGCAGCGCAGGTCGTCGAGGAGCTGCCGGATCGACCTGGCGCTGGCCACGTCGATGCCCGTCGTCGGCTCGTCGAGAAAGAGGATGGGCGGCCGGTGCATGAGGGCCGCTGCCAGGACGAGCTTGCGCCGCATTCCCTTCGAGTAGGTGGCGAAGAACCTCCCGGCCGCCTCGGCCAGCCCGAAACGTTCCAGCAGCATCTCGGCCCGCTCCTGCCGCTCCTTTCGGGGCATGCCGTAGAGGGCTCCGCAGAACTCGAGATTGGCCCGGCCCGTCAGTTCGGGGTAGAGGTTGTCGTCGTCGGGGACGATTCCCATCAGGTGCTGGACCGCCTTGACGTCAGCCGTCCTCTCTTCTCCGAAGAAGAAGAGGTGCCCCCCGGTGGGGCGGGCCAGCCCCGTGAGCATGCGGATCGTCGTCGTCTTGCCGGCGCCGTTGGGGCCGAGGAAGCCGAAGATTTCCCCCGGAAAGACGCCGAAGGAGAGGGAATCGACGGCTCTGAGGGAGCCGAAAGCCTTGCGGAGTCCCCGGACCTCGAAGGCGAAGGGCTCACTTTTCATGGAGATCCCCCAGGAGGCCCTCTTCGATCCGGCTTTCTTCCCAGAAATTTCTCAAACGATCGAGACCTTCTCTGAAAGCCTCGTCGTCGCGGCGGTAATGGACGAAGAGCCCTCGCTTGTCGTCTTGCACCAGGCCCTGTTCCCGAAGAAGGCGAAGATGCTGCGAGGTTGCCGCTGCCGATAGTCCCAGGCGCCCCGCCAGGGCGTTGACGCAGAGCGGATGACTGCCGAGAAGACGCAGAATTTTCAGGCGCGCCGGCGAGGCCAGGGCACGGCAGAAGGCTTGCAGGTCTTTCAAGGGAATCGTCTCCCTTCTGCTTTGATATTTAAGATAATACTAAAATAATTGCCTCCCTAAGGCAAGGCCGTCGCGAGGCCAGTTTTTGGGGTGGTTCCCTTTTGCTGCCGGAAGTGGTAGGCTTGGCCTCAGTAAAGACCGGAAAAAGATCGGCAGGAGGTGCTGTGCCATGAGTGTCGACGACGTGATTTCGATGCGCCGTCTCTTTCATCTCCACGCCGAGCGGGGCTGGGAGGAGTTCTGGACGACGGCTTTCGTCACCTCCCGCCTGGAGGCGCTGGGCTTTCGCCTCCTTCTCGGCGCCGATGCCGTCGAGGAGCGGTTTGCCATGGGACGGCCCGGCGGAGATCGGCTTGCCGAGGCCCGAAAGAGGGCCCTCGCCTGGGGGGCCGACGAGGCCATGATGGAGCGGATCGGCTCCTGGACGGGCGTCGTGGCCCTTCTCGATACGGGGCGGCCCGGCCCGGTGACGGCCTTCCGTTTCGATCTCGATGCCGTCGAGGTGGGCGAATGCCGCCAGAAGGGGCACCGCCCTCATGACGAGGGCTTCGCCGCCCTCGACGAGGGCGTTTCCCACGCCTGCGGCCACGACGGCCACCTGGCCATGGGGCTGGCCCTGGCCTCCAGGCTGGTCTCCCGCAAGGAAAGCCTTTCCGGACGGTTCAAGCTTCTCTTTCAGCCCGCCGAGGAGGGAGTCCGAGGCGGCAGGGCCATGACCGAAAAGGGGCACCTCGACGACGTCGATTTCCTCTTCGGCCTTCATCTGGCCGGAGAGTTCGCGAGCGGCGTCGTCGGCGCCGGCTGCAGCGACTTTCTCTGCACCACCAAAGTCGACGCCTTTTTCCGGGGTGTGGCGGCCCATGCCGGAATGGCTCCCAACGAAGGGCGCAACGCCCTGCTTGCGGCGGCTACGGCCGTCCTAGGACTTCACTCCATCGCTTCCCATCGCGAGGGCGCGAGCCGCATCAACGTCGGTCTCCTTCGGGCCGGGACGGGGCGCAATGTCGTCCCTGAGGGGGCCGAGCTTTTCTTCGAGACGCGGGGACGGACTTCGGCCATTGATCGCTACGTCTACGAGCGGGCCCTCGAAGTCCTCGACGGGGCGGCCCGGACCCAGGGGGTAACCGTCGAAAGTCGCCTTGCCGGAGGGGCCGTCGATGCCCGAAGTCATCCCGACCTTGTCGCTCTCGTCGCCGAGAAAGCCCTGGCCATCGACGGAATCGGCCATGTCGAGAGAGAGGGGCGTATCGGCGGCAGCGAAGATATCTCCTGGATGATGCGCCGCGTCGAGGAGCGGGGCGGCAAGGCCTGTTACTTCATCGTCGGCGCCGACAGAACGGCGGGGCATCATCAGGGCCGTTTCGACTTCGACGAGGCCGTCCTTCCCCGAGGCGTCGCCCTGCTGGCGGCTCTCGCCGAGGCCGTCGGAGGCGGCAGGGGATGAAAACGGTCTTCTTCAACAGATGCCTGAAGTGTGAAGTTTCGCACATGTGGCTGTTGTTTGTTGTAGGATACATATGCCTTCTCAAACGGCGAGGCACGAGAGTTTTCCTGTTTGATTTTGCGGGAGCCTGCAACCGATTCTCCCATTCGGACCCTGAAAAGACCTTTCGGTTTGCGCCCCGCAAAGAGAGTCTTCCAGAATAGGACCCAATCGGCCCGAGGTTGGGCCTCTCCAGAAAATTCCATGATAGAGAGGTTCCGTGCGGGCTGTTAAAATATAAAATGGAGTTTAAACTTCAGGAATTATTGAAATGCTTGTGGTGTCGCAGAAGTAGGGCTTTCATGTTTTTGGCCTTGGATGATTTTGGAGAATGACAGGGTTATCCAAGGCGATGAGGACGTTTTTGTAGGGGGAATTGCTATGAAAAACGCAAGGCAACTAATTGGCAGTGCGGTGATCGGTGAGGGGTTAAAGTATATAGAAAAAGACCCGATGAGAAATATTTCGAAACTTATTGAATGGGCTGGGAAAATCGTTATTTTGGAAGAACACAAAATGTATTTAAGAAGTTTCAAGGAAATAATTGCAAAACCTGACAGTAATTGGTATAAGCTGACAGAAAGATTTTTTAATGAATTATCAACAAACACTAAGAAAAAATTTTTGATTAATTACGTTGTTAACTCAGGTATGATTGGAATACCTATAAAAAATAAACTCCAGGAAAAACATGATTGCAATATTCCTTGGGCTATTTTGATAGATCCGACGTCTGCATGTAATTTAAAATGCACGGGTTGTTGGGCAGCTGGGTATGAAAAAACGGATGCGCTGAGCTTTGAAACCCTCGATAGAGTGATACAGGAGGGCAAGGACATTGGGATTTATATGTATATATATTCTGGTGGGGAGCCCCTTAATAAGAAAAAATGATCTGATAAAACTTGCAAAAAAACACAGCGATTGCGCTTTTTTGGCATTCACAAATGCCACTCTAGTGGATGAGGACTTTTCTTTAGAACTGGGTGATATCGGTAATTTGGGTCTGGCTATAAGCATTGAAGGCAATGAAAAAGAAACGGATGCTCGCAGAGGTCATGGAACTTATGGAAAGATAATGAAAGCAATGACGTTGCTGCAAAAATATGGCGTCATGTTTGGTTTTTCTACTTGTTACCATAAATATAACACTGATTCTGTTGGGTCCGAAGAATATATTGATAAAATGATTCAAAAGGGATGTATGTTCGGTTGGTATTTTACCTATATACCAATAGGCAAAAATGCTGTTGTGGATTTGATGGCAACGCCGGCACAAAGAGAGTATATGTTTCATAGCGTAAGGAAAGCCAGAAAAAATAAGCCAATATTTATTTTAGATTTTTGGAATGATGGAGATTTTGTTGACGGATGCATAGCGGGTGGGAAAAATTATTTGCACATCAACGCCAAAGGTGATGTCGAGCCGTGTGCCTTTATACACTACTCGAATGTGAACATCAACGAAACGAGTTTGTTGGAGGCGCTTAAATCTCCCATATTCAGGCAGTACAGGTCGCATCAGCCGTTTAATGACAATCACTTGAGGCCTTGTCCCCTTCTGGATAATCCTGAAAAATTAAGAGAAATGGTTCATAATGCCAAAGCCAGACCCACACAGCCTATCGATGAGGAATCCGTTGAGGACTTGACTTCCAAGACCGAGGAAGCGGCAAAGAGGTGGGCCCCTGTGGCGGAAAAGCTCTGGGGCGACCTGAAAAACGAGTCGGAAAACTCGCGGCAACGGGATTCCTGCAGCTGAGGAACGCGGATGCCCCCTTGCCGTCTCCATCCTGGACAAGGCGGTGCTGCGGGTGAGGAAGAGATCCCGAGGCGGCTTCGGCGATCGTTGACCTGCCACTGTCTGGAGTGAGCCGGGATCCGTTACGGATCCCGGCTCACTCCATGGTGATGGAGACGAAGAATAGCAACCTGCCCGACTTCGCTACAGCTCTCCCTGTTCCCTTAAAGGGTGACATTTTCCCTGTCCCCTTAAGGGATGACATTATCCCTGTCCAGCCACACAGGGGCAGTTTGAGCCGTTGACAAATCGGGAGGGACTGGCTACAATCCTTCTCAATATGCGGGAGAAGGGGCGCTCTGCCGCCTTCCGCCGCCGATCGAATGCCAGATGAAGGGAAAGGAGGAGTCGCCATGACGCGTCGTACCGACATGATGATGTGCACCATGATGATGCGCGGCGTCAGCGGATCTCCTCCAGGAAGGATCGGCGACTGTTGAGCTGTCGCTGTCTGGAAAGGGCCGGGATCCGTCGGGGATCCCGGCCCTTTTTTTATCCGAAGGAGGTTTTATCGTGAGAAGAACGCTGTCCCTTTTGGCTTTTGTCGTCGCCCTGTTCCTGTCGGCCCTGCCCGCCTCGGCGGAACTGGAGAAGCTCAAGGTGGGAGCCACCGCGGGCCCCCACGCCGAAATTCTGGAGTTCGTCAGCGAAGGGGCCCGAGAGCTGGGCCTCGAGCTGGAGGTCATCGAGTTCAGCGATTACATTGCTCCCAATGCCGCCCTCGACGAGGGCGACATCGACGCCAATTCTTACCAGCATCAGCTCTTCCTGGACCGGCAGGTCCGTGACCGGGGCTACAAGCTCGTCTCCATCGCCAAGACGGCTGTTTGTCCCCTGGGCTTTTACTCGCGCCGCATCGGCCACATCGACGAGCTGGCCGACGGGGCCACCGTCGCTGTCCCCAACGACCCCGCCAACGTCGGCCGGGCCTTGGTGCTTCTCGAGTCGAAGGGCTTCATCAAGCTCGCCGAGGGCGTCGGCTATGAGGCCTCCGTCCTCGACATCGTCGAGAACCCCAAGAAGCTGAAGATCGTCGAGATCGAGGCCCCTCAGCTTCCCCGCTCTCTCGATGACGTCGATCTAGGTGCCGTCAATGTGAACTACGCCGTCGAGGCCGGCCTCTCTCCTCTTGAGGACGCCCTCCTCATTGAGGACGCAGCCACGTCTCCCTTCGCGAACCTCCTCGTCGTCCGCGAGGCCGACAGGGATCGTCCGGCCTTTCAGAAGCTCATCGCCGCCTACCAGACCGAAGCCGTCAAGGAGTTCATGCTCGAGCGTTTCAAGGGTTCCTTCGTCCCGGCCTGGTAAGGGCTACGGCAGTTTCTGCGGGAACGGCATTTCGCCTGTAACGGCAAGTCTCATCAAGGAAAGGGGTTCATCATCATGGCCATTTCCCTTCAGGGGATCACGAAGATCTTCGGTCAGGGTCCCAGGGCCCTGAAGGCCCTCGACGGCATCGACCTCGAGGTCCCCGAGGGGACGATCTTCGGCATCATCGGCTCCAGCGGCGCCGGCAAGAGCACCCTCGTCCGCTGCGTCAACCTGCTGGAGCGTCCCACGTCGGGCACGGTCTGCGTCGGCGGCGTCGATTTCACGTCCCTCTCCGAGGGAGAGCTCCGGGAGGCCCGCAAGAAGGTGGGCATGATCTTCCAGTCCTTCAACCTCCTGGCTCGGCGGACCGTCTTCGGCAATGTCGCCCTTCCCCTCGAGCTGGCGGGGTGGAAGAAGGAGGAGATCGCCCCCCGCGTCGAGGAGCTCCTCGACCTGGTGGGGCTCACGGTCAAGCGCGACGTCTACCCCTCGCAGCTCTCGGGGGGACAGAAGCAGCGTGTCGGCATCGCCCGGGCCCTGGCCAACCATCCCGACGTGCTCCTCTCCGACGAGGCCACGTCGGCCCTCGATCCCATGACGACCCAGTCGATCCTGGAACTGCTCCGAAACATCAACGAAAAGCTGGGGCTGACGATTCTCCTCATCACCCACGAGATGAACGTCATCAAGGAGATCTGCCATAACGTGGCCGTCATCGAGAAGGGGCGCATCGTCGAGCAGGGGGCCGTGCTCGATGTTTTCACCGACCCCAGGGAGGAGACGACGCGGGATCTTCTGGGCGAGATCATCGGCGTCGACCTGCCGCCGACTTTCGGCGGCCTCGATTTCTCCCGCGAGCCCGTCGCGGGCGGCGACCTCGTCATCCAGCTCCGTTTCTTCGGCAATGTCGCCGCCGAACCGGTCATGTCCGATCTGGTCCGCCGCTTCGACGTGGACGTCAACATCCTGACGGCCCACATCGACCACATCCGCAACGTCCCCTACGGAACGCTCGTCGTCGGCCTCTCCGGCGACGAGGCACGGCGACAGGCGGCCCTGGAACATCTCAGGGCGCTCGATCTCAAGATGGAGGTGGTCGGCTATGTCCGCCAAGCTCTTTGCCCTGCTCGTTAGTTCTCTGGCCGACACCCTCTTCATGGTGGGCGTCTCCAGCGCCATCGCCTTCGTCTTCGGTTTGCCCCTGGGCGTGATCCTTCTCGTGACGGAGCGGGGCCAGATCCTGGAAAGCCCCGTCGTCAACCGACTGCTCGGTTCCATCGTCAACGCCACCCGGTCGACGCCCTTCATCATCCTCATGGTCCTCCTCATCCCGGTGACACGGATGATCGTGGGCACCTCGATCGGCACCGTCGCCGCCATCGTCCCCCTGGCCATCGCCGCCACGCCCTTCGTGGGCCGTGTCGTCGAAGGGGCTTTGAGGGAAGTCGACGACGGCGTCGTCGAGGCGGCCCTCGCCATGGGCGCCTCGCCCTGGCAGGTCATCGCCAAGGTGCTCCTTCCCGAAGCCCTGCCGGCCATCGTCATCGGTCTCACCCTGTCGGTGATCAACCTCATCGGCTACTCGGCCATGGCCGGAGCCATCGGCGGCGGCGGCCTGGGCGACCTGGCCATCCGCTACGGCTACCAGCGTTTTCGCCTCGATGTCATGTTTCTGACCGTCGCCGTCCTTATCGCCCTCGTCCACCTCTGTCAGGGCTTGGGCGATCTGGTGGCCCGCAAGCTGCGCCACGACGGGCGGAGCTGAAAGACCCCAGTGGAGCAAAGGGGGGCCGCCTCAGGCGGCCCCCCTTTGCTCCACTGGGGTGGCGGACTTATTCTTCGACCGCTACGGCCTGGGCGACGGTGACGTTGCGGCAGCCCGTCTCGGGCATGAAGAGGGCGCAGGCGATGCCGAAGAGAGAGCAGGCCAGGGCGAAGGAGAAGACGGCGCGGTACTGGAGCAGAAGGGCCGCTCCGGCCATCCGGTCGAGGATGAAGCCCATGGCCGTCGTGATCAGGGCGGCGCCGAAGAAGGCGACGGTGTTGACGAGGGCCACGGCCATGCCCGTGTAGCGGGGCGGGTTGATCTCCTTGGCGACGGCCCAGGTGAGGATGAAGGCCGTCGAGGTGACGCCCATGACGAAAAAGAGGGGGCGCAGGAGGGCCAGAGGAGGCCTGCCTCCGTTCCAGAACACCATCGGCACCAGGCAGAGGCAGAAGAGGGCCGTCATGGCCAGGATGACGGGCTTGCGCCGCCCGATGCGGTCCGAGATGCCGCCCGTCATGAGGCCTCCGGCCATGGCGCCGAAGACGACGTAGGAGGCGATTCCCGCGGCGGCGGACCGGTCGAGGCCGTAGACGGCCTCGAGGTAGGAGATGCCCCAGGCGCCGGAGAAGGCCAGGTAGATGCCCATGATGGAGGCGTAGAAGAGGGCCGACGGCCAGATGCGCCAGTTGGAGAGAATGGCCCCGAATCCCTCGGACAGGGAGGGCTTGCCCTTGGCCGGAGGGGCGGGGTTGATCGGCGGAAGGTTCCTGTCGGTCGGGGCGTTGCGGATCAGCAGCCAGCAGAGGGCTCCCAGGAAAAGGGAGAAGGCGCCGATGGCGACGAAGGTCATGCGCCAGGTGAAGGCGGCCACGGCCCAGGCGAGGGGGGCCTGTGCGAGGACGCCGCCGAGGCTCCCGACGAGGTTGGTCACGCCCGAGAGCATGCCGAACTGCCGCTCCCGGAACCACATGGAGAGGACTTTGAGGGTGGCGATGAAGACCGTCGAGACGCCGATGCCGACGAGAAAGCGCCCGGCGAAGAGAAGGACCGGGTTCGGGGCGAGGCCGAAAAGGAGGGAGCCCGTGCCGGCCAGGGCCATGCCGAAGGTGACGGTGGCCCGGGCTCCGAGGGAGTCGGCCAGGTAGCCCACGGGAATCTGCATGACCATGTAGGCGTAGAAGTACATCGATGCCAGGGAGCCGAAAGCCGAGCCGCTGAGGCCGAAGTCGTCGACGAGGTTCTGGCGGACGACGGCGGCGGCGAGGCGGTGAAAGAAGACGACCATGTAGGACAGGAGCATGATGGACCAGACGATCCAGCGGTAGCCGTAGCCGCGGGGCAGGGTGCGTTCTTCAGCCATGGGGCACTCTCCTAGGGTCCGGCGGGGCCGACGGCTCCCGCCTGAGTTGGGCCGGACGGTCCGGCGCTACTTGGTCCGGTGGTCGTAGACGCGGCGGGTCTTCTTCATCTCCCGTCCCAGGCCCTGGGGCGGCAGGAGCGTCACCCGGGGCAGGGCCGAGAGAGTCATCTTCATCTTCCGGGCCAGTTCCCGGGCCGGTCCGTCGCCGCCGTCGCAGGAGCGTTCCACTTCGATGTCGAGGCAGTCCTTGCCGCCTTCGGTGGTGAGGACGATGCGGAATTCGCTGCCCAGGCCGTCCGTCTCGGCGATGAGGGCCTCGATGGCCGAGGGGAAGAGGTTGACGCCGCGGTAGGTGATCATGTCGTCGGACCGCCCCGCGATCCGGGAGATCCTCGGGTAGGGCGATCCGCAGGGGCAGGGGCCGGGAAGGATCGACGCCAGATCGCGGGTCCGGTAACGGATCAGGGGCAGGCCTTCCTTGACGAGGGTCGTGATGACGAGCTCTCCCGTCTCGCCCTCGGGAAGGACGTCGCCCGTCACGGGATCGATGACCTCGAAGTGGAAGAGATCGTCCCAGTAGTGGAGCCCCTGCTGGTGAGGGCATTCGATGGCGATGCCGGGGCCGTAGGTCTCGGTCATGCCGTAGATGTCGTAGGTCCTGGCTCCGAGGAGGTCCTCGATGACGGCCCGCCGTCCCTCGCCCCACTGCTCGGCGCCCAGGACGGCCCCTTTCAGGCAGGGCCGGATCCCTTCCCGGGCGATCGTCTCGCCCAGGAGGAGGGCCATCGAGGCCGTCCCGATCAGGAAGGTGGGAGCCATCTTCCTGAGGAAGGCCATCTGCATCTCCATGGCGATGGGACCGGTGGGGATGGCGCAGGCGCCGATCCGTTCCACGCCGGCCTGAAAGCCGATGCCCGCCGTCCAGAGGCCGTAGCCGGGTGTGACCATGGCCCGGTCGCCGTCGGTCATGCCCGCCAGGGTCAGGGCGCGGGCCATGAGGGTCGTGAAGGTTTCGACGTCTCCTGCCGTGTAGGGGATGACGACGGGGTCGCCCGTCGTGCCCGACGTGCTGTGGACGCGGACGATCTCCCTCTCGTCGGCACAGCAGAGCCCGAAGGGGCTGTGACGGCGTAAATCGTCCTTTGTCAGGAAGGGAAGGCGGCGGAAATCGTCGATGCCTGCGATCTCCTCGGCGCTGTCGATGGCCAGTTTACGGCGGTAGCCGTCGCTGCGCAGAGCCCGGTCGAGGCTTCCTTGCAGGGCCTTCAGGCGGGAGGGGTTCGTCGTTGCGGTTTTTTCCAGAAGACGGGTGGTCATGATCGTTTCCTCCTCGGCTCAACTCGGCTCATGAAGCGGACAAGAAACAAAAGGGGAGAGAGGCCCGGGCCTCTCTCCCCTTAAGGACGAAAGGGCCCCGGCGTGGCCTGCCACCGCCGGGGCCAAAAAACAACAGCCCTAGCGGCGGCCCTCAAACCACCACCAGCGACCCTCAAAAACGCAGGAAAGACTCTTGTTCGTCTCGACTCGGCTCATCTGCTCGATCCTCCAGGGACTGGGGAAATTGGGGTCATCCTAACCCGTTAAGGTCGGGCATGTCAAGGCTAGGCCCGAAAAAACCCCTCACCTTGCCCCAGGGAAGACTGTCTTGTGGACAGGTCTCTGCCTTGGTAAAATACCAGTCTAGTAGAGAAGTCTTTCAGCCTCGTCTTATTGCCGAAACGCTGGTCTCCCCGTCGTCTCAACGATTCTGCAGGGAGGTGCTTTCCGTGAAAAGGGTGACGTCCTGGGGGTTGGCGCTCTGCTTCCTCCTTTTGTCCGTCGGGCCACCTGCCGAGGCGGCGGTGTTCCGCGTCGGGGCAAGCCCCGTGCCTCACGGGGAGTTCCTCCGTTTTGTGGCCGCCGAGCTGCAGGCCAAAGGCATCGATCTCGAGATCGTCCCCTACGAGAACTACGAGGAGCCCAATTTCGACCTTCTCGACGGCAAGCTTGACGCCAACTACTACCAGAACCGCCTCTTTCTCGAAGGGTTTAACAGGGATTACGGCACTGACCTCGTCGCCGTCGGCGCCGTCCACTTCGAGAGAATGGGGATCTATTCGAGGAAAATCAGGACACTCAGCGAGATCCCTGCCGAGGCCCTCGTCGTTCACCCCGCCGACAACGTCAACCGCGGCCGGGCCTTTCATCTTCTGGCCCAGGCCGGGCTGATCGGTCTTTCGGTCAACGTGAGCCCCGAGGCAGGGCCCTTCGACGTCGTCGACAACCCGAGGCGGCTCCGTTTTCAGGGCCTCTCCGCAGAAAGAGTCATCGACCAGATCGACAGGGCCGACGTCGTCGTGGCCAACGCCAATTTCGCCCTTGAGGCCGGTCTTGACCCGTCGCGGGAGAGCCTTTTCGAGGAGCAGGTCCAGCCCCTCTATCACAACGTCCTCGTCGTGAGGCGGGATGATCTGGGCCGGAGGGAGGTTCTCGAACTTCTCTCCGCCCTCAGAAGCGGAGCCCTCCGCTGCCACATGGCCGAGGTCTACGGTGGTGCCGTGATCCCCGTTCCCTGAGCCTTCTTCAGGCGAGGGCCCAGTCGAGGCCGAGCCGTTTCAGGGTTTCCGGGGAGGGCCGTCGTCGCCGTTCCATCCCGAGGTTTCATAAAACAGGTCCGGGAGCGTGTCGTCGCGTTCTTCTGGCCTGTCCCGTTCTTTCCGGGTCCCTCTGGTCGGCTGGGGAGGATGGCGAAGGATCCGTCGAGAAGCCGTTTTAGGGCGATCGTCCCCTCGCTGGCCAGGAGGGGCTCGTCGTCGGCCTCGGTGAGATCGCAGAGAAGACGAGGGCCGAGGCCCTCGCTGCCGATGTAGTCCCGCGGCCACTCTCCGGGCGACCGGGAGATTTGGGTTGTCTGCGTGATGAGGTTCACGATCAGGGCCATGCTCCTGCCTCGGTGGAGAGGCCTCCCGCCGTTCTGTTGCCTTTCCGGGCGGGCTCTGTCATTTGAGTAGGTGAAGAAAGTTTCCCTGTCCGCGAGGCTGGCGGGAAAGGAGGACTCCATGGACGCTCGATCCCTTTTTGACGACCGAAAGCGTTCCCGTGAGGGGGGCGGTCTCTCCCCTGTGGCGAGGGACCGGAGCCAAAGGAAAAGACCGAGCTTCTCGAGGAGGCCCTGGCTTTCCTGGAGGAGGCCCAGGAGCTGGCTGCCCTGGGGAGTTTCAGCTATGACGTCGCCGGTGACGTCCTGCTCTATTCCGAGAGCCTGAAGGCCCTTTTCGGCTTTGACTCTCCCGGGAGGCTTTCCTTTGCCGATTACCTGAAGCGGATTCACCCCGACGACCGCGACCTGGTGGCTGCCGTCAGGCAGGCGGCCTGGGAGAGCGGCGAGGACTACCGTTTCGAGGCCCGTTACCTTCGCCTTGACGGCGAAATCCGTCATTTCCAGCTCCGGGCCCAGGTGGCCCTGGATGGAGAGGGGCGTCCGAAAAAGGTGCTCGGCACTTTCCTGGATGTGACGGAGGCCGTTCGCCTCCGCCGCCGCCTGGAGGCGAGCGAGGCCCATTACCGGGCCATTTTCGAGGACGGCCTGGCCGTCATGCTCGTCATCGACCCCGGCGACGGCTCCATCGTCGACGCCAACGAGGCGGCCGTCCGTTTCTACGGCTATCCCCGCCCGGTCCTGACGAAAATGAACATCGCGGCCATCAATCAGCTCTCGGCCGTCGAGATCGCCGAAGAGATGGAGAAGGCCCGTTCGCTGAAGCAGAACTTCTTCCAGTTTCCCCACCGTCTCGCCAGCGGCGAGGTCCGCACCGTCCACGTCTACTCGGGTCCCATCGCCCTTGAGGGGGACGGCCTCCTCTATTCCCTCGTCTTTGACGTCACCGAAAAGCTTCGTGCCGAAGAGGCCCTCGTCGCAAAGAGCCGGGAGCTGACCCGATCGTTGGAGCATCTCGAAGAGGCCTGGCAGCAGACCCTCAGGGTCATGGCCCACATGACGGAGATCCGCGATCCTCACGCGATGGGACATCAGCGGCGCACGGCCGCTCTGGCTTCCGAGATCGCCCGGGAGCTGATGTGGGATGAAGAGTCAGTGGAGGAGCTCTATCTGGCGGCTCTGGTCCATGACATCGGCAAGATCGAGGTGCCCTCGGACTACCTGAACCGTCCGGGGCCGCTCAAGCCCCATGAGTTCCAGTTCATCAAGGAACATCCTCGGGCCGGCTACGAGCTCCTTCAGGGGATCTCCCTTCCCTGGCCGCTGGCGGAGATCGTCTACGAGCACCATGAGAGGATGGACGGTTCCGGCTATCCCCAGGGGCTCCCGGGGGATGCCATCCACCCCGCGGCCCGGATCATGGCCGTCGCCGACATCGTCGAGGCCATGACGGCCCACCGTCCCTACAGGGCGGCGCTGGATATCAAGGCGGCTCTCGCCGAGATCGAATCGCAACGGGGCAGAACCCTTGAGGCCGTCGCCGTCGACACCTGCCTCCGTCTCTTCCGGGAGAGGGACTACCGCTTCCCCGACGTGGTCGAGCGCTAGATCGGGGCCTCAGAAAACGCGAAGCCTCATGCTCCGGGAGAGCTCCTCGAGGACCTCCATGCCGCAGATCGAGTTGCCCTTGCCGTCCAGGGAGGGGCCGCAGACGGCGATGCCCATCCGTCGGGGGACGACGGCGACGATGCCGCCGCCGACGCCGCTTTTTGCGGGAATGCCGACGCGGATGGCGAACTCCCCCGAGCCGTCGTACATGCCGCAGGTAGCCATGAGGGCCCGGATGACCCGACAGACCCGCGTCGACAGGACCCGCTCGCCCGAGACGGGATTGATGCCTCCCGAGGCGAGGGTGGCGCCCATGACCGCCAGGTCGCCGACGGCGGCCTCGATGCTGCACTGACGGAAATAGCTGTCCAGGACGTCTTCGACGTCGCCCTTGAGGATGGCCGTGCTTTTCATGAAGTAGGCCAGGGCCCGGTTGCGGTCGCTCGTGGTCTTTTCGGAGCGGTAGATCGACTCGTTGACGGCCAGCGTCCCGTTGGCCGTCAGTCGCCGTGCCAGGTCGAGGACGGCCGCCGTGCGGCTTTCGCTCTCTCCATAGGGAAGGAGAGAGATGACGGCGATGGCTCCGGCGTTCACCAGAGGGTTGTAGGGGCGGTGGACGCGGTCCATTTCGAGGCGCATGATCGAATTGAAGGGGTCCGGCGTCGGGTCGACGCCGACGTGGGAGAAGACCCTTTCCTCGCCGAGCTCCGTCAGGGCCAGAGCCAGGGAGATGAGCTTGGAGATGGACTGGATGGAAAAGGGGTAGTCCCTGTCGCCGGCGCTGTGTCCTTCCCCTTCGACGGTCATCACGGCAAGGCCCAGCGCATCGGCCTGGGCCTTGCCCAGTTCGGGGATGTAGGTCGCCACCTTCCCCTCGGTGAAACGGGGACGGGCGGCGTCGACGATGGCGGTGAGCATTTCGTCCACGGGCAAGAACCTCCTCGATTCTGTGTTTTCCTCGGGCCGGAGGTCTTCTGCGGTCAGAGTCTCTCCGAGATGGCGCGGGCCGTCTCGACGACGAGAGGGGCCAGATCCTCGAGATTGCGCTCGAACTTGCTTTTAGGCCCCGAGATGATCAGTCCCCCCACGAGCTGTTCCCCCCGGAAGAAGATGGGCGCACCGACGGCGGTGCCGCCGGGATCGATCTCCTCGACGCTGATGGCGTAGCCGCGACGCCTGATCCGCTCCAGCTCCAAAAGCAGGCTCTCCCTGTCGGTGAGGGTGTTGGGCGTGTAGCTTTTCAGGGCCCCGGCGAGGATGTCCCCCTGGAAGGAGGGCGGACTGTGGGCGAGGATGACCTTGCCCACGGCTCCCGCGTGGAGGGGGAGCCTGCCGCCGATCTGAAAGGAGAACTTGAGGGCGTGGGGCGACTCGACGACGTGGATGCACCGGGCCTCCCTGCCGTCGGGGACGGCCAGGACCGATGTCTCCCCCGCCCTCTCGACGAGACGCCCCATGGGCTCTTCTGCGGCGAGAACGAGGGCCTGGTTCCGCCTCCAGCCGTCGGCGAAGAGGAGAATCCTCGGCCCCGGCTGGTACTTGCGCGTCTGTCCCTTCTGGAGGACCCACCGGTCCTCTTCGAGAGAGGAGAGGATGCGGTGGACGGTGCTTTTGGGGATCTCCGTCTTCTGGGCGATTTCCCGGAGGTCCATGCTTTCGGCATTTTCCATGAGCGCTTCGAGAATGACCATCACCTTCTGGGCCAGTCCCGTCGGTTGTGCGGGCAAGGGGGCATCTCTCCTTCCCTTGGGGCTGAGGGTTCCTGTCCTGATTGCTGCAGAGGCGAGGGCCGGTCGGCCCCCGTCGTCGTTTTTTTCACCATTTCGAAAGCCATTCTATCATGCCTCCAAGCGATTTTTCATTCGTTGACAAGCCCAATGTACCGTAGTATGGTCAATGGGACAAGTGTCCCGTTGAACAGAATGATCGACGACAGGCAGCGATCCTCCTCTCCGGTGGCGCCCCGGACGGAAGGGGCTGGCCGTCTTTGAGTCTCGGGGCACCTGTTACAGACCCGTTTCACAGCAGACCAAGATGGGAGGGTGTTCACATGCAGAAGGGAGAGGAGACGAGAAGGGATCTGAAGTTCACCGATCTCGTGAGGTCCTTTGTCTTCGAGCGCAAGGAAGTGACGCTGAGGGCCGTCCTGATGGGACTGGTCTTCGGCGCCGTCCTGGCCAGTTCGAACGTCTATCTGGCCATGAAGGTGGGAGCTTTCAATCCCGGGTCCATCCCGGGAGCGATTCTGGGTTCGGGCATTCTTCATGTCCTCGGCTCGAAGGCCCTGATTTTCGAGGCCAACATCATTCAGACGATCACCTCGGCGGGAGCCAATTTTTCCGGGGCCTTTTTCGATTCCATTCCCGTCGCGGCCAGCTTCGGCAAGATGCCGGGCTATCTGGAGCTTTTTGCCTATCTCGCCTTCGGCGGCATGATCGGCATTTCCCTGACCGTTCTCTTCCGCCGCTATCTCGTCGTCGAGGAGAAGTTGCCCTATCCCAACGGCATCGCCGTGGCCAACACGCTTGAGGTGGTGAGCAAGGGGAAAGAGGCGAGCCGGAAGATGAAGATCCTCTTCTACGGCCTTCTTCTCTCGTCGGCCCTCGTTTTTCTCCAGTCTCCCCTGGCCGGGGCGATTCTGCCCTGGAGTCTCGATTTCACCTCCTTCCTGCCCGAGGGCTTCATGTTCGGCCTGGCTCTTTCGCCCCTTCTCATCGGCTTCGGCTTCATGATGGGCCTCAAATCGGCCGTCGGTTATTTTCTGGGCAACGTCCTGGCCGGCCTGATTCTGGGCCCCCTGCTCTACCACCGCGGCGTCGTCGATGAAGTGGCCTGGGCGCCCGTCGCCAAGGTCCTGGCCTCGCCCGCCTCGGGGCTGCTCATCGGAGGCACCCTTCTCTCCATGGCCGTCAGCTACCGGTCCATCCTGAGGGCCTTTCGGGCCCTCTCGTCGATGTCGGTCCGTACGGGCAGGGACGAGAGAGATCTCCATGACCGGGATCTGCCGCTTTGGGTGCCCCTGTCCATCGTCCTCTTCGGCACCGTCGGCCTGGGGCTATTTTTCGGCAAGTTCGCTTCCGTCCTCGCCTTCCCCCTGATCGTGGTCTGCGCCTTCTTCTTCTCTCTCGTCGCGGCGAGGACGACGGGCGAGACGGGGCTCTGTCCCACGAGCCTTTTCGTCTGGGTCGCCATGGCCATCATCGGCACGGTGGTGACGAAAAAGCCCGAGGTGATCGCCTTCCTGGCCGGCATCATCGCCGTCGCCGTCGGACAGGCTTCGGACAGCATGAACGATCTCAAGACGGGCTACCTCATCAAGGCCACGCCGGCCTCACAGCAGCTGGTCCAGTATGTGGGGCTTCTGGGCGGGGCCTTGGCCGCTCCTCTGGCCTTCGTCGCCATCGTCGAGGCCTACGGGATCTTCAACGAGCAGTTCCCCGTTCCCTTTGGCATGGTCGCCAAGGAGATCGTCATCAGCGTCTCTCAGGGCGTCAATCCCTTCAACGGCCTGACCCTGTCGCTGGGTCTCGTCGGCGGGGGGCTGCTGAGCCTCTTCCATCTGCCGGCCCTGCCCATCGGGCTGGGGATGTTCGCCCCCGTTACCTTCGGTCTCACCGTCCTCATCGGCGGCGTGGTGCGCAAGGTCGTCGCCTCCAGGGGGGCACGGACCGAAGACGACGGGATCGCCTTCTTTTCCGGTATGCTGGCCGGAGAGGGTATCATGGGAGTTCTCATCGCCGCCGTCGTCGCTTTTCTGCTCTAGCCAAGGAGGGAGCCATGACCTATCGCGCCAGCACCTTTTCCATCGTCGCCTGTGATCCCGACAGGGGGGAGTCGGGCGTCGCCGTCCAGTCCCGGTTTCTTGCCGTCGGCTCTCTCGTTCCCGGAGCCCGAAGCGGCGTCGGAGCTGCGGCGAGCCAGGCCCAGACCCGTTCGGGCCTCGTCGTCGAGGCCCTCGATCTCCTTGAGGCGGGCCGGGCGCCCGAGGAGGCCGTCGCCGAACTCCTGCGAGCCGATTCCTCTGCCCAGGTGCGCCAGATCGGCGTTGTCGACAGCCGGGGCCGGTCTTTCGGGTACACCGGTTCGGCCTGCATCGAATGGTCCGGCCATCGGGCCGGGCCCAACTACTGCTGCCAGGGCAATGTCCTGCTCGGGCCGTCCGTCCTTGACGGGATGGCCCGGGCCTTCGAAACCTCCCCGGGCGATCTGGCCGAGCGGCTTCTGGCGGCTCTCGAAGCGGCCCAGAGGGCCGGCGGAGAGAGGCGCGGCCGTCAGTCGGCGGCCCTGATCGTGGAGCGGGCCTTGCCCGGCATGATCGGCGAGTCGACGCGCTCCGTCGACCTTCGCGTCGATCACAGCCTCTGGCCCATCGACGATCTGCGGAAGCTGCTTCAGCTTCACCGCGTCGAGTTCGCCCCCAATCACCGCGACAGGATCTATCCCCTGACGGGGGAGACGAGGGAAAAGCTCCTGGAGATCCTCCAGAAGAGGGGGCTGATCTCCCTTCTGGGCGAAGGGGAGACCTTGGAGGCCGCCATCGGCGATCTTCACCGGGCCTTTGATCTCCCCCGCCCGGCCGATGGTTTCGTCAGCGGTGCCCTTGTCGACCGGATCGTCACCGACTGGTACGGGGCCGAGTACGACCGGCTCAAGATCGGTCCGAAAGGATGAGTTCTCACCGGTCCGCCGCTCCCTCCCGGGGGAGCGGCCCTTCCCCCTCTGGCCGGTGGGAGATCGCCCCATGCTGAGCCGTCTTCTTCATCTTGCCCGGGCCGAAGGGGAGAAACTGACGGCCCTGCGCCGTCATTTCCATGCCCACCCCGAGCTCTCCTTCGAGGAATACGCCACGACGGAGCGGGTGGCCGCGGTCCTGACCGAGGGGGGGTACGAGAACCTCCAGGTCGGCGTGGCCGGGAGGCGGACGGGCGTCATCGCCGATCTGAACGGTCACCTCCGGGGGCCGCGGATCGCCCTCAGGGCCGACATGGACGGCCTGCCCCTGGACGAGGAGGGCGACCGTCCCTACCGGTCGCGCCACAGGGGAGTGATGCACGCCTGCGGTCACGACGCCCACACGGCCATCCTCCTCGGGACGGCTCTGATCCTCCGACGGATCGCCGACGATCTGCCCGGGCCGGTGCGCTTTCTCTTTCAGCCCTCGGAGGAGTCCCACGTCGAGAGCGGTGCCCGGGCGATGATCGCTCAGGGGGCTCTTCGGGACGTCGACGCCGTCGCCGGCCTCCACGTCTGGAGCCCCCTGCCTTCGGGCGTCATCGGCTACTGTCCCGGGCCGATCATGGCCTCGGCCGACGCCTGGCGCTGCACCGTCCACGGCAGAGGAGGCCACGGGGCGATGCCCCAGGACGCCGTCGATCCCGTCGTGGCCGCCTCCCAGATGGTCGGCATGCTCCAGACCATCGTGAGCCGCGAGACGAACCCCCTCGATACGGCCGTCGTCACCGTGGGGCGAATCGAAGGGGGAAAGGCCTTCAACGTCATTCCCGACGACGTCACCCTGGAGGGAACGGTGCGCACCTTCAACCCCTCCCTGCAGGCCTCCATCCCGGAGAGGATGGGCCGGATCTTCCGCGGCGTCGCCGAAGCGGCCCGCTGCCGGGTCTCCTTTGACTACAAGGAGGTCCTGCCGGCGACGATCAACGACCCGGCGATGACCGATCTGGCCCGCCGGACCGCCCTGGAGCTGACAGGCGATGCCGACCAGGTCCGACCCGTCGCGCCGACGATGAGCGCCGAGGACATGAGCCTCTATCTCCGGGAGGTCCCGGGGACCTTTCTCTTCCTCGGGACGGGGAACGAGGCGAAGGGTCTGACGGCCCCCCATCACCATCCCCGCTTCGACGTCGACGACGCCATCCTCCCCCTCGGAGCGGCCTTGCTGGCCTCTCTGGCCTGGAAGTACCTTCAGGGACGGTGACCGTTCCGCCCCGCGGAAGAGGATGGGTCCTTTGGGCATCACGAAGAGGGGGAGAGCCTGAAAGGCTCTCCCCCTCTGGTGGGGCAGGATGATCGTCAGTTTTTTCGGCCCACCAGACGGTCCATCTCGTTTTCCAGGGCCGCTTTCTCTTCCAGGAGCCTTCGGAGGGTTGTGCCACGGGAAAGAGGGCCTTCGCTGAGGGTCGCCTTGATCTGTTTTTCCACCCGCCGCAGCTCAAGGGCCTTTTGTCTGGCCCTGAGGGACTCTTCGCTCCATCCCCGGGTGAGATCGTCGTTCCAGTCCATGACGTCCGTCGTTGCCGTGGTGCCGAAGCGGTCGCCGGAGAGGGCCTTTCGCTGTTCCTTGCGCGTTCCGGCTGCCTTCTCCTCCAGAAAGGCGCTGCCGGCCTTGGCGGCGAGGGCGGCTGCGCTCGGTTCCGCCGCAGTGAGGGCCAGAAGGGCGAGTAAGAGCAGGAACTTTCGGCTCAAGAGAAACTACCCCCTTTGTCGGTCGGAAGATCGTCGGAAAGCTCCGTCAATGTGCTGTCAAGTAACAGGATACCTTCTTGGGGGCTTCAGGTCCTCAGAAAAATGGCCTATTGGAGGAATTTCCCTCTGACCGGCCATTCCACAAACGGGGTCGTTCCGTCGCTGCCTCGGCGGTCACTCGGCGAGCTGCGGCTGCGAGACGGCGATCTCCTTGATGAGGTTTTCGTAGGTCTTGGTCCGTATCTGGCGGAGGAAGAGGGCGGCCTCCTCATGCTTGCCGTTCCAGAGGGCCTCGGCCAATTTTTGGTGCTCGTCGACGACGGAGGCCAGGATGGCGACACTGCTCTGGGTGCCCAGGATGCCGATGCGGGTGATCTCTTCGGTGATCTTTTCCCAGAAGCGGTTGAGGCGTCCGTTCTCGAGGATCTCGACGAAGGCGGCGTGAAAACGGCGGTCACGGAGCGAAAAGGCCCTGGGGTCCCCCAGGGTTCCCTTCATCTCCTGGACGATGGCGTCCAGTTCTCCGGCGAGCTTCCGGTTCAGGTTGTTCCTGAAGATCTCCTCCAGGACATAGGCCTCGATGAGGGCTCTCAGCTCGAAGATGTCGTCGATGTCCTTGAGGGTGACCTTCTGGACGACGATGCTCTTCTGGCTGTTCATGTCGACCCAGCCGTCCTGGGCGAGCTGGAAGAGGGCCTCTCTGACGGGTGTGCGGCTCACGTCGAGCATTTCGGCCAGATCCTGTTCCTGGAGCGTCTGTCCCGGCATGAACTCGTTGGCGATAATCTTTTCCTTGATCGTTTTATAGACGATTTCTGAAAGCTTAGGTTTTTTCATCGATGCAATTCCCCTTGTCTGATGTTATGAACATGGCGGGAGGGAGTTTGTTTCGTCCTTCTCAGATGGTCCGCAGGTTAAATGATAACATTGATATCCCTTTTCTGGAAGGACGCTCGTCTCGTTGAGGTCCTTGCCGTCATCAGCGAGGAGAAAGGCCGGGAATGAGTGGCTGAATCAGGATGCTATGCCGGGTGAGTCCAAGGCTCCTTTAGAAGGTTACTTCGAGCAGAGATCTCCGTAAAGTTGAGGCAGACGTTTTTCGAAGATCTGAAGAAAGTCCCGCGTCTCGTCGACGAGGTCCAGGTCGATGTCGACGAAGAGGCCGTCACTCTCACCGGAGGCCTCGGCGAGGATGTCGCCGTTGGGGGAACAGACGATGGAACGGCCTCCGAAATCGTTGCCGCCGCAGAGGCCCACGTTGTTGACGAGGGCGACGTACCAGAGGGGGACCGTCGCCTGGAGGAGGGCGATGACGCCGGAGGGGACGAACTGGCTGGCCCAGGTGACGCAGCCGTTGGTGCCGGCCAGAAGAAGGACGCCGAAGAGGGCCGGTCCGCCCCATTCCCGCTTCGGAGGGAGGGGATGGCCCTTGAGGGGCCTTCCGCTTCTCCACCATAGCCGAAGGAGGACGAAAAAAAGGACTCCCCCGAAGAGGGGAGTCCTTTTTTTGGGAATCGGCCTAGAAGCGCTCGTAGCGATCCTTGCCCATGCCGCAGACGGGGCACTTGTCGGGGGCTCCGTCGAGGACGGTGTGGCCGCAGAGGGGGCAGACGTAGATGCCCTCGAGCTCGATGTCCTTGCCGTCGAGGACGGCGGCCCGGGCCTTGCGGAAGAGTTCGGCATGCTGCCTCTCGGCGGCGAGGGCGAAGGAGAAGGTCCGGGCGGCGTCCTTCTCTCCCTGGGCCTCGGCGGCGGCGATGTAGGCCGGGTACATCTGGTCCACTTCGTGGTCCTCGCCCATGGCGGCGCCCTCCAGGTTTTCGGCCGTTGACTTGAGGCCGAAAACGGCGCCGGCCGTCACGGCCATGTCGGCGATGTCGCCGTTGAGGACGCGGAAATGGCCCTTGGCGTGGACCCATTCGGCCTGGGCGACGGCCCGGAAGACGCGGGCCACGTTGGGCTTGCCTTCTTTTTCGGCCGTCTCGGCCCAGACGAGGTAGCGCATATGGGCCATGCTCTCGCCACCGAAGGCGGAGCGGAGAAATTCAGCGGTCATGGCATTCTTGACGGGCATGAAAGAACCTCCTGGGGGAAAAGGTTGGCGTTCCAGTTTGGAATTATATCAAAAAAGAGTTCGTCTGTCACGATCAGAGGAGCCCGTCCGGGATGGACGGCGGCCCCTCGTCTGTCCGGTCGGGAGTTTCGGTGAGGGTGACCAGGCGCTTCAGAAGGGCTTCGACGTCGGCCATGTTACGTCCGTAGGCTTCCCAGTCTCCCCTGCGGAGGGCCTCCTGGGCGGAGTCCCACCTTTCCTGGGCCTGACGGATCAGCCGGGCCGTATTGTCTTCCTCGGCCAGGAGGGGCGGTTTTTCCCGTTCCTCCTGGCGGGCGGGAGGGGCTTCCGGCGCCGGCGATCCCACGAGGCCCCAGAGGGCTTCGTCGAGCGTCTCGGCCCAGCTGATCCTGTTGCCCGAGGCGACGATAACCCGCTTCAGTTCGGGAAGGTCGCTGTTTTCGGCCTTCAGGTAGAGGGGCTGGACGTAGAGGATGGATCGGTCGATGGGGATGACCAGGACCTGGCCCCGGATGACTTCCGAGCCTCTCTGGCCCCAGAGGGAGAGCTGGGCCGAGATCTCCGGGTGCTGGTCGATGAGGGCCTCGATCTGGCTGGGGCCGTAGATGAGCGTCTGCTTGGGGAAGCGGTAGAGGAAGAGTTCTCCGTAGTTTGGCCCGTCCGACCGGGCGGCGAGCCAGGCGATCATGTTGTTGCGGCCCACGGGCAGGAAGGGGGCGATGAGGGTGAATTCAGGATCCTCCTCAAGGCGCATCATCAGGTAGTAGGGATCGAGAGATTTCCCCTGGCGGTCCAGAGCGGTCGTCCAGACGTCCTCCTTGTTGTAGAAGGTGTTGGGGTCAGTCATGTGGTAGGTCCGAAAGATTTCGCCCTGGATGCGGAAGAGGTCCTTGGGATAGCGGATGTGGGCCCGGACGGCATCAGGCAGGCTGTCGCCGTCTTGGATGAGGCCGGGGAAGATTTTCCGCCAGGCTTTGAGGAGGGGGTCCGTCTCGTCGACAGCGTAGAAGAAGACCGTTCCGTCGTAGGCGTCGACGGTGACCTTGACGCTGTTGCGGATGTAGTTGATCCGCTCCGTCGTCCGTCCCAGGCGGAGCGCGATCTGTTCGGCGTAGGGGTAGCGGTCCGTCGTCGTGTAACCATCAAGGATCCAGAGGAGTCTTCCGTCGATGACGGTCAGGTAGGGGTCTCCGTCGAAGAGGAGGAAGGGGGCGATCTTCCGGACCCGCTCGCCGACGTTGCGGTAGAGGAGGATCCGGCTTTCGGCCGTCAGGGCGTCGGAGAAGAAGAGCTCCGAGTCGCCGAGGCGGAGGGAGAAGAGGACCTTGCGCCAGAAGGAGCCCACGGCGATGCCTCCCGTTCCGTCGTAAGTGGTCCTCACGTTGCTTCCTCCCATGGGATAGTCGAACTCTTGGACCGTCGTGCGGACCAGGGCGTAGGTCGAGGCCTTCTCGCCGTAGTAGATCTGGGGCCTGTCGATGACGAGGGGCACCGAAAGTCGGGGCGGCAGGTCTCGGGCCCAGAGCACGGGTTGTCCCGTGGCCGTCACCTCGTTGACGGGGTTCATGACGAGGCCGTAGCCGTGGGTGAACTCGAGGTGGCGGTTGACCCAGGTGGGGTTCTGGAGCTGGGTCAGGTCCAGCTCCCGCGGGGCCAGCATGACCTGGCGGTAGTCTCCGTCGAAGTCATAGCGGTCGATGTCGATGTCGGCGAAGTCGTAGTAGGAGCGGATCTCCTGGAGTTGGCGGTAGCTCCGGAGCAGAGTGGCCTCGTCCCAGAGACGGATGTTGGCGATCGTCTCCGGGTTGGCCGCGACCATTTCGGCCGTCGTCGTCGGCAGGGGATCGAAGGCGAGGGCCTCGACGGTATCCAGGCCGTAGGCCCGCAGCGTCGCGGTGATGTTGTGTTCGATGAAGGGGCGCTCCCTCTGGTATTCGTTGGGTTCGACGACGTATTTCTGGATGATGCCGGGGTAGGCGCCACGCAGGGCCAGGTTGGCCAGGGCCCAGAGGGCCAGGATGAGGCCGGCGAACTTCCAGGTCTTCCTGGACAGGCCTACGAGAACGATGAGGGCCAGGAAGAAGGTGAGTCCGGCCAGGATGGTGAGGGCCGGCAGTTCGGCGAAGACGTCGGTGTAGCTCGCCCCGAAGGCGACGCCCCGGGAGGAGTAAAGCAGGTCGTAGCGGGCCAGGAAAAAGCCCAGGGACCAGAAGAGGGCGATGGTGGAGCCGAGGAGGGAGAGCTGCCTCTTTTCCGCCCGCGCGAGGGGAAAGGGCATCTGTTGTCCCCTTGTGGTGCCGCCGAGGGCGATGAGGAGGGCGACGCCGCCGAAGGCCAGGACGAAGAGCCCCTGGAGCCACTGGCGGAGGAAGGTGATGAAGGGAAGGCGGAAGATGTAGAAGGCCAGGTCTCTTCCGAAGAGAGGGTCGTCGACGCCGAAGGGGACGCCGCTGAGGAAGAGGAGGGCCTCCTCCCACCGTCCCCTGGCCCCGGCTCCTTGGAAGAGGGAGAGGATCAGGGCCGCCAGGAAGAGGAGCTGTCTCTGTCTTTTGCGGGAGAGGAACATCTCGTCGGGGAGGTCGATCCGGGCCAGGGCCGGTCGCCAGCTCAGGTAGAGGACGGCGAAGGAGACGAGAGAGGCGGCGACGAAAAGGAGGGCCTGGGGCCAGATCCGGATCCAGAAGACCTGGGCGGCGTTCACTTCGTCGAACCAGAGCAGTTCCGTCAGAAAGGCCACGAGCGACGGTCCTCCGGCAAAGAGGATCAGGGCCAGAGGAACGAGAAGAAGGAGGGACAGACTTGCCGGGGACGTCGGCCTTCGGGGGGTGTCGTCACCGCTCCAGTCGCCCCGGTTGGGGTTCCATCGGAACTGTCTCATCGGTTAGAGCCTCCTTCCGGAGAACGGGGGGCCAGTCGGCGCCCCAAAAGGTGAATGAGGGGGACGCCCAGGCCGAAACAGGCCACGGCCTGGCCGAAGCCCACATAAAGGGCCGTCGGGAGAAAGGGAAGCTCCAGAAGGATCGAGAGATAGCCGCCGACGACGAGGCCGTTGACGATGACGGGAGGGAGGGCGGCAAGGAGCTTGTTGGGCATTCTCCGTGTCAGCAGCGCCGCCAAGAGCGTAGCCAGACTGCCGAAGACGACGTCGACCAGGCCGAGGCCGCCGAAGAAGTTGGCGATGAGGCAGCCCACGAAAAGCCCTGCCACCGCTTCGGGCAGGAGGAAGGGGAGAAGGGTCAGGGCTTCGGCGATGCGGACCTGGACGGCCCCGTAGGAAAGGGGCGCGAAGGCGAGGCAGAGAAGGGCGTAGAGGCCGGCGACAAGGGCGGCCACGACGACATGGCGGGGTGTCAAATCGGGCATTCTGAGGTGCCGCAGAGGGATCGCTCCTTTCATTCAAGGGGTGAACCCTATCTTACCAGAAGATCCCCCTTTCGGATGCGGGCGACGCCGTCGCTGACGCCATGGAGGCCGCGGAGGTTGAGCCGGTGCCAGGTCCAGTCGCCGAAGCGGAATTCCTTCTCGTGGCAGCGGCAGCCCCCGTCGAAAAGTTGTACCAGGAGACCTTCCCGGCCGATCCGGTCGTCGGGGTGGATGCGGCTCCGTCCAGGCCTCGAGGGAGAGATTCCAAAGGGGCTGTTCATTCCCTCCCAGGCAGGCGAGGGGGCAGAGAAAGTCGATTTTGTTCCGGTGAGCGACGAAAAGAGGGGACGCCAATCGGCCACAACCTTCGGCGACGCCTTCCGGCGCGCTATAATGACGCCAGTTCTTCGTCTCTTCCGGTCCCGTCGGGCAGGGCCTCATCAAGGGAGACGAGGCGGTAGCCCTTTTTGCGGATGAAGTCGATGATCTCCGGCAGGGCCTCGACCGTCTCGGGCGGCCCGTCGTGAAGGAGGATGACGGCGCCGCAGCGGAGATTGCGCCCGATGCGCCCGATGATCTGCTGGGTTGTCTTCCCCGCGTAGTCGGCGGTGTTCACCGTCCAGAGGGCCGTTTTCAGCCCGCTCCGCTGGGCTGCCCGGAGGACTTCTCCATCGTACTGCCCTCCCGGTGGCCGGGCGAAGCGGGGTTTTTTGCCCGTCAGCCCTTCGACGGTGTCGTTGCAGAGTTTCCACTCGAGATCCATGTTCTCCGGCGGCAGGGTCGTCAGGTTGTTGTGGTAGAAGGTGTGGTTGGCCACGGTGTGTCCCTCTTGGGCAATGCGCCGGACCAGGTCGGGATGCTTGGCGGCCATGCGGCCGACGACGAAGAAGGTGGCCTTCACGTCCTTGGCCTTCAGGATGTCGAGGAGCTTTTCGGTGATGCCTGGATGGGGGCCGTCGTCGAAGGTGAGGGCCACGAGAGGGTCGGCCGTGGGGATGCGGGAGAAGGTGGCGGCTTCAAGGGGAGCGAGAAGGAGGAGAAGCAGAAGGAGTGCACGCGGCAGCACGGCAAGAGAAAGACGGGTGACGGACATCGGGAGACCTCCTCAATCGGACGTTCCCCCGATCATAGCCTCTCCCTCAACTTCAGGCCAGATGCACGACGGTTCACTCCCCGTCGGGGCGGAAGATGAGTACCGAGCAGTGGGCGTAACGGGCGATGTTGGTCGCCGTCGAGCCGACGACGAGACGCTCCAGCGTCGAATGACCCCGGTGGGCGACGACGAGGAGGGTGTAGCACTCCTCCCGGGCCTTCCGGATGACCCGATCGGCGGGACTGCCCTCTTCGACGACGACTTCGGCCGGCCTGTCCCCTTCCCGGGGGGGATCGTCCTCCTCGGCCTTGCGGATATAGTAGGCAATTTTCTTTCGGGCGATCTGCTGAACCTCTTCATCCAGCTCCTTGGGGATCCAGGGCTCATAGCCCTTCCAGAGGTAGGTGTGGGGGATTACGTGGATGAAGGTCAGCTCGGCGTCAAGCCTGCGGGCCAGCGACAGGCCGTAGGCCACGAGCTTTTCCGAGATCCGGCTCAGGTCCAGGGCGACAAGGATCTTTTCCGTCATGGTCCTCCCCTCCCTTCCAGAAGCATGAACTCACTGTTATTGTAACACATTTCCTAATTGTCAATCTTTATTATTTTTTTAGAAAAGGAGGCGTGTCCCGTGACGCTCAATGCCCTTTTTGCCCTGTTTTCCGCCCTCCTCGGCGCCGCTTTGGGTTCCTTCTTCGACGCCGTGGCGGAACGGAGCGCCCAGGATCGGTCCTGGTGGGGGCGGGAGCGCTCCCGTTGCCCCTCCTGCGGGAAGGAGCTCGGCCCCGGAGAGCTGGTGCCGATCGTCTCCTTTCTGGTGCAAAAGGGGCGCTGCCGCCGCTGCGATGCCCCCATTCCGAAGCGCTCTCTCGCCGTCGAGGTCATCTGTGCCGTCGGGGCTGGCCTCCTGGCCTGGCGATGGGGGCCGGGCTGGGCGGCCCTCCTGGCTTTGGCCGTCTTCTTCTCCCTCGCCTTC
This sequence comes from Synergistaceae bacterium, assembly GCA_016756725.1. Lineage (GTDB taxonomy): Bacteria > Synergistota > Synergistia > Synergistales > Aminithiophilaceae > Aminithiophilus. The sequence continues at coordinate 124,706 of JAESII010000004.1, read as the reverse complement.
AACTCCCTGACCGATATCCACAGCGGCTACATCTACGACGTGACGGCCCTGCTGCCGATCCTGCCCTTCGCCCTCCTGCGGAGTGCCGGAGGCCTTCCGGCCCTTTTCGACGGGGCCGTCGGCGCCCTGCTGGGCTTTGCCGTCGTGGCCGTCATCATCACCGCCAGCCGGGGCGGCATGGGCTGGGGCGACGCCATGCTCATGGCCGGCTGCGGAGCCGGCCTGGGATGGCGCCTGACGGGACTGGCCCTCTACCTGGGGTTCATGGTCGGCGGCATCGTCGCCCTGGCCCTTCTCGTCCTCAGGAAGGTGGAGCGGAAGACGGCCCTCCCCCTGGCCCCCTTCCTGGCCGTCGGGGCCTTTCTCGCCCTTCTTCTCGGTCCTTCTATTCTGAGTTACTGGCGGTGGGGGGCCGGCTGGCCCTGGTAGGGCGGGTGAGGATGACGACGGCGACGACGATCGTCGCCGCACCGATCCAGACGGAAAGGGCCGGTCTCTGGTCGAGGAAGACGAAGCCCCAGAAGGCGGCGAAGGCGATTTCCGTCATGGAGAGGATGGAGGCGACACGCCCTTCGATGTGGCGGAGGGCGAAAAGGAGCAGGCCGTAACTGCCCAGAGTGGGGCCGACGATGAGATAGCCCAGGGGGAGCCAGGCCCGCGACGGAGCCCGCAGCAGGGCCGGGAGTTCGCCGGTGGCGAGGGCCAGGGGCAGGAGGATGACCGATCCCCAGAAGAAGGTGGCCAGGTAGCTGCCCAGGGGGTCCGTGGCGGCGGGGCCGTAGCGGCCCAGGAGGATGTGGGCGGCGTAGGAGATGCCGCCGGCGACCATGGCCGCCATGCCGAGCCAGTGGCGCTCTGCCCCGTCGGAGACACCCAGGGAGATGCGGATGCCGACGAGGGCGATGGCGGCGGCGACGGCAGCCCGCGTCGAGAAGGGTTCCTTGCCCCAGAGATGGCCCAGGAGGAGCACCCAGAGGGGGGCTGTGTAGAAGAGGGTCACCGCCAGGGCCAGGGGGACGTGAAGCATGCCGTAGTTGGTGGCGGCGTAGATGCCGAAGACGCCGAAAAAGCCCGAGAGGAAGCCAACCCGAGGGGCCCGGAAGGGCGAAAGAAGGCATCGGGGCCTGAGGTGGAGGGCGATGAGGGCCGTCACGGCCGTGGCCCCGACGGCCCGGGCGAGAGGTACGGCCAGAGGGCCGAGGCCCAGGTCTCCGGCGGCGTGAAGGGCCGGGCCGATCAGTCCGAAGAGTGCGGCAGCCCCGACGACGGCGGCCAGTCCCAGGAGGTGCACCGATGATCGCCCCCTTTTCCGTTTGAGGTGGGTGGTTCATGATCCAGGGCCATGAGCCCGGGAAGGAAGGTCGCGATGATTCTCGAAGAAGCGCGCAAGGCCGTCGTGGCCTATGGGAAAAAGCTCGTCCGTTCGGGGCTCACCCGGGGGACGGGAGGCAACCTGAGCGTCTATGACCGCAAGCGCGACCTTTGGGCTGTCAGTCCCAGCGGCATCGACTACTTCGCCGTCGAGGCCGAAGACGTGGCCGTTCTCGACGGCCAGGGACGGCTTGTTCAGGGCCGCCAGCGTCCCTCCAGCGAGTGGGAGCTCCACCTCGAGGTCTACCGCCGCCGTCCCGATGCCGGTGCCGTCGTCCATACCCACTCGCCCTTCGCCACCGTCCTGGCCTGCCTGGGCTGGGAGATCCCCCCCGTCCACTACCTCGTCGGTTTCGCCGGCAGGAAGGTGAAGGTCGCTCCCTACGCCACCTTCGGCACGCCGGAGCTGGCCCGTCTCACCGCCGAGGCCCTCGGTGACGATGGGGCCGTTCTCATGGCCCATCACGGCCTGATCGCCCTGGGGGCCGATCTTGACCGAGCCTTCGCCGTCGCCGAGGAGATCGAGTTCGTCGCCGAAATCTACTGGCGCGCCAAGGCCGTCGGCACGGTGCCCCTCCTCTCGGAGGAGGCCCTGGCCGATGCCCTGGCGCGTTTTGCCGATTACGGGCCCCGCAGGAAGGCCTGAGGGGCCCCGGTATCAGTCGGCGACGATCTCGACGAGCTCGATCTCGAAGCGCAGGTCTTCTCCCGCCAGAGGGTGGTTGCCGTCGAGGAGGATCTCGTCGCCGACGGCGGCGACGCGGACGTTCACGATCTGGCCGTCGGGGAAGCGCATCTGGAGGTTCTGGCCGACGGCGGGGTCCATTCCCTCCGGGAGCTGTTCGAGCGGAACGGGAAAGACCATCTCCTCGTGACGGGGTCCGTAGGCCTCGTCGCAGGGGATGACGAGAGTCTTCACCTCTCCCGGTGCCAGGCCCTCGACGGCTCCGTCGAAGCCGGCGATCATCTGTCCGTCGCCGACGACGAACTCGATCGGTTCGTTGCGGTCCCGGGAGCTGTCGAAGAGGTTTCCGTCAAGGAGGGTTCCCCGGTAGTGAACGCGGACGCGGTCGCCTTTGGCGGCTTTTTTTGTCATCGGAGCGTCTCCTTCCCGGCTTCTCGTCCTGCGGCGAGGAGCCTTTCCATTTCGTCGAGATGGCTCTCGAAGAGGTCGATGGTGGCCTCCATGGGGGCCGCCGTCGTCATGTCTACGCCGGCGTCGCCGAGGATGGTCATGGACGGAGCCGACGAGCCCCGGCTCAGGAAGGCGAGGTACCGCTTTAGGGCCGTTCCGTCGCCGGCAGCGATTCTTTCGGCGAGGTAGACGGCCGAGGCGTATCCCGTGGCGTACTGGTAGACGTAGAAGGCGTTGTAGAAGTGGGGGATCCGGGACCACTCGCTGGCGATGAGGTCGTCGACGACCGCTTCAGGGCCGTAGTAGGCCCTGTTCAGCTCCCGCCAGAGATCTTCCAGGGCCTGGGGGGTGAGGGGCTCGCCCCTCTCGGCGCGGCGGTGCGTCTCGAGCTCGAACTCGGCAAAGAGAGTCTGGCGGAAGACGGTGGTCCGAACCTGCTCCAGCGAGTAGTTGAGGAGGTAGAGGCGCTCCTTCTCCGTTCCGGCCCGGCGGAGCATCTCCTTCAGCAGGAGGGCTTCGTTCGTCGTCGAGGCCACCTCGGCGAGGAAGATGGAGTGTCCCGAGTAGACGAAGGGCTGGGCGCTGTCGGAGTAGTGGCGGTGCAGCGCATGGCCCATCTCGTGGGCGATGGTGAAGACGTCCCGGATCGTTCCGCCGTAGTTGAGAAGGACGTAGGGGTGGACGCCGTAGGTTCCCCAGGAGTAGGCGCCGCTGCGCTTGCCCCGGTTTTCGTGGACGTCGATCCAGCGGTTGCGGAAGCCCTCATCGAGGATTTTGCCGTAGTCCTCGCCGAGCGGCTGAAGCCCGGCCCGGACCAGATCGAGGGCCTCGTCGTAGCTGTAGCTCCGGTCCATGTCGGCCACGAGGGGAACGTAGAGGTCGTACATGTGGAGTTCCTCCAGGTCCAGGACCTTGCGGCGGAGCCTCAGGTAGCGGTGAAGCGCGTCGAGGCGGCGGCGGATGGTGGCGACGGTGTTGTCGTAGACGGTCTCGGGGATGGCGTTGCCGTCGAGGGCCGCCTCAAGGCAGGACCCGTACCGTCTCGCCCTCGCCGAGAAGAGGTCCTTCTTGACGGAGCCGCTGTAGGCCGCGGCCAGGGTGTTGCGGTATTTCCTGTAGGTGCCGAGGATGCCCTCGAAAGCCTCCCTTCGGACGCGGCGGTCCTGAGAGCGGAGGTAGCGGGAGAAGCGCTCCTCGCTCAGCTCCACCTCCTGCCCCTCCTCGTCCTTCAAGGTGGGGAAGCGGATGTCGGCGTTGGTGAGCATGGAAAAGACGTTGTCCGCCGTCTGGGCCATCTCGCCCATGGAAGCCAGCAGCGCCTCTTCGGCGGCGGAGAGGACATGGGGCCTCATGCGGAGGATCTCCTCCAGGGAGAAGCGGTAGAGGGCCAGATCCTTCTCGTCGGCGTAAAACCTTTCAAGGCGGTCCGCCTCGAGGGCGAGCAGCTCCGGAGCCATCCAGGAGAGGGCGCCTTCGGCGGCGACGTAGCAGGCCGTGGCCCGGTCGGCCAGGGCCTGGGATTCGGTGTTGCCCGTGTCCTCGTCGCGCCTCATGAAGGCGTAGGCCAGAAGGGCGCCGACGCGGCGGCTGATGTCGTCGCGGAGCCGCAACGCCTCAAGCAGCGTGGCCGCCGAGCTTCCCAGGCGCCCGGCGAAGGCCTCGAGCCGGGGAAGGTCGGCCGTCACCTCCTGGAGGCACCGCTCCCAGTCCCGGGGGGTCTCGAAAATGTCCTCAAGGCGCCAGGTGCGGCTCTCCTCGACCCGGGAGCGCTCGACGACCTGGTTCGCAGCGGCCCCTTCGGGGGCTCTGTCCTGTCTTGTCTTCAAAGAATCAGCCTCCTTCAGGCGCGGTCCCTGAGAGGGACGTCGCTGTCCCATTATAGAGGGGCGGCAGTCTTTCGTCTAAAACGGGTTACTTGAAGAGAATTTCCTGAAGGCTGGCGGTCTGAAAACCAGACGAGCCAGGTGGTTTTCTTTCGTTAGCGCTGTTCTTTCTGTTAGGTTCTCTTTGTTTTGTTCTCAAGACCACCGTCAGGATCAGGTAGCGATCCACGCTGGCTCACGATCTGCTGGAAGGGTCGAAGCGCCTTGAAGGCATTCTTTCCCGATTCCGCCTGACAAGAGACGGGACCGGTCTGGCTGCCTGTGAATGATCTTTTTTGTGGACAAAAGAGCGGCCATGGGCTATTCTGGTAACAGGGTAAAGCCCGTCGGCCCCGACAGGGGCACAGACCAGACAGACGAGGAGGAGGATGATTCATGGCTGACCTGAAAACGTCCTTTATGGGCCTGGAGCTCAAGAATCCCGTCATCGCCGGGGCAAGCCGTCTCACGGCGAACCTGGAGACCCTCAAGGGCCTCGAGGCCTCCGGCGTTGCCGCCGTCGTCATCGCCTCTCTTTTCGAGGAGCAGATCCGCCTGGGTCATGACCGCCTCGAAGATCTGCTCATGGGCTTCGATTCGCGGGAGCAGTCGGAGATCTCCATCTTCCCCGGCATGGCCTACGCCGGTCCGGAAGAACACCTGGAGTGGGTGAGCAAGGCCAAGCGCAACCTCTCCATCCCCGTCATCGCCAGCCTCAACGCCGTCACGGCCGAGACCTGGACGGAGTGGGCCAGAAAGTTGGCCGCCACGGGCGTCGACGCCCTGGAACTGAACTTCTACACCACCCCCGTCGATCCCGACAAGAGGGGCAGCGACATCGAAGACGAGCAGGTCGACGCCGTCGCCCGGGTCTGCCGTGCCGTCTCCCTTCCCGTCTCGGTCAAGCTGAGCCCCTTCTACGCCAACCCCCTGCAGGTCATGAAACGGATGGCCGAAGCCGGTGCGGGGGGATTCGTCCTCTTCAACCGCTTCTTCCAGCCCGATATCGATGCCGAGACGGAGAAGCCCCGTTTCGTCTTCGACCTCAGCGAACGGGAGGAGAACCGTCTCCCCCTGCGCTTCACGGCCCTCGCCAACGGCCGCGTCAAGGGAGACCTTGTCGCCTCGACGGCTGTCCTGACGGCGGCGGACATGGCCAAGATGATCCTCGCCGGGGCCAGCGCCGTCCAGATGGTGACGGCCTTTTACCGCCATGGCCTCGACTATGCCGGAACGGTTCTCTCCGATTTTTCCTCCTGGATGGACCGTCACGGCTACGGGACGATCGGCGATTTCCGGGGCAGGCTGGACAAGCGCCACGCCGACGATCCCCACGCTTGGGAGCGCGCCCAGTACGTCCGGATCCTCATGCGTTCTGACGCCTCCGTCGGCCGCTATCCCCTGCTTTAGCCCTTGGATCCCGCGAGGGCCGCGCCGGAAAGACGCGGCCCTCTTCAGTCACTGTCGCCTTGGGAGGTGAGTCCCTTGAAGGGCTTGCCCGTTCTCATCGCCGCCCTCCTTTTCGCCCGGTCCCTTTCGGCCTCTTCCCTTCCGGAGCAGGTCCCCGGCTCTTCCCGGGCTCTTCTTTTTCCCGCCGCTCCCCTTGCCTCACTTCCTTATTCTGCCGTCACGGCCTCGGGCGCGACGGCGCCGATCCTGGCCTGGACGGTGCTGCCCGGCGGGGATCGGCTGGCTGTTCTGGGGCCGCTGGCGGAGCGGGCCGGACGGGTCGAACTCCTTGGCCCCGTCGCCTTCGGCGGCGTTGTTCCCGAGGCTCCGCCTTCGTCCTTTCCCGACCTGACCCAGACGGACCGGTCCCTTGCCCTTCCTCTGGGGGGGTGGGTCCACTGCGGGCCGGCGGCGGCTTCCAACGTCCTCGAGGCTCTGGGGCTCGTCGAGGACGGGCGTGCCGTCGTCGCCGTCCTGGGGAGCGGGGCTTACATGGACACGCGCTTCTTTCTGGGCGGGACGGCGCCGTCGTCTTTCCTGGAGGGGCTGGACCGTTTTCTCCGGGACCGTTCCCTCGAGGGGCTTGCCCTCGAGTATCAGGGATGGTCCTCCCGACCCTTTCGGTACGGTCTCGTGCCGGCTCCCTGCTGGGATGACGTCGGCCTTGCCCTGGCGACGGGAGGAGGAGCGGTCCTTCAGGTGGGCTGGTATGTCCGCCGCGGCGGGGAATGGCGCCGCCGCGGCGGACACTGGGTCACCCTGGCGGGTTTTGAAGGCGGGGCCTGGTCCGTCGCCGATCCCGGTCCCTGGGCGGGGCGGAAGCCCCAGCTCCAGCCGATCCGTCTGGGACCTCTTCCTGAAGGAACCGTTCTTCTCGCCGGAGGCAACAGGATGGACGGCAAGGCCTTTCGGCAGGTCCTGACGGGGCTGGCCCGGCCCCGCCAGGGAGAGGCGGCCGTCGCCGAGGGCGTCGTTCTCTTCTGGCGCCGTCTGAAGGAACTGGACTGGGGAAGGTGACGTGCCATGACTGACTGGAGAGCCCGGGCCCGGGCCATGGTGCGCCGCCAGATCCTGGGCCGGGACATTCCGGCGGGGATCGTGACGGAGGCCATGGCCGATCTGCCCCGTCACCGCTTTGTCCCCGTCGAGCTGGAGGCCCATGCCTGGGAGGACGGTCCCCTGCCCATCGGCCGGGGACAGACGATCTCTCAGCCCTACATGGTGGCCCGCATGACCTGGCTGCTGGGAGTGGGGCCCGGCGACGCCGTGCTTGAGATCGGCACGGGATCGGGCTATCAGGCCGCTCTGCTGGCCCGCATGGGCTGTTCCGTCGTCTCCGTCGAACGGATCGCTGCCCTGGCCCGTCAGGCCCGCTCGGTGTTGACGGATCTCGGCCTTGCCGTCACCGTCGTCGTCGGCGACGGCCGCGAGGGGTATGCCCCGTCGGCCCCCTACCGGGGGATCATCGTCACCGCCGGAGCGGAAGAGCTGGCCCCGGCCTGGTCCGATCAGCTTGACCGCGGAGGGCGGCTCGTTGTTCCCCTGCGGGTCGGACCGGGGACGGAGCGGCTTCTCGTCCGCGCCAGAACCGAAGGGGGGTTCGTCGATGCCTGGGAAGACTACTGCCGTTTCGTGCCCGTTTTGCCCGGCGTCGACGAGAGCTGATCGTCTTCGGCCACGAGAAAAGGCGCCGCCTGAAGGCGGCGCCTTTTCTCGTGGCCGGTGTTCTCAGAGCAGGGTTTCGATGTGGCGTTCCACGTCGGCCACGGCCTTTTCGATGCGCTCCATGGCCTGGTCGACTTCGGCCTTCGTCTTGGTCACGAAGGCCTCGTCCTTGATGCCGCCCAGATTGATCCGGACGTTGTAAGCCGCCGCCTTGGCCGCGGCGCGGGCGAGGAGGGCAGCCGTCCCGGCGTCGGTGACGGCGTTGCCGTTGCCCCGGCGGGTGGCGATCTCGGCCAGTCCCGCCAGGAGCTGGCAGGCCGTGAGGGTCTCGAGGGGGACGATGGCGGCCTCCTTCAGGCCTTCCTGCATCTTCGCCGTCCTGAGGGCCTTCTCCTCATCCGTCTCCTTGGGCATCTTGAGGGCGGCGAAGAAGGTGTTGAAGGCCTCGGCATCCTGGTCCATGAGGGAGTAGAAGCGCTCCTGCAGTTCCTTGGCCTCCTTCTGGACCTTGCCCATCTCGTCCCAGACGTCACGGTACTTCTCCTTGCCGATGGTGAGGCTCGTCACCATCTCGGCAAGGGCCGCGCCCAGGGCGCCGCAGAGGGCCGCGACGCTGCCGCCGCCCGGAGCGGGCGAGTCGGAGGCCAGCTCGCGAGTGAATTCCTTGAGGTGCATTTTGGACAGTTCCATGGTCAGACTCCTCTCTCCATTCCGATCAGGCGACGTGTTCGCCGCGCTTGTAGACGGCCAAAACGGGGGAGACGCCGGCGTGGTAGGCGATTCCGGCCGGGGAGTCGCAGTCGAGGAGGAGGAAGTCGGCCGACTTTCCCTCGTCGAGGCTGCCGACGCGGTCGGCCAGGCCGGCCGAGTAGGCGCTGTTGAGGGTCATGGCCGTCAGGGCCTCCTCGGGCGTCATGTCCATGTTCATCACCGAAAGGCCGAAGATGAAAGGCATGGACTCGCAGAAGCAGGAGCCGGGGTTGCAGTCGGTGGCGCAGGCGACGGGGACGTTCAGTTCGATCATCTTCCGGGCCCGGGCGTAGGGTTTGCGGAGGCTGTAGGCCGTGCCGGGCAGGAGGTCGGCGATGACGCCCGAGGCGGCCATGGCCCGGAGGCCGTCGTCGTTGGCGGCCAGCAGGTGCTCGGCCGAGAGGACGCCCAGCTCGCCGGCCATGGCGGCCCCTCCCGTGTCGTGGACCTCGTCGACGTGGGCGCGCAGCTTCATCCCCGCCGCTCGGGCCGCCTCGAGAAGACGCCGGCTCTGTTCGACGGAGAAGATGCCCTCCTCGCAGAAGATGTCGCAGGTGTCGGCGATGCCCTGTTCGACGACGGCGGGGATCATTTCGCTGATGATGAGATCGACGAAGCCGTCGCCGTTGCCCTTGAACTCCTCGGGGATGGCGTGGGCTCCCATGAAGGTGGCCGTGATGTCCAGGGGTGTCTCGCGGCGGATCCGGTCGATGACGCGGAGCATCTTGAGCTCGTTTTCCGTGTCCAGGCCGTAGCCGCTTTTGATCTCCATCGTCGTCGTTCCCAGGGAGAGGGCGGAGAGGACGTTCCCGACGGTGACCTCGAAGAGCTCCTCCTCCGAGGCGGCCCGGACGGCCCGGACCGACGAGAGGATGCCCCCGCCCTGGCGGAGGATCTCCAGGTAGGGCGTCCCGGCCCGACGCAGCTCGAACTCCCTCTCGCGGCGCTCGGCGAAGCAGATGTGGGTGTGGGGGTCGACGAAGCCCGGGATCAGGCAGGCTCCGCCGCAGTCGATTTCCATGTCGGGGCGGCGGTTGAGCCGCGCCGTCACGCCCTCTTCGGCGCCGACGGCGACGATCCGCCCTCCCTCGGTGAGGAGGGCCCCCCGTTCGTAAAAGGCCACCTTGCCCTGGTCGGCGCCGGCGGCGGGACGGCCTCCGTCGACGGGCGTGTAGATCCGGGCGTTGCGGAAGAGCTTGACCGTCATCGGTCGTCCTCTCCCATCATCTCCAGGAGCTTGAGCTCGATGACCTGCTTGGGGTCGAAGCCGGCGACCTGCATGTAGTAGGCGGCGCTGTCGAGGACGGCGGCGGCCGGGACCATGCCGTAGATTTCCGTCTCCACCACGGGAACGCCCCACCGGGCGGCCTCCATGCGGATCGTCTCGAGGACGCGGTAGATGGCGTTCTTCTCGTAATCGACGATGTTCATCGAGACCTGGACGAGGCCACGCTCCTCAAGGGCCAGGCCGATGCCCTTGACGTGACAGAAGCCGCCCTTGGAGGCACGGACGGCGTTGGCGATCTCCTTGGCGACGGCCACGTCCTTCGTTCCCAGGTTGACGTTGAAGGCGACGAGGAACTTGCGGGCGCCGACGACGGTCGCCCCCGCCGTAGGATGCAGGCCGGGGCCGCCGAGGTCGGGGTGGCGGTCGGGGTTGGTCTTGGCCTCGTCCTTGAGTACCTCATACTGTCCCTTGCGGACCACTTCAAGTTTCTGGCGCTCGGGGCGAAGGGCGGCCTCCTCGTAGAAGTAGACGGGGATCTCCGTCTCGGCCTGGTAGCGCTTGCCGAAGTCGTGAGCCAGAGTGACGCACTCTTCCATGGTGATGTTGCTCACCGGCGTGAAGGGAATGACGTCGATGGCGCCGACGCGGGGGTGGGCTCCCTGGTGACTGTTCATGTCGATGGCGTCGCGGGCCGTTTTGGCTGAGGCGACGAGGGCGTCGCTGATCGCCTCAGGCTCGCCGACGAGGCTCACGACGAGGCGGTTATGATCCTCATCGGCCCGGTAGTCGAAAAGATAACATCCCTTCGTCTCCTTGAAGGGGGCCACAATGGACTCGATGACCTCTTTCCGACGGCCCTCGCTGTAATTGGGAACACATTCGATGAGACGCTTAGCCATAGTCGTTACCTCCCGTTTCGTCGTTGATGGCCCTGATCGGCCTCGTTTTCATTTGAGCTCATAGTACCAAAAGCCATGAAATTCTCAAGTAGTTTCGTGTATTCATGAAGGTGATCCTTCCTGTTCATGGTCCTTTGTCCCCTCTTTGGTCCTTTGGGCGCTCCTGCTCCTCCGGGAGGGATCTCCCGTTGAGGCAGAGGATTTCCTTTTTCCGCCCCCTCCTTTCGACGATCGAGAGAGAGCCGTAATCGAAGCGGAACGAAAAGAGGCGGCTGGGGGGAAGGTCGAGAAGGGATTTCAGGAAAAGGCGCAGCACGCCGGCGTGAGTGACGACGAGAAAGGTGCCTTCCTGATTCATTATGGCCTCCAGAAGGGGAAGGGCCCGTGCCGCGACATCGAGGAGGCTCTCCCCTCCCGGCGGCCGGAAGGCGAGGATGTCCTTGCCCCGTGCCTCGTAGGCCTCCGGTTCCCTTCGGGCGATCTCGCACCGCTTCTTCCCCTCCCAGGCACCGAGGGCGACTTCTCTCAGGGCCGGTGTCAGAGTGAGGGGACAGCTTCGTCGGCCGAGGACGATCCGTGCCGTCTCTTCGGTGCGCCGGAGATCGCTGGCGTAGGCCCCGTCGAGGGAGAGGCCGCTCAGCGCCTCTTTGAGACAGGCGGCCTGCTCGCGGCCCCGGCCGGACAGAGGCGGATCAATCTGGCCCAGAAAGAGCGTCGAGGCCTGGGGCAGGTCGGGTTCGCCGTGGCGGACGAGGCAGAGGCGGCTCAAAGGGAAAGCGCCTGCCCTGTCCGCTCTTTCAGGGCCCTGAAGATGGCTTCGGCTCTGTCGAGGCGGTCGAGAGCGTTTGCGAGAGCCTCGGCGTTGCCCCTGAATCGCTTCTCCATCAACTTCCGACGGAGGGGGATGCCGACGATCTGGGAGGATTGAACGGCCTTGTCGGCGGCGAAAAGCAGGGCGCCTTCGTCGAGGGTCTCGCCTTGGGGGCCGTCCATGTGATCGGCCACGAGATCGGCCACGCCCTTCCAGCCCCAGGAGCGCAGAAAGCGTGCACCGGCAAGGGCATGATCGGCGCTGGTTCGGGCCAGATCGTGCAGGAGGCAGGCCGCCCGGAGGCGTTGTCTGTCGATCGGCACCTTCCCGGCAAGAGAGGCGGCGAGGCGATCGGCGAGGTCGGCGACGGTCTCGCCGTGGCGACGGACCTCCTCGGGCGTTTCGGCCAGGTCCAAGAGGGCACGGCATTCCTTCTCGTTCGGGATGTCCCGCCGGAGGGCCTTGGCCCGAAGGGCTTCGTAGTCCTCAGGGGAGTCCATGTCGAGAAGGACGGCCTCGTCGGGGACGGCCACGTCCTGGGCCAGGTGCTCCCGGGCTTCCAGGATGGGCCGGAGCCCTCCCCGGGAGCCGTCGTCGCCGATGACAGCCGGAAAGAGGGAGTGCCCGATCAGGGGCGGGTGTCCTCTTTTTCCCAGGAAGGCCGGATAGGCCAGCTCCGATCCCCGGTGATGGACGGCCACAAGGGCGGAGATGACCTGAAAGGAGACGAGGGGGACGTCGACGGGGAGGAGAAGAAGGGCCGGAGCGCCATCGAGGGCCAGCACGCCCCGCCGGATGGAGGAGAACATGCCCCGTTCGTAGTCGGCGTTGAAGGCGACGGAGCAGCCGAGGCGCCGGGCCTCGGTCTCCACCTCGGTCCGGTAGTGGCCGGTGACGACGACGATCCTCTCCACGCCTCCCAGGCGAAGGGAACGGACGACCCGCTCCAGGGCCGATTGCCCCGCCAGGTCGAGAAGGGCCTTGCAGCGGCCCATGCGGGAAGAGAAACCCGCCGCTAGGATCAGACCCGCCGGGCTTCCTTCCGGTGCCCTGTTGCCCAGGAGATTGCCGTCCTTGGGGCCTAAAGATTTTTTTTGTTCATCCATTTGCCGCTCTCCTTGTCGTGAAGGGGCTGAATCCGCATTGTCATTTGGCCGACGGGCTGTCAAGATAATGCTACTTGATGGTATAAGGAGGTCAAGGGGATGTACAAAAGCTACCGCAACGTTTTCGAGGCCATCCATGACGCCCTTCAGGCAGGGGACGAGGGCGTCCTCTGCACCCTTGTCGAGGAGGCCGGCTCGACGCCCCGTTCCCGGGGGGCCCGGATGTGGGTACGCCCCGACGGTTCCATCGTGGGCACCGTGGGGGGCGGCATCCTGGAGCACCGCGTGATCACCCGGGCTCAGGAGATGATCCGCGACAGGGAGGAGATCTGCTATTTCAAGGAAACCCTCCAGGGCGAGCCCCTCAACGGCGAAGAGGCCCTCTGCGGCGGTGCGGCGGGCGTCTTTATGGAATACATCGGCAGCCGCAAGCGGATTGTCGTCTTCGGCGGCGGTCACGTCGGGAGGGCCGTGGCCCTCGTGGCCGCCGCTGCGGCCTATGACGTCGTCGTCTGGGACGAGCGGGAAGAGTTCGCCAACGCCGAACGCTTTCCCGGAGCGGAGGTCCACTGCTGCTCCCTCGACGAGGCCTTCGACGGGAGGATCCCCTTCGACGACAGGGCCTTCGTCGTCATCGTCACCCGTGGCCATGTCCTCGACGGCGATGTCGCCCGTCGGCTTGAGGGGAGGGGGGTGGCCTACATCGGCATGATCGGTTCCAGGAAGAAGACGAAGGCTCTCATGGCCTCCCTGACGGAAAGAGGCGTCGATGAGGGTTTCCTGAAAAGTCTCTATGCCCCTATCGGCCTGCCCATCAACGCTGAGACACCGGAGGAGATCGCCCTCTCCATCCTGGCCGAGATCGTCGCCGTCGACCGGGGTGCCGACGTGAAGGCCCTCCGCGAGAAGGGCAAGGCCTGAGGTTTCGCTTTTCCTGAGACTTTGCGGCGAGAGTGGGCCTCCCCGAGGGGAGGCCCACTCTCGCCTTTGAAGGCCCTTTGCTTCAGGCTGTCGCCGGTGTTCTGCGATGACGAAGGTAGTGGAAGGCTACCAGGCCGGTCATGAGGGCCAGGCTGATGAGTTTGTAGTAGCGCAGGGGAGTCACCATGGAAATGCCGATGACGACGAAAAGGGTCCGTTCCCAGGTGGGCATCTCGGTCTTGAGCATGCCGATCAGTCCCGCCGAAAGGGAGAAGATGCCGAAGGCGGCCATGATGACGACGAAGGCGTAGCTGCCGAGGTGGAAGTTCTCCATGAGAAGGACGGGGTTGTAGACGAAGAGGTAGGGCAGGAGAAGGCCCGATAGGGCCAGGCCGAAACCGGTGACGGCTACTTTCATCGGTTTCGCTCCGGCAAGTCCCGCGGCGGTGTAGCTCGTCAGGGCCACGGGCGGGACGACGGCTGACATGGTTCCGTAGTAGAAGGCGAAGAAGTGGGCCGCCAGGGGAGGTACTCCCATCTGCTGCAAAGCGGGGGCGGCGATGGTGGCGGTGATGATGTAGCAGGCTGTAGCGGGCAGGCCCATGCCGAGGACGAGGGCCGCGAACATGCAGAGGATCAGGGCCAGCCATAGCTTGCCTCCGGAGAACATGATGATGTTGAGGGCCACGATCTGTCCCACGCCGGTCATGCTCACGGCACCGACGATGAAGCCGACGACGGCGCAGGCGATGGCGACGGGAGCGGCGTTTTTCGCCCCGTCGTCCAGGGCCCGGATGAAGTCCCTCAGGGTCATGCGGGTGCTCCTGCGGAGCGACGAGAGGACGATGATGGAGATCAGTCCCAGGAAGGCCGAGAAGAGGGGCGTGTAGCCGGCCATGAGGAAGTAGATGATGAGAGCCAGGGGGAGGAGCATGTGGCCCCGCTCCTTCATGGTCTTGCCCAGAGGAGGAAGCTCCGAGGCGGGGACGCCCGTGAGGCCTCTCTTCTTGGCCCGCAGGTCGACCATGATCATGACGGCCATGTAATAAAGGATGGCCGGCGTGACGCCGGCGAGCATGATCTTGAAGTAGGGCATGCCCAGGAAGGTGCTCATGATGAAGGCCGCCGCCCCCATGATGGGCGGCATGAGGATGCCTCCCGTGCTGGCCGTGGCCTCGACGGCTCCGGCGAAGAAGGGGGCGTAGCCGACGCGCTTCATGAGGGGGATCGTGATGGCCCCCGTCGTGGCCACGTTGGCCTGGGCGCTGCCGGAGATGCTGCCCATGAGGGCCGAGGCGATGACGGCCACCTTGGCCGGGCCCCCGCGGTAGCGGCCGGCCAGGGCCAGGGAGAAGTCGTTGAAGAAGTCGCTCGTCTTGGTGGCGGCCAGGAAGGAGCCGAAAAGGATGAACATGAAGACGTAAGTCGACGAGACCATGAGGGAAACGCCGTAGATGCCCTCGTCGGTGAGGGCCATGCGGACGATGATCCTCTGCCAGGTGAAGCCCTTGTGGGCGAAAAGGCCCGGGAAGTAGGGGCCGAAGCGGGTGTAGGCGACGAAGAGGATGCTCAGCAGGGTCAGGGGGATGCCCACGGCCCGTCGGCTCGCCTCAAGGAGGAGGGCCATGGTCATGACGGCCATGACCCGGTCGAGGGTGATCGTGTTGAGGTGGCTGGCCAAAAGCCGGTCGTAGGCGAGGAGGACGTAGGCCGTTCCCGCCAGGGAAAGGGCGGCCAAGAGCCAGTCGACGACGCTGGGCACCTCCCGGGGGGAGCGGGCCGTCGCCGGGTAGTAGAGGAAGGTGATGGCCATCATCGTCCCCAGGTGAATGGCGTTCATCTTGATGGCCATGAGGAGGCCGAAACTGTTCATCCAGCAGTGGACAAGCGAAGTCGAGACGGTGAGGACGAGGGCGATCAGGCCGATTCGGCCGGCGAACTGGCGGTTGGGAATGTGTTCTGCAGGGTTGAGAAAGCCCGGTAACTTCATCGTATCGCAGTGCCTCCCTCTTCTGGGGGTTCCATGGGGGGAAGAAGGGAGGGGCCGATTTCCCGTCGGAAAATCCCGGCCCCTCCCTCTTTAGGACGTGAAGGATGCGGTTTACTTCATATCGGGAGGCAGAAGCTCTTCGGGGACGGTCATGCCCTTTTCCCGGTAGAACTTGACGGCGCCGGGGTGAAGGGGGGCGCCGTAAAGGCCGGCCAGGGGCCTGTCGAAGTCGACCTGGTTGAAGGCGGAGTGGGCCTTGAGAAGGGCCTCCCTGGAGGCGTAGATCGTCTCCAGGGACTGGTAGATGATGTCGTCGGCCACATCGGGGTGAGCGATGAGGGCGCACTTGACGCCGACGACGTGAAGGTCTCTGCCCTGCTTGGGGTAGGTGCCGGCGGGGATGAGAACCTCGGCATACCAGGGGGCGGCTTCGAGGAGCTTCTTGAGATCCTCGCCCTCGTAGGGGAGCATGTCCACTTCGGTGCGGCCGGCGTAGAGTTCCGTCACGGCCGAGGTGGGAACGCCGGCTTCAAGGAGAGCGCCGTCGATGTGGCCGTTCTGGAGGGCCTGGGCGGCTTCGCTGTAGCCCAGATATTCGGGGACGATGTCGTCAAAGGTGAGACCCGAAATGGCCTGAAGCATGGTGCGGGTGCTGAATTCCGTCCCCGAGGCGGGAGGGCCGACGGCGATCTTCTTGCCCTTCAGGTCGCCCCAGCCCTTGATGCCCGATGACTTGGTGATGACGAACTGGGAGACGTCGGGCCAGAGGCCGAAGACGTAGCGGAGGTCGGGGTTGGGGCTGTCGCCGTAGAGGTCCTGTCCCAGGTAGGCCAGTCCTGTCAGGTTGCACATGGCGATGGCCATCCTGGCCTGGCCTGAATGGAGCATCTCCAGGTTTTCCGTCGTCCCTCCCGAGCTCTGGGCCGAGAACTTGTACCCCTTGGTCAGCATGGCCGTGTTGAACCGATTGGCCAGAAGGGTCCCGACGGGATAGTAGGTACCTCCCGTCGAGCCGGTGACGATGGTGACGAATTCCCCCGCCGCGGCACCCGCTGCGGCGAAGAGGATGAGACTTAGGGCGAGAGCGACGAGACGGCAGCGCACAGAAACCATCCCCCGAGTCATGGTTGCCCGAAGAAAAGGCGTTCCCTGACAGGACTCACCGGAAAAGACGGCGTAAAGGGAGACCCGATGACGGGAACAGGTGCCGCTCAGACCCGATGGTTTTTGAAACGGTTACTTCATCAAGACAATTATGGCTTCGGGGCCATTTCTTGTCAACGGTCGCCGATGTGTCTCATCGGCCTTTCCTCAGGCCTGAGCGGGCCTTTTCCCTCCCCTCCTTTTCGCGTTCACGGCAGGAAGGGCAGAGGCCGTAGACGACGAGCTGCTTGCCCGAGACGGAGCATCCCGGCGGCACGTCGACGTGGGGCAGGGGCTGGCCGGTGAGGCAGACCATGGCGCCGCATTGGAGGCAGAGAAAGTGAGGATGATTGCCGGGGCATCCGGCCTGGTCGGGGCGGTGGGCGCAGAAACGCCAGGCACCGTCCGTTCCCTGGACGCGGTGGACGAGTCCGGCCCGTTCCAGGGAGGCGAGAGTCCTGTAGAGGGTCACCCGGTCAAGGCCTTCGCCGAGGCCTTCCTGAATCTCGCCGTGCGAGAGGGGGCGGCCTCTTTCGTAGAGGAGCTTCAGGGTTGTCAGGCGGGCTTTGGTGGCCCGGAGCCCGACCTCTTTCAGGTACCGTTTTTCCGTCACGGCCTGGCGGCGAAGGCGCAGTCGGGGTAACAGCAGACGGGACAGTGACGGCAGAGCCCTCCCACGCCCCAGAGACGGACGTCCTTTTCGGTGGGAAAAAGGCCCGCGAAAAGGAGCTGAAGGAGCGGGTCGAGGGTCGTCCTCTCGTCGTGAATGACGCAGGCCGGTGCGCCGACGATGGCCTTTCCCCCCTTCCGTCCCAGCATGAGCATCGACCCCGGGAGGGCCGGAACGCCGCGGAAGAGGATCTCGTCGGCGACGGCCTCGATGGCCGCCGGCGTGAGGTCGTCGGCGTCGACGCTCATGCCCCCGGTGCAGACGACCAGATCGACTCCTTCGTCGAGAAAGGCCGCGATGGCCTCGGTGATCGCTTCCCGGTCGTCGCTGACGGTGCGCTGTCCCGCCAGGGAGCCGCCGAAGGCGGCGACCTTGCGCTCCAGTTTGGGGAAAAAGGCGTCTTTAATCCGCCCTTCGGCGATTTCCCTGCCCGTCGTGACGAGGCCCGTCGTGAGGGGGCGGAAGGGGAGGACCTGTACGGGCCGGGCCGCGGCGCAGGCTCTTGCCACTTCCTCCTCGCCGACGCAGAGGGGAAGGATGCGGAAGGCCGCCACCGTCTCGCCCTTGCGGACGGGGCTGTGAGGGGGAAGGGTGGAGAAGATCCACTGCCCTTCGCCGTTGATGGCGTTGACGGCGTCGACGGCGTAATCGAGCAGCCCCGCATGGTCGGCGACGAGGATGCACTTGCCTTCCCGGGGGCCCTGAAGGGTGACGCCGGGACCGGCGGCGAAGGGGGCCAGTTTCAGGGCGGCGTCGTCTTCGTGGACCTCGTCGGCTTCGAGTTCCATCAGGGTCAGGTGTTCCCGTCCCATGGAGCGGAGCGTCTCCAGGTCCTCTTCGGTGACGATGTGGCCCCGGCGAAAGTGGGCGCCCTTGTATCCCGTCTCGACGTCGATCTGGGTCAGGTCGTGGGCCAGGGGGAGGCCCAGGGCCTCCTTGAGGGAGAGGACAGTGAATTTCATCGGCAGCGACCTCCTCGGTCGGGCCCCGTGGGGGCCAAGAGGGATATGGAGCGGGGGCGGACGGCGAAGCGGACGGTCTCTCCTTCCTTGAGGTCGAGAGAGGCGTAGGCCTCCCTCGGATGTTCGGTCTGCCAGGTCATGCCGCAGGCTGCAAGGTCGACGCGCGTCGTCGAACCGACATGGACCGTCTCGACGACGGTTCCGGTCAGGATGTTCGCCGCCAGCTGGGGGTCGACGGGGATGTCGGGATAGAGGATCTTGATCTGATCGGGGGCGATGAAGGCGCGGACCGGCCCCCGTTCTTCCGTCGACGGAGGAAGGAGGAGGCGTCCCTTCTCCCAGAACAGTTCGATGCCGCCCTGAAAGTCCCGGACCTCGCCCGTCAGGAGAGTCCCCCATCCGATGGAGCGCCATGCCGCCTCGACGGCGTGGTTCTCCCAGAGTCTGTCGACGGGCAGCTGCCCCGTCACGGTGCCTTCGCTCATGAAGAAGATCCGGTCTCCCAGGGCGCAGACGTCCTCGATCTGGTGGGTGACGTAGAGGATGGGCGTGCCCGTCTCCCGGTGGAGCTGCTTCAGTTCACGCCTCAGACTCCGTCTCAGCGGGCTGTCGAGGGCGCTGAAAGGTTCGTCGAGGAGGAGGATGTCCGGTTCCGGAGCCAGGGCGCGGGCCAGGGCGACCCGCTGTCTCTGCCCTCCCGAGAGCTGCAGCGGCTTGCGGTCCTCCAATTCTTCAAGATGCATCCGCTTCAGCCAATGACGGGCCCTCTCGCCTCGCCTTTTTCCCTTGAGGCCGTAGGCGACGTTCTCCAGGGCCGAAAGATGGGGAAAGAGCGCGAGGTCCTGAAAGACGAACCCGATCCGTCGCTGTCCGCTGGGAAGGGCGGTCAGCTTTCTTCCGTTCAGGGCGATCGTTCCTTTGGCTATCCGCGTCAGTCCGGCCAGAGCGCGAAGGGTCTGGCTTTTCCCGGCGCCGCTGGGGCCGAAGAGGACGCCGATCTCCCTGTCCATGACGAGGTCGACGTCGAGACGGAAGGTCCCGAGGGAACGGGAGAACCGGGCTTCAAGCCAGGGGGCCATGGCCTGTCCCTTCCATGCGGCGGACCAGCAGCAGACTGGCCAGCCCGACGGAGGTGAGGAGGAGGGCCGCCAGATGGGCCAGGGCGAAGTCGAGGGATTCGACGCGGCTGTAGATGTAAAGAGGCAGCGTCTGGGTCCTTCCGGGGATGTTGCCGGCGATCATGAGAGTGACGCCGAAATCGCCCAGGGCCCGGGCCGACGAGAGGGCCAGGCCGGCCAGGAGGAAGCGTCGGGCCAGGGGAAAGGAGATTCGGCGGAAGACGGCCCACTCCCCGTCGCCTAGCGTGCGGGCCGCGTCCTCGAGCTGGCTGTCGACGGAGGCGAAACCGGAGCGGGCCGCCTGGACCATGATGGGCAGGGCCGGAAGGAGAGGGGCCAGCGCCGCGGCGGGAAAGGAGAAGAGCAGGCCCAGGTCGTGAAGAAGGGGGACTCGGCCCATCACCATCAGGAGGTAGAGCCCCAGAACCGATGGGGGGAGCACGACGGGAAGAAGGACGATCAGATGGAGCAGTTCCCGGCCGGGAAAGGTCCTCTTGGCCAGAAGCCAGCCCAAGGTCGTGCCGAGGATCAGCAGGAGGGGGATGTTGACGGCGAGAACCTTGAGGCTGATGACGAGAGCCGACGTCACCGGCCCGTCACCTCAAAACCCCATCTGCGCCAGACCGGGGCCGCCTCGGCAGAAAGGCAATAGGCCAGGAAGGACCGGCTGTCAGGTCCTGCCGAGGGAAGGAGGCCGGCGACCATCTCCGTCGTCTTGCCGGCGATGACGGCGATCGATCCTCCCGCCTTGATCTCGGTGCCGACGGGGACAAGGGCCGCTGCGGCGGCTCCGCTTTTGACGGCCAGAACGCAGGCAGGGGCGTTGGCGACGATGAGGAACCGTTCCTCTTTCTCCATCTTTTTCCAGAGACCCCGCTCCTGGAGGTACTCTTTTCCAAGAAAGCCGTAGGCGGTGGTTTCCGGATCAGGAAGGGCCAGAGGCCAGGGAAGAACGGTCAGGTCGACGATTCGGTCTGACTGGGGCCACCAGAGGGCGAGCTTGCCCAGGGCAAAGGGAACCGATTCCTTCAGGAGCCCTCTTTCCTCGAGCCAACGGGGCCAGCGGGGCTCGGAGAAAAGGGCCATTCCATAGGGTGCCTCGGCGGCGATCTGTCTGGCCAGGGCGGTGCAGGAGCCGGTGACCATTTCCAGCGGGATTCCGCCGCCGGCGACGTGAAGGGCCAGCGCCTCCTCCACGGCTGGAGCGATTCCGGCGGCGACGGCCATCACCTCGGCTCTGGAGGGGCAGGGAAAAAGAAGAAGGCAGAGAAGGGAGAAAAGGCCGAAAAAGGACCGATAAGGACGCAGGGCGAAACGAGGGTTCATGACAGGGGCTCCTTCCTGCTCGGCATTGTTCTCTGGACAGTCGGGGCGGATGCTTGCCTTCGACGGCGCCGACACCCGTCGGGGAAGGACCGGTACCGTCCGCGGTTGCGGTGCTTCGAGAGCCAGCGTCAAGGCAGAGCGGGCTTGAAGCCCCACTTTTCCCAGATCGGTGCGGCCTCAGGCGAGCGGATGAAGGACCAGAAGGCCTTCAGGTTGTCCGTGGCCTTGCCCTTCACGAGGCCCCCCGAATTGCCCAGGGGCTCGATGGGAAGAAGGGTGTAGCTGCCTTTGCCCATCTTGAGGGCTACTGAAAGGGAGACGATGCCCACATCGGAGCCGCCTTGGGCGGGTATGATCGCCGCCGTCTGGATGACGCCTCCGATGACGATCTTTCCCTCGGCGAGGAAGGCGTCGTAGACGCCGAGAGACTGGAGGTACTCCTTGGCCGCCTTGCCGAAGGGAGCCGCCTCGGGGTCGGCGATGGCGATCTTCATCTCTCCCGAGGAAAGAGAGTCGGCGGAAGGAGCCTCCGCCTTGGGCCACCAGAGAGCGAGGGGGCTCGTGGCCATGGGCGCGACCTCTTCCAGAAGGCCCTCTTCGTCGAGGTGTTTCGTCCACTGAGAGCTGGCCGAAAGGAAGAGGCCGAAAGGAGCTCCCGCCTTGATCTGGGCAGCCAGTTTGCCGGAGGCACCTGTGGCGAGCTCCGGCGCCTCGCCGCGGCCGGAAGCGCTGAAGAGCGCCGCCATCTCGGCCATGCAATCGCCCATGCTTCCGGCGACGGCTACCGTATCGGCCGTGGCGGTCAGAGGGGCCAGAAAGATCAGAGAGGCTGCCACCAGAAAGCAGAACAAGGATGACCTTTTCACGATCGGGACCTCCTTTGGATGGGGGCATGGCAATGCAATTTAGTTGCATCTGGGGAAGACCATACACCACTCATTCCCGTCAGTCAAGACAGAAACGGGAGGGCAAAACGTTAGGTGGACCGCAAAAAGCGATAAAGAGGAATTCCTGTTTTATGCACGACAAAATAACCTCTTTGGTAAAAACAAACAAAGAGGCGGATTTCTCAATGAAGCGAATCCGAGAAGACTACTGTTCGGCTTCGACCCGCCGCTGCTTCATTCCGATCCGTCTTCCCTGGGGATCACCCCGCCAGGGCACGATGCAGAGGAAGGTGAAGGGTTCGTCGCCGCTGTTGCCGTAGGAGTGAGGAACGTCGGCCGGGACGTGAGCCCAGGAGCCTTGGGGCAGATCCCAGGTGACGCCGTCGATGACGACCTTTCCGTGGCCGCTGAGGGTGATGAGGTAATGAGGCCAGTCGTGTTCGTGAACGGGGATGATCTTCTGTGCCGGCAGGGTGAAGAGGCGCACCGAATAGTCGTCGAAGAAACGCCCCGGACCGAAGACGATCCGTTTCAGCACCCCTTCCCCGAGAGAGGCGGCGCTGATGAGAGGCAGGTCGTCCAGTTTTCCGGCCAGAGGTTGCTCTGTGGCTTCCGTCATGGTCATCCCTCCTCTTTGAGAGAGCGTCTCCCGCCCCCGGGGCGGGAGACGCTCGGCCGTGACGGGCGGGGTTTTCCGCCTCGTCAGATCAGTTCTTTTTCGCCTTCAGGGCTTCCAGAACCCGCTCCGGCGTGGCCGGGATCGAGGTGAGGCGGACGCCGGTGGCGTTGTAGATGGCGTTGAGGATGGCCGGATGGGGCGCCGAAAGGGGCATTTCGCCCGTCCCGGAGGCTCCGAAGGGGCCGAACTCGCGGGGCGATTCCATGTGGATCAGTCTGATGTTGTCGGGCACGTCCTTGATGAAGGGCAGTCCGCAGCCGATGAGGTTGTTGTGCTTCTTGACGTCGTCGAAATCCTCGGTGAGGGCGAAGCCGATGCCCTGAGCGATCCCGCCGAGCTGCTGGCCCTCGACGACGGCGAAGTTGTTGATCTTGCCCACGTCGCTGACGAGGGTGAAGCGGTCGACGGTCGTCTTGCCCGTCGCCGTCTCGACGGAGACCTCGGCCAGGAAGAGGCCGAACATGTGGTTGGCGAAGGGGTAGCCCTGTCCGGTGGCGTCATCCATGCCGGTGCAGTGCTGGATTTCTCCGTCGACGTTGCGGAGGGTGGCCTTGTAGTAGCCTTCGTGGTAGACGGGAAGGTTTTCGGCCACCATTTCGTCGTAGGTCCTGTAGGTGCCGTCGGGACGGCGCATGGCGTTGAGCAGCTTCTGGCAGCTGTCGACGATGGCCATGCCGACCATGACCTGGCAGCGGCTGGCGGCGGCGGCGCCGCTGTTGGGGGCCTTGGCCGTGTCGCTGCAGACGAGCTTGATCTGTTCCGGCTTGAGCCCCAGGGGACGGAGGGCCTCATGAGCCGTGCCGACGCAGCCCATGTCGGCACCCTGCCCGTGGTCTTCCCAGGTGTTGTAGAGGATGACGCCATCACGGGTCAGTTCGATGTGGCTGTTGGCATCGTCGGGACCGTCGTCGTTGGAGTTGTAGATGCCGATGGCGACGCCCACGCCGCGGCGGATCTCGTCCGTCGACAGGGCCTCGGCCCGGGTCTTGGCCTCCTCGTAGAAGGGCCTCATGCGGTTGATCATGGCCTGGAGAGGGTAGACTTCAGCCTTCTGCCCGCTGGGGAGGGTGTCGCCGGGGCGGAGAATGTTGCGCTCCCGGAACTCGAGAGGATCGATGCCTGCCTTTTCGGCGAGCATGTCGATGGCGATCTCGCCAGCCAGGTAGGTCTGGGGCGCTCCGTAGGCACGGAAGGCGCCGCACCAGCGGTGATTGGTGAAGAGGGTGTAGCCGCAGCCGCGGATGTCGTCGACGTGGTAGGGGGCCATCATGAACTGGCCGCCCTTGTTGGTCAGGTCCTGACTCGACTCGGAGTAGGGGCCATGGTCGACGTACCAGTGGTGTTCCAGGCCGACGAGTTTGCCCGTGTCGTCGGTGCCGACACGGACTTTCATGAGGAAGGGCGACCGTTTGGGCGTACGGACGATGTGCTCCTTCATGTCGAGCCTCATGTAGACGGGGCGGCCCGTGGCGATGACGCAGGCGCCGAGGAGAGGCTCGTTGGTGGGGGCCACCTTGTAGCCGAAGGAGGCGCCCATGTTGTTCTGGATGACGCGGATCTTCGACGGCGCCACGCCGAGGCCGCGGGCGATCATGAGCTGGTGGCGGTAGACGCAGATGCTCTTCGTCTGGAGCGTCAGCCGGCCCTCCTCGTCGTAGTAGCCGAAGCCGCAGTCCGTCTCGATGGTGAGGTGAGGCTGGCGGGAGCTGTAGAATTCCTCTTCGACGACGAAGGGAGCCTTGTCGAGAGCCTCCTTGGGGTCGTTGCCCTTGAGGATGGGGCGCTTGTTGAAGGCGTTGGGGATGTTGTCGATGCCGGGAATCTCGTCATAGACCTTGACGGCGTCGGGGGCCATGGCCTCCTTGACGTGGAGGAGGGGCGGCAGTTCTTCCAGTTCGACCTTGACGGCCTTGGCGGCCTCGCGGGCCTGGGCCTCGCTGTCGGCGCAGACGATGGCCACCGCCTCGCCCCACTGACGGATCTTGTCCCCTTCGGGGACGAGGATGCGCCGCTCCCATCCGTCCGTCGTGGCCGTTCCGGAACCGACCTGGCCTCGGATGCGGTTCGTGCCCTTGTTGGCGAAGATGTCGGCGGCGGTGACGATCTTGACGACGCCGGGCATTTTCTCCGCCTCGGAGAAATCGATCTTCTTGACCCGGGCGTGGTGCGTCTCGGGGCAGACGCAGGCGGCGAAGAGGGTTCCCTCGGGAAGCTTGAGGGCCACGTCGTCGCCGAAGTCCCAGGTTCCCGTCACTTTATAAACGGCGCTGGGGCGGGGGTAGTAGGTTCCCCAGACGGCCCCGTCCTTGCCGAGCATCTCCGAGAAGTCGGTCATCTCCTCTTCGCCGCGGAGGACCTTGGCGGCGAGCATGACGGCGTCGACGACCTGCACGTAGCCGGTGCAGCGGCAGGCGTTGCGGTTCTTCTGGAACCAGTCGCGGACGTCTTCGCGGGTGGGGTTGTGGTTCTCGTCGAGAAGGGCCTTGGCGCTGACGATAAAGCCGGGCGTGCAGAAGCCGCACTGGATGGCGCCGGTCTTGATGAAGGCCCACTGCAGGGCGTGGAGGCGGCCGGGTGCTCCCATGCCCTCGATGGTGAGGACCGACGCGCCTTCGGGGACCTTGGCCCATTTGACGATGCAGGACCGGACGAGCTTGCCGTCCATGAGGACGTTGCAGGCGCCGCACTGTCCCACGCCGCAGCCGACTTTCGTTCCCGTGAGACCGAGCTGTTTGCGGATGACGTCGGCCAGTGTCGTCTCCGGATCGGCGACGACGGCATGGGGGCAGCCGTTGACCAGGATGTTCTTGCGGTAAAACTGTTTCATGTCGTCCCTCCTCGTGCCTATTTCGTCCCTCGCGGGACGGTGCCTTGCCCCCCTGAGGGAGCCGATCGGTCGAACCCTGCAGAGAAAGGCATACAAAAAAGCCGCTCCCCGCAGAGGAAAGCAGCCAGACGCAGCCGAAGCCTTTCGGCGGCTCCTCCTTTCCAAACACGGGAGGCGTCCCCGTTTCCGAGGGACACCTATCGGCTGACAAGCCCTGGCCTCAAGGAAAAAGGCTTTAGGTCTGAAAGCTCGGAGGCGTTATTTTCTTGAATGTCACCGTAACATGATGGAGGCGGGCAAGCAAGAAACAAAAGTGAGCTAAAGCTTTTGGGCCCGAAAAATCATTTGCAACAAGGTTGCAGGTTTTATTGAGACAAATAAAACCTGTTTCTGGCTTATTCCGCCTCGAAGCAGAGTCGTTCCAGGCCGAGGAGTTCGGCGGCGAGGGCGATGGTCGTTCCGAAGAAGGCGGTCCTCTTGCCTCGGGAGGCGAAGGCGGCGACCGTCTCGTCGAGGCTGTCGTTGACGATCGTCGAGCCCGTGGCGAGGGCAAAGGCCGTTTCTTCGGCCAGATGCTCCAGTTCCGTCTTGCCGTCGAGGATAAGCACTCCCGCCTCGATCTTGCCGATCCGCTCCGGGTCGAGGTCGACGACGAGCAGTCTTCCCGGGCCCAGTCTTTCCGACAGGGCGTGGACGAAGCCGGGCTGGTAGCCCACGAGGGCCACCTTTCCTTCCGGTCCAAGGCGGTCTGCCACTTCGTCGGCCATTCTTTTGGCGCATCGCCCCGGTGCGGCGTCGTGGCAGTGGATCGTGTCCTTCACGAGTCCCAGATGGCGGCCCAGGGCATTGGCCGTCGCCGTGAAGAGGGCGCGGTTTCGGTCGCTGTCCAGAGGGAGGCCGAGGATGGCCCCGAGCGTCCCCTTCCATCCGGCAGGGAGGGAGGTGAAGGCCTGGCCCCGGCCGCTTCGATAGGTCGCTTCGACGAGCTTTTCTTTGCCCTCCATGAGGGGGTAGTCGCGCCAGGGGGCGGGGTCGCCGATGGCCTCTTCCACCCCGAGGGGACGGATGACGACGGGCTCGTTGCGGTCTTCGCCCCTTTCTTCGACGAGGGCGAGGACCTTGCGGCGGAATGTTTCGACAGAAGAGGTCATGGCGGTCACTCCTTTTGAGGTTGTCCCTTACGGCCCGGCAGCAGGGCCTGAAGGATCAGGCCCAGGGCGAAGCCCAGGGCCATGTTGACGATGACGGCAAAGAGGGCCGTGGCGGCGAATAGGGTCTGGTCACGGACCGTCGCCTTTCCGGGCACCATGTCGACGGTGAAGCGCGAGAGTTCGACAGCGACGACGGCCATCATGGCACCGACGATGGCCTGGGGGAAGAGGCTGAAGAGGGTGAGGAGGGAGGGGGCGAAAAAGAGGCCCAGGGCGATTTCCATCATCCCCTCAAGGATGTTGGCGCCTCCCGTCCGCGCCCCGAAGGCCCGCTGTCCCGCCAGGCCGCCGGCTCCGTGGCAGAGGGGCATGGCCCCGAAAAAGGGAAGGGTCAGGTTCATGAGCCCCATGTTCAGGGCCAGGCGGTTTTCCGGAACGGGCCGGTCCGGCCAGTAGGTCCCTATCAGGGCCGATGTGGCCAGGACGGCGTTCGTCGCCGTCAGGGGCACCTGGGCGATGCCGGCCTCGAGGAAGGTCGTCCAGACCAGACGGAGGGGAAAGGGCGTGAATCCTGGCAGGGTCAGGGCCGGAGCGGCCAGCCCCCCCGGGGGGGCTGTCAGGAGAACCCAGATAAGACCGCCTCCGGTGAGGATCAGGGCGGCGGGAAAGCGCTTTGAGCTGCGAAGGCCGAAGGCGATGAGGCAGGCCGTGAGGGCCAGAGCCCAGTGGGTGCTCATCAGAGCGAGGGCCTGCCGGGCCAGCAGGAGTCCCAAGGCGAGCTGGATGCCCCGGATGACGGGCTTGGGCGTCACCTTCCGGATCGCCTCCATGATGCCCGTGAAGGCGAAGAGAGTCCAGACGATTCCCATGGCGAAGGCCGAGGCCTGGACCTCCGAGGGGCTCCAGGCCTGGGCGATGGCGGCGGCGGCCAGGACCTTCATCGGCTGGAGGGGCATGGGCAGCCGGTAGACCAGCCCGGTGACGATGTTGGCCGCGCCCAGGGTGATCAAAAGTCCCGCCGGAGGCACGCCGCAGACGACCATGTAACCGATGGCCAGGGGAAAGAGGGTGCCGAAATCCCCCATGGAACCGGCCAGTTCGCGCAGGTCGAAGCGGAAGTCGTCAGACCGGAAGAAGGTCATGAGGCCTTGGGCACCTCGCCGTCACGGAGGATTTTGACGTGTCCCGCCTTGAAGATGAAAAAAACCTCGTCTCCGGCGGAAAGGTCAAGGGCCTCCAGGCCGCTTGCCGTGAGAAGAGCTGTCATGGGCCCCGCTTCCGTCTCGCCGCAGATGCGGACCAGAGGGCCCCGGCGCTCTGTCGAGCAGATGCGGCCCCGGATCTGGTTGCGGGCCGTCAGGTCCTGGGCTTCCCGGGCCAGAAGAATCGATTCGGGACGGACCGAAGCGAGAACCTCCCTGCCCGGTTCGACGGCATCGGTCGAGAGAAAGAGGGCTTCGCCGCAGCGGAGGGCGGCCAGCCCCTCCTGCTCGGAGCCTTCGGCGCGGCAGGAAAAGAGGTTGCAGGCGCCGACGAAATCGGCCACATCACCCGGCAGGGGGCGGGAGAAGACCTCCAGGGGCGGCCCCGCCTGGAGGACCTTGCCGTCGAACATGATGACGACCTTGTCGGCCAGGGCCCAGACGTCGTCGACGTCGTGTGTGACGTGGACCACCGTCGTCCCCAGGTCCTTCACGAGACGGCCGATGAAGCGTCGCATCCGTTCCCGCGTCGAGGCGTCGAGGGCGCTGAAGGCCTCGTCCATGAGGAGCACCTTCGGTTTCGTGACGAGGGCCCTGGCGATGGCCGTTCGCTGCTTTTCCCCGCCCGAAAGGGTGCGGACATCCCGCTCGAGAAGGGCTTCAATGGCGAGCCGCTCGGCCATGGCCCTGACTCGGGATGTCTCCTCAAAGCGGCTGAGACGGGCCCGCCGGAGGCCGAAGGCGATGTTCTCGTAGACGTTGAGGTGGGGAAAGAGCATGTAGTCCTGGTAGACGATGGCCAGCCCCCGTTCCTCCGGCGGAAGGCGGGTGATCTCCCGTCCCTCAAGGAAGACCTGGCCTCCCATGGAGGGGTACATGCCGATGAGGGCCTCGAGGAGGACGCTTTTGCCGGCGCCCGTCTCGCCGAGAATGGCGCAGTATTCGCCGCGCTCCACCGTGAGGGAGACGCCGTCGAGGTGAAACTGGCCGAGCCGGACGGACAGGGACAGGCCCTGAAGAAAGGGGACGTCCGTCATAGGAGGACCTCCTTGTTGAGGATCTCGAAGACCAGGATGGCTCCGAGGGAGATGGCGATGAGGAGGATGCCCGACGTCATGGCCATGGCCAGGTTGCCGTAGGAGATGTTCAGGTAGAGGGTGATCGGCAGCGTTTCGGTGAACATCCGCGTCCCTCCCGCCAGGATGAGGACGGTGCCGAAACAGCCCATGCAGCGGGCGAAGGAGATGACCGTCGCCGCCAGCAGTCCCCCCTTGGCCATGGGGAGGGTGACGAGGCGGAAGGCGGTCCATTCAGAGCAGCCCAGGCTGCGGGCCACCAGCTCGTAGCGGGGGCTGATCCCCATGAAGGTGGCGTAGGCGACCCGTATGGCGTAGGGGACGGCCGTGAAGACCTGGGCGATGACGATGGCCGACCGGCTGAAGACGATATTGATGCCCAGCTCCTTGAGCCATCCCGAAAGGACGCCGTGGCCGAAGAGGAGGAGAAGGCAAAGGCCCAGGACGAGCTCGGGGAAGGCCATGGGGAGATCGACGAGGGTCCGGAGCACCTGCTGTCCCGGGAAGGAGTAGCGGGCCAGGACGTAGCCGATGCAGG
Source organism: Synergistaceae bacterium (assembly GCA_016756725.1). GTDB lineage: Bacteria > Synergistota > Synergistia > Synergistales > Aminithiophilaceae > Aminithiophilus. Next base: position 95,940 of record JAESII010000004.1, on the reverse strand, counting down.
TCGCCAGAACCATGACGATCGCCACCGAGAGGAGGCTCGTCAGCAGGGAGAGGCGGATGCTGTAGAGCATCTCCGCCGAGAGAGCGCTCGCGACCACTTCCTCCCAGCGGGGCATGAAGATCAGCGAAAGCACGGCCCAGAGGAGAAGGGTCGAGAAGAGGACCGTGACGGAGAGGAAGGATGCCTTGAAGAGGCGGTTTCTCACGGCCGGCGTTCCTCAGGAGCGGGGTTTCTCGGTCGGGAAGCCCCACTTGCTCCAGACCGATTTTGCCTCGGATGAGGCGAGAAAGTCAACGAAGGCCTGAGCCAGTTCCCTCTCCTGGGTGAAGGAGACGACGGCGGCGGGGACGGTCTTGATCACGTTTTTCTCGAAGGGGATCTGAACGGTGGTGACCTTGCCGGCCGCTTCACCCCAGAGGGCCTGGTCCTCCCAGGCGAGAACGGCGTCGACCTGTCCTGTGGCGGCGTAGATCAGAAGCTGGTTGACCGTGCTGGGGCGGACGACGCAGTTGGCCTGGACAGCCTCGTCGAGGCCGTTTTTCTTCAGAAGGGCCAGACCGACCTTGCCGATGGAGGCGGCCTTCTCATCGGCAAGGCCGAGGCGGAGCCCCGGTCGGGCCAGATCCTCCAGGGACCGGACCTTTCCGGGATTGTCGGCGGGGACGAGGATGACGGGAACGTGGAAGCAGAGGGGGCGGATCGTCTCTTCGATGACGAAGCCCTTGTCCAGGGCATCGTCGATCTCCTTTTCCGACCCTGGCACGAAGACGTCGCCGGCCTTGCGGACGGCGATGGTCCCGAAGAGCTCTCCCGAGCCGGAGTAGATCATCTGGAGCGTGGTTCCGGGGTGGGTCTTCTCGAAGCGGGCCTTGAGCTCGTCCATGGGGTGCATCAGTCCGGCGCCGCAATAGACGGTCAGCGTCTGGGCCGAGGCCATGACGGCAGAGGAGAGGAAAAGCAGGCAGGCAAAGATGACGGTGAATCCGAAGCGGCTTCTCACGATGGCGACACCTCCGAGGAAATTTGAAGAAGAATGAAGAAGATGAAGAAGATAGGGAAAAGATCCTTCGGAAAGGCGCCTCTGTCGCCACAGCTGTCGCTCCTTTCCGAAGGGGAGGCCTCCCCGTTTCCGAGGAGACCCTGCCGGTCCGTACCCGTGGGCAAGAGCCTTTAGGGGAGAGGACTCGGAGCGATTGATAACCGTTCTTAAGGATAGCAGCGATCACGGGGCCCGGCAATCTCTCCTTTGTGCTGGCCCAGGTCTGGCCGATCGCCGAGGAGAGGGTAGAATGAAAGCAAGAGCGAAAGGCGGGGAGGACGATCATGACCGTTACGGGATATTTCGACGGGGCCTCGCGGGGCAACCCGGGACCGGCCGGAGCCGGCGCCGTTCTCTATGACGGAGACGGGCGGGAGATCTGGAGCGAGGCCCGCCCCTTGGGTGCCCGAACGAACAACGAGGCCGAATACGAGGCCCTGATTCTCCTCCTGGAGGAGGCCCAGCGCAGAAAGATGACGGCCCTTACCGTCTGTGGCGACAGCCAGCTTGTCATCCGCCAGATGCGCCGGGAATGGAAGATCCGCGAGCCCCGTCTGGCCGAACTGGCCCGGAAGGCCCGAAGCTCCGCTGCCGGCATCGACGTGACCTACCAGTGGGTGCCGAGGGAGCAGAACGTCCGGGCCGACGCCCTCTCCAACGAGGCTCTCGATGGACGGGGCCGTGACGTTGATGAGAAGGAGGTTCCCGACGCCGTCAGCCTCGACCCGGTCGAAGGGGCGATCTTCCTCGCCCGGGGGAGCGAGACCTACGCCGTCGATGTGGCCCACGACTCCTGTTCCTGTCCTGCCTTCAGACACCGGGGGCGGTGCAAACATCTCGACGCAGCGAGGCAGCGGATGAAGGACGTTTCATGCAGAGTGAGTTCTTGTCCCCCCTCCTGGCCGGGGATGATTCACGGGGAGTCAATGGTTCGCAAGGCACATATTGACCGACCAAAATAGGAAAAAAGGACCGCTTCGGGACACTAGATATGAGGTATCCTCTCTAAGGCGACCCTGCATCTAGTGTCCCCTGTCGTGTCTCCCCTCTTTGGGGGCGTTCTTTCCCGTCTGCTTGCAAGCGGGGCGATTCTGTGCCACGAGGGGTCGGAGACGGTCGTTCTCGAGACCCGGCTTTGTCGAAAGGGGTTTCTCCATGGTCATACGCTTCATCCGCAAACGGGACGGACAGGAAGTCGATTTCGACGTCCGCAAGGTCGAAGAGGCCGTCGAGAAGGCGGCTCGGGCTGTCGGCCGCGACGAACCGGAGCAGATCGGCCGGGACGTGGCCCGCGGCGTCCTCGCCTACCTTCAGATCTTCTTCTCCCGCGAGGGAATCCCCACGGTCGAGCAGGTTCAGGACCTGGTCGAGAAGATCCTCCTCGAGAAGGGCTACGCCGACGTCGGCAAGGCCTACATCCTCTACCGGGAGCAGCACGCCCGCATGCGCGACACCCGTCGCCTCGTCGGCGGGGCCGTCGACATGGTCAACCAGTACCTGGAGCGTCTCGACTGGAAGGTGAACGAGAACAGCAACATGAGCTATTCCCTCCAGGGGCTGAACAACTATATCGCCTCGGAGATCACCGCCCAGTACTGGCTCCAGGAGATCTACCCTCCGGCCGTGAAGGACGCCCACATCGCTGCCGATCTTCACATCCACGACCTGAGCAACCTCTCTGTCTACTGTTGCGGCTGGGACATTCAGGACCTGCTCCGCTCGGGCTTTACCGGCGTGGCCACCAAGACGGGCAGCCGTCCGCCCCGCCATTTCCGGACGGCCCTGGGGCAGATCGTCAACTTCTTCTACACTCTCCAGGGCGAGTCGGCCGGAGCCCAGGCCTTCGCCAACTTCGACACCTGCCTGGCTCCCTTCATCCACTATGACGGGCTGACCTACCGGGAGGTGAAGCAGTCCCTCCAGGAATTTGTCTTCAATCTCAACGTTCCCACCCGGGTCGGTTTCCAGACGCCCTTCACGAACATCACCCTCGACCTCAACCCTCCGGCTGGCATGGCCGGCCAGCCCGCCATCGTCGGCGGCCAGTTCATGGACCGTACCCTCGGCGAGTTCCAGGCCGAGATGGACATGCTCAACCGGGCCTTCGCCGAGGTCATGCTTGAAGGCGACGCCAACGGCAAGGTCTTCGGCTTCCCCATCCCCACCTACAACGTCACCGGGGACTTCGACTGGGACAACCCCGTCCTTGACCCCGTCTGGGAGATGACGGCCAAGTACGGCATCCCCTATTTCGCCAACTTCATCCATTCCGACATGAGTCCCGACGACGCGCGGAGCATGTGCTGCCGTCTCCGCCTCGACAACAGGGAGCTCCGCAAGCGCGGAGGCGGCCTTTTCGGCTCCAACCCCATGACGGGCTCCATCGGCGTCGTCACCATCAACATGGCCCGCGTCGGCTTCCTGGCCCGCACGGAGAGCGAATTCTTCGACCGCCTCTTCCACCTCATGGACCTGGCCAAGGAGAGCCTCGAGATCAAGCGCAAGGCCCTGGAGAAGCTCACCGAGGCGGGACTTTATCCCTATTCGCGCTTCTACTTGCGCGAGATCAAGAAGGCCTCGGGCAACTACTGGAACAACCACTTCAACACCATCGGCGTCAACGGGATGAACGAAGCCCTTCTCAATTTCCACGGTCACGATCTCACCAAGACGGAGGGCATCGCCTTCGCCGCCGAGGTCATGAGCCGCATGAGGGACCGCCTCGCCGACTACCAGGAGGAGACGGGCAACCTCTACAACCTGGAGGCCACGCCTGCCGAAGGCGTGACCTACCGTTTCGCCCGGAAGGACAAGGAGCTTTTCGGTGCCCGCATCGCCTGCGCCAACCAGGAGAACTGGCTCCACGGCGCCGAGCCCTACTACACCAACTCCTCCCAGCTCCCCGTGGGCTACACGGACGACATCTTCGAGGCCCTCGATCTCCAGGATGAGCTGCAGACTCTCTATACGGGCGGCACGGTCTTCCATGGCTTCCTGGGCGAGAGCCTTCCCGACGTGGAGGGCGTCAAGCGCCTTGTCCGGCGCATCGCCACCCACTACCGCATTCCCTACTACACGATCACGCCGACGTTCAGCATCTGTCCCGTCCACGGCTACATCGCAGGGGCCCACGAGTTCTGCCCCTACTGCGACGCCGAGATGGGCTATGAGGCGGGAGAAGAGGAGTCTTGAACCTTGCCGGCCTGATCCGGACGAGTCTCCTCGACGATCCGGGCTACCTCTGTTGCGTGGCTTTCACGGCTGGCTGCAATCTCCGCTGCCCCTACTGTCATAACGCCGGTCTTGTCGGCTCTGACGGCCGAGAGGGTTTCCCCCCGGACGTTCTCTGGGAGCACCTCGAGTCACGTAGGGGACGTCTGGACGGCCTCACCGTCACCGGTGGAGAGCCCACGCTCCATGACGATCTGGCCGACCTCCTGGCCGAGGCGAAGCGGCGCGGTTTCCGGACCAAGCTGGACAGCAACGGCACCCGTCCGGAGATCCTCGAAAGGCTCATCGAGGCGGACCTCGTCGACCGCATCGCCCTCGATGTCAAGCTCCCCCTGGAGCGTTACGGTGAACTGGGAGCTTCGCCGGAGCAGACCGGGGCCGTGGGAAGGAGTCTCGCCCTGCTTCTGGAGGGGACGACGGATGTCATCTTCCGGGCCACCGTCGTTCCCGGCCTTCACGATGAGGCTGACCTGGAGGCCCTGGGCCGGCTCTTTCCCGCCGGGAAGCGCTTCGTGATCCAGAACTTCCGTCCCGGCACGACCCTGGATGAACGGTACCGCGAAAGAAGTCCCTTCCCGCCCTCTCGGCTGGAAGGTTTTCGGAAAATCCTCGAGGCTCGAGGCCTCCATGTCGAGGTTCGCCCCTGAGTTGACCGGCCCTAGCCGGGAAAGGAGACAGGCAATCCATGGAAAAGAGCAAGAGAACCCGTTGTGAGGTCTATTCGCGCGTCGTCGGCTTTCTCACCCCCCTGTCGCAGTGGAACAAGGGCAAGCGGGAGGAGTTCCGCGATCGCCGCACCTTCGACCGCGTCCTCGAAAAGACGCCACAGCGCTGACCAGGGAGGCCCCGCAAGGGGCCTCCCTGGCCGCATTGCCGGCAGGCCCGGCCATGACGGGAACAAGGAGGCGATCTCTGGATGAAGGGGTACGGCCTGTTTCTGATCCTCTTTCTGATTCTGGCTCCAGCTGCTGCTTTTTCGGACACGGAGGAAATTTTCCGCGACCTGACCGTCGTCGGGAGCGAGGTCTTCACCTACCGGTGCGATGACGGGAAGATCATCGCCCGCTATTACCGTCTTTCCGACGGGAGCCTTCCCTTCGTGAGGCTCCTTTTTCCTGACGGGAGGGAGTACACCCTGCCTCAAATCCTTTCGGCATCGGGGGCCCGGTACACCGACGAGGCTGAGCTGGTCTGGTGGATCAAGGGTGAGGAGGCCTTTGTCGAGGTCCGCGACGACGACGGCCAGTGGGTGACGCTCTACGAATCATGCCGGCTCGAGCCGTGAAGGGCAGCCAAGAAGGTTTAACTTTCTGAAGATAAATATGATAAAAAACTGGACCCCTTCGGCAGGGCGGGAGACAATGGGACTCAGTACAATCCCAACGATTCCCAGAAGGAGGTCCTATCCATGAAAAAACGCATCCGCTCCCTGCTTCTTTCCCTGGCCCTGGTCGCCGCCTTCGCCGGCACCGCCCTGGCCGCCGACGTGGCTCTCACCTCCGTCGGTCAGAGCCCTGACGCCATGATGGTCCGCGTCGTCTTCCGCCAGGTCGGTACCGACGTCGACTACGACGCCCTGATGAAGCCCGAGGGTTTGTCGGGCCACAAGGTCCTCGTCGCCGTCGTCGGCGGCAGTTCGAAAGGCCTCGGCGCCGCAGGAATCAATCAGGATGAGGAGAAGACCCGCGCCGTCGGTCTCATCGAGGCGGCCAGGGATCAGGGCATGAAGATCCTGGTCATGCACGTCGGCGGCGAGGGCCGGCGGGGCACCCTGTCGGACCTCTTCATTGAGGCCGTCGTGCCCCTGGCCGATCACCTCATCCTCGTCGAGGGCGCCGACAAGGACGGCCTTTTCACCCGCCTCATCGAGGGCAAGGGCATCGATGTCGCCACGGCCGCGACGGTCCGCGCCACCGCCGAGCCCCTCAAGGCCATTCTCGGCGAGTGGGGCCTGCTCTAACCGGGGCCGGTCATGGACTGGTTCTGGCCTGAAGGGTTCTACACTCTGGCCATGGTGGGGAGCTTCGCCTTCGGGGCCTTCGCCCTGAAGCTCCCCATCGCAGTGGCCATGGGCGCCTCCGCCGTCGTCGGCGCCCTTCTGGGCGGTGAGGGCTTCCCCCTGCGCCATCTCGTCGAGGGAACTTTCGGCTATCTGGACACGATCCTCATCATCGCGACGGCCATGATCTTCATGAAGACCGTCGAGAGCATCGGCCTCCTCGAATCCGTCGCGGCCTGGATGATCCGGCGTTTCCGCCGGGCTCCGGCCCTGCTCTCCCTGGGCATCATGGCCCTCATCATGGTCCCGGGGATGATCACCGGCTCGTCGACGGCGGCCGTTCTCACGACGGGAGCCCTCGTGGCGCCCGTTCTGATCCGCCTGGGCGTGCCTGCCGTCAAGACGGCGGCGGCCATCGCCATGGGGGCCATCTACGGCATGATCGCCCCGCCCATCAACCTGCCGGCCATGATCATCGGCGGCGGCATCGACATGCCCTATGTCGGCTTCGGCCTGCCTCTGCTGGTCTGCACGGTGCCTCTGGCCGTCATCACGGCCTTCCTCCTCATCTACCCCGACCTGCGCCGGAAGAACGACGATCCCGGCCTGGAGGAGGAGCTCGCCCGGATGGCCCGCCAGCCCCTCTCCTTCCGCCTTTTCGTGCCGATCCTGGTCCTGACGGTCCTCCTCGGCGGCGAGCGGCTCTTCCCCGAGATCTGGCCCGCTCTGGGCATGCCCCTCGATTTTCTCCTCGCCTCGGCGGTGGCCCTTTTCGTCGGCGTCAAGTGGAATCCCGTCGAGACGGTCACGTCGGCCATCAACGATGCCCTACCCGTCATGGGCATCCTCATGGGCGTGGGCATGTTCATCCAGATCATGACCCTCATCGGCGTCCGGGGGTTCGTCGTCGTCTCCGCCCTGGCTCTCCCGGCCTGGCTGCTCTACGTGGGCATCGCCACGTCCATGCCCCTTTTCGGTGCCGTTTCGGCCTTCGGCTCGGCGTCGGTGCTGGGCGTGCCCTTTCTCCTGGCCCTTCTGGGGAGGAACGAGATCATCGTCGGGTCGGCCCTGAGCCTCATCGCCGGTCTGGGCGATCTCATGCCTCCGACGGCTCTGGCCGGGATCTTCGCCGCCCAGGTCGTCGGTGAAGAGAACTACTTCAAGGTCCTGAGGCACTGCCTGATCCCGGGCCTGCTCACAGCCGGCTGGGGCATCGCCGTCATCCTCGGCGCCAAGACGATCGCCGGCATTCTCTATTAGGAGGTGGCCTGAGATGACGCTCATCTACCGCGGCATCGCCCTTTTCGTTCTCGTTTCCATCCTCCGTTGCCTGTTCCGGGAGAAGGACTTCTGGAAGCAGGTCACGGCGACGATGGTCGTCGTCCCCCTTGTGATGCGCATCCTGTTGGTCAAGTGAGGGGAACGGCCGTGGATATCAGCATGAAGGGAAGCAAGAAGACGGCCCTCTTTCTCCTGGCTCTGGCCCTGGCCGTCATGGGCTGGACGGGGCGGAGCTACCTGGCCATGCACGAGCCCGATCGGGTCGTGCCGGCGCCGGGCTTCGTCGAGCACCGCCTTTCGGAATGGTTCGACGGCATCGCCGGCACTCCGGCCGACACGGCCGTCTACATTCAGGACAGCGGCGTCCCCGGCGGGACGGTCTTCGTCATGGGAGGCACCCACCCCAACGAGCCGGCGGCGTCGATGGCGGCGGTCCTCCTTCTGGAGAGGGCCCAGGTCGCGGCGGGACGTCTCATCGTCGTCCCCTTCGCCAACATGATGGCCTTCAACCACAATTCGCCCCAGGAGGGCCATCCCCAGAAGATGCACTTCACCCTGCCCGACGGGTCGGTCCGCCCTTTCCGGTACGGCTCGCGGGCGACGAACGCCATCTATCAGTGGCCCGCCCCGGACATCTACATCCATGAGCCTTCGCGGCAGCGGCTCGCCGGCAGCGAGAGCAGCAACCTCAACCGGGCCCATCCCGGTCTGCCCGACGGCAATCTCACCCAGCGCCTGGCCTATGCCCTGTTGGAGATGATCCGCCGGGAGAAGGTCGACCTCGCCTTCGACCTCCACGAGGCCTCGCCGGAATATCCCGTCGTCAACGCCATCGTGGCCCACGAAAAAAGCATGGAACTGGCGGCGATGGTGACGATGGAGCTCGAGACCCTGGGCATTTCCATGCGTCTTGAGCCGTCACCGACGAACCTCAGGGGACTGACTCACCGGGAGTGGGGCGACAACAGCGACGTCATGCCCATCCTCATGGAGACGGGCAACCCCAGTCAGGGCCGTCTCCGGGGCCGGACCGACGAGGCCCTCGTCCTCACCGGCGAGGACAAGTTCTACGCCAAGGCCTCCGAGCTGGGGCGGCTTTTCATCCCCTACGAGAAGGATCAGCCCATCGATCTCCGCGTGGCCCGTCACGTGACGGCCATCATGAGCTTCATGGAGATGCTGGGTTTCCTCAACCCCGAGGCGACGATCGTCGTCGACGGCGTCCCGAGCTACGACGATATCCTCGAAGGGGGAGTCGGCGCCTACCTCTCGCCTCTGCCCCGCAGTTAGGTAGCACGGGTCCTCTCCCCCTGGATGGGGACCCTTTTCATGACGGTCCTTGCAGGGCCGATCCGAAGGGAGGAGTGGTTTCATGAAAAAGAGTTTTGTCTGTCTTCTGGCGGCGGTTCTCGTCGCCCTGGCCGGTGCGGCCTGGGCCGTCGAGTTCCAGGATGTGACGGCCCGGCACGGTATGGTCTCGTCGGCCCACGAGCTGGCCTCCAAGGCCGGTGTCGAGATCATGCAGAAAGGCGGCAACGCCATCGACGCAGCCGTGGCGACGATGCTGGCCCTCAACGTCGTCGAGCCCAACGCCTCGGGCATCGGCGGAGGCGGTTTCATGGTCGTCCGTTTCGCCGCCACCGGCGAGGTGATCTTCCTCGATTACCGTGAGGTGGCCCCCGCCTCGGCCACGAAGGATCTCTTCGCCTCCGACCAGGCCAAGGCCGAGAAGTGGTCCGTCGTCGGCGGCAAGGCCGTGGGCGTCCCCGGTCAGGTGATGGGCATGTTCACGGCCCTGGAGAAGTACGGCACCCTGTCCTTCGCCGAGGTCGCCGAGCCGGCCCTCCGCCTCGCCGAGGAGGGATTTGAGGTCCATCCCATGCAGACGGGCATCATCGCCGACAACTTCGAGAAGATGGCCGCCTACAACGATCTGGACAAGCTGGCCTTCTTCGAGGAGGGGCTTCCCATCGAGGCCGGCAGGATCCTCCGTCAGCCTGAGCTGGCCAAGGCCTTCCGTCTTCTTGCCCAGGACGGCCCCGACGCCTTCTACCGCGGGCCGATCGGTGAGGCTCTCGTCGCCGCCGTCAACGCCTCGGGCGGAGCCATGACGATGAAGGATCTCCAGAACTACGCCGTCAAGGTGGGCGACCCCGTCCGCGGCAGCTACCGGGGCTACGAGATCTACTCGACGCCTCCCGCCTCCAGCGGCGGCACCCACATCATCCAGCTCCTCAACATCATGGAGACCTTCCCCGTGGCGAGCTGGAAGCACAATCAGCCTCAGCACCTCCATGTCCTCGGTGAGGCGATGAAGCTCGTCTTCGCCGACCGGGGCAAGTACATGGCCGACACGGCCTTCGTCAACGTCCCCGTCCAGGGGCTCGCGAGCAAGGCCTATGCTGCCAAGCTGGCCGACAAGATCGGGATGGACCAGGTCCTCGTCGACGTCGAAGCCGACTATCCCTGGCCCTTCGACAGGCAGGAGGCTGTGGCCTATCTGGGCGGTACCGATGACCAGCACATTTCGACGAGTCACTTCTCCGTCGTCGACGAGAAGGGCAACATCGTGGCTTCGACGAACACGATCAACTACTTCTTCGGCTCCGGCGTCATCGTGCCCGAGTACGGTTTCGTCCTCAACAACGAGATGGACGACTTCTCCTCCGATCCCCAGAGCGTGAACGCTCCCGAGCCGGGCAAGCGTCCCCTCTCGTCCATGTCGCCTTCCGTCGTCCTTGACCCTCAGGGCCGTCCGTTCATGACCCTCGGCGCCGCCGGTGCCTGGCGGATCATCACGGCCGTGAGCCAGATCATCATGAACGTCGTCGATTTCGGCATGACCATGGATGAGGCCATCGAGCAGCCCCGGATCTTCACCTACGCCGCAGGCGGCAAGCGCGGTCCCTTCCGCATGGAAGACGCCATCGACCCCGAAGTGGCAAAACTGCTCGAGTGGCGCGGCCACAACGTGGAAGTCCAGCCCCGCGGCGGCTACTATGGAACGGCCCAGGGCATCCTCTTCCGTGACGGCGTCATGTACGGCGGCGCCGACAGCCGTCGTCTCGGTGTTCCCTTCGGCTACTAGGCGGAAGGAGGTCCTTCCCCTTGGAGGGACCTTGACGAAGAGGTAATCTAAAGGGGCGGCCTCAGGGCCGCCCCTTCGGGTGAAGAAAGGGGGTGCGATCGGCATGGAGCCGGCCTATTCCGTCCTCGTCACGGGAACGCGGGGCAAAAGCAGTGTCGTCCGTCTCCTGGCGGTGGCCTTCCGTTCCCTTTCCATCCCCTGCCGTGCCCGCTTCACCGGCGTCGTTCCGACGGAGATCGCTCCCGGCGGGGCCCGGCCCATCCTCCGCTCCCAGGGGGGCCATGTCGAGGAACTTCGGTGGTGGCTCAGAAGTCTCCCCGACACGGAGGCCGTCGTCGCCGAAAACAGTGCCATCTCTGTCGAGCTTCAGCCTTTGGCGGCGCGGTGGCTCCGGCCGCGCCTGATCGTCATCACCAACGCCCGGGCCGACCACGAGGAGTCCTGGGGTCCCGGTGACGGGGGAGCCCGTCGGGCTCTGCTGGCCGGCATCCCCGAGGGCGTTCCCCTGCTTCTCGGAGAAGAGGCTTCCGCCGATGAGGCCCTTCTTACGGCGCTTCGCGGGAGAGGCAACTCCCTCCTGCTCCTTCCCGGCGACAGCGGAGGTCACGATGGCGCCAACAGGCGACTCGCCCTGGCGACCCTCGCCTTTTTCGGTCTTCCCGCCGCAAGAGCCCGCTTCGAGCCCTTCCTCGTCGACGACCCCGGGCGGTTCCGGATTCTGAGGAGCCCTTCGGGAGGGCTCCTCGCCTTTGCCTTCTCGGCCAACGAACCGGCCAGCACGGAAGTCCTCTGGAAAAGGACGGGCTGGGAGGCACAAAGGACGAGCGTCCTCTTCAACCACCGCCGCGACAGGCCCAGGCGGCTCAGGTCCTTCCTGCCCTGGCTGACGGCGAAGGGCTGGGAAGGGGCCTTTCTCTGCGGCTCCCATCCCTGGCGGCCTCTCTCCGATTTGCGCTGGCTTCCCCTGACTGCCGGAAGAGAGCTCGACGGTCTGGCCGCCCGGACGGGACGTCTCTTCGGCTGCGGCAACGTGGCCGGCCTTCCCCTCGACGGCCTGGAGGGCTTTGAGGAGGTTCGGCCATGACCGGTTCGGATCTGCTCGTCCTGGCTTTCTCCATCGCTTTGGCCATGGCCGTCTATGCCAGGACGGGACTGGCCTGCGGCGGCATCGTCACGCCGGGCCTTCTGGCCCTTCAGGCCCCCGGGCCGGGGCCGGTGATGATGACCCTTTTCTGGGGACTCCTTCTCCTGCCCCTCCAGGAAGGAGCGGTGCGGATGGCGGGGCTCTACGGCCGCCAGAGGCTGGCCTTCGCCCTTCTGACGGCGGCGCTTCTGCGGGGGTTTCTTTTGCAGGCGGACCTTCCGACCGGTGGCCTCGTGGCAGGGTACGGCTGGCTCCTCCCGGGCCTCGTCGCCGCCGACATGCAGCGCCAGGGTGTCGTCCCCACGGCCCTGGCCCTGACGGCCGTGACGGCTCTGACGGTCCTTGCCGGGGGCCTTCTGCCGTGAGCCGGTCCGCTGCCTTCCGAAAGGGGCTGGAAGAGATTCTCCTCGGTCCCCGGGCGCCTCTGGCCTTGCCCAACCTGTCGCGGCTGATGTTGTTTGCCCTCGTCCTGGCCCTCCTGGCCTGGGCTTTCCCGCCGTCACGCCTTTCCGAGGAGGAAGGTCGGGTCTGGGACCGGGTGCGCTCCGCCCAGGATGCCCTTCAGCGCCATCGCCGGGAGCTCTCCATCGTCTCGACGGCCGAGGAGGATCCCTATCAGACGGGCCTGATCGGCGTCGAATGGAGCCCCCTGACGACGACCCTGGGATCGCTGAAGGCCAAACAGCTCTCGACGGACCCCCTCTGGGCCGTCCTCTTCCTTCGGTGGTTCGACGAGGTCGGGCTGAGGGAGGGGGACAAGGTCTTCTTCTTCAGCTCCGCCTCCTTTCCGGGGCTCCTTCTGGCCGGCCTCGTCGCCGCCGAAGAGCGCGGATTGGACGTGGCCCTCGCCGCCTCCCTGAGCGCCTCCACCTGGGGAGCCAACATCCCCGATCTTCCCCTGCCCGCCCTTCTCCGGCACCTTCGCCTCACGGGCCACCTTGCGACGAAGGCCCTCTTCTACACCCTCGGCGGCGACGACGAGGAGGGCAAGGGGCTCGCTCCGGAGGCCCTTGATCTTCTCCGGCAGGCTGCCGCCGACGAAGGCGTCCCCCTTCTTGCCCCCGGAGGGATCGACGCCGTCATCGCCGCCAAGATGGAGGCCCTCCAGGCCTTCTCGCCCCGTCTCGTCGTCCAGATCGGAGGGAGCCGGGCCAATCTGGGTGATGATCCCGCCGTTCTGGACCTGGCGCCGGGCCTCCTGGAACCCCCATCGGTCGGGCCGGGCGGCGACGGGCTTCTCGGTCTCGCCCTCGAGAGGGGATATCCCGTCATTCATCTTCTCAACCTCGGCGCTCTGGCCCGCAGGGAGGGGATGCCTTTGGACGGTAAACCCCGTCGCCGCGGCCCCAGACAGAGCCCCTTCCTTCGGGCAGGCCTGGGGGGGCTGGCTTTCGCCTGTTTCCTGGTCCGGTACCGCCGCTGGGAGGTGGGATCATGACGGAACAGGAGCGAGGAATACGGCTGTCGCCGGCTCCCATCGGCCTGCTCCTCCTCTGCTTCTGGGGGGGGGCCCAGAATTTCGATCGCCCCGTCTACGGCGTCTTCCGCTTTCTCGAGAGGGCCGTCGAAAGAGCCGACAGCGGCTATCTCCTGGCCGCCATGGCCCTTCTCGTGGCGGCCAATGCGGCCCGGGCCATCCTGCTCTACGAGGGGTGGTTTCTCCTCGCCGCCTGGCTGGCTCAGGCGCTGAAGCGGCCCCTGATTGAACGGGCCCTGCCTCTTCTTGCCGTCCCCCTCTGCTATCAGGCCGTCACCTGGCTTGACCTGCCGACCATCCCTCACTTCGGCATGCCCGCCGTCCTGGGCCTGGCCGGCGTCCTCATCATCCAGTACCTCACGAAGGACGTCTCCCGCTGGGGCAAGCAGGCCCTCGTCCTGGGCCTTCTGCTCCTCTCTCTCCAGTGGCTTGACGTCATTCCCCTCTTCACGGCCTACGGCTTCGGCTGGGGCGAGCTGTCGATGGCCCTCAAGGGCGTGGCCGCCCTTCTGGGCGTGGAGACGGTCCTCAACGTCGCCGGCCTCGTCTCCTTCCTGGGCCTTTTCGCCGGAGCCCTGGTGACGACGGAACTTTTTGTCAGCTACGAGCAGCAGCTTGCCCAGCTCCGCCGGCTCCGTCGTCAGGAGAGGGAGCTGGCCCTCCTCAAGGAGAAGCAGCTTTCGGGGCGTGTCACCAGCGAGATCCAGCGGCTTGTCCATGATCTGAAACGGCCCCTCACGACGATCACGGGGTTGGCCGACGTGCTTGCGGCCACCCTCGACGACGACGGCGCACGGCGCCATGTGGCCATGATCCTTCAGGGAGCGTCGACGATGGACCAGATGATCTCCGAAATCCTCAGCCCCCAGGCACGGCGGCCCGTGACGGTCGGTTCCTTCCTCGACTCCGTCCTCAGTCAGCTCCGCCCCCTTCCCTGGGGCCGGCACATCGCCGTCGAGGCCGATGACGACGTCCGGAGCCTCCCCCTTTCCCTCAACGTCGTCCGCCTCTCGCGGGCCGTCGTGAATCTTCTCGACAACGCCCACAGGGCGACGGCCGCGTCCCATCCGCCTCTGCTTTTCCTGGGGGCCTTCCCGGTGGCCGGCGGTGTTCTCTTCAGCGTCGAGGACAACGGGCCCGGCCTTGAGACCCGGCCCCGCCCCCACCGTTCCGGCTGGGGCTCGACGGGACTGGGCATCCCCTTCGTGGAAGAGGTCGTCGGCGAACATGGAGGAACGGTCCACTACGGCAGAAGCGACCGTTTCGGCGGAGCGTCCCTTTCTTTCGTCCTGCCCCTGTCCGAAGGAGGTGAATGGTCATGATCCTGCGCCTTGCCGCTCTCGACGACGATGAAACCATCCTCTACACCCTGGAGGCGATGGCCCTCACCCAGGGATGGGAGATCCAGGTCACGACCCGTCCGCAAAGGGCTCTGGACTGGATCCGTGACGGTGCCATCGACATCCTCCTCGTCGACTACCACATGCCTCTCATGAGCGGCCTCGACGTGGTCCGCCGTGCCCGGGAGCTCTCCGACTCGGTCGTTCTCCTCGTCCTGACTGTCGAGGAAGCGCCTGAGGTTGCCCGCGATCTCACCCTTGCCGGAGCGGACGACTTCGTCAGCAAGCCCGTCCGTCTCGCCGATTTCTCCTCCCGCATCCGCCTCCACGGAGAACTGGTCCGCTATCGCCGCGAAAGCCGCCGCGACCAGCCGCGGAAGGGCATCTCCGAAGAGACGTCACGGAAGGTCCTCGATGAGCTGCGGGTTTCCGAGGCCTTTCTCGATGTCCGTGCCGTGGCGTCGTCGCTCAACCTGGCCTACCCGACGGCTCACCGCTACCTCGAATACCTCGTCGAGCGGGGCAGCGCCCAGCGGATTCAGGAAGATCCCGAGGGCAAGCCCGGTCGTCCGAGGTCGCTTTACCGTTTCGTCGGCAACTGAAAGAGGAGGAGGCCCTTTCGGGGCCTCCTCCTCTTTCAGTTTCTTTCAGTTGCCTGTGGGGCTTGCGTTATTCCGTGTAGCCCAGAGCCTTGGCGTCATCGGCATAGCCGAGCTCCCAGAGGGTGGTGCGGTAGATCTCGAGGAACTCCTGGCCTTCGGGGGACTTGCTGCACTCCTCGACCATGAGGGCATGTCCGGCGGCACGGGCCTTGGCCTCATCCTCGGCGCTCCAGCGGACGACGGTGATGTTGGGCATGGCTTCCCACTTCTGCTTGGCCTTCATCTCGGGGACGAGGACCATGGCGGAGAGGTAGCGGATCCGGTCGCGGGCGACCATGACGATGTCCTTGTACTCCTGGGGCAGCGAATCCCAGCGGCTGGGGTTGACGACGAGGGGGAAATACTCGCAGGTCCCGTTCTGGAAGGCGGGATCGACGACGTAGGTGGCCACTTCGTGGAAGCCCATGCGCATGTTCTCATCCCAGAAGGTCCACTCGGCGGCGTCGATGTTCTTCGTCTGGAAGGCCGTGTAGATCTCCGGCGCCGAGAGGGAGACCGTCGTGGCTCCGAGGGCCCGGTAGAACTGGGCGCCGATGCCGGAGGTGCGGATCTTCTTGCCCTTCAGGTCCTCGATGCCGTTGATGGGAACGACGGACATGAGCTGCTCGTAAAGGGGGCTGACCATGGCGTGACCCAGGTAGGTGATGCGGTGCTTGGCGTAGAGTTTCTCGAACCAGGGCTCGAGTTTTTCGGCCAGGTAGGCGCCTTCGGCGTAGGTGCTCAGAGGCGATCCGGGCTGGGTGGTGAAGTTGAAGAGGGGATCCTTGCCGGGCCAGTAGGCGCTGTAGACCATGGCCGAGTCGACGACGCCGTTGGCGACGGCGTCGAAGGTCTCGAAGACGGGAAAGAGGACGCCGGCGGCGAAGGGCTCGATGACGAATTCGCCGCCCGAAAGGGTCTTGACGGTCTCGCAGAACTTCTCGGCGATGATCTGCTGCTCCGTGCCGGGCATGGCGTGGGTCACAAGGCGCCAGTTGACCTTGGCGGCCAGGGCCGTCGAGGCGCTGACGAGAACGAAAGAGATTATCAGAAGCAGGGCAAGGGTCTTTTTCATGACAAGAATTCCTCCTTTGGTATCGGGCCGGTTTGAGGTTGTGCCTGTCGTTTCACGGTGCCAGGTGACGCTTCAATCCGGTCTGTCCGTTCCGGTCGGGGGCGATCCCTCCTTTCGTCAGAGACTCACGCCGCGACCTTAGAGTCCCACGACGTACCGGGGCAGCCAGAGGATGATCGCGGGGAAGAGGAAGACCAGGGCGACGCAGACGAGCTGCAGGGCCAGGAAGGGCAGGCTGGACTTGTAGATGTCGACGATGCCGATCGAATCCGGTGCCGCGCCCTTCAGGTAGAAAAGGCTGAAGCCGAAGGGAGGCGAGATGTAGCCGCACTGGAGAACGATGTTGAAGACCAGGCCCACCCAGAGGGGGTCGAAGCCGAGACGCTGGAGAATGGGAGCCAGGATGGGCACGGCCAGGAAGATGATCGCGCCGGGCTCGAGGAACATGCCCAAGGCGAAGATGAAGAGGACGGAGACGAAGAAGACCATCGTCGGTCCGCCGGGCATGTTGAGGGCCACGTTGGTGATGAGCGTGTTGCCGCCCAGGCCGGAGAAGACGGAGCCGAAGGCGCCGGCGCCGATCATGGTCCAGCCCACCATGGAGGAGACGCCCAGCGTCTCGTAGCAGGAGGAGTAGACGATCTCCCAGGTCAGGCGCTTCTTGACGAGGCCGATCATAAGGGCTCCTGCCGCTCCGAAGGCGGCCGCCTCCGTGGGCGTCGCGACGCCCAAGAGGATCGAGCCGAGGACGATGGCGATAAGGAGCGAGGGGAAGAAGACCTTCTTGAAGGCCAAAAGCTTTTCCCGCGTCGAGGCCCGCTCATCGGGAGGAAGGGCCGGTGCGAAATCGGGGTCGATGAGAGCCCGGATCAGGACGTAGCCGATGTAGAGGGCCGCCAGGACGCCCCCTGCGGCCAGTCCGCCGGCGAAAAGGCCGCCGATGGAGACGCCGGTGACGCAGCCGTAGAGGACCATGTTCGTGCTGGGCGGGATGAGCTGGCCCAGGGTGCCGCCGCTGAGGACGCAGCCGAGGGCCATCTTCTTGTCGTAGCCGTGGCGCAGCATCTGGGGCAGGCCGATCAGTCCCAGGCCGATGACGCCGGCGGCGACGACGCCCGAGACGGCGCCCAGGATGGCGCCGACGAGGATCGTCGCGATGGCCAGCCCCCCCCGGAGGCCGCCGGACCACTTGAAGACGGCGTCATAGAGGTCTTCGACGACGTTCGTCTTCTGCAGGATGTAGGCCATGAAAATGAAAAGAGGCACGGCGATGATGACGAAGTTGTTCATCGCCCCCCAGGCGGCGGAGACGACGATGTTCAGCGCCCCCGGCCCCCAGAGGAAAAAGGCGAAGGAGAGGGCGATGGCAGCCAGGGAGAAGGCGATGGGGACGCCCAGGGTGAGAAGGGCGAATAGGCAGAGGAACATCAGCAGAGGGTAGAATTCACGGGCCATGGACCTTGCCTCCTTACTTGCCTTCCAGGCCCGTCTTTTCGGGCCGGGAGAGGATCAGGGCGATCATGTCCCTGAAGGCCTGCCAGGAAATGAGGGCGCAGGAGATGGGAATGACCCAGCGGAACCACCAGACCTGGGGGTTGAAGGGAGTCTGATGGGTCGACCGTTCCTTCATGAGGAAGGAGCGCCACGCTCCGGGAACGCTCACCCAGAGGATGGCCAGGGCCACGAGGAAGACGACGAGTTCGGCAATGATGGCGAGAATGCGCCCTGTCCTGGGGGAGACGTAGTGGGTCAACACGTCGACGGCGACGTGCTTCTTTTCCTTGTGGGTGTAGGCGGCGCCGAGCATGAAGAAGAGTCCGTAGAGAAAGAGGGAGATCTCGAAGGTCCAGATGGGCGTATCGTTCAGCAGATAGGCCTTGAGGGCGCTGTAGACGATGATGACGACGAGGGGCAGAAGCAGCAGGGAGATCATTTTCCCGAATCGTTCCATGACGTTCCTCCTCCAGCGGTTGATAGGCGGTCCAAGACCTTCCAGGCGTTTCAGAGGGAAGCGGAGAAGCAGCCGGCTTTTACAGGTCATCCCTCCTCAAGAATGCGGACAGGATCTCTCGGGACGGGGGGAAGGCCACACCAAAAGGAGGCCTTGATCACGCGAAGGTCGTTCAGCGGTCTTTCGGTCGATCCTTTTGAAGAAACCTGTTGTCAGCGGGAAGGGGCTGATGTCTGCGGACGTCGGGGCGGACTTGACCTGTCGGTCGACCGTCACCGATTCTACTCAGTCTCCTGGGGCCGGCGCAATTTCTACACCCTTTTGGGCGATTATGCTTCCTTTTGACACCGAAAATGAGAGGAGAAATAGCGTTTCTCCGGCCTCCCCACCGTCGTCGGTCGGAATTTCAGGGAAATTTCGCCCCGATCCAAGAGAAGTTCCAGATAGCGTCTGGCGCAGGACCTTGAGATGCCCAGATGGCGGCCGACTTCAGCGGCCGAAAGAGGGTCTCCCGCTTCGGCCAGGACCTGGGCCACGGCCTGGAGCACCGATTCCTGAAAGCCCTTGGGCGTTCCCTTGCTCTCGAAAAGCCGTTCGCGGAAACCCAGAAGGCGGTCCAGGTCCTCCTGGCGCCAGGGCCGTGTCCGCCCCGTGAGGCCATTGTGGTAGTCGCCGTAGGCGTCGAGGGCCCGTTTGAGCCTCTTCCAGTCGAAGGGTTTGATAAGGTAGTCGAAGGCCCCGGAGCAGATGGCTCCCCGGACGGTTTCGGGGTCCCTCTCGGAGGAGAGGATGATGAAGTCGGACCGGTTGAAGGCCGATCGCATCTGCAGAAAGCCTTCGAGGCCCTTCAGGTCGGGCAAGGCGATGTCGAGGAAGACGAGATTGACCGGTTCGCGCTCAAGGGCGGCGCGGAGCTCGGGGCCGCTTCCGGCCGAACCGGCCGAGCGGTAACCGGAAAGATCGTCGATCAGCTGTTCGTAGATGCGGCAGAGCATGGGATCGGGTTCGGCGAAGAGAACCTTGAGGCGATTCATTCCTTGACCTCCCTTCTGGTGCGGCGTGTCGCGTTTAATGATCCACGAGATCCCATTATATGGGGAAAGGCGCAAAAAATGATTCGAACCAAAGTCAATGCAGATGAGATCGGGATAAAGAGGGCCGCCGGTGATGAACCCCTTCTTGAAGGGGCGGCTGCCGATTTCGCGATGCCTCATTGACCTTTTGGCGATGCCGTGGTATACCCTTACGAAATGGCATGGAATTACCGTGGAGGTTGAACGATGAACGCACTTTTCCTCACCAGCGACGTCTATTATTACGCCTACGGCAGCGCGGGATCCCCAGGGGATCGGTCCGGCGCCTAGGCGCGCTTGTCCCGGCCTTCCAGGGGTTCCCGCTCAGCAGTGAGCGGGAACCCCTTTTTTTGCGGACCGCCTCGGGCCGTCAATCTTGAAAGGGGTAGATCATGATGAACAAAGCGACCTGTACCAGCTTGTCCACCGTCAAGGAGAAAAACCGAGACGAGGCTCTGAGGGGCCTCGTGGAGCGCCTCTGGAGCCGTGTGACTCCCTACCGGAGAAAGATGGAGGAGGCGGGCATGACCGCAGAAGACGTGAAGGGGCTCGATGATCTGGCCTCCCTTCCCTTCACGACGAAGGAGGACCTGCGCGAGAACTACCCCCTGGGGCTTCTGGCCTGCGCCAGGCGGGACGTCGTCCGGGTCCACGCCTCATCGGGCACGACGGGCAAACCGACCGTCGTGGCCTACACGGAGCGCGACATCGCCACTTGGTCGGACATGATGGCCCATCGTCTGGCCGTGGCCGGCGTCACCGACGAGGACGTCTTTCAGGTCATCCTCGGTTACGGCCTCTTCACGGGCGCCCTGGGGTTCCACTGGGGGGCGGAGCGGCTCGGTTCGATGGTCGTTCCCGCCGGAGGCGGCTTCACGGAGAGGCAGCTTCTGCTCATGGAGGATCTGGCCACGACGGTCTTCACCAGCACTCCCTCCTACGCCCTTCATTTGGCTGAGGTCATCGCCGCCTCGGACCTGGCCGACCGGCTCTCGCTGCGGCTGGGGATCTTCGGCGCCGAGGCCTGGACGGAGGAGATGCGGTGCCGCATCGAAGAGGGGCTGGGCATCGTCGCCCTCGACTCCTACGGTCTCTCCGAGGTCATCGGCCCCGGCGTGGCCATGGAATGTCCCGAACGGTCGGGCCTGCACTTCGATCCCGGTCACTTCCTCATAGAGATCGTCGACCCCGAGACGGGAGAGGTCCTTCCCGAGGGGGTTCCCGGCGAGGTGGTCATCACGACCCTCACCAAGGAGGCCCTGCCCGTCATCCGCTACCGGACCCGCGACCTCTCCCGCCTTCTGGGCGCCGACTGTCCCTGCGGCTGCGGAGAGCCGCGGCTGGAGCGGATCAAGGGCCGCTGCGACGACATGCTCATCATCCGCGGCGTCAACGTCTTTCCCTCTCAGATTGAGATCGCTCTGAGTCGCGTCGAGGGCCTGGCCCTCCATTACCAGCTTCAGGTCGTCGAGGAGGGGACCATGAAGGAGCTCAAGGTCGTCTGCGAGACCGAGTTTCCCCTCTCCTCCGAGGCCGTCGCTTCCCTGGCGCGGAAGGCCGTCAAGTCGATCCAGACGGTGACGACGATCCGCTCCGAGGTGGAGCTCCTTCCTCCGGGAACGCTGGAGCGCAACGGCGGCAAGGCCCTGCGCGTATTGCGCGGACCGCGAGCCTGAGGGTAGACAGGCAGAAGACAAAAAACTATACTTTTAAAAGGATACAACCTCTTGGGGGGTGAGGCGGTGGGGCATTGCCTTTTCTTTCTCCTGACGTTCCTTCTGGTGCTGTCTCCCCCGTCGGCGTCGGCGGAGGTCGTCCGTTTCGGCGTCATGCCTGCCGCCGACCCGGCCTCCCTGGAGCAGGCTCTCGTGGGGCTCGTCTCCTATCTGGAGGAGGCGACGGGCGATGAGATCCTCCTTTCGGTGGCCCGCGACTACCGGGAGCTCGCCGACCGTCTCCGCGAAGGTTCCCTCGACCTGGCCTGGCTCAACACGGCCAGTTACGTCCGCCTCACCGACGAGATGCCCCAGGTGGGCTATCTCGTCACCTATATGGAACGGGACAGGACCACCGGCGAGGTGACCGACCACTACAGGGCCCTCCTCGTGACCCTGAAGCGAAGCGGGATCGCGTCCCTCGAAGAGGCCCGGGGCAAGATCCTGGCCTTCACCGACCCCCTGTCGACGTCGGGCTGTGTCTACCCGAGGCTCATGCTCTGCCGCCTCGGCATCGACGAAAGGAGCCACTTCCGCAAGGTCTTCTTCCTCCGTCGCCACGACCGGGTCATCGAAGCCCTTCTTTCCGGGGCCGTCGACGTCGGTGCCGTCTCGGAGGGGATCCTCGTCAAGGCCCGCCGCGAGAGGGGGGACCTCTTCGCCGTCCTCGCCGCCTCCGACCCCATTCCCCTGAGCGCCCTCGTCGCCGCCTCTCATGTGCCGCAGCAGAGGCGCGAGCTCTACCGCCGCGTCCTGACGGCCATCCCCGCCGATCATCCCTTTCTGGAGGAGATGTGGCGTCACCTGAGCTGGCCGGCGGCCGGATTCAGTGTCCGCGACGACGCCTTCTACGATTCGGCCCGGGAGGCCCTGGCCCATGTCTTTTAAGACCCATTCCCTCAAGGCCAAACTCTACGTCGTCCTCCTCGTGCCTTTCGTCGTCTTGAGCCTGGCCTCCCTCTACGGGCTTGAACGGGTCATCGGCACCTACGAAAGGTTCCTGGCCGACCGTCGGGACGTCACCGTCGAGGCCGTGAGGCACCACCTGGAGGAAGCGGTCCTGCGCCTTCAGGGGCTCGCCCACAGCCTCGCCAAGCCCCGGGAGATCGCCGCGGCCCTCGCCGCCGCCGACAACGAACTCCTTTCCGACTGGGCTCTTTCTTTCATCGGCGAGGCCGACACCATCTTCTTCCTCGACGGCGACGGCCTCGTCCTCGCCCGTCAGCCCGACGAATTCCGCTTCGGCGACGACCTGGGCGATAGGGACTTCTTTCAGCAGGCCTGCGCGAAGGGCGACTTTGTCGGCCCCGCCGTCACCGACGGGCGCCGGGCCCTGCTCGTCTGCAGGCCCGTCGAAAACCACAGGGACGAAACCGTCGGCTATGTCGCCGTGGCCCGCTTCGTCACGGCCTCCTTTCTCGACTCCTTCGTTCACATCCCCGAAGTGATCTTGACCGGCGATGAGCCTCCAGGCAGCCTCGCCCTGGCGAAGGGCATCGGATGCCGATCGAGACGCCTTTCGGGGCCCTGACCCTCGTCTTTTTCGAGGACAGGGGCTCCCGTGACCTCCGGGAGCTGCGCCGTTTTCTCCTCCTCGCCGGCCTGACCGTCTCGGCCGGGACCTTCCTCTTCCTCCTCCTCTTCCTGGGGAGGCAGTTTGTCCCCTACCGACAAATCGTCTCCAGCCTCGGGGCCTATGCCGGCAAGACGCTGCCCCTGGACGGCCTCTATGAGAGAATGGCCGTTCTCCGCCGTGACCGCTCCTCCGAGATCGGCGCCATCGCCGAGGGCGTCTGCGCCATGATCTCCCTCGTCCAGTCCAACGTGGCTCAGGTCGAGGACTATGCCGCTCAGCTCAGGGATCTGTCCGAAAGGGACGAGCTGACGGGCCTCTGGAACCGCCGCTATCTCGACAGAACTCTGGCCGTCGAGGTCGAGCGTGCCGGCCGTTACGGCTCCCCCCTTTCGGTGATCATGATCGACCTCGATCACTTCAAGCGGGTCAATGACGACTACGGTCACCCCGTGGGCGATTTTGTCCTGGCGTCGATGGGACGTTTCCTTCGGGAACAGAGCCGGGCCACCGACTTCCCCGGCCGCTGGGGCGGCGAGGAGTTTCTCGTCGTCTGTCCCGCCATCTCCGGCGATGAGGCGCGCCGTTTCGCTGAAAGGCTCCGGAGAACCCTTGAGGGCATCTCCTTCCGTCCCGAGCTCTTTCTGACGGCCAGTTTCGGCGTGGCCCAGCTGCGTCTGGGCGAGGCCGTTCACGAGATGGTGGCCCGGGCCGACGGGGCCCTCTATCAGGCCAAGGCGGGGGGGAGAAACCGCGTCGTCGTCAGCTCCGGACAGAGCTGAGCCGGAACGGACAGGGGGGCGCGTCGGTCGCGCCCCCCTGTCCGCCTTTGCGGGAGCGGTGGCAGAGCCTAGTGCCGGTTCAGGGCCAAAAGATCGACAAGAAGGGCCTGGCCGGTCTCGACCCGTCCCGCTCCGGGGCCGATGATGGTCACCTCGCCGAGGTGGTCCGTCTCGTAGGTCAGGGCGTTGACGGCTCCCGAGACGCCCGCCAGGGGATGGTCCAGGGGGAGCTCCGTCGGTGTCACCGTCGCCCTGACGGCTCCGCCGGAGCGCTCCACCTTGGCGATGAGCTTCACCCGCCGTCCCCGGCTCCTGGCGGCTTCGATGTCGGCCGGTTTGAGGTGGGTGATTCCCTGCCGGTCCACGTCGCTCACCGTCAGGGCCTCGCCCAGGAAGACGTTGGCCATCACCTGAGCCTTGACGGCGGCGTCCCACCCCTCGACGTCGGCGGTGGGGTCCGTCTCGGCATAGCCCAGCTCCTGGGCTTCGGAGAGGGCGGCCTGATAGTCGGCTCCCTCTTCCATGCGGGTCAGGATGAAGTTGGTCGTGCCGTTGACGATGCCCTGAACGGAGAGGATGTCGCAGCCCGCCAGCGCCTCCTGGGCCAGGTTGATGGCCGGCGTCCCGCTGAGGAGAACGCCTTCGATGCGGTACTGGACCCCCTTGGAGCGGGCCAGGGCCTCCAGCTCGGGAAGGGCCAGCGAGACGGGGCCCTTGTTGGTGCTGACGACGTGACAGCCCGCCTCGAGGGCCCGGCGGATGTGTCCCAGCCCGGGCATGCCGTCGTGGAGGTTCGTCGGCGTCGCCTCGACGATCACGTCGGCCCGGCCCTGAAGAAGCCAGTCCAGGTCGATGGCCTCTCCCAGGCCGTCGAGGGAAGCCTTCGCGTCAGCGGCTTCGAGGAGTGCCTTGAGGTCCAGCCCCTCCTCGTTTCCCACCGATCCCCGAAAGGGGTCGACGACGCCCGTCACGGTGAAGGTGAAGCCGTACCGTTCCCTGAGGCTCTCTTTCTTGGCCTCAAGGATGCGAAGCAGGCCGAGACCGACGTTGCCGCACCCGATAAGTCCGATTTTCCACATCAATATCCCTCCCGAGTCGTTCCCCTGCCCAGGGGATTCTGTTATGGTAGTAGTGGAGGTCATTATACATGTTTTTAAGGCCATCGCTGCGCCAGAAGGGTTCTTTTTGACTTCTTTTGAAATTGATCTTCCCCTTGTCTGTTGCCTTGCGGCGTGGACTCCGGTTCAACGGGGTGGGTTTTCTATATGCAGTGGAAATCGTTCAAAGGAGGTCAACGATGAAAAGTATCCGCGGTCGCATCCTGCTTCTCCTCCTGCCTGCTCTCATGGCTCTCTTTGCCGTTGCGGGAGTCGTCATGGTCGGCAAGGTTCGGGGGGCGACGACGGACCTCGTCGAGAGCTTCAGCGCCCAGATCGCCCACGGCGGGGCCACCATCGTCGGCGAATGGCTTCAGGCCCGCAAGGAGGAGACCTTCGCCCTTTCCGAGAGCAACCTGGTGCGGGGCCTCAACTGGAACCTCATGCGCGACACCGTGACAGCTCAGGCCAAGGCCCGGTCGGAGATCTACGACAGCTTCGTCGTCGCCAACGGCCGAGGCGAGTTCTGGGCCACCGACGGCGCGACGGGCGACGTCTCTGACAGGGACTACTTCAAGGTCATCATGGAGGGAAGGGAGGAGTATTTCATCAGCGATGCCCTCATCACGCGGAACACGAACAAGCCTGCCGTCGTCCTTGCCCAGGCCGTCAAGAACTATAGCAACAAGACCTCCGGCGTCTTCGCCGGCGTCATCGCCCTCGAGAGCCTGGCGAAAGTGGTGGACGGCGTCCAGGTCGGCGAAGGCGGTTTCGGCTTCATCGTCGACGGCAACGGCCTCACCCTGGCCCACCCCAACAAGGACTTCATCATGGACTTCAACCTCTTTCGGGCTTCCGACAGGGGGTACCGGGGCTTTGAGGAGGTGGCGTCCCGCATCGCCGCCGGTGAGACAGGCCATGCCGTCGTGACCCATCCCGACGGAAGGGAGCTCTACACCTTCTTCACCCCCATCCCCAACTCGAGGGGATGGAGCTTCGGCGTCATCGTGCCCAGAGCCCAGGTCCTGGGCGGAGTTTCGGCGATGACGCGAACCATGGTCCTCCTCTTCGCCGTCGCCCTTCTCGTTGCGGCCCTTCTGGTGGCCTTCATCGGCGGCTCCATCGCCAAGCCTGTGGCGGAACTGGCCCGCCGCGTCGACGTCTTCGGCAAGGGCGATCTGACGGTCCGCTTCCCCGCTAAGGGGCAAGACGAGGTGGCCCGCATGGCTCATGCTCTGGAAGACATGGCCCTCTCCCTGAGGGAGACGCTCCGGTCCGTTTCGGACGAGGCCGATGCCTCGTCGCGGCGCTCCGAATCGCTGGCGGCTCTGGCTCAGGAGACGGTGGCCTCCATGGAGGAAGTCCAGTCCTCCCTCTCGGCCTCGGCCGATCTCTCCCAGGACAACGCCGCCGCCCTGGAGGAGACCAACGCCGGCATCGAGGAGATCGCCTCCAGTGCTGCCACCATGGCTGACGCCTCCAATCGTGGCTCCGAAGCCTCGGAGCGGACGGCCAAGATCTCCAACGATGCCGTCGCCCAGGCCCGTCAGGTCGCCCAGGCCATCGTCCAGGTGGGGGACCAGTCGGAGGAGAGCATGAGAAACATCAGGCAGCTTGCCGGTTCTGTCGAGGCCATCACGGGCTTCGTCGAGACGATCACCCGCATCGCCGATCAGACGAACCTGCTGGCCCTGAATGCGGCCATCGAGGCCGCCCGGGCCGGTGAGGCGGGGCGAGGCTTCGCCGTCGTCGCCGAAGAGGTGCGCAAACTGGCCGAAGAGAGCAACGAGGCGGCCCGCCAGGTGGGCAGCCGCATCGAGGAGCTCCAGCAGCAGGCCCGCTCCTCCCTGGCCGTGACGGAGTCGTCGGGCAAGATCGCCCGCGACGTCTCCGGCCGGGCTCAGGAGATGGAGAAGGCCCTTGAAGGAGCCCTGGAGGAGATCAACCGCGTCCGCGACGTGATCGTCAACATGGCCGCCGCAGCCGAGGAGCAGGCGGCCTCGGTCCAGGAGACGGCCCGTGCCGTCGATCAGGCGGCCAAGGGGACGGCCCAGACCGCCGAGGCTCTCGAAGGAATCCGCAAGGCCACGAGCGAGACGGCTCACGCCTCGGAGAACGTGGCCCAGACGGCTCAGGAGACGGCCGAAGGGGCCAAGCGGCTCAAGGAGCTGATGGAGCGCTTCGTCCTCGAGGGCGGTGACGACGGGGCCGGCCTCCTGCCTCTGGAGGAGAGGTCGCGACAGTAGTCTGGCACCAGGACACGTCGAGGGAGGCGCGCAAAGCGCCTCCCTCATTTTGTGGCCGCTCCGGGGTTCCCGCCCTCGGCCCCCGGCTCTCGCCAGGTGGACCCCCGATGGCCTTGGGACGACAAAAGCAGGGGCCTGGAGACTCATTTTATTGATTTTGAATGAAAGTATATTTTATTTCAGGTAAATATGTCCGTGGAGGGCGAGCCAGCGGCAGGGAGGAACGGCCGTTGTGCTTTCGATCCGGTGACGGCAGTGGGCTGGCAGATAGAGAGCCTGGCCGGCTTCGAGGGTGACCGTCTCTTCCCGTCCTCTCCTTTCGACGACGAGGGTGGCCCGGCCCGAAAGGAGGGCCACCCATTCGTCTTCTTCCTGATCGTACCAGAAGCCTTGAGGCGAGGCCTGGCCCCAGGAGAGGATGCTCTCCAGGCGGAAGGGGCCCTCTCCGTCGGCGAGGATGCGGGAGATCTCGTCCGTTCCGTCGGCCTCGTCCGTGAAGAGCGCGATGACTTCAGGCTCTTTCGTGAGGTCTGTAGACACGGGGTTCTTCTTGGCCTCGGAGGACGCGGAGGGCGCCTTCGGCGAGGGCCCTGAGCTCGTCCTCGCCGGGATAGACGAGGATGGGGGCGATGAAGGCGACCCGGTCTTTGAGGGCCTGGACGAGGCGTCTGCTGTGGGCCAGTCCTCCCGTGAGGACGATGGCGTCGACGTCGCCGGCCAGAGCGGCCGCTTCGGCGCCGATGGCACGGGCCACCTGATAGGCCAGGCCGCTGTAGACGGCCCGTGCCTTTTCGTCTCCGTCGTCGCAGCGCCGCTCCACCTCGCGGAGGTCGTTCGTGCCCAGGTGGGCCACCAGCCCCCCCTGGCCGGACAGCTTGAGAAGGAGCTCCTTGAGGGAGAGGGTGCCGCTGAAAGCGAGCCGGACGAGACCTCCCGCGGGAAGGGAGCCGGCCCGTTCGGGAGAGAAGGGTCCCTCGCCGTCGAGGGCGTTGTTGACGTCGATGACCTGTCCCCGGTCGTGAGCGGCAACGGAGATGCCGCCGCCCAGATGGGCGACGACGAGGCGGCACCGGTCGTAGGCCTTGCCGAGCTCCTCGGCGGCCCTGCGGGCGATGGCCTTCTGGTTCAGGGCGTGAAAGATGGAGCGCCGTTCGATCTCGGGGAGGCCTGAAATGCGGGCCTCCGGGACGAGTTCGTCGACGACGACGGGGTTGACGATGTAGGCCGGTTTCCCTCCGGCCCTGTCGGCCAGGTCCTTCGCCAGAAGGGCGCCCAGGTTGGAGGCGTGGATGCCGTAACGGCCCGAAAGGAGGTCGGCCGTCATGGATTCGTTGACGGCGTAGGTCCCCCCGGGAAGGGGGGCCGTCAGGCCGCCGCGGCCGACGAAGGCGTCGATGGCCTCGAGGGATCTCCCCTCCCGTTCCAGGACGTCGTAGATGGCCTCAAGGCGCATCTGTCTCTGGTCGAGGACGGTGGAGAAGCTCCTGAGGGCCTCAGCGTCGTAGCGGCGGGTGTCGCTGCTCAGCTCGCGGTCGTCCTCGAAGAGGGCGATCTTGGTGCTCGTCGATCCGGGGTTGATGGCCAGGATCTGGAAGGGCTTCACCGCAGCTCCTCCTTTCGGGCCTGAGGGCAGGGAGGCTTACCGGGCGCGGTGGGCGGCGAGGGCGACGGCGGAGGCGATGGAAAGGAGCTTCGTCTCGGCCGAGTCGGCCCGGCTGGTCAGGACGATGGGGGCGGCGGCGCCGAGGACGAGGCCGGCCGTGCGGTTTTTGGCGAAGTAGACGATGGCCTTGGCGAGCATGTTGCCGGCCTCGATGTTGGGGACGAGAAGGACGTCGGCCTTGCCGGCCACCGCGGAGACGATGCCCTTGTGGCGGGCCGATTCCTCACTGATGGCGTTGTCGAGGGCGAAGGGGCCGTCGACGTCACAGTCCTTGATCTGGCCGCGGCGGCCCATCTGGGCGATGGCGGCGGCGTCGAGAGTGCAGGGCATGGCCGGGTTGACGACCTCGACGGCGGCGAGGACGGCGACCTTGGGCTTGGCGACGCCGAAGGCATGGCCGAGCTCGACGGTGTTGGTGAGGATCTTCACCTTGTCCTGGAGCTCGGGGTACATGTTGAAGGCCGGATCGGCGATGAAGAAGATCCGGTCATAGCCCTCGATCTCATGGATGTAGACGTGGGAGATGAGGGACTTGCTGCGCAATCCCACTTCCTTGTTCAGAACGGCCCGGAGGAAATCGGCCGTATGGAGCATGCCCTTCATGAGGATGTCGGCCTTGCCGGACGAGACGAGCTTGACGGCTTCCAGGGCGGCCTCGTCGTGGCTTCCCTTAACGTCGACGACTTCGTAGTTGCTCAGATCGACGCCGACGCCTTTGGCGGCTTCGGCAATCTTGTCGGCGTCACCGACGAGGATGGCCTTGGCAATGCCCCGGGTCCGGGCGTTTTCGACGGCCTCAAGGACCTCGGCGTCCTCGGCGGCGGCGACGGAGACGGTCCGGGGACCGACGGACTTGGCGTAGTCCAGAAGCTGGGTGAGAGAGCGGATCTGTTCCAAAAGAATCTCCTCCTTAAAATGAATGGGGTGGATGTTATGGACCGATCACGGAGGGCCCTTGGGCCCCCAGCATTATACCCTAAGCCAAAAGGACGCCGAGGGCGATGGAAAGGAGCTTCGTCTCGGCGCTGTCGGTGCGGCTCGTGAGGATTACAGGGGCCTTGGCGCCGAGGACGGCCCCGGCCCCTCGGGCGCCGATGAGGCTCAAGGCGACCTTGCCCACCAGGTTGCCCGCCTCGATGTGGGGGACGAGCAGGATGTCGGCCTGGCCGGCCACCTCCGAATCGATGCCCTTGAGGCGGGCCGCCTCAAGGCTGACGGCGTTGTCCAGGGCCAGAGGGCCGTCGACGGCACAGCCTTTGATCTGGCCCCGCCGGTTCATCTGAGACAGGGCGGCGGCGTCGAGGGTGCAGGCCATGGCGGGATTGACGACTTCGACGGCGGCCAGAGCGGCGACGCGAGGCCTTTCGACGCCGAGGCGGTGGTAGCAGCCGACGGCGTTCTCGACGAGGCGGACCTTCTCCTGAAGGGTGGGGTAGGTGTTGAGGCCTCCGTCGGTGACGGCGAAGACGCGGTTCAGGCGGGGGATCTCAAGGAGAAAGAGGTGAGAGAGGACGCTTCCCGTTCTCAGCCCCTTCTCCTTGTCGAGAATGGCCTTGAGGAGGGTGGCCGTCTTGACCTGTCCTTTCATGACCATCTGGGCCTCGCCGGAGGTGACGAGGGCGACGGCCCGTTTCGAGGCCTCGCTGTCGTCGGGTTCGTCGATGATCTCGCAGCCTTTCAGGTCCAGGCCGAGGGAGTCGATGAGGCCGGTGATCCCTTCCTTCGGGCCGATGAGGATCGGCTCGACGATGCCCTTGTCTCTGGCGTTGTCGAGGGCGGAGAGGACGTCGGCGTCCTGGGCGGCGGCCACGGCGACGCGGGATGTCCCGGCGGCGCGGCATCGGTCGAGGAGAAAGTCGAGGTTCTCAAAGGGCACGGCCAGCGCCCCCTTCAATGATGGCGCGGTAGCTTCGGGCCTTTTCCTCGCCGCGGAGGACGGCCAGGGCCCCTTCGGCGAGGGCCGACATCTCGTCTTCGCCGGGATAGGCCAGCACGGGAGCGATCCACTGGAGGCTGGCTGTGAGGTCGGCACGGAGCCGGTCGTCATAGGCCATGCCCCCTGTGAGGATCAGGGCATCGACGTCGCCGGCCAGGGCGGCCGCCATCGATCCCGCCTCCTTGGCGATCTGGAGGACCATGGCCCGGACGAGGAGATCGGCCTTCTCGTCGCCTTCGGCGATGCGCCTTCGCAGCTCTCTCAGGTCGTCAGTGCCGCAGTAGGCGAGGAATCCGCCCCGTTTGGCCAGCCTGTCGAGAATCTCCTTTTCACTGAAACGGCCGGAGAAGCAGAGCCGGACCAGATCGCCGGCGGGGACGCCGCCGGCCCTATTGGGCGAGAAGGGGCCGAAGTCGTTGGCGTTGTTGACGTCGATGATCTGGCCTTGTCGCAAGGCGGCGACGGAAATCCCCCCGCCCAGGTGGAGGACGATGAAGTTGAATGATTTCCAGTCCCGTCCGAGATCGCGACCGGCCCGTTTCGCCGTGGCCCGGATGTTAAGGGCGTGAACGAGGGAGCGCTTGGGCAGCTCGGGAAGACCCGTCAGGCGGGCCTCGTCGATCAGTTCGTCGACGGAGACGGGGTCGACGATGAAGGCGCCGATGCCCAGTCGGTCGCCGAGGGCTCTGGCGATGAGGCCGCCCAGGTTGGCCGGGTGCTCCCAGGGCCGTCCGCGGTGGAGGTGTTCCACGAGCAGGTCGTCGACGACATAGGCCCCGCCCGGGATCGGTTCGACGATCCCTCCCCGTCCTACGACGACGGCGAGCTCTTCCAGCGACTCGCCCTGTCGGGCAATGGCCGATTCGACGGCTTCGAGACGGTAGGGAAACTGATCGGCCACCGTCGCGAAAGTCGCCAGGCTTTCGGGGCTGTGAAGGAGGTTCTCCCGCCACACTTCCTGCCCCTCCCGGAACCAGGCGATCTTCGTCCCCGTGCTGCCGGGGTTGACGGCAAGGAGGGCCTTCTTTTCCATCGTCATCTCTCCCTCGTTCGCTTCGTGAGTTTTCGATGCCCTTTTATTATAACGACCGCAAGGCTTCGGCGCGAAGGGGAAGACGTATTTTTCTCCCTTTGCCGTGCGTCTTTTGCCCTTCTGCCTTATACTCTCTGGGTCGAGGGGTCGACATAATCTTTTGGAGAAGGTGAAGTTCATGAATCTCTGTTACCGCAACGGCGTCTATCTGCCCCTGGACGAGGTCTCCATTCCCGTAACGGACCTTCTGGTGCAGCGGGGAATCGGCGTCTTCGACTCGATCCGGACCTACGGCGGCCGTCCCTTCGCCCTCAGGGAACACCTCCGTCGTCTCGAGACGTCGGCCCGTGAGGCGGCCATGGAGCTTCCTCTTCCCCAGGAAGAGCTGGAGGCCATCATCCGCGAGGGAGTCAGGCGCGTCGGCGGCGAGGTGACGGTCCGTCCCTACGTGACGGGCGGACGGTCCATCGAGCCCTCCCGTTTCCCCAAGCCGGAGATTTTCATCCTCTTCGAGGCGACGCCTCCCCTGCCGGCGGAACGGTACGAAAAGGGCGTTTCCCTTCTGCCCATCCCCTTCTCGCGGGCCTTCCCGGCCATGAAGAGCATCGACTATATGGTGCCCTACGTCTCGCGCCTTCGGGCCGGAGGCGGAGACTTCGAGTGCCTTTACTGCCCTGACGGGACCGTTACCGAGTCGACGGCGGGCAACTTCTTTCTCGTCTTCGGGGAGGCGATCGTTACGGCCCCCGATGAGGCGGCCCTGGAGGGCGTCACCCGGGCCGTCGTGATCGAGCTGGCCCGCGAGGCCGGCCTTGACGTCCAGAAGCGCCTCTTTCGTCTTGAGGAAATCGAAGGCGCTGACGAGGCCTTCATCACGGGTACCGTCAAGGAAGTCACCCCCGTCGTCCGCGTCGGCACCGTCACCGTCGGCAGCGGCCGGCCCGGACCGGTGACGGCGAGACTGCACGGCCTTCTGCGGGACAACATCAGCCGCTGGCTCGAATAGGGACAAAGACGAAAAGGGACGTGCCAGGTGGGCGCTGACCGACGGCAACCGGTCGGCGCCGCTTTCTATCAGTTGACGGGGGAGCGCCGCTCCCCTTGAGGTACAGACGGCAAGGAGGATGAAAAACATGGTGGCCCTGGAAACGCTCAAAGTCGCCGTCATCGGCGCCGGAACGATCGGAGGCGCCCTGGCCCGGGAGCTTGCCCTCGCAGGCTGCCAGGTGCGGGCGACGCGGCGCCGTCTGGAAAAGGTCAAGGATCTGGAGGATCTCGGCGTCTACCTCACCAGCGACAACGTCGAGGCCGTCACGGGATCGGACGTCGTCTTCGTCGTCCTCAAGCCCCACAAGGTCGTTCCCGTGCTGGAGGCCGTCGGCGAGGCCCTCGAGGGCCGTCCCGTCGTCTCTCTGGCCGCGGCCCTCGACCTGGACCTGCTCCGCCAGGCCTTTCCCGCAGTGCGGTGGATCCGGGCCATGAGCAACACGGCCATTCCCGTCCGCCAGGCCTTCACCATGTACGCCCCGTCGCCGGAGACGACGGAGCGGGATCTGGCCATCGTTCAGGCCGTCTTCGGTCTTTTGGGGAGCTACGAGGAGGTCGAGGACGGTTACATGGATGCCCTGACGGCCATGGCCGGATCGGGTCCGGCCTACATCTACACCATGCTGGAGGCCCTCATCTACGGCGGGCTCCGCGTCGGCCTGCCCCGGGATCTCACCTTACGGGCCGCCGCCCACACGGCCATCGGGGCCTCCCGGCTCCTTCTGACATCGGGAGAACACCCCGCCGTCCTCCGCGACCAGGTGGTGACGCCGGGCGGCGTCACCATCGAGGGCATCTTCGCCCTTGAGGAGGGCCAGATCCGCACGGCCTTCATGAACGCCGTCAAGGCCGCCACGGAAAAGTCCCAAGACCTGGCCGAGGAGACGCGCCGCAAGATCCGCAAAGGGCTTCCCGGGAAGGGGCGGCAATGAAGACACTATTTAAAAAAAATTATTACAAAAATTTTTCGGATAGGTCTTGCGCGACGACGCAAGGCCCACTATAATAGGGTCACCGGGAAGCGACGGAGAGCCTCCATCAGGAGCCCTCAGCCCGGTAGGGTGGGACGGCAGGTAGCACCATCAACGCAGTTCCCGTAGTAACCGGCAACGCAGACATTTGCGACAAAGCACAGGCAACAGGCAACAGGCAACAGGCAACAGGCAACAGGCAACAGGCAACAGGCAACAGGGTACCATAGGACCGCAAGGAACCAAAAAAGCGTGACCTGCACCATGGAGGTACAACGCAGCAAGTGGGTGAAACATGGGTAGATCCACCTGTACCTGGTTAGCACAGGCCCGCCGTCCGGGCTCATCCGTCGCCCGATAGGGGAAGAAGCAGGAACACGAGGCTTCTTCCCCTATCGTTTTGGGGAGTTGACAGAACGGGCTGTTCTGCTATTCTTGGCCCAAGGTTTCGACAAGGTGGTGACAACAATGGAGAAGGGTACGTTCAATCAGAGCTGTTGTTGTCGGTGGATCCTTTCCCAGTGATCCACCGCGGCCCGTGAGGCTGCGGCGGCATAGGCCCGCTTCAGCTGATTGAGCTTGATCACCACCGAACCATATCGCATTCAGAAGGGGCGTGCCGTCGCGGTACGCCCCTTTTTCGCGTGGTTCTTTCAGGTCTTTCGAGTGTAAGGAGGCAAACGATGATGAAGGAAAAGAAGCAGAACCGTCTTTCCCAGGCTTTTCAGGCTGTCCGCGACCGCGATCCGGCTTTGCCCTCCGGTTTCTGGGGAACTCTGGAAATCCTCCTCTGCTACCCCGGATTTCAGGCCATCAGCGCCCACAGGCTGATCCACTTCCTCCACGCCAGGCTCCGTATTCCTCTTCTGCCCCGTTTCCTGGCCCAGATCGTCCGCTGGTGGACGGGCATCGAGATCCATCCGGGAGCGACGATCGGACGGGGGGTCTTCATCGATCACGGCATGGGCGTCGTCATCGGCGAGACGGCCGTCGTCGGCGATAACGTCACCCTCTACCAGGGCGTCACTCTGGGGGGGACGGGCAAGGAGAAGGGCAAACGCCATCCCACCGTCGAGGAGGGTGCCCTCATCGGCAGCGGCGCCAAGGTGCTGGGCAATATCGTCATCGGTCGGGGAGCCCGGATCGGCGCCGGCAGCGTCGTCGTCCGCGATGTCCCGTCCGGGGCCACCGTCGTCGGCGTTCCCGGCGTCGTTGTCCGTTGCCGCCAGAGTGAAGGCTGCTCGCCTTCGGAAAGCCTGGCCCACGGCCGTCTGCCCGATCCTCTCCGTCAGAGGCTCCATCATCTGGAAGAGGAGATCCACGTCCTCCAGGCCCGTCTTGCCGCTCTGGAGGCCGAAAAGGAGGAGGTGAGCTGCAGTGCTTAAGGTTGATGCCCTTTCCCTGAGGGCTTTCACTGGGAAGACGCCTCTTTTCGCGCTCCGTCGCCGCAGGGGCGCCACGGTCCTCGTCAAGCTCGAAGGGCAGAACCTGGGCGGTTCCGTCAAGGACCGGGCCGCCTGGGGGATGCTTCGTCGCGCCGAGGCACAAGGAGACCTCCGGGAGGAGACGGTCGTCGTCGAGCCCACGTCGGGCAACACGGGGATCGCCCTGGCCCTCTGGGGCCGGGCCCTGGGGCTACGGGTTATTCTGACCATGCCCGAATCGATGTCCGTCGAGCGCCGTGCCGTCCTGGCCGCCTACGGCGCCGAGCTGGAACTGACTCCGGCTTCGGCGGGAATGAAGGGGGCCATCGCCAGGGCCGAGGAGCTCGCCAGCGAGCTCCCCGGCGGCTGGATGCCCGATCAGTTCTCCAATCCCGGCAACCCCTGGGCGCACCGGGTCACGACGGCCCCTGAGATCGTCGCCGATCTCAGGGGCCGCGACCTTGCCGCCTTCGTCGCCGGCGTCGGCACGGGAGGGACCCTGTCAGGGGCCGGCTCGCTCCTGAAGGCGGCCTACCCCGAGGCCCAGATCGTCGCCGTCGAGCCGGCCGAGAGCCCCGTCCTCAGCGGAGGGGCCCCCGGTCCTCATGTCATTCAGGGTATCGGCGCCGGCTTCGTCCCCGCCAACCTCGACCGGTCTCTTCTGACGCGGGTTCTTCCCGTCGCCGGCGAGGAGGCCCTGGAGACGGCCCGGTCCCTGGCCCGGGAGGAGGGGCTCTTTGTGGGCATTTCGTCGGGGGCCAACATCGCGGCGGCCCGGAAGATCGCCGAGAGCTTCGGCGACGACGAGATCGTCGTCACCGTCGCCTGCGACCGGGGTGACAAGTATCTCAGCACCGAGGCCTTCCGGTTTCCCCGCTAGCCCCGGTTGATCCTCTGGGAGTTGAGGATGACCGAGATGGAGCTGAAGGCCATGGCCGTTTCGGCGATGATGGGGTGAAGCAGGGCCGCCATGGCCAGGGGAACGGCGATGACGTTGTAGGCGAAGGCCCAGAAGAGATTCTGGCCGATGATGGAAAAGGTCTTTCTCGAAATGGCCACCGCCTCGGCGACGGAGGAGATGCCCCCCCGGACGATGACGATGTCGGCGCTGTCGATGGCCAGGTCCGTTCCGCTTCCGATGGCGATGCCCACGTCGGCTCCCTTGAGGGCGGCGGCGTCGTTCATCCCGTCGCCAACCATGAGAACCTTGACACCCTGGGCCTGGAGGCTCCGGATGAGGTCGAGCTTGCCCTCGGGGCGGACGGCGGCGTGAACTTCGCCGATGGCGGCTCGGGAGGCGACGGCGCGGGCCGTGTGCTCGTTGTCGCCCGTGGCCATGACGGGGCGGATGCCGAGCTCCTTCAGGCGCCGGACGGCCTCGAAGGCATCGTCGCGAAGGGGGTCTTCGATGGCGATGAATCCCGCCCGTTCCCCGTCCTTGCGCACCTCGACGACGGTCCGCCCCCGGTCGAGATGGCTGCGGTAGATCTCCCCGTCGTCGGGTCGGCCCACAAAGTAGCGTCTGCCTCCGACGGTGCCCGAGACGCCCTGGCCCACCTCTTCCGTCACATCCGAAGCCTGGGGGTGATCGGCGACGGCGTCGCAGATGGCCCGTGCCAGAGGGTGGCTTGAGCGGCTTTCGACGGCGGCGGCGGCGGCGAGGTCCTCGTCGGAGAGGTCATGTGCGACCACCTGGGGCCGCCCCTCCGTGATCGTCCCCGTCTTGTCCATGACGACGACGGCCACATCGCGCGACGTCTGGATCGCCTCGGCGTTGCGGATGACCAGGCCGTGGCGGGAGGCCCGGGCCGTGGCGGCGATGAGGGCCATCGGCGTGGCCAGCCCCAGGGCGCAGGGGCAGGCGATGACGACGGTGGTGATGAAGGCGAAAAGACCTAGAGAGAGGGGGTCCCTGACGGAGGTCACCCAGGGAAGGAAGCAGTCTGCCCAGTCCAGAAGGGGAGCAAGGGCCTGGGAACGGGCAAACCAGGTCAGGCCGGCGACGAAAGCCAGGGTGACGATGACGGGAACGAAGACGTTCGTCACCCTGTCGGCGAAGGCCTGGATGGGGATCTTCGCCCCCTGGGCCTCCTGGATGAGGGCGATCATCTGGGCGAGGAAACTGTCCTCGCCGACGCGGGTCACCTCGACGGTGACGGCGCCGGTCAGGTTCAGCGAGCCGCCGGTGACGAGCTCGCCCCTGTCGCGGGTGACGGGCAGGGATTCTCCGGTGATCATCGACTCGTCGACGGAGGTCCTCCCGTCGTCAATCCGTCCGTCGGCGGGAAAACGCTCGCCGGGGCGGACGAGGACGCGGAGGCCCTCCTTGACGGCCTCGATGGGCACGAGCAGTTCCGAGCCGTCGTCGTTGATCACCCGGGCCTCCCGGGCCTGGAGATCGAGAAGGCCCCGGATCTCCTTCGTGGCCCTGTCCCTCAGGTGGGACTCGATGAACCGTCCCGTGATGTGGAGGGCCAGGATCATCGGCCCCAGGGCGCCGAAGGAGGCCAGGGGCAGCCCGGCCAGATGGAGAAGGGCCGTGGCCCAGGCGGCGACGGCGCCGAAGACGACGAGGACATCCATGTTGGCGTGGCGGTGGGAAAGGGCGATCCAGGCCCCTTTGAAGGTGGCCAGGCCCGCCCCGGCGAAGACGATGAGGCCGCCGACCAGTTCCATCCAGGTGTAGCCCGGAATGTGGCGCCCCATCATGTGGAAGACCATGAGGGCCATCAGGGGAGCCGTCACGGCCCAGCTGGCGGTCAGATTCCTGCGCGCTTCACGGTAGCGGCGGCTTTCGAGCTCCTCGGGAGCGTCGTAGGAAAAGCCGTAGCCGGCCTTGACGATGGCCTCCTCCAGCCGGGACTGAGGCAGGTTTTCGTCGTCGACGACGACGAAAACCGTCTCCGTCGCCAGATTGACGGCGGCGAAGGAGACGCCTTCGACCTTCTTGAGGGATCGCTCCACCATGCGGGCGCAGGTGGCGCAGGTCATGCCCGTGACGCGGATGCTTCGCTTGACCTTGGCCTGATCGTTGTTTTCTGTCATGAAGGACCCTCCTGTCGCTTCGAACCGCGCTTTGTCGATTTCTGCCCTAGAGGGCAGGCAACCATCATATCATACCCAGTACGGGTATAAAAAGAGGAGGGGAGGATGATTTCATCCTCCCCTCCTCTTTGCCTCTTTGTGACGGCGGGATCGTCTCAATCCTTCAGTTCCTCCGCCAGGCGCCACCGGGCGATGTCGTTGCGCAGGGAGAGGACCTTCTCGTGAAGTTCCGAGGCCTTCTTCTCGTCGACGGGCTTCTTCTCCAGGACGAGGCGGAGCTCCAGGGCCGACTGGCGCAGGGCCGTCATCTTCTTGCCGATCTCCTCGGGAACGGAGCGGTTCCCCCAGCGGAGGTCGCGGACCTTGTCCTGGAGGGTCGCCACCTTCTGCCCGTCGATGGGACGTTCGGCCAGGGCGGCCCGAAGCTCGAGATGGGCCCTGCGGAGCTCGTCAAAACGGGCCTTGTCCTCAGCTGAAAGCTCCCTGTTGCGCAGGGCTCCTCCGCGTCGGCCCTCGGTCATGGGGCTTCCCCAGAGGGGCCCCTCGCAGGCTCTCATCATCGTGCCGCCGAAGTAGCCCCTTCCGTCAAAGCCGCCCCCGCCTTTGCCGGGACCGTAGGCGAAAGCCAGAGAGGCCACGAGGAGAGAGGCCAAAGTCAGAACGAGTACGGCGCTTTTTCTTTTCATATCCAGCACCTCCTGGTGTGATGTGATCCCATTATGGCCTGCTGCGGCCTCTGCCGTCAGGGGCGGTTCACCGAAAGAGCAGCCCGTTGAACTACGTAAAAGGGAGAGGCTCCGCCTCTCCCTTCTGCTGCCCCGTCGCTGGTCTCTAGAGATTGTCGCCGTCGGCCAGGCGGTCCAGATCCCGGTCGCCGAGGCGGACCGTCTCGCTGCTCCTCCGCTGGAGGAGGAGCCGGAGGGCGGCCTTGAAGTCGCCGAATCCGAAAACGTACATGGCTGTCGCCTCCCTGAAATCGTGATCCCGGCCGTCACCGGACCGGTGATTTAATTGTAGTATTTGACGTCAAAAGTTGCAATACAAATAACGATTGGAATAATAAATCAGATTTGGAGTGCAGTTCATTTCTGTGGACGAAGGGCAAGAAAAATCGGGACGCCCTTCAAGGGCGTCCCGGCGGGATCGCTCGCTGGACGGGGAGGATCAGATGTCGAGGTTGCGGACTTCCATGGCATGGGCTTCGATGAACTCGCGCCGCGGCTCCACCTTGTCGCCCATGAGGATGGTGAAGTACTCGTCGGCCTCGACGGCGTCGTCGACTTCGACGCGCTTGAGCATGCGCCGGGCCGGGTCCATCGTCGTTTCCCAGAGCTGCTGGGGGTTCATTTCGCCAAGCCCTTTGTAGCGCTGGATGCCGTATTTCCTGTTGGCGGCGAAGGCGTCCGTCGTCTCGCGCAGCTCCTTCTCGGAGTAGCAGTAGAGGATCTCCTTGCCGGCCTGGACGCGGTAAAGAGGCGGCTGGGCCACGTAGAGATAGCCCTGATCGATGATCTCGGGCATGAAGCGGTAGAAGAAGGTCAGCAGGAGCGTCCGGATGTGGGCTCCGTCGACGTCGGCGTCGGTCATGATGATGATCCGGTGGTAGCGGAGTTTGGTGGTGTCGAAATCGTCGCCGATGCCGCAGCCCAGGGCCTGGATCATGGTCCGGATCTCGTTGTTGGAGAGGGCCTTGTCGAGGCGGGCCTTCTCGACGTTGAGGATTTTGCCCCGCAGGGGGAGGATGGCCTGGAAATGGCGGTCCCGGCCCTGTTTGGCGCTGCCTCCTGCCGAGTCGCCCTCGACGATGAAGACCTCGCACTCCTCGGGCTTGTGACTCGAGCAGTCGGCCAGCTTGCCCGGCAGGTCGAGGCCGGTCATGGCCGACTTGCGCCGGACCAGCTCGCGGGCCTTCTTGGCCGCCTCCCGGGCCTGGCGGGCCTTGATGGCGTTGTCCACGACGGGCTTGAGGATCTCGGGGTTGTCGTCCATGACGTTGAGCAGGCCCTCGTAGAGGAGGGAGTCGACGATGCCCTTGATCTCGCCGTTGCCCAGCTTCGTCTTCGTCTGCCCCTCGAACTGAGGTTCGGGGAGCTTGACGGAGATGACCGCCGTCAGCCCCTCTTTGAGATCGTCGCCGCTCAGGTTGGGGTCTTTCTCCTTGAAGAGCTTCTGGCGCCGGGCCATCTCGTTGACGGCCCGGGTCAGGGCGGTGCGGAAGCCCGAGACGTGAGTGCCCCCCTCGATGGTGTGGATCAGGTTGGCGTAGGCGAAGACGCGCTCCTGGTAGGTGTCGTTGTACTGGAGGCCCACGGCGACGACGACGCCGTCCTTCTCGCCCTCGATGACGACGGGGGCGGTGAAGAGGGTCGTTTTGCCGCGGTTGAGGTATTCGACGAAACTGCCGATCCCGCCGGAATAGCAGAAGGTCTTCTCCTTGCCCGTGCGCTCGTCGCGGAGGACGATGGACAGGCCGGGATTGAGGAAGGCCAGCTCCCGCATCCGCACGGCCAGGACGTCCCAGGAAAGGGTCGTCTCGGTGAAGATCGTCTCGTCGGGCTGGAACCGGACTTTCGTCCCCCGCCGGTCCGTCGCCCCCTCCATGACGAGGTCCGTCACGGGAACGCCCTTCTCGAAACGCTGGCGCCAGAGGCTCCCGCCCCGGCTCACCGTCAGAAGGAGCCAGTTCGAGAGGGCGTTGACGACGGAGACGCCGACGCCGTGAAGACCGCCCGAGACCTGGTAGGCTTTCTTGTCGAACTTGCCTCCGGCGTGGAGCTTGGTCAGGACCACCTCGGCCGCGGGTCGTCCCGTGGCCGGATGGGGATCGACGGGGATGCCCCGTCCGTCATCCTCGACGGTGACGCTGCCGTCGTCGTGAAGAATGATCTCGATATGGCTGCAGAAACCGGCCATGGATTCGTCGATGGCGTTGTCGACCACCTCGTAGACGAG
The DNA here is from genome assembly GCA_016756725.1 of Synergistaceae bacterium. Classification (GTDB taxonomy): domain Bacteria; phylum Synergistota; class Synergistia; order Synergistales; family Aminithiophilaceae; genus Aminithiophilus. The sequence goes on along the minus strand of JAESII010000004.1, from coordinate 55,117 downwards.
ATGGTGAAGGCCCCGCGCCCCCGTGTCGCCGATGTACATGCTCGGCCTACGGCGGACGGCCTCCAGTCCTTCGAGAATCTGAATGTCGCTGGCGCTGTATTGGGCCGGTGCGTTCATGAATCGTGTCCTCCTTGAAGCAGGTTTGCCGCGCGGAGGCGTCCTCCGGTCCAGAGTTTCCGGTGCCGTGCCCGGAGCGTCATCGGAGTCAGCCCCGTCGTCCTGAGCGAGCCGTCGCGGCCGACGATCTCCGTCAGGCCGTCGCCCCGCACGAGGGCGACGACGTCAGCCATGAGAACGAGGCGTTCCCCTTCAAGGGGAATGATCATCGGCCTTCCCTCCTTGCGGCATCAACAACCTATCTATTATAGCAAATCACCGGGCCCGGCCTCCATGGGAGAGGCCGGGAAAGGGGAGGATCTCCTCCGTCGTCTCTAGCCGAGGCCCAGGTAGGCCCTGTCGTCGTCGTCGAGGCCGAAGGCCCGGCTCAGAAGATCGTCGAGGACGAGGTCCGTGTCCCGGATCTGACGCTCGACGACGCGGTTCGCCCAGTCAGGCTTGCCCGAGCGGCGTTCCCGGCAGAGATAGGCCAGGCGGTAGACGGCGGAGACGATCTCGCCCTGGAGGGCGCGATGGCGGCGGTTCATGGGGTTCAGCGGCGGGAAGGGAAGGTCGAGGACGTCCTCGGCCGAAAGGCCGCCCAGAAGGCTTTCGCCGGCGACGGCGGCCGTGATGCGGCTGTTGAGGAGCCCCAGCAGGAGGGGGCCCTGAAGGGGCCGCTCCCGGGGGATGATGGTCAGAACGGAGGCTCCCGTGGCACAGGTCTCGTCGACGGAGGCGCAGGCGGGACGGCCGGCGACGGCCTGGACCCTCAAAAGGAGCCGGGGACCGGTGAAGCAGCGCAGGGGGCGGAACTCGGTGAGCCGCTTGTCGTAGCGGATGAAGCCCAGGGGCCCCGGAAGGGTCTCGTAGGGGGCGATGTCGCCCGTGAAGGCCTTCAGGCCGTTGAGAAGGGGCCTTTCCTTCTGGGGTTCGAAGGGAAAGAGGCCGCTCATGACGTCGGCGACGTCGCCCACCTGGGGGCCACGGCGCAACCTGGCGGAGAGGCGCTCGGCCTCTTCTCCCAGGAACGGTCCGACGGGACTGAAGGCACTTTCGTTCACCGAGGCGTCGCCTGCCTTCCGGAGGGGTTCTTTTTCTGCCTTCCCTAAGACCAATGTAACACAGAAGACCCTTCCCTGTCCGAGAGACAGGGAAGGAGGCGGGTGATCCCAGGGAGTGGAGGATTTTCCACGTGCCGTCACGACACCGTGCGGACCCATGTCATTTGAGCTAAGGGCGGGGCTGATGTTGCGGAGGGGCGAGAAAAAAAGAAGGCCGCTCTGTAGCGGCCTAAGGGCACTCTTTCGAGTGGAGCCTTGCAGACCAGAAGCCCTTACTGTAGAAAAGGCAACTCGTCGCTTTGGTACACTGACAATTATTATATATAATAAGGATGCCCTGTCAAGTTTTAATCTATCGCCGTCTCATTGCTTTGTCCTGTTTCGTTCGGTGGGGTCTTGTCTGAAGCCGAGGAACAACGACGAAATTTCATCCAGGAGGTAATCGAAAAATGATGACGTCCTCGTCGCGCAGAATGGTTTTGGGGCTTGATCTGGGAAGCAATTCTCTGGGATGGGCCCTTCTTGAGTTTGATCAGGAGGAACCCAAAGCCATCATCGACTGTGGTGTACGGATTTTCCAGGCCGGACTGGAAGGAGAAATGGAAAGCGGCAAGGCCGTCTCCCGGGCCAGAGAGCGTAGAGAAAAGCGTTCTGCCCGTCGCCAGGTGGACAGACGAAAACGCCGGCGGGAACATCTGCTCCACCTCCTGCAGGCCATCGGCCTCCTCCCTCCCGGCTCGCCTTCCGAGATTTTTCCCTCCCTGGACAAAGAACTGATCGCGAAATATGCCGACGGCGCCGCTTTGTCAAAACAGGCCCTGGCGAGCAATCTCCCTTACCGGTTGAGAGCCTGGGCCTTGGATAAGCCGCTTGACCCCTTTGAGCTGGGGCGGGTTCTCTACCATCTGGGGCAGAGGCGGGGTTTCCTCTCCAACAGGAAAACGCCGGCGAAGGAAGAGGAAGGTGTCGTCGCCTCGGCCATCTCGGAGCTTCGCGGCGAGATGGCCGAGGCTGGAGCCAGGACCCTGGGAGAATATCTCGCCGGGCTGAATCCCCACGAGCGGAGGATCCGTGGCCGCTACACCCATAGAAGCATGTACCAGGAGGAGTTTGACGCCATCTGCTCCGCCCAGAGTCCTTCCCATCGAGCTTTGAATGATGAGACGATCGGGCGGATCAAAAAGGCCATCTTTTTCCAGCGGCCCCTGAAATCGGCTAAAGGCCTTGTCGGCCGGTGTGAGCTTGAGCCCAATTCCAAAAGAGCGTCCTGGGCGACGCTGGAGGCACAGAGGTTCCGCTACCTCCAGGTGGTCAACAACTGCTTGGTCAAGGAGGAAGGGGACATCTCCTTCCGGCCCTTCAGCGGCCCTGAGAGAGACCTCCTGATCGGCTACCTTGAAAGAGAAGGAGATCTCACTTTCGCCCAGGCAAAAAAACTGCTTGGCTTCAAGAGTCGGAAGGCAGTCTTCTCTCTGGAGGCCGGCGAGGAGAAGCGCTTTCCCGGCAACAGAATCAACAAAAGGATGCGGGAGGTTTTCGGCGAGGAGTGGATGGATTTTGACAGGGGGAAAAAAGAGGCCATCCTCGCTGATCTGAGAGGTTACCGGGATGGGGCGGCTCTTGCCGAAAGGGTGAAGCGGGCTTGGGGACTTTCCGAGCCGGCGGCGCAGACCTTCGCCGCCATAGAGCTCGAACCGGGATACTGTGCCCTGTCGAGAAAGGCGATCACCAAGCTCCTGCCTTACCTGGAGAAAGGAGTCTCTTTTGCTTCGGCGAGGAAGGAAGTCTACGGGGAACACCTGAAACTGAAAGCCGCCGCTGACCTTCTTCCTCCCGTGAACAGCTGTTTTGCCATCAGAAACCCTGCCGTGGAGCGCTCTCTTACGGAGCTGAGAAAAGTGGTGAACGGCGTGCTCCGAAAATACGGCAAGCCAGATCTCGTGAAGATCGAACTGGCCCGCGAGATGAAACAGTCGCAGAAAGTGAGAAAACGCATAACGAGCCAGAACAGGGAAAGAGAGGCCATGCGGAAGAAGGGCGCCGAGAAAATCGTTAAAGAAGTCGGAATCGGCCGGCCCAGCCGGAACGACATCCTCAAGGTCATGCTCGCCGATGAATGCGGCTGGATCTGTCCCTACACGAGCAGGCCCATCTCCATGACAAGCCTCTTCGGCGCCGAACCGCAATTCGATATCGAGCATATTATCCCCTTTTCCCGCTCCTTCGACGACTCTTTCGCGAACAAGACCCTCTGCCATGTCGATGAGAACAGGAATGTGAAGCGGAACAAATCTCCCTGGGAGGCCTATGGCGAAAGCTCCCGATGGGAACAGATCATCGGCAACGTCAGCCGTTTTCAGGGGGAGTACCGCGATGCCAAGCTCGAGCGGTTCACGAAACGCCCCGAAGAGCTCGAAGACCTGGATGGTTTCATCGCCAGACAGATGAACGACACCCGCTACGCCTCAAAACTCGCGATGAATTACATGGGCACGCTCTACGGCGGCCTTTCCGACGGAGATGGCCGCCAGCGAGTCTTTGCCGTGACGGGTCAGGTCACGGCCCTTTTGAGAAACGTCTGGAACATGAACTCGGTCCTGAGCGACGGCGGAATCAAGGAACGGGGAGATCACCGCCATCATGCCGTCGATGCCGTCGCCATCGCACTGACGAACCCGGCGACGATCCAGAGCCTTTCCCGTGCGGCCCTTGCCTCCTGCGAGCGAAACGCCTGGAAAAAAAGATTCCGAGACATGGCCTTGCCCTGGCCGACCTTCTCCGGCGACCTGAAGGAAAAGATCGGGGCCATCCGTGTCTCTCACAGGACCGAACACAAGGTCAACGCTGCCCTCCATGAGGATTCGCACTACGGGATCCTGAGGGGGCGGAAGGAAAAGGGGTTCTGCATCCGGAGAAAACTGAGTGCCCTCAAGGCTTCCGAAGTGGACCAGATCGTCGACGGAAGGATCGCCGGGATCATCCGCGACAGACTCCTGTCTCTGGGAAAAAAAGAACCCTCCAAGGCCTTTGTCGAGGGGAATCCCGAAGAGTATCCCTTCTTCATTTCGAAAAAGGGCGAGAAGATCTGGATCCGCAAGGTTCGGATCCGTGTCGCCCTGAAGGCGCAGAAAATCGGTCAGGGACGGAGGGAGCGGTTCGTGGCTCCCCGTTCAAATCACCACGCCGAGATAGCTGAGGTCGCCGATAAAAAGGGACAGGGCAAGACGCGGTGGCAATGCCGCGTCGTGAGTACCCTGGAAGCGATGGACCGGATCCGCAAGGGGCTCCCCGTCGTTTCCCGCGACGGCGGAGAGGGGAGGTTTCTCTTTTCCGTCGCTCCCGGTGACACCCTCAAGCTGGGTAACCCCGGAGCATGGCCGGAGTATATTGTCGTGCGCACCGTCAGTCAGGGCAGTGGCGGCGCCGTCGAGATAGCCGGCGTTTCACTGAGCGACGCCAGGATGAAGAAAGATATCATCGAGGCTAAAGGCTATTGTCGAATACGGTCGATGTCTCATCTGGAATGTCTTAGGCCCCAAAAAGTGGTCGTTCTTCCCTGGGGCGATGTCGTCCTGGCCGGAGATTGACGGCGATGAACCGAATCGTCGACATCTCCCATGCCGCAGCCGGTCTCTCGTGTCACCTCGACAACCTGGTCATCGAGGCAGGGGGAGAGAAAGAACGGATTCCTTTCGGCGACATCGCCGCGCTTATTCTCTCCAGTCCTCAGGTGGTTCTGACTCAACCGGCCCTGGCCTCTTTGAGCCGCAACAACGTCGCCGTCGTGATCTGCGGTCCCAATCGCCTTCCCTGCGGAATGGTGCTCCCTCTGGCGGCCCATTACGCCCAGACCCAGGTTTTCGATAAACAGTCCCGTCTCTCGCTGCCGGCAAAAAAGAGAGTCTGGCGCTCCCTGGTCAAGGCCAAGATCAGGGCGCAGGCGAGAGTCCTGATCCAGGTCCGGGGAGAAGATTTCGGGCTTGAGAGGATGGCGAGAGAGGTTAGAAGCGGGGACAGGACCAACGTGGAGGGGCAGGCCGCCAGAAGGTACTGGTCCGTTCTGTTCGGCCCCGGGTTCCGAAGGGACTTCGCCGCTAAGGGCGAGAACGGCATGCTCAACTACGGCTACGCCCTCTTGAGGGGTTTGGTCGCCAGAGCGCTGTGTGCCTCCGGGCTCCATCCCGGCCTGGGTGTTCACCACCATCACCGCTTCAATCCCCTGCCCCTTGCCGACGATTTTATCGAGCCCTTCCGGCCTCTTGTCGACAGCCGGGTGTGGCGATGGTTTCAGGACAATGACGGGCCGGAGGAGCTGACCGGGGAGGCGAAAGCGTTCCTCCTCACGGCCTTTGTCGAGAGGCATGAGGCGGGAGGGCAGTATCGGACGCTCTTTTCGGGGCTGAATCAGATGGCTGCCTCTTTTGTGAAAGTCTGCAGGGGGGAGGCGAATGACATTTCGATCCCCGAGGTCCTGTCCGTTCCCGTGGAAAGGGCGGAGAAGGAGCGACCCCGATGATCCGGAAGGACAATGAAGAGGATGGGCGAAACGTTCTGCCCCATGTCGGGGTACAAGGGAATGTGGCTGTTCGTTTTCTTTGATCTGCCGGTGAAGACCAAAACAGAAAGGCGCTCCTACACGACGTTCAGGAAGGATCTGCTCCGTGAGGGATTCTCTCAGATGCAGTTCTCCGTCTATGCCCGCTATTTCGAGGACGCCGACCTAACGGAGCGCAAGAAAAACCTCATCTGTCAGCTCCTGCCTCCGAAAGGCCAGGTCAGGCTGCTGGCGGTCACCGATGCCCAGTTCGGGAAGATGCTGGTTTTCCACGGGAAAAAACGGCAAACTGCGGAAAAGGCGCCGGGCCAGATCCTTCTTTTTTGAGGGGAAAAGCTCTGGAAAAGCCCACCATCACACGGTTTGCGGGGCTTCTAGTGTACCAAAGCGACGAGTTCCCTGAAACTACAGCCCAGCGGAGCACTCTCTCGATGCCCATACAGTGTACCAAAGCGACGAGTTCCCTGAAACTACAGCACGAGGCCAATCGTCTTTCCCGGCGCTGGCAGTGTACCAAAGCGACGAGTTCCCTGAAACTACAGCCGTCGTTCGTCGCAGCCGTCAGGTAGGTGAGTGTACCAAAGCGACGAGTTCCCTGAAACTACAGCTGCAACGGCTGTGGGTGGATAGTCGCGCCGAGTGTACCAAAGCGACGAGTTCCCTGAAACTACAGCATGGTGTTGTCGCCGATCCCGATCTGATCGAGTGTACCAAAGCGACGAGTTCCCTGAAACTACAGCTCGCGGCCCGTGTTTTTTGTACTACCTCCCAGTGTACCAAAGCGACGAGTTCCCTGAAACTACAGCGATACAGCGCTGCTTCGTCGCACCAGGCTCAGTGTACCAAAGCGACGAGTTCCCTGAAACTACAGCTGGAGGGAACGCCGTGTGAGTTTACCTTCCAGTGTACCAAAGCGACGAGTTCCCTGAAACTACAGCGGAGAGATGAGCATTGACGCCATTGCTTCAAGTGTACCAAAGCGACGAGTTCCCTGAAACTACAGCCGGAGACTACGTGGCACGGATGATGGAGGAAGTGTACCAAAGCGACGAGTTCCCTGAAACTACAGCTCACGAGCACTATTCGTGGCGCGACGAACCAGTGTACCAAAGCGACGAGTTCCCTGAAACTACAGCCCGCGACCCGCTGGTCGTCTGGGAGGAAGAAGTGTACCAAAGCGACGAGTTCCCTGAAACTACAGCCGGCCTTGATTAGTTTCTTCTCATACCTTGAGTGTACCAAAGCGACGAGTTCCCTGAAACTACAGCTGCCGCCTGGGAGGTCAAAGCCGCCATGCAGTGTACCAAAGCGACGAGTTCCCTGAAACTACAGCCGGCGATCCTGTCGAAGAGCGCCCGCCACCAGTGTACCAAAGCGACGAGTTCCCTGAAACTACAGCTCAGCGATACGCTACAGTCCGTGGTGGATGAGTGTACCAAAGCGACGAGTTCCCTGAAACTACAGCTGTGGTAGCGCCGCCTTCACTCCACCCCTCAGTGTACCAAAGCGACGAGTTCCCTGAAACTACAGCTGATACCGCTGGAACCTGGCGGGAAGAAACAGTGTACCAAAGCGACGAGTTCCCTGAAACTACAGCAGAGAAACAAGGAACGCAGAGAAAAGATAAAAGTGTACCAAAGCGACGAGTTCCCTGAAACTACAGCTCATGGACATACATAGTGCTATTGCGCGGTAGTGTACCAAAGCGACGAGTTCCCTGAAACTACAGCCTCGACGACCATCCACGTCGCCGTCACGTGAAGTGTACCAAAGCGACGAGTTCCCTGAAACTACAGCGCCGAAGATGGAGACGTTGAAGAAGGTCGTAGTGTACCAAAGCGACGAGTTCCCTGAAACTACAGCAGTCTCGTTGTCCGACGCGGAGGCTCGATCAGTGTACCAAAGCGACGAGTTCCCTGAAACTACAGCCTCCCTCGATCCCTACCGCCTCCCCGACAAGTGTACCAAAGCGACGAGTTCCCTGAAACTACAGCGCTCCCTGCTGGACGTCATCCCCTCGGCTTAGTGTACCAAAGCGACGAGTTCCCTGAAACTACAGCCTTTTTCTACATCGTCCGCTGTTCCCTCTCAGTGTACCAAAGCGACGAGTTCCCTGAAACTACAGCGAGAGAAGCGAGGAAAGAACGCCAGGACAAGTGTACCAAAGCGACGAGTTCCCTGAAACTACAGCTGTCCTCGGAACCTTTCCGAGCTGCATCCCAGTGTACCAAAGCGACGAGTTCCCTGAAACTACAGCTCGAAAACTGACCTGGACAAAATATCCAGAGTGTACCAAAGCGACGAGTTCCCTGAAACTACAGCATCCCCGGCTGCGGCTCCAAGCCTGCCCTGAGTGTACCAAAGCGACGAGTTCCCTGAAACTACAGCAGCTGTGCGTTGATCCTGTGGACGCGTTGTAGTGTACCAAAGCGACGAGTTCCCTGAAACTACAGCCTGGATGGCGACGAGGGAGAGTATCGGTTGAGTGTACCAAAGCGACGAGTTCCCTGAAACTACAGCCCGTAGCGCCAGTCTTTCACGGAAAGTCCGAGTGTACCAAAGCGACGAGTTCCCTGAAACTACAGCGCACCCAGTACATAGCCTCATAGATAGCTGAGTGTACCAAAGCGACGAGTTCCCTGAAGCCCCAGGATGCGGTAAAGAGTGGGTTCACATCGGCGGGGTGGACGAAAATAGGGCTCACAGCAGGCCCCGTTCGGTAAGGACCGGGAGGGCTTTGTCCCGGAAGGAGGCCAGTCCCTTGAGGAAGGCGATTCCTGCGGCGAGGCAGACGAGGCCGCCGGCCAAAAGGGTCGGCCTGGCCCCGAAGGCCCGAGCGGCGAAGCCCGCCGTCAGGCTCCCGAAGGGGGCCAGTCCCAGGAGGGCCATGGAGTAGAGGGACATGATGCGGCTTCGTTTGTCGTCGTCGACGAGAGCCTGAATGAGGGTGTTGCAGGCCACGGTGACGGCGATGGAAAGATAGCCGGCGGCGGCGATGAGGACCAGGGAGAGGGCGAGGCTGCGGGAGAGGGCGAAGGCAGGCAGGGCCAGGCCGAAGAGGATGATGGCGAGGGCTGTCCTCCGGTCCAGGCCGGCCAGGCCCGGCCGGGAGGCCAGAGTGAGGGCGCTGACGAGGGCTCCCAGCCCCAGGGCGCCGAGGAGAAATCCCAGGGTGGTGGCGTCGCCGCCCAGGATGTCGCGGGCGAAGACGGGCAAAAGGGTGATGTAGGGGAAGCCGGCGAAGCTCATGACGACGAGAAGGGCCAGAAGGCGTCTCAGGGGGAGGAAGGCCCAGGCGTGATTCAGACCTGCGGCCAGGTCGGCCAGGTAGCCTCTCTTTCCCGATGTCTTCCGGGTCGGCGTCGTTTTCATCAGGGCCAGGGCGACGATGATGGAGAGGTAGCTCAGGGCGTTGAGGAGAAAGCAGGGGCCCTCGCCGAGGGCGGCGATGATCACGCCGCCCAGGGACGGGCCGAAGATGCGAGCCGAGTTGAAGAGGACGGAGTTCATGGCAATGGCCGCGGCGAGGTCGTCGCGGCGTTCGACCATGTGGATGACGAAGGAGTGGCGGGCCGGCATCTCGAAGGCGTTGATGAGGCCCAGGAAGAAGGCCGCCGCCGTGATCCGGGCGAAGGTGACCGTCCCGTTCAGGGTGGAGAAGGCCAGGTAGAGGGCCTGTCCCATGGCTAAAAACTGACAGAAGGAGATGACCTGCTTCAACTCCCACCGGTCCAGAAGGGGCCCGGCGAAAAGCCCCAGGAGAAAGATGGGGATCTGGCCCACGAATTCGACGGTGCCGAGGGCGACGGGCGAGTCGGTGAGGCGGTAGACGAGCCATCCCATGGCGACGCGCTGCATCCAGAGCCCCGTCAGGGAGAGGAGCTGGCCGCCGAAGAAGAGGCGGTAGTTGGGCGACCGGAAGGCCCGGAGGAAACGGAGCTTTCCGCCGCCGGCCGTCACGGTCTCAGGTCCTGTCCCGGGCAGCGACGGCCGACCTCGCCGTCGCTGCCCGGAGCCGGGGAAGGCCCCTCAAGAAGAGGGCGGCCGCGGCGGCGCAGACGAGGCCGCCGTAGAGGAAGGTCCGTCCCGTTCCCATGCCGCCGGCGGCGAGGCCCGTCACGAAGCTCCCGAGGGGGGCCATGCCGCTGAGGATCATGACGTAGAGGCCCATGACGCGGTTGCGCTTGTCGTCGTCGACGAGGGACTGAATGAGGGTGTTGGCCGTGATGTAGGAGAGGTTCATCCCCAGGCCGACGAAGATCATGAGGAAGAAGGAGAGGGAGAAGGTCCCCGTCAGGGAGAAGAGGACGAGGGCCAGGCCGAAGAGGCCCGCCCCGAAGGCGAGGGCCCTATCGAGGCCGCTGACGGAGCTCCTGCCGGCGAGGGTGACGGCGCTGACGAGAGATCCCAGGCCGGTGGCGGTCATGAGGAAGCCCAGGGCCTGGGCGCCGCCGGCGAGGCTCTCCTCGGCAAAGGCGGGCAGGAGGGCCAGGTAGGGGAGGCCGAAGAAGCTCAGGATCGTGACGAGAAGCAGGATGTTCCGGATGGGCACGAAGGACCAGGCGTAGCTGAGGCCCTGGCGGAATTCGGTCAGGGCTGACCGGGACGAGGGGAGCCGTTCCCGCTCCTTCAGCTTCAGCAGGGCCAGTGCCGCCAGGGTGGCCAGGTAGCAGAAGCCGTTGACGGTGAAGCAGAGTCCTTCGCCGATGGCGACGATGACGAGACCGCCCAGGGAGGGGCCGATCAGTCGGGCGCCGTTGAAGAGGACCGAGTTGAGGGCGATGGCCCCGGGCAGGTTCTCCCGGCCCTCGACGAGGTGGACGACGAAGGATTGGCGTGCCGGCAGCTCGAAGCCGTTGACGATGCCCAGGAAGATGGCGATGACCAGGACGTGGCCGAAGCGGATCAGGCCCGACAGGGTCAGGAAGGCCAGGAGGAAGGCCTGGGCCATGCTCAGGACCTGACAGAGAAAGATGGTCTTTCGCAGGTCCCAGCGGTCGAGCCAGACTCCGGCCAGAGGGCTGAGGAGAAAGGTAGGGATCTGGCCGGCGAAGTCGATGAGGCCCAGGTAGAGGGGGGAGCCGGTGAGGCGGTAGACGAGCCAGCCCATGGCGACGCGCTGCATCCAGAAGCCCGTGAGGGAGACGCTCTGGCCGGTGAAGAAGAGGCGGTAGTTCCGCGATTTCAGGGTCCGGGCGATGCGGCCCAATCCGGCCGAGGGCGTCCCTCTCAGGTGAGGGAAAAGACGGTTCATGACGAGGCCTCCTTAGCGACGTTCGTTTTCCTGTTTTTGTGTCTCGTCCTGCATGGCCGGTGGGGTCGCGCCGCGCCAGCAGGCGGCCCGGTGTCCCCCGGCGACGTCCTGAAGGGGCGGGGCCGAAAAGCAGGCGGGCAAGGGGTGGGGGCAGCGGGCCAGGAAGGGGCAGCCTCCGGGCAAAGCCGGGCCCCGAGGCGGCGGAGGCGCCGCGAGAGGCTGTCCCAGGCGGGGCAGGGCCGCCGCCAGGGCCTGGGTGTAGGGGTGGAGGGGCCGGAGGAGGAGAGCCTCCGTCGGCCCCTCCTCGACGACATGGCCCTGGAGGAGGACGACGGCCCTTTCCGTGACGGCCCGGGCCAGGACGAGGTCGTGGGTGACGAAGAGGAGGGCCTTGCCCCTCCGGGGCCGTTCCTGGAGGAGGCGGACGAGATGCTCCCGCGTCTGGCTGTCCTGCATGCTCGTCGGCTCGTCGGCCACGAGAAGGTCCGGATCGGCCACGAGGGCCCGGGCGAGGCTGACCCGCTGGCGCTGGCCTCCCGAGAGGCTCAGGCCGGCCCGGGCCGTCCAGAGGGAGCTGTCAAGGAGGCAGAGTTCGAGCAGGTCTCCGGCCCTCTCGCGGGCTTCACTCCGTCCTATCGTCGAGCCGGGCAGGCGAAGGGGCTCGGCGGCGGTGTCGAGGACGGAAAGGGTCGGCGGCAGGCCGCCGAAGGGGTCCTGGGGGACGTAGCCGCAGCGCCTGCGCGCCCGGAGGGCCTCCTCTTTCGGCGCCGCCGGGTCCGTTCCGAAGAGGAGGACCGTCCCCTCCGTGGGCCTTTCCAGGCCGAGGACGAGGCGGAGCAGCGTCGTCTTGCCGCTGCCCGATTCGCCGACGAGGGCCAGCGATTGACCGGCGCCGATGCTGAGCGTCAGGGGGTGAAGGGCCCGGTGGGGAGTTTCGCCGCGCCGTCCCGAAAAGACGTGGCCCAGATCTTCGAGGCGGACGATCTCCGTCACGGCCGGGCCTCCAGGGCCCTGAGGGCCCCCAGCAGCGCCGCCGTGTGGGGATGTCCCGGCGAGGCGAGAATCTCTTCCGTCGGCCCCTCGTCGACGACGCGCCCCTCCTGGAGGACGACGAGGCGGTCGGCCACGGCCGAGGCCAGGGCCAGATCGTGGGTGACCAGGATCAGTCCCAGGCCGCGCCGCTTCGTCAGGCTCTTGAGGAGGATGACGATCTCGGCCTGGGTGATGACGTCGAGGGCCGTCGTCGGCTCGTCGGCGAGGAGGTAGAGGGGGTCGCAGGCCAGGGCCATGGCGACGGCGGCGCGCTGCTTCTGCCCTCCCGACAGCTCGTGGGGGTAGCGGCCTGTCCAGGCGCCGGGGAGGCCCGTCTCCTCCAGGAGGGAGCCGGAACGGATGAGGGCCTCCTGCCGGGAGAGTCCCCGGTGGATCTCGAGCACCTCGGCGATCTGACGGCCCAGGGTGAGGACGGGCGTGAAGGCGTTCATCGCCCCCTGAAGGACGAGGGAGACCGTCGTCCACCGGTAGGAGCGGGCCAGCTCCCTCTCGGAGAGGGCCGTTATGTCCCGGCCGTCGACGGTGATCGTCCCCGAAAGGGTGGCTCCCCGGGGCAGGAGGCGGAGGAGGGCCGTGACGAGGCTGCTCTTGCCGCTGCCCGATTCGCCGACGACGGCCGTCGTCATCCCCTCCCCGAAGGTGACGTCGACGCCGTCGAGGGCCGTTACCTGGCGGCTGCCCGTCCGGTAGCGGAGGCGAAGTTCTCTGGCGGCGATCACGGCAGGGTCTCCCTCAGGCGCGGGTCGGCCTTTTCCTCAAGAAAGCGGCCCAGGTCGAGAAAGGCCAGGCAGACGAAGACGATGCCCAGGCCGGGGGGCAGGAGGATCCACCAGGCCCCGGCCGTGAAGGCCCCGAAGCCGTGAGCCTCGTGGAGCATGCGGCCCCAGGAGAGAAGCCTCGGGTCGGAGAGGCCCAGGAAGGCCAGCCCCGCCTCGGCCAGGATGGCGCCGGGAACGCCGAGGGTGACCGTGGCCAGCAGGACCGGCAGGGCCTCGGGCAGGAGGTGGCGGCCCAGGATGTACCAGGTCGGCGCCCCCAGGGCCCGCAGGTTTTCCACGAAAGGAGCCTCCCGGAGGGAGAGGGTCAGGGAGCGCACCGTCCGGGCCGTGCCCATCCAGGAAAAGAGGCCCAGGATGAGAACGAGCTGCCAGAGGCCCCGTCCCCAAAGCCCGGCCAGGACCATGAGGAGGGGCAGCAGGGGCAGGGCCAGAAGCAGGTCGGCCAGCCTCATGACGAGAGAGTCGACGGGGCCGCCCAAGTAGCCGCTCAAAAGGCCCGCCGATGTTCCCACGAGGGTGGCCAGCAGCGTCGCCGCCAGGCCGATGAGGAGGGAGACGGAGATGCCCGCCAGAAAGAGGCGGAAGACGTCCCGTCCCCTTTGGTCCGTGCCGAGGAGTCCCCAGCGCCCGCCCGAGAGGTGGAGCTCGACGGAGAGGGCTTCCGGTTCGGGGCCCTCGTAGGCGAGGCGGTAGCTCCCCCTGTCTGCGAAGAGCGTCTCCAGAGGGGACTGGAAGGGGCTCAGGCCCAGGCGAAGACGGAAGGCGATGTCCCTGCCGTCGAGGGATAAAGACCCCGCGCCGGTGAGGGAGGCCAGAGGGACCGGTCCGGAGGGGCCGTCCCAGACGATTTTACCCGACGTCCCCGGGGGGAGGCGGTAGGTGCCCTTGAGGGCAAGGCCCGCCGGCGGCTCCCAGATCCAGTCGAGAGTTTTTTCCCTCACCTCGGGCGAGAGGTGGAGGTGAACCGTCGGCGGCGCCGTACGGTCCAGCCAGAGGGGGCGCGAGAAGGGCGGGGCGACGGTCTTTTCGGCCTCTCCCAGGAGGATCGGGCCCAAGAGTCCGGCCAGGGCCAGGAGGAGGAGGGCCCAAGGGCTCCAGCGCCGGAGGAGGCTCATTGCCCCTTCCTCCTGTCGACGCGGATTCTCGGATCGGCCAGGCCGTAGGCCAGATCGGCCAGGACGTTACTCGTCACCGTGACCAGGGCCAGGAGGTAGAAGGCCCCTCCCGCAGCGGGATAGTCCTGGCCCTGGATCGATTCGAGGAGGAAGCGGCCCACGCCGTGGAGGGAGAAGACCGTTTCGGTGATGACCGCGCCCGAGAGGAGTCCCGGCAGGGAGAGGAGGATCAGCGTCAGCAGGGGCGGCAGGGCCGTGCGGAAGGCGTGGCGCCAGAGCAGGACCGGTTCGGGCAGGCCCTTGGCCCGGGCCAGGAAGAGGGGCTCGGAACCGAGGATCTTGACCATGAGGTTCCTCACGTAAAGGGCCCAGGAGCCGAAGCCGAGGAGGGCCAGGGAGAGGACGGGCAGGGCCAGGTGGTGGAGGTAGTCGGCAATGAAGGCCGCCCCTTGCGGGGCGGGGACGGAGACGGACCCCCTCAGGGGAAAGAGGGGCCAGAGGACGGCGAAGGCCAGAAGAAGCAGGAGCTGGAGGAAGAAGGAGGGGAAGGAGAAGGAAAGGGCTCCCGCCGCGAGGACGACCCGTTCGACGGCACCGCCTCGGCGGCGGGCGGCGGCGACGCCCAGGGCGGTGCCCATCGTTCCGGCCAGGACGAGGGCGCTCCCCGAGAGGGCCACCGTGTGGGGGAGGCGGTCGCGGAGCTCCTGCCAGACGGGCCTTCCCGAGACGAAAGAGAGGCCGAAGTCGAAGGTGACGGTCTGTTTCAGGTAAAGCAGAAACTGCTCGCCCAGAGGCCGGTCCAGGCCGTAGGCTCGGCTCAGGGCCTCTTTGGCCTCGGGGGAGAACCGGGGGTCGACGAGGCTCGTCACGGGATCGCCCGGCATGAGGCGGAAGAGGGCGAAATTAAGGGCCAGGACGGCGAAGAGGACGGCCAGGGCCCCGAGGAGGCGGCGGCTCCAGTAGGTCATGGCTCGAGGGGGAGTCTCCAGTACCGGTCGAAGCGGGTCAGGCGGACGTACTGGCCCGGCCGGTACTCGCGGAAGACGAAAGGTCCCGATCCGACGAGCTCCGTCAGTCCCTCGCCGTGGTCGGTCGTCGCCGGCTGCCAGTCGCGCCAGCTGTCGACCTTTTCGAGGATATGGGCCGGCAGGATCGGCAGGCCGCCGATGTTGTGGAGATGCCAGAAGCTGACCTGATCCATGGTGACGACGACGGTCCTCTCGTCGGGGCTGTTCACCGAGGCCATGTCGCGGACGGAGTCGAAGAAGCGGGGCACCTCGAGGGCCTTGAGGCGCTCGAGGGTGAAGGCCACGTCCCGGGCCGTGAGGGGTTTCCCGTCATGCCAGAACAGGTCCGGCCGGAGGCGGAAGGTGAGCCGTGTCGCCCTCTTGTCCTCTTCTCCGATCCGCTCGAGAGTCCAGCTCTCGGCCAGGCCGGGCCTGTCGGAGAGATCATAGGGGTCGACGGAAAGGAGCGATTCGTAGAGCAGGCCCAGAATCTGCCAGTCGTAGGCCGAGCCGGCGGCGAGGGGGTTCAGGTTGCGCGGCTCCTCGCCGAGGTTCCACCGGAAGGGGATCATGGGGCCCTGGGCGGGTTCGATGGAAAGAAGACTCCAGAGGTTGTCGGGCGTGACCTTCTCGGAGGAGATGAAGCCCGTCCAGGCCTTGCTGTGGGCCGTGACGCTGTAGCGGGAGTAGAGAGGGATGACGGGGACGAGTTCGGCCAGGGCCTTCTGCGCTTCCGAGGCGGCCTGGCGGGCTGCGGTCTCGTCGGGGGCGAAGCGGAGCCTTTCGAGAATGGCGTCGAGGCCGGCGTCGCGCAGGCCCGGGATGTTATAGCCGTTTTTCACGTCCATCGAGGAGTGGAAGAAGGAGAAGAGGTTGTCGGGATCGCGCGTCAGCGACCAGGCCAGGAGAAAGAGATCGAAGTCGTGGCTGTTGAGCCGTTCGACGAGGACGGGGAAGTCGAGGGGGTCCACCGTCACGGGAAGGCCCAGCGATTCCATGGCCAGGGCCAGCCGCTGGGCCAGTTCGGCCGTCGTCGGCGAGACCTGGGCGAGAGGGGAGAGGAGCCTGACCGGCTCCAGAGGCGCGCCCGAGGGATCGACGAGTCGGTTCGAGCCGTCCCAGCTCCATCCCGATCGGGCCAGGAGGTTTCGGGCTTCGTCGACGTCGTGGCCGAAGCGGGGAACCTGCTCCTCGAAGTAGGGCGAAATGGGCGGGAGAAAGGTCTCCAGGGCCAGGGCGTAGCCGCCGAAAAGATCGCGGACGATTCCCTCCCGGTCGATGACGGAGGCGATGGCCTGACGCAGTTCCTGCCGGTCCCAGGGGGAGCGGCGGAGGTTGAAGCCCATCTCCATCATGTGAAAGGCCGGCGTCAGGGAGAGGACCACGTCGTCCCTGCGGGTCAGCCGTTCGATGTCGACGGGGCGGATCAGGTCCGTCACGAGGTGGGTCGTCCCCCGTTCCAGGGCCAGGAGCTGGGCGTCGCTGTCACGGACGATGACGAAATAGAGCTCTTCCAGCCGGGGGCCGCGCAGCGATTCCACGTCGATGGCCCAGGCCGGAAGGGCTGTCATCAGGGAAAGAAGGAGCAGGGCGAGAGCTTTCATGACCGGTCGCCTCCTTGCATAAGGGATCAAGGGCATTCGCCGTCTTCCGTCAGGCATTTTGAAAGGGCCGGCGTCGTCGAGGGCTTGAGGAAGAGGGAGATGAGCCACGTCACGGCCAGAGCGACGCCGATTCGGGCGGCCAGAAGAAGGCGGCCGTCGGCGCCGACGACGACGAAGACGAGGGTGTCCTCGACGACGGCGTGGCAGCCGACGAGGAAGATGACGAGCAGCAGCAGGTCCCGCCGGCTCAGGCCGTCCTCGCGGGCGCTGTCGAAGATGACGCCGGCGCCGAAGGAGAGGCCGAAGATGAGGCCGATCAAAAGAGGAAAGGCCGACTTGCCCGACATGCCGAAAAGGCGCGTCAGGGGGCTCATGAGGCGTGCCAGGCCGCCGAGGAGGTTCAGATCCCGGCAGAACTGGAGGACGATCATGAGGGGGATGACGACGCGGGCCATGAGCCAGGCCTGGTTGAGCCCTCCCGCGAGGGCGTCGCTGACGAGTTCCATCAGGCCGCCGCCAGGGTCAGGTGGGCCGCCAGGCCCGAAAAGGCGGCCAGGCCGAGGCGCAGGGAGACGACGAAGGGGACGCTCAGCCCCAGGCGGTGGGCCAGGGCCGTCTCCACCGGCAGGGAGTGGGAAAAGGAGAGCATCAAGGCCAGCACGGTCACCTGGGTGCCGCTGAAGGCCATGGCTCCCATGGCGCCGACGGCGGCATAGAGGCCCAGCGTGTTGCCGATGACGAGGACCAGCGAGGCCTCGCCGGGGAGGCCGAAGAGCCCCATGACGGGCTCGAAGAGGGTGGACAGCCAGTCCAGGACGGGCGTCGCCTCGAGGAGACGGACGATGAAGTAGACGGGCAGGGTGATCTTGAGGAGGATCCAGGTCGTGGCGATTCCCTTTTTCAGTCCCGTCGTGAAGGTGCGGCGCAGATCCATGACAGGTGCC
Organism: Synergistaceae bacterium; assembly: GCA_016756725.1. GTDB lineage: Bacteria > Synergistota > Synergistia > Synergistales > Aminithiophilaceae > Aminithiophilus. Next base: position 37,646 of record JAESII010000004.1, on the reverse strand, counting down.
TCCATTCGTTCATTTATCGGCTATCCTACCAGCTTTTACCCCCCCGGGCTATAATGAAGGGAAAGTTCATGTCTTCCCGGGTGGAAGTCATGAGAGGAAGAGGTGCCTGTCATGGGGTGCAAGCCGTCGATCTACCGTTGCCCCGGTCCTCTGAAGGAGGGCCGCTTCATTGCCAGGCCGAACCGCTTCGTCGTCGAGGCCGAACTGAAGGGCCGCCCCGTCCGGGCCTATCTGCCCAATCCGGGCAGACTACGGGAACTGCTCTACCCCGGCGTGCCCCTTCTTCTGAGACCTTCACCGGGCGGGGCCACGGACTGGACCGTCGTCGCCGCCGAGAGGCTGGGCCATCCGGTCCTTCTCCACACCCACTGGAACAACGACGTGGCCCAGGCCCTCATCGAGGCCCGCCTCGTCCCCGGTCTGGAGGAGGCCGTCGTCGAGCGCCGGGAGGTGACGGAAGGCCGGAGCCGCTTCGACTTCCTTCTCGGGACCGGCCAGGGGCCCATGACGGTGGAGGTCAAGTCCTGCACTCTCTTCACGCCTTCTGTGGCCATGTTCCCCGATGCCGTCACCGACCGGGGAAGCCGCCACCTGAGGGAGCTGGCCGATCTGGCCGAAGGGGGCCGGCGCAGCGGCGTCCTCTTCGTGGTCCACTCGTCCCGGCCGGGCCTCTTCCTGCCCGACTACCACACGGACCTGACCTTCGCCCGGACGCTCCTCGATGTCAGGGACCGTGTCGAGGTGCGGGCCCTGGCCGTCCGCTGGAGGGACGATCTCTCCCTGGCGCCGGAGGTGATGCCTCTGGAGATTCCCTGGGAGACCATCAAGAAAGAGGCCCGGGACCGGGGGAGCTACCTCGTTTTCCTCGCCGTCGACGAGCCCGTCACCGTCTCCGTCTCGGCCCTGGGCGACGTCGCCTTTGCCCCCGGCTGGTACGTCTACGTCGGGTCGGCCATGGAAAACCTCACGGCCCGCGTCGAAAGACATCGCAGAAGGAGGAAGACGCTCCACGGCCACATCGACAGCTTACGCCAGAAGGCCCGCTTCGTCGCGGCCTTTCCGGTGCGAAGCGCCGATCACCTCGAGTGCGGCCTGGCCCGGGAAATGGCCGGTCTGGGCGGGCAGGTCGTTCCCCGTTTCGGCTCTTCCGACTGCTCCTGTCCGGGCCACCTCTTCCGCTTCGACAGCGATCCCGAAAGGGATCGGGCCTTCGTGGAAAGGCTCCTCCATCTGCGGATGGAGCGCCTCGCCAGGCCGGACTAGGCCGCCTTCTCTTTCCGGTCCCGGCTCTCGCCGAGAGAGGCCAAGACGATGCCGGTCAGGATGATGGCCCCGCCGAGCACCTTGGCTGCCGTCAGTCCCTCGCCCAGGAACAGCCAGGCCAGGAAGGTGCCGGTCAAGGGCTCGCCCAGGAGGGCGACGGCGACGAGGCCCGGCGAGACCCAGCGGAGAGCCCAGTTGTAGGCCGTGTGGCCCAGGATCTGGGGGATCAGACCCATGGCGGCGAAGAGGATCCAGGTCTGGGAGGAGAAGCCGGTGATGGGCTGCTTCAGGGCCAGGACGATGACCCAGAGGAAGACCGCCGCCGAACCGTAGCAGAGGAAGATGTAGCCCAGGAGGGAGAGCTTGTTCCGGACGCGCCGTCCCATAAGGAAGTAGAGGGCCGCCGAAATCCCCCCGGCCAGGGCGAGGCCGTCGCCGACGAGGGCTCTGCCGCTGAGGGCGAAGTCTCCGGCGCCGACGATGGCCCCGCCGATCATGACGAGCCCCATGGCCATGGCCATGGTCTTGCCCACGCGGTCTCCCGTCAGGAAGGGACCGAAGAGGCCGACCCAGATGGGGATGGTGTTGACGAGGACGACGCTGCTCGCCACGGTGGTGTAAAAAAGCGATGTGATCCAGGTGGCGAAATGAAGGGCCAGCAGGGCTCCGGCCAGAATGATCTGAAAGAGGTCAAAGCGGCTCAGGAGGCGGTACTCGTGGCGGCACCGGCTGAGGGCGAAGGGAGCGAGAAAGAGCGTGGCCGCCCCGATGCGGTAGGCCGAGATGACCAGAGGCGGCGCCTCGGCGAGGCGGGCAAAGAGGGAGCCCGTCGCGACGGCCATGATCCCCACGGCCAGGCCCAGAAGAATCTTCTTGTCCATGCGCTTTGGCCTCCTCAGGCCCGGGAGGGCCTCTTCCAGAAAAGGGTCAGGGCCACCGAGGCGGCCAGGGCGAAACCTGCCAGGGCCCTGAAGGCACCAGGCAGGCCCAGAAGGGGCGACGTGAAGCCGATGAAGAGGGGAAGGCCCATCCAGCTCAGATCCTGAGCGAGGTAGACCATGGCCGTTCCCTTGGGACGGAGTTCGGCTGGCGCCAGATCGCCGACGAGGGCGAGGTGGACGGGGAAGGCCACGCCCAGGCCCGCGCCGAAAAGGGCGCCGGCCAGAGCCAGTCCCGTCCTGTTCCCTGCCGCCGAGGCCCAGAGCAGGGCCAGGGCCATGAGGCCGAAGCTGGGCCCGGCCAGCTTGCGCCGGGGCAGGCGGTCCATCAGGTTCCGCCCCAGGAGGCGGACGACGAGGGCCGCCACGCCGCTGATGGCGATGAAGGGCGATGCCGAGAGTCCCTTCGCTCCTGCCAGGTTGGCCACGTAGACGATGGCCGAGTCGGTGACGGCGAAGGCGAAGGCCGACAGGAGGAGCAGTTTCATCCCGCTTTGGGCAAAAAGCTGGCCGTAACTCCCCCAGGCCGGCCGGGTCACGCAGGCCCCGTCCTCTCTGTCGGGCAGGAAGAAGGCCATCGTCGCCGCGGCCAGAGCCAGAAGGGGAGCCTCGATCAGGTAGGCTGTGAAGAGCCCCCTCTGGAGAAGCCCGTCGGCGACGGGGATGACGAGGAACAGAGGGGCGATGGAGCCGATGGTGGTCATGGCGAAGGTCGATCCCCGCAGGCGGTCGGGCACGACGAGACACTGGAGCGACGTGAGAGCCACGCAGTAGGAGCCGAAACCGACGCCCGTGACGACGCGGGCCAGGAGGAGACGGGCCGTCGAGGGATCGCCCAGGGGGAGGAGGCCGCCGACGGCGGCGATGAGGCCCGCCGCGACGAGGGTCTTCCTCACGCCCATCTGTTCCGTCATCCACCCCCCGAAGGGGCGGATGACGGAGACCGTCACGTAGTAGGCGCTGATCAGGAGGCCGACGGCAGCGCTTCCCCGGCCCTGGCCCTCGAGAAAGGAGGCGAAGAGGTAGTAGACGGTTGTGAAGGCGTAGATGAAAAAGGTCGCTGTGACGAAAAGGGCCAGATCGCGCTTCTGCTCTCCCAAAGAGGCTCCCTCCCTACAAATCTATTGCATACCTTACTACAAGTTCCTTCTCTTTCCAAGGCCCGAAAGAAGAGATAGAATCGAAGTGCTTCATATTAATTTCATATTTCCCGGAGGTGGAACGATGGATCGCCTTCAGCTCGCCTTCGATCTTGGCGCCGCTTCGGTGGGGTGGGCCCTTCTCGACGGGGGAGCCCTGGCCGCCCGGCCGCGCCGGCATTCCCACGGAGGCCACCCTCTGGAGGGGCTCCTCTCCTGCTGGGACGAGGCCCGCCGGGAGATATCGCCGGGGAGGGCTGTGGCCATGGCCTTCACGGGAATCGGTGCCCGTGATCTTTCCCTCTGGCGGCGCGATCTTCCCTTCTTCCACGAGACGGTCGCCATCCCCTGGGGGGCGCGCTTCATCGCTCCCTCCCTCTCGCTGGTCTTTCACGTCGGGGCCCGTCAGTCTCTCTTTTTCCGGCTCCGTCAAGAGAAGGATAATCCGATCGTTCTGGACTGGTCCGCCGGAACCCGCTGCGGAGGAGGTTCGGGAATCCTCGTCGAGAAGCAGCTCCTGCGCCTTTTCGCCGAGGGGCCTCTGCCTCGGGGACGGGCAGAACAGGAGGCCCTGAGGGAGCAGGTTTTCGCCGAGGCCCGGGCAGCGGCCGAGGCCCTCGAGGCTCCTCCCTACAACGCCCGCTGCGGCGTCATCGTCCAGTCCGATCTCATCCACGATCAGAACGCAGGCAAGGGCCGCCCCGAACTGACGGCCCGCCTCTTTGCCACGGTGGCCCGCAACTACCTCGCCGACGTCGTCGCCTCCCGCCTTCTTGATGGGCCCGTCCTCGCCACAGGTGGCCTGCTTGAAAGTCCTCTTCTCCGCCGGTACCTCCGAAAAGATCTCGATTACGATCTGATTCACCATGATCTCTCCCCTCACGTGGCGGCCATCGGAGCCGCCTTCGCGGCAGGGCGGCGGGGCAACGATTTCATCCTCGATTTTACCTCCCTTGATGAGGCGCGTCGTCACAGCCGGAGCCGCCGCGTCTTCGCCCCCCCCTTGGCGGAGGCGCTGGAGAAGGTCCGGATCGTCGCAGACGATCACCGGGCGACGGATGGGACGGGACCGGTCACGATCGGCGTCGACGGAGGGTCAACGACGACGAAGGCCGTCGCCGCCGACGTAAAGACGGGCGAGTTTGTGGCCGGCTTCTACCTTCCCACGGCAGGCCGCCCCCGGGAGGCCCTCGCCCGGGTGATGGAACTGCTCCGTGGTGCCGTGGGCCACCGATCGGTGGCGGCTCTGGTGACGACGGGGTCGGCCCGGGTTCTCTTCGAGCGGATTCTTCTTCGACCCTCTCTCTTGGCCGAGGCGAGGCGGCAGGGATGTCTCCTCGACGGGGCCGTCGACGAGATCACCTGTCACGGCCTGGGCGTCCGTTTCTGCGACGATCAGGTCGACACCATCTTCGAAGTGGGCGGCCAGGACATGAAGTTCACCGCCTTCAGACGCCAGGGGGCTGTCGTCACCGACGAAGTCGTCGAGGCACGGATGAATTATTCCTGTCAGGCCGGGGCCGGGCAGACGCTGGAGAACATGGCCCGTCTTCTCGACCTGGACGTCGAGGCCCTTCAGGAGTCGGCCCTCCGGGCCGGCCCGGTCCCCCTCATCGACGCCACCTGTGGTGTCTTCATGGAAATGGAGGAGGGACGGCTTCTCGCCGAGGGCTTCGGCCGCGACGAGGTGGCCGCCGCCATTGTCCGGGCCACGGCAGCCTCCTATTTTCACCGTTTCGTCGGCGGCGGGGCCCACCTGCAGGAGCGCTGTTCCTGTCAGGGGGGGCCCTCTCTGGGCCGGGCCTTCCTGGCCGCCATGGCCCAGGTGACGGGCCGCGAGATTCACGCCTATCCCCATCGGGAGCTTTTCGGGGCCTGGGGGGCGGCCCTCTGCGGCCGGGAACGGGTCCTCCGGGCCCGGGACGAGGGTTGCCGTACCGAGAGCGCCTTCCGGGGCTGGGAGGCCACCGACGCGGAGTTTCACGTCACGGAGACGCGTTGTTCCGTCCGCTTCGGCCCCCTCTCCTGCGGCCGCCGCGACTGTACCCTCCAGGTCTACTCCATCGACGGCGAGGAGGTTCTCTGCGGCGGCTTCTGTCCCCGCGGCAACAGCGAGGCCCCCTCCCGTCCCCGCAGGGACTGGGTCCGCCTCTTTCACGATCTTCTTGAGAGCCACTGGCCTTCGGGAGGACCGGGGCCGACGGTGGCCATCCGCCGGGCCGGAGTGACGCTGGGGCCTCTCGGCCTCTGGACGGCCCATCTTTTGAGCGGCCTGGGCCTGACGCCCCTGCTGGGGCCGCCGTCCACAAGCCAGACGGTCTCCCGCGGTACCCTCCTGGCACCGACCGATTTCTGCCTGGCCATGAAGCTTCTCCTCGGCCAGGCCGAGGAGCTGTCCCGTTCGGGGGCTGAGTTTTTCTTCAACGGCTCCTTCGTCGAGAAGGCCCGAAAGGGGCAGGAATCGCTCAAGTTCTGCGTCTACACCGCGTCGGAAGGCTACCTCGTCCAGGCCCTGCTGGGACTGGATCGCCGAAGAAGCCTCGCCCCGGTCTGGCGCCTCGGCGACAGGCCCCAGATGACGGCGGCCCTCGCCCTGGAACTGGACCGGCTCGGTCTTCACCGCTCCCGATCGGCGCTGAACAGGGCCTTCCAGGGGGCCGACGAGGCCATGGCCCCCTTCTGGGCCGATCTGGAAAGGGAGGGGGAGCGTTTCCTGGCCGAACTGGACGGCCCGGGCTATGTGGGCCTCGGCCGGGATTACGTTCTCCTCGAGGACGAGGCCTCATCGGCGATGGGAAGCCTCTTCTCCCAGGTCCGGGGGCTCTCCTACCTGCCCCAGATCTTCCTGCGCCACCGCTGGGAGGCCATTCCCATGGAGCGGCTCGTGCCCGACGAATTCTGGGTCCAGGGGAGCGCCATCCTTCAGGCCGAGGCCCTGACGGCCCTTGACGGACGACTCTATCCGGTGAGGCAGATGAATTTCGCCTGCGGCCCCGATTCGATCCGGACCCTTCTGGAGGAGGAGATCTTCCGTCGGGCCGGCAAGCCCTTCCTCCAGCTCGTCACCGACGGCCAGACCAACAACGCCCCCTTCGCCACCCGCATCGAGGCCCAGGAGCGGGTCGTGAGCCGTCATCGGCCGGCCGGGCCCCTCGAGCTCGAGGCCCTCTTCCCCCGTCGCCCCGATGCCTCGCCGGGGCGGACCTGGATCGTCCCCTCCATGGGGTCCCTCTCCTTCCTGGGGGCGGCCCTGTTGCGCCATTACGGCCAGCCCGCCCTCTGTCCGCCGACGGCGACGGCCGAGTCTCTCGCCTGGGCCGACCGGGCCCTGTCGGCCGAAAACTGCCTTCCCCTAAAGGGTGTCGTCGGTGACGTCCTGGCCTACCTCGACGATCTCCGTAAGAGGGGCGGCCGTCCCGAGAGGGATCATCTCGTCTTTCTGCCCACCACCTGCGGCCCCTGCCGGATGGGCCGCTACGGCGAGGTCCTCTCCCTGGCCCTGGAGCGGTGGGGCTTTCCCGGCCTTCCCGTGGCCGGTCCCTCGACGGCGACGGGTTACAGTGATTTCCCCCTCCTCGAGGACCGCCCTCTGGGTGAGAGAGTGAGACTCCTCCTCGATGCGGCCGAGCTTTTTCTCCTCGCCGATGCGGCCGATGGCCTTCTTCTCCGTTACCGCCCCTACGGTCCTGACAGGGAGGCCTTTCAGGATCTGGCCCGGGAGCGCTGGCTCCTCCTGGAGACGATCGTCGAGAGGGACGGTCTCGCCCGGACCGGTGACTGGCTGGTCGAGACGGCAAGGCTCTACCGTCGCGAGATCGGCGGCGCCGGTGAGCCGAGACGGCCCGTCGTGCTCTACGTGGGGGAGATCTACATGCGCCTCCATGACGGGCGGACACAGAACGTCGTTGATCTTCTCGAGGAGGCCGGACTGGAGCTGTTCCGCCTTCCCGCGGCGGAGTGGATCCGCTACGTCCTGGACGAGCCGAGGCGCAAGGGAGGCTTGGCTCCCCGTCTCATCAAGGGCTGGCTCGCCTGGTGCCATCGCCGCTGGAGCCGCCTCTGTCCGGAGGGATTCCACCTTCCCGATCCCTTCTCCCTCGTCGTCGATCTCGAAAGGCGCAACCTCCATCACCGCCTCATTCTGGGTGAGTCAGGACCGTCGCTGGGGCTTTTCCTGGCCTTCGCCGAAGGACGCCTGCCCGAGGAAATCTGCGGTTTCTTTCATGTCGCTCCCTTCACCTGCATGCAGGAAGGGGTGGCCGGGGCTCAGATGGACGCCTACCGGCAAAGGCGCCGCGACGGTGACGTCGTTCCCCTTCTCCACGGCTTCTTCGGCGATTCGCCCCATCCCGGACTGGAGGCGGCCGTGGCGGCCTTCGCCGAGCAGTGCCGGGTCCGCAGCCTTCAGGTCCGGTGATCGACGTACTTGCAAATCTTTCGCAAAAACCGTACCATGGCGCCATGGAGCGCTGCGATCCTCACAAGGTTCTCAAGGACAAGGGCATCCGCGCCACCTCAGCCCGACTGGCCCTCCTGGAAGAGGTCTTCCGGAGGGACGAGGTCTTTTCCGCCGCCGATCTCCACCGGACGACGGCCGGTGCCGTTGATCTGGCCACGGTCTACCGTTTTTTGAACCTTCTCGTCGACAAGGGGGTGGCCCGCTCTCTCCCGGGTCCTCTCGGAGAGCGTCTTTTCGAGAAGGCCTGCGTCCACAATCCCCTTCATCCTCACTTCGTCTGCCGCCGCTGCGGGGCCGTCCTCTGTCTCGAAGGCCTGTCCCAGGCGGGCAAGGAGGCCCGTTCGGACCTGGAGAAAGAGGGCCATTTCGTCGAGGAGATTTTTCTCCTCCTCCGAGGGCTCTGCGGCGACTGTCGGGAGGAGAGATCATGAGGTCCTGTGCCGTCGAGGTCGAAGGCCTCCATTTCGGCTACAACGGTCAGCCCGTCCTGGAGAACGTGACTTTTTCCGTTCCTGCCGGCGAGTTTCTGGCTCTCCTCGGCCCCAACGGAGGAGGCAAGACGACGCTCCTCAAGCTCCTCGTCGGGTTGCTGAAGCCGTCGCGGGGGGCCATCCGCCTTCTCGGCGAACCCGTCGAGAGGGCCCTTCCCCGCGTGGGTTACGTTCCCCAGGACACGAACGTGAACAAGGATTTTCCCGTCACCGTCACCGAGGCGGTCCTCATGGGCCGCCTCGGGCGGGGACGGTGGCTTGGGCCTCCCGGGGCCTCGGACCGGGCCGCAGCCGCCCGGGCCCTGGAGCGGATGGGACTGGACGACCTGGCTTCCCGCCGCCTGGGGGAGCTCTCCCAGGGGCAGCGCCAGCGGGTCCTCATCGCCCGGGCCCTGGCTTCGTCGCCGGAGCTTCTTCTTCTCGACGAGCCGACGGCGAGCGTTGACCCCTCGGCTCAGGATGACCTTTTCGAACTCCTCCGCAAGGTCAACGACGAGGCCACGATCGTCGTCGTCAGTCACGACCTCTCGGCCGTAAGCAGCTACGTCCGGGCCGTGGCCTGTGTCAACGTGAGAGTCCACTACCACGCCTCGGGAACGATCACGGAGGAGACTTTCCGTGCCACCTGGGGGCACTGTCCCGTCGAGCTTCTGGCCCACGGCGTGCCCCATCGCGTCCTGGGCCGTCATCCCGGCCATGAGGAGGAACAAGGGTGATCGAGCTTCTGCAGCAGGAATTCGTCAGAAACGCCCTCTGCGCCGGACTGCTGGCGGCCCTGCTCTGCGGCGTCATCGGCAGTCTCGTCGTCGTCAACGGCGTCGTCTTCCTCGCCGGGGGGCTGGCTCACGGCGCCTACGGCGGCATCGGCCTGGCCTATTTCCTGGGTTACCCTCCCCTGGCCGGGGCGGCTCTCTTTTCCGTCGGCCTCTCCGGTCTCATGGCCTGGATCACCCTCAAGGAGAGCCGTCAGGCCGACACGGTCGTCGGCGTCCTCTGGGCGGCCGGCATGGCCTTCGGCATCATCCTCCTCGATCTGACGCCGGGCTATCACCCCGACTTGATGAGCTACCTCTTCGGCTCCATCGTCGCCGTTCCCACGGCGGAGCTGAAGGTGATGGCGGCGGCCGCTGCGGCCGTCATCGGCTTGACCGTCCTCTTCTACCGCCCCCTGGAGATTCTTTCCTACGACAGGGACTATGCCCGAACCCGGGGTCTTCCCGTCGGTCCCCTCTACGCATTTCTCCTCGTCCTGGTGGCCCTCTCGGTGGTGCTCGTCATCAGCGTCGTCGGCCTCATCCTCGTCATCGCCCTTCTGTCCATCCCGCCCTACATCGCCGGGAGGTTTTCCTCCTCCCTCAAGGGAATGATGATCCGGGCAACGGCCCTCAGTCTTCTTTTCACCTTCTCCGGTCTCCTCCTGGCCTTCCGGTTCAACCTCTCGTCGGGAGCCTCCGTCATCGCCGTCGCCTCGACGGCCTTTTTCCTGGTCCTCCCCTTTCGCCGTTGACGGTCTCTCCTTTCGGGTGTACATTCTCCTCGCAACCGATTCTCAGGGCGGGGTGAAAGTCCCCACCGGCGGTATCCCGGCACTGCCGGGGAGCCCGCCCGCACCTTCCGAGGTGCTGATCCGGTGAAAGGCCGGAGCCGACGGTGACAGTCCGGAAGAAAGAGAGGAGGCACCATCGTGAAAAGTGACCTGTTGCGTCCCTTCGGTACGCCCTTGCAGCGTGTGGAGAAGGCTCTGGAAGCCCTCCGCCGCGGTGAGGGCGTTCTTGTCGCCGACGATGAGGACAGGGAGAACGAGGGCGACCTGATCTTCGCCGGCGAAACCCTGACAGAAGAGCAGATGGCCCTTCTCATCCGCGAGTGCAGCGGTATCGTCTGCCTCTGCCTCACTCCGGAAGGGGTGGACCGTCTGGGACTTCCCCTGATGGTTCAGGACAACCAAAGCCGCTTCCAGACGGCCTTCACCGTCTCCATCGAGGCCGCCTCAGGAGTGACGACGGGCGTTTCCGCCGCCGACCGGGTCCGGACCGTCAGGGCCGCCGTCGCCGCCGACGCCGGGCCGGAAGCGATCCGCATGCCTGGCCACGTCTTTCCCCTCCGGGCCAGGCCGGGAGGGGTCCTGGAGCGGAGGGGCCACACGGAGGCCACCGTCGATCTCATGCGCCTGGCCGGGCTCGCTCCCTGCGGCGTCCTCTGTGAGCTGACCAACGCCGACGGGACGATGGCCCGCCTTCCCGAGATCGTCTCCTTCGCGAGAGAGCGGAAGATGACGGTTCTCACCGTCGAGGACATCGCCGCCTACCGACTGGCCCGGGAAGGGGAGCGGGTGAGCTGAAAGAAACCGGCAAGTCGGTCCTTTCCCCGGTCTTTTCCCTCCAGGTACAATGGAAGGGCTCTCAATCGAAGGAAAGGAAGGTGGCAAGCACATGAACCTCATCAAGGTCGTTGCCCTCTGCCTCATCGCTCTTGCCGTTCCTCTCGGGGCTTCCGCCCAGACCGGGGCCGTTCCCCTGGCCTGGTACGGTGTCGCCCATTCTTTCTATGAGCCGGGCCCGGCTCGGGGTGCCTGGGTCATCGCCGACGAGAGCGACCTCGCCCTCGTACCCCCCACGCTTCGGAACAAGGCTGCCGAGGCCCTCAAGAATCTCGAGCCCCGGGAGACACTGATCTTCCTCTCGGCGGGGATGCGCCGCACCGGCGGTTTTCGCGCCCTTGTGACCGACGTCGTCTGTGACGGTACCAAGGTCCTCGTCCGCTGGACTGTCCAGAGCCCTCCTCCGGGGGCCATGGTGACCCAGGCCCTGACCCACCCCATGAGTCTCGTCCGGATTCCCGCGCCTCTGGCGCTGATCGAAGTGGAGGAAATCTCCGCCGACTGACCTGTTCCAGAGGCAACGACGGAGGTAGGGGGGCGCACCGGTGCGCCCCCCTACCTCCGTCGTTGCCTCGTCGGGCCCTGCCGTCAGGGCCGCGGCAGATTTCTGTCAAGACGGGCCACGGCCTCCTTCAGGGGGCCTTCGATGTCCTTTTCGACGTCGACGGCAAGGGGTCTGCCGCCGCTGATGACGGCCTTTCCGCCGACGAGGACCTCGTCGACGGCGCCGTCCCGTCTGCCCACGAGGTCGGCGAAGGCGCCGGGGATGAGAGTGCCCACCGTTCCCCGGCCGAGGCGGAAGGGGCTCCGGCCCAGAGTGGCCGCGAAAGAGGGGTTGAGGCCCCACCGCCCCATCAGGCAGCGCCGTTCTCCTTCGACGGAGAGGTCGTCGTTGCTCGCCTCGCCGTCGGTGCCGAGCCAGGGGAGGATCCCCCGCCCCAGGAGGGCGGGGAGGTCGGCTTCTCCGGCCTGGACGCGCTTGTTCATCCGGGCGTTGAGGACGACCTTGAGGTCCCGCTCGGCGACGATGCGCCGTTCGTCGTCGTCGATCCAGCAGCAGTCGGAGAGGACGAGGGGCTGAAGCGAGGGGACTTCGCCGTCGAGGAGAAGTCTTTCGAGGAAGGCAAGGGGGCGCAGTCCTTCACGGTCGAGGCAGAGAGAGACATCGCCGGCGTCCTCGGAGAGGTGGAACTGGAGGGGCCTGTCGTCGCGGCAGGCCAGGTGGAGGCCCTCGACGATGGCCTCCCGCGTCGAGCCGTGCATGCTGTGGAGGCTCGGGGCGACGGTTACCGTCGCCGACTCCTCCTGGCGAAGTTCCTCGTAGAAGCGTCGGGCCTCGGCCGGTTTCTCGTAGTAGGAAGCCTGGGAGGCGGCCTTGGCCGGGTAGGCGTCGGAGGCGGTCATGTCGTAGTTCATGCGGCCGAAGAGGAGTCGGATGCCCGCCCTTTTCGCGGCGGCGATGACGGCTCTGTCCAGATCGTTTCCCCTGCTGCCGTGGAGGTAGAAGGAGACCATGACGGAGGTGACGCCCAGGCCGAGCATGCGCTGGAAGGCCCGGAGCGATCCGAGGTGGACCTCCTCGGGGCCCAGGTAGGGGCTGAAACGGTAGATGGTGTGGCGGCACCAGGTGGCCAGGTCCCAGGCGGGATCGACGAGGTCGGTGTAGAGGGACTGTTCGGGGTGGCTGTGGGCGTTAAAGTCGCCGGCCTCGAAGAGGAGTCCCTCGTCGTAGGTGACGTCGGCCTTCCGGGGCGGGAGGCCGAGGCCGATCGCGGCGATGAGGCCGCTTTCGGTCTCGACGTCGATCCAGCCTCTCCGGGGCGGGCTGTCAGGGTGAAGGCGGACGGTGATGGCCAAGAGGCGGTTCATGATCTCTCTCCTTTGGAGTGTCGGTTGTCGGTGAGGTCTCACCCGGTCAGCAGCGGCCGGCGAGACGGCTCTTTCCGAAAAGGGCCAGAACGAGGGCCACCGTGACGAGGGCGGCCAGAGCGGCGGCGTTGAAGACGCCGTCGATGCCCCTTTCGAGGAAGACGAAGCCGGCCAGGAGGGGGCCGACGGTCTGGCCCAGACGGAGGACGAGGGTGTTGACGGCCATCAGCCCTCCGCGGTATTCGGGACAGGCAAAGGTGACGAGGAGGCTCAGGAGGACGGGCATGTTCAGTCCCTGGGCCGTGCCGAAGAGGAGGGCGGCCAGAATGACGGGAGGGAGGCTCCCTGCCCGGGGATAGATGACCAGAGCCAGGCTGAAGAGGCAGAAGGCCAGGCAGAGGCGGCTCCGCGGGCCGAACCGTTCGGCGAGAAAGCCCGAGCTGGAGGCCGTCAGGGCCGTCGCCAGCGACTGGCAGAGGAAGACGAGACCGATGGAAAAGGAAGAGGCGCCGAACCGTTCGGCCAGAAGGAAGGGAAGGTAGGTCGTCACCGACCCGAAGAGGACGATGAAGGTGCCTGCTGTGGCCGTCAGGATGGCCACGATTTCCCTCTGGCGCAGGCCGGAGCCGAGGGCCTTGAAGTAGCCGCCCATCGTGGCCGTTCCCTTCGCGAAGGGCACCTTGAGGTGGACGGCAACGGCGTAGGCGACGGGAAAGGCCAAAACGGCGATGAGAAAGGGGGCCCGCCAGCTCAGCAGTGCCAGGGCGCCGCCGAGGACGGGAAAGAGGGCCGTGCCGAGACTGACGGCGCTCGAGTTGTAACCCGTGGCGCTCTCGCGTTCGTCGTCTTCGAAGAGGTCACCGATGAGGACCATGTTGAGGGAGCTCAGGCTCGAGGCGCCCAGCCCCTGGACGAAACGGCAGAAGACGAGGAGCGGGAAAGAGGGGGCAAAGGCGCAGGCGACGCCGCCGAGGCCGAAGAGGAGAAGGCTCGGCAGGAGGATCTGCCTCCTTCCGATGCGGTCGGCGAGGATGCCCGTGAGAGGGGTGAAGACGATGCTCGGCAGGGTGAAGGCGGAAATGAGGAGGGCCATCTCCTGGGAGGAGACGGAAAGGGCCTTTGCCGCCGCGGGAAAGGCCGGCGTGACGCTGGCGATGCCGAGAACGGAGATGACGGTGACGCCGCAGATGACGCGCAGATTCCTGTCGGCCAGAAGGTGCCGTCTCTTTTCGGTATTCACGATCCTGCCCCCCTTTCCTCCCTCTTCCGGGCCCAGGAGGCAAGCCACCCCAGGGCTTCCTCTCTGTCCCCTGTCAGCTCGTCCCGGGCGAGGGCGTCGTCGAGCTCCCTCAGGGCTTCGCCCAGGACCGGCCCTGGCGGTCTGCCGAGGGCCGAGGCGGCTTCCCTTCCCGTCACGAGGCGGGACTGGAAGAGCCCCTTCTCTTCGGCGGTGAGCGTCCGCAAGATGCCTTCGATCCAGCGCCGGCGGCTTTGCTCGTCGTCGCTGTCGGCTGCCGCCAGAAGGAGAAGGCGCTGCCGGTCTTCGGCGTTCCATCGGAGATGACGTCCCCGCAGAAGAGGTCCTTCGCCTCGTAGTGACGGGTCGTCAAGGAGCCTCCGGACTGTCCTTGACAGGGCATGGGGCCACTGCCAGCGCTTCAAAGCTTCTGCCCCCTCCTCCCGGGACAGGCCGTCCAGAAGGAGAGCCGTCAGGCGCAGGGCGCAGTCGGAGGTCATCGGACAGATTCGGCTGAGACGGCGCTTGGTTCTTGTCAGGAGGGGGTCTTCTGCCAGGGAGGCCAGTTCAGGGTAGGCCCGGGCGAGAAGCCCCCCCTGGGCGAGAAGGGAGAGAAAGAGGGAGAGGTTCCCTTCGGCGGCCTTCAGAAGTTCGCCCCCCCGTCGGTCCGCAGTGACGTCCGTCAGGTCCGCTCCGTCGGCGGCTTCCCGGGAGGTCTCATCGAGGGAGAAGCCTTCCAGGGTGGCGGCGAAGCGGAAAAGGCGAAGGGCCCTCAGGGGATCCTCGATGAGGCGTGCCGAGGCAGTCCCGTTGAAGCGGAGTCTTCTTGCGGCGATGTCTACGACGGCTCCCCAGGGATCGACGAAGGCCAGCGATGGCGTCAGAGCGAGGGCGTTGACGGTGAGGTCCCTTCGGCGGAGTTCCTCGTCGAGGCTGCGGCCGGCGTGGCTGACGATCTCGAAGCGGCCCCCTTGCCAGAAGACCAGTGCCGACTGTCGGGGCGGTTTTCCGACGAGAACGGTTCCGTCGAAGTGATCGGCAAGCGCCGTCAAGGGCGCCTCCGTGGCCAGGTCGACGTCGCGAAGGGGGCGCCCCAAAAGGAGATCGCGGAGGGCGCCGCCGACGATGACCGTCGGCCATCCTTCCTTCTGGAGGTGTGAGGCAAGATGAAGGGCCTGCTTCAGCAGAAGGTCCATGTCCCTGCCGTCCCGGGGAAAGGTGAAAAAAGGGACCGGTCCAAGGCCGGCCCCTTTTTCGCCCGATTCGTAGAATCGGTCCTAGTCCTGAGAGATGGCGCTGACAGGGCAGACGGAGACGCAGGCACCGCACTCGACGCAGCTGTCGGCATCGACGAGGGCCTTACCGTCCACCATGGAGATGGCACTGGTGGGGCAGGTGCCCACGCAGGCCTCGCAACCGACGCAGCTGTCCTGATCGACAACAGCCTTAGCCATGAAAAATCCCTCCTACCTCCAAAGATAGTGGAAGCTCGATGAGAGCCGCTTGGTACCACCAGCCATTCTATGCCAGGTTTCCGTCGCGGGGCAACCCGCAGAAAGAGGCAAAAGGGGTCGGAATCCGACTTTTTCCAAAAAGATCATGTTTTCCAGAAAAGGGAGGGTATTTCCGGTTTCGGCGAGCGGAGAAGAAGGGCCTCCATCAGCTCCCGGGGCGATGCCTTTTCGTAAAGGGCCCCGTAGACGGCGCGGCAGAGGGGGATCTCCACCTGCAGCTCCTCGGCGTGTTCGACGAGGGCCCGGACGGTGAAGGCTCCTTCGGCGACCTCGCCCAGGGAGGCCGAGGCCTCGTCGAGGGTCTTGCCCTTGCCGATCTCCCACCCGAGCCGGTAGTTCCGCGAGAGGCCGCTGAAACAGGTGACCATGAGATCGCCCGCCCCGGTCAGTCCGGCCAAAGTCAGGGGGTTGGCCCCCAGTCGGGAGCCGAGCCGCATGATTTCGGCCAGTCCCCGCGTGACGAGGGCTGCGGCGGCGTTGTCGCCGAGGCCCATGGCTCGGGCGATGCCCGCGGCGATGGCAATGACGTTTTTGACGGCCCCGCCGATTTCGACGCCGACGATGTCCGTGGAGGTATAGACGCGGAGACTCTTGGTCATGGTCTTTCCCTGCCATTCCAGAGCCGTCTCTTCCCGGTCCGAGGCGACGACGAGGGCGGCTGGCTGTCCGGCGACGACCTCCTCGGCGTGGCTTGGGCCGGAGAAGATGGAGTAGGGCTGTCCTGGCAGGATTTCGGCCATGACCTGACTGAGCCTCCGGCCCGAGGCGATCTCGATGCCCTTGGCCACGTTGCAGAGCCGCGTTCCCTCGCGGAAGAAGGGCGCGAGTCGTTCCAGCATGGGCCGGAAGGCCTGGGCCGGCACGGCCGAAATCCAGTAGGAAGAGAATTCGGCGGCATCGGCCAGATGGGCCGTCGAGAGAAGGCTCCTGTCGAGGGTGACGTTCTTGAGGTATCGGGGGTTCCGCCCTGTCAGGGTGATGGACCGGGCCTGTTCGGCCGAGCGGCACCAGAGAAGGACGTCCCTGCCCTCCGAGGCGAGGTGGTGGGCCAGGGCCGTTCCCCAACTGCCTCCGCCGAAAACGGTGATTGTCGTCATGATTTTCCCTCCGAAAGAGGTCAAGCCGTCTGTCCGGGGAGAGCACCCCTTCCAGCCGGGATGGCAAGCACAGTGAGGAGTCTAGTGTAACGTCTCAAGAGGAAAGATTAATTAATGATCGATTGTGTTCCTGTTGGATTGCCGGACTTGCCTCAGGGGCGGATGATGAAGTGATCCTGTCCTTCGGCAGCGGCGTTGACGGCGTCGACGGCCGTGACGAAGGCGAAGGGCGGGCCCTGGCGGCACCAGGCCAGAAGGGTCCTGACGGCTTCGGGCGATCCCTCGATGAGGGCTTCGACGGTTCCGTCCGGCCTGTTACGGACCCAGCCGCCGACGTGGAGTTCTCGGGCGCGGAGAGCCAAGGCGCGGCGAAAGCCCACGCCCTGAACGGTGCATCGTCATTCCTCCTCGGCCATCTTGCCGATGGCTCTGGTTCTCCTTGCCGCTATTATCTTACAATCGAAGCAAGGGGCGAAATCTTGGGCCCCGGCGGGTTCTTCCCCCAAGGAGAGGACGCCTGAGAAAGGAGAACGTCATGGTCCCCCTTTTTGAGATTCTCCGCATCGCCCTTCGTGCCCTGAGGGCCAACAAGCTCCGCTCGGCCCTCACCATGCTGGGCATCATTATCGGCGTTGCCGCCGTCATCGCCATGTTCGCCGTCGGATCCGGCGCCAACCGACGCATCACCGAGCAGATCTCCTCCATGGGGAGCAATCTGCTCGTCGTCATTCCCGGGGCCACGACGAGCAGTGGCCGTTCCTTCGGGGCCGGGAGTGGCCCCACTCTCACCCTCGATGACGCCTGGGCCATCGCTGACGAGTGCCCTTCCGTCGCCGCCGTCGCTCCCCGCGTCAACGGCGTTGCCCAGATTGTCTACGGCAACGCCAACTGGTCCACCTCCGTCCAGGGGACGTCGCCGTCGATGATTGGCATCCGAAACTGGGAGATCGAACAGGGGAGAAATCTCTCGCTGTCCGATCTCAGAAGCGCCGCCAAGGTCTGTCTCCTGGGTCAGACCGTGGCACGCCAGCTCTTTGGAGGCCTCGATCCTATCGACCAGGTGATCCGTATCAACAAGGTTCCCATGAGGGTCATCGGCCTCCTGGCGGCCAAGGGGAGTTCGGCCTACGGGAGTGACCAGGACGATACGGTCATCGTCCCCGTCACGACGGCCCAGAAGCGGCTCTTCGGCGGGCCCTTTCCCGACAAGGTGCAGACCATCATGGTCCAGGCTCTCTCGGCGGAGGCCCTGGCCTCGGCCGAGAGGGAAGTGACGGCCCTTCTGGCCCAGCGCCACAGGATCCGTCCCGGTCAGGAGAACGATTTCTCCATCCGTAATCTCTCGGAAATCATGGAGGCCGCCAGGGAGTCGACGCGGGTCATGTCGCTTCTGCTGGCGTCGATCGCCTCCGTCTCCCTCCTCGTGGGCGGCATCGGCATCATGAACATCATGCTCGTCTCCGTCACGGAGCGTACTCGGGAGATCGGAATCCGCATGGCTCTCGGAGCGCGGACGGCCGACGTCCTCGTCCAGTTTCTCGCCGAGGCGCTCATCATGTCCCTTCTGGGCGGAGCCATGGGGATCGCCCTCGGCGTCGGCGGGGCCTTTCTCCTCTCTCGCGTCGCCGGGTGGGCGACGCTGGTCTCCCCCTTTTCGGTGGGACTTTCCTTCGGCTTCTCCGCCTTTATCGGCGTCTTCTTCGGCTTTTACCCTGCCTGGAAGGCTTCCCGGCTCAGTCCTATCGAGGCCCTGCGCTACGAGTGAGGGCGGCCCTGGGGCCGCCGGAGCCTTGCCCAGGAGGCAGCTGCCGCCACCTGCCCTCGTCTTCGAAGGTGGTGGCGTAAAGGGCAAAATCGGCTCGGATCAGGGGAAGGTCGGGGTGGCTTGCCTTGAGGGCGTCCCGTTCCTTTTCGGTGAGAGCGAGCACCTCGGGGCATGCCGACCAAGGGCCTTGACGAGGGAGGTTCGTCGATTCCCTTCGGGGGATGACGGAAGCTCTCGTCTCTCATAAGGTCTCTCGTGCCCGGCCGGGTGTGGTCTGGGACTGCTCTCGATTCTCTCGAAGTCTGAGGCAAATAAAAACTGCTACAAGAAGCAAGGATTCTCTCTCTTTGTTTCTCCCCTCCATTTTCTTTTAGATAAGAACTGGTCCAGCAATCCGGTTCCCCGAGTCTGGGGTTCCAAAGGTATATCGGAGATGTTTACGGCAAACTTGGACGGATCCGCCTGCGCCGCACTGAAGGGGGCTCTTCTGATGAGACCGTTCCGCTATATCGTTGACCTCTCCTCCCTGGAGGAGGCGCTGACCCCGTTTCGTTTTGAGCCCGTGGTGGCCCTCGATCTGGAGACGACGGGACTCGATCCTCACCGTGATGAGGCGAGGCTGCTTCAGATCGCCGCCGAGAGGGAGGAGGTGCTGGTCTGCGATCTTTCCAGGCTCGGCCCTGCCGGGTGTCGACGAATTGGTGAGTTCCTGGATGGCCCCGCCGTCAAGGTTTTTCACAACGGCAAGTTCGATCTCAAATTCCTCCGGGCCCTCGGCCTCTTTCCGAAGGAGCCCTATTTCGACACCTTTCTGGCCTCGCAGCTGATCGACGGCGGCGCTGACGGTCGGCGCCATTCTCTGGAGGCTCTGGCCGATGATTTCCTGAAGATCCGTCTTGCCAAAGACTTGCAGCGGTCGGACTGGGGCGGCGATCTTTCGGCGTCCCAGCTTGCCTACGCCGCCCGCGACGGGGAAGTGACCTTTCTGCTGCGCAAGGCCCTCATCCCCCATCTGGTCAAGCTGGGGCTGGTGGCGACGGCCAAGCTCGAATTTGATTGCCTTCCCGCTGTGGCGGAGATGGAGTATGCTGGGATCGGCCTCGACCGGATCGCCTGGTCGAGCCTGGAGAGACAGGCCCGGGGGGCCATGGAGGAGGAAGGCCGGAAGGCGAAGGCCCTTCTTGAGGGGAACGGGCAGGGCTGTCTTTTCGACGAGGGGTGCAGTGACCTCAATCTGGACAGCCAGAAACAGGTTCTGGAGGCCCTGCGTCGCCGCGGCCTTTCCCTATCGGGGACGGCTCGGGGCGATCTCCTTCCCTTTGCCTCTGATCCAGCCGTGGCCGCTCTGTTGGACTACCGCCGCCAGGCCAAGCGGGTTCAGGCCTTCGGCAACACCCTGCTGCGCTACCTCCATCCCGTCACGGGGCGGGTCCATCCCGAGTACAGGCAGATCGGGGCCTCGACGGGCCGTTTCGCCTGCCGCAACCCCAACCTCCAGCAGATCCCACGGGAGGGGAGCTTTCGGAGCTGCTTCACCGCTCCGCCGGGACGGCTTCTTTTCAGCGCCGACTACTCGCAGATCGAGCTCCGTGTCGTGGCCCAGATCAGCCGAGACGCCACGATGACGGGGGCCTTTCGGCGCGGCTGGGATCTCCACCGTCTGACGGCCTCCCTCATGACGGGACGGGACCTTTCGGCCGTGAGCGACGGTGAGCGGCAGGCGGCGAAGGCCGTCAACTTCGGGCTCATCTACGCCATGGGGCCTGACCGTCTGGCCCAATATGCGACGCAGACTTTCGGCGTTCCCCTCTCGGTGGAGGAGGCCCGCCATTTTCGGGAGCGTTTTTTCCGCCACTACCAGGCCGTCGGACGGTGGCACGAGTCCTTCCGTTTCGACGAGTCTTTGGAAGCCCGCACGCTGGGCGGACGGCTCAGGCGCTTCCGCGAGAGGCCGCGCCTGACGGAGCGCTGCAACGCCATCGTCCAGGGCACGGCAGCGGATATCCTCAAAAAGGCCCTCACTCTCCTGCCCAAGGCCCTGACCGGAACGGGGGCCTTGGTCGTCGGTTCTGTCCACGACGAGATCCTCCTCGAAGGTCCCGAGGCCCGCAGGGAGGAGATTCTCCGCAGACTGAAGGAGGCGATGGAGGAGGCGGGGCGGACCTGGCTGACCGATGTGCCGACCCCTGTCTGTGCCACGGCACGGAAGAGTTGGGGGAAGGCCTCCGACTAGAGGCCTTCCCCCAACTCTTCCGTGCCCCTTCCGTCTTCAGGTGGAGCCGGGGTCAGCGCTGAAGTTGCGCCTCCAGGGCTGTCCCGTCGGCGAAGAGGGCCCGCAACAGGAAGGGACGCCCCCGGTTCGCCAGGGCTCCGTCGTCGGTGAGCCAGAGAATCAGGGTCTCTTCGGTTCCGACAGACAGGGAGAGGGAGCCGTCCGTTCCGTTGAGGATGTTGCCCTCCCGGTCGGTGACGGCCAGGGCCCAGTGGCCGCTTCCCGGGATGGTGTCCCAGCCGTGGCCCGTTCCCCGCGGTTTGAGGGAAAGCTCGATCAGGCGGGAACCCTTCGGGAGGCCCGCGAAGGCGAGCCGTACGGCCTGGTCGGGGCGGCCGTCTCCGACGAGGATTTCCGAAGAGGTCGTCATGTCCCTCCCCGGCAGGTCGACGGTACGGGCCGTCACCGTCGGCCCTGGGGCCGACGGTCTTTCGCGGACGGTTCCGGTGGTCTCGATGATCCTTCCATCGTCGAAGACGAGACGCAGCGACGGCTCGGGGCCGCCTCGGGCGTTGAAGACGCCCGAAGGGGCCGAGGCGAGGAGAAAGAGTGTCGTCTCCCCGTAGAGAGGGACGCGGATCGTGCCGTCAGGACGGTTCAGGAGATAACCTTCCCCATCTGTCACGGCCAGGAGGGGGATGTCGTTTGCGGCCAGCGTGTCCCACTGATGGAGGGATTGGCCGAGGGAAAGGGTGGCGGCGATGAGGGTTCCCCGGGCGGAGAGGTCGAGGCGGAATCGCCAGTCTCTCCTCCCGTCGGAGCCGGGACGCTCCCCGTCGCCGACGAGGTCCTGCTCGGACTGTCCCTGGAAGGCAAAGTTCCGGACCAGGCCCCCTCCGGCGCGGTCGCCCGTGGAAAGGGTGACGGGGCTTTCCCGTTTCTTCCCGTCGCTGAACTCGACGACGATCTTGAAAGTCGTGTCACCGGCGGCGATGGCCCCGTTGTCTTCGATCCAGAGCCGGCCCGAGAAGCCCTCTTTGAAGGTGATGTCGACCGTTCCGTTCGGGTCATTGACGATCCGGCCGTTGTCTTCGACGGCCACCAGCCACCGCCCGTTGCCGGGTGTCGTGTCCCAGGCGGAGAAGCGGCCTCTCACGCTCAGGACCTGAATGGACCGGATCCTGCCCGACCCCGAGAGCTTGAGAGAGATGGCGCGGTCGGCTGATCCGGCCGAGCGGAGTTCCTCGGAGGGGCCCACGTAGTTGCCGCGAGCCTCGCCGGAAGAGAGGAGAAGCGCTTCGGTGATGGCCCTCCGGCTCTCCTCCGTCTTTTTGGCCCTGTAGTTCACTGTCGTTCTGGCCCGGCTTTCGCTGCCGTCGATGAAGCGGACGGCAATCTCGTACTCGCCTTGGGGGATCGGCAGGCTTCCCTCTTTCCCGGGGATGGCCAGGTCCAAGGCGAGGCTTCCCAGGATGGGAAGCAGAGGCAGGCTCCCTCCGGCTTCGACGATGTCGTTGCCGCCGTTGTCACGGACGCGCATGCCCCGGGCTCCTGCGCCGGATGAGGCAAACCATTCCAGTTTCGCGTCGGCGTTGGAGAGGGTCAGTCCCGTGATGGCGCCGATGCCGGTAAGGACGACGGAAAACCGGCCGTCGCCGATTCCGTCGGTCTCGAAAACCCCCGCCGGAGAGGTCAGATCCTCTTCGAGGCCGCGGAAGGTGAAGCTGCTGACCGTTCCCATGGCCGCCTGGGCCGGCAGTGCCGGGCCGAGAAGGGCGGCTGCCGTGAGCCCTATGAACAGCAGGCTCCAGAAGCGTCTTGCCATTTTCCCCCCCCCTTAGTGGACAGCCGATCCTGTCCTTTGATTTAACCATGATATTATAGCATTATTAGAGATCGAAGGGCTCTTTGCTGATCGAACGGAGGGATCGTCATGTCGCTTCTGAGTGTGATCGGGCCCGTCATGGTCGGCCCGTCGTCGAGCCATACGGCCGGGGCTGCCCGGCTTGGATGGCTCGCCCGGCAGTGCTGGGGTGATGCGCCGGAAGAGGTCCATCTCTTCCTCCGCGGCAGTTTCGCCGCCACCTACTGGGGGCACGGGACGGACCGGGCCCTCGCTGCAGGGCTTCTGGGGTTCAGGCCTGACGATCCCCGGATCCCCGAGGCCCTCGAGGAGGCCCGGTCGCGGGGGCTGAGGCTGCACTTTCACGCTGAAGACGTCGACGGGGCCCATCCCAACTCGGTGCGGTTTTGCTTCGCCAGGCCCGGCCGTGAGATGGAGGTCGTCGGCGCTTCCGTCGGCGGCGGGGCGGTCCGGATCGAGGCCATCGACGGCTTCAGGCTCAACCTCTCGGGCGAGCTGGCGAGTCTCGTCACCTTCCACCGCGATCAGCCTGGCGTCGTCGCCGCCGTGGCGGGGCAACTGGCCCGGCTCGGCGTCAACATCGCCGCCATGAGTCTTCACCGGGGAGGACGGGGAGAAGGGGCGGCCATGGTGATCGAGCTCGATGAGCCGATCGACGGCCCCATCGTCGAATCACTCGCCGGAGCCCATCCCGCCCTGGAGAGGATCTTTCTCATCCCCGCAGCAGGAGGTGATCTCCCGTGAGATCCTTTGCCGGAATGATCAGCCGGGCCTCGGGGGGACTTTCTCTCGACGAGGCGCTCCTCCGCTGGGAGGAGGAGAAAGAGGGGACTGACGCCCGACGACTCCGGGAGGCGATGGGAACGAGGCTGGATGCCATGGAACGGTCCATCGTCGAGGCCGAGGAGTACCGGCGGTCCGGCCGGTTCGTCGGTCACGACGGAATCCTTCTGGGGCGTTATGTTTCGCAAAGCCGTTCCCTCTCGGGGCCTTTCCCCCTGCGGGCTTGCCAGATCGCGCTGGCCGTGGCGACCTACAATGCCGCCATGGGGCGCATCGTGGCCGCTCCGACGGCGGGAAGCTGCGGCATCCTTCCGGGACTTCTTTTCGCTTACCGGGAGATTTTCGGCGCCGAAAGGGACCAGCTTCTGGGAGCGCTCATCGTCTCCGGAGGCGTCGGCGAGGTCATCGCCCGCCGAGCCACTCTCGCCGGAGCCGAAGGGGGCTGTCAGGCCGAGTGCGGCGCTGCCGGGGCCATGGGAGCCGGTGCCCTCGTCTTTCTGCGCGGCGGGACGGCCGAAGCCGTCGCCCATGGGGCGGCGCTGCTCCTCAAATCTGTGCTGGGCCTGATCTGCGATCCCGTCGCCGGCCTCGTCGAGGTGCCCTGCATCAAGAGAAACGGCCTCATCTCAGGCCTTGCCGTGGCCGCGGCGGACATGGCCCTGGCGGGAATCCGTTCCGTCATCCCACCTGATGAGGTCGTCGACGCCATGGCGGCAGTGGGCAGGGCTCTGCCCGAGGCCTTCCGCGAGACGGCCCGGGGAGGGCTGGCCGCGACGCCGACGGGCCGCTCCTTAAGGAAGACGCTGGCCGAAGAGGCTCCCGACCTTGAAGAGGATTAGGTCAGATTCGGGAAGACCCGGAAGGGAGAGGACAGAAAAAAAGGAGGCTCCACCGCCCATGTTCGAAGAGAAGCTTTGGCTTGCCGCCCAGGCCGCGGCGGGTGACACGATCGCCGTCGAAGTCGTCCGCGGAATCCACTACACTGCCGTCTTCCTGGGAAGCCGGGACGTGGGAATGGCCGATACTTTCCCGGCCCGAAGCGACGACGCGGAGTGGTCCTCGCCCCTGCTCCTTCACCTGCCTCTCGAGGCGGGGGAGCTTCTCCGTCTGGCCCGCTCGCCCCACCTCGGGGACCGGGCCGTCGCCCTTGCCACGGCCAATGCCCTTCTTCAGCGCGAGAGCGCTTCAGGGGCGACGGAAACGCCCCCCTTGAAGGAGAAGTCGGACATCGTCGCCGTGGGCAACGTGGGCGGGCTGGCCCGGGAGCTTCGCCTCCAGGGTCATCGCCTGCGAATCTTCGACGAGCGCGACAAGAACAGTCTCCCCCTCGACATGGCGGCCCGGTCCCTGGCCGAGGCCGACCTGGTGCTCCTGGCGTCGTCGTCCCTTGTGAACGGCGCCTGGAAGATCGTCTTTGAGCGGGCCCGGAATGTCTGGATCGCCGGCCCCAGCTGTCCCCTCAGGGCCGATCTCTTCGAGGGGACGCCCGTGTCCTGGCTCATGGGGCGCCGCGTCATCGATCAGGATCGGCTGAGCCGTCTGCTCATGCGCGGTTGCGGTCTGGCTCAGCTCGAGGTCTCGATGGAACGGCTCCACATCCCCCTCTAGGGAACGTGGTAGAATAAGGGTTGAGGCTCCGGCGGCCTATAGGGGCCGCTTTTTTCTGAGCCGCCAGGAGGTTGCCCTTTCAGATGACCAAGGATAGCGGAGAACGACTCGATTTCGGAACGATCCTTCCCCTCTCTCTGGAGGAGGAGATCAAGCACAGCTACCTCGATTACGCCATGAGCGTCATCGTGGGGCGGGCGTTGCCTGACGCGCGGGACGGGCTCAAGCCCGTTCAGCGCCGGGTGCTCTATGCCATGCTCGAGCTGGGGTTGCGCCACAACCAGGCCTACAAGAAGTCGGCCCGCGTCGTCGGCGAGACGATGGGCAAATATCACCCCCATGGAGACAGTGCCATCTACGACACCATGGCCCGTCTGGCCCAGGATTTCAGCATGCGCTATCCCCTCGTCGACGGCCAAGGCAACTTCGGCTCCATCGACGGCGATCCTCCCGCCGCCATGCGTTACACCGAGGCCCGGCTGGCCTCGATCGGCGAGGAGATGCTCACCAACATCGACGAAGAGACCGTCGACTGGAGCCCCAATTTCGATGAGTCGCTCAACGAGCCCCGCGTGCTGCCGTCGCTGATCCCGAACCTTCTTGTCAACGGGAGCTCGGGCATCGCTGTCGGAATGGCGACGAACATCCCTCCCCACAACCTGGGTGAGGTCATCGACGCCCTCGGTCTCCTCCTGGAAAACGAACAGACCGAGCTGGGCGAGCTTCTCGCCGTGATGCCCGGTCCCGATTTCCCCACGGGGGGCGTCATCCTCGGCCGCGATGGCATCGTCGACGCCTACCGAACCGGACGGGGGCGGATCGTCGTCCGCGGCAAGGCCTCCGTCGAAGACGGCCGGCGAGGCAAGGGGCGGGTCATCATCACCGAGATCCCCTACATGGTCAACAAGACGAACCTCATCGAGACCATCGTCAAAGGTGTTCAGAACAAGACGATCAACGGCGTCACCGACATCCGCGACGAGTCGGACCGGAAAGGGCTCAGGATCGTCCTCGAGATCTCCCGTGACGCCGATCCTGAGGTGACGCTCCGTCAGCTCTACCGCAGAAGCCAGCTCCAATCGACCTTCGGCGTCATCAACCTGGCCCTCGTCGACAACCAGCCCCGCGTGCTCTCTCTGCCGGAGATGCTCAAGATCTTTCTCGACCACCGACGCACCGTCGTCCGCAGGCGGACCGAGTTCCGGCTCCGCAAGGCCGAAGAGCGGGCCCACATTGTCGAAGGACTCGTCAAGGCCCTCGACGTCATCGACCGCGTCATCGCCCTCATCCGAGGGTCGTCGGATGTCAACGAAGCCCGCAGGGGGCTCGTCGAGGATCTGGCCTTCAGCGGAGCCCAGGCCCAGGCGATCCTGGACATGAGGCTTCAGCGTCTCACCGGCCTGGAGCGGCGCAAGCTCGAAGAGGAGCTGGCCTCCCTCCTGGCCGATATCGAACGGTACCGCTCGATCCTCGCCCACAGCGCCGTCCTCGACGGCGTCGTCCGTGACGAGCTGGAAGAGATCAAAAAGCGCTTCGGCGACGCCCGGAGAACCCACATCGCCGACGAGGTGGAGGAGGCCTCCGAGGAGGATCTCATTCCCGAGTCGGAGATCGTCGTCGCCCTCTCTCGGGACAACTTCCTGCGGAGGATGCAGCTTCAGGACTACCGCTGCCAGCTCAAGGGCGGGAAAGGCGTCAAGGGCGTCCAGCCCAAGGGCGAAGACGAGGTCAGCCTCGTCTCGGTGACGACGACTCACCGCGACCTTTTTCTCTTCACGACGCGGGGACGGGTCTTCGCACTCAAGGGCTATGTCATCCCCGAGCCGAAGACGGGCAAGGGCAAGCATGTGAGCGGCTTCATCCCCCTCGAGGACGGCGAGCGCGTCGTCGCCCTCAGAGACAGCCACCTTGACGGCGCCCGTTTTGTCTACTTCCTCACTGTTCAGGGTATCGCCAAGCGGATCGCCGTCGACGAACTGGCCAACCTCACCCGAGCGGGACGACGGATCCTGGGGCTGGCCGAAGGCGATGAAATCGCCCGGGTCCATCTCACTTCCGGTGACGATGACATCATCATCACCACCGCCCACGGACAGGCCCTGCGCGTCAGCGAAGAGGAATTTCGCCCCCTGGGCCGCCAGGCCCGCGGGGTGCGGGCCATCCGCCTCGCTGAAGGAGATCGCGTCGTCGGCTGTGACGTGGTCCGTGAAGGAAAGCAGATGCTCTGCATTTCCGAGTTGGGGCTGGGGAAGAAGACCGCTTACGATCAGTTCTCGAACCATCATCGGGGCGGAGGGGGCGTGAAGGTCATGAACCTCGGCGACCGGACCGGCCTCCTTGTCGGGAGCTGGGGCGTCCGCGAGGGCGATGAAGTGCTCGTCGTCTCCAGCCGGGGGCGGGTTATCCGCTTCTCCGTCGATGACATCCCCAGCCTGAGTCGCATCGCCCGGGGCTCCATCCTCGTCCGCCTTGACGAAGATGACGCCGTGGCCGACGTCAGCGTCTTCCGCTGCGACCCGAAGGTGGAGTGACGACAGTGCCCCTCATCGCCGCCGAAGGCAGAAGGAGCGTCGCCGTCGCCGCCGTGGCGACAGTGGCTTCTGCGCTCCTTTTTCCTCCGCTCGGCCTCGTCGGGGCCGGCGTCACGGCCCTCTTCC
Organism: Synergistaceae bacterium; assembly: GCA_016756725.1. Lineage (GTDB taxonomy): Bacteria > Synergistota > Synergistia > Synergistales > Aminithiophilaceae > Aminithiophilus. The sequence goes on along the minus strand of JAESII010000004.1, from coordinate 10,370 downwards.
TCTGGTTCTACCGTGATCCCGAGAGGAAGCCGCCCCAGGGGGAGACTCTCTGGGTGAGTCCCGCCGACGGCAAGGTCGTCGAAGTGCTCGAGGCCAGCCATCCCTATGTGGGCAGAACCGTGAAGATCGGCATCTTCATGTCGCCTCTCGACGTCCATGTGAACCGGACGCCGGCGGCGGGAACCGTCGATTTCCTCGAGTACGTGCCCGGCAAAAAACTGATGGCCTTCAACGAGAAGGCGTCGGAGGAGAACGAGCGTTTCTGTGTCGGCCTCGAGACCGATCAGGGGCGGCTCCTTCTCGTCCAGGTCGCCGGTTTCCTGGCCCGTCGCATCGTGTGCCGTGTCCGCCGAGGCGACTTCTTGGAACGAGGCCGTCGCTACGGTATGATCAAGCTCGGCTCGAAAGTCGACGTCTACCTGCCCCCGAACCTTGCTCCCTCTGTCGTCGTCGGTCAGAGAGTCAAGGCGGGGGAGACCGTGATCGGAGTGGTGAAGAGATGAAAGGGAAGCGCCGGACCTCCCTGACCTTCAGGCAGATCCTCCCCAACATGATTACCAGCGGCAATATCCTCTGCGGCATGCTGGCCCTGGTTTTGGTACTGCACGGCAAGCCCGGTTTTGCCGCCTGGCTCGTCTTCATGGCCGTCTTCTTCGACTTCATGGACGGCAAGGTCGCAAGGAGCATCGGAGGGAGCAGTGCCTTCGGCGTCGAGCTTGACAGCCTGGCCGACGTGGTCAGCTTCGGCGTGGCGCCGGCGCTGATCTTCTATTCCTCCTACCTGCGGGACTGGCTGGGGGTCACCGGGGCTCTCGTGGCGGCCTTCTTCGCCCTCTGCGGCGCCCTGAGGCTGGCCCGTTTCAACGTCCAGCACGCCGAAGGCAGTGCCTTTCAGGGTTTTCCCATCCCCGCCGCCGGGCTTTTCCTCGCCTCCCTCGTCATGGCCGGCTGGAAACTTCCCCCCGCCGTCGCCGCTGTCATTGCCCTCTTCATGGGCCTTCTCATGGTCTCCAACGTTCCCTACGGCAATCTCAAGGGTCTCCGCAAGGGCAATGTCAATCGTCACAAGTCGCTATTCCTCCTCGGCCTCATCCTGACTTTCATCGCCTTCCTCAAGAACGCCGCGCCCTTGGCGTCGATCTCGATCTATCTCGTCAGCGGCTTCCTTCGCTTCGACTGGGCCAACTGGCTCTCCCGTGACGGCGAGGACGTGGCCGAGCAGGACCTTTAGGCCCTTCCTCTCTTTTCTTCGTATGCCCCCTGGGGTATGATGGGGGCAGATGACGAAAGGGAGGCTGAAGGCAGTGAAGAAGACGATCCTTCTTGCGGTGCTCCTTCTGACTGTGTCAATCAGGGCCGAGGCGGCTTGAGACGTCTCGGCCCCTCGCGTCGCGAGGGAACTGTACAACCAGGGCGTCTACGAGCCAGCGGCCGGACTCTACGCCGAACTGGCCCTGTCGGACTGTTCCGGCTCCATGGCCGCCTACTACACCTACTGGGCCTCCCGCAGTTTCGAGGCTGCCGGCCATGGAGCCCGGGCCATCGAGGGCTATGTCCGTCTGATGGGTGACTATGGCGGAGAGACCGATGGCCAGGGGCTGCCCTGGAGAAACGTCGCCTTTCTGAGGGGCCTTGACCGGGCCGTCCTCGAATCGGATCGGGAATCTGTAGAGCAGGTCTCGGCCCTTTTCGGTCCCTACGGGGAACAAGCCTTCACCTGGGGAGGGGACAACGGCAGCCGCTATGTCAGCCCTTCCGGGGAATGGGTCATGAAGTTGGCCAGGGCGAGGCTTGCCCTGGCCGAAGGGAACGTCACGAAAGCGGGTGAACTGCTTGAAAGGCTTGAGGCGGTGGAGGGCAACCTGCTCTTCGAAGGGAAGGTCGTCTCCGCTCCTGCCGTGCTGAAGCTGCTAGCGCAGCGACTGAAGGCGGGGGATCAGTAGGTAGCAGGCCAGAACGGTCAGGATCAGGTTGGGCACCATGAAGGACCCGTTGTAGCCGATGGCGTAGATCCAGACGTTGGTCCCCTCGGGAGCGTAGCTGGCGAAGAAGACCACCCCTGAAAGGACGTGGCAGCAGAATCGGGCCAGGCTGCCCAGAAGGGCTCCGGCCCAGAGGGGGCGGGGCACCAGGGCGGCCAGTCCGAGGGAGGCGAAGGCCAGAGGGTAGTCCAGAAGTGCCTGGGCCGGATGGGCCACATAGCCCCCCAGAAGGAGCTGGATTGTTCCCGAGACGGCTCCCGCCGAAAGCCCTCCTCTCAGGCCGTGCCGGAGGGCGAAGAGGACGAGGGGAACGTTCTCGAGGGTGACCGATCCGCCCTGGGGCATGTTCCAGATCTTGAGATAGGAGAGGGCCACCGACAGGGCGGCGGCCAGAGATCCTTCGACAAGGGTGCGCGTGCTGATGGCCATCATCAATCCGTCCTTTCCGCTGCCGGGGACGAAAAAGCTCCCGCGCCGGGCGGGAGCGATCTGCGTCGAAGATCGGGCACCTCCCTGTCCAGCATGACCTGGTCAGGTCCCAGGAGTCGGGGCAAGCCCCCTCTCAGCCGCGGTGACGCGGCTCCCCCGGTGCACGTACAGGGACTTTATACTCCTTGGGTCCCCACTTGTCAAAGAGGGGACTCAAGGCTCCTTTGACAGACGGCGGCGACGGAACTAACCTGATAGCAAAAGACACTTCATTTGCGCGGCCTTCGGGGTCGTGCCCTGAGGAGGGAGCAGCATGCACGAAGCCATTCCCGTCAAGGAGGGCATCTTCTGGGTCGGTGCCAACGATCACGAGACGGATCTTTTCGAGTCCGTCTGGCCTCTTCCGCGGGGCGTCTCTTACAATGCCTATCTCGTCGTGGGGGAGAAGACGGCCCTGATCGATACGGTCAAGAGCTCGTCCATGAACGTTCTCATCGACAAAATCGAGGCCGTCATCGGAAAACGGTCCCTCGACTACCTCATCGTCAACCACATGGAGCCGGATCATTCGGGGTCCATGAAGGTGCTCAAGGCCATCTACCCGGAGATGAAAATCGTCGGCAACGCCCAGACGAAGGGGATGTTCGAGAGTTTCTATGCCCTCACCGATGACATCGTCACCGTTGCCGAGGGCGATATTCTCGATCTGGGGGGCCATCAGCTCCGGTTCCACATGATCCCCATGGTTCACTGGCCTGAGACGATGGTCACCTACGATCTCGCCTCGAAGGTGCTTTTCACCTGTGACGCCTTCGGCGGATTCGGCACCCTCGACGGGGGCATCTTCGACGACGAAGTCGACATGGACTACTATGCCGACGAAATTCTCCGCTATTTCTCCAACATCGTCGGGCGCTACAGCCCCCAGGTCCAGAAGGCCATCGCCAAGCTCAAGGGGCTGGAGATTTCCGTCATTGCCCCCTCTCACGGTCCCGTACACCGCAAAGATCCGGGAAGGATCGTCGCTCTTTACGACGGCTGGAGCCGTCACGTCTCGGAGTGCGGAGCCGTCGTCGTCTACGGGTCCATGTACGGCCACACCCAGAGGATGGCCGAGGCCGTAGCCCGGGCCATGGCCGAGGAGGGGATCGAGCGGATCGTCGTCCACGACATCTCGCGCAGTCACGTCTCCTACGTGGTGAAGGATATCTGGCGTTTCCGCGGCCTTGTCCTGGCCAGCTGCACCTACAACATGACCCTTTTCCCGCCCATGGCGACCCTTCTCGACCACCTGCGCAACAAGATGCTCAAAGACCGACTCGTCGGCGTCTGCGGATCCTACACCTGGGCCCAGGGCGTGGCCCTCAAGGCCCTCCTTGACTTCGCCCATTCCGGCGGGTGGGAGCTCGTCGATCCCCAGGTGGAGATGAAGTCGGCTCCCAACGGGGAAATCCTGACCCAGTGCGCTCTTCTGGGAGAGGCGATGGCGGCCAAGCTCAAAGCCTGCTATCTCTAGGAGCTGACGGAAACCAATAAGGAAGCCGGTCCCCTCGGGCGGGGCCGGCTTCCATGGCTGGCGTCTTCAGATCAGTCTTTCTTGCGGTATCGTTCCGCCACATAGAGGCTGCTGCTTTGGCCTTTCTGCGACCCCTTCCCTTTGTTGAGGCTCTTTTGAAAGTCCTGGAGGAGTTTTTCCCGGTCACCGGAGGCCGTCACTCCGTCATCTTCGTCGAAGAGGCGAAGGCGCCCCATCGAAACGAGAAGATCAAGGTCTGCAGCCTCTTCGCCGATGGCCTCCGCAAGCTCCCGAACGTTCAGTCTCTCTCTGTCGTGATCCCGGAGATATTCACGGGCCCGTTTGTAGATCGCGTCCAGCTCCTTGGAGCAGGCAGGACAGATGCGGGGGCCCGGTGAACCGAAGAGCTTGGAGCATCGATCGCAGGTCACCATGTTCAACGGCAATCACCTCTCTCCCATTTTTAAGCTATCATACCCCAGTCTCATCCGATTTGCGACAGGCGTCGACCGATCGGGGCCCTGCCGCTCCTGAGGCCCTTGACATCTGCCGTCTTTCGGGGACAATAGAGCGCAGCTTGAGGCTGTTGGGATGCCGGGGCTGCCCGTAAGGGGTGCCCCTCTTTTTTGCTCCCCTGGCCTCGTCGTTCAGGAGGAGATCGTTTGTCCATCAAGGAAGTCCGTTTTTCCGATTATGATCTGAAGTCTCGTCTGCAGGAGACCATCGCCGCAAGAGGCTTCGAAACGCCCACGCCCGTCCAGCAGGCCGTCCTCGGTCTCGACGACGTCCTTTCGACCGACCTGGTCGTTCAGGCCAAGACGGGGTCGGGCAAGACCCTCGCCTTTTCTCTGCCCCTCATCAACGACCTCGTCGGCGGCGGCGCCCCCAGGGTCCTCGTCCTCGCTCCCACTCGGGAGCTGGCCCAGCAGACGGCAGGCGAGATGGAATGGCTCGGCCGCCCTCAGGGCATGGCCGTGGCGACTCTCGTCGGCGGCGTCTCCATCGGTCCGCAGATCTCGCAGCTCCGTCGGGGAGCCTCCCTCGTCGTCGGCACGCCGGGCCGTGTCATCGATCATCTCGAGCGGGGAACGCTCAACCCCGACACGATCGAAAGCCTCGTCCTTGACGAGGGCGACCACATGCTCGATCTGGGTTTCCGCGACGAGCTCGAGGCCATTTTGAAGCGCATGACCAACATCAAGAGAACCTGGCTCTTCTCGGCCACCGTTCCCGACTCGGTCCGCTACCTGATCCGCCGTTATCTCAAAGACCCCAGGCGACTGACGCTCTCTGCCGACGAGACGGCCAACGACGACATCTCCCACAAGGTCTTCGTCTGTCCCTCGAGGCGGCGTTACGAGGCTCTCGTCAACGTCCTTCTCTGGGAGCGCCCCGAGAGGGCCATCGTCTTCTGCGCCACCAAGGTCGAGACGGCCGATGTGGCGTTGCGACTGGCTCAGGCCGGCTTCGCCGCCCAGCCCATTCACGGTGACATGGGGCAGAGGGAGAGGAACCACGCCCTCGAGATGTTCCGGTCCAGCTCGACGGGGATTCTCGTGGCCACCGATGTGGCCGCCCGCGGCCTGGACGTGACGGGCGTCACCCACGTCATCCAGCTGGGCCTGCCCTCGAACTTGGAGGCCTACGTCCACCGCAGCGGACGGACGGGCCGTGCCGGCAACAGCGGCATCAACGTCACCCTCCTTTCGCCCGTCGAGGCCCGCAAGATGAAGGGACTCATCCGCAGCTTCTCGCTGCGCATCACCTGGTTCCCCGTTCCTGACAGGAAGGATCTGGAGCAGCTTGAGCAGCTCCGGCTCACCGAGGAGCTGGACAAGCTGGCGGCCATGGCCGAAGGTGCCGACTACCGCGAGACGGCCCAGGCCATCCTGGCCAGGGAGGACGCTCTGGACGTCACTGCTGGTCTTCTTGCCCGGCTCGCCTTCCAGGGGGCCCGGGGCTATGCCCTGAAGGCCGAACTGGAGGCAGAGCAGGAACGGGCTCAGCGCGACCGTGGCCGCCGGAGCGATTCCCGCGGCGGTCGGCGCAACGAATACCGTGACCGTTCCCGGGGGTACGCCGCCTCCGGCCGTCCTCGTCCCCGCGGCGCCCGTTAGGTCAAGGCGAAAAGTTGAACTGAGGGCCGATTCGCGAGAATCGGCCCTTTTCACATCCTCCCCCTTTTCGTATAGTCTTCCCTGGTGCAGGAAGCTATCTTCCATTTTCTGAAAGGGCGTGGCGATGTGACAGTGGTGCCGAAAGACCCTCTCCTTCTTCTTTCTCTGGCCGTCCTCACCGGTTACGGCCTGGGGCGCATCCGCTTCGGCCGGATCAGTCTCGGCCTCTCGGGAGCCCTTTTTACGGGCCTTCTCCTGGGAATGGCAGGAGGGTCCGTTCCGCGGGAGTATTTTACCTGGAACCTGCTCGTCTTCGTCGTCGCCGTCGGCCTCCTGGCCTCGGAGGAGATCGTCGGGGCCATCCGGCTCTACGGATGGCGCTTTCCCCTCCTCAGCCTGTTCGTGACCTTTGCCGGTGCGGCGACGGTCCTCGTCTGTGCCCTTCTTTTCGGAGTTTCCGCCGATCCCGTCCTTGTCGCCGGAGCCTACACGGGTGCCCTCACGAGTTCGCCCGGGCTGGGCGCGGCCCTGGAGGCGACGGGGGGAAATCCCCTCGTCGTCGTCGGCTACACCGTCGCCTATCCCTTTGGCGTCATCGCCGTCGTCCTCTTCGTCCAGCTCGCCCCCCTTCTCTTTGGCATTGATGTCGCCTCAGAAAAAAGGGCCTTGCAGTCTCTTCGGCCGAAGGAGAAGGACAGGGGGGGCTGTGGCGGGTCAACGGTCTTTTCCCTGGCTTCCTTCGCTTTCGCCATGGCCGCCGGTTCCCTTGTCGGCTCCGTCAAAATCCCCCTCCCGGGACTGGGCTTCCTGTCGCTGGGAACGACGGGAGGCGCTCTTCTGGTGGCCCTCGTTGCCGGAGCCCTCGGGAGGATCGGGCCCCTCTCCTTCCGCATGGACGCCAAGGTCCTCGGAGCCTTTCGCTCCCTCTCCCTGGCCTTCTTCCTCGCCGCCTCGGGCCTCATGGCGGGCCCTCAGATCGTTACGGCCCTGAGGGAGCAGGGGGTGGCTCTGATCATCATGGCCACGGCGGCGGCCGTCGTGGCTGAAGGAGCCGGTTACTTCCTCGGCCGGCGCCTTTGGGGTATGAACTGGATCCTCTTGGCCGGGGCTATCTGCGGGGCCATGACGAGCACGCCCGGCCTGGGAGCGGCCATCGATGCCACCGGTTCCGAGGAATGCGCCGCCGGCTATGGCGCCGCCTATCCCATCGCCATCGTCGGCATGGTCCTCTTCACCACTCTCATTCCCGTCGTCTTCGAGGCGTTGGCCTTTCTGGGCTGACATGGGCTATAATGATAAGAGTGTATTCTCTCGGAGTTCCCTCATTCACGAGCCGGCCCATTTGCATAAGAAACCGCCTTTTTTGGAAATTTAGGTCAAGAGGTTGATTTCTGTAAAAAGGTGATAAATACTAGGGTGGCTTGCAGTCGTTCCCGACGGGACAAGCTCCATGAGATCCTGCGGGAATTTTCATGTGGGGAGACAAATGTTACGTTGGAGGTGGGAGGAGTGTTTCAGGAAGAAAAGCTCCAGAAGATCGCAGAGGGCAGAGAGAAGTACGACGCCTCTGTCGAAAAGGCCCTGGCCCGGTTCCCCGAGAGGCGGAAGCGCTTCGTCTCCGGCGGCGGCCTGCCCGTCGACCGGCTCTACACGCCCCTGGACGTGAAGGACCAGGACTACAACAAGGATCTGGGTTTCCCCGGGCAGTATCCCTTTACCCGCGGCGTCCAGCCGACGATGTATCGCGGCCGTTTCTGGACGATGCGGATGTACGCGGGATTCTCGACGGCCGAGGAGTCCAACAAGCGCTACCGCTACCTGCTCGAGCAGGGCGGGAGCGGCCTTTCCGTCGCCTTTGACCTGCCGACGCAGATCGGCTACGACTCAGACCATCCCATGGCTCAGGGCGAGGTCGGCAAGGTCGGCGTCGCCATCGACAGCCTGGCCGACATGGAGATCCTCTTCGGCGGGATCCCCCTCGACAAGGTCTCGACGTCGATGACGATCAACGCCCCCGCTTCGGTGTTGCTGGCCATGTACATCGCCGTCGCCGAGAAGCAGGGAACGCCGGCGGAGAAGATTTCCGGCACGATCCAGAACGATATCCTCAAGGAGTACATCGCCCGGGGAACGTACATCTTCCCCCCCAAACCCTCGCTGAGGCTGATCACCGACATCTTCGCCTTCTGCTCGAAGAGCGTCCCCAACTGGAACACCATTTCCATCTCGGGTTACCACATCCGCGAGGCCGGTTCGACGGCCGTCCAGGAAGTGGCCTTTACCCTCGCCGACGGCATCGCCTACGTCGAAGCGGCCATGAAGGTCGGCCTCGACCCCAACGTGTTCGGCCAGCGTCTCTCCTTCTTCTTTAATGCCCATAACGACTTTGTCGAAGAGGTCGCCAAGTTCCGTGCCGCCCGCCGCCTCTGGGCCAAGATCATGAAGGACCGCTTCGGTGTGACTGACAAGAAGGCCCAGATGCTCCGCTTCCACACCCAGACGGCCGGTTCGACTCTGACGGCCCAGCAGCCGGAGAACAACATCGTCCGCGTCGCCGTTCAGGCCCTGGCCGCCGTCATGGGCGGGACTCAGTCGCTCCACACGAACAGCATGGACGAGGCCCTCGCCCTCCCGACGGAAAAGAGCGTCCGCGTGGCCCTCAAGACGCAGCAGATTATCGCTCACGAGTCCGGTGCTGCCGATGTCGTCGATCCCCTTGGCGGCAGTTACTATGTCGAAGCCCTCACCGACGAGATCCAGAAGCAGGCCGAGGAGTACATCGCCAAGATCGACGAGCTCGGCGGCATGCTGGCGGCCATCGAGAAGGGCTATGTCCAGTCCCAGATCCAGGACGCCGCCTACGAGTACCAGAAGTCCGTCGAGAGCGGCGAACGGGTCGTCGTGGGCGTCAACAAGTACCAGGTCGAGGAGGACAACTCCGGCCGGGAACTGCTCCGCGTCGATCCCAGCGTCGGTGAGAATCAGTGCCGCAAGCTCCGCGAGCTGCGGGAGAAGCGCGATAACCTCCGTGTCCAGACCGTCCTCGACGATGTCCGCGAGGCCGCCAAGGATGAGTCCGTCAACCTCATGCCCCGCATCGTCGAAGCCGTCAAGGCCTACGCCACGGAAGGCGAGATCTGCGGCGTCCTGCGTGAAGAGTTCGGCGAGTACCGCGAGAACATCGTGCTGTAGGCGGAAAGGAGACGGTCAGGATGAGCGATCGCAAGATTCGAGTCGTTGTAGCCAAGCCGGGCCTGGACGGTCATGACCGCGGAGCGAAGGTTATCGCCCGGGCTTTCCGTGACGCCGGCATGGAGGTCATCTACACGGGGCTGCGTCAGACGCCGGAACAGATCGTCGACACGGCCATTCAGGAAGACGCTGACGCCATCGGCATCAGCATCCTTTCCGGGGCCCACGAGCACTACTTCCGGGTCATCGTCAATCTCCTCAAGGAGAAGGGTTCCGAGGACATCGTCGTCTTCGGCGGCGGCGTCATCCCCGACGGCGACGTGCCCGCCCTGCTTGAGATCGGTGCCGGTGCCATCTTCGGCCCTGGGACGCCGACCAGCCAGTGCATCGAGTGGCTGGAGAAGGCCGTCGCCGAGAAGCGCTCCAAGGAATAGACTCCCCAGGAAAAGAATCGTCGCCCTTGAGGGCGACGATTGAGGAGAGGGAGGCCCTTTCGGACCTGCCTCACTTGAACTGAATCAGGAGGTGCAGCGCATCATGAGGCCCACCGTTATCGATCACATCGGCGTCGCCGTCAAGAGCATCGACGAGGCCCTCAAGTTCTGGGAGGAGGGGCTGGGCATCAAGTGCACCGGCCGCGAAGAGGTGGCCGAGCAGAAGGTCATCACCGCCTTCCTTCCCGTGGAGGACACGGAAGTGGAGCTTCTCGAGGCCACCAGCGACGAGAGTCCCGTGGCCAAGTTCATCGAGAAAAAGGGCGAGGGCATCCACCATATCGCCATCCGCGTCGACGACCTTGAGGCCGCTCTGGCCGAGATGAAGGCCAAGGGAATCCGCCTCATCGACGAGACGCCTCGCTACGGTGCTGGCGGCGCCAAGATCGCCTTCGTCCACCCCAAGGCCACAGGCGGCATCCTTCTTGAGCTGAGCGAGCGCGACTGAGTGCTCTTCACGCAATCGTGGCGGCGGTGACGGGGTCTGCCCGTTGCCGCCGCCACGATCCGACTTCCCCGAGGAGGTAGTGAAGCATGTCGGAAAAGACGATCGACCAGCTCTGTGAGGCTCTTTTGAGCCGCAGGGAGCAGGCCAGTGCGGGAGGCGGAGAAAAAGCCGTCGCGAAACAGAAAGAAAAGG
>JAESII010000003.1 GCA_016756725.1 Synergistaceae bacterium | reverse complement strand
TTCGTCTTCAAGGGGGAATCCTATCGATTTGCTCAGCGCAGCACCAAAGAACTGAACGCCTGACGGCAGTAGGGGTGGGCTCCTTTTACAGGATCATGATGGGTTCCTTTTCGATTGACGAAAACAGTCCAGAGGGCATACAGGATGTAGAGCACTATGTGGAGATGAAAAAACGGCAGAATTGCCATGCCTACGGCGACTATCGCCGGCACCTCGTGAAGTGCATGAGGGCGAGGATGAAGTCGAGAAGATCTATGCCTACGTGAACGAGCCGGGGATAGTCCCGAATACGAAGAATTCGCGGATATCGAACATAAAACCCTTCTGGAACTGGATGGTCCAGAACAGGTATAGAAGTGAGCCATGGCCAAGGAAAATCAAGAAAGTGAAGTACGTCCCGCGGCCCGCCGCACCGCCGACGGAACTCGTCCATGAGGCACGGACATATTTTGCTATGCGAGGGAAGACGCGCCAGAAATGGGCCCAGTGGAGAGACTATGCCATCATCCTTACTTTGGCCGTGAGCGGGGCCCGCCCGAAAGAGGTTTTATCGATCATGCCTGAGTGGGTGGACCTTCACCGGAGGCTGATCTACCTGCCCGCAAAGAGGACGAAGACGAGTGTCAGGCGGGAAATCCCCATCACCGAAGCAGAAGACGTTTTGAAGTCCCTGATGGGCTTTCACAAGAAGCATGTGGACGCCGGTATCTTCCAGACCGACTCTCCCCTCTTCTGTGGACCGGCGGGGAAGCCGTACAGCAGGTTTGGCTTCGCTGGAATGTGGAATCGAGTGAGGGAAGAGGCTGGTGGGTGGCAGTCTCAAGCCGGAGACGGGCTCAGAGACCTGAACCCGTATGATCTCCGCCATCATTTCGCTACGACGTGCATCAGAGCCGACATGGACCTCATCACTCTCGCTGACATCCTTGGGCACGCGACACTGGAGACCACACGGAAATACACGCACCTGAGCCCAGAGGATATCGCGAAGAGAGGCGGCTTTATCGGCGACTACATCGCCCGCTTCGGAAAGGACGCGGAGAAGAAAAAGAGAGTCAGAAAGCCGAGTCTGACTATGTGAGGGAAAACAACACAGTATTACCTCTCTCTTCCGGCTTACATCAAGTTTGCAGCAGGATAGCAAAAAGCCGACAAAACCAGTGTTCGCAAGGGCTCGCAGCACTTTCAGGCAGAGCTCTTGCTTTCTGGAAATGAGATAGGATTAATAATACCCTGGCAAGTCAAGAGGCAACCGGAAAAGCCGGGAAAAAGGAAGGTCTCGGGTCTGCCCAGCCTGCGTTCCTTCGTCATGGGGAACCTCTCTCGGAGCTCCTGGAAGGGAAGGGCAGGGGCAGGGGCAGGGACAGGGACAGAGGCAGAGGCAGAGGCAGAGACAGATCCGGGGAAATGGTGCAGATCAAGGGAACCGGTACAGGTCAGGGGAACCGGCACAGGACCCCCCAGAGAGAGGCCCCCAGAGAGAGACCTTGCCCTGGGCCCTTCCCCTCATGGGGAGCCGTGAGAGGTCCTATGCCGAAGTCACGCCCGTCCCGAAGACTCCCCCATCCCCCACACAGAAAGTGCCACACAGCTGCCGGACAGCCACCGTGCGCGTCTTCCCCATGGTGCGCGTTCCCCTTATGTGGTTTCCTTATTATGTGGTTTCCTTCGCCCTCGCCCAGTATGCTCTTTCTTATAACGTGGCGTCCTGGTCCAGCGTGGCGACTGACTCCGGTGACTTCCGCTGGAGCGCGGCCAGAAGATCCCGGATGACCCCCCTGAAGCCCGACAGGTGCCCCTTCGGGAGGGGGACGAAGGCCTTCCCCTTCCCCCGATTCGACGAGTCGCCGGGATCGTCGAAGGTCCGGAGGTAGGACCGGATCGCCGAAGGAGAGGGGAAAGAACGCTCCGTTGCGGATCTCCATCTTGAGAGAAGGGCTTTTCCCCGGGGAAGGAGGTCGCGGGCGGCGGCAAGGGCATGCAGCTTCGATAACCCCGCGTCGCCTTCCAGGTGGTCGATATCGTCAACGGAGCTTCCTCCCGCGAGGTTCAGCAGGACAAGAGACAGAATCTGCTCAACATCGCTGTAGCCCTGAGTGGGCCAGGCCTTGATGTTCCATGGCCAGCAGACCCGCCCAGGCAGTGATCCCCTTCGATTGACTTTCTATGGCGTAGTGGAAGGGGAGAGCCTTTTGAGATAGCAGCAATATCACCTCGTTGGTGTGGGTTTGGGTATGGCAACCAAAGCTCTACCATCGCTCTAGCAGCGGTGCCAACGAGGTTTTTCTATGTCTTTAGCCTGCGGATCTAGTCCACGCTTTGGCCAAGGCCGGGGCTCAGTGTGACAGACACCCACGATGCGGTGATATCTGGTAGGATTAAGGCATGCCAACGGCTCCCCGCCGCCACATCATCCGACCAAGAGCGTCGTCAATGGCGACAGGCCTTTCAAAAAGAGGCCTGTCAGACCGATAGACAAGGATGTGCCTCCATGATTGCAGATGAATTTGATGCCTTCTTTCTCGATCTCGATGGCGTCGTCTACGTCGGAGACGAGGCGACGCCGGGGACCCCACAGGTCCTTAGGGAACTACGCCGACAGGGCAAGGAGCTGCGTTTTCTCACCAACAACCCCACGTCGCAGGACGATATCGTCCGCCGACTCCGTTCTCTCTCCATAGAAGCGAGCAACGAGGAGGTGCTGACCTCGGGCACTGCCGCGGCGACCCTTTTGAACGAAAGGGGCCTCACCCGCGTCTGGGTTCTTGGCCATGATGACCTCAAGATGGCCCTTCAGACACGAGGGGTGACGTCTTGCTGCAAGGAAGACTGTCAAGCCGTTGTCGTCGGCTGGGACGACGCTCTCACCTTGTCCGACATCCGGGAGGCCGCTTCGGCCATCGCAAGGGGTGCTCTTTTCGTCGCCACTAACGAAGACCCAACCTATCCGGGACCGGAAGGCCCCCTCGCCGCGGTGGGAACCGTCGTAAACGCTCTCGTCGCAGGATCAGGCCAAAGACCGATTTCCGCGGGGAAACCCCATCGTCTCATGTTCGATCTTGCCCGGGAAAGCCTGAACAGGGGCAAAAGGGCAATCGTGATCGGCGACACGCCGGAGGTGGACATCCTCGGCGCCCACAGGGCAGGCTTGCCGGCGCTCCTCATGGGAGACGGTCCCTCCTTCCCCTACCGGAGGGATTTCCGCAATGCTGAGGCAAGAATCAAGTCTCTCCAAGACCTCTTTGACGACTCCCTCTCCGTCGGGGAATGGGCTGTCCCCACCTATGCCTGGCCGGAAAAGGTCGAGGCTGGCGTCGCCGCCGTCGTCCTCGAAGGAGAAACGGTTCTCCTCATGCGTCGCCGCGATAACGGCCTTTGGGGCATTCCCTCGGGACATATCGAGCCGACGGAAACCGTCGAGGAAGCCGTTTTTCGGGAGGTAATGGAAGAAACAGGAATTGAAGTGACGATCTCGGGACTGATTGGCGTCTATTCCGATCCCCGCTCTCAGGTCATAACCTATCCCGACGGACAGGTGCGCCATTTCATCACAACCTGTTTCCTCTGCCGCCCCTCAGGGGGAACGCTTCAACAAACTGGCCCGGAGACCGTTGACGCCGGCTTCTTCCCCCTCTCCTCCCTTCCTGAACCCCTGATGGCCATGCATCCGCGATGGCTTGCCGACGGCCTGGCCGAATTAAGGCAACCCTTCATCCGCTGAAACAACAGTTCTTGCTCCACCCTTCCTCTGGCAGCGCTGTTCCAGAAAAACGTCCATGAAGAGGGCGCGACGAATCAACCAATTCAGGCGACGAACTCTTCTCGACGGACGTGGATGCCGTCAAAAACTATCGTGCTAGCACCGTTCCCATCGGCTGAAGAAAGAGAGGCCGCGAATCGACAGGCATAAGGAGAGGAAACTACGAGCCCTAGCACAAATCTGTTCCGGGGAAAGAGCAACAGACAAAGCACCGCAAGGCTTAACCGAAAAGAAACTTCGGTTGGAGCTTTACGGCGCTTCAAGTAAGGGCAGGCTTGGCTAATTAGATGGCGGAGGCGTGTGGGAATCGAACCCACCGAGGCCGGCTCTTACCGACCCCCGACAGATTTGAAGTCTGCACCCGGCACCAGCCGAGAAGCGCCTCCGCAAAGCCACCTTATCGTAACGGGTCAGGGAGTTCCTGTCCAGATAGGGGCGGTCTTTTCATCGGAATGCAGCTTTAGCCCCTGGCCTAGCTGGTCTTGATGCCCAAGCGGCCGAAAATTGCGGCTATCTGGCCCTTGACCTCCTCCGTAGCAGGGAGAATCGGCGGTCTGGGAACTCCCCCGCAGTAGCCAACCATGTCCATGGCCGCCTTCATGCCTCCAATGCCAAAACGGGACGTGACGGCGGCATTGATCTCCATGATGTCGAACTGCAATTTGCGGGCCTGCTCGATGTCGCCGGAAAGGAAGGCGTCGTAGAGCCTCGTGCAGAGTTGGGGAACGACATTGGCGACGGCCATCGTGCCTCCATGGCCGCCAAGGATGAGTGTGGCCAAAAGAAAACTGCCAGAACCGGCGATGACGGAAAAATCCTTGTCGCAGCCGGCAAGGATCTCCGTGATCTGGACGATGTTGGCCGAGCTGTCTTTAATCCCCACAATATTGGGATGAGAGGAGAGACGGCAGCAGAGGGGTGCCGTGATGTTGACGCCCGTATTGCGGGGCATGTTGTAGAGGATGACGGGAAGGGGCGATTGGTCGGCTACGTCAAGATAGAAGCGCTCCAGGGCCTTCTCGTCCATATCGGTTTTGTAATAGCTCGGAGTGAGCACGAGGGCCGCGTCGGCCCCTGCTTCGGCGCAACGCCGCGTCAGGGTTAGTGTTTCGCGGAGCGATTCCCGCCCCGTGCCAGCGATGACCAGTTTGTCCGATGGAAGGCGACTGCGGGACTCGCCGATGAGCCGCACCTTCTCGTCCTCCTCCAGGAGGGCAAACTCGCCGTTGCTGCCGAGGACGACGAGACCAGCAAGGTCTGTCTGCCCATAGTGCTCGACATTTTCCCTGAAGGCCTGCCAGTCGACGTCAAAACTCCCGTCAAAAGGGGTGGAAAGGGGGGCAAAGATCCCGGAGACCCGATTCATTAGTCGACACTCCCTCTGTCAGAAATGGCCGGCGTCAGCAGGCCGGACGCCCTAAGTTTAACCGATCATGCCCCTTCGTCCAGCTTGTCTTGCAGTAAAATGACGGTATGCCCCGCTGGGGGCCTCTTCGGTTCGGAAAAGGCCCACCTCTGAAAGGAGAGAACGCGATGACGACCTGCCCCAACCTGCGGAAAACACGCGAAAAGCTCCTCCTCGGCCCCGGCCCCAGTCCCGTTGAAAGCCGAGTTCTCCGTGCCATGGCAGAGCCGACATTGGGACACCTGGACACCGATTTCGTGGCTATTATGGACGAGACCCAGAAACTGCTCCGCAAGGCCTTTCAGACAAAAAACGAGCTGACCGTGACCATGCCCGGCACGGGAAGCGCCGGAATGGAAGCGGCCTGCGTCAATCTCATAGAAGCCGGAGACCGGGTCATCATCGCCGATCACGGCGTTTTCGGAAGGAGAATGCAGGAGGTCGCCGAGCGATGCGGGGCGAACGTCGTCAAAGTCTCGGCTCCCTTCGGCCGACCTCTTGACGAAGAAGCCCTGTTCCAGGCCGTCAGAGACAACCCCGACGCCAAACTAGTCGGTGTCGTCCAGGCGGAAACATCGACGGGCGTTCTCCAGAATCTCGATCAGATCGCCGCCTTTGTCCACGATGCTGGCATGCTCCTTCTCGTCGATGCCGTCACCTCTCTCGGCGGCATGGAAGTTCCCGTCGACCGATTGGGGCTCGATGTCGTCTACAGCGGAAGTCAGAAATGTCTCGGCTGTCCCCCGGGCCTTGCGCCTCTTACCCTGGGGCCCCGGGCTATCGAAAGGATGCGAAACAGAAAGACCAAGGTCCAAAGCTGGTATCTCGACCTGACAATGATCATGCGCTATTGGGGCGAAGAGCGTTTCTACCACCACACGGCACCAATCAACATGCTCTACGCCTTCAACGAAGCCCTGCGGATCATCGATGAGGAAGGCCTACACCGGCGTTGGGAGAGACACAGGCGAAATGCCGAAGCCCTCTGGGCAGGCCTGGAGGCGATGGAAATCGACCTTCCCGTTCCCTACCAGTTCCGGCTTCCCAGCCTCACCTGCATCGCCCTCCCCGAAGGAATTGACGACGGCAAACTCCGCCAGAATCTGATGGAACGCTACTGCCTGGAAGTCGGAGCGGGATTAGGAGAACTGAAGGGGAAGGTCATACGCGTCGGACTCATGGGAAGCGGCTCGACCGCGAACAATGTCCTCTTTTTTCTCTCCGCTTTCGGGACAACGCTGAACGCCATGGGCCGAAAGACCGATGTCGGTGCCAGCCTTGACGCTGCGGGGCAAGTGCTGACGGCTTAGTCGCTTCCCAGAATAAGGCGACGGAGTTTGAGACGGGCCCGGGTCAGGGCGTTGTCGACCCGCTTGCGTGGCCACTGCAGCGCCCTGGCTGCCCGTTCAACCCCTCCGGTCTCGAGAAAGGCGTCGATAGCCAAGAGCTCCGTGTCCGAAAGATAATGGATGATCTCCTTGAGCTGTTCCCGCTTTTCTAGAAGCTCTGCCGGGCCGGGGTCATCGTGGCTCATGCCCTCGAACAGCGACTCCTCAGCCACCTCCTCTTTCGGCTGGCGGCGAAGGAGAGAAATCATGGCATGGCGCACACAGACTTTCAGGAAGGCACCGAAGGTACCTCTCCGGGGATCGTAGAGCTCTACGGCCCGGCAGAGAGCCAGCAGTCCTTCCTGGACGAGATCGTCCTTCAGGTGGTTGTCCCGTCCGGCTAGAAGTCTTGCCTGCTTTCGCAGCAGAGGAAGGTAAGCCAGGAGAAGTTCTGCCAGAGCCTCATCATCGCCGCGGCGAGCACGTTCCAATTTATGCCGGAGCTCCTCGGCGGCGCTCTTTTCGGCCATGACCGCACCTCCTCATAGGGACTCCCTTTGTCAGGTTCTGTCCTGTCATCAAGCTTACACTCAAGGAGGCGATTGCCTTTGGATCCTGTCACTCTCGCCCAGATCATCCGAAAGGAAAGCAACCGTGACACGCTGTCCCCGCAAAAGGAGCGGGAACTGGCAATTTTAACCGGCCTTACCCTCAAGGATATTCAGATTGCGGCCCTCAGACAAGGCATCGTCCCCGAGCGGTTTGACCGGAACATGGGAACGTTGGGCCTGAAAGGGCAAGTAGACCTTCTTGAGGCAACCGTTGCCGTCGCCGGCTGCGGCGGCCTCGGGGGGCTGGTCGTCGATCTGCTGGCCCGATCAGGAGTGGGCAGACTCCATCTTGCTGACGGTGACCGCTTCAGCGCCTCCAATCTAAACCGCCAAATCCTTTCATCCGAGCCTCGCCTGGGCAAAGGCAAGGCCGAGACGGCAGCCGAGCAGGTCCGGTCCATCAACGAGGCCATTGACGTCAAGATCTTTGCCGACTATCTTGACGAAAAATCCATCAGGACCTTTCTCGAGGGTGCCAATGTGGCCGTCGACGCCCTCGATAACAACCGTTCCCGGAGACTCCTCCTGCGGAGCTGCCGGGAACGATCGATTCCCCTCGTCCATGGAGCCATCGGGGGGTTCTGGGGTCAGCTACAGGTCATCCGTGGCGGAGGAAGAACCCTTTTTGACGGCGACAGTGACAAAGGCGTCGAGGCAACAACGGGGAACCCCTCTTTCACCCCGGCTCTAATCGCGTCCCTGGAAGTGACAGAAGTCGTCAAGCTTTTGACGGGCCTTCCTCCTCTTCCCGAAGGTGTGCTTCTCTGGGTCGATCTGGAACGGCTGGAATTCAGACGCCTCCAGCTTTGATGAGAACCCTCAGTCGATTATTCGGTCCAGCACCAGCGGTCTCTTCTGTGGCTTCTCGCCAACGGTAAAGGCCCGTCTCAGGAAGGCCTTCCCGTCGCCGAGACGGGCCTCATCGTTGTAATGGAGACTCATCAAGAGGTCGCCGGTCTCGATCGACTCTCCCCGCTTACGGTGCAGCTCGACGGAGACAGCCGGATCGATGGCATCGTCCTTCCTCATGCGCCCACCACCCATCACCTTTACGGCCTCGCCGATGGCCCGTGCCTCAAGACGGCAGAGCCACCCCGAACAGTCTGCCCTGATATCCCAACGCTTTGAGGGCTTGGGCAGAAACCGGTGAGGCGCTGCAACGACCTCGGCTGATACGCCCTGAGCCAGGAGGAGCTGCTCCATCTTTTCCAGGCCTTTGCCCTCATCAATGAGGCGGCGGCAAAGATCCCTACCCTCCTCAAGAGATCGGGCCCTGCCGCCGAGAAAGACCATGGCTCCACCAAGAATGAGACAAAGCTCACGGGTATCCTCCGGCCCCTTCCCCTGAAGGACCGCCAGCGCCTCGAGCACTTCCGAGGCGTTGCCCACCCATCGCCCCAGAGGTTGATCCATATCAGTCACGAGAGCCAAGCTCCTCTTCCCGTGAGAGCGCGAAAGGTCGACCAGAGCACGGGCCAGATATCTGGCCTTCTCCAGATCGTCCATGAAAGCACCGTCCCCGCATTTCACGTCGAAGACGAATCCTCCCGCTCCACCGGCCAGCTTTTTGCTGACGATGCTGGAAGCGATAAGCGGAACCGACGGCACCGTCGCCGTCACGTCCCGCAGGCTATAGAAACGCCCTTCGGCAGGAGCCAGATCAAGGGAGTGGCCACTGACGGCGCAACCGATGGACGCTACTTGAGAGACGAAGCGTTCAAGGGGCAGGTGAGACTGGAAATTCGGAATCGCTTCCAGCTTATCGACGGTGCCTCCCGTAAAACCTAAACCGGGACCGGATAGCTTGGCCACGGGAAGGCCGGCGGCGGCGACGAGAGGAACGAGCACCAGCGTCGTCTTGTCTCCGACGCCTCCCGTGCTATGTTTGTCGACGGGCTGAAGAGCCGGGGGGAAATGGACACGACGTCCCGAATCGGCCAGGGCGAGGGTGAAGGCCCTCAGTTCGTCATCGTCGAGGCCTCGGAAATAGACAGCCATCAGCCAAGCCGAGGCCTGGTAGTCGGCGACACGTCCATCGAGAAGAGCAGAAACGAAGGTCTTCAGCGAGGCCTCGTCGTGATGAAGACCATCCCTCTTGGTCTCAATGAAGGACAAGATATTAAACATGGGTTTCGGCAATTTCCCTCAAAAAAGCCCGGACGAGTCGGATCAGGCGATCCGAGGCCTTGCCCATCTCCTCCAGAACCTCCTCATGGGTTAGACGGTTTTTCGTCATTCCGGCGGCGAAATTGGCCACGCAGGAGATGGCGATCACCTCAAGACCAAGATGGTTCGCGGCGATCACTTCGGGAATGGTCGACATGCCGACGAGGTCACCGCCCAAGATGCGGGCCATGCGAATTTCCGCGGGCGTCTCGAAAGACGGCCCCTTGAAGCCCACATAGACCCCCCGTTTGAGCCAGATTCCCTCCGAGGCGGCAGCTTTTTCGGCCGCCTTGATGAGGCGTGGCGAATAAGCCTCGGTCATGTCTGGAAAACGGACACCCCAGGTCTCTTCATTGGTACCGACAAGGGGGTTGTCACCCATGAGGTTGATGTGATCCTCGACGAGGACGAGATCTCCCGGACGATAGGCCAGGTTCACCCCGCCCGAGGCGTTGGTGGCCACGTAGGTCCTGACGCCGAGAGCGGCAAGAACGCGGAGGGGGAAGACGACGTCACGAGCGGAATAACCCTCGTAGAGGTGAACCCGCCCCTGCATGGCAAGGAGAGGGATTCCACTCAGTCGGCCAACGACGAGTCGGCCAGCATGACCTGGCGCCGTCGAGTGAGGCCAGAAGGGCAGCTCGTCGTAAGGAATGGCCACCGCCTCATCCAGGCCATTGGCTAGTGCGCCCAATCCGGAACCGAGGACGACGGCGATGGGCGGCTCAAGGGAAATCCGCCGGGCTATTGCCTCTTTGGCGCGGAGAATCTCTTCAGGACCATACACGGTCCCCACCTCCTCCTTGAGGGCCTTCAAGCCCGGGGATGACACTGGTCATAGACATCGCGCAGTTCCATGTCGAAATGGGTGTACCGTTCCGTTGTTGCGATCGTCGCGTGCCCCAGAAGTTCCTGGAGGGTCCTCAGATCCATTCCGCGCCGCAGGAGATGGGTCGCGAAAGAGTGACGGAGCACATGAGGATGGAGCCGGACAACAGGAATTGAGGCCTCTTTGCCACGCTTCTGGATAATGCGCCAAAAATCCTCCCGTCTTAAGGGGAGGCCGCTCCGGGAAAGGAAGAAATGACTCGCCCCGTGGCGGTCAAGGGCGGGGCGGCTTTCATCGCAATACCGTTTCAGGCGCCCCCTCACCTTTCCGATCAGAGGAAGGGCGCGCTCCTTCTCGCCTTTTCCGAGGACCCTTAAGCTTCCGCGGCCGAAATCGATGTCACTAAGCTGGAGTCCACAGGCCTCACTGGCACGAAGACCACACCCGTAGGCGACTTCAAGGAGAGCCCTGTCCCGGAGCCCTAGGTTGGAGTTTTCGGGACAGGCCGCAAGGAGCCGCTCCACCTCCCCCTCATTCAGGATCTGAGGCAGGTTGCGGTCTTTGTCCGGGATCGGCGGCAGCCACACCTCCTCGTCCGTCCAGCCGTCGAGCTGGAGAAAATGGGCCCAGGAGCGGAGCGTCGCCGCGTGACGCTGGACGGTAGCGGAACTCTTGCCCTGAAGGGTCAGCTTCCGAAGGAACGGCTGGACCTTGTCCTTGGCTGGGGGAATAGGGTCGACCCCGGCGGCCCGGCAGAAGCCGTACCACCGGGACAGGTCACCGACATAGGCCTTGATGGTGTTCTCGCTGCACCCCCGTTCAAGGCGTAGGTAGTCGGAGAAGGCCGCTACGGCATTTACCGCTGAAGACACCTTTCGATCCCTCTTGCCTGGAGCCACCAGAAGGCAGCTGCCGTCTTGCTGTCCATGGTCCCCTCCTCCTCTAGGGCTTCTCTCCATTCTTCGAGAGTCAGGGACAGGACGCGAAGGTCCTCATCGTCGTCGGCCTCGCGGCTGGCAGGCTGAAGCCCTGTGGCGAGAAAGAGGTGGATGATCTCGTCGCTGAAACCGGGAGAGCTGTAAAAGCTGCCGATCCGCTGGAGGTTGTCCGCATCATAGCCGACTTCCTCCATCAGTTCCCGGCGAGCCGTCTCCCGGGGATCTTCGCCGACCTCAACTAGACCGGCAGGAATTTCCAGAATGGCCCGGCCTACGGGATGACGGTACTGACGCACAAGAAGGACCTTGCCCTCATCGGTCAGGGCCAACATGGCAACGGCAGGGACATGGTGGATCACTTCCCGTTCCGTTTGAACTCCGGAGGCGAGGGTAACCTGATCGACACGCAAGGTGACGATGCGGCCCTCATAAAGCGTCCGGCTTGAAAGAGGCTCTTCCCTGGGATCCATCAGCTAGCTAGAGAAGGGTCCGGCCCTTGTCAAAGGCCTTGAGGTTTAGCTCGACAAGGGAGGCCTTCTTCTTCCCGAAAAGGTCGGCAATAGTCTGACGGCAAGCCTCTTCACCGACAAGATCGGTGTGAGCTGAAAGGACACCCAGGACGATAACGTTGGCCACCTTGTCATTGCCCAATTCAGCGGCTGTGCTGTTGGCCGGAACGGCCAGAACCGTAACATCCTGCCGAGGCTTCTCGTAACGGACGAGATCGCTGTTGTAAAGCAGAACCCCACCTGGTTTAAGGATAGCCTCGAACTTCTCGAGTGAGGGCTGGTTCATGATGACAAGTACGTCCGGCGAGGAAACGACAGGTGAGGCAATTTCCTCTTCGCTGGCGATGACACTGCAGTTTGCCGTTCCGCCCCTCATTTCGGGGCCGTAGGAAGGGATCCAGGTGACAAAGCGGCCTTCTTTCATAGCCGCATAGGCGACGATCTGTCCCAGGGAAAGGATACCCTGACCGCCGAATCCAGCAGCGATAAAACCGCGATAGTAGGTGGACACGTCTGAGCCCTCCTTATTCGGGAACCTTGAACTCGCCCAGCGGATAGTAAGGAATCATCTGCTCAACGAGCCAGTCCGTTGCCTCGACAGGCCGCATACCCCAGTTCGTGGGGCAGGTGGAGAGCATTTCGACGAGGGAGAAACCCTTGCCGGCAAGTTGCGTCTCGAAGGCCTTGCGAACCGCTTTTTTGGCTTCCAGGATGAACTTGGGCTTCGCCAGAGAGACGCGGGCGACATAACCGGGAGCGGCCAAGGTCGCCAGCATTTCGGCAACCCTCATGGGATAACCGTTGGCTTTGGCTTCACGGCCGAAAGGACAGGTCGTCGCCTTCTGCCCCATCAAGGTCGTCGGGGCCATCTGCCCCCCTGTCATGCCGTAGATGGCGTTATTAATGAAAATGACGGTGATGTTCTCTCCCCTGTTCGCGGCATGAACGACCTCAGCCAGGCCGATGGAAGCCAGGTCGCCGTCACCCTGATAGGTGAAGACGGTCAGATCGGGACGAATCCGCTTGCAAGCTGAAGCCACCGCTGGGGCCCGCCCGTGGGCCGCCTCATACATGTCCGTGTCAATGTAGTTGTAAATAAACACGGCGCAGCCGACGGGAGCAACGCCGACGGTCCTGTCCTGTATGCCCAGCTCGTCGATGGCCTCGGCAACAAGCCGGTGAGCGACGCCGTGAGTGCAACCGGGGCAATAATGGGTCACCACGTCCGCCATGGAGCGGGGACGCTCAAAGATCTGCGTTTCTTTCATCGTCGCCACCTCCCTAAACCTGAAGTCCTCGAATGGCGTTGACGATCTCGTCAACGGTGGGAGCAATGCCGCCGACACGACCAAAGAAGGAAACGGGCACCTTCCCGGCAACGCCGATCTTGACATCGTCGACCATCTGGCCACAGCTCATCTCAACGGAGAGGACAGCCTTGACCTGGGAGCCGAGCCCGGCGAAGGGCGCATAGGGGAACGGGAAAACCGTGATGGGCCTGATCATGCCGACGGGGAAACCCTCGTCACGAAGCTGCTTCACGGCAGAACGGGCGATCCGGGCCGTCGTTCCGTAGGCCGTGACCACATAGTCGGCTCCTTCAAGCAGATAGGTCTCGAATCGGGTTTCCCTGTCGGCCATGAGTTCGTATTTGGCCTGCAGCTTCTTGTTGTGGGCCTCAAGGGCATCGGGATCGAGGTAAAGACTCTTGACGAGAGCCCTCTTGCCCCGCCACTCCTTGTATCCGACGGCCCGATCCCGCTTGTCAGGCAACTTCTTCTCCGGGGCTGTCTTGAACTCGACGGCCTCCATCATCTGTCCCATAAAGCCGTCGCCGAGAATCATCACCGGGTTACGGTAGATCTCGGCCAGATCGAAGGCCTCCATCGTCAAATCGACAGCCTCCTGGACGGTGCTGGGCGACAGAACGAGAAGACGGTAATCCCCATGGCCACCGCCACGAGTGGCCTGGAAATAGTCCGATTGGGCCGGAAGGATTCCCCCCAGGCCGGGACCGCCACGGACGATGTTCATGATCACGCAGGGAAGCTCTGCGCCAGCAATGTAGCTGATCCCCTCGGACATGAGCGAAATGCCGGGGCTCGACGAGGAGGTCATGACCCGTTCACCCGTACCGGCTCCGCCGAAGACCATGTTGATCGAGGCCACTTCACTTTCGGCCTGAAGGTAGACGCCGCCCACCTCTGGCAACCTGCGGGACATGTATTCGGGAATCTCGTTCTGGGGAGTGATGGGATAGCCGAAAAAATATCGGCAACCGGCCTGAATAGCGGCTTCGGCAAGGGCCTCGTTACCTTTCATCAGAACTTTTTCGCCCATGGCTTGTTCACCTCCGCTTGTCGTCAAAAGGAGCTCTACGCTTCATCGATGCGATAGACATCGATGGCCACGTCAGGGCAGGTCAGGGCGCACATCTTGCAGGCGATGCAACCTTCCTTGCGCTGCTCCGCCGGCCGGTAGCCGTGGTCATTAATCCTGTCCGATATCTGAAGGACCTTCATCGGACAGGCAGCAACGCAAAGACCACAGCTCTTGCAACGGTCTTCATCAATCCAAACTCGTCCTTTCGCCATCCAAGGACACTCCCCTTTCCCACGGGAACAAGATGGGCCTGATGAGAGGCCATAGTAGATTCTCTCCACCGGGCAGGGCCTTCTGAGCCCCATTGAAAAGTGATTCCTCGACTCCGACAAAAAGCAACGGCAGATCAAGGACATCGGAAATGCGTCTGATTTCTGAGAGCCCCCGGACAACGTCGTTCGTCTCGGTTTGGTCCATGAGGTGGGCGTTGCCAAGAAGCCCTGTAACAGCCAGTCCGCTCAGCCTCTCCATTTCCCGACGCATCTGCAAGACGGCCTGAGGTGTGCAGGTCTGTGGCCTGAAAGGATTGAGTACCATCAGGAAATCATAGCCGGACTCTTCCAGGAAGGGAGCGAATTGCTTGAGGGCTAGCACCCCTTTCGCCTCACCGCCGACATCGAGGAAAAGGTGATCGTGATCGGACACGAGAAGCCGGGACACCTCGGAGGAAACGACGGGAATGTCGCTCCAACGGGCATCACCGGGAGGAAGGGCGACATCGACACCCAGGACCTCCATTTGGCTGGCGATTTCGCGAAGGCAGAAATAGGGATTGATGATATCCAGGTCGGCAAAGGCAACGCGCTTGCCCCCACTCTTCAGGGCGAGACCTGCATTAACGGCCCAGGTCGTCTTACCGGAACCAAGGGCCCCCGTCATGGCGACAGCTCGGGGCCATTTTCTTTGTGCAGCTAAGGACCGGCGAAGTGAACAGTAACTGCTCAAAAGAGACGGTCTCCCTCCTTTCGGCCTACACCACGCCACCAGGCAGCTCCGTCAAGACGTTTGCTCCCTTCGGGTTGCACTTCTCTCAGGCAAAGAGCTCCCGAACCACAGGCAACAACGGCACATCCATCGGAGGGAGTGAGCAACGTGCCCGATGGGCCAGAATCATCCACGAGATCGGCCTTCCATATCTTGATTCTTTTTTCGCCGGCCAAGGAAAAGGCTCCCGGAACGGGATTGAGAGCCCGAATGAGACGATCGATTTCCTCGGCCTCCCGCTCCCACTGAATTTCCGTTTCTTTCTTAGAGATAACAGGAGCAAATGTTGCGCAAGTATGATCCTGCTCGACTGTGGAAACGGAAGAGCTCTCTAATAATTCTAAAACGTCACGCAATAATTGGCTACCTCTTTTTGCAAGTTTTTCCATTAA
Source organism: Synergistaceae bacterium (assembly GCA_016756725.1). Classification (GTDB taxonomy): domain Bacteria; phylum Synergistota; class Synergistia; order Synergistales; family Aminithiophilaceae; genus Aminithiophilus. The sequence goes on along the minus strand of JAESII010000003.1, from coordinate 22,177 downwards.
TGTGCCGTAGGTCTCCTTCTCGGCGATCCTCTCCCTTTCCTGTGCCAAGATCGGGCCTGCGTCCATTTTTGGGACCAGACGGAAAACGGTGACACCCGTCTCAGAGTCCCCGGCCATGATAGCTCGCTGAAGTGGAGCCGCTCCGCGGTAGCGGGGGAGAAGTGAAGGGTGGACGTTCAAACAACCCCAAGGAGGCGTCGAAAGGTAGGGAGGCCGGATCATCTGCCCGAAATCGATGACGACGATGGCTTGCGGAACTTCTTCTCGCAGGAGTGCCATCAGCACCTCATCACTGTTAACGGAAGCCGATGAGGATAGAGGCAGCCTCAGACACTTGGCCTCGACGGCAACAGGCGTCTCTTTCAGTTTCAATCCCCGGCCCGCAGGCCGAGGCGGTGCGGTGACGACCCGTGCTGGAAGTCTCCATTCCGCCAAATGGGCAAGACAAAGGCGGGCAAAATTCCCGGTTCCCATGAACCAGTAGGACATTCTCAATCAGGCCTCCTGGAGACGGCGGAACTTTTTCTTGGCAAAGGTTCGCCGGAGTGGAGAAATCTTGTCGATGAGAAGAACGCCGTTCAAATGGTCGACTTCATGGGCAACGGCTCGAGCCAGCAAACCCGTGGCCAGCAAGGTCTGAGGCTGGCCCTGTTCGTCGAGGAATTCAACGGTAACCGACTCGGGACGGCTCACCCTCTCGAAAAGACCGGGAAAGCTGAGGCACCCCTCTTCACCGATCTGATTTCCCTTGGCCTCAACGATGACAGGATTAATGAGGACATACTCACGCCCTTCGTAGCCGACAACGGCGACCTTCCTGTTGACGCCAATCTGAGGCGCGGCAAGACCCAGGCCGTCATAGGCGTACATGATGGCCTTCATTTCTTCAACAAAGGAACGCAATTGATCGTCAAAAAGGGCCACGTCCTCGTTGGGCTCCCTCAAAACGGGATCGGGGTAGACCCGGATTACCTCTTGGGACAAAGTGATTCCTCCTTCCCGGAAGGATCTCCTCCCGCCAGGAAACGTGAGACCTCACGGAACGGCAAGGGCCGCGGCCCAGGTTGCAGCCACGGCCCTTATTGGCATTAAGGTCTCCTACTTGATGGCATCCTGCCAGAGATCACCCAGGGTGACGTTCGCCTCCTCCTGGGCAAAATCAGGAGTGCGGGAACGGTCGGACTCATGGCGACGGCGGCGGGGCTCGTCGTTCTGAGGGCGACGCTCTCTCTCCCCCTCCTCAGGCGGCTGGAGGGCGCTGAGGCTGAGGCGGATCCGACGGCCCTCGGCATTGACTTCAAGGATACGGGCTGTCACTTCCTGTCCTTCCTGGAGGACCTCCTGAGGGCTCTCGACGCGACGACGGCTCAGCTGGGAAATGTGGATGAGCCCCTCGACACCTTCTTCAAGCTGCACGAAGGCTCCGAAGTCGGCAAGACGGACGACTTTGACCTCCACGTCCTGGTTCGCATGATAGCGATCGTCGATGTCCTTCCAGGGGTCGTTGAGCTGTTTGTAGCCCAGGCTGATCCGCTTCCGTTCCGTGTCGATGTCGAGGATCTGGACCTCAACCTCCTGCCCCTTTTTGAAGAACTCGCGGGGGTGCTTGATTCGGGACCAGCTGATGTCGCCGATGTGAACGAGACCTTCGACACCGGGCTCAATCTCAACAAAGGCCCCAAAATCGGTCATGTTCGTCACAGCACCTTTGGCGACATCGCCCGCATTCCAGCGCTCGTGAACGGTAAGCCAAGGATCGTCCTGAGTCTGTTTCATGCTCAAGGAGATACGGTTGCTTTCCTGGTCGATGCCAATGACCTTAACGGTGACCGTATCTCCCTTGGCGACGATCTCCTTGGGCTTGGCGTTGCGCTGCCAGGAGAGCTCCGAGATATGGACCAGCCCTTCCAAGGCGCCGAGATTGACGAAGACGCCAAAGGAAGTGATGCTGCTGACCGTCCCCTCCAGGACGTCGCCTTCCTTGACGTTCTCGTAGAAATCGGCCCGCCGGCTCACCATCTCTTCTTCGAGGACGGTACGGCGGGAGAGGACAAGGCGGCGCTTCCGGCGGTCCTTCTCGATGAGTCGGACTTCGACGTCCTCCTCGACGAAGCGACCCGGGTTGACGCCACGGCCCTCTTCGGCAAGGTGGGAGATGGGCACAAAACCTTCGATTCCATAGCAGTCGACGATGAGACCGCCTTTGACCTTCCGGAGTCCACGGACGGTGAAGGTTTCGTTCGTTGCCGTCGCCTCTTCGAGGCGGCTCCAGCGCTCATCGAACTCGGAGCGCCAACGGCTGACCACAAGCTGGGCTTCCTCGCCCTGGCCCACGTTGATGACCTGGACGCGAATCGTGTCACCCACCTCGGGCTCGGCAACCTCTTCCACAAGGACTCGATGAGTCCACTCACGGCGCGGCAGGAAACCCTCGCATTTGTAACCGACATCCACGAGCCAGCCGTCTTCGTTGATCTCGACGACCTTGCCTTCGACCACGTTACCGCGGCGAATCTCTTGGACGGGCTCCTCCTGAAGGAGTTCCTCCATGCTCATGCTCTCTGCGGGCATATCTTTCATTTCTTCCATTAATTTCCTTCCCCCTTGGCGACCTGCGGAATGGCAAGCGTGGTGATCAATTTTTTTATGAGCCAGTCAGGCGTGCTTGCGCCTGCGGCCACTCCAATCTGGAGCTTTCCCTCCAACCACCTCCAGTCAAGTTCCTCCGATTTCTCTATCCATAGGGTCGGTGCCCCCTGGGATCGTGTAATTTCGACTAGTTTGCGCGTGTTGGCGCTGTTTTTCCCACCGATCACAATAATACCATCAACCTGCCTCGCGAGACGACGAACAGCATTTTGCCTCTCCGCCGTGGCGTTGCAGATCGTGTTGAAGACCTTCAGCTCCGAAACCTTCAGGGCCAGGTCGGCGACAACTCCGGAAAAGACCTCGGCCTTCTGGGTCGTCTGCGAAAGGACGCCAGCCTTGAGCCCGCCGTCATCAATATCGCCGATTTCATCAGCGGAACCGATGACGGTAGCTTTACCTCCAAGGTGGGCCGTGATACCCTGCACCTCAGGGTGGTCTTTATCACCGACAAGAAAGACTCGGTAACCTTCCGCCTCAAGATCACGAGCCCGCTCCTGGGCTCTCTGAACAAAAGGGCAGGTTCCATCGACGATGACGCCGGCCTTGTCCTTCAGCTTCTCGATAACGCCCGGTCCCACACCATGGGCCCGGACAAAGGCTACCGCGCCTTCAGGCACGTCATCGGGATCGTCGATGACAATAAGCCCCATGGCAACAAGCCGAGCCACCTCCTGTGGGTTGTGGATGGGGCTGCCCAGGGCATAAACGGTTCCATGTTCCTCCAAGGCAGCCTCGAGGGACTCGATAGCCCTGCGGACACCAAAACAAAGCCCCGTTGGATCAGCCAGGCGGAGCTCCATCGGAGCCGTCACACCTCCTTGAGGTGTCGTTGACAGATATCGGTAACCTCTTCAAGAAATCGCCCCTGATCGACACAGCTTACATCATACCACAGAGCGGGCTCAAACTTGCGGAACCAGGTCATCTGCCTGCGTGCAAAAGCCTTGGTCGAGCGGATATCGCCCTCAATGGCTTCCTCTAAGGAGATCCTCCCCCGCAGATAAGCCACGATCTCACGGTACCCGAAGCCCTGCATAGAAGGAAGATGTTCTTCGAAGCCCCTGTCCAGAAGCCACTTCACCTCGTCGACATAACCGGCTGAGAACTGCTCCCGCACCCGTCGGTCAATGGTGTGAACCAGCTCCCCCCTGGGCCGGGTAAGACCGATATAAAGGGGACGATAGGGCGAACAGAGTCGCGCCTTTTCGCGAAAGAGGTCAGTCGGCCTTCTCCCAGTGATCTCGAAGATCTCCAAGGCACGGAGCACACGCTGCCTGTCGTGGGGGTGGAGCGCTGTAGCCCGTTCAGCGTCGACGGCGGCGAGCCGTCCGTGAAGGGACGCGTCGTCGAGATGCTCCGTCTCGCGCTGAAGACGGGAGCGAACCGCCTCATCCGTGGGCAGTCCCTCCGTGAGAAGGCGTCCAAACAGGGCCTGATAGTAAAACATCGTGCCGCCGACAAAAAGAGGCACCCGCCCGCGGCGGGCGATGCGCTCCATGGCGGCTGTGGCCAGGAAATGAAAATCGGCGGCTGTGAAGATCTCATCGGGATCGGCGATGTCGATCAGATGATGAAGGATCTGCCGTCTCGTGACACCGTCGATCTTGTCCGTCCCCACATCCATGTAGCGGTAGACCTGGCGGGAATCGACGGAAAGAATTTCAGCGTTGAGGTTTCGGGCCAGACTGAGGCTGAAGGCCGTTTTCCCCACGGCTGTGGGTCCTATGATGGCGATAACGGGTCGCTGCCAGGTCATCCTATTCCCTCCCGAAATGACGGAAAAGCTGTTCAGCCGACACGGCCAGACTCGTCGGCCGGCCGTGGGGACAGGCCCAGGGCCTCTCGCAGCGGAGGAGATCGTCCAGCAGGGCTTCGGCCTCAGACGGTGCAAGTTGAGTCGTCAGTTTGATAGCCGCCTTGCAGGCAAGAGTAGCCCAGCGACGCCAGACAGGCCAGAATCGTTCCTCCTCTTCAGGAGACTCAAGAGAATCGACGGTATTTCTCAGGAGATCTTCCGGCGATGTTCCTGACAGATCAGGAAGAGCCGGAATCGCCTCCAGAAGAGAGGTCCCATCCTTTGAGGCGAAGGCGAAACCGAGCTCTTCCAGGGACTTCCTGAAAGGATGGGCTCTCTGAGCAAGAGAGGGGGAAAGGGAAAGAGGGACTGCCAATGGCTGGCTCGCTCTCGCCTGAAGGCCCCGTTCATGAAACCGCTCAAAACAGATCCGCTCATGGGCGGCATGGGGGTCAACGACGACAAGACCGCCATCCACGTCAAAAAGGAGATAACCCGCACGGAGCCGCCCCAGGTAGCGTCGGGGCGAGACCGCCCGTTGAGGTGACTCCTCCTGGTCCTTTCGTAAGGAGTTCAGAGAAGACTGAACAGAAGCCTCATCAAAGGGCCTCTCCTCAGATGCCTCGATCCCCCCAAAGGACGAGGCGACGCGGGAAAAGAGGGCTGGCCCTTCATGTGTTCCACTAAGGGAAGTGAAGGGTGGCCTTTTCCCTTTGAGGCGGAAGGTCTGGGGCTGTTCCAGCAGTCCCATGGCGAGGCGTCGGACGGCCTCGAAGACGGGACCGCTCCGCCGGAAGCGGATCTCTGTCTTGGCGGGATGGATGTTGACATCAATCTCCTCGGGCGGCCCCTCGACGAGGATGAGCCATTGGCCGGATAGATCGCCGCCTGGCGAATTCAAGGCAGCCCGGAAGAGGCCGTCCTGGACGCGCCGCCGATTCACAAAGGAGGCCAGATCGATCTTACCCCGCCCCGGTGCAGGCTGCCACCAGGCCTGAGCCCGGTAAGTTTCGACGGTCACTTCGAGATGGCGCAGGGGTGGGTCATCACCCCAGATGGATTTGAGGAAAGAGGCCACGTCTCCGTTTCCCGGCGAAGAAAAAACCGTCTTGCCTTCGGACTGAACGAGAAAGACTCGGTCACTGTAAGCCATGGCGTAGGCCTGAAGGAGAGACATGATCCGTCTAAGCTCGGCACTGGCACCCTTGAGAAATTTGCGGCGTGCCGGCAAGTTAAAGAAAAGATCGTCAACTTGGACCCTCGTCCCAGCGGGTAGGTCAAGGGGACTATGGAGGCCGATCTTACCCCCTTCGGCTCGCAGCAAACCACCCCTGTTTTCACGGACTGACCGGCTTCGGATCTCGAAACGGCTCACGGCGGCGATGCTCGGCAAAGCCTCACCGCGGAATCCGAGAGTCATGATCCTCTCCATCTCATCAAGGCAGGTAATCTTGCTCGTCGCGTGATGCTCCAAGGCAAGGGGGAGATCGGCAAAGGCGATCCCCTGTCCGTCGTCTTCGACGATGATTGAGGCCTTGCCGCCCTGATGGAGTGAGACAGCAATCGTTCCCGCTCCGGCGTCGATGGCGTTTTCGATGAGCTCTTTGACGACAGAAAGGGGCCTTTCGACGACCTCACCGGCGGCGATACGGGTGGCCACATCTGGAGGAAGTCTCACTATGGACATCGTGAGCGCCTCACCTCCTGACATCGGCGGCGCAACTCGTAGAGTTTTTCCAGTGCCTGGAAGGGGGTCATCCTGTCGGGGTCGACGGCGGCGATCTCGTCGACGACGGCGTCCGAGGCGACGGTGAAGAGGGGAATCTGCTCCTTCGGGAAGGTTCCTTCCGGTGCCGTCAGGCCCTCCTCGCCCTCGAATAGCTCCAGAAGTTCCTGGGCCCTGACAATCACCTGCTGCGGCAAACCGGCCAGACGGGCCACCTCGATCCCGTAGGACCTATCGGCCGACCGGGGCACGACCTGGTGAAGGAAGGTGATCCCCTCGCTCCCTTCCTCGACGGCCATGCTCCAGTTAGCCACTTCAGCATAGCGATCGGCAAGCTGGGTCAGCTCGTGGAAGTGAGTAGCAAAGAGGACCTTGGGCCGTTTTTCCATCTGGATGAGATATTCCAGGACGGCCCAGGCAATGCTCATCCCATCGTAAGTCGACGTCCCCCTGCCGATTTCGTCAAGAATGACAAGGCTTCTGTCGGTGACGTTGTGAAGGATGTCGGCCGTCTCGACCATCTCGACCATGAAAGTGCTCCGCCCCCGGGCCAACTCGTCTCTTGCGCCGATGCGGGTGAAGATCCGGTCGACGAGACCTACACGGGCCTCTTCAACGGGGAGGAAACTCCCCATCTGGGCCATGATGACGAGCAGGGCTGCCATGCGCAGATAGGTCGACTTCCCAGCCATATTCGGTCCCGTCAGGATCGAAATACGCTCTCCCAGGCTGTCAAGGACGATATCGTTGGGCGTGAAGGGTGCCTCAGCGAGAGCTCTTTCGACGACAGGATGACGCCCCTTTTTGATGCGAAGCGCCAGGCCGTCACCCACGTCGGGACGGACCCACCGCCCCTCCCAGGCAACCTCGGCGAGAGAGGCCTCCAGATCGAGGCGGGCTAAGGTTTCGGCAAAGATCTGAAGCGAGCTGACCTCGGCGAGAACGGCGGCCAGAAGGTCGTTGAAGAGGGCCTCCTCGATGCGGGCCATCTCCGCTCCGGCCTTGGCCATTTCCTCTTCGAAATGCTTGAGCTCGTCGGTGATGAATCGCTCGGCGCCGACAAGGGTCTGTTTGCGGACGTAATGCTTAGGGACACGATCGGCGTGGACCTTGCTCACTTCGATGTAGTAGCCAAAGACCTTGTTGTAACCCACCTTGAGGCTCTTGATGCCCGTCGCAGCCCGTTCGGCAGAGGCCAGGGCCTCAAGGCCGGCGTTCCCTTCGCGGGAAAGGTTCCTCCAGTGGTCCAGTTCCTCGTTATAGCCGTCGCGGATCACCCCACCCTCACGGAGCAGCCGTGGCAAATCCACGGCAAGACATTCGTCAAGACGTCGTGTCAGGGCCTCGAGCGAGGGCACGCGGCGGCACCGTTTCTCCAGGGCCATCCCCTCGCAGAGCCTGATAATATCGGGCCAGACCAGCAACGTGTCCCGAAGAGCTCCCAGTTCACGGGGCGATCCCATACGGAGACTCAGACGCCCGAGCAAGCGCTCCACGTCGTGACAGCGCGAGAGTTGATCCTGAAGGCGAAGGCGGAAGGGGTGGTCAGCGACAATTGCGGCCACCTCGTCCTGGCGTTTCCCGATTGCCGTCAGATCTTTCAGGGGCTGAAGAATCCACTGACGGAGCAACCTCTTGCCCAAGGCCGTCCTGCAGCGGTTAAGGGTGGAAAAGAGAGTCGGTCCCTCGCTGTCCACGAGCTCCAGATTGGCCTGGGTCGTCACGTCCAGGTGGAGGTAAGCCTGGCGCAACAGGGGACGGAGGCGATGAACATGGAGGGCCGCGCCAAACTGAGTCTCTTCAAGGTAGCGCAGGGCAGCGGCGGCGGGACCGACAGCCCTCTCGCCGTCATCGATACCGTGAGCTCTCAGGCTGGCCAGACCGAAACGGCGGCAGAGCCAGCGTTCACCAGCCAAGAGGTCGAACTCCTCACGGGGGCGTTCCTGGAAGCGACTGGGAGCCACATCGGGAAGAGCCTTGAGACAACGGTCCCGGGAACCGGAGGGATAGAGGACCTCCAAAGGCTCAAAGGCGGCCACCACTCCGCGGGCCTCGGCCACAGGAAGAGTCAAAGCCTCGAAACGGCCTGTCGCAGGGCGAAGCAGGGCGAGAAAGATCCAGTCTCCGTCGATAGCCATGGCCGCAAGCCCGCCCTCGTGGCCGCTTTCTTCAGGAATGTAGGTCCCCGGCGTGACGACGCGGACGACGCTTCTTTCGACGAGGGTTCTCCCGTCAGGCTCCGTCACCTGATCGCAAAGGGCTACCTTGTAGCCGGCCTGGATTAGTCGGGCCAGATAGCCCTCGGCAGCATGATGGGGAACGCCGGCCATGGGAATCTGTTTTTCTCCGTCACGGGCCGTTAGGGTGATGTCCAGGACGGAGGCCGCTAGACGGGCATCATCGAAGAAGAGCTCGAAAAAATCGCCCATACGGAAGAAAAGAAGGCAATCGGGATAGCGTTCCTTCCAGTGCAGGTATTGACGCAGCATGGGCGTCATCTTGACTCCCTCGGGCAGCTTCATGGGAGATCGCCTCCCTTCCTGTCCAGAAATCCCTGGAGGATCACGGCTGCCGCAGTCTGATCGATTTTGCCTCGCCGTTTCTTGCGGGAGAAATCGGCCTCAAGGAGGGCCCTCTCGGCAATGACTGTAGAAAAGCGCTCGTCCCAAAAAACGATATCCACCTTGGGGCAGGCTTGGGCCAAAACTCTCGCTTTCTCCCTCACCCGTGCGGCTTCAGGCCCCTCCTCGCCCCCAGTGCGAAGGGGGAGGCCAATGACGACGACGGAAACGCCATGGCGGCCGACGAGAGCTGCCGTCTCGGAGATCCAGTCGCCAGAGGCCTTGAGAACAGCGATCCCCTGGGCAAACATTCCCAGAGGATCGCTGAGGGCGACGCCGATTCGAACCGATCCGATGTCGAGCCCCAGGTACCGGGTCATTCCATCAGAGTCCCAACTGGCTGCGGAGGATCGCCGCCGAATCCTTCATCAGGCCCTCCACGTTGGCTCCCAGCTCAACCGTCGTCTTCACGCCAGCCTGGGCCATGTTGGGTCTGCCGCCGCCGCTACCGCCGAATCGTCCTGCCACTTCCTTGATGAATTTCCCCGCATGAGCGCCCTGCTGCACTGCCTTTTCGTCGGCCATGGCCACAAGGCGTAGGTCATCGCCGTTGCGGCTCGCCAGAAGGACAAGGGACGACGGCACGCGGGATTTCATGGCATCGCCAACCTGACGGAGAAGATCGACGTCCAGGTCGGTGAAAAAAGCCGTCAGGAGGGTTACGGGACCGACATTGATCCGGCTCGCGAGGTACTTGTCCAGATCAGCCAGAGAGGCCTTAAGCGTTGCTCCTTGAAGATCCTTACGGAGATTTTTAATTTCATCCTGAAGTTCGGCGACTTTGGGGACAATTTCGCTCAATTCGACCTGAAAAAGCTCTTCAAGAGCCGAAGCTCCCTTGAAGAGGGCCTGGACCCGCTTGAGAGAGGCCATTCCCGTCACAGCCGTGATGCGCCTCAGCCCCGATCCGATTCCCTCTTCGCGGGTGATCTTGAAAAGACCGATGTCACCCGTGCTGTCAACGTGAACACCGCCGCAGAGTTCCGTGCTGTAGCCGGGAACCTGAATGACTCGAACAATGTCACCGTACTTCTCGTCGAAAAGGGCCTTGGCTCCCATGGCTCGGGCCTTTTCCATGTCGGTGAAGGTGATCCGCAGGGGGACGTTCCGGAGGATCTGGCCGTTGACGATGTCCTCCACCTCGACGATCTGCTCTTCCGTCAGGGCCTCGAAATGGGTGAAGTCAAAGCGGAGCCCCTCAGGACGGACGATGGAACCGGCTTGGCGGACATGATCACCCAAAACGCGGCAGAGGGCCTCGTGAAGGAGATGGGTCGCTGTGTGGTGACGCCTGATGGCCCACCGTCTCTCTTCGTCGATGACGGCTTTGAGAGAGGCTCCCTTCGTCACCGTGCCCTCGGCGACGACACCGCGGTGGACAATGAGTTTGCCCGCCCCGTAGACCGTATCGGTCACGTCGATGCGGAAACCCGGAGCCTCGAGCCGCCCTTGATCACCGACCTGACCGCCGCCTTCGGCGTAGAAAGGGGTCTTTTCCAGGACGAGGAAAACTTCCTGGCCAGCATGGGCTTCGTCCACTTCGCGCCCGTCCCGAACAAGGGCGAGGGCCTTCGTTTCCTCCACGACGGAAACATAGCCCGTGAAGGCCGTATCACCAAGTCTCTGGTAGAGGTCGTCATAAACGCCGCCGGAGACAACGGCCTGGGCCACCTTGCTTGAGGCCCGAGCCCGCTCCCTCTGCGCCTGCATGGCGCCGTCAAAACCAGAACGGTCGACGGAGAGAGAGGCCTCGAGGCAGACCTCTTCGGTGAGCTCGAAGGGAAAACCGAAGGTGTCGTAGAGCTCGAAGGCCACAGCACCCGAAAGGATCTGGCCTCCCTCCTTCCTGAGGACATCAATCTCAGCTTCGAGGAGGTTCATCCCCTGATCAAGGGTGCGGCCGAACTTCCGCTCCTCCAGGTCGATGACCTGTTCGATCGTCGATCGGTTGTCGACGAGCTCCCGGTAGGGGGGGGCCATCAGACCGTCCAGCGTGGGAAGAAGTTTGAGAAGAAAGGGCTCGTCAAGACCGATGAGACGGCCATAACGGACAGCCCGTCGCAAGAGGCGGCGGAGGACGTAGCCCCTTCCCTCGTTGGAGGGCAGAATCCCGTCGGCGATCATGAAGGCCACGGCGCGGAGATGGTCCGAAATGACCCGGACGGCCATGTCGCCCCGGGGTGTCTCTCCATAGCTGATTCCCGCCAGAGAGCAGGCACAGTCGATGAGAGGGAGGAAGAGATCGGTCTCGAAGTCGGTGCGCACCTTTTGAACCACCGACGCGAGACGTTCAAGCCCCATGCCTGTGTCGATGTTCGTCTTGGGCAGAGGCAGGAGAGAACCGTCCTCCTGTCGGTCGTACTGGGTGAAGACGAGATTCCAGATCTCCAGATAACGGTCGCAGCTGCAACCGGGGGCACATGCGGGCGATCCGCAGGAGAACTCCGGTCCCTGATCGTAGAGGATCTCCGAACAGGGCCCGCAGGGACCGGTGGGCCCCATGAACCAGAAGTTCTCGTCCTGACCGAAGCGGATGATCCGCTCCTCGGGCAGTCCAACGACGTCGTGCCAGTGGCGAAAGGCCTCTTCGTCGTCCCTGTAGATCGTGGTGTAGAGGCGACTCCGGTCAAGGCCGACCCAGTCTGTGAGGAACTCCCAGGCCCAGGGGATCGCTTCTGCCTTGAAATAGTCACCCCAGCTGAAGTTGCCCAGCATCTCGAAGAAGGTATGGTGCCGCGCCGTCCGGCCCACGTTGTCGATGTCGTTGGTTCGGACACATTTCTGAGACGTCGCCACCCGGGTCGTTTCGGGCGTTCTCAGCCCCAGGTAGTAGAGCTTGAAGGGCACCATGCCGGCGATGGTGAAAAGCAGTGTGGGATCGTCGGGAATGAGAGAGAAGCTTGCCATCCGACGGCTTCCTTTTGATTCAAAGAAGCGCAGGAAGAGTTCCCGCAGCTCCGATCCCGTTCTGTACTGCATGTTTCCACTCCCCTTTTCTGGATATAACGGCTTAACGATTATAGCGCACTTCTTTGAAGAGGGCCCCCGGCGGGAGGGCCCTCTGGGTTCATCCGATCAGCTTCCTGCGCCACTCCTTGGCTTCTGTCCGAATCGTTTCGTCATCAAAGGAGAAAACCCCCTCGCGCCAGATCCACCGCCCCTGGACGACGGTCCCGATGACATCCGAAGAGGCTCCCGCATAGACGAGGAAGAGGGCCAGATTCTCCCTGTCCCACCCCGTGTAGTGTGGCTTGTCGAGGTCAACGAGGACAAAATCGGCCTGCCATCCCTTACGGACGAGCCCCACGTCATCGAAGCCGAGGGAGCGAGCTCCGGCAACAGTAGCCATCTCAAGGATCTTGCGGGCAGGTAGGACCGTCGGGTCCTGACGGGCCACCTTGGCCAGGAGTGCCGCTGTTCTCATCTCCTGCCAGAGGTCAAGGCGGTTGTTGCTGGCCGCCCCGTCAGTCCCGAGGGCCACCGAAACGCCCGCTTCGACCAGGGCAGCCACGGGAGCGATCCCGCTACCCAGCTTCATGTTGCTGCTGGGATTGTGGATAACCGTCACGTTCTCCCTGGCCAGGGCTTTCATGTCGCCCTCGTCGATCCAGACGCCATGGGCGAGAGAAAGATGAGGAACACCTAAAAGGCCCGTCTCCTCAAGGAGCTCCAGGGGCTCCCTCTTGAGTTCTTTGCGGATGTGGTCGACCTCCCAGGCCGTCTCGAGCCAGTGCAGATGGATTCCAAGGCCTCGTTCCAACGCCAAGGAGGCCAGCTTCTTCAATCCCTCGGGATCGACGGTATAGGGAGCGTGAGGACCGATCTGAACGCGGCAGCGGTCCTCAAATCGGTCCCACGTCTCCGCTAGGGCCAGGCCCTCGGCCACCTTGGCCTCATCGGTGCCGACGAGGCCCCGGCAAAGGCCGGATCGCATCCCCGTCTCGGCGGCAGCCCGGGCGACATCGTCCATGAAGAAATACATGTCACCAAAAGCCGTCGTCCCCGCCGCGGCCATCTCGACGATCGCCTGGAGCGTCCCCCAGCGGACGGCCTCTTTCGTGAGGCGGGCCTCGATGGGCCAGATCCTCTCCTTGAGCCACTCCAAAAGGGGGCTTTCCTCGCCGAGCCCCCTAAGAAGGGTCATAGCGCTGTGGGTGTGGGCATTGGCGAAGCCGGGAAGGAGAGCCGTCTTTCCCCTGCCGTCGAAAACATCTCCCGTCGCTATAAGATCGCCGGCCTCGGCGACGACGGCGATCCGTCCTTCTTCGACGGAAACGTCGGCCGCCTTGGCCTTCTCCATTGAGCCGTCAAGAAGCACGACGTTCCTGAACAGAATCGTTCCGTTACCTCGGTCCATCATTCGCGCCACTCCTTCATGTACCGCTCCTGTTCGGCCGTGAGTGACTCCAGCCTGAGCCCCCAGGCCTCAAGGGCCAGCAAAGCCACCTCACGATCGAGCGACTCCGGTAGAGGATGGAGGCCCCGGGGGAGCTTTTCCCGGCTCACGTGAAGTGCCGCCAACAGCTGGGAGGCAAAGCTCAGGTCCATGATCTCCACGGGGTGGCCGTCGCCAGCGGCGAGATTGACGAGCCGGCCCTGGGCCAGCAGGTGTATTCGCTTGCCGTCAGCCATCTCGAAGGACTCGACGTTGACTTTGTCCCTCCGGGACGAGACGGAGAGGGCACGAAGATCGGGGATGGCGATCTCCACGTCAAAATGGCCCGCGTTGGCCAGGACGGCTCCGTCCTTCATCCTCCTGAAGTGCTCCCCACGGATGACATCACGGTTACCCGTGACAGTGACGAAAAAATCGCCCATCCCAGAAGCAGCTCCCATATCCAGGACCTGGAAGCCGTCCATGTGGGCTTCCAGCGCCCGGTGGGGGTCAATCTCGACGACGACGACCCTGGCGCCGAGGCCCGAGGCGCGACGGGCCACGCCCTTACCGCACCAGCCGTAGCCGGCAACGACGAAGGTCTTGCCCGCCACGAGGAGGTTCGTCGTCCGCAGCAGACCATCCATGACGGACTGCCCCGTGCCGTACCGATTGTCGAAGAGGTACTTGCTGTAGGCGTCATTGACGGCGATCATCGGGAAAGCCAGACAGCCTTCGTCGGCCATGGCCCGAAGCCGCTTGATGCCCGTCGTCGTCTCTTCGCTCCCCCCCCGGATCGTCGGCAGAAGATGGCGATACTCCTCGTGGATGAGGGCAACGAGATCACAGCCGTCGTCGATGAGGATCTGAGGCTCGGCGGCGGCGACACAGCGCAGGTGGTCAGCGTATTCTTCGGCGTCCATTCCGTGACGGCTGTAGACGAGGATTCCTGCTTCGGCCAGGGCGGCACAGACGTCGTCCTGCGTCGAAAGGGGATTGCTGCCGGCGGCGGCAACCGTCGCCCCCAGCGCCTTGAATGTCAGCAGAAGACAGGCCGTCTTAGCCTCCAGGTGAAGGCAGACTCCGATGGTAAGCCCCTTGAAAGGACGATCTGGACGGTGGTGCTCTTCAAGGATAGAAAGCACCTTCATCCCCCGGCGGGCCCATTCGATCTTGCCCCAACCCGAGGGGGCAAGAGAAAGGTCGGCAACGCAGCAATCGGTCATGATGAGGCTCCTTTTCCTGCCACACCGCCCCCCCCGAAGAGAGAGGCAAGTGCGGGACCATAAGGTGGGCGAAGAACGCCCCTTTCGGTGACAATGGCCGTCACAAGTTCGGCAGGCGTTACATCGAAGGCTGGGTTCCAGACGGCAATGGAGGGGGGCAGGACGTCGGCTCCAGCGACGGCACGGACCTCATCGCCGTCCCTCTCCTCGATGGGGATCGCCTTCCCGTCGGGAAGGGACATGTCAACGGTGCTCAGAGGGGCGGCCACATAGAAGGGGACGTGGTGGCGAGCGGCGACGACGGCGAGATTGTAGGTCCCGATCTTGTTCGCCGTGTCACCGTTGGCAGCGATGCGATCTGCCCCAACGATGACGGCATGGACGGGACGAGTCTGCATGAGGGCACCCGACATGCCGTCAGTGATGACGGTGACGTCGAAACCGTCCTCAACAAGCTCCCAAGCCGTCAGGCGAGCTCCCTGAAGGCGAGGCCGCGTCTCGTCGGCAAAGACGGTCACTCTCTTACCGGCCTCTCTGGCGGCCCGAAACACACCCAGAGCCGTGCCGTAACCGCCTGTAGCCAGGGCCCCGGCATTACAGTGGGTGATGACCGTCGCGTCCCCAGGCAGCAGGCTTTGGCCATGCCGTCCCAAAGAACGGTTACAGGCAATGTCCTCGTCGTGAATCCTCCTGGCCTCGGCAAGAAGGCGGAGGAAGGGATCGCCTTCTCCTTCTGTGAAGACCTTTTCCATCTGCCTCAGGGCCCAGAAGAGGTTGACTGCTGTCGGTCGCGTCGCGGCGAGGCGTTTTGATGCGGCATAGCAGGACACCCCTTCGCGGGCGGCCAGCGCCATGCCATAGGCAGCCGCCACGCCAATGGCAGGGGCGCCGCGGACGACCATCTTTTCGATCGCTTCGGCTATCGACTCAACGTCACCGCAGAGAATCCGTTCGACGGCAAAGGGCAGCTTCCTCTGATCCAGGAGGGAAAGCCCCTCCTCCGTCCAGAGGATTGGCTCAGGAAGCATCATCACTCCTCCTTTGCGTTCAGGGACAAAAGAGGCTGGACTGACTCGACCCGGGCCTGGGCCCTGGCATCGAGAAAGCGAAGATGGAGGACCATGCCTTCTGTCAGATCGGCAGCACCTCTCAGAGGGCTTCCACCGTCGTCGGTACAGGCGGCGTAGCCGCGGGAAAGTGGAACGAGGGGCGAGAGGATCTGCAGCCTTCCCGCCAGGGAGGCAAGATCGCGGCGGCTCCGGTCGAGATGAACGGAAAAAACCCGTCCGAGGCGGGCGGCGCTTTCCTCGAGCCGTTCCGAGAGAGGCTGGAGAATCTGACGGCGCAGGGCCATGAGGGCGCGGCGCTCAAGGTCTTCCATAGCCGTCCGAGATCGGTCGAGGTGGCGGGCCAGAGAGGATTGGAGACGGGCACCCATTTGGCCCGCCTGAGCCAAAAGAGCGTACCGGTCCGGCAGAAGGCGCTCCGCCGCCGCCGATGGCGTCGGAGCCGCCCCGTCGGCGGCGAGATCTGCCAAGGTACGGTCCACCTCGTGGCCTAGGCCCGTCATGAGGGGCAGTGAAGCGAGCCGCACGGCACGGACAACCCGTTCATCGTCGAAGGGGTTCAAGTCGTCTCGGCTTCCGCCTCCCCGGACAAGGAGAATCGCCTCAGCGCCAGCCACTGAGCGGGCCCGGGCAATGGCTCGGACAATTGACGGCGGGGCCTCCAACCCCTGAACTAGGCAAGGCGAGAGGACCAGTTCGCACTGAGGAAAGCGCTGGGAGGCCACCTTGATCACGTCCTGAAGCGCCGCTCCGGTGGGAGAGGTGACGACGACGATCTTGGCGGGGAAAAGGGGAAAGGGGCGCTTGAGACGATTATCGAAAACCCCCTCTTCAGCGAGACGCCGCTCCGTTTCGGCCCGAGCACGGGCTTGGGCCCCCTTGCCAAGGGGATGGAGACGACGGGCATAAAGCTGGTAGAGTCCCCTGTCAGGATAAACGGCGATGCGACCCTCGACGATCACTTCGTCGCCCTTTTGGGGCCAGGTCACGACGGAAGCAGCATCGCTGCGAAAGAGGACAGCAGCAAGGCGAGACCGCTGGCCGCCGATGGTGAAGTAGACATGGCCGCTCGTGTGGCGCTTGAAATCGACGATCTCCCCCCTCACCCGGAGGGAGGCAAGCACGGGATCAACCCGGAGCAGACCGTCGATGCGAGCCGTCACCTCATCGACGGAGAGAATGCCGAAATCAGCCCTGTCCGCCGTCACCAAGGGTTGACTCCTTATCCAGCTCTCGGACGATACGGCCTAGAACGCCGTTGACAAAACGCCCCGAGTCCTTTGTTCCGAAACGCTTGACCAGCTCGACAGCCTCGGAGATGGCCACGGCAACGGGGGTCAGCTTTTCGACGACCCCCTCGTAAAGGGCCATGCGGACGGCCGTCCGATCGACGGAGACAAGCCGCTCGGGACGCCAGCCCATCAGATAGGTCCGCAGGAGATCGTCAATATCGAACCGTCTCTGCCAGACTCCGGAAACGAGATTTCGGGCATAGAGGACCACCTCTTCCTCTTCTCCCTCAAAGGGAAAGAGGGCAAGAGCCTCCTGGAGATCTCTGTCAGGACAGAGGTCGAGGGAATAAAGAATCTGCAAGGCGATTTCGCGGGCCCGCCGGCGCCGCTGGGGCATCAGAGAACGGTCCAGGACGCTCACCTCCTCACTTCTGAAGCAACGACCGCAGGAGATCCTTCCCGCGGGGCGAGAGAAAGAGCCAGGCAACGCCGTAAAAACCGACGCCAACGGCCAAGGAGAGAACTACCGACGACGGCCCCAGGAGAAAAGCCGCTGTCACGGTGGCCGCCATCACGCCCCAGCAGAGGGGATTCCCGACGAGACGACCGCAGGGCGATCGCTCTTCAAGATCGGCCTTAACGACGGCGAGGGTCGCCCCAAGCCCCAGAGGAGCAAACAGTTCGTCCATCGCACGGGCCAGTTCATCGACCTTGGCGCTGTCGACAGCCCCTTTCTGGGAAGAGAGGGCGATGCGCACCTCAACCAAGTCCTGTTCGCGCAGGAGCGTCGCGCCCTGACAGGGAGCCGAGTCAGGCAAACGGCTCCGGACGAGATCGACCAGGGCCCTTTCGTCGATCCAGAGATCGCCGCGCCTTGAAGTTTTCCAAAGGAGATTCATCGTCTCACTCCTTAACGGCAAAGGCCGACCCACGACGAGGCCGGCCTCAAAGGATCTGCCCTAGCAGCCTACTCCGACAGAGACGACGCAGATTCCGTCTCGCCTTCGTTGGGCTCTTCGACTACGGGAGAAATCACTTCAGTCTCCGCCTCAGGGGCCTTGGCCTCGCCGAAGAAGATACCCTGGACAAAGACGTTGACGGCCTTGACACGATAGCCGGTAAAGGCCTCAAGCTGATTTTTCACGATTTCCTGGACATCCCAGGCCACATCGGGAATGCGTTGGCCGTACCGAGTGTTGATGAAAGCGTCGACACCGATTTCAGGAGGCGTGCCTTCGCTCATGTTAATCCTCACTCCCCCGCTGGGCTTACGTCCCAGCCCAAGCTTGGCGCTAAATCCGGCCGAGGCGGGCTGAACACCCTCGACGCTCTGCAGGGCTTTCGTCGCCAGATGGGCAATCACATCCTCGGCGATGCGGACCTCACCGAGTGTTGCCCCTTCATCGGAAGGAGCTGTCTCATTCGAGGTTTTCAGAGACTCCTCTGCCTGTAGGGTTTCCTCGGAAAGAAGCTGTTCATCCTTTTCTTCCACCACGAGATCCCTCCTTACGCGCTCGTTTTGTCGAAGGGGAAGGTCTCTCCGCAGCCGGGACATTCAAGCTCCTCATCGGGATCGAGGACATCAGGGCGGCAGAAAAACGTCAGGTCACAGTGGGGACAGCTGACGGAGGAGAACTCCTCTTCATCATCATCGCAGGGAAGCGGCTCCATCCCCGTCTCGTCGACACTGTCGCCCACGAGATCGTCGAAGCGCTCCTCAAGCCTGGACATGTCATCTTCAAGCTGATCACAGTAATCGGCCACCTCTTCGATAACCTCACCCTGCTCCTCCAAAGCTCTTTGCTGCTCCTCAAGTTCCTCAGCAAGGCTGTCGGCAACATCAACGAGGGCCAGAAGCAACTTCTGGTCATCCTCGTCGCGCGGCTTGAGCCCTGCCATAAGCCCTTTGAGGTAGGCAATCTTCTCCTTGGCCTTCATCGCCAAACCTACTTTTTCGCCCGTTCGAGGTAGGAGGCGGACCGAGTGTCGACGACGACGACCTCCCCTTCGTTGACGAACATGGGAACGTTGATCGTCAGTCCCGTCTCGAGAGTCGCTGGCTTGGTGGCTCCCGAGACGGTATCGCCTTTATAGCCGGGCTGGGTTTCGACGATCTTGAGTTCGACCCGATCGGGGAGATCGATACCCATGATCTTCCCCTCGTACATGTCGAGGGAAACCTCGAGGTTGTCCTTGAGGTAGTTGACGGCATCACCGAGAACCTCACCGGTGAGGTAGATCTGATCGAAGGAAGCGAGGTCCATGAAGACGTAGCTGTTGCCTTCCTGGTAAAGGTACTGGGCAGGCTTCTCGTCGAAGATGATCCGTTCGAAGCGCTCGCCGGACCGGAAGGAATACTCTAGCGTCGTTCCCGTCTCAAGATTGCGCATCTTCGTGCGGACTGTGGCACCGCCCCGGCCCATCTTGTGATGCATGAAATTGACCACTTCCCACATGCCCTCTTGCCACTTGAATTTCAGGCCGGGATAAAAATCGCTGGTATCGACAATCTGAGCCATCAATGAACCTCCTAAGACGTGGCATTGCCGGAATCGAGTCGTAGTTATAAAGATACCTCATGAGCCAATCTCTGCCAAGGGAAGACCCGACCGTCTAGAGATCGATTGATTCAAGGCCCGATTCATTCACATCGAGAATGTAGGGGACGACGACCATGACGACCTCACTGTGACTCTGCTGCTTTGAGGTGCTCCGGAAGATCTCGCCGAGCAGGGGAATGTCTCCCAAGACGGGGATCTTGGTCACGACCGTTCGGTTCTCCTCCGCGAAAAGGCCGCCGACGACGAAAGGCTCGCCGTCGTTGACGCGAACCTTCGTCGTCACTTCCCGCGAGCTCGTCTGGGGAAACTCCTCACCCTGGCCACCCCGATAGGTGCCGATGACAGATCCCGTCGAGACCTTGAGGTCCACGGTGATGACGCCGCCCCGGCCCATGACAGGCGTAAACTCCAGGTGGGGACCCACTTCCTCCTCGTCGTAGGTGGGATTGCCCGCCTCATCGCGCTCAGAAATGTATTTGTACTTCTCGACGAGCTTGATAATAGCCTTCTCGCCGTCCATGGTGATCACCGAGGGACTTGCCAGGACCTTACCCTTATTCTCGGTCACCAAGGCACGAAGTCCCGCGTCAAGCATGCGGAAGGTCCCGCCGGCAATGTCCTCGAGATCGAAATTGTTGGGACCTATGGGACGCCTTTCTCCCGTCACGGGATCGTAGATCTCCTGACCTGGCTTGTTGTTGTAAACGTAGCCGATGGACCCGCCCTGGCTGCCGTAGTTGAACCACCAGTGCTTGTAGACGCCCTCGATGAGAGCCTCAAGCTCCTTCTTGCCCTCGTCCTTGATCTCGAGGATTCTGGCCTGTAGCATGATTTGCCGACCGGGATGGTCGATCCTTCGCAAAGCAGCCTCGACGGCCCGCAGTTGCTCGGGCCGCCCCGTCACGTAGACGGTACGGAGCCTTTCATCGACGAAGACGCGGTCCACATCCGCCAATCCCTGAAGCAGGGGAGGCACCTTGGCCGGATCAGCATAGGCCAACCGGAAACCCTTCGTCACCTCCATGCCCATCGTTTGGCCCAGACTCGTCGGCGTACCGACGACGATGGTGTTGCCCATAAGGGCATAACTCACCCCGTACATTCTCATGAGATAGCCGAAGGCCTGATTCAAGGGAACGCCTTTGAGGCTCATCGTCACCGTCTGAGGCGGAACGCTGGGATCGACGATGATATTCTTGCCCACCATGCCGCCAAGAAGGCGGAAAACGTCGTGAAGTTCCGCTCCTCGAAGCTCGAGATTGACAGGCGTCGTCTTCGCCATCGGATCACCTGCCGCCGACAGCTCAAGAGCCGTGGCCGTCTCCCTGGGAACAGCGCTCGGGCGCGTCCGGAGGCGGAGCTCCATCGTTCCTGCCCCCTCTTCGCCGCGGATGGCAGCCACGTCAAGGAGTTGGGCCAGCGCAAGCTGGAGGTGAAGCCCGTCTTCAGAGGCTACGAGGCGAGCCGAGCGGAGGAGAGGCAGGTCATAGTCCCGACTCCACTCCTCTGACGACAGAGAGGCTCCGGCCAAGATTAACTCCATCTCGCTCCCCTCGTTGCGCAGCAAAGAGGGACGGGGAAGATTGTGGCCTCTGAGGGTAACAATCACCTCGGAAGCTCCGAGCTGCTTGGCTTCAACAGAGAAAACCAGTGACGATGGGACCCCGCTGGCCTGGGCTCTCCCGGAAGGTCCTGCCAGGATCGATAGAAAGGCGACAAAGAGCATGACAATAGCGACACGGATTGCGGCACGAAAAACCATGACCTCTCCTCCCCTAGTAGCCAATGGGAATCTCAAAACGTTCGCCCTCCCAGAGGAAGACAACTTTTTCAGCGCTGATTGAGAGTATCCTTCCCTTGCCACCGGAAAGCAGAAAACCGGGCCTCAGCAGCAATCCGCCACCATGCCCCTCCACATCGGCGACGGCGATGCGATCTTGGTCCATCTCCATGACGGCCGTAACAAGGATAAGCGGCGGCGGAATCATGGCAGGCACCTCATCGACGACAGTCTCAATCTCGATGGGACCAGCCAGCCCGGCTTCGACGGGGGCAAAGGGCCGACGGCCGCTCATCATGGCGAGACGGGAAAGCTCGCCGCTGCCCTGCCTAGCCTTGACAGCAACGCGAAATCTCTCGTTGAGACGCTCCAACCTCTCCCGGTCTGACAAGAGGACGTCGGCGGGGCTTTCGACGGACACCGCCTCGGGTGTGAGCTGCCCCACCATGCCATAAAAGACCTGGAGGGATCGGAGGGAACCGGCTAGAAGCAAGAAGGCGATGAGAAACCGAAGGCCCTTCCACAGGCCTTCACCCCGAAGGAGATCATCGGCGAGGCCCGTAAAGGAATCCTTCCAAGTCGTCCTCAAAGTCGTCACCGTTCCGGCCTCCCTTCAAGAACGGACTCCAATTGCGCCGTCGCTTGGATCGTGCCGCTTCCCTCGAGATTGACGGTAAGGGAGCGAAGACGTACGGCGGCCTCCAGGGAGCGCCAATCGGCGAGAACTTCAAGCAGTCCGTAATAGGGGCAGGAAAAATCGATCTGGACACCGACGCGCTTCCCCTCGGAATGGGCCGGTCTTATGGCGTTGACGACGGCATTGTTGTCGGTCAATTGCCTCTCGACAAGCGAATAAAACTCGACATGATCCTTGGGAAGGGCTCTCTGGTAGCGTTCAATTTCTGTCAGGGAAGACTTGTACAGATCGATCTGGCTCACCGAGCGGCTGAGGCTTGCCGTCAGCGTCAGTTCTCGGCGCTTCAGGTCGTCGACATCCCGTCGGAGCGCCATGAGATCGTTGTTTTCGCTAACCTAAAAGGGTCCCACCCGAGAGGTAATCGATCCTGAAAAAGGTGACCACCCCGTACACGTTCCCTTATCATCCTGCGAAAGGAACGGCGATTCCGCTTCGCGGGGAGGACGAG
>JAESII010000002.1 GCA_016756725.1 Synergistaceae bacterium | reverse complement strand
TCAAGACCTGAACATCCCACTTGAATTTTCAACCCCCCCTGAACGCCGTTTCAGGGGGGTTGCTGCATGCTCCCGATCTCCTTGGTCGACCAAGGAACGCGGCAGAGACGCACCGGCCTGGGCCGGGGCATGATCATCCTGCCCGCCCATCCGTCCGGAGGACAGGCTCGCTTGGGCAGCTCGTCACTTTACTTTGAAGTTCACTCGGGGAGAGCAAGCCGAAACCCAAAGACTTCGACTTTCGGAATTTACCTCAGAGATCTTTTTCTGTCAGCTACTGGCCGTCGGTGATCTCGTAAAGACGGCCCTTTTTGATCATCGACCAGAGGACCCGGATCAGGTGTCTCGCCAAGGAGCGGATAGCCTGGTTGTGTCTTTTGCCCTCGTCCCGCTTTTTGCGATAGTACCGGGCCGACTGTTCCACATGGCGGACATGATGGGCCACGGCGGTCATGAGGGCCGCCTTCGCCCGGGTGTTGACATGTTTGCTGGGGCGCACCGCGACAGAACCTCCCGAGCACCTGTCCAGCGGCGCCATTCCGAGATAGAAGGCGAGGCTTCTTTCGTTCTCGAAGCGGTCGATGGTCCCGATTTCTGCCGTCAGTTCGGCCGTGCAGGTCAGTCCGAAGCCGGGGATGCTCCCGATCGTCTGGCTCAGGCCGCTCTCGGCAGTGAGCCCTTCGATCTGCTCTTCCAGGATTTTGACCCGCTCCTTGAGACGCAAGATCTCCTGGGCGTCTTCGATGATCATGGGGCCCACATAGTCCACCTCCCGGGAGAAGCTGGCCCTCTTCTGCCAGGCCTGGACTTTGTCGGCAAATTTCTCGCCTAAGCCTCGGATCTTGAGAAGCCCCTCACGCCTCATGCGCCCCAGCTGCTTCAGGTCGGGCCGGGATGTCAGAAAGCGGAGGAAGATGGTCCCGTCCTTGCACTCCACCAGGTCGTTAAGGCCGGGGCTGACGGCCTGAAGATCCTTCTGCATCCGGTTCATGACCCGCTTTTTGGCATCCACCAGCTCCCGGCGACGCCGGGTCAGGCGCTTCAGGATCCTGTGGCTTTCCGGGATCTCATGAACCTCCTGAAGGACGTTCTTCGCCTGGGGCAGGAGGGGCTGAAGGCGGGCCAGTTCCACGATTTTCCGGGCATCGATCGCATCCGTCTTGGCCGGAGAGGGGAAGATCTCCTTGAAGCGGTTGAGCTTGAGGTTGTTCACGTTGAGCAGGGTGTAGCCCTGGTCCTGCACCTGGCGGTCAAGAGGACTCGCATAGCCGTTGCAGCCCTCCATGGCCACGACGACGGGAACCCCTAGGGAGGAGCGGTAGAAGTCGAGGCGGCGGAAGAAACGGTCGAATCCGTCCTTCTCGTGGGAAACGTCGAATTCCTCGGCGATTCGCCCATCGGGAGTCCCGATGGCGACTCGGTGCTTGCGGCAACCCACATCGACTCCGACGATTATCCGTTCCATTCTTTTTCCTCCCGTCTCAAGGGCATGGGGTTAGGGCTTGTTGTCCCGCGTCATGTCTACCAGCAGAGCCACGGCCTCTTTGGACCGGCACCATCCCAGAATACGTCGGCGGACAACAAAAATGACGGAGGCGGCATTTCAGAGTCTAGCAAGTACCGGCCGAAACCGGACTACGGACCCCAGGAGCCACACCTCCGTCATTGCTTATGATAACTGATTTCGCTCAGGGGGCCACCTGTTTTTTCAATGGTAGACCCCT
>JAESII010000013.1 GCA_016756725.1 Synergistaceae bacterium | reverse complement strand
ACCCTGGGAGGTGCCGATG
Organism: Synergistaceae bacterium; assembly: GCA_016756725.1. Classification (GTDB taxonomy): domain Bacteria; phylum Synergistota; class Synergistia; order Synergistales; family Aminithiophilaceae; genus Aminithiophilus. Next base: position 40,394 of record JAESII010000013.1, on the reverse strand, counting down.
CACTCGGCGCCGACAGCCCTCATGGCCGCTCGGGACAATCCTTGCCGTGCCTTCCCCCCCCTTACCGCGACAGCGCAAGGGCGACCTCCTGGAAGAGATCCCAGTGGTACTCGCGCTGTCCCCGAATTGCCCGAAGAGCTTCAAGGCTGATCCCGAAGAGCTCAAGCGGCTGGGCCGCCTCGGCTTCCGTCATGGACGGGGCCAGAGGGGTGACGGTTTTCTGAAGCCTCTGGAGCTCCTCCTGGCTTTCGGTGACCCAGAACCACCAGTTGATCGAGTCGTGGTCGGTCGTGTCGCGGTCAAAAGCCCAGGGCAGGAAGATCCGCCTTTGGAGGAGGAGGAAGAGGTGGAGCCGCCCAAGGTCCCGGCAGAGTTCCTCTGTTGAGGGCACTCCTCCGGGGAGGAGGCGGAAGAAGAAGCGATCCTTGTGATAGAGGGCGAGTTCGTCGTTGGGATGGGGTGTGACGGACTGGAAGACTTCGGCGTCGTAGCGGTGGAGGAAAAAGACGTCGATGGTGAGTCTTTCCCAGGCAGCCCCCCTGGCGGCCATCCAGCTGCGGAAGGCCTCTCTGTCGGGCAGAGGCGTCTCAGGACCTTTCCATTTCGGATAGCGGGCCTTGAGTTCCCGGACGATGGCATTTTCCTCATAGGTCCAGCGGAGCCCGTCCTTCCCGAGCCGAAACAGCTCCTCCCCGTCCAGGGCCGGGGCATAGGGCAGGGAAGCGCCGTTTCGAAACTCCTTGATGCCCCATCGTCCCAGGAAGCTTCGGTTGAGGAGCTGTTCCAGCTCCGTCCGCAAGGCCCATCGGGCCAGATCATGAGGCCTTTCCCCCGGCTGGGCATCGTGGAAGCAGTCTTGGGCGGCCTGGCGGTACCGGGTTGCTCCTTCTTCGGTGAGGAGGTAGAAGCGGTCTTGCTTTTTCAGGTCCCCCCGGCTACGGAGGGCTTCCAGAAGTTCCGGATTCTCTCCGGCCCGGCGGACCCCTTCGGCCGTCCAGACCGGATGGTGGGCGTCAAAAAGAAGCAGTATGCTTTCCATCAGCTGCCCCCTTCCTTTGTCGCTGTCATTCAAACAGGCTCGGTGGTATGGTTTTGGAGCTTTGCAGGGTAGGCGAGATAAGAGTACGATGAAAAAGAAGTGTGATGCAAACTTCTGAAGCTCATCATGCCTTCTCCGAGGGGAAGGCCGAGGGGGGAAGGATCGTGCCGTCACTTTCAGAATGCCTCTTCGCCGCCGTCGATCTGGAGACGACGGGCCTTTACGCCTCGAAAGACGCCATCGTCGAAATTGGGGCCGTGACCTTCTATCCCGGCTCCGTCGTCGGGCGTTTCGAGACTTTTGTCGACCCCCGTCGGCCCATCCCGGCCGAAGCGATGGCCGTCCATGGCATCACCGATGCCATGGTCGCAGGGGCTCCCTCGTTACCGGAGGCTCTGGGCCGGCTTCGGGCCTTTCTTGGTGAGGCCCTTCTGGTGATCCACAACGCGCCCTTTGATCTTTCCTTTCTGGCTACGGCCGATCCCTCCTGGGTGCCCTGGCCGTCAGGCGTCGTCGACAGCTGTCTTCTGGCCAGGAAGGCCCTTCCCGGAAGAGGGAGCTACGGCCTGGCGGGGCTCGTGGCCGAGTTGGGGCTCGACGTTTCTGCCAGCCACAGGGCTCTGGCCGACGCTGACGGGGCCAGACAGCTTTTCTGCCGCTGCCTAGCGGCTCTGAAGGAGACGGCAAAGGGCCCCGACGACCTCCTGGCCCTGGCCGGTTTTGACTTCGACGCCGCCACGTCCGCTGTCGACGGCGAGATCCGCCGTCTTGTCGTCGAGGCTCTCGAGGCCGGACGGGAGATCGTCATCACCTACCGCGATGCCTGGGGCCGCAGGACGGAACGATCCGTTCTGCCTGAAGGCCTTTCGGGATGGCCTGTGCCCCAACTGGAGGCCCATTGCCGCCTCCGCCGGGGGAAACGCCATTTCCGTCTGGATCGGATCCTTTCCATCCGCCCTGTCAGCGACAATTGATGAGCTCTTTTCTTCTTCAGAGGGTGACAAGAAGCCCCTTCCGCGGTAAAATCTTCCCTGCGGGCCGGTAGCTCAGTTGGTTAGAGCACACGGCTGATAACCGTGAGGTCAGTGGTTCGAATCCACTCCGGCCCACCAAAAGCCCGAAAAGGCGAGGTCCCCTTAAGGGGACCTCGCCTTTTTGCCATCTGCTGCTGTCGTTGCCGGGAACTTGGCGGTACGCGACGGTCTTTTCCTGCGTTTTATTTCCCGACGCAGAAGCGGTTGAAAATCCGTTCCAGGAGAGACTCTTCCGAGGGGCCCACGACGTTCTCCAGGGCCAGTCTCGCCTCGATGAGACTTGAGGCGGCCAGATCCAGGCCCAGAACGGCGGCGTCGCGGGCTTCGTCGAGGCCTTCCAAGGCCCTGCGCAGCTCGTCGAGCTGAAAGGCCGAGGCGTTCAGCCCTTCGTCGAGGAGTCCCGAAGCGACGACGGCGTCGACGATGGTTTCCTTGAGGGAGTCGATGCCGTCGCCCGTCCTGGCCGACAGGCGGAGGACCCCTTGCGTCGGCGAGAGAGCGAAGAGGGCCTCATCGGCAACAGGAGAGGGGAGGTCGGATTTGTTGACGACGGTGAGATGGGGCAGTCCCTCCAGGCGGGAGGCGACCCGTTCGTCGTCACCGTCAAGAGGACGGCTGCCGTCGACGACGAAGAGGGCCAGGGCAGCTCCCTGCAGGGCTTCCAGGGTCCGGCCGATGCCGAGGGCCTCCACCTCGTCGAGGGGGTCGCGCAACCCCGCCGTGTCGAGGAGGTTGAGGGGGACGCCGCGGTGGGCCAGCGGCTCCTCGAGGATGTCCCGCGTCGTCCCGGCAACGTCGGTGACGAGGGCTCGAGGTCTTGCGAGGAGGGCGTTGAGGAGGGAGGACTTGCCGACGTTGGGTTTGCCCGCGAGGGCGATGGAGATTCCCTGGCGGAGAAGCAGTCCCGTCCGGCACCGCTCGAAGAGGGTGCCGGCCTGACGGCGCAGCGCGTCCAGTCGGGTGAGAAGTTCCTCCGCCGGCAGGGGGGGCAGTTCCTCGTCGGGATAGTCCAGGCTGGCCTCGATGTGGGCCGAAAGGTCGAGGATCGCCTCCCGGAGTTTTTCCGTTTCTCCCGAGAGAACTCCGGTGAGTCCCCGTTGGGCCGCCTTCAGCGCTGTTTCCGTCCTGGCCTGGATCGTCGCCAGAACGCCTTCGGCCTGGGCCAGGTCGATCCTGCCGTTGAGGAAGGCCCTCTGGGTGAACTCGCCCGGTCGGGCCGGCCTCGCGCCGAGACCGTAGAGCCTCTCCAGGCATAGTCGGGCGGCCATGTTGCCTCCGTGGCAGTGGATCTCGGCCATCTCCTCGCCGGTGTAGCTTCGGGGAGCGGCGAACCAGAAGGCCAGGACCTCGTCAAAGGGTTCTCCCCTTTCATCGACGAGTCTGCCGTAGCGGACAAAACGGGCTTCCGTCCCGGCAAGAGATGTCTTGCCGCGGAAGACTGAATCGGCCAGTTCCCTTGACCGGGGGCCTGAAAGTCTGACGATGGCGATGGCCGACTCGCCCAGTGCCGTCGACAGGGAGGCGATGGTGTCGTTTCGCACGGGCATTCCTCTCTTTCCCGTAAAGGCCGGCGGCGCCCCCTCTCCCGAAGGAGAGGGGGCGCCGCCATGGTCTTTTCTGCCTAGAGCAGTTCCCTCATGGCCGATCCCAGGCGGCGGGCCCCCTCGTCGATTTCTTCGGGCGAGGCGAAGGTGTAACAGAGGCGGCAGTTGTGATGCCCTCCCTGGCCGACGAAGAAGGTGTGACCGGGAACGATGGCGACTTTCTGATCGATGGCCTTCCGGAAAAGCTCATCGACGTCGATTTTAGGCGTTTCGAGCCAGTAGAAGAATCCGCCCTCGGGCTTGACCCAGTGGACCTCGTCGAGGGGCAGGTGGCGTTTGAAGGCCTCTTCCATGGCGTCCCGCTTTTTCGTGTAGTGGGCGATGATCTTGGGCAGGAAGGCCTCCAGGTGCCCCTGGCGGCAGTATTCGTAGACCAGGGCCTGAGAGACGACGCAGCTGCAGACGTCGACGCCCTGCTTGAAGATGGCCATCTTCCGGATCAGTTCGGCCGGGCCGGCGCACCAGCCCAGCCGCGTCCCCGGGGCGAGGATCTTGGAGAAGGAGCAGGCGTAGATCACCATGCCCTTCTCGTCGAGGGAGAAGAGGGTGGGAAGGTGGTCGCCGTCGAAGCGGACGTAGCCGTAGGGGTCGTCCTCGAGGATGGGGATGCCGTAGCGGTAGGCCACGTCGAGAAGCGCCTTTCGGCGTTCCACGGTGAGGGTGCAGCCCAGGGGGTTGTGGAAGTTGGTGATGCAGTAGATGTACTTGACCTTCCTGCCGGCTTTCTGGAGGGCTTCGATCTTCTCCGGCAGGAGGTGGACTTCCATGCCTTCGGCGTCGCAGGAGATGGTCTCAAAGTCGGCGCCGTGGTTGTGCATGTTCAGTGTCGATCCCATGAAGGAGGGTTCTTCGACGATGATGACGTCGCCCTTGTCGACGATGGCCCAGTTGAGGAGATCGACGACCTGCGTCGAGCCGGAGGTGATGAGCAGCTCCTCCTCCTTGAGGCGCCGCCCCATGCGCGGGGCCGTCCAGGCGGACAGGAAGTCCTTCAGGGGGCCGTATCCTTCGGTCGTGCCGTACTGGAGGACATCCCGTCCCGAATCGCGGAGGATGGCCGTGGCCTCATAGAACTCGCTGACGGGGAAGATTGCCGGATCGGGCATGCCGCCGGCGAAAGAGATCATGCCCGGCTGGCGGATCAGATGGAGCATCTCCCGTATCGGAGAGGGCTTGATGGCTCCTGCGGCCTCGCTGAAAAGGGAATCCCAGAGTTGACTCACTCTTCTCGCCTCCTTCAAGACTTTTTCTTGATGGCATTATACAGGAAAGGGGCCCGAAGGGCCCCTTTCCCAAAAGAGCGTTCGCGATTGTCAGCCCTTGAGGTCGGCGATGGCCTGGGCGAGGCGGCGTGCCCCCTCGTCGATCTGTTCCGTCGAGGCGAAGGTGAAGCAGCTGCGGAGGTTGTTCTCGCCGCCGGAGCCGCTGGGGTAGAAGGCCGGTCCCGTTACGAAGGCAACCTTGCGCTCGACGGCCTTGAAGAAGAGTTCCTTCGTGTCCACGCCGGGCAGGTTGAGCCAGAAGAAGAAGCCCCCTGCCGGTTTGACGAAGCGGACGTCGGCCGGAAGGTGCTTCTCGAAGGCCTGGGCCATGGCATCACGCTTCTTGCCGTAGTGAGCCACGATTTTGGGCAGGAAACTCTCCATGTTTCCCTGACGGCAGTACTCGTAGACCAGAGCCTGGGCGACGACGCTGGTGCAGAGGTCAACGCCCTGTTTGACCATGACGAGGCTCCGGATGAGGTCCTTGTCTCCGACAGCCCAGGCGACGCGAGTCCCCGGGGCGAGGATCTTCGAGAAGGAGCAGGCGAAAAGGACGATTCCCTCGTTGTCCATGGAGAAGATCGTCGGCAGATGGTCGCCGTCGTAGCGGAGATGGCCGTAAGGGTCGTCCTCGAAGATGAGGATGCCGTACCGGGAGGCGATGTCTAGAAGCTTGCGCCGCCGTTCCAGCGAGAGGGTCACCCCGGCAGGGTTGTGGAAGTTGACGATGGTGTAGATGAACTTGACCTTCTGGCCGGCCTTGCGGGCCTTCTCGATGATCTCGGGCAGGGCGTCGACGACCATCCCGTCTTCGTCGCAGGGGCAGGTCAGGAAGGTGACGTGGTGGTTGCGCATGGTGTGGATCGAGCCGGGGTAGGTCGGTTCCTCGACGATCGCGCAGTCGCCGGGGTCGATGAGGGCCGTGCAGAGGAGGTCCATCATCTGCTGTGAACCGGTGGTGACAACCATCTCCTCCGTCGCGGTGACGCGGCCCATCCGAGGCGCCATCCATTGAGCGATGAAATCCTTCAGCGGGGCAAAACCGTCGGTGGCGCCGTACTGGAGGGCCTCCTTGCCCCGTTCGGTGAGGATTTGCGAGGCCTGGCCGAACTCGGCGACGGGGAAGATCTCCGGGTCGGGGTTTCCGCCGGCGAAGGAGATCATGCCCGGTTCCTTGGTGTACTTCATCAGCTCTCGGATCGGTGAGGGCTTCAGTCCCGCTCCAACGGTCGAATAAAGGTCCTTCCAGTCGATCTTGCTCAAGCCTATCCCTCCTGTATCTCCTTGTGGTTCACCCAGCGGTGCGGACGATCACGTCCCATGTATAGCATATCCGGCGGAGAATGTCTCGCCGGGGACGAGCCCATTAAGGTCCGGACCGGATGGGCCTGTGGCCGTTCTTTGGAACGATATCGACGAAGGTCTCGTGGTAGGGGGCCCCGAAGCCGGGGCTCGAGAGAGGCGGAGTCAGAGCGTTGACGGCCGGTCTGCCCTGAGGAAGGGTGACGATCTGGGGAGGAAGCCCTTCGTCGGAGGCGACGGCAAGTTCCAGGGAGGCACCCGTCTCCGATCGGACCAGAACGGTATCACCCGCCTCCAGGCCCCGGCGGGCCATCTCGGAAGGGGCCATCCGAAGCAGAAGCGCTTCTTCCGCTGACGGGGCATCCCAGCTCTGGCCGTTGATGTAGTCGGCCACGTGGACCGTCACCAGCCGGAGGCACTCCTTCGGCGCCTTTTTGATTTGGGGAAGGGCCCCGGGCAAGGCAGCCCGGGCCGACGGGTCGCGCCAGAGTTCCTTCTCCGCCCAGGCGTAGACGCCGTCACCGCAGGCCTCCAGCTCTCCGTCGGCCAGGAGGGTTTCGTCCAGAGTCCTGAGGAGTTTCTCCGGATCGGCTCCCAGGCCCAGCCTTCGGGCGAGGCCGCCGAACCAGGTCGTCTCGGGCAGGACGGAGGGCGGCGGTGCCAGGAGCGGTTCGGACCGGACCAGGTAGCGGTGCCAGTAGGACCCGCGCCAGTCGGGGCCCTCTTCGAGGAAGGTGGCGACGGGGAGGATCAGGTCGCAGGCCCGGGCTGTCTCGGTCAACGTCAGGTCGAGGCAGACCTTGAAGGGGATGGAGCGGAAGCGCTCCCGCAGTCCACCCTCGTCAGGGGCCTGCTGGAGAGGGTTCGCGCCGGTGACGATGAGGTGCTCCACCGCCGGAGTTCCTTTTTCGAGTTCGTGGTGCCAGGTGGCGACGGGGAGCCGCTCGGTCTCTTTGGGCCGGGGAAGGAGCGAGGAGGGGAAGCGGGCCATCTCGTCCTTGCCGAGGAGAACGCCCGCTCCGGGGCTGTCGAAGGCGCCCAGCAGGACGGCCAGGGCCGCAATCCAGCGGTAGCTCTCCTTGCCGTGGAGGTAACGCTGGAGGCCGTAGCCGCCGTAATGGGTCACCGGCCCGTCAAGAAGCCAGGTCAGAAGGGCTTCGGCCTCGTCGTCGGCGAGTCCGGCCTCACGGAGAAGACGGCTGTCCTCGCTGCCGGCCAAGAGTTCCCGGAAAGGTTCCTTGTTGGTGACCCGTTGCTCCCATTCCCTTGGCGCCAGGCCCCGCACCAGGATCTGGCGGCAGAGCCAGGCGGCGAGGAAGGCGTCTCCGCCGGGGCGGATGCGCCACCAGCGGTCGACGAAGGCCGTCGTCGGTGTTTCCCGGATCTCGACGGCACCCAGGTGGCCGCCGCGTCGTCTGATTTCATTGAGGAGGGGAAGGAGATGAGGGTGCGTCTCGGTGACGTTGCGCCCCCAGAGGAGAACGGCCTTGGCCGACGAGAGGAGAGTCTCGGCGGACTGGACGGGGACGGCTCCGAAGGTCTCGGCCAGCCCGGCGTTGCCGGCGGCGCCGCAGAGGCTGCCTCTCGTCGTCCGGTAGCCGCCAAGTTCGGCCAGGGGGTGGGCCAACAGGTTCTTGGAGAAATAGAGGGACCCCGCTCCCTGATAGAAGAAGACGGAAAGGGGGCCGTGGCGGGAGACCCCTTCCCGTAAGTTTTCGGCCCAGAGGTCGAGGGCACCGTCGACGGAGAGGGGGACGAAGTCCTCCCCTCTGCGGAGCAGGGGTGTTGTTAGCCGTCGCCCGTCGAAAAGGCGCCTTGCCCACCGTTTCCCCTTGGGGCAGACGAAGGTCGTCCAGGGGAGCCGGCTGTTGGCCTCGATGACGATCCTGTCACCGTCACGGCCCACCAGGAAGGCGCACCCGCTGGGACAGTCGTGGGGACAGGCGGAAGGGACCAGCCTCATTCGCCCTTTTCGTCGGCGAAAGAGAGCCCTTCGCCGGAGTCGCCTTCGATTTCGTCCAGTTTCTCCTCGAAGCCGTAGATGGTGGGGTCGATGGCCTCGACGGCGTCGTTCAGCTCGGCCAGGCCGTCGAAGGCGTAGCCCTGAGGCAGTCTGTTGGCGAAGCGCTTGACCTTGAGGAGAGCCTGAAGGTAGTTCCGCTCGAAGGGTTCCAGCACCTCGGCGGCCGTCATGGCCTGGGGCCGTTCTCTGAGGTGAAAGAGGATGGCCATCTCCAGATTTTCGTCGATGTCCATTTCGCCGTACCAGAGGTCGGCCAGAATCAACCGGAACCGCTGGCGCTGCGAGGCGGGTACGAGGCGGCGGACGGCCTTGGCGATCTTTCTCAGGCCGCTGCGGAGCTCTTCCTCGACGAGGCGTACGTCGCTGTTGGGCAGGGAGAAGCGGGCGATGTAGCGGGCCTCTTCATCGACGGCGATCTCTTCGCGGAGGAGCTTGCCGTATTCAGGCCTGAGGGTGACGGCCGCCTTTTCCGGGGGGTTCTTGAGAAGTTTCCGGAAGGCGGCGCCCGTGTCGGTGCCGCGGCTCTCGCAGGGCGAGTTCTTGAACCAGGTCACGAAACCCCGGTCGAAAAGGCCCTTTCGCCCGGCCCGTCCGGCCATCTGGAGGAACTCGTTCTTCGAGATGGGGCGGCGGTCGTGGTAGCGGACGAGCTGACCGAAGACGACCGTTTCGGCGGGGAGGTTGACGCCCAGGGCGAGGGCGTTGGTTCCGACGACGACGTCGAGAATCCGTTCCCTGAAGGCCGATTCGACGAGAAGCTTCTCTTTGGGCAGCATGCCGCCGTGGTAGATGCCGATGCCCCGCTCCAGGGGAGGTGCCAGGGAATCGACCTGGAGGATGGCGGCCAAGTCGTCGAGGCGTTTGCGGCCTTCCTCGTCGATGAGGGGGCGCTCGGCGGCGATCAGCTCGGCCAGTTCGGCCGCTCCCCTCTGGGAGAAGACGAAGACGAGGGCATCTTTGATCCGTGAGGCCGTGAGGGGAGTGCGGGGCTTGTAGAGAAGCTTCGTCGCCCGTTCCTGGCTCTCGTAAAGCTCGAAGGGGCGGCCCGTGAGACGCTTGAGGTACCGTCCCACCTTCTCCGCTCCGCCGAAGGTGGCCGACATGACCAGCACGGGGCTGTCGGGGTGGGTGAGGCGGATGCCGTCAATGTAGCTTCTGGCCCGGTCGGGGTCGTCGAAGATGTAGTGGAACTCGTCGATGACGAGGGTGATCCCCGGTCGCCCGGCGTACTTCATCGTGTAGATCTCCTGGGTGCAGCAGATAATGGAGGCGCCTTCGTTTTTCTTAAAGTCGCCCGTTTCGATGCCGACGTCAAAGCCCATGCGCCGAAGGTCCATGTAGCGCTCGTTACTGAGGGCCTTGATGGGGGCCGTGAAGATGACAGGACGCCTAGGCTGATGGCCCTGGCCGTCGGTGTCGATCAGGCCCGTCCAGAGGTAGGCGACCCAGGTCTTGCCGCTCCCCGTCGGAGCCGACAGGACGCCGCTGCGGCCTTCGAGGCGCCGGAAGGCGGCGATCTGCCAGGGATAGAAGGAAGTCTTGTCCATGCGAGCGCTCCTCTGTCGCTGAGGTGGGACCTTCGGTCCACTGCGGTCATTGTACCCTCAAGGGGGGCGACGAGATAGGCCGCGTGATAGACTGAGTGAAAGGAAGACAACGCGAGGAGGTTTCAGCCGTGGTTCAGAAACGCTTTTTCGTGGGAGCCGATTTCCGCGCCCTCTTTCCCGAGGCCCGCATCGGCATCGTCCTGGCCCGAGCTCTCTCCAACGGGGGCAGCCTGCCCGGGGAGATTCTCGAGGCGGCCATCGTGAGGGCCAAAAACCGCCTCGGCGGGCTTTCGCCGGCGGATCATCCCGACCTTTCCGGCTGGCGCAGGGCCTTCCGCACCTTCGGCGCCCCCAAGGGACGACGCTGTTCCATCGAGGCCCTTGTGAAGCGCGTCGCTGCAGACAAGCCGCTCCCGTCCATCAACCCCCTGGTCGATCTCTACAACGCCGTCTCCCTGGAACACTTTCTTCCCGCCGGGGGCGAGGACCTGGCGGCCGTCGTCGGCGATGTCCGTCTCGTTCTCGCCGAGGGAGGCGAATCCTTTGTCCCCCTTGGCGAGAGCGACGACGATCCGCCCCGCCAGGGCGAGGTCATCTACCGCGACGACATCGGCGTCATCTGCCGCTGCTGGAACTGGCGCGAGGCTCAGAGAACCTGTCTTTCTCCGTCGACGGCGGAGGCCCTCCTCGTTCTGGAGAGCCTTGATCCCGCCCGTGACGAGGAGCTGGCCCGGGCCCTGACGGTTCTGGCCGAAGGCGTCGAACGCCACCTGGGAGGGAAGGCGGAGATTCACGTCCTCGACGGCGTCGACGATTCCTTCCTTTTCGACCTCTGAACGAGGGGAGGACGGACCTTGGCTTCCTTCGGCCCCGACCGTGACAGTCTCTACCGCCTCATTCTCGACCTCGTCGCCATCCCCAGCGTCTCTCCCTGCGGCAGGACGGAGCGGGCCGTCATGAGGCTGCTCCGCGATCGTCTGGCCGGGCTCGCCTACTTTCACGACCGCCCCGGAGACTTGCGTCTCCTTCCCTGGGAAGGAGACGCAGAGGGAAGGGAAATCCTCTTCGCCCTCGTCCGGGCCGAAGAGGCCGTGGCCGAGACGGTCCTTCTCATGGGCCATCTCGATGTCGTCGGCGTCGACGTCTGCGGCCCTCTGGCGCCTCTGGCCTTCGATGCCGAGGGCTACACCTCCGCCGTGGGTGCCGCCGACCTGTCCCAGCAGGCCCGGGCCGACCTCGCCTCGGGCCAGTGGCTCTTCGGGCGCGGCGTGGCCGACATGAAGACGGGCGTCGCCGTCTTCGCCTCCGTCCTAGCCGACCTGCCCTCTCGCAGGGAGACGCTCAGAACGAACGTGGCCCTCCTCGCCGTTCCCGATGAGGAGGCCAACTCGGGCGGCATGGTGGCTGCCCTTCCCCTGCTGAGGCGCTTTTGTGACGAGGAGGGGCTCCGCTTCACGACCTGCGTCGACGGTGAGCCCTCCATCGGCACCGGTGACGGCAACCGCGCCTCGGTCCACCTCGGCGCCGTCGGCAAGATCAACCCCTTCGTCTATTTCGTCGGCCGCGAAACGCACCTGGGAGAGTATTACGAAGGGCTCAACGCCAACCTCATGACGGCCCACTTCGACGTCCTCGTCGAGGGTCGTCCCGAACTGGCCGATTGCCTCGACGGCGAGGCCTTCACTCCCTTCGCCTCGCTCCGCCACCGCGACCGGCGCGAGCAGTACTGCTGTTCCCCGTCGGATCGGTCCTGTTCCTACTACAGCTACTTCACGGCCACCGTCGGGCCCGGCGAACTCCTGGAGCGGGTCCGTTCTCTCGCTGCGGAGGCAGGACGACGTGCCATCGACCAGCAACGCCGCTCGGCGGAGGCCTTTTTCCTTCTCGGCAAGCCCGAGGCGGCCCTGCCTGACTGGACGATGACGGTCCACACCTATGAAAGGTTGCGTGAAACCGTACGGGCCCGCCTCGGCGACGAGGCCTTCAAGGCCGAGGAAAGGCGTCTTCTTGAACGGTCCTGCGGCGATGAGCGCGACCGGGCCCTGGCCCTCGTCGACGGCCTGGTGACTCTCTCGGGAGAGAGGGGGCCTTTCGCCGTCGTCGGCTATCTCATGCCCTGCTATCCCCATCGGGTTCACGACACCTCCAGGGGTCGGGACAGGACCGTGGCAGAGGCCGTCGCCTCTCTCGTCGCCGAGGCACGGGAGCGCTTCGGCGTCGATCTCCGGATCCGCTCCCTCTATGAGGGCGTCTGTGACCTGAGCTACTGCAGTCTTCCCGGAGGGGCGGCGTCGATGGCCTCCTACGAGGCCAACGTTCCCGGCTACGGGAGGCTCTACGCCCTTCCCCTGGAGGAGATGGCTTCCCTCGACATGGCCATCGTGAACCTCGGCCCCATCGGCCGCGATGCCCACAAGCTCTCCGAGCGGGTTCACCTGGGCTATGCCCTCGACGTTCTGCCGGCCCTCGTCAGGAGTCTCGTCGAAAAACTGGCACCCTGACCTCTTCGATGACTACGGGTGGCGGAATCGGCCTGGAAGGGACCGTCACCGCTGGCGGGTCTTCGGTTTTGGTTCTTGACGGTTCGTGAAACAGGTGCTATAAAGGCTCCATTCGTAGAAAGGGGCGTTTCCCGTGGCGATTGTCCTCTTTTCCTGTTGGTCCGGCTCAGCCAGTCGTTCATCCCTCCTCGGGGTGAGCGCAGTTTGTCTATATGCCGGCCGGGGGGCCTGAGGGTCAGGAGAGCGGAGCAAAGCCACCCCTATTTCGTCCACAAGACGACGTACAGACGGGCCGAGAGAAGGCCCGTCTTTTTTTGATCACCTGAAGGAGGTCATCTCCCATGGCAGAACACCTTTTCACGCCCGGTCCCGTGACGACGGCCCCTGATGTCCTGCTCGCCGGGGCGTCGCCCATGATGAGCCATCGCAGTCCCCGTTTCTCGGCCCTCCTGAAGCGGCTTCAGAACCGCCTGAGAGATCTGATGAATGTCGACGGCCCCGTCCTACTCCTGCCCGGTTCGGGAACGGGTGCCCTTGAGGCTCTGGCCATGAATCTCGTCGCACCGGACGACAAGGTCCTCTCCCTCTCCTGCGGGGTCTTCGGCGAGCGTTTCCGGGAGATCGTCGGCCGCCGCGGAGCGACTGTCGCCGCCGTCGATGTCGAGCCGGGGAAGGCCGTCGACGTGGCGACTTTCAGGAAGGCCCTGGCCGACCACCGGGAGACGACGGTTCTTCTCCTGACCCACAACGAGACGTCGACGGGCGTCACCAACGACATCGAAGCGCTTCTGGCGGAGCTGCCCGAAGAGGGGCGCCCCCTGGTCCTCGTTGACGCCGTCAGCTCCCTGGGGGCCATGGACTGTCGCCCCCAGGACTGGGGTGTCGACGGTCTGGCCTCGGCAAGCCAGAAGGGGCTCGTCACGCCGCCAGGGGTGGCCCTGCTCTGGCTGTCGCCTCAGGCCTGGGAAAAGAGTCGCTCCGTCCCGTCGGCGAGCTACTATTTCGACGTCGGCCTGCACCGCCGTTCCCTTGAGAGAGAGGCTCCCGAAAACCCCTACACCCCTCCTGTGGGCCTTCTTCTTTCCCTGGACGCAGCCCTTTCGGCGATGGCCGAGATCGGTCTGGACCTCCGTTTCGCCCAAAGAAAGCGCTTTGCCAAGGCCCTCGCCGCCGGAGCCGCCGCCTTGGGCCTGGTTCCCTTCGTCGAGGAGAGGGCGGCACGATCGTCAGGCGTCACGGCCCTCTCCGTTCCCGAAGGTCGGGCCGTCGACCTCCAGAGGGCCCTGCGGAAACTCGGCATCGAGGCCGCCGGGGGGCAGAAGGAGCTCAAAGGTCAGATTCTCCGCCTGGCCCATTACGGTGACGAGAGGTGGCCCGAGCTGGCCCTCGTCCTGGGAGGGCTTTACGGAGCCATGCGAGAGATCGGCCTCGACGGCGGTCGAGATTTCATCGAAGCCGCCTTTGAGGGCTGGAAGGAGTGAGGTCCATGTTTCGCGTACTCGTCACGGAAAACATCCATGAGGCCGGTCTGGAGGTCTTCGCTTCCGCCCCGGATGTCCAGTTGGAGCAGAAGATCGGCCTGAGCCGGGCCGAGCTCCTTGAGGCCGTCGCCGACGTCGATGCCCTCGTGACCCGGAGCGGCACGCCTCTGGACCGGGAGGTTCTCGATCACGGCAAAAGGCTTCGCGTCGTCGGACGGGCCGGCGTCGGCGTCGACAACATCGATCTCGCCGAGGCGAGCCGTCGCGGCATCGTCGTCATCAACGCCCCGACGGGCAACACCCTGGCTGCGACGGAACAGACCCTGGCTCTCATGCTGGCTCTCGTCCGGCGCCTGCCTCAGGCCCACAGCTCCCTCATGAGCGGCCAGTGGCGCCGCAAGGACTTCATGGGCCGCCAACTTCAGGGCAAAAAGCTCCTCGTCGTCGGCCTGGGCCGTATCGGTTCCCAGGTGGCGATCCGGGCCAGGGCCTTCGGCATGGATGTGGCCGCCTATGATCCCTACATTTCGACGGGGCGGGCCGAGAAGATCGGTGTCTCCCTCGCCTCCGATCTTTCCGGCGCCCTTGCCCTGGCCGACGTGGTGACCCTTCATGTCCCCCTGACGGAGGAGACGCGGGGCATGATCGGCGCCAGGGAGATCAAGGCCATGAAGGCCGGTGCCTACTTCATCAACTGCGCCCGGGGCGGCCTCGTCGACGAGGGACTCCTTGCCGAGGCCATCCGGGAGGGACGGCTTTCCGGGGCCGCCTTCGACGCCTTCAGCGTCGAACCGCCTCAGCCCGATCATCCCCTCCTGGCTCCCGACCTCCGTGACCGCGTCGTCCTGACGCCCCACATCGGGGCCAACACCCAGGAGGCCCAGTCGGCCGTCGCCTCCATCGCAGCCGTCAACGTCCTCGCCGCCCTCCGGGGCCAGCCCTACGAGCACGCCGTCAACCTGCCCTTCATGGAGAGCGTCCTGACAGGGAGCAAGAAGCAGTATCTCTCCCTGGCGCGCAAGCTCGGCATCCTGGCGGCCAACCTCCTCGTGGGGGCTCCCCGCCGGATGAGCGTCACCCTCCGGGGGCCCCTTTTCTCCGACGAGGAGGAGCGGGTCCGCTTCGAACTGCCCTACCGCTACTCGCCCTACACGGTGAGCTTCCTCAAGGGCTTCTTCGAGGTTCATCAGGGTCCGGAGGTGAATTACATGTCGGCCCCCCTTCTGGCCGAAGATCGGGCCATCCCCGTCGACGAGGTGAGGGGCGAATCGACGACCTACCAGAATCTCGTCGAGATCCGCGTCGGTGACGACAGCGAGGGCATCACCCTCAGCGCCACCGTCACCGAAGAGGGCAAGCAGCGCGTCGTCGGCCTCAACGGCTACTGGATCGACGTCGTTCCCGAAGGGCGGCTTTTCCTCTTCAGCAATCACGACAGGCCCGGTGTCATCGGCAAGGTGGGGACGATGCTCGGTGAGGCCCGCGTCAACATAGCCAACTTCGCCCTGGGACGGAGAAACGGCAGCGGTCTCGCTCTCGGGGCCCTTCAGATCGACCACGACGTGCCCAAGGAGCTTCTGGAACGGTTCCGGAGCGACCCCGATGTGCTCTGGGCCGAAACGGTCAAATTCGCGGAGGGGATCTAGACGATGAGGCTTTTCATTGTGCGCCATGGCGAGACGGACTGGAATGTGGCTGGCCGCTTCCAGGGACAGAGGGATATCGCCCTCAACGGGCGGGGCCGGGAGCAGGCGAATCTCCTCGCCGACGCCCTGGAGAAGGTTCCCTTTGACCGCCTCTGGAGCAGTCCCCTTTCTCGGGCCTTCGACACCGCCCAGGCCGTGGCCGAAAGGCAGAAAAAGGCCGTCGACGTCGAGCCGGGACTGACGGAAATCTCCCACGGCCTCTGGGAAGGTCTCCAGGCCGACGAGGTGGAGCGGCGCTGGCCCGGTGACCTCGCCCGGTGGCACGAGACGCCTCACCTTCTGGCCATGCCCGAGGGGGAATCACTTCTCGACGTTCAGAACAGGGCCCTTCTGGCCCTGGAGACGATCGTCGCCGCCGGCGGGGACCAGGTCCTCGTCGCCGCCCATGACGCCGTCATCAAGGTCCTCCTCTGTGCCTGGCTGGAGATGCCCCTGCGCTGTTTCTGGCGCTTTCAGGTCGGCAACGGCAGCGTCAGCCTCGTCGAGAGGACGGCCCGGGGCTGGTCGATTCCCCTCCTGGGCGATGCCTGCCATCTCGGCGCCCCCTACCACAGGCCGCACCAGAAGGGACTTTAAAGACAGAGCGGCTGAGAACTCCGGCCTTCCCTTTCCGGCTCATAGTAGAATAGGAGACGGCCCCTCCTCGCCGGAGAGGCCGAAAAGGGCCTTGGAGAAGGAGGACCTCCTCTTTTGCGACCGGCCCGATTCGGGAGGTGAAGATCGTGACGTCTCGGATGGAGTTGCTCAGCAGCCTGGCCGTGGAAAATCTCACCAAGATGGTCCTGCTCGTCGTCGACGGCCTCGGCGGTTTGCCCGGCCCCAAGGGACTGACGGAGCTCGAATCGGCCCGGACGCCGCACCTCGATGAGCTTGCCGCCCGGGGGGAGACGGGACTGCTCGAGATGATGGGGCCTGGCGTCACCGTCGGCAGCGGCCCGGGTCATCTGGCCCTCTTCGGTTACGGTCCCGATTGTCCCGTCGGTCGGGGCGTCATCGAAGCCCTCGGCGTCGAGGCGCCTGTGGCCCCCGGCGACGTCTGTGCCCGAGGCAACCTCTGCCGCATCGGCGAAAGGGAGATCGTCGTCGACCGGAGGGCCGGTCGGATCTCGACGGAACGGAGCCGGAGGGTCCTGGAACGGCTTCAGAGGGAGATGGGACCCATCGACGGCGTCTCCGTCGCCCTTCATCCCGCCGAGGACCACCGTTTCGTGGCCGTCTTTTCCGGCCCTGACCTCGATTTCCGTCTCAGTGACGCCGATCCGCAGAAGGAGGGGCGCGCCTTCAGGGAATGCCGGCCTCTGGTGCCTCAGGCCTCTTTCACGGCCTCCGTCGTCAACGCCTTCCTTGCCCGGACCCGGGAGATCCTCGACGGTGATCCCGAAGTTTCGGGCTGCCTCTTGCGGGGTTTTTCTACCCGCCCCGATCTGCCGACCCTGGAGGAGCTCTACAAGACCCGGTCGGCCGCCCTGGCTGCCTACCCCATGTATCGGGGCCTTGCCCGCCTCGTCGGCATGGAGGTTCTTGAGGCCGGGCCCCGTCCGAAGGATCTCTTCCACGCCGTCCAGGCCTACTGGGACGACTACGACTTCTTCTTCATCCACGTCAAGACCCCTCATCTGCGGGGCGAAGACGGCGATTTCGCCGGCAAGGTCCGGGCCCTTGAGGCCTTCGACGAAGACCTGCCCATTCTCGTCGACCTTCAGCCGACGGTGCTGGCCGTCACGGGCGATCACAGCACGCCGAGCCTTCTGAGGGGGCATTCCTGGCACCCGGTTCCGCTCCTTTTCTTCAGCCCCTACGGGCGTCCCGACGACGTCATCTCCTTCGGCGAACGGGTCTGCGCCAGAGGGGGGCTGGGAAGAATGGACGCTTCGGGGCTGATGGGCCTCATGCTCGCCCATGCCCTGAGGCTGATGAAATACGGCGCCTGATCGGCGCCATGGAGGGCAGATCATTGACAGAACCGACAGGGCGGCTTACCGTCGCCGACATCCGCAGCCTCGCCGAAGGGGACTCCTTCAAGGGGACCTTCGTCGTTCAGAAGATCTCGCGCCGTAAGGACCGGAACGACCGTCCCTTCTGGGATCTCCTCATCATGGACAGGACGGGGACCGTCGAAGGCAAGGTCTGGGCCGATGCGGGCTGGTGGGATTACCGGGACGAGGCGAATCCGCTCCGCATCGACAACGGCGACCGCCTCGAGCGGGACGCCCTTGACGGCCAGGTCATCGGTGTCCGGGGCAAACGGGTCTCCTTCAACGGCAAGCCCCAGGTCAACTTCACGGGCCTCTACCTGCTCGACCAGGACCGTTACCCCTCTCACGACTACGTCCAGCGTTCTCCCATTCCCCTGGAGGAGCTGGAGCGTCGTCTCGATGTCCTCAAGGCCCTCACGCCTGATCCGGTCCGGGCCTTTCTCGATCACGTCTTCTCCGGTGAACGGGGGGAGCTTTTCCGCGTCGCCCCGGCCGCCGTGAGCCATCATCACGCCTACGTCCACGGCCTTCTGGAGCACACCCTGGCCGTCGCCGAGAACGCCCGGGTCCTCGCCGAGGCCAGCCGAGGCCGGGGCGCCGCCGTCGACGTGGGGCTCACCGTGGCCGGCGCCCTTCTTCACGATATCGGCAAGATCGAGGCCTACTCCCTCAACCCCACGCCAGCGGTGACCGTCGAGGGGACCTTCCTGGACCACATCCCCCTGGGCTTTGCCCTCTTCTCCCGGCTGGCCGAGGAATTCGGCCTCGAAGGAGACGCGCGGACCCTCCTGGGCCACATCATCCTGAGCCATCACGGACAGAAGGAATACGGCTCGCCCGTTCTCCCGGCGTCGCCGGAGGCCCTCATCGTCGCCTCCGCCGACGAACTCGATTTCCGCCTCTTCTGCTGGGAAGAGGCGGTGGCCGACCTCGACGAGGGGCAGGAGATCAGCGACTACCACCGGTCGACGCAGCGGCGCTTCTGGAAACGCGAGTCCCTTCTGCAGGAGGAGCCGTCATGAGCCACCGTTTCCGGGTCCTCGGCGACGACGACGGGAGGCGAGCCGACAAGATCATCCGCGCCCTCTACCCCGATCTTCCCCTGGGAGCTCTCATGAGGGCCTTCCGCAAGGGGCTGATCCGCGTCGACGGCAAAAGGGCGGCCTTCTCGGACCGCCTTGCTGAGGGCCAGGAGGTCTTCCTCCCCTTTGAAGAACCCGCGACCAAGGCCGTGCCGGTGGCCGTCAAGGGCGACCTCGACTTCATCTACAGCGACGACAACCTCCTCGTCGTCGACAAGCCCTGGGGCCTCCTCACCCAGCCTGCCGTCAAGGGGGATGACAGCGTCTCTTCGCGCCTCCTGGGTATAATGACCCGGGGACCGGGACTCTTCCGCCCCACGCCCGTTCACCGTCTGGACCGGAATACGTCGGGAGCTCTCCTCGTTGCCCTCAAAGGACCTGCCCTGAGAGAGCTGCACCGGGCCTGGCGTGATGAGGCCGTCGTCAAGATCTACTGGGCCATCGTCGTCGGCCGGGCGCCTCAACACGGCGAGATCGACGATCCCCTGCTCAAGGAGGAGGGGAACCGCGTCGTCGTCTCGCCCCGGGGTCAGGAGGCCCTGACCCGTTTCCGCCGCCTTGACGGGGATGGGGAGTTCTCTCTCGTCGAAATCGAACTTGTCACGGGCAGGCCCCACCAGGCCCGAGTGCATCTGGCGGCGAGGGGCCTTCCTCTTCTCGGTGACGTCAAGTACGGAAGGCAGTCGGTCAACGATATCTGGCGCTCCCAAGGTATTGAACGGCCTCAGCTCCATGCCCGGAGCCTGTCCTTCGGGGCTATGAACGTCCCGCTGGCCTACCTGTCGGGGAAGACCGTCAAATCCCCCTTGCCCCAGGACATGGAGGGTTTCTTGCGTCGGAGGGCTTGGAAAAATTACCTTCAGGGGGTATAATGAGTCCAGCTTGAGTTTATAGGGGGAGGGGTATTCAATGCGCCAGCTTGTACTGGAACTGACCGATAAGGCGAAGGAAAAGCTCGACGCTGCCGGAAAAGAGGGACATGTCCGCGTCGTCATGCTCGGAGGTGGCTGATGCCGGATTCCGGCAGCCCTCGTCGAGGGCGGCAAACCGCGTGACGTTGATGATTACGAGTCTCTCCAGTCGGAGGGCTATGTTCTCTGGGTTCCGAAGGAACTGGACTTCAAAAACGACAAGGTTCTCGTCGAGATGAAGGGGATCCTCTGGAACGCCAGGCTTCAGGCCACGACGGCACTGATCGGCTGATCCCGGTCGGGCTGGGAGCACGTGACTCAGGGGCGGCCCAGGACATTCTGTCCTGGGCCGCCCCTGACCCTTCGGGCCTCCAGAGGGTGATGTTACAATACTCTGGATATCAGGAAGAAAAAGGCCAAGGGGGGAGATCGATGAATCTGAGGCGTGTCATCTTGGCCAGCGAACGGCAGGAGGGGAAGGTTCCCCCTGCCTTCCTCGTGGCTTCGGCTCTCCGCCAGCGAGGGTACAGGCTTCGCCTTTTCCTGGTCGGGACCGATCCCTACCAGGCGGCTCTGCTTCAGCGTCTTTGTGATCAGGAAGTGACTTTTCTTGATCCCTGGCTGAGCGGGGGCGGGAAGAACGTGCGGGCCCTTTTTCAGGCCGCTGCCGACAGCGGGGCCCTCAATCTCGTCCTGGCGCCTCTCTGTCAGGGCCGCCTCGAAGAGGGGAAAATCCGCCTGGATGCTGTGACCGTCGAGGTGACACGTCACATCGGAGGCGCCCTGATTCCTCTTCTTTACGCCGACGGATCGTCGATGGTTACGGCCAATCTCGCGGAAGGGGTCTTCAAGGAGATTCATCGCCTCGAACTGCACGAGCCTCCGGCCCTTCTTTTCGCTTCGCCCCCCAACCTGAGGGAGTACCAGCTCCTCGAGATGGAAGTGGGGCGGCGCATGCCGGCCCTGGGACTCGGTTTCGTCCCCCGCTATCTCGAGCGTCCCCTGCCGGGCATGGAGGATCTTCTTGACGCCGAACGTTGGCGTCCCTCCATCTTTCCTCTCCGTGCCGCCGCGGCTCAGCTCGAATCTCTGAGCGGTCAGGTCAGCTGGCCCTTTTTCGCCGCCCTCGGGTCCTATTTCGGCGCCTGGGAAGAGGCGCCCTTCCCCGTGGAACCCCTTCCGGCCAGGCCTGTCGTCACGGTCCTGCGACCTCACGATGTGGACCTTGCGGGCAACGGGTGGTTCCTCTTCCTGGAGCGGCTCGGCTGCCGAACGATCGTCTTTCCCCTGACGGCAGGCCGGATCGCCGACAAGAGCGACGCCGTCATTCTCCTGCCCGGCCAGACCCAGAAGATTCTCCTTGCCCTGGCTTCCAGCGGAAACCTCCGAGAGCAGTTGACCCAGGCCTTCTCGGGTTCTCTCCGCCTCCTTGCCATGGGGAGTTCCCTCCCTCCCCTGGGAAGCAAGGTCCTTTTCGGAGGCAGTTCCATTCGAGGTCTCGGTCTTGCCGCTGTCGTGACGGACCTCGATGGGGGGCTCGGATTTGCGGCACGGCTCGAGGCGGGGAGCTCCGAGGCGCCCCAGGCCAAAGGGTTTTTCCGGGATAAGGAAAAGATCCGAGGCTGGCTGCCTGAGGGGATCAAGGTCAGCCCCACCGAGGACCCGTCCGATGCGTGGCAGGTGGCGGACGAAAGCGGCAAGGCCCTTGCTCTTTGGGGGGGAATCTGCCGGGCAAGTGCCGTGATGACGCCTCTTGTGCTTGATCCCTGGAGTCAACCGGGACTGTTCCGGCGCTGGCTCACGTGAAGCGGCAGTGGAGGAGAAACGAGCGAAGGGAGTGGCGACGGTGGCAGAGAGCCTGAAAGGACATCATCTCCTGGGAGCCCAGCTTTTGGCTGAGGCCGAGGAGCTTTCGGAAAAGATCGTTGGCTGGAGACGGGAATTCCATCAGTTTCCGGAACTGGCCTTCGAAGAGAACGTCACGGCCTCCCGGGTTGCTCAGGTCCTGGAGACTCTTCCGGGCATGACCGTTCATCGCTCCTTCGGCGTGGCCACGGCCGTTCTGGCCGTCCTCGGCGAAGATCTGCCCGGGCCGGCGCTCATGCTCCGCTGTGGCATGGACGCCCTCGCTCTTGACGAGGAGACGGGGCTTCCCTTCGCCTCCTGCATTCCCGGAATCATGCACGCCTGCGGCCACGACGGCCATATGGCAGCTCTCCTCGGGGCGGCCATCCTGCTTTCGGACCGTCGGGAGGAGCTGAAGCGGCCGGTCCTTTTCCTCTTTCAGCCCGCCGAGGAAGGGCGGGCCGGGGCGAAGGCCCTCGTCGCCGCCGGGCTCTTCGAGCGATTCTCCATCGGCCTTGTGCTTGGCATCTACTTCCGCCCCCATCTGCCTTTCGGTGTCCTCTCCCTACGGCCCGGAACGATGACGGCCCTCTCCGACAGGATCCACATCGAGATCGAGGGGACCGGAGGTCATGCCGCGTCGCCTCACACCGCCATCGATACGGTGACCATCGGAGCGCACCTTCTCCTGGCCATTCAGAACGTCGTGAGCCGTGAGATCGATCCCCAGGAGACGGTGGTCATCTCCTTCGGTCAGATCGAGGCGGGTGACGCCTACAACGTCATCCCCAAAGAGGCTCACCTTTGGGGAACGCTGAGGGCCTTCAAGAGGGAGGTGCGCGATCACGTCCAGGAGAGGCTCGAGGCGATGATTCCCCTCCTGGCCCGGGCCTACCGCGCCAGTGCCCACGTCGAATATGCCCGGAACTACCCTTCCGTTGAAAATGACCCCGAGAAGACGGCCGTCCTTTTCGAGCGGGCCAAAGTCTTTTTCGGTGACGATGCCGTCGATGTCATGGACCGCCCCGTCCTTTCCGGCGAGGACTTTTCCTTCTACGGCGATCAGGCTCCGACGGTTTTCATGTTCCTCGGCACGGGAGCGGAATTTGACGTCAATCATCCGAAAAACGACGTTCCCGAGGAGATTCTCCCCCTCGCTTCGGCCTGGCAGGCTTTTCTGGCCCTGACCTTCTGAGAGATGGCCCCTTTTTTTCTCCGACCGGTGAGGCTGCGCCCATGGAGGTGAGACTGGATCGGCTCATCCTGGAGCGGTGCCGTAAGGAACCGGAGGAACGGTGCCTCTGGTGGCGGGGGACCTGGTGGTCCTGGAGAGCTTACTCTGAGCTTGTCCATTGCTGTTCCCTGCGCCTCGCTGACAGCGGTTTCCGCCCGGGAAGCCGCCTGGCCCTTGTTCTTCCCAATTCACCTCTTTTCTGGGCCCTCACCGTGGCGGCCTGGTCCCTTGGCGGCTCCGTCGTTCCCATGAACGGCCAAAACGGGGTTCAGACCCTCGTCAGAGCCTGTCATCATGTCGGCGTGGCCGGTGCCGTCATTGCCGAGGGCGTTCCGGGTCTTCTTCCGGCGCTGCGGACGGCCGGCATACCGGCTGTGGCCACGGCCGTCGACCGCGATCAGCCCTCCTTTTCCCTCCGCCCGTTCACGCCGGGAGAGGAGGGGGAAGCTGTCGTCTTCTTCACGTCGGGAACGACGGGAGAACCCAAGGCCGTCTGCCTGACGGCGGCGAACCTGGCCGACAACGTCGAAGGCGCTGTCGAGAGGGTACGGGCCATCGGAGATGACGACGTCATCCTCAATGTCCTGCCCGATTTTCACGCCCTGGGATTCACCGTCTGCGGTCTTCTGCCTCTTCTGCGGGGACTTCCCCAGGTTCTGCTGGCGGCGTTCATGCCCTGCGAGGCGACCTTGGAGGCCATGAGGCGGAGCGGCGTTTCCGTTGCCGTCGCCGTCCCCATTCTCTTGGCCTACCTCACCTCCGCCGTCGCCCGAGGTTCCCATCGGCCCGCCCTGAAGGCCATCATCTGCGGCGGCGATCACCTGCCGTCGTCTCTTGACGAACGTTGCCGACGTCTCCTCGGCCTTCCCGTTCTCGAAGGTTACGGCCTCACCGAAGCGTCACCCGTCGTGGCCGTCAATCCCGGCTATGATCGGCGCAAGGCAGGCACTGTCGGGCTGCCCCTCAAGGGATTCGAGACGGTCATCAAAGACCAAAGGGGCCTCGTCCTTCCCCCCTCTTCCGAGGGAAGGCTCTGGCTTCGGGGCCCCTCCCTTTCGCCGGGCTATGTCCGTCCTGAAGGTCTCTACCGCGCCTCTTCGGCCGAAGGCTGGTTCGAGACGGGCGACATCGCCTCCGTCGATGACACGGGCTACCTCACCGTCGTCTCCCGGGCCTCGGACGTCATCATCGTAGGCGGATT
Source organism: Synergistaceae bacterium (assembly GCA_016756725.1). Classification (GTDB taxonomy): domain Bacteria; phylum Synergistota; class Synergistia; order Synergistales; family Aminithiophilaceae; genus Aminithiophilus. The sequence goes on along the minus strand of JAESII010000013.1, from coordinate 16,646 downwards.
CAACGTCTATCCCCGCGATGTCGAAGAGGTGCTCCGCCAGCACCCCTCCGTTGTCGACGCCGCCGTCGTCGGTGCACCGAACAGTCTCAGCGGCGAGGTCATCCGGGCCTATCTTGTCGCCGGGCCGGCAGGTCCCGTCCCCTCAAGGGAGCTGGCCGCCTTCTGCCGCGAACGGCTGCCTCACTTCATGATCCCCCGTCTCATCCATTACGTCCCCCGCCTTCCCCGATCGGCAATCGGAGAAGTGCTCAAGCGGGAACTGCGTTCGATCTGAGGAGTGATCTTCATGCTTGACCTCGATGTCCGCCTGCTCTTTCGCCCTTCCCCGGCGGAACGACGTTCCATCGAGACCTTTCTTAACGGCCAGGGCCTATCCTTCGAGGGCGATCCCGATCTGACCGTCGCCGTCGAGGACGGTGACGGCCGCGTCGTCGCTACGGGCAGTCTTGAGGGCAAGGTCATCAAAATGGTCGCTGTCGACGGAAGTCGTCAGGACGGCGGCCTGTCGGCCGTTGTCATCTCCCGTCTCCTTCAGGTTGCCCGGGAGGAGGGGAAGACCCACCTTTTCGTCTACACCAAGCCCGATGCGGCCGAGCGGTTCCTTTCCCTGGGCTTCATCGAGCTGGCCCGGGTTGCCTCCTCGGTGGTCCTCCTTGAGATGGGCGAGCCCGGCGTAGCCACCTTCAGGGCCTATCTGGCTTCAATCCGGAAAGAGTCGGTCGGCAGGGTCGGGGCCATCGTCGTCAACGCCAATCCCTTCACTCGGGGGCATCGCTATCTCATCGAAGAGGCCCGTCGCCGTTGCGACCATCTCTACGTCATCGTCGTCGAGACCGACCTCTCCCTCTTTCCCTTCGCCGACCGCATTGACCTGATCCGCCGGGGAACGGAGGATCTCGAAGGGGTCACCGTCCTCCGAAGCGGCGATTACGCCGTCTCTCGGGCCACCTTCCCCTCCTATTTTCTCCGCGGCACCGGTGACGAGGAGAGAGCTCTCCTGCAGGCCCGTCTCGACGTGACTCTCTTCGCGAATCTTTTCGTGCCGGCTCTGGCGATCGGCGCGCGATTTGTCGGGACCGAGCCCTACTGCCCCGTGACACGTCGTTATAACGAGGCCATGAGGGAGATCCTTCCGTCCCGGTCCGTCGATTTCATCGAGATTCCCCGGCTCGAGTGGGTCGAGGGAACGGCCGTTTCCGCCTCCTCCGTCCGTGATGCCATCCGGGCCGACGACTGGGACCTTGTCCGCCGCCTTGTTCCGCCTGTCACCTGGGATTATCTCCGGTCGCCTCAGGCCGAGGCGGTTTTGGAGCGCATCCGCCTCAGCGACAGTCGACACTGAGCGCCTAACGGGAAAGGAGACGATCAAGAGCCTCTTCGACGTTTAGAAAATGGAGGAGGTCGCCTTCGAGAATGGAGCCGATGGCCACGAAGGCTCCCTTTCCGAAGCGCCTCCAGGCCTCTCGGTCGCTTTCGGTGTCGCCGAAAAAGAGCGGCGCTGTGGCTTTCAGGCGCGAGCAGAGGCGGTGTAGCCCCTCAGGCGAAGGCTTGCGCACTCCGTCGTCAGGCGTGACGGCCCTCTCGCGGGGCAGATTGCTCCATCTCAGGAGCTCGAGCCCCAGGTCCAGTTCGGCCCGGGGCCTGCCCGTGTAGATGCCCACGGGCAGGGGCAGGTCCTGCCAACGGCGCCCGATGAGGGGGTGCTCCATCTGCCACAGGCCGGAGGCCTCGCGGATGCGGGCCCGGCGGCCCCGTTTCTCCCAGAGCTTCCCTTCCCCGAAATAGAGCTCTTCACAGAGACTGCGGACTTCCTGTCGGGAAAAGCCTTCGCCGAAGGCCTCCTTCACCCAGGAAATGACGTCGCTTCCTTCGAAGGCTTCAAGGAGCATCTTCCAGCGCTCCGGCGTCGGGAAGGCCCGGCTCAGAAGTCTCTCCCCCGTTGACGCGCTGAGGCAAAGCAGGGCCCAGGCGATGTCGTAATCGTCGTTCAGAGCCCGGTGCCCTTTGGCGACCCTGTAGTGTTCCCAGAGAAAGGGTTCTCCATCGGTCCTTCTTTGGGGGCTCAGCCCCCAGGCCCAGCGGATCGCCTGTCCCACGAGGGCGAAATAGGAGTCGTCGGTGTCGATCAGGACGCCGTCGACGTCGAAAATCAGAGCATCATAAAGGAGCGTCATGGCTTCACCTCGTCAGAAAAGTGAACGGCGGCAAAAGGCCGTCCTCGCATTGTAGGGAATCGTCTCCAGAAAGGCAAAGGAGGCCGATCATGCTCGAGATTCCTCTCCAGAAGGGGGCGGGAACGCCTCTTTACCGACAGATCGCCGATCACCTCAAGACGATGATCGACAGGGGGGCCCTCACCGGCGGCTATCGGCTTCCGGGAACGAGGGAGCTTGCCCAGGCCCTTTCCGTGAGCCGTACGACGACCAGTGAGGCCTACGCCCTCCTGGCCGCCCAAGGATACATCGTCGAAAAGGGGCGCAGCGGCAGCTTTGTCGCCATTCGCCCCCCCCGGATCTCTTGTGGTCCCGATGGCGGTGGAGACCACCATCTCGATCTCGCCTCGGAAAGGCCCTCGCCGGGCATGCTTCCGCGGAAAGCCGTGACCGGTCTCCTGCGCTCCTTGGAGAGCCTGAAAGAGGGGGAGTTTTTTGCACCGTCGCCGCTGGTGGGGCATGAGGGGCTTCGGGAGGCCTTGATCCATCATGGCGTGCTCAGAGGCATTCCCGTCCAGGGAGATCATCTGGTCGTGACAGGTGGTGGCATCGAGGGGCTTTCGACGGCTTTGGCCGCATTGCGGGCACTGGGAACGACGAAATTGTGGGTCGAGGAGCTGACTTTTCCTGATATTATCCCCATGGCTCAGGCCGAGGGTCTGAACGTGGCCTCTCTCCCTTTGGGCGAAGAGGCTCTCGTCGACCGCGCCCGATCGATCGGCCCCGGTGAGGCCCTTTATCTTATCCCGAGCTTTCACAACCCCACCGGTCGGACCCTGACCTTCCAGGCCCGCCAGGAACTGCTGCGCCTGGGGGAAAGGCAATCCTTCTGGATCATTGAAGATGACACCTACGGGGAGTTCCGTTACGGCTCGGCCAGCGTGCCGGCCTTGAAATCGCTGGACGGGGCCGAGCGGGTCCTCTACATCGGTTCTTTCAGCCAGCTTCTCTTTCCGGGGCTGCGCATCGGCTACGGCCTTCTCCCCCCGTCGATGAAGGATCCCTTTCTGGCCGTTCGTGGCCGTCGTTTCGGTCCCCTTTCGACGCTGACCCAAAAGGCCGCCCTGGCCTTTATCGTCAGGGGCGGCCTCGATGAGGGGCTGAGGCGTCTCCGCTCCCTTCTGAAGGGGCGCATGGACCGGCTGGCGTCGGCACTCGCCAGAGCCTTTCCGCAATTTTCCGTCGTCCCGCCTCAGGGGGGCATCTACCTTTGGCTAGACACGACGCCCCGTGACGGGGAGGCTCTAGCCAGTGCCGCCCGGGCAGCCGGAGTGGCCCTTGCTGCGGGGCGCCTTTTTGCCTGGCCTCCACGGCCGGTGGCGGGGTTGCGGTTTTCCGTCAGCCGCCTTGACGGGCTGGCGCTGACGGTGGCGGTTCGCCATCTGAAAGAGGTCTGGTAATGGTTGAGGGGATGAAGCTGTCGGAGCTATTGCGGGGCCGGGAGGAAAGGGCTGCTTGTCAAGTCTCTCTCCTGGAGGACTTCGATGCCGTCGTTCAGGTGGCTCTTAATATTCCCGGTCTTCCCAAGGATCCTCCCGGTGCCGAAGCCTGCGTGGCTACCGTGGCCCGGCGTTTCGTCGAAAGGCTCGGCAGGGTGCCGCAACGGGAAGTCGTTCTGGCCAACGGGGCAGGACCGGCCCGGCTGCTAGCCTTTTCCTCTCTCGACGGCGAAACTCTCAAGGCCCTCGCCCTTACCCTGGAGGAGGAGAAATCTTGGGGCAGGCTTCTGGACATCGACGTCATCGATGTCAGGGGAGCCTTGAGCCGTGAGGGGATGGATGGGTCGCCCCGAAGCTGTCTGCTCTGCGACCTTCCCGCCAAGACTTGTGCGCGCCTGGCCGGCCACCGCCCTGAAGCCTTGAGGACGGCGACCCTGGCGCTGCTCGCCGCAGCCCTTGATGATCTGGGCCTTACTTCTTCGACTCCCGGCGGAGCCGATCCCTCCAGAGCCACAGGGCCAGAAGAGCCGTGACGACCCCGCCTGCCAGTCCCTGAACCATGAGAGTCGGGTGAGGGCGGCCCATCATGTAACCTCCCAGGGCGCCGAGGGCTCTGCCGAAAAAGAAGACGGAAGAAACGGAAAGGACGAGGACAACGATTCTCATCAATGTTCCTCCTTAATGTGGAAGCGGCTCTTGCGGTGGGTAGCCTCTGAGGGGCACCCTATTGTGGTACACCGGCCAGGCCTTCTCTTGTCATTTGAGTCACATATGTTAGAATAACCGAGTTTTGTATTCTCGCGACTCTGCCGGAGGGGGGTCTCCAGAGCCCCCTCTTATGATGTCTGTGGGTCGGACAAAAAGGCAAGGACAGCGATTGCCATCTGTTGTATCCCATGATACACTGGGCAGTGTTGAACCGTATATCATTTTGATTTTTGTGCATTGCAGGGGGTGCAGAGACCCCAAGGAGGGCATGAGCTTGACGCGTGAGCCGAGACTTTACACGACTTCTGCTGATTATGTCTACCAAGAGTTGCGCCACAAGATCATCACCAAGCAACTCAAACCGGGCCAACGCCTGCCGGAGGTGAATATCGCCGTCCAGATGGGAGTGAGTCGGACCCCTGTCAGAGAGGCCTTGCGCCGCTTGGCCAGTGAGGGGCTCGTGGTCATCATTCCCAACAGCGGGGCCCGCCTCGCCTCTCCGTCGAAGCGCGAGATGGAGGACACCTTCGTCGTCAGGGAACAGCTTGAGTGTCTGGCCGTCCGTCTTGCCGCGGGACGGATCAGCGAGCGCCATCTGCGCCGTCTCGAGGAGACCCTCCTTGAGGAGGAGCGCTCCTTCGAGGAGCAGAGTCTGGAGCTTTACCTCGAGGTCAACGAGAGCTTTCACCGAATTATCGCCGAGGCGAGCGGTAACAAGGTCCTGGCCGACTATGTCGAGAACATCCTGGCCCGGACGAACGTCTACATGGTCTTCTATGACCCCTTCCTGGGCCACAAGGCCGGCCAGACTCCGTCCAAGGAGCATCCCAGCATCAAGGACCACCGCCTTCTCATCGACTCTCTCAGAGATCGCAATGCCGACCTCTCCGTTGAGATCATGAGGCATCACCTGGCTCTTTCGAGCCAGGGCCTCAATCAGTCCGAGGATTAGAGGTCACAGAAAGGGCCTCGGGAGGGATACTCCCACTGAAGGCGATATCAGGGGAACCGCCCCGACCCAGGAGGTTGCGATGAAACCCGATTACCTGCCCACCTTGGATCTCAAACGCAATTATCACCGGATCCGTCAGGAGATCCAAGGGGCCCTGAACGAGGTCCTTGACGAACAGTCCTTCATCCTCGGGCCGGCCGTGTCCGCTTTTGAGGCTGACGTGGCCACCTACCTTCCCGTTTCGCACGCCGTCGGCTGCGCCTCCGGGAGTGATGCCCTTCTTCTCGCCCTGATGGCCCTTGATCTCAAGCCCGGCGATGAGGTGATCACGTCGCCCTTCACCTTCTTCGCCACCGTGAGCGCCATCACCCGCCTGGGGGCGAAGCCCGTTTTTGTCGACGTCGATCCCGAGACCTACAACATGAAGACCGATGCCGTCCTCGCCAGTGTCACGGACAGGACCCGGGCGGTCATCGCCGTTCATCTCTTTGGGCAGATGGTCCCCCTCGAGGAGATAGACGAAGAGCTCAAAGGGCGGGGAATAGTCCTCGTCGAAGATGCTGCCCAGGCCTTCGGAAGCTGGCGGATGAAGAAGAATGAGCCCGTCCGGGCAGGTGCCTGGGGTGATCTTGGCTGCTTCTCCTTTTTCCCCACGAAGAACCTCGGAGGCTACGGAGACGGCGGGATGATCACGGCCCGCGACGAGGCCCTGGCCCGACGGCTCCGCAGTCTTCGTGTCCACGGCTCGGGCAGGACCTACTTCCACGAGGAAGTGGGCCTCAACAGCCGTCTCGACTCGCTCCAGGCCGCCGTGTTGAGGGTCAAGCTGCGTCATCTCGACGAATGGAACGAAGAGCGTCGTCTTGTGGCCGACCGCTACGGGCTTCTTTTTGCCGAGGCCGGCCTGAACGATGTCGTCCAGGCTCCCACCGTTCTCGAGGGGAACAGCCACATCTTTCACCAGTACGTCATCCGCTGCAGCCGCCGCGACGCACTGCAGGCTTTTCTCGAGGAGCAAGGCATCGCCTCACGGGTCTATTATCCCCTGCCTCTTCACGAGCAGCGTTGCTTTGCCTTCCTGGGCCACGGCAAGGGAGATTTCCCGACGGCCGAGGCTCTCGCAGAAGACGTCCTGGCCCTACCCGTCTTTCCCGAACTGACCGCCTCCGAACAGGAGCGTGTTGTTGATGCCATGGCACACTTCTACGGGCAAAGCTGATTTGACCATTATTGCTCTTCCTCTTCAAATCGTGTAGAATACCGATGGCAGGCTCAGAGGCCATCGGTATCTTTTCAAAAAAGGCTCGCCATCTTTCAGGAGGTGAGGGGAATGATGTACCCCTTTTTCTTTGATCCCACGTTTCTGCTGCTCATCCCGGCCCTTCTTCTGGCCTTCTGGGCCCAGATGAAGGTCAAGGGGGCTTTCGAACGGTTCAGCCGCGTTCCTTCACGGCGGGGCATTCCGGCAGCTGAGGTTGCCCGTGTCCTTCTGGACAGGCATGGCCTGTCCAACGTTCCCGTCCGCCGTGTCCAAGGCAATCTCTCCGATCACTACGACCCGAGGGACAAGACGCTCCACCTCTCCGACACGGTCTACAGCAGCACCAGCATCGCCGCTATCGGCGTAGCGGCCCACGAGGTCGGCCATGCCGTTCAGGATCGAGAGTCCTATGCCCCTCTGCGCGTCCGCAACGCCATTGTGCCTGTCGTCAACATCGGTTCGGGGCTGGCCTTCCCTCTCTTTTTCATCGGTCTCCTTCTCCGCACGCCCCTGCTGATGGACCTGGGAATCATCTTCTTCCTCGGCGTCATCGTCTTTCATCTCGTGACGCTCCCGACGGAATTTGATGCCAGCGCCAGGGCTCTGCGGCTGCTCTCAGACACGCAGATCCTCGGCAGCGACGAGATCGGCGGAGCCCGTACGGTCCTCAATGCGGCGGCTCTCACCTATGTGGCCGCTTCGGTCATGGCCGTGGCACAGCTCGTACGGCTTCTCCTCCTTCGGGGAATGGTGGGCGGAAGAAACGACTGAAGGCCGGCCTTTATCGTCGGTCAAAGGTAGGTTAGACTAGGGGTGGCCTCAGCGGCCGCCCCTTTTTTGGGATTCCCGACGACGGGAAGGAGAGATCCCCCTCGATGCCCTTGCTGCTGTTGTTAGTATTGTTTCTTTTTCTGGTGCCCTGGTTGGGTCTGATCGTGCTGGTCCTCCCTCTTTTTCTGGTCCTTTTCATGATCCCCTTTGGCTTCGCCCTGCGTTCTCTCTTCTGGCTTTTCGCCGGGCCCAAACAGATCCTGGCCGTCTTTTTCAACATCAGGATCCGTCGTAACCATGCCTTGGAACATGCGACGGCCCACGTTCTTGAAGAGGCGGCAGGACCGTCTTTGCCCCTTTCGGGCTATGCTGTGGAGGACGGTTTTTTTGTCGATGGCCCCTTTCAGGCTGTCATCGTTTTTGCCGCCGCCAAAGAGGCCCTGAGGCGGTTAGAGGCCGGAGAGGTCGATCTCGCCTTGCATCGCCGGTGCGGCACGACGGTTGTCGTCGTCAACCTGGTGGCTTCCGTCGCCTTTCTGCTGATCCTCTGGGGCACGGGACATCTCTCTCTCTTGGCTGTCCTCGTGGCCCTTGCCGTGGCCAACGGGGCGGGCCCCCTCCTCAGCGGTTTCGTCCAACGCCATCTGACGACCGATGCCGACGTGAAGGGCATGGAGATCCTGGGGGTTGAGGTCCGGTCGGGCCGGTCGTCTTCCTTCGGCGCCTTCCTCCCCTTCCCGTCGCGTCTTTTCGTCGTCACCCGTCAACCCGGTCAGGCTCTGAAGGCCGAGATCGTTCGCTGATGCGTGGCGTCGAGGCGGCTCTTCTGACCTGGCGCAATCTCAGTCGCTCCTCCTCTTGGGGAGAGACCCTTCAGGCCGTCGCTCCTGACCTGGAAAGTCGGGAGAGGCGCCTTGCCGAATCGCTTCTCTTTCGGGGATTGAGGCGGCGGGCTCTCTGGCTCTTCCTCGTCTCGCGCCTGTCGCGGCGGGGAATCCGCGAACTTCCTGCCGCGACAGGCGATGCCCTGATTCTCGGTCTTGTGGGAATCGTCGAAATGCCTCTCATGCCTCCCCGGAGCCTCATCAATGCCTTCGTTCAGCGACTGGCTCTCCAGGGGGACGAGGCAGGGGGCCGTCTGGTCAACGGGCTTCTGCGGCGTTGTCACGAAGAGGGAATCGAGATCTTGGAGAAGCTGGCGGCCAGTGGTGATCTGCGCGATCAGGCGCTTCTTCTGGGGTTCCCCGACGAGGGGCTTTCCTCGCTGCGCGATTCCTGGGGAACCCATGAGGCGAAACGGATCATGAAGCTCCTTTCCATGAGGCCTCTTCTGTCGTGGTGGAATCGACCCGCCACCAGGATCAGTGCCCGCTTCTGGCCTTCTCCGGCAGTGGAGGGGCTTTTTCGAAGCGACGCTCTTCTGGAGAATCATGTCGGCCACGGTGCGCTCTTTCAGAGTGAGACCTCTGCCCGTCTGGCTCCTTTTCTGAGGGATCGGTTGCCTCGGGGCGGTGGTCTTTTCCTCGGCGAGCCTCATGAGGCGGCCTGCCTCCTTTCTCCCGAGGGAAGGGAGGTCCCTCTGTGGAACGAGGCCTCTCCGCCGATGGCGATTCCGGCCGGATACGATCCTGTACCAGCTCCTTTGTCCGGTCGGGCCTGGGTCTGTGTCGAGCCCCCCTCGTCAGAAAGCGGGCGATGGCTTCGTCTGCCTGAGAGGAAATGGGCCTTTCGCCGCAGCCATCTGGCCGAGCTTGCCCGAAAGCAGGAACGGCTTCTTGTGGCGGCTCTGGAGTGTCTCGCTCCTGGAGGCATTGCCCTTTACAGGACTGCGAGCCTGTTCAAGGAAGAGAACGAACAGATTGTCGCCAGGGCCCTGGCTTCGCGGAGCGATGCCGTCGAGTGGGCTTTCGACCTGCCCCGCGATCTAGCTCGCCGTGGACGCCCTTGGGGATATTACGTCCTTCCCGAGACGCCCTGGGCCGAAGGAACCTTCGTCGCCGTTCTGATGCGGCGCAGCTGAGGAGGAAACGAGGATGCGCAATCTCTTTCGACTGACGATGCTCGTCGTTTTGCTGGTGATTTTCGGATCGGCCATCATGGCTGTCTACACCGTCTTTCTCGGCGGGAGGACACTGACAGTCCCTGCACTGGAGGGCCTGTCTGTCATTGATGCTGTGGACCAGACCCAGGCTCTCGGGCTTCTCGTCCGGGTCGACCAGGTCGAGTCCCTCCAGCCGGCCGGTACGATCCTTGCTCAGTGGCCGGCGGCCGGAGAGAAGGTCAAGGGGGGTAAGATCCTTGTCCTCAAGGTGAGCAAGGGGGGAACCCGCCTTTCCTTGCCCGACGTTCGGGGGATGGAATTCGCCCAGGCCACGGCCCGCCTCGAAGAGGACGGCTTCAAGGCCGGTGACGTGCTCCGCATCCACGACGAAAGCCGACCGGCCGGGATCGTCGTGGCCCAGAGCCCGGCGGCGCCGACGATGATGTCGCCGGGGAGGACGATTGACCTTCTTGTCAGCCTGGGACCGAAAAGCAGCGGCGGCATGGTTGTCGTCCCCGATGCAGTGGGACGTTCGGAGACGATCGCCCGCAAGATCATCACCGAGGCGGGCCTGACGGTGCGCTCCGTCAGTTCCGTCTACACTCAGGCTTCTCCCGAGGGCCTTGTGACACGCCTTGACCCCTCGCCGGGATCGAAGGTGCCGGCAGGATCGGGCGTGACTGTCACCGTGGCGACGCTGAAAAAGCCGCCGACCCAGGAGGCCCCCAAGGTGCCAGGCCTCGCTCCCGGCCAGGCTCCGGCCCAGATGACGACGCCGCCCCCGATAAGCCCGACGGCAACGGCCCCTCCGGCCGAGACGCCGGGAACGGTGCCGACGGCCCCGACACCTTCCACCGTAGCCCCTGAGGTGCCTCAGAAGACGGCGAAGATACGCTATCAGGTGCCTCCGTTGACCCGACCGATGGAGCTCAAAATCGAGATCGTCGACACGGCAGGAACGCGAGAGATCCTCAACAGGGAGGTCAAGGGCGGCGAATACATCACCCTTGATGCCCCTTACCGGGAGAGCGCCGCTGTCACGATTTACCTGGGAGGAATGTTCGTATGGCAAGACCGCTATCGCTAGAGCGTGGACGGCCCCTTGTGGCCCCCTCGCTTCTGGCTGCCGATCCTCTGTCCATGAGACAGGCCATCGACGGCCTGTCCGGTGAGGCCGACTGTCTCCACGTCGATGTCATGGACGGGCGCTTTGTGCCGAATATCTCTTACGGTCCCGCCCTCGTCGCGGCTCTCCGCAAGGCCTACTCCGACGAGATTCTCGACGTCCACCTCATGGTTGACGAGCCGGAACGCTCCGTTGAGGCCTTTGCCCAAGCGGGTGCCGACTACCTCACCGTTCACGTCGAGGCGACGAACCACCTTCATCGTCTTCTTGCCCACATCGGCGATCTCGGCTGTCTCCCGGGCGTGACCCTCAATCCGGGAACACCCGTCGAGATGATTCGTCCCGTCCTCCATCTTGTCGATCTTGTCCTGGTCATGTCCGTCAATCCCGGATTCGGAGGGCAGGCTTTTCTTCCCGAAGTGCTCTCCAAGACGGAGACCCTCTGCCAGTGGCGGGCTGCCGATGACCTGGATTTTCTGATCGAGATGGACGGGGGGCTGGGGGGCTCCAACGTCGCTGCTGTCGTCGCTGCCGGATGCGACGTCGTCGTCGCCGGCAGCGCCATCTTCGGTGCCGCTGATCCGCGTGTCGCCTTGCGCGATCTGAGGGCAGCCTCAGGGAGGGATAGCCGTGTCCGAGCGTGATCAGCGTCTGAGAGAACTCTGCGATCAGCTGCGACAGATCCGGGAAAGCAAAGCGATCACCCTTGACGAGGCCTCCAGCCGGACCCGCATTCGCGTCCCTCTGTTGGAGGCACTCGAAGCGGGGCGCATGGAGGAACTTCCCGGACTGGTCTATGCCCGGGGGTTTCTCCGCACCTACCTTAACTTCCTCGACGTCCCCCACCTTTGGGAGGAATTCGACGAAGTCCTGCCCCAGCCGGAGACGGAGGGGCTGGGCAACGTCATCGGTTCGACGGCTCCTCCGGCCAAGGGGTTCCGGAAGATTTCCCGAGCCTGGCTTTATCTCCTGCTTGCGCTGGGTGTCGCCGCGGCTCTTTTCGTCGTCTGGCAGAAACGGGACGAGGTCCGTCCCGTCCCTCCCGTCCCGCCGGCGGAAATGGAGCGTACCCTGGAGGAGCTCTCCGAGGACCAGCCTTCCCTGGCGGTTCTGGAGACAGAGACTGACGATAACGAGGAAATGCCCGCCGTCGTCGTCTCCGCCGAACCGGAAGACCTTGCCGTCGTGGCTCTTTCTCCCGATCGGGCTGAACCGGTCCTTCCCGGACGGGTCAGCGACGATCTGAGTCCCGATATCGCCTGGCTGAGGGAACTTTCCGTCGACGTGGCGCCCCTGGAAGAGGCTGTCGCCGCTGATGTGCTGCGCATCGTCGGCCGAGGCGCCTGTTGGGTCCGAATCTCCCAGGGTGAGTCGGTTCTCTACCAGGGAACCCTTCAGCAGGGCGATCAGAGGACCTTTGAAATCGATGCCGACACGCGAATCCGTATCGGAAACGCAGCAAATCTCGACGTCCACTGGCGTGACGAGTCGTGGACGCCGCTGAGCAGCCGGGCCGATGTGGCCACCTACCGTGTCCGTCCGGGCCATCCTCTCGAGAGGCTGTGATGGAGGAGATCGGGCTTCCGAAAAGGACCAGGCTATTCCTCCTCTCTCTGGGCTGTGCCAAGAATCAGGTCGACAGCGAAGTTCTTGCCGGTCGCCTTCGGCTGGCCGGTTTCGACCTCGTCGCGGAGGCAGAGGAGGCCGAGGTGGCCCTCATCAACACCTGCGGCTTCATCCAGCCCGCCGTCGAAGAGAGCCTGGCCGCCTATCTCGATCTGGAGCAACTCAAGGCAGAGGGCCGGCTCAAGAAAATCGGCCTCCTCGGCTGCCTCTTCAACCGCTACGGCGAGGAGCTCCGCCGGGAATTGCCGGCCGTCGACATCTGGGCTCCGTCGGAAGCCTGGGATCAGGTTCTGGCGGCCCTCGGCAGGCAGGCCCCTCCCGGACGGGCTGTCCTTCCGGGCATGACGGCCTGGAGCCGCTACCTCAAGATTGCCGAAGGCTGTGATAACCGCTGCAGCTACTGCATGATCCCGTCGATCCGCGGTCCCTTCCGCAGCCGGTCTCTCGATGCTGTCGTCGCAGAGGCGGAAGATCTCCTGTCCCAAGGAGCCCTGGAGATCTGTCTCATTGCCCAGGATCCCACTGCCTGGGGGCGGGACCGGAAGGAGGGGGAGCTGATCGATCTCATCGATGCCCTGGAGAAAGTCCTTCCCGAGACGGTCTGGCTCCGCCTTCACTACCTCCATCCCCAGGGCGTCGACGAGGCCCTTCTTGAGCGGATGGCCGGGGGCGGCCAGCTCCTCCCCTATCTCGACATGCCCCTCCAGCACGTCGACGACCGGATCCTTTCGTCCATGAACCGCAGGACCACAGGCAAGAGGGCCGCCGAAATCTTCCGGTACGCCCGTTCTCTCGATGAGGATTTCGCCCTCCGGACGACCTTCATCACCGGCTTCCCCGGCGAGGACAGCCGCGCCTTCGACAAGATCCTCGCCTTCATCGACGAGCAGGAGCTCGATCGTGTGGGAGCCTTCTCCTTCTGGCCCGAAGAGGGGACGGAGGCTGCCCTTCTGCCTCGGAGGCCCCGTCCGTCGACGGCCCAGAGGCGCCTGGAGACCCTCATGAGCCTTCAGGAGGAGATCTCCCTGCGCCGTCAGAATCGCTTCGTCGGCCGCCTTCTTCAGGTTCTCGTCGAGGGCATCGACCCGTCAGGCCTAGCCTGGGGCCGTTCCTTCCGCGATGCGCCCGAAGTGGACGGTGAAGTCCAGTTCCCTGCAGGAGAAGTGGAGCCGGGGACCTTCGTCACCGTTAAGGTGACGGAGGCTCTCGAACATGACCTTGTCGGAGAGGTGGTTCAGCCATGACTGGAACGTCTAAAGCCGCCTTCCTCATTGCCACCCTGGGCGGTCTGGGCCGGCTGACGGCCATGCCCGGAACGGTGGCCTCAGCCGTGGCCTTTCTGCCTGCCCTCGTCATGCCCATCACGGCCTGGATGGTCCTGGCTGTCGCCGTCTTGGGCACCTGGGCCTCTCACCGCTGTGCCCTCGACATGGGGCGGGACGACCCGGGCGAGATCGTCATCGACGAAGTCGCCGGCCTCTGGGTTGCCCTGGCGCTGACGCCGCAGGCTCTTGCCCTGCCAGCCCTCTTTCTCTTCCGCGTCATCGACATTCTCAAGCCCTTTCCCGTCAATGCCGCAGAAAGGCTGCCCGGTGGTGTGGGCATCATGGCCGATGACGTCGTCGGCGGTCTTCTGACGGCGGCCCTTCTTCTGGGGCTCCGTTGGCTCTTCATCCAGGGCGGGCTGGCCCGCCTCATCGGGGCTTAGGATGAGTCGTGCCATAATGGGGTGGACCGAAAGCGCCGTCCGCTGGCGGCTTGCTTCGCTGCCCGCCTCGATCCGGAGCGGTCTGGCCCTTTTCGGGCGGCCTGGATCGGTGCTTCTTGTCTTCGACGAGAAAAGAGAGGATCTTGACGGCCATATCGTCCGCCTCTTCGGTGCCGACTGCCTTCCGCGAGGCGTGATTGTCCCTCAGGAGGCGGTCATCGACTCCTTTCGGGTAAAGGGATGGACCTTGGCCTGTGCCGAATCCTGTACGGGAGGCCTGCTCGGCGGGGTCTTGACGTCCCTTGCCGGATCGTCCGATGTCTTTCTCGGCAGCGCCGTCTGTTACTCCAACGAAGCCAAAAGGAAGGTCCTGGCTGTCCCAGAAACGACCTTGGCCTCCTTCGGCGCCGTCAGCGCCGAAACGGCCTTGGCCATGGCCGAAGGGGCCCGCGATCTTTACGGGGCTTCCCTTGCCATCTCCGTTACCGGAATAGCTGGGCCCGGGGGGGGCAGCGAGGACAAGCCCGTGGGTACGGTCTGGTTCGGCCTGGCACGCCCCGGGGCGTGCCAGGCCGTGGGGCGTCTCTTTGCCGGCTGTGACCGTGGTCAAGTCCGTTCCTCGACCGTCGCCGTCGCTCTCCATCTGCTCTGGCTCTGCTGTCGGGAGGAGTGACCCTTTCGTTCATGGAAGAGAAAATCCGAGCCTTCCTCGCTCTTCCCATCGACGACGAGGTCCGGGTAAAGCTCGGTCCGTCACTGGCGGTCCTGAAAAGGGGACCGATCCGCCCCGTCGCCGCCGCCTCTCTCCACCTGACCCTCCGTTTCTTTGGTGACATCACTTCAGTCACGGCGGGGGCCATCGCGGACCACATCGGCCAGGCTTTGCTCCGCCGCCCTCTCGGTTCCTTCTCTATCGGTCTCGAAGGAAAGGGGATCTTCCCCCTTCGCGGCGCCCCCCGTGTTCTCTGGGTGGGGGTCAGCGGCGACCTCAATTCCCTGACTGACCTGGCGGTCCTGGCAGAAGAGGCGGCCCAGGCCTGTGGGCTGCCTGCCGAAAGACGCCCCTTCTCGCCCCACCTCACCGTGGGCCGTATCCGTGACGGCACAGGGCTCTCCCGAGACGAGGCGGAAAGGCTCCTGCCTGACTGTCACTGGGGGAGCTGGCCCGTCACTCGTCTTCTGATGATGCGAAGCACCTTGCGCCCCCAGGGGGCGCACTACAGCCCTCTGACGGAGATTGAACTCAAGTAAGGAGGTAGCCACAGGTGGCCAAAAAAGCTCAACTCACCCGGGAGGACATCCTCGAAGAGGCCCTGAAGGACATCAAGGGCAAGTTCGGTGACGGCGCCATCATGCGCCTCGGTTCCCAGGAAACGGCGACGGTCGATGTCATCCCAACGGGTATCCTTCCCCTCGACGTCGCCCTCGGCATCGGCGGTCTTCCCCGGGGCCGGATCGTCGAGATCTTCGGTCCTGAGGGCAGCGGAAAGACCACCGTTGCCCTTCACGCCGTCGCTGAGGCGCAGAAGGCCGGCGGGGTGGCGGCATTCATCGATGCCGAACACGCGCTCGATCCGCGGCTTGCCGCCTCATTGGGCGTTGACGTCGAAGCCCTCTATGTGGCACAGCCCGACAGCGGAGAACAGGCCCTCTACATCCTGGATACCCTCGTCCGGAGTGGTGCCGTCGATATCCTCGTCGTCGACTCCGTCGCCGCACTCACACCTCAGGCGGAGATCGACGGGAAAATCGGAGACACCCAGGTCGGCCTTCAGGCACGACTCATGTCCTATGCCCTTCGCCGGCTGACCTCGGCCATCTCGCGGAGCAATGCCATCGTCGTCTTCATCAACCAGCTGCGGGCGAAAATCTCCACCATGGGCTACGGCGGACCGCAGGATACCACCACGGGAGGACGGGCGCTCAAGTTCTACACTTCCGTTCGCATCGAGGTGAAACGGGGCAAGTCGATCAGTAAGGGCGACGAGGTTCAGGGCCACGAACTCTGGCTCAAAGTCGTCAAAAACAAGCAGGCCCCTCCTTTCCGTACGGCTCATGCCTCGCTCATGTACGGAAGGGGCATTCCGCCCGAAATGTCCGTTCTCGACATGGCTTTAGACCTGGACGTCATCAAGCGGAAGGGTTCCTGGCTCGCCTACAAGGGTGAGACCCTCGGCCAGGGTAAGGACAACGTGGCCACTTACCTGACGGAAAACCCCGACCTCATGAAAGAAGTCATCGAAGCCGTCAGAACCAAGGCCGCCCAGGGGATCGGGCTCGACATCCTGCCCCAGGAGACCCTTCCCGTAGGTGACGACGAGGCGGAAAAGGAGGCGTCCGAACTTCTCCTGGAAGAAGGTGTCCTCGAACTGGAAGAGGACAGTGAGGAATAAACCAGCACAAGGACAGAACAAAAAACAGCTATCTAGATTGAATGGCCGCACAGTGGCTGTTTTTTGAAGATAAAGAGCTGATTTTGTTCGCTTTGGATTTCTGGTAGAAGCCCATCCACAATAAAGATCTCGGAAAGTATGGATTGACAGTTCGTCGATAGCCTTGTATTATAACTTTTGCACTCCGGAGACACCTCCGCTGTGCCACAGCACTACGGCACCATGACAGGAGAATAAAGGCAGAGGACAGGCAAGAGAGCCAGTCTCGAAGTGAGAAATCAACGGAGAGTTTGATCCTGGCTCAGGACGAACGCTGGCGGCGTGCTTAACACATGCAAGTTGCACGGTACCCGATGAATAGCTTGCTATGAAGCGGGTATAGTGGCGGACGGGTGAGTAACGCGTGAG
>JAESII010000012.1 GCA_016756725.1 Synergistaceae bacterium | reverse complement strand
TCTTGACTGTCCTCTGCCTTTATTCTCCTGTCATGGTGCCGCAACTGCCTGCGCCGCCTCGCCGGCGACGCACGAAGCATGTTACAGGTCTTTTTACGTCTCGTCAACGACCTCTTTTGAATACTTCTCCGGACTCGCGAGACCGCGGAAAACTCCTGAAGGAACGAGCCATCTATGCTTCGGGTAGGCCCGTCTTTTCGATTCCCTTTTTTCGGAAAAGGAAGCTTCACCGGCCTCTCTCTGCAAAGGACAGGGAGTGCAGGGCAGGCGGACCTGCACTCGGGTGAACTAAGCCAGCACTTCGGCGATGATCTTGAGGGCGGCGTCAACCTCCTCGCGGGTGATGACCAGGGGAGGGGCAAAGCGGATGATCCAGCTGTGTGTCTCCTTGCAGAGAAGGCCCCTGTCTTTCAGGGCTGTCGTGTAGATGCGGGCCTTGCCGGCCGACTCGTTGAGAACGACGCCGATGAGGAGTCCCTTGCCGCGGACTTCCTTGATCTTGGGAGACTTGATGGCCCGCAGCCCCTCCATGAAGTAGGCACCGAGTTCGGCGGCACGATCGGCGAGCTTCTCGTCGACGAGGACGTCGATGGCAGCCATGGCGACGGAACAGGCAAGGGGATTGCCCCCGAAGGTGGAGCCGTGAGTGCCGGGCTTGAAGACGCCCAGAACCTCTTTGTCGGCGGCGATGGCTGAAACGGGGAGAACGCCGCCGCCGAGGGCCTTGCCCATGATGATGATGTCAGGATTGATCCCCTCGTGCTGGAAGGCAAAGGTCTTGCCGGTACGGCAGAAGCCCGTCTGGACCTCATCCATGGCCAGAAGGAGGTTGTGCTCGCGGGCGATCGCCTCAAGACCATTGAGGAAACCCCCTGTGGGGACGCGGACTCCGGCCTCACCCTGAATGGGCTCGACGAGAATGCCCACGGTGTTCTTGTTGACAGCCTTCTCGACGGCATCAAGGTCGTCATAGGGGACGACGACGAAACCGGGCGTGTAGGGGCCATAGTTATCCTTGGCGTCGGGATCGACGGAGAAGGAGACGATCGTCACCGTACGGCCGTGGAAGTTCTCCTCGAAGACGATGATCTCGGCTTTGTCCTGCTCGACGCCCTTGACGAGATAGCCCCACTTGCGCATCGTTTTGATGGCCGTCTCGACGGCTTCGGCACCGGTATTCATGGGCAGGATCATCTCCTTGCCCGTCACCTCGGCGAGCTTTTTCGCAAAGAGGGGCCAGCGGTCGTTGAAGAAGGCCCGTGACGTGAGGGTGAGCACATCGGCCTGATCCTTCAGGGCCTGGATGATCCGGGGGTGGCGATGGCCCTGGTTCACGGCGGAATAGGCGGAAAGCATGTCCATGTAGCGCTTCCCCTCAGGGTCTTCGACCCAGATGCCCTCGGCTTTGGAGATGACGACCTCCAGGGGGTGATAATTATGAGCCCCGTAGTGATGCTCCATTTCCATCAATTCCTTTGAGGTGTACTGTGCCATGTCGACCCTTCCCTTCTTTGTGACCTTATTTTGGTTAAATGTTCACCCTAGAGTGGCTGGCGCGGTTACGCAAATCCCACAAAGAGTGCTTTTGCTAAAATTCTATCCACCTTGCGAGCCCTCGTCAATAGGCCAATTCTTCCCCGAAAGAGGGATCCGAGGTGGGACCTGCTCGGCGGGCGTCGCGCCTCGTGCACGAAAAATGAAGGTACAAAAACTATTAATTAGTTTAATCATAAGCTCTTCTAAGATTCTTTTTTGAACTAATAATTCTTGAAGGTTTACTTCTTCACCCTTTCCCACAAAAAAACCGCCCGGATCAACCGGGCGGGTAAGAGAGGCTCTTTCCATTGATGGGCTCGGCGGGTCAAATCGTCTGATCCTGAGCAATGGCCTGCAGGGCGTCGAGGAGAGCCTCCGCCTGCTCTTTTTCGCCTTCGGCGCGGAGACGGATCGTCTCTCCCGGCTCGATGCCGAGACTCATCACGGTCAGGATGCTTTTGGCGTCACCCTCCTTCTCGCCCTTCCCGATGAGGACCTTGCCGGGGTGCGAGGCCGCCTTCTGCACGAAGAGGGCCGCCGGGCGGGCATGAAGGCCGTGGGGATTCTTGACTTCGATGAGGCGCTCCTTCATGATCTTTCCTCCTCTGCCGCCAGGTCTCTGGTGGCAACGATGTCGACTCCCGTTCCACAGACATCGCCGACGATGATCTGGCCGATCGTGACAGGTGCCGGAACGGTGAGACGAGCCACCTCGCGGGAGATGTCATCGAGGCGCTCCTTCGGAACGGCCTGACGGCTCCGGACAGGGCAGACGGGGAGCTTGCCTCCCGCGACGCGGACCGTCGTGGCGAAGACGCGCGTCGGGTTGGCCACTTCCGCCTTGGCAAAATCGACGCCGCGGGGACAACTGTGCCCTTCGACGGAGACGACTTCCTTCCCCCGGGCTTGGACCTTGAGGTCACAGCCTACGGGACAGCTGACGCAGATCATGCTCAAGATGCGTTCTTCCATGAAGATCAGACCTCCTCGGCGTCGATGGTGATCGTCGTGACCGAACGGGGCAGAGCCTGGAGGGCCTCGGCCTTGAGACGGATCTCGTTCATCTCGCCGGGCCGGACGTAGCGGTGCTTGCGCTCGAAGAGCCCCCGGTCGGCGAAGACGCGACACCGTTTTTCGATGGGCCTGAGGACACGGAAATAGACGGTCACATCCTCGCCGGCCGTGACATATTGAGGCGAAAAGAGGCGGACATTTGCCCCCCCGCGGATATCGATACGGCGCAGGGGCTCTTTCAAAGCCCCTGCCGCGTAAAGGGCCGCGTTCCGCCCGGCGGCAACCCCCTCCTGGCTGACCCAGTCGGCCAGGTCGTAGACGATGACGACGTTGCCGGCGGCGAAAATCGAAGGACGGCTCGTCTGGTAGAACTCATTCAGGACGGGACCGCCCGTGACGGGGTGGATTTCGACGCCGGCCATGCGGGAAAGCTCATTCTCCGGGATCAGACCAACGGCCAGAAGCAGACAGTCACAGCCGATGAAACGCTCCGTCCCGTCGAGGACCTGCCGGTTTTCGTCGACTTCGGCGACGGAGACTCCCTCGAGGCGATCCTTGCCGTGGACACGCGTCACCGTATGGCTCAGGTAGAAGGGGATGTCATAGTCGTTGAGGCACTGGGCTATGTTGCGGCGCAGGCCGCCGGCCCAGGGCATGAGCTCGAAGACGCCTTCGACGCGGGCTCCTTCCCAGACGAGGCGGCGGGCCATGATGAGGCCGATGTCGCCCGAGCCGAGGACAACCGTCCGATGGCCCGGCATGTAGCCCTCCATGTTGACGAATCGCTGAGCCGTTCCGGCGGTGAAGATGCCTGCCGGGCGACTTCCGGGAACATTGATGGCCCCCAGAGGCCGCTCACGGCACCCCATGGCCAGGACTGTCGCTTTGGCGGTGACCTTGAAGACGCCCCTTTCGGGGTTCATGACCCAGAGGGAACCGTCCTCATCGAGCTTGAAGACCATCGAGTTGGTGAGAAAGGTGACGCCAGCCTCCCGGGCTCTGACGACCCAGCGATGCATGTATTCGGGGCCGGTCAATTCCTCTTTGAAGGTGTGGAGGCCGAAGCCCGGATGGATACACTGCTGGAGAATGCCGCCCAGGTCCCAGTCCCTCTCCAGGACGAGGACGTCCTTCGCTCCGGCCTCTCGAGCACC
Source organism: Synergistaceae bacterium (assembly GCA_016756725.1). GTDB lineage: Bacteria > Synergistota > Synergistia > Synergistales > Aminithiophilaceae > Aminithiophilus. The sequence continues at coordinate 66,407 of JAESII010000012.1, read as the reverse complement.
GATACCGGCGGCGACGCCAGCCGGACCGGCACCGATGATCGCAACGTCAACCTGCATGTCGGCCATCACTTTTCCCCCCTGAACCAGTAGTCCTTCGTCTTCCCGACGAGATAGCGCGAGTGTCCGCCGTGGCGGGTGATCTCCTCGCAGGGGACGCCGAGTTCACGGGCGAGGATCTCGACGACACGGGGACCGCAGAATCCGCCCTGACAACGTCCCGCGCCGGCCCGCGTCCAGATCTTGACGCCGGCCACAGTGCGGGCTCCACGGGCGATGGCCTCGACGACCTGTCCCTCCGTGACCATCTCACAGCGACAGACGATCTGGGCGTAGCGCCGATCGGCCTCGGCCAGGCGTCTCTTTTCCTCCAGAGGCAGCTGTTCAAAACGGGGAATGTGCTTCCGTTCGGGGACAAAAGCCGGATCGGGGATGAAGGAGATCCGCCTGGAGAAACGGTCCTCCATGAGCTCGACCAGGTGGCGGGCGATGGCCGGGGCGCTGGTGAATCCCGGCGATTTGATGCCGCCGGCGTTGACGAAACCCGTCGGACGATCGAGGACGTTGACGATGAAATCTTTCGTGTCCGGATTGGCCCGGACGCCGGAGAAGGCCGTGATCGCCATGTTGAGGGGAATCGAAGGGACAAGACGTCGGGCCCCGTCGATGACTTCGGCAAGCCCTGGCCCCGTCGTCGACGTGTCGTCCCGGCTGGCCTGAACCGTCGAGGTGGGACCGAGGAGCAGGTTGTTCTCCGCCGTCGGGGCGACGGTGATTCCCTTTCCCTTGGGCGTGGGACAGGCAAAGAAGAAGCTCTTCACCAGATGGCCCACGTGCTTGTCGGTGATGTAGTACTCGCCCCGGGTGGGACGGATGAAGAAGCTCTCGTCACCGGCCATGCGGGCAATGAGGTCGCTGTTCACGCCGGCGGCATTGACGACGACGGGCGCGAAGAAGCGCCCCCGGTTCGTGGCTATGCCGACGACCTCCCCACGGTCAGGAGAAAGGAGCAGCTCCTCCATCGTCGTCTCCAGAAAGAGTTCGACGCCGTTCTGCTGGGCGTTGTCCATGAAGGCGAGGACGGCCTCGAAATTATTCACGATGGCTCCCGTGGGAGCCCAGAGAGCGTGAGTGATCTCAGCGCTGGCATAGGGCTCGCGGCGGCGAAGGGCCTCTCCGTTGACGATCTCCAGCCCCGGAACGCCGTTTGCCCGGCCCTGCTGAAGCAGCTTTTCCAGGTGCTTCCGATCATCGTCGTCAAAACCGCAGACGTAGGAACCACACTCCTTGAGAGTGAAGTCGAGAGGGCCTGCGAGCTCGTGATAGAGCCTGTTTCCGATGGGACAGAAATCGGCCTTGATGGTGCCCGGTTGGTCGTCGTAGCCGGCATGGATCATGGCACTGTTGGCACGACTGGCTCCGGAGGGAATGTCCGAAGCCTTGTCGATGACGGCGACTCTCAGGGCATAGGCCGATAGCTCCCGCGCCAGGGTGGCTCCGATGATTCCGGCACCGACGATGACGATGTCAAAGGTTTTATCGCTCAACTGCTGAACACCTCCATCATGTCACGACAGGACGCGGCGCCGATCCTTCGACCCCGGAAGACAGAAAGAAGGGAGAAAGGCGCACGCCGGGAACAGCGAGCGACCTCTCTCCCTCTGTCGCACAACTAGACTTGCTTCAATGATATCACTCTTTACGCGGAGCCGCCCCTCCTCGGGACGTCCCGGCTAGTCGATCCAGCCCTTGGACTTGTCGATGGCTTTCTTCCATCCGGCGTACTGCTCCTCGCGCTTGTCGGCGGCAAGGAGGTGATCGAAGGTCTTGTCGACCTTCCAGTGCTTCCGGAGCTCGTCGAGGCTCTTCCAGAGCCCCGTGGCCAGCCCCGCCGCGTAGGCAGCACCGAGAGCCGTCGTCTCGTTGACGACGGGCCGGACGACAGGAACGCCCAGGATATCGGCCTGCATCTGCATGAGCAGGTCGTTCTTGACGGCTCCTCCATCGACCTTGAGGGCCTTGAGGGGCACGCCGGAGTCAGCGTCCATGGCCTCCTGGACGTCGCGGGTCTGGTAGCAGATGCTCTCCAGGGTGGCCCGGATGATGTGTTCCTTGGTGATGTACCGGGTGAGACCGACGATGGCTCCGCGGGCCGTCATGTCCCAATAGGGAGCGAAGAGGCCGGAGAAGGCGGGGACAAAGTAGATGCCGCCCGTGTCGGCCACCTTGTTGGCGAACCACTCCGAGTCGGGGGCATCGTCAAAGAGGCGCAGGTTATCCCGAAGCCACTGGACAGCGGCACCGGTGATGGCGATCGACCCTTCGAGGGCGTAGGTGGCCTTTCCTTCTTCGAGACCGTAGGCGACGGTCGTCAGAAGGCCGTTCTTGGAACGGACCGGTTTCTCGCCGATATTGAGGAGCATGAAGCAGCCCGTGCCGTAGGTGTTCTTCGCCTCGCCGACGTCGTAGCAGGTCTGGCCGAAGAGAGCCGCCTGCTGGTCACCGAGGTCGCCGGCGACGGGAATCTCCATGCCGAAGGCGCCATTGGCGGTGGTCTTGCCGTAGACGTGGCTGCTCGGCTTGATGGCTGGCAGCATCGCCTCGGGAACGCCGAGGAACTCCATCATCTCCTTGTCCCACTGGAGGGTCTCGATGTTCATGAGGAGCGTCCGCGAGGCGTTGGTCACATCGGTGACGTGGACGCCGCCGTTGGGACCGCCGGTGAGGTTCCAGATGACCCAGGTGTCGATGTTGCCGAAGAGGATCTCGCCCTTCTCGGCTCTCTCCCTGGCACCGGGGACGTTGTCGAGGATCCACTTGATCTTGGTCCCCGAGAAGTAGGGGCTGATGACAAGTCCCGTGAGGTCATTGACCTTCTTCTCCCAGCCGGCCTTCTTCTGCCATTCGGTGCAGAAGTCCTGGGTCCTCATGCACTGCCAGACGATGGCGTTGTAGATCGGCTTGCCCGTGGCCTTTTCCCAGACGACGGTCGTCTCGCGCTGGTTGGTGATCCCGATGGCCCCGATCTCAGCAGGCCTGACGCCGTTGCTGTTGATGGCCTCACGGATCACGTCCTGAGTCCGGGACCAGATCTCCATGGGGTTATGCTCAACCCAGCCCGGCTTGGGATAGATCTGCTCGTGCTCCATCTGGTGAGAGCTGATCGGGGTCCCTTCGAGGTCGAAAACGATGCAGCGGCTGCTCGTCGTTCCCTGGTCAATGGCCACAACGTACTTCTTTTCGGACATGACAATCCCTCCTTCATTTCTTCATCGGGGACTGAGACCGCTGGCCTCAGTCCTGTGTCTTCTTCAGATCTCTCGCTTCGCCGACGACGGAGGCCACCCGCTCGAGACCGGCACCCACGCTGGCCTCGACGGCAGCCAGGACCGTTCCCTCCAGGACCGGCCCGTCGGCGATGACAATCCGCTCCGCCCCACCTTCGATCATCTCCCGGGCCGTACGGGCAGCCAGTACGGCACTACCCAGGTCGGGGACGACGACAAGCCCTTCCGATCGAGCCATGAGGCGCTCCATGGCCTCAAGGATGGCCGGGACGGACGTTCCCAGAGCCCCCTCCTCCGTCCCCCCGCACCCTTCCAGGGGAACGGACGGCCCCGCCATCTGAGCGGCAATGGAACAGATACCCCGAGCCACCTCGGCACTGTGGGAAATGACGAGAAGGGCGATCATTCAGGCCACTTCCTTGAGGGACATCAGAAGTGTCGACAGGATCAGGTACGTCGACGTCGCCCCCGGATCCTGATGACCGACCGAGCGCTTACCAAGATAACTGGCCCGGCCCTTTCTCGCGACGAGGGGGACGGTACTCTCCATGCCGGCTTGAGCGGCCAACACCGCGGCCTCGAGGGCCTCCGTCAGGGAGGCTCCCGTTCCTGCAGCCTTCTTCAGGGCCTCCACGGCCGGCGACAGGGCATCGACCATGGTCTTGTCTTCCAGCTGAGCCTTGCCGAGGGCCACGATCCCCTTGAGGCCCTCCTCCATAGCCGCCGCCAGGGAAGAGGCATCCGCCGCCTGCAGTCCGGCCAGCTTCATCGACATGCGCATGAAGAACGTCCCGTAGAGAGGGCCGGAGGCTCCGCCGACGCTGGACATGAGGGTCATGGCCACGTCTTTGAGGATGGCGCCGAGGTCGCCGTAGGTCCCTTGGGAGACCTTTTCCCGGACCTTGGTGAAACCGCGGTTCATGTTGATGCCGTGGTCGGCGTCACCGATAGCTGAATCGAGGTCGGTCAGATAGTCCTTGTGAGCTTCCAGCGTGGTGCCGATGGCGTCGATGGCCTTGAGCATTCCCTGGACGTCGAGATTCATCGTCTTCTGTCTACCTCCCCCACCGGAGTCCAGCCGTCTCGACGGGGGCGTCCCAAAGGGCTTTCAGCTCGTCGTCAAGCTTCAGCAGGGTGATGGAAAAACCCTGCATCTCCAGGCTTGTTATGTAGTTCCCCACCAGGGAGCGGGCGATGACGATCCCCTTTTCCCTGAGGTAGGACGCCAGATCATTGTAGGCGAGGTAGAGCTCCATCTGGGGCGTTCCGCCCATGCCGTTGACGAAGGCCAAGACCTCATCGCCGGCCTTGAAGGGAAGGTCATCGACGATGGCCTTGGCCATCATCTCGACGATCTCCTTGGCGGACTGAAGCTTCATCCTCTGACGGCCAGGCTCTCCATGAATGCCGATGCCGATCTCCATCTCGTCATCGGCGAGAGTGAACGTCGGCTTGCCCGCTGCGGGAACGGTGCAGGGCGTGAGGGCCATGCCCATGGACCGGACCTGGCTGTTGACCTTCTCACAGAGGGCCTTGACCTCTTCCAGACTTCCCCCCGCCTCGGCCTTGGCGCCGACGATCTTCTCGGCCAGGACGGTTCCGCCCACGCCGCGGCGTCCTGCCGTGTAGAGCGAGTCCTGGACGGCGACGTCGTCATCGATGACGACCTGAGCCACGTTGACGCCCTCTCCGGAGAGCATGTCGGCGGCCATCTGGAAGTTCATCACGTCACCGGTGTAGTTTTTGACGATGAAGAGAACGCCCTTGCCGCCCTCGACGGCCTTGGCCGCCTCGTACATCTGATCGGGCGTCGGCGACGTGAAAACCTCGCCGGGGCAGGCTGCGTCAAGCATGCCGTAACCGACATAGCCGCCGTGAAGGGGCTCATGTCCGCTTCCGCCGCCGGAGATGACGGCAACCTTCGCCTTCGGGGCGTCGCCGCGGAGGACGGCCTTGACCGAGGGATGGAGCTTCACCAGACCGGGATGGGCCGCTTCCAACCCCGCCAGGGACTGGACGACGACGTCATCGACCTTGTTCATCAGCTTTTTCATCGATTTTTTTCCTCCCTTCTGCCATGGAGGGCAATCCTTCCGGGCCAGAGGGCCCGGAAGGATTTAAAATCAGTTACATCACGCCAAGGGCACGGGCGATGAAGAAGGCCACCGCGCCGCCGACAAGGGGGCCGACGACGGGAACCCAGGCATAGCCCCAGTCAGAATCGCCCTTGCCGGCGATGGGCAGCACGGCGTGAGCGATGCGGGGACCCAGGTCACGGGCGGGATTGATGGCATAGCCTGTGGGGCCGCCGAGGGCCATACCGATGACCATAACCAGCCAGCCGACCAGGAAGGGGCCGAAGCCAGGAGCGAGACCACCGACGTTCTTGGAGAAGATGAACATGATGGGAACGATGAGGAAGATGGTACCGATTGCCTCGGTGATGAAATTATGCGTGCTGTTGCGAATGGCGGGTCCCGTCGAGAAGACGGCGAGCTTCAGACCAGGATCGGCCGTTTCCTCCCAGTGACCTAGGTAGACCAGCCAAACGATGATGCCGGCGCAGAAGGCACCCGCAACTTGGGCAAGCATCGTGGCGACGGATTGAGAAACCGTGTAGACACCAGCAAGCGTCTTGGCGATGGTCACGGCGGGATTGATGTCCGCCTGAGGAGCGCCGCATGCGATGGCGGCGAAAACGCCCATCACGACGGCGGCACCCCACCCGACGGTGATGTGAACCCAGCCTGCGTTCTGCCCCTTTGATTTGCTGAGAAGCGCGTTTGCGACGACACCGTCACCAAAAGTCACCAGCACCAGAGTTCCGATAAACTCTCCCAGAAGATTCGTCATTGCCATTCAGACCTCCTTCGCAAAAAGACTCAAGGGAAAAGACCACAAAAAGCCACCACATTTTTTGCTCCAGCTATCCCCTCCCTCGCCAGGTTCTTGCGAACCTCAAGACGGATACGACAAAAGCACCGCAGGACGGACGCCTCCGGTACCTCTCTCTATGATCTCTAGGGGCCGGGTATAGGAGAAACGGAGTTATCGTGGGGCAGTGACGGAAATCACCAGAGGGATGCGTCGCTGGTGGAGACGGCGGTGACTCCCTTCTTGAGGATGGAGTGGACTTGACTGAGCTCCGTGATCAGTCCCCCTCCGATGAGAGGAACGGAAAAATCACGAAGAAGACGCTCTTCAACGGCGGTCAGGGCGACACCGGGGAGGAGTTCGACGAAATCGGGCTTGACGGTGGTGACGAGTTGACGCCCTTTGCGGACCGCTTCGGAGTCGAGGACGAAGATCCGCAGGATCCGGAGCAGACCGGCCTTCTTGGCCAGATCGATGACGGACTTGTGAGTGCTGATGACCCCTTCCGGAGCCGCCTCGGAAAGGAGGTAGTCCAGGGCCGCCCCGTCAGCGCGAAGTCCCTCGATGAGATCGAAGTGGACGAAGACGACGTGCCCCGCTCCCTGAAGGGCCTTGATCTTTCCGGCGAAATCAAGGACAGAAGAACCGAGGAGGAAGACGGCCCGCGGCCCGAGCTTCACGGCGCGATCAACGTCTCTTCCCGTCCTCAGGGCGGGAACGACGGGATAGGCCTTGAAAAGATCACGAACAGCTTGGACGGTCTTCCCCTGGGCCATGTCTCCTCCTTGGCGTCAAGATCAGTTGTTTCCGCGGGAAAAGGAAAAGATTAAACAAGACGGACCGAGAAGCCGCCTCTATATTAGCGCATCGGTGAAGTTTCGACAACTGCCAGAATGGATCAGCTCATTAAACGCCTTCGTGCCGATCCGGCCCCAGGGCCGCAGCGGGAATCCAGTCCTGCCAGGGAGGGCGGTAGGGCCTGAAGAAATGCTCGCCGTCACGGGCCTCGATAAACCCTTGGGCGGCCTTGAAGGCTTCGGGAAGGGTCAGGCTGTCACGGCGTCGGAGGTTTTCCCAGAGGGGAACGGAGAAAAAGAGCCAAAGGCGCTTATCGAGCTCCTCTCCTTCAGAGCCTTCAGAGAGCCTCTGTTTCAGGAGGATACCCCACTGGGAGCGGTGGATGGAGGGATTGTCGGGGGAGCGGAAATCGATGATCTGGTCTTCGCTGAACCCGAGGGAAGTAAGCGTTTCCAGCGCCTTCCGGCTGGGAACATCCGACGGCGACGCCCAGAAAAGAGGCAGCCCCTGGACGTCGTCGAAGGTGCGCCGCGATCGACGCAACCAGAGAGAGATCCTCTCCAGCAGGGCCTCGTCCTTCTGATAAAGGGCGAAGCGGATCCCCCAATAGCCGCGCTGAAGGACGGAATCGGTGGCGAGAAGCTCTTCAAAAGGACTTCCCGAAGCCGCGGGAAGATGACGTCCCTCCCCGGCGAGAAGGGGCAGGAGCACCTTAAGGGTCTGTCTGTGGCTGCCCGGGGGATCGACGTCGCCAAGGAGAAGACGGCGCAGCCGGGTCGTGGCGGCAGGGGGAAGGGCAATGGCACCGAGTCCCTCGGTGGGAAGGTTGAGAGGCGAATCGTCATAGAGGACGACCTCACGCCAAGGGAAACAGTCGAGTTTGCCGAAGAGCCAGCACTCGTAACCGGAACAGACGTCACCGACAAGGACTCTGCCGTAGGGCAGAAGAACCACCAGGGCCCTGTGTGCCTCCGGAGGCAATCCCGAGAGGTCCATCGGTTCTGGCAAGGGAACGAGCCTGCCGGAGGAGAGGAATTCGAGGATCATGGCCTCACCCCCTCTTCTCAAAAAGAGTCTAATTCCTTACTCTAAGAAAGACAAGGACCACCCCGTCCCCGAGAAAGGAGAGATCACCATGCCCATCCTTCAGGTTCACCTGCTCCAGGGAAGGACGACGGAACAGAAACGCCGCCTCGTCCAGGAGGTCACCGAAGCAGTTTGCCGCTCTCTCGACGTCAAGGCTGATCAGGTCCGGATCATCCTCTCCGAAATGGACCGCAAGGATTATGCCGTCGGCGGAACCCTCATGGCCGACAAGAAGTGAGGCAAGACGGACGGAGGGGCCTCCCGATCGGGAGGCCCCTCCGTCCGTCTTATCTCCACCGTCGGTGAAGCCAGAGCCATTGCTCGGGATGACGTCGGACCAGCCCTTCAAGAAGCTCGTTCGCCTCGACGGTGAGGGCTTCGATCTGGGCGTCGCGATCGCCTCGGGGCAGAGCCAGAGGGGGGAGAGCGACCACCTCGTGCCGAAAGGGTGCCCTGCGGAAGGAGACGACGGGGACAATGGGCGCCCCCGTCAGGAGGGAAAACACGGCCGGCCCCGTGAAGGTCCGCGCCGGGTGGCCCATGAAGTCGACGGTCAGCTCACCGCCGTGCTGATCGGCGAGGAGTCCGACGACGGCCCCCTGCCGGAGAGCCTTGACGACCCCACGGAGGCCAAAGGATTTCGACAGGGTCTTGAGGCCGATCCTGCGCCGGCTTTCTTCGATGAGAGCCTCCGTCTCGGGGTCCTCGTTCCTCTGAACGACGGCATACATGGGGTAGCCCTTCTGGCAGAGCCAGGCCCCGAGAAGCTCCCAGTTGCCGATATGGCCGGTGAGCATGACGACGCCTCGCCCCTGATCCAGAGCCCGATCGAGATGGTCCAGCCGGAGACGGATTCGATCCACCCCAGGACCTGGGTGGGGTCTTTCTGGATCACCTGACACTCGACCAGACCCAGGGCAAGGTGGTGATAGATGCGTCGCATCTGAGCCTTTCTCCAGGAAGCATCTCTATCGGGAAAGGCCCGGGCCAGATTCTGAAGGGCCACATCCCGCCTTGGGCCGGCGAGGGAGGCCAGACCACCGATCAGGGCCGCGGCCCCACGTCCCCGAAGGCCCGACGAGAGGAAGGCCCGCGTTCCCCTCAGAAGGGCAGCCTTCCAGCTCAAAGAGGAACCTCCAGGAGATGACCGTAAAGGTCGAGAAGGGCCTTGCGGGCCTTCTCCTCGCAAAATCTCTCTTCGATCCAGCGCCGTGCTGCCGCAGCCACAGGAGGCAGCTCCCCTCTGCTCTGATCGTCCAGTCCCCTGGCCCAGGCGTCGCCGTCTTGCCCGCGCACCACGACGTACCCCTCCGACCCGAGACAGGCATCCAGAAGGGCACTGGAACGGGCCATCGTCGGGATTCCCAGGAGAGCAGCCTGGGAGGCAAGCCAGGCAAGGTCGGTCGTGACCAAGGGCAGCAGGAGAGCCCCCCCTCTGCCGCGCCAGAGAGGGAAGAGATCCCGCTCCAGGACGCCGCCTCTTTCCGTTCCCCGGCCATGAAGGCCGCCGACGAAAGTCGGCTGCGGTTTCAGGTCTTCGGCCCATTGCGGAGCGGTACGTCCCTGGGGAAGGGCAACGGCGGTCACGGGACCGCCTCTGTCGTGAAGGGCAGGTCCCTCGGCCGAGCTCCAGAGGGAACGGGAGCGGAAAAAGGGCAGCACCAGGGCCTGAGTATCGTCAGGGACAGCAGGAAGGACCGTCGAAGGAAGGCCGCGCCAGGGACCGTGATCACGCCACTGGCTGTGAACAACGGAGGCCCTCAGCGACAATCCCCGGGCCCAGGCCGGAGCCTGTCCCCAGAAATGCCAAAGGCCGCCTTCGGCGAGGAAGGCTCGGCCCCGGCGGAAAAGACTTCGGTCCTGCCAGGAAAAGACGGGCAACGTCCCCTCCCAGCCCTGGCCGTCGCCCCCGTAGAGCTTCAGCGAGGTTAAAAGGGGCTCGACGATCTCGGCCAGATCAAGAATCAGCTTCTTCTCCCAGACCTTCAGGCCCGAAGAGACATACCAGACGACGTTCAGCGACATGTGCGATCCCCTTCCACGATGACTTCCCTCGTGCCGCCGCCCCACTCTGCCGGGGGGACCCACCGGGACAGATCCCTCCACCGGCGATGGAGTCTGATGGAGCGCGTGCCCGACGGTGTCCAGAGAGGAAGATCTCCGGTCTCAGCTCCTTGTTCGAGAATCTGTATGACATACTTGCCGGCCGCCAGACCGACCGCTTCCGGAGCCACATCGGGAGCCACCGTGCCACCCCAGAACTCTTGGACCCATGATGAGGTGACGAAGACGGGGAATCCCCTCCCACCGACACCCATCATCGCCCCCAGATCGGGCAGGGACCGGTAGGCTTCAGCCATGGCCGGAACAACGAGGACGGGATCTCCCCCCGCCTCCGCAGCGGCCGCAAGGGACCGGTAGATGAGCTCGGCCTTTTCCCGATCGTCGCCACGGGACTTCAGGGGCAGCAGCTTCGTGTCAAGGCCTCGCAAGGCCATCTCCCGATAGAGAGCATCGGCTTCCGTCGGCTTGCCTGACGAGAGGGGCAGGACGAGAATAAAGGTCCGGTGACGTCCGAAAAGCGACTCCAGGAGGGGCGGATACTCGCCGGCAGGGAGCAGGTCACTGCTGCCTCCCCAGGACGAGGAGGACGATCGGTAGTCCTCGTCGGTCACGGCGGCACCGGTAAAAACGACGGGCCTCGAGCAGGGCAGGCTCTGGGCGGCCTGTCGGGCAAGGGGACCGACGACGACGGTGAGATCACTTTTGGCCTCCCTCTCTCTGAAGGCCTGGGAAACGGCTTCGATCGAGCCGTCGCCGTCGACCATGGAGAGGCGATAGTTGTTCCGGCTCTGCCGCAGGGCGTCGATGACGCCCTCAATGAAGGGGCGACAGGAAGAAAGGCAGCTGCAGATGAGAGAAAGGGAGCGGTAGGTACGGCTTTCCGGGTCATTTTCTATCACCGTCTCCGGGAGAAGCCCTCCATCCCTGCCATACCAGCGTCTTCCGTTCGAAGAACGCCAGACGCTGGCCGGTTCGACCATCAGAAGCTGAGGCACCGTGATTCCCACCCGCCTGGCGCTGGCGAGGTTGACGGCCAGCCTGACATCGGGGCAGGGGCGATAGGGCAGCGAGGAGGCACGCGCTCCGTCAAGAAGAGCCCGCACCTTCAGGGCCGTCTCCCAACCCAGTCGCCTTTGATCGGCGTAGAGAGCCGCGACGGCACCGGCTGAAACGGCCTCCTCCGAAAGGGCGAAAAGAGGCCGGGAACCCGCCCGCTGACGGAAATCGGGAACCTCCTCAAGCAGACTCTGACCCGCGGCAATGATGAAGGCGTCAAGGCCGTTCGTCCGTCGCTGAAAAAGATCCGGACCGGAAAGGATGTCCTCAATGGGAAGGGGTTTGACATCCAGCCCCAGGGAAGGCTCGGCCAGATCCAGGTTCGGAAGCTCGGAGAAGAAGACCTCCGCCACGGGGCGATCGTAGATGAAGCCCACTGTTCTCGCGACGGGGAAGAGATATTTGAGAAGGGCGAGCTGACTCGCCAGGGGGAGGGAAGCGACGACACCGGTCATCTCCGGCAGGCCTCCCGAGGATTCGTCGAGCCCAAGATAGCCGGGGTCGGAAATAGCCGAGGCGACGACGGGGAAATGGCTCCACCAGCGGTCCCTGTGAATCCGACGGGCCGCCTCGTCGCCCATGACGACGACAGAGGCCACCTGGCGGCTCCGGAACTCTTCCATGTGCCGTTCGAAACGCTCCTCCGAGAGGTCACTGTCCCGACGCAGGAGGAGAACCTCACCGTGGAGGTCTTTGATCCGCTCCGCAAGGCCGGCGATGATTTTCTCCGTCTGCGGATCGCGGCTCCAGGTCAAAAGCCCCACCTCGACAAGGGCGTCGGCGCCATCGGATGCCCCAAAAAGGAGCAGCACGATCAGCGCAAGTCTTTTCAGACTCTTCAGTGTGGGCGATGGAAGGGTCATCTTCTCCCCTTTCTCGCTCCGAAAGGAGCGCCAAGAAGGGCAGGCAACTTGGGTACAAAATATCGATGGAGCGACCGATCCCCTCTGAGCTTACACAATAACGGGCGACGAAGAAAGGCCCCTTCTATGAAGGGGCCTTTCTTCGTCGCGGCGTCACGAGCTATTTCTGATCCAGCTCGTAGGGCCAGCCGATCACTCCGCCTTCGAGGACGGCGATCCTGTCGAAGCCGTGACCGCGGAGAATGCTGATGGCGTCCCAACCGCGGAGGGAGATCTTGCAGAAGACGACAATCTCCCGATCCTGCGGCAGTTCGCCGGCTTTCTCCCAGAGAGCCCCCAGGGGGATGTTGACTTGGTTTTCGAAGGGCAATCTGCCTTGCGCCTCGATTTCCGAGGCCATGCGGACATCGACGAGCAGGTAGGGGGCGCCCGACTGGGCCCGGCTCCGGAATTCACCGGGCGAATAGCTGGGCATGAGCCCCTCCATCTTGTTCCTCATGGCATTGGCCGCCTGAGTGAGGGGGTCGAGGGCCGTCGCATAAGGCGGGGCGTAGGCGAGGTCCGTATCGGCAAGATCGTCGACGGTCTGTCCGGCGGTGATGGCGCTGACGAGGGCGTCGAGGCGTTTGTCGACGACACCGGGGCCAAAGAGCTGGCCGCCCAGAAGACGCCTTGTCTTCCTGTCAGCCACGAGCTTGATCACCATCCAGGCCGCTCCGGGCATGAAATGGGGAATGTCGGCAGCCGTGACGGTGACGGTGATGGGATCAAAGCCCTTCTCTCGGGCGACATCCTCGTTGAGGCCCGTTCGGCCGACGGTGTAGTCAAAAAAGCGCATGATCGACGTGCCCATGACACCGCCGAAGGTGGACTGTCTTCCGGCGATGTTGTCGGCGATGACTCGCCCCTCACGGTTGGCCGACGAACCCATGGGTTGACGGACCTTCTCGTCCGTGATGCGGTGGCGAACCTCGACGCAGTCACCGCCGGCATAGATGTCGGGATCACTGGTCCTCATCGATTCGTCGACGACGATTCCACGGGAGGGGCCGATCTCCAGTCCGGCATCGACGGCAAGCTGGGTGTTGGCCCGGACGCCGACGGCGAGGAGAACCATGTCGGCAGGCAACTCCCGCTTGTCCGTGCGGACTGCCTTGATGCGGGACCCTTCACCGACGATCTCGAGGACCTTCTCGCCGCCGTAGAAGGCAGCCCCCCTCTTGGCCATGACCTTGATCAGCCGTGAACCGAACTCCTCGTCGATCATGTTGGGCAGGGGGCGGTCGAGAAGGTCGACGACGTCGACTTCGATCCCCCGTGAGAGGAGGGCCTCGACGACCTCGATGCCGATGAGCCCGCCGCCGACGATGACGGCTCTCCGGACGGAACCGCCGTCGATGGCGGCCCGCATGGCCAGGGCATCATCAAGGGTCCAGAGGGTGAAGACCTTATCCAGATCCACGCCGGGGATGGGAGGACGGATCGGAGAAGAGCCGGTGGCGATGACAAGATTGTCATAGGGGAAGGTCTTCTCCTGCTGCGTCTCCAGGTCGAGGGCGGTCACCGTCTTGGCTTTCCGGTCGATGGACGTCGCCAGGTGACGGGTCAGGACGTCCACCTTCTTCACCTTTCGGAAAAAGTTGGCGTCGCGGACGACACCGGCGGGCGTGCACATCAGCTCCCGGTACTCATCGACGACGCCGCCCACGTAGTAGGGCAGGCCGCAGCCGGCGTAGCTCAGATAGGGCCCCTTCTCGAGAACGAGGATCTCCGCCTCCGAGTCCAGCCTCCTGAGCCGTGCCGCCGTCTTGCCTCCGCAGGCCACCCCGCCGATGACGACCACTTTTTTTACCATGTCATACCCTCCCGGTCATTTGAGAATAAATAGCTATACCACTATAGGTATTTAAGCCCAAATCATCCGGCTTGTCCAGCGCCGTCGACAGAGCGACAAGGAGTGGGGCGCCGGCTTCTGCCGGCGCCCCACTCAGGATTCGTCGCGAGGAAGATCAGACGAAACGGACGAGGTGGAACCGCCGCTTCCCCAGCTTGACGAGGACGTAGCCCTCGGCGAGAAGATCGGAGCCGGCCAGGTCCTGCCTCTCGTCGTCGCGCTTCTCGCCGTTGAGGGAGAGCCCGCCGCCCCGGAGAAGGCGTTTGGCCTCGCCCTTGCTGGCACAGGCCCCGCAGTCGACGAGAAGATCGGCGAGGGCATACCCGTCGCGACGAGGAAGCTCGCTGAAGGGGACTTCCCTTTCGAGGAGCCTCAGGAGCTCTCCGTCGAGGTCTGCGGCCTCGAAGCCTCCGCCGAAGAGGATCTCGCTTGCCCTTTCGACACGCTTGACCGCCGCCTCGCCATGGACAGTGGCCGTGATCTGCCGGGCCAGGACACGCTGGGCCTCCCGCCTTTCGGGATGGTCCCGGTGCAGGGCCATGAGGGTCTCGATCTCCTCCAGGGAGAGAAAGGTGTAGAGCTTGAGGAGCTTTTCCACCTGGCCGTCGTCACCGTTGATCCAGAACTGGAAGAAGCGGTAGGGCGACGTCCGTTCGGCCGAGAGCCAGACGGCTCCTCCCGCCGTCTTGCCAAACTTGTTGCCTGACGAATCGAGAAGGAGCGGGTAGGTGAGACCGTAGGCCTCGGCGCCGCGGGTTTTTCGAATCAGGTCGATGCCGGAGACGATGTTGCCCTGCTGGTCGTTGCCTCCCATCTGGAGCTTGCAGCCGAAGGTATCGAAAAGATGCTGAAAGTCACGGGCCTGAAGAAGGGAGTAGGAGAACTCTGTGAAGGAGATCGATTTCTCCGGATCCTCCAGGCGGCTGCGAACGTATTCGCGGCCCAGGAGGTAGTTGACGGTGAAGTGCTTCCCCGTGTCGCGGAGGAAGTCGATGAGGCTGATCTTGCCGAGCCAGTCGTAGTTGTTGACCAGGAGGGCACTGTTCTGGCCGGCCTGGAAATCGAGAAAATGGGAGAGCTGGCGACCGACGGCCTCGACGTTCTCCCGAACTTTCTCGATCGTCAAAAGCAGCCGCTCCGCCGTCTTGCCCGAGGGGTCGCCGATCATGCCCGTCCCGCCGCCAGCGAGAGCGATAGGGCGGTGTCCCAGCTTCTGGAGCCAGGCCAGCCCCATGATGGGGATGAGATGGCCCACGTGGAGGCTGTCGGCCGTGGGATCGAAACCGATGTAGGCCGTAACGCGTTCGGTGCGGAAGAGCTCGCTCAGGGCTTCGGGATGGCTGCACCACTCGATGAAGCCCCTCTTCTGAAGTACCTCCAAGGCATCTTGCATGGACAGGAAAACCTCCTCAGTGACGTTAGTGACGTTTATTCGGTGACTGTCGCCGGCCGAGTCCAGGTGACCCAGCCTCTGTCGAGTCGGGGGAGGATGACGACGAGGCGGCCCAGGGGAGCCAGGTCATTGACGGTTTCGATGAGCCTCATCGGCAGAGGTAGCCGACCGAAGCGAGCCAGAAGTCTTCCCAGTGCCTGGGGCGTCTGGAGGGTTTTCGCCAGGCTCGGCAGGTCGACGACGGCCCAGAAGCGCTCCTCTCCGGCAAGGCCGGGCAAAAAGTCTGCAAGAGGTCGCTGGGGAGGCAGGTTCTGGCCGTCGACGACACCCCAGAGGACATGATCGTCATCGGTGACGGCCGTCACCGTCAGGGGAACGGAGACGGCTCCGCCCCGGGCAAAACCCTGCAGGCCTTTCGGCACAAGGCCGATGGGACCGAGACGGCGTCGCCAAAAGGCTTCGACGTTGCCGTCCCCCTCTTCGAGAAAGGCCTCGACGAAAGCCCCAGGAAGGGGGAGGCCAAGAAAAGACGCGGGCGCCCCGAAGACGGCGACGGCCGGTCCCTTGAGGCCCTTCAGAAGGGTAAGCCTTTCCGAAGAAGGAGCCGGGAAGCCCCAGAGTTCACACAGCCGTGACCGGAGAAAACCGCCCTCCTCGGCAGACAGACGCCAGCCGAAGACGAGCTCAGGCGTCCGGGGCAGATGGAAGGACACATCCCCCCAGGATCTCGCCCGTGGCGAATCCAGGACCGGCAAACCCTCGAACTGCCAGACGAGCTCGTTAGGCATGTCATCGCAGCGCCAGGCAGCCGTCAGCTCCAGGGGGTTTCCGTCACCGGCAAGGCGCAGGCTCAGGTGGGCCGGCCATTGAGGCCGGAGGTTCCAGCGGAGGGGATCCCCCTCGAGAGCTCCGTCGACAATCCCGGTGAAACGCTCCATCGAACGGGCGCTGTCGGCCAAAAGGACCAGGTCCGACAGGAAACGCCCCTGGAGGGGCTTGGCCCAAGGGCCTTCGAGGACGAAACGGCTCCCCCGGGCTCCGTCGAGAAGGGCGAAGCCCCGGTCCTGCCAGGACGGGGGCAGCCGACCGCCCTTGAGAGCCGTCAGGGCCTCCTCGTCGAGACGGAGGACGAGGAAATGGGAAGGCCCCTCCTCCTCGACGGCCAGCAGGAATTCCCGGGCCAGACGGACCAGGGGGAGATGGCTGTCGACGACGGCCGCCGACGGGGCCAGGGCGGGAACCTCAAGAAACAGCGAGGGGAGGCCGGTAGGCATCTCGCCGCCCCGCCCCTGGAGGATCAGTCTCCCCCCCTTTTCATCGAGACGGGGCAGACACCGGAGGAGGTCGGCCGAGGCGGAGGGTTCGCCCATAAGCCAGAGTCCCCCGACGACGAGCAGGGCCGAGACGACGAGGGCGGACCAGAAGGCAAGACTCCGTTTCATGCAGATCTCCTCCTCATATCACGGATAAGAGGCCGGCACCCGGAAGGCGGCCAAACCCCCGAGGGCGGCTCCCGTCCAGCGGGGCCGCCCCGGGGTGCTCCCTAAGGTTAACCTAAGGCGGGGTTCTTGGGAACGGGCTTATTCCTTCGAAGCCCCCACTTTTTCTTGCGTCGCCCCGGCGAGGCCCAGGCGGTCTCCGGCCGTCTCCAGGAGCGTTCGGGCCGACTGAAGCAGGGGCAGGACGGAGGTGACGTCACCCTTCATGGCCTCACCCAGCCTGACGGCGAGAGAGGCGACGTCCGCCAGAAGCGCCTCGGCCTCATCCCGCTCGGCCAGCCCGAAGGCGGGAACGACGAAGGCCGGCTCGAAACCCTTCTCGGCAGGGACGAGTTCGAACTCGTCACCCACCTGGGGGACGACGGCGCGGTAGCCCCGCTCCTCCAGGGCCGAAGCGAGGGCCGTTGCCGATTTGGGCTCTCCGTGAGTGACGAGAAACATGGGGCCGTTGGCGAAGGCGCCAGCCCAGGCGAGAAGGTCCGTTCTGTCCGCATGAGCCGAGAAGCCGTTGACGGTGTGGAGTCGGGCCCTGACGGAAACTTCCTCGCCGGCGATGCGGACCAGCTCCTGTCCCTCGACAAGGCGCCGGCCCAGCGTTCCCCGGGCCTGGTAGCCGACGAAGACGACATGACTCTTCTCGTCCCAGATGTTGTTCTTCAGGTGGTGGACGATCCGTCCGGCGTTGGCCATGCCGCTTCCGGCGAGGACGACGGCGTGGCGGACATCGTTGATGGCCTTCGATTCCTCGACGTCGGAGACAAAGCGAAGCTGTTTCGGAGCGAAGGGATCGTTGCCTTTTTTGATCTGTTCCTGGATCTCCGAGGAGAGCAGGGAGAGGTGGCGGCGGTAGATTTCCGTGGCCTTGACGCCCATGGGCGAGTCGAAGTAGAGGGGGACGTTGTCCTTGAGAAGCCCCTCCTCCTGAAGAAGCATGAGTTCGTAGAGAACACGCTGCGCCCTGTCGACGACGAAGGTGGGAATCATCACCTTCGACCGGTCCTGGAGGGCCTGTTCCATGATCTGGCGGAACTCGAGGCGCGTCTCCTCGTTGGATCGGTGTTCCCTGTCGCCGTAGGTGGACTCGATGACGACGTAGTCGGCCTCTTCGATAAAGGCCGGATTCCGCTCCATCACCGTCTTCTGCGGGCCCAGGTCGCCGGAGAAGACGATCTTGACCTGTCTGCCGTCGTCCTTGGCCCAGAGCTCGACGATGGCGCTTCCCAGGATATGGCCGGCGTCACGGAAGCGGACCTTCACGCCGGGAGCGACATCAAGGACATCGTCGTAGCTGATGGGACGGAGCACCTCAAGGGCCCGCTCGACGTCGCCCTCTTCGAAGAGGGGTTCGACGGGGGGAAGGCCGCGGCGTCTGTTCTTGCGGCTCTGCCACTGGGCCTCCTCCTTCATGATCTTGACCGAATCGTTCCAGAGGACGTCGACCAGCTCGGTCGTGGGCATCGTCGCCCAGATCTTGCCCCCGAAACCCTGGCGCAGGAGAAGGGGGACTCGGCCCGTGTGGTCCAGATGAGCGTGAGTGAGCAGCACGGCGTCGATCGACGAGGGTTCGAAGGGGAAGGGTTCGCGGTTACGCTTCTCCTCGTCCTTGCCCTGATGGATCCCAACGTCGATGAGGACACGGCTGTTGCCGACCTCGACAAGGTAGTTGGAGCCCGTAACCTCTCCGGCTGCCCCGAGAACTCTGAGTCGCATGATAGCGCCCTGAAGGGCTTCCCTCCTTTGCGGTTCTTCTTCCGTCCATTCTAAGAAGTTCTAAAGTGTTTGTACAGGAAAGGGTCGGCGGCGACGGGAAAGGATCGTCCGGTAGAGGGCCTCGATGCGGCCGAAGACGGCCGACCAGGTGTAGTTGCGGAGGACACCGATCTCCTGCTGGGGTCCCCCGCCGAGACAGAGCTTTACCGACTCCCGGAGGGCCCGGACCAGGCTCTCCCGAAAGGGACCTTCTCCCTCGGGACGGATCCTATCGACGGCGGCAAGAGGGGGGAGAGGGACCCGTTTCAACGCCGGCCCCGCCTCGGCAACGAGATCCGGCGGCAGGCCGGGCAGGTCCGTCACCAGAGCCCGGCAGCCTGAGGCCAGGGCCTGGAGGAGGACGAGAGGCAGGCCCTCGAAGAGAGAGGGCAGGACAAAAAGATGGGCCATTCCCATGAGACGGGCCATCTCCCGCTGGGGCAGGGCGCCGTGAAGGAGCACCCGATCTCCCAGGTTCCGGCCGAGGTCACGGCAGAGCTGGCCTTCGGGGCCGCTTCCCTCTCCGACGAGGTGAATTCGCCAGGGAAGGTCCCTGATCTCCGCCAGAGCCTCAAGGAGCCAGGGCACGCCCTTGGCCCGGCTCAGTTTGCCGGCGTAGAGAATCTCGACAGGGGGAGGAACTTTCTTGGGACCGGGCCGGAAGAGCCTGTCGTCGAAACCGGCTCCGACGACAGTGACGGCCTGAGACGCGAAACCGTAAAGGGAACGGATTTCCGAAACCTGGGCTTCGGTGAGGGCCGCCACGGCATCGAGACGGACCAGGCTTCGCCGGACCCGGGCGGCCAGGTCGGGGCAGCTACGGAACTGGCGGAGGTCCGAACCGTGGCAGCTGGCGAGAAGAGGAATGGTGGGGAAGGCGTCGGCGACGGCGGCTGCGCCGATCCAGAGGTGGTTGAGGTGGATCAGATGAGGCCGGTGGGCGGCGACGGCCTGGCTGACGCGGACCAGAAGAGCCCGTTCGTAGTGCCTCAGATCCTTTGTCGAAAGGTCGCAGAAACGGCGGCTGCGGTAGGGCATAACGTCGCTCATGCCGACGATGGCGCCGGCCACGTCGGGCCCGTCAAAACGTAGCGGGTGGCAGGGGACGGGAAGGAAGCCCCGGCAGCGCTGAGCCTCATCGGCGGGGATGCCGACGACGACCCGGGAGGAGAACCCCCTCCTGCGGGCCTCGTCGAGAAAGGCCAGGAGAGTGACACCGCTGCCCGTGCTGTCGGGCCTCTGAGTCAGCACATGGAGAATCCGGAGGGCTGTCACGGCTCGTCCCTTCCATCGGCGGGGAAGAGAACCTCAATCGTCGTCCCCTCGCCCGGTGCGGAGTGAATCTCGAGGTGCCCGCCGATGAGACGGGCCCGTTCCTCCATGTTCGTCAGGCCCCGGTGCCCAGCCAGACGGAGACGGAGAAGGTCGTCAGGGGGCAGGAAGCCCTCTCCGTCATCGACGACCTGGACCTGCCAGGACGAGGACGAGAGAGGGCCGAGGCGCACGTCGATCTTCCGGGCCCTGCCGTGGCGGACGGCGTTGTTCAGCGCCTCCTGGATGATGCGGAAGAGGGAAAGGACCTTCTCCTGGGAGAGATCCTCCAGGCCGGGATCGACATCGCAGTCGATGACGACGTCGAAATGGCGGCTGAACCGTTCCGTCAGCTCCGTCAGCGCCTGGGAAAGGCCCAGTTCGAGCCAGGGAGGCGCCAGTTCGTCACAGAGGGCGCGAAGCTCCCGGACGGCCATGGAAGCCCCGTCCTCGGCGAGATCGAAATGACGGCTTCGGGCCTCGCCGGACGTGGCGTTCTTGGCAAGCCGGATCTGCTGGACCAGGGCCGTTACGTCCTGAACGGGGCCGTCATGAATCTCCCGGGCCAGAGCGGCGCGCTCCCGCTCCTGGACGCCGACGAGATCGGAGACGTAGCGCCGCGTCAGCTCAACACGGTCCACCGCCGTCCGAGCCAGTTCGTGAAGGACCTCGCGGAGGCGGCGAACCTGATAGACCGCAAGGGGATCATCGCGGCGGGGAAGATCCCGCCCCCACTGGAGGGTGGAGACTTCCTCCTCGAGACAACGCAGGGGACGGACGAGCCAGCGCCAGAGGGGGATGACGGCCAAAAGTCCCGCCACGCCCAGAGCACCCACCAGGAGGGCCCAGAGATGGGAGAAGCGGACCATGGGACCGAGAAGCTGCTTCCACGAGACGGCGGCGACGACGAAGAAGCCCCGGCCGACGGGATAGGCGGCGACGGTGTAGGTGTCCTCTCCGGGGCGGCGCACTTCGAAAGCCCGTCCCAGGGGAAACTCGGGACGCCAGATCTTGGTGAGGATCTCCACGCCTGGCGAGGCGGTGACGACAGCCCCTTCGGCATCGACGACGGCGACCCACCCCGGCATGGAAAGCCCCGCCGTGAAGAGGCGCACCCCCATGAGGCGCATCGTCGGCGAGAGATAGCCGCTGCCGCGGAGGCCGTCCTCCATGCGGGAGGCCACGGTCTGGGCCAGGTCCTCGACATAGGAACGGGCTACGGCCTCCATGGCCCGCTCATGCTGAAAGAGGCTGACGCCGGAGACGACGAGCACCGCCAGGGAGGGGACCAGGATGGAGACGAGAAGCAGGGCCAGGAGATGGCGCCTCACTCCTCGAGCAGCTCCTCGAGGGTCACGATGCCGTATTTGAGGGAAAGGAGCATGGCCTCCGTCTTGTTCCGAGCCCCGAGCTTGTCATAGATCGAGGCCAGGTGGGTCTGGACCGTCCGTTCACTGATGAAGAGGCGCTCCGCCACCTCTTTGCTCGAGAACCCCCGGGCAGCGAACGCCAACACTTCCCTCTCCCGGGCCGAGAGGCTTTCGGGCATGAAGTCGTGATCGCCCACAGCCGTGGCCACCTCACTGTCGAGGTAAAGTCCTCCGGCGGCAACGACGCGGATGGCCTGAGCCAGCTCTTCCGGCGTCGTCGTCTTCAGGATGTACCCCTTGGCTCCTGCCCGGAGCGAGGCGATGACATACTGTTTCGAATCGTAGGAAGTGAGCATGAGCGGTGCCGTCTGGAAGCCTTCGGCCTTGATCTTCCGGGCCACGGAGACGCCGTCAGCTCCGGGCATGCGGATGTCGAGAAGAGCCACGTCGGGCGCGGCCGATCGGATCAGATCCCAGGCCTCATCGCCATCGACAGCCTGACCGACGAGGTCGATATCCCTCTCGCCCTCAAGATAGGCCGCCAGTCCTGCCCGGGTCATGGGGTGGTCGTCAGCAAGGATCACGCGTATGGCCATGTTTTTTGCCTCCTCTGCGCCGGTGGCGCCCTGTTTCTCTCATCCTACCCCCCCAAGGGGTCTCCCTTCATCAGTCACATTACCGAGGCGAGCGGTAGGCGTCAAAAGAGAGGGCCTCGTCAGGCCCCAGGAGAGCCGACAGTCCCTTGGCCGCCTCATCGGCGGCGACGAGGAGCAGAGGCTCCTTGAGCCGGTTCGTCGGAAACTGGTCCCAGAGGGCCGAGACGGCTGCGCCAGGATCGGACGTCGTCTCCACCTCGACGGCGGGCCCTCCCCGGGGAGGGCGGAAGGTCAGACGGATCAGAGAGAGGGACAGACCGGTCACGGCCTCTTCAAGCCGTCGGGCAAGGAGCGGCTCCAGAGGCCAGCGGCGGCCCGGGAAGGGGGCAAGGTCCCGGTCGAGAAAGGCAGCGAGCCTCTGTCCGCTGATCCACCATCCCGGAGGAAGGACCAGGGAAAGAAGGGCCCTGTCACTGACGGGAAAGGGAAGGTCCAGGTATTCCCTCAGGAGAGACTGGGCCGTCAGCTTGGGCAGGGCAGCAATCTTCAGCCGACCTCGACCGAGTTCGGCCAAGGTCTCGACCCAGTCCGGAAGACGCTCGGAGAGAAGGGCCGCCAGATCGTCACAGCCCGCCTCAAGGCGGCCCAGAGCCTGACGGACGGCGACAAGGCCGCTGCTGAAGGAACCGTCGAGGAGGACCCAGCCCCCGCCGTCGGCGCACTGACGGGCCGTGAGAAGCTCCTCGACGGCAAGAAGGGCCCGGAGGAGGATCTCCGCCGAGGGATCATGGGAATGGCGAAGCAGCTCTCCCTTCGCCCGGGGACGGCCGGAGGCCGGGGCCGCCACGGCGGAAAGAAGGGCCAGGCTGTCGCCGAAACGGCGGCGCCGGGCCAACCCCCCGTCGACGCCCCAGAGAGCCCTTTCTCCCGGCCAGGCCTGTTCGAAACAGCCCTGGCCTTCCATGGCCCGGGCGAGATCGGCCAGATTCTCGCGGAGCCGCTCCCTCTCGCGGGCCTCCCTCTCTCCGAGTCGCGCCTGTTCGGCCAGGAGCTCCGTGACGGCCTCATCGTAAAGGGGAAGGGGCCTCACGGGCCGACCTCCAGCCCGTTGGCCTCGAGAAAGGCCTGAGGTGACGGGAAAGCCGCGAGAAAGAGGGGTTGCCCTGAAAAGGCCAGCGGCGAGAGAGGGCCGAGGAGCATGTAGTTGAAGGTGCGGTAGAGGTCGGACGGTGCGCTCTGAGGATCGGGAAAGCGCTGGTAGACGGCGAGGGCCTCGCCGTCTCCTCCGGCGAGATCTCGCAGAGCCGCCAGCTCTCCCCCGCCGGTGAGTCCGAAGCCGACGAAGAGGGCCCGCATCTGACCGATCACCTCGGGGTGGAGGCTGGCCAGAGTCTGGCTGACGAAAAGCCAGCCCAGGCCGTACTTGCGCGTTTCCCGGCTCGCCGTGACGAGGAGATCGCGGACGCGGCCCGTCGTCCCCTCGAGGTTGCCGCGAGGGACGAAACGGTGGGCCTCGTCGAGAACGACGAGGACATTGAGGCGGCCTCCGTCGAGGTAGGTCGCCTCCCCCTTTTTCCTCAGGGCCTCGAGGAGACGCCAGACGATGAGTCCCTGAATCTCCTCGTCCCAGATCATGTCCGCGCCGCCGGAGGCGATGGAGACGCCCCGGTCGAGCCCCTCCCTGGAGAGGTTGACGACGACAATCCTGTCGCC
Organism: Synergistaceae bacterium; assembly: GCA_016756725.1. Taxonomy (GTDB): domain Bacteria; phylum Synergistota; class Synergistia; order Synergistales; family Aminithiophilaceae; genus Aminithiophilus. Next base: position 42,857 of record JAESII010000012.1, on the reverse strand, counting down.
GCCGGCCACATCGTCGACGAGGCGGGAGACGGAGACCGTCCCCTTACGTCTGTCATCGAAAAGAAGGGTCATGGCCTTCCAGAGGCGCTCGATCTGCCTCCTCGAGACGGGATCGCTCCAGTAATCGCGCGCCTTGCGGAGGTGGCGTTCCACCGAGTCGTCGGTCATGTAGACACGCTTGACGAAGACCTCGTCGGAGACGATGGCGCCGACGGCCTCGAAAGCTTCGTCCGTGCCGAGCTCGGCCAGGCCGATGTGACGCTCCCTCAGCTCCCGGGCCAGCTGTTCGGCGGCGAGGTCCCGTTTTTCTCCCCTGGGGTAGCCTAGCCACTGAAAGACGAGGGCCTTGCCGATGACGTCCTCGAAGAGGTCCCAGCTGTCGAGGACGAGGTTGCGCAGCGGCACGGCCTGGACCCTTTTGCCGAATTTCCTCGTCGCCACGCGGCCCCAGTCGAAGAGAAATCCCTCCTGGTCCGACGCTGAGCCGCCGAGATCGCGGCTGAACTCGCCCTGAGGGTCAAAGACAAAAAGGGAGGTTCCATCGTGGCGGGCAAAGCCGGTGAGGACCATCTTGGCCAGGACCGACTTGCCTGATCCGGTCCGGCCGAAAATGCCCATGTGGTAGGTGTCGCCGGCTCCTCCCGGCCCCTTGCGGAAATGCCGGATCCAGGTGGGCAGGAGCAGATTCCGTCCCGTCGGGCCATAGGCCGTGCCGAGGTAGAAGAGATCCCGGTGACTGCGGCTGAGGAGGCCCTGAAGGAAATCGTCGCTGACGAGATAGGCAGGGCTGCCCGAAGGCGGCACGGTGCCCATCAGGGAGGGAACGACCTGTTCTTGGGGCCCGCGGAGGGCAAAAACGGCACTCAGGGAGAGCTCGGCCCGGTAGAGGTCCTCCGAGGCCGAGGGGGGAAGAGAACCGGAGGCGGTGATGACGGCCCGCGACGTGGCGCCGGAGAAAAGATCGTTTTCCATGGATATCCGCCGCACCTGGCCGACGGCGAAGGTCCTCTCCCCCTCCTGTCGGAAGGGAACGACGACCCATCGCCCCTGCAAGGCCCGATGACGGGCCTCGGCGAGGACATCGACGATGAGGGCGTCCGTCGAGCTGGGGGCGGCGACGACGCCGAAGCTTTCGGCCTCCCCATCGTAGGGCAGTCGGCCCCGATCGTCCGGCAAGGATACCTCAACGCCGGGCAGGGGCACCTCCTCACTGACGTCGCTCCAGCTCAAGGGATCAAAGGACTTGGTCATGAAGACACCTCCTGTGCGACGAGACGCCCCCCGTCGAGGCGCCATTGTCTGGGAAAGGAGGCCGCCACGTCGAAATCGTGGGTGATGACGGCCACAAAGGCCTCCCGACCGAGCTTGCCCAAAAGATCGATGACCCGGTCGAGATGACTGTCATCGAGCATGGCCAGCCCCTCGTCGATGAACAGAATCTGCTGGAATCCCACTTCAGCGGCGAGGCGACGAAGCATGAGAAGGGCCACGAAGGCCCGCTCTCCGCCGGAAAGGCTCGAAGCGGGGCGGACACCGCCGGCCTCGACGACCTCAATGGCTCCTCCCTGGGCCCGAAGGCGCCAGCTTTTATCGTCGAGGGAGCCGTTGACGGACTGGAGAAGTCTACCCGTGAGGTAGTCACCGACAAAACGGGGAAAGCTCCGGCTCTCGGTGAGGCGAAAAAGCCGACGGGCCCCGTCCACAGCGGGCAGGAGGGCCTTGCGTCTCGACTCCACGGCGTCACGGCCCTTCCGGAGCTCCTCCCTGGCGGCGAGGGCCTCTTCGAGCCGCGCCTTGAGGCTCCACCTTTCCCGCAGCTCCTTTTCGGCCTCGGCGAGGTGGGCTTCCAGGTCGGCCCGTGAAGGAAGGGCCGTCGGCAGGCTTTTCCGATGGGCTTCGAGGGCCCGGGTAAGGGCCTCGTCCCGCCGTCGGGCCTCTTCCTCCCGGGCCAGGGCCCTCTCGAGAGCTCCTCTGGGAAGGGTATCACCGCCAAGGGCCAGGGCCTCCACGAGATCGGATCGGCTCCAGCCGCAACGGTCGGCAGCCTCCTTCCAGAAGCTCCTTGCCGAAGCAAGGCCCTCTCTGGCTTCTGCAAGGGCCCTGACGGTTCCGGCGATTTCGCCGTCGAGGCTGACAAGGCGAAGGCGCCTTTTCTCCACGTCGTCGCGGGAGGCCTCGCCACACCGACGGAGCGACTCTCTCTCGGCAAGAAGCTCCTCCCGGCGGGCCTGAGCGGCGATGCAGGCCCTGAGGAAGGCCTCGTCGGGAAAACCCAAGGCCTCCTCGCGGTCCCTGCGCCGCAGGGCCAGGTCATCGAGCCGGCGTTTCCGCTCCAGAAGAGTCCCTTCCAATCTGTCCCGGGCCCGCACCGCCTTGAGGCGCTCTCTTTCCAGAGTCTCCCCATCGGGAAGGGGGCCCTCGTCGTCTCCCTCCTCCGGGGGAGGCAGGGCCGCAAGGCGGGAGCGGAGCTCCTGCCCCTGGCGCAAGTAGTCCCAGCAGCGCTGGCGGCTCCGTGCCTGGGCCTCAAAGTGCTCCTGCAGACCGGCCTCTCTGAAGGAAGAGGCGACAAAGAGGGCCCGGGCTCCGCGGAAACGTCCGGGACGGACCAGACCGTCGCCGTCGGCAAGGAGCCTCAGCCAGGCCAGGAGGGCCCCGGACAGGCCGGAAACGAGCTGCGCCAGACGAAGGGCCTCGGCGCGATGAGCGTCCTTCAGAGCGAGAAGGCTCCCCGTCAGGTCCCGGCGGAGCAGGGTTCTCCGGCTTCTCTCCAGGGCGGCCAGGGAGCGATCGAGCCCTTCGGCCTCGGCCGTTCCCTTGTCCAGCTCCTGGCGGAGGCGCCCTTCTTCCGTCCTGGCATCGAGCAGGGCCTGAGCCGCCTCGGCCTTCCTGGCCGGCCTCTCGACGGCGGCCAAATCGGCCTCGACATGACGCCAATCCTGGCGGAGTTTTCCGAGACGGGCCTCTGCGGCGCGAAGCCCATCGCTCTCGCCATCGCGCTCCCTCTCCAGGGCGGCAAGGCGACGCCGACGGAAGCCGACGCGCTCCCCCTCCTGGCGAAGCCTTGCCAGCCCTTCGGCGGCCTCGTTCAACCGGGCCAGTCGCCTCACTTTCAAAAGCTGCGACGAGGCGGCCTTGAGCTCCAGGGCCGCCGAAGCCTTCTCCCCTTCCAGGCGGTCCAGCTCCCTGCGGCTGTCGAGGGCCTTTTTTACCCCCCCCAGGCGGGCTTCACCGTCTGCGATGGCTCTTTCGGCCTCGGCCCTGCGGCGAAGGAGAGCCTCTCTTTCGCCGATGGCGGCGAGCCGTTCCTCAAGGGCCCTCCGCTCCCCCTCGAGGCGTTCCTCTTCGCCCAGGGCCAGGTCGAGGACGGCCCGGGCCTTCTCGCGAAGACGCTCTTCGTCATCAAGGCCGAGGACGGCGGCGAGAACGGCCCACCGTTCGCCCGGCGTGGCGTCGATGAGGCGCGTCACCTGTCCCTGAGGGACAAAGACGGAAGCCAGGAAGGAATCCTTCAGGCGGGCGAATCGGTCTGAGGAAGAACCGGGAAAAGGCGGGGAGAGGAGAGAGGCAAGACGGTCAGCCGCCTCCTGAACCGTCGAGGCGATGGGCTCCCACCGGCCGTCCCCGAAGGATTCGACGAGCACCTCCTGGGAACGGTTGCGCCGAAAGGTTCGGCTCACCCGATAAAGACCGGAGGCGACGGAAAAGGTCAGGCTCACCTCGCCCCGGTCGGCGCCGATGCGGACCAGGCCGGACTGACGGACGGGACGGACCGGCGAGGGCTCGCCGAAAAGGGCGACGACAAGGGCATCGAGGAGCGAACTTTTGCCCGAACCGTTGGGCCCGACGATGGCGACCACCCCGGGTTCGAAGGTGATTTCGGCCTCATCGAGACCCAAGAGATTCCGGACCGAGAGGACCTGGAGCTTCACGGGCCTTCACCGGCCGGAAGATGGCGGTTCAGGAGGAGCTGCCAGACCTCGGCGGGATCCCGCCCCTCCAGCAGGGCGCGGCCGGCGGCGATGAGCATCTCCCTCCGGGGCCCCTCGCTCTCTTCACTTTCGACGAAACGGCTCCAGAGTTCCTCCACGACGAGGGGATCGCCGTCGTCGTGGAGGACAAGCTCCTCGGCCGCGCCGAGGCGAAGCTGGACGATCGCCCCCCCTCCCGGGAGGTCGCGGAAACGCTCCAGCAGTTTCGCCCGAGAGAGGGAGGCCCGATCGAGGGCGACACGGATCCAGGCCCCGTTCTGGCGGGACAGGTCCTCCTCGAGGGTCGCCAGGGCGATCTCCTCGTCGGCGTAGGCAAGAGTGGTCAGCTCCCGGGCCTGGAGGGGGACGGACTGGACCATTCCCTCGTCGACCCAGAGAAGCCCCACCTCGCCGCCCTCCTGGGAGAAGTCGACGCGGTAAGGGGCGCCGACATAGAAGGCGGGCGGATCGTCAAAGACCTGGCCGTGGCGGTGGATGTGGCCGCAGAAGAGGGCATGGCAGGCCTCCCTGAAAAGAACGGGCGGAACGGTCACTTCCCGAAGGCCGGGAACGGTACCCTCCAGGGCCTGATGGGCCAGGAGAAAATGCCAGAGTCCCTCCCTGAAGCGGGCAATGTGAGGAGAAAGAAGCTCCTCCAGCCCTCCCGGAGGGACCTGATGGGGCCTGAGATAGGGCAGACAGAGAAACTGGGCGTCACCGATTTCGACCAGACCGGGACTGTCGACGACGTGGAGACGCTCCTCGCCGCTCAGCACCTCCCAGACCTTGACGCCCGACCAGTCGTGATTGCCCCTGAGGAGGACGACATGGGGTGACTGGGACAGATCGAGGAGACGGCGCAGCGTCGAGGCGACGAGATGGACGGGGCCGTCACCGGGATAGCGGAAGCGGTCGAAAAGATCGCCCAAAAGCAGGACGGCCTCCGGTCCACGACGGGCGGCCTCGGAGACGACGGCCTCCAGAGCCCCTTCGATCTCGTCGCTGCGGTCGGCGCCCCAGGTCGTGGCACCGACGTGCCAGTCACCGCTCAGGAGAAGCCGCACGGCCTCTTCAGTCGCCTTCGCCGAGGCCGATCTCTCTCTCGACGGGACGGAGGGCCTCGATGGTCTCCTCCATGACCCACTCCAGGGGCTTGCCGAGCATCTCGGCGCCGCGGGCGACGATGGCGCGATCGACGCCGCGGGCGAAGGCCTTGTCCTTCCACTTCTTCTTGACCGACTTGACGGTCAGATCCTGAAGGGACTTGCCGGGCCGGACGAGGGCGACGGCGGTGACAAAACCCGTCATTTCGTCGACGGTGAACAGGACCTTTTCCAGGTCCGTCTCGGGCTGGACGCCGCTCATGTCGGCGGCGTGGGCCTTCACTGCCCGGGAGAGCCAGGCCGGGGCTCCGGCCTCGTCGAGGATCGCCGCCGAAAGGGTTCCGTGGGAAGCGGGATCGGACTCGGTCTTCTCCCAGTCGAGATCGTGGAGCAGGCCGGCCAGGCCCCAGTCGTCGGCGTCACCGCCGTAGAGGGAGGCGAAATGGCGCATGGCGGCCTCGACAGCCAGGCCGTGACGGATATGGCCTTCGTCGTCGTTGTGGCAGGCCAGGAGCTCCAGGGCTTGTTCGCGGGTCAGGGTCATGGGGAAACCTCCTTCAAAAAAAGAGCTTCAGGGTTGGGCGATGCAGTCATCCTCTTTGAAGAGGACCGACTCGGGGAGCTGGGCGACGGCGATGCCCGATTCCTCCCGCAGACGCCGTGCCAGCTCGTCGGGATAGGGATGGATGAAGACGATCCGCTCGATGGCGGCGTTGATGATGGCCTTGGTGCAGAAGACGCAGGGCTCATGGGTGCAGTAGATCGTGCCTCCCGCCGTTGAGGAGCCGACGGCGGCGGCCTGGGCGATGGCATTGATTTCGGCGTGGGACCCGCGGCAGATCTCGTGCCGCTCCCCGGAAGGGACGGAGAGCCTGGCCCTCAGGCAGCCCACCTCCTCGCAGTGGGGCGTCCCCTTGGGAGCCCCGTTGTAGCCGGTGCTGACGATCTGACGGTCCCTGACGATGACGGCACCGACGCGGCGCCTCAGACAGGTGCTCCGCGTCGCCACGACGGAGGCGATGGTCAGGAAATAGCTGTCCCAATCGGGTCTGGAAGCCATGGTGATTCACTCCTTTAGGGCTGCTAGAATGGCTGAGGACTGTCGGTGTCCCTCTGTCGTCTTCGCTTTGAGAGGAGTTGAAGGTCCCGTGTCGACAAAAGCCCCCTGGGCAGCAGAAGGATTGACGGTCGAAGCGTTCTACCGACGATGCCCCAGCCGCTATCTCGAATCCTACCGCGCCATGGAGGACCTTTTTCGCGGCACGGCGGGGCTCATGGTTCAGCGTCCCCGCCCGGAAGCAGGGACCGTCCTGCACTGTTTCTGCAAAACGGCCTGCCCCGACTGTCAGATCTTGATCCCTCTCCTTGACCTGATCTGCCGTCAGGATTCCACCCCTCTGCGCATCCACAGCCACAAAAAATGGGCGCCCACGCTGGAAGCTCTCGCAGCAGATCCTGAGGCCCTGACGCTGCCGACGGTTCTCGTCACCGAGGAAGATGGCAAGCCCCGCCGCTGCCTCTTCGGAAGGCCCGGGGGGCTCGACGTGGTGACCTGGAGAACGGGACAGGGCTGGAGAGAGCTTTTCGCCTTCTTCAGAGACCGATGAGGGGCGGGAGGGTCAGCTCCGGGACGGGGCCGACGATGCGGCGCGTCTCGTCGAACTCGAAGTCGTAGAGGGCGGAGACGATGCGCAGATCGGTCACGTCGTCCGTGTCATAGGCGATGCCGAAGCGGCGATAGCCGAAGCGCTCGGCGAAGAAGGCCGCATCCGACGCCCCTTCGGCGGCTTTGTCGAGGACGTCGCCGAAATGGCTGAAAAAGGCCTCCTCATCGAAGAGGGGGTTTTCGCTGGCCAGGGCGATGACCTTGCTTTCGTCGACGAGAATCGCCCGGTCCCAGAATCCACAGAGGGTCAGCCCCGCCTTGAGGCTCCGCGAGGCCTGGGCGACGAGGTGAGCCAGGGCCTCCATGGCCTTGGAATAGCCGAAGACCATGAGAAACCCCAAGTCCAGACCGGCCCGTCCCGGATCGAGAAGAGCTCCCCTCATGAGAGGACCGACCTGGCCGCTTTTGAGGCTTCTGAGGCAGAGGAACTCGCTGTCGATCCCGAAGGCGCCGGCGGCGATCCGTTTGAGTGCCTCGCTGTGGAGGCCGTTGACGGAAACGGGAGAGAAATCGAGCCCGTAAGGCGCCCAGGCATCCATGTCGAGGTCGACATGGCGATCCCAGTAGGGAAGCAACGTCACCGCTGGCCCGATGCCCTGCCGTCGCAGAGGAGGCTGCAGACCTGGTCGACGAGGGAGCCGATCTCGGGCTTGGTGATCTGCAGGTCCGCCCCGACGCTGGCCGCCTTCCGCCGGATGTCTTCGGCCATGATCGACGAGTAGACAATGATCTTCATCGGGGTGAACCGGTCATCTTCCCGAAGCCGCCGGGTCAGAGTGAGGCCGTCCATCTTGGGCATTTCGATGTCGGTGATGAGGAGGTCGAAACGCTCGTCGGGATCGACGAGACGGTCCCAGGCGGCCTTGCCGTGACTGACGAGCTCGACGTTGTGAAAGCCGCCCACGTCGAGGGCGTCCTGGATGAGCTTGCGGATCAGGGGCGAATCCTCGGCGACGAGGATCTTGTAGGAATTGGGATCACCCAGGCCTTCGGGCACCGCTTGGGTGCGCCTTTTCTTGGGATCGAGGTGGTAGGCCTCGGCGATCTTGGGGTTAACGATCTGAACGATGCGCTCGTAGTCGAGCAGGAGGATGTTCCGCCCTTCGCGCTTGATCACGTAGAGGGCATCATCGCCGAGGAAGGAACCGGACAGGGTCGAATCGAGCTCCTCGGAGCTGATGCGGTAGATGCGCTCGACACCGTCGACGACGAAGCCCAGCTTCATCTTGTTGAACTCGGCGACGATGACCTTGTCCTGTTCCCTGTCCCGTTCGGAGGCGATCCCCAGGTAGGTCCTCAGATCGATGAGAGGGATGACCTCACCGCGGACGGTGGTGATTCCCAGCATGGCCGGATGGCTCTGAGGCACGGGGCGAACCCCCGTCCAGCGCAGGATCTCCCGGGTTTTATCGACGTTGATGGCGAAGGCCTGGTCGCCAAGCAGGAAGACGACGACCTGCCATTCGTTTGTTCCCACCTCGGTGAGGATCTTATCGCTTTTCATCGTAATCCCTCCAAAAAGAGTCCTGTCTTCGGAATCTCTCTTAACTATAGGGCAAAGGTCGCCGAGTCTCAACGGTTTTCAACGGCGCCACGTCCCGGGCAGAAGCAGAAGAAGGACGGTGAAAAGTTCGAGCCGCCCGAGAAGCATGCAGAAGGAGAGAACCCATTTGGCCAGAGGGGGAAGGAAAGCGTAGTTGTCCGTCGGTCCCACCAAGCCGAGGCCGGGACCGATATTGCCGAGGGTGGCCGCCACGGCCGCCAACGCCGTCAGGACGTCCAGCCCCAGGGCCGCCATGACAAGAGAGAAGAAGACGAACAGTCCCAGGTAGGTCACGACGAAGGCCGAGACGGCGGAGACGACGCCCCGCTCCAGGACGGCCCCTCCGACGCGAAGGGGGATGACGGCCTGAGGGTGAAGGAGGCGGTGGAACTCGAGGCGGACCTGACGGAGGACGATCATGATGCGGATGTTCTTGATGCCTCCTCCTGTGGAGCCGCCACAGCCGCCGACGAACATGAGAAAGAAGAGGACGACCTGCCCGTAGGCGGGCCAGAGCTCGTAGTCGGCGGTGACGAAACCAGTCGTCGTGACGATGCTGACGACCTGGAAGGAGGCGTAGCGCAGGGCCTCGCCGACGGAACCGTAGCTCCCCTTGCAGAGAAGGACGGCCGTGACGGTCATCACGGCCAGGATCGTCAGCCCCAGGTAGAAGCGGAACTCCCCGTCCTCCCACCAGGCCGACCGGTTGCCCCGGAGCAGACGGTAGTGAAGGACGAAGTTGGCGCCGGCGAGGAACATGAAGAGGGTGATGACGCCGTCGACATAGGCGCTGCCGTACTGGCCCACACTGCCGTTGAGGGTCGAAAAACCGCCCGTCGCCATGGTCCCGAAGGTGTGCGTCAGGGCTTCGAAGAGATCGAGACCTCCGAAAAGGAGGGCCACCGTCTCCAGCCCCGAGAAGAGGAGGTAGACACCCCAGAGGAGGAGGGCCGTCTGCTGGACCCGGGGAGTCAGCTTTTCCTGCATCGGGCCGGGAACCTCGGCACGGTAGAGCTCCATCCCACCGACGCCGAGGAAGGGCAGGACGGCCAGGCTGAGGACGATGATTCCCATACCGCCGAGCCAGTGGGTCAGGCTCCGCCAGAAGAGCAGCCCCCGAGGCAGGGACTCGATGTCGGTCAACACGGAGGCTCCCGTCGTGGAAAAGCCGGACATGGCCTCGAAAAAGGAGTCGGTCAGCCCCGGCAGAGCTCCGGAGATCCAGAAGGGGAGGCCGCCGACGAGGGAGGCCACGACCCAGGAGAAAGTGACGACGGCGAAGGCCTCACGGGCACCGAGGTCGCGGGCCGAACTCTTCCGTCCGGCGAAAAAGAGGACCGCTGAGAGGAGAAGACCGGCAAGAAGGGACAGGAGAAGGGGCCATCGGTCCGATGACCCGTCGGCCAGGGCCCAGAGGAGGGCCCAGCCCATGGAGAGGGAGACGACGGCTCCGACAAGGGCGAGAACCCTAGCGACGATGGCCAGGCGCATCGTCAGCGGATTCCCAGGAGTTCCACGGCCCGCCGCAACCGCTCCGGCGTGGAGAAGAGCAGCACCCGATCCCCGGCGGCGAGGAGAGAGTCGCCCCGGGGGACAAAGACGTCATGGCCCCGGATGACGAGGGCCATCAACGTCCCCGGTCCCCAGCCGAGGGCCATCACCTTTCGGCCTGCCGCCGGGCTGTCCGAAGGAATCTGCACTTCCAGCGTCTCGGCGCCGATCTTGTCGAAGAGGGAGAAGGCCCCCTCGACGCCAGGATAGCGCACATAGCGCAGGATGACCGAGGTAAGAGCCTCGGTGGGGTCGATCATGGCATCGACGGAAACGTAGCGGTCCAGGTTGCGGAAGGTCTTGCGGCGCACGAGGGCGACGCTCTTCTTGGCTCCCATGGCCTTGGCCAGGACGGCCAGGAGAATGTTGACCTCGTCGGCGGCCGTGGTGGCCACGAAGCCGTCGGACAGATCGATCCCTTCGGAACGCAGGAGGGAGGCGTCGGCAGCGTCGCCGTGGAGGACGAGGGTCTTCGTCAGCTCCCGGGAGAGACGCTCACACTTGGCAAAATCCTGCTCGATGAGGCGGACATCAACGCCGCGCTCCTCGAGGAGCCGGGCAACCTGAAAACCCGACTTGCCACCGCCGGCAAGGATGACCCGTTGCAGCGATCGGCTCTTGCGCAGCTGAAAGAGCTCCTCGAGGCGCCAGACCTGCTCTCTCAGGGAGACGACGTAACAGATGTCCCCCACGAGAAGGGTGTCATTCCCCGAAGGGATGAGCCCCTTGTCGCCCCGCTTGATGTAGACGACCATGGCCTTCACCTCGGGATGGGTCACCGTCAGGTCTCGGAGGCGGATATTGGCCAGCGAAGAGTGTTCGGCAACGGCGAAGGCATAGATGCCAGCCCGGCCTCCGGCCAGCTCGGCCGCCTCAAGAGCGCTGGAAACGGAAAGGAGCTCCTCGATCTGACGAGCCACGGAGCGCTCCGGTGAGATCATGGCCTGAATGCCCAGATCGCGGGCCCAGGCCTTCGTGTCGGTGAACTCCAGGCTGCGGGCTCGGGAGATGACGGCACCGACACCTGCCCTCCTCGCGATCCAGCAGGCGAGGATGTTCACCTCGTCACGGTCAGTGCAGGCGATGAGGAAGTCGACGGCCTCTCGACCGATGCCCGCCTTTTCGAGCACCTGCGGCCTGGCTCCGTTGCCGCAGACGGCCATGACGTCCAGCTCGTTCTCGATCCTGGCGGCCTTCTCTTCATTCTGCTCGACGACGACCACGTCGTGGCCGTCCTGGACAAGGCTGGCGGCAAGACTCGTTCCGACCTCTCCGGCTCCGATGATGACAATTCTCATGGCCCGCCCTCCTTGAAGAGTTGTCTGGTGACGCTGGCTCTCATTATGGCTTCAGTGGTAGACTGAGGCAATCTGAGGAGGTGAAACCGCAATGCCGCAAAGGGACAAGATCGCTCTCGTCGTCGCCGGAGGCTCGATCGGCATGGCCTTCAGCGAGCACCAGGAAGGGCATGCCCCGGGCCTGAACGCCGAGGAGATTGCCCGCTGGCTTCCCGAAAAGACCCGAGAGGAACTTGAGATCGTCGACTGGAGCCACCAGCCGAGCACGCACTTTTCCATCCGCATGACGACGGACCTCGTCGAAGTCATGAAGAAACTCGTCGTCGACGGCGTCCGGGGAATCGTCGTCACCTGCGGGACAGACGTTCTCGACGAAATGGCCTACCTGACGGACCTCCTTTGGGCCTACCCTCAGCCCGTGATCTTCACCGGCGCCGTGAGATCTTCCGACCAGATCGGCTCCGACGCCGTCGTCAACCTCCACCAGTCCCTTCTGGCCGTCCGAGCCGAATCGGCCTGGGGCATGGGCGTCCTCGTCTGCTTTCAGGACCAGCTTTTCGCCGCCTCGGAAGTGAGCGAGGAAATCCCCCACCGCCGCGACCCCTTCGCCTCGCCGGGACGGGGTCCCATCGGCGAGATACGTCAGGATCAGGTCGTCGTCCTGCGCCGGCCGAAACGTCCCACCTCCTTCGGCAACACCGTCACCCCGGCGAGGGAAGTGGAGCTCGTGACGGCCACGCTGGGCGGAGGGGAACGCCTTCTGAGCGCCCTCGCTCAGTGCACCGCCCTGGACGGCCTCGTCCTGGCCGGCTTCGGCCTCGGTAACGTGCCGCCATCTTGGCTGCCTCACATCAAGACGATCCTCAAAAACGACGTGGCCATCGTCATCACATCCCGCTGCTCTCAGGGGACAGTCGACAGCCGGCACAATTTCGAGGGAAGTGCCCGCAGGCTCCTCGAGTTCGGCGTTCTCAACGGAGGCGAACACAGACCGCCTCAGGCCCGTCTGCGCCTGGCCGTCGCCCTCGGAGCAGGCCTAAAAGGCGACGACCTGCGCAACTACCTCCTCGAAAGCTGACTCTGCGATCACCTGACAAAGGGGCGCCCCTAGGGGCCGCCCCTTTGTCTTGTCTTCTCCGGGCTCCTCGCCTCAAAGGAGTTTTTGTCCTACAATAAAGACAACTCAAGCAAGGGAGGCGATGGTCATGCGGTACGCTCACACCGAGGAAATGGTCGCCCTGAGGCTGTCTGACGGGGAGGATCTCCATGAAGCCCTCTCCCTGGTCTGCCAGGAATGCTTCATCGACTCGGCCGTCATCACCAGCGGCGTCGGGATGGTCCGGGAGGTCACCTTCGGGTGGTACACCGGAAGCGAGTACCTCACCGAAACCCGTTCCGAGACCTTCGAACTCCTGGCTCTGAGCGGCAACGTCAGCTACAAGGGACAGAAGCTCTACCCCCACCTCCACGGCGTCCTCAGCCGCGGTGACCACACGGCCGTCGGCGGCCATCTTTTGCGTGTCGTCGTCGATCACAACCTGGAGGTCTTCTTCCGCCCCTTGCAGTCGATCCTGCTGAGCCGTGATTTCGACGGCTGGTTCGAGGCGATCGTCCCCATCCGCCGCGAGTAGGCCTACTGGCGGATATCGGCCCTCTTCCCCCCTGTCAGCCGCTGGAGCTCTTCCGGGGTGACGGGAAAGAAGGCGTGATCCGTCCCGGCGGCGGCCCAGACCGTCTCGTGGAGGAAGAGGTCTTCGTCGAGGAGGGCCCTCAGGGGACGGGGATAACCGACAGGCGGGACGCCACCGATGCGGAACCCCGAAAGGTCATAGACGTAATCGGGCGAGGCCATGCGGACCTTTTTCGCCCCCAGGTGACGCTTCACCTTTCCCGTATGCATCTTGTTGGGTCCTCTCATCAGGGCTAGGAGGGGCTCTCCGTCGGCGAGGATAAGGATCGTCTTGAGGATCTCCTCCGGCCTGGCTCCGATGGCCCGCGAGGCGTCCTCGACGGTAAAAATAGTGGCGTCGCTGCGGAAGACCTCTCCCACATAGCCCCGATTCTGAAGGGCGGCCTCGACGCGTGCGACCGGGTCGAGGCCCTCCCAGGAAGAAGACTGTTCAGACATAAGGCACCTCCGGTTTAGGAATTCCCTTTGTACAGTTTGCGGTAGACGATGTAGTTGGCGAGAACCCTCCGCACATAGTCCGAGGTCTCATCGAAGCCGATCTCCTCGATCCACTGCTCCAGGGGAGCCTCCTCGTTTCCCTTCAGCCAGCGATTGACGTTGCCCGAGCCGCCGTTATAGGCGGCGACAGCCCATTCCAGACGTTCATGGCGCCGGAGAAGACGGGCCAGGTGGCCCGTCCCGAGGGTGATGTTGACGGAAACGTCATAGAAGCGGTCCGACTCGACGCCGAGCAGTCGGGCCTCTTCTTTTGCCGTGGCCGGCATGAGCTGCATGAGTCCCATCGCTCCCACCCAGCTCGTCGCCTCGGGATCGAAGGCGCTCTCCTGGCGCATGACAGACCAGACGAGCAGGGGATCAACCCCGTAGGCCTCTGCCGCCCGGGAGACCTCGGCCCGGTAGGGCCTGGGATAGAGAAGCTCCAGAAGCGCGACGGGCAGGGGGGCGCCACCGTCCAGGAAGCGCCCCAGTCCCGATGCGGTGAGGTAGGCCGTACGGTCGTCACCGAGCCAGCTGGCAAGACGGGCCGCCCGGAACTGGCCGATGGGCAAACCCGATCGCAGATGACGCAGGCGGGCGTAGTGAACGAAGCCCCAGCTCTCGAGGTCATCGGCCTCCCCCTCCAGTTCAGGCGGAAGCTGGTCCATCAGGGGCCTCCCCCCGTCGGGAAAGACCTGAAAGGTGTAGATTGAAAGGGGGTAGCGACGGAGAAGTTCGTCATGGCAGAGGCCCGCTTCGTCGTCTCGTCCCGCCTCAAGGTGACAGCGGGCGATCCAGTAGAGGAGCCTGGCCCGCCATCGGTCTTCGGAGCTTGCTTTCAGGGCCCTGAACCAGTGAGGGAAGGCCTCGGAGGGACGACCGGCCTTCCAGGAAGCCCAGCCTCTCTCCCAGAGGACCTGGACGGCCTCGGGCGAGGCCGGGTATTCGGCAACGAGGCGGTCCCGCAGGGCATCGGCCCGGTCCCCCCCGACGAGGTCGGCCCAGCGTAGCAGAGCTGCCGCTCCGGCGACGCGTCCGCCCTGGGCCGCTTCTTCGAGGATGGCTAGGGCTCTCTGCCGCTCCGACCGAGAGGCCGTAACGGCAATCCGCCGGACGGCAGACTTAGCTAACGAACCGTCACCGAGGGCAAGAGGACGCCAGACCTCGAGGGCCTCCCTGTCGCGCATGAGGCGATAGAGGCTGTAGCCCCGGTAAAAGCGGGCCCGATCGCCCTTGCCATCGCTGTCGGGGACTTTGCCGAGCCAGTCGACGGCCTTGTTGTATTCTCTCTTGAGATAGGCGGCATAGCCGATGGCGAAGGCGCCTTCGGGGGGAAGATCGTCGGTTGCCGAGAGGATCTTCAGGGCCTTGTCGTGACGGGGCTCGATCTCCACAAGGCGAAGGGCCTCGTCGACAGTCGCACCCGGAAGAGCCACGAGCTCCCTCAGAGCTGACCGGAGCTGGGTCCGCTCCAGGGCGGCTTCGGCCATATTCAGCAGATGACCGCGTCTGCCATCGCCGTCTCCCTCAAGGCGAAAAAGGGCGTAGGCGACATAGTAACGAAGCTCGTCCGGGGCCATCTCCCAGAGGGCGAGCCCCTTCTGGAGGGCCTCCTCCTTGCGCCCCGTCCGCTCCAACCCGAGCAAAGCCAGCATCTCCCGGTAGGGATGAAGGTCCGACGGGAGGGCATCACCGATCTCATCGAAAAGGGCCAGACTGTCGGCCCACCGCCCCTGAAACCAGAGGGCATTGGCGACAAGGCTCTTTTCCCGAGGCGACAGATCACCCTGCCGGTGAAGGGCCTCCAGTCCCGCCCAGTCACGGCTCCAGAAGAGGGCGTCGGCGGGAGTCTCCGCCGCGTCAAGGAAGGCGGGGAAGAGAAAAAGGGCGAAAGCGGCAAGAATTCCGCAAAGTCCTCTAGTCAGAAACGTGAACGGTCTTGTCGACGTCATGGAATCCCTCCTCGGCCTCGACGAGAAAATCGGCCAGGGCCTGAGCGGCCCGGGTGAGAATGTGACCGTGGGCGACATAGAAGGTCCGAGTCAGTGGAGGATCAAGAGGGACAAAATCGACCCCTTCGGCGGCGACAGCCCAGCGGGAGACGACGGCATAGGCCTGAGCCCCTTTCAGGGCCCGGAGCAGGGCACCCGTTCCCTTGAAGCGGAGTGTCGGCTCTCTCGCCGTGAGCCCCTGCTTTTTGAGGGCCGATTCCCAGAGGGACTGGGAGGCCGAGCCGTCGATCCGGCCCAGAAGGGGGAGGTTGCAAACCTCTTCGAGGGTCACGGCGCCGCCCGGGAGGGGCGGAGCCCCTGCCGGGCGGGCCAGGACCAGCTCATCGGCCACGAAGGGGCGGAGGACATACCCCGCAGGAAGACGGTCCTCGCCGAGACAGGCCAGATCGACACGCCGGCTGACGAGGGCCTCCGAAGCGGCCCGCGAGTCGAGGGCCTCGAGAGAGACGGAGACGGAGGGATAACGCTCGTGGAAACGTCGGATCAGCGGGGGGAGGACATACTCGCCGGGAATGGATCCCGCAGCGACGGTTACCCGTCCCGACAGAACCCCTCCGGACCGGTGGATCTCCTCCGTGGCCCGCCGCAGCTCGGCGAGAACGGCCTTTCCCGCTTCAAGGAGAATCAGCCCCTCGGCGGTCGGCACGGAGCGGGTCCTCCCCCGAAGGAGAAGGTCGACGGCCATTGCCTCCTCCAGGTGGGCCAGATGCTTGCTCACGGCCGGCTGGGAGAGCCCCAGAGCAGCCGCAGCCCGCGATACGGAGCCGTTCTCGACGATGGCGATGAAACTTTCCAGTTCCTTCAGGTCCACGCCGACCCTTCTCTCAGCCTTCGAAGCCGCAGGAAGAGAGGGCTTCGTCGATGGCGTCCCTGTCGAAACCGACGATCACGAGGTCGTCCAGAAGGGTCACCGGCACCCCCATCTGGCCGGATATCTTGCGGACCTCCTCGATCTTGTCGGCGCCGCTGCCGACATCGACGGTCTCGTAGGGAACACCTCGGCGTGTGAGGTATTCCTGAAGACGGTGACACCACGGGCAGGTTGACGTCACATACACCACGGCTTTGATGGTCATGGCGGACCCTCCTTCCCCTTCCTTATTGGGCCACATTTTATCACGACGGCCCCCTAATCCCTTCCGCAAGAAGGCCTGTTCGATTAAGATGAGGGCACCGCAGAAGGTTCTCGGGCAGCAGAGCCGTCAAGGGAGGCGCTCACGATAAGCTACGCCACAGCACTGGGAGCCCTGGCCACGGCGTCCCTCCTCTGGGAGGTCCACGCCGCCCCTAAGCCGGGCCTCGTCGACCGCCTCAGCAGCGGTGCCCACGATGACATGAACTACGGAACCTTCCTGAAGAGCGCCCTCTCTCTCGCCCCCCACTGGCCCCGCCAGGCCCTCATCGGAGAGGAGACGGCCGATCCGAAGCTGGCCATGGCTCGGCTTCGCCAGGTAGGCCAGGAGATGGAAAGAGCCATGACGGCGGCTACGGGAGGCGTAAACACCCACAAGGGCCTGATCTTCGCCCTCTCCCTCCTCCTCTGGGCAGGAGCGGCCAACCTCCGGGAGGGCCTCCCCCTCGACAGCCGCTCCGTCACGGCCCGCAGCTCCCGTCTCGTTGAAGGCTGCGTCGCCGCAGAACTGGAACCTCTTCGCAGGAGACAGAACCGCCCCCTCTCCCACGGAGAAAGGCTCTTCCTCCTTCACGGAGTTACGGGAATCCGAGGTGAGGCGGAAGGGGCCTTTCCCTCCATCACCGGATCGGGCCTACCGGCCCTCAAACTGGCCCTGGCCGACGGAGCCTCTCTGGAGGAGGCCGCTCTTGATGCCCTCCTGGCCCTCATGACCGTCTGCGAAGACAGCAACGTCATCCACCGCGGCGGGTATGCCTACTGGAAGGAAACCTATCGGGCTGAGGTCAGCACCTTCCGACGCCGGTTCACCGCCTGGGACGACAGGAAAAGGCAAAACCTCCTGGAACTGGACCGCCTCTTCCTGCAAAGGCGGATCAGCCCCGGCGGCGCCGCCGATCTTCTTGCCTGCACCCTCTTTCTTTTCTGGCTCGAATCCCCCCCCTTCGCTACCTCTTGTCAACAATAAATTTTTGCTATATATTACTGGATATCTTGACTGGGAGGTGCCCCTTCATGAGCCTCGGCATGCGGATCAAAGTTCTCCGAAAGGCCGCGGGAAAAACCCAGCAGGTCCTGGCAGGCGATGTAGGCGTCAGCAGGATCTACATTCAGGCTCTCGAGAGCAACCGGCGCCTGCCGTCGATGAAGCTCCTCCACCGGCTGGCCAAGGCCCTCGACGTCGATCCCGGCGATCTTCTCCAGAACCTTCCTCAGGGAAAGGCGTCGCGGTTCCAGATCGAGGAGCTCTTCTCTCGGGAGGCCGACGTCGAGGTCTGGTATCGGAGCAAGAAGCTCTCCGACCGCGACCTGCGGCTGGTGGGAAAGCTCATCGATGCGGCCCTGTCGGAGTGGCAGCAGGAGGACGATGCCGAGGAGTGCCAGTGACCTGAAGGACACCTTTGACTTTCCCGAGCCACCGGAGACTCTCCCCCGCTGGGCCCTCGAAGAGGGAGCACCCTGGCAGGGACTTGATGCTTTCGACGTTCTCGTCCGGGCCGAGGAGATCTCGGGAAAAACACTTGAGCTCCGTCACGAACCCCTTCCATCTCACCTCTGGGGACTTCACGTCGTCAAAGGAGGCAGGGGGCGGCTGATCGTCAACCGCAACCTGCCTCCTTTCTGGCGTCGCTTCGCCCTCTTTCACGAGCTCTATCACCTGATCGCCCACCGCCGCGGCGAAGCCTTCTGGTCCCGTACGGCAACACCTCTTTCAAGCTTCGAGGTCCAGGCGGACCTTTTCGCCTGGGCCGTGACCTGGCCCGAGTACACCGAAATCGACGGCTAGGCCGTCAGTCCTTCTCCTCACCGCGGCGGAAATACTGGGAAAACCAACGGAAGACCTCGCCGGGCAAGACCCGGTATCCCTTGACCTCCCGCGTCATCCAGACCTGATAGTCCTCGCAGAAGCTTTCCTGAAGGGCGGCGATGCTCTTGCCCTTGTTCACCTTGAGAAGGCCGTAGCCGTCCTTGAGTTCGCGGTCCTCGTCGGCGTCCCAGCGAAAAAGGGCGACCCCCCAGGCCAGGGAGGTCTCCACTCCCTTGGGCGGGTAGAGGGGAACGAGCCAGGAGTGATCTTCCCAGTCATAGACGGTGTTGCCCATGGCCGGATAGGTCACGACCCGCGGCAGCCCATGGATGCGGACCCGGAGGGTCTCCATCAGGCCGGGATCGTGGGCCGTCAGGAAGGTCAAGGCTGCGGAGATCTCTCCCCACCGGACCATGCCCCGAGCACCGCGGAAAAAGGCCGACCGCTCCACCTTGGCCCGTTTAGCCGCCATGCCGAGGAACTCCCTCTTGCGCCTGACGGCATCGCCCAGAAAGAGCCGTCGTGCCGTGTCATCCCGAAAGACGTCCTTCCCATGAAGCCGGTCTCTCCGTGCCGCGCGGCGGCGGTTCTCCTCGGAGAGGTGGACGAGAAGCCGGGCCGCCTTCTCCTCGTCGATATCGACTTCCCTCAGGGAGCGGACGAGCTTGACGAGGTCGTCGATGGACGTCCCCTCCCAACGGTCAAGGGCGGCAAGCCAGGCTCCACGAGCCTCATCCCACTGGCTCCGAATCGCGTCGAGGCGAACCTCCTCCGGTGCGTCGGCGAAGCGGACCCGGTAGGTCCGAAGGCGGATCTCGAGGCGGTCCAGAAGATGCTCCTCAAGAAAGGCCACCTTCTCCGAGAGGGCTTCGACGGCGCGCTCCGCGCCGGCCTTGGCGACGAGATTCAGAAGAAACCGCCGCTGCCGTCTTTTCGCCTTGATCTCCCCCTTGATCGCCTCCATCTGCTCCTCCAGTCCCAACCCCCCCTTCGGCGCGGGGAAGGGGCCTTTGCCGGAAAGGGCCCACTCCTCGGCCAGATAATCGCTGAAACGGCCGTAACGGAAACCGTCGATGGGATGGTCCTCGCTGTAGAATTCGGCCACCATGCCGACGGGGCAAGCGGTGAAGGTATCGTCGACGACGCCGAAATCGATGAAGGCAAGCTCTTCCAGAGACGGCTCAAAGGGGCCCGTGAGGGAAAGGCGCAGGCGAAACTGGAGAAGGTCATCAAGGCTCGCCCAGTAGGCGTTGTAAAGGCGATCGACTAGACGGCGCCTTTCCTTGCGCGTCTCACTGTCATCGGGTCCGTCGCCCAGGGCCCGGTAGTCCTTCAGGAGAGTCCGGAGCTGATCGAGCCCTTCCGCTTCCTTGTCGTCGACGCGGACCCTCAGATCCCGAAGGGGATGGATCAGACAGCCGGCATCGTCAAAACCGGAGAGGCTTCTTTTTTCCTCTGAACCCAGCCAGGGACCGGGAAGCGCTATCGTCAATTGGGCCAAAATCATTCCTCCCTCTCCAAGCATTTCCCCTTCACAAGAGGACATTCTTTCTCATTATATATTATTCCCCCCGACCAGGGGCTGAAAGGGGCCCGCCCTGCCCGTCAGGCCCGTTAAGGCCCGAAGCCGCTCCCCTGCCTCTTGGGCCCTCTCCTCTCCGGAAAGACGCCAGCTCCAGTTGCCCCAGCCCTTGCCGGGCCTGTTCATGCGGCTTCCGCCGTCGAGGCCGAGAAGATCCTGGACAGGGGTGATCGCCCAGCGGGCGACGGAGGTCTGAGCCAGTCTCAAAAGATGGAAGGCCGCCTCTTCGCCCGATAGGGAAGAGGCCTTTTTCAAGCCGAGGTAGGCAGCAAGACTGTCTCTCTCTTCGGCGCCTGCCTCCTGCTCCCACCAGCCACGGGCGGTGTTGTTGTCATGGGTGCCGGTGTAGACCACATTCCCCTCGCCGTGATTGTGGGGTGCGTAGGCGTTGGTCGCCGCCGACGACCAGGCGAAGAGGAGGACGATCATGCCCGGCAGGCCGAAACGTTCCATCGCCTCCGTCACGTCATCGGTGATGACGCCGAGATTCTCGGCCAGAAAGGGCCGTGCCGGAAAGGCCTCGCTGAGGGCTTGGAGAAGGAGTTGTCCCGGCCCTTCCTCCCAATGTCCCTCCGAGGCCCAGCTGGCACCGGAAGGAACGGCCCAGTAACCCAGCAGCCCCCGAAAGTGGTCGATCCGGATCCGGTCGAAGAGCTGAAGCAGACGAGTCATGCGTCCCACCCACCAGCGGAAGCCCTCTTCGCGATGTGCCTCCCAGCGGTAGAGGGGATTGCCCCAGAGCTGGCCCGTCTCGCTGAAATAGTCGGGAGGGACGCCGGCGACGGCCAGGGGTCTGCCCCCTTCGTCAAGGCGGAAGAGATCGGGGCGACTCCAGACGTCGGCACTGTCGAGGCTGGGATAGATGGGCAGATCCCCCCAGAAGAGGACGCCCCGGGACCGGCCGCAGGCGCAAAGACGGTCCCACTGGGTCTGGAAGAGATACTGGCCGAAGGCGCGGCGCAGGAGCTCCTTTTCCCTCTCCCGCCGGAAGGCCTCCAGGGCCTCGGGGCGGCGGTTCCGGTAGGGCTCGTCCCAGGCGGTCCAGGGCAGGCCACCGTGATGGGCCTTGAGCTCCTCGAAAAGGCAGTGCTCGTCAAGCCACCAGGCCTGATGACGGCAGAAAGAGGCGACCTTCTCCTCTTCTTTTCCGCCTCCGAGGAAACGGCCGAAGGCCGCCTCGACAAGACCCGTCTTCATCCGCCGGGCCCACCGGAAATCGACACGGCTCCTGTCGCCCTGCTGCTGCGGCGGCAGCCCGTCGATCCAGCCCGCCTCGACGAGGTCTTCCGGAGAAAGCAGGAGGAGATTGCCGGCCAGCGCCGAGGGGCTGCTGTAGGGCGATTCGCCGAGGGCCCCGTCGGTCGGACAGAGGGGAAGAACCTGCCAGATCGTCTGACCGGCGGCGGCGAGGAAATCGACGAAGCTCCGGGCCCCTGCTCCCAGGTCGCCGATCCCCCAGGGACCGGCGAGGGAGGTCGGATGAAGGAGCAGCCCCGACCGTCGCGGTTCCTTCACGGTCGCCACCCCTCTTCCAGGAGGGTTCTTGCCGTCAGAAGCGTCGCATGGCGCCAGGGTTGGTCGGCCACAGAGTCGCCGAAGGCCTCGATAACGGCCAGAGAGCGGTCGGCAAGGTCCCGTCTGTCCAGAAGACGTCCCAGCCGGGCCAGGACGAGAGCCATGACGCCGTTGCCGGAACTGTAGGCCTCATCGGCTCCCTCGACGCGGGGTGGAAGAAGGCCCGTCGCCTCTTCCGGGGCGAAGCGGTAGGCTCCGGACGGGTGACCGAAGAGCTGTTCCGTCCTGTCCAGAAGGGCCAGGGCCTCACCGCACCAGGGACCGGCAAGGCCGGCCTCGTGAAGGTCCACAAGAGCCTGGAGGACAAAGGCCTGGTCGTCAAGGAAACCCCGGGGCTGAAGTTCACCGTCGATCCAGGAATGGGCGAGGATGCCCGAAGAAAGGCCCATCCGGTCCAGGAGGAAGGCCATCCCCCTCCCTGCGACCCTGAGGTGGCTGGCGGAAAGGGCGCCGGCTCGAGCCAGAGCGGAGAGGAAGTGACCGTTCCAGTCGGCCAGGACCTTCTCGTCCCGAAAGGGTCTCGGCCTTTTTCGTCGGATTGCCAGAAGCCTCTCCCGCACCGCCCCTGCCGGGCCGCCAAAGCCGTCGCGCCGGGTCAGGGCAAAGCCGGGTCCCTCCTGGGCGACAAGGCCGAAAGAGGCTTTGAAGACTTCGGCGTCACCGCCGAGGGCATCGGCCAGCTCCTCCTCGGTCCACAGGTAGAATCCGCCTTCGCGCCCCCCGCTGTCGGCGTCTTCGGAGGAGAAGAAGACCCCTTCCGGCGAGGCCAGATCGGTCAGGACGTAGTCGATGATCCCTAGCGTCTCGTCGAGGAAATCGGGTCGGTTCCAGAGACGCCCAGCCTCAAGGAAGGCCTGGGCCAATCCGGCCTGATCGTAGAGCATCTTCTCGAAGTGGGGGACCGTCCAGGCCCGATCGGTGGCGTAACGATGGTACCCCCCACCCAGCTGGTCACGGAGGGCCCCCCGGACCATCGCCTCGAGGGTCCTTTCAACGGTCTCCCGGACCTGCCCCTTTTCGTCGGCGCCGTTCATCAGGAAGAGGAGGAGGTGAGGCAGGGGAAACTTGGGGGCCCCAAAGAACCCTCCCTCCTGTCCGTCGAAAGCGGCCAGAAGGGACTGACGGGCCTCGTCGATGCGCTTGACGGGGACGGGAGCCGGTCGGGGCTCCCCCTCCCGGGCGATGGCCTCGTGCAGATCTTCAGCGAGGGAAAGCAACGTCTGTCTCCTCTCGCACCAGCCATCGGCCAGAGCCGACAGGAGCTCCGTCAGTCCCACCCTGCCGGAACGGGATCGCGGCGGCAGGTAGGTGGCGGCATAGACGGGCTTCCCCTCGGGGGTGAGGACAACCGAAAGAGGCCATCCGCCGCCTCCCGTCAGATGGCGGCAGGCGGCCATGTAGTGGCCATCGATATCGGGGCGCTCCTCGCGGTCCACCTTGACGGCCAGAACCGCTTCGTTGACGAGGCGCCCCACCTCGGGATCGGAAAAGGACTCGTCGTGCATCACGTTGCACCAGTGGCAGCTCCGGTAACCGACGGAGAGGAAAATGAGGCGGTCCTCGGCGCGGGCCCGCCGGAAAAGGGATTCACCCCAGGGCTGCCAGTCGATGGGGTCGAAGGCATGCTTCCGAAGATAGGGGCTTTTTTCGTCTTTCAGGCCGTTGGCGACCGTCTTCTCTTTTCTCATGACAGGACTCCCCCCTCTGCCTATCCTCCGCGGACGACGGGGACATGGCCGTTCTGACCGAGCCAGGCTTCGGCGCGGTCGACCTGATCGCCCTGAAGGACAACCTGGCCCTCTTCGACGCGGGAACCGCAGCCGAGGGCCTTCCCCATCGTCCGGGCCAGTTCTGCCACCTCCGCCTTTTCCCGTCCGCGGAACTCGACGAGGGTCACACTGTGGCCGCCCCTTCCCTTGCGGGTCGTCCTGACGATGATCTTTCCCGCCGCCTTCCTGGCCGGGCTCTTCTCCGGTCTTTTGCTCTCCTCCTCTGCGGGCCGGGTCGGGCCGGCCGGAAGGGAGCCGAAGGCCTCCGTACCGCCGAAAAGATCGCCTAGGGCAGGCAACGTTCCTTCGGTGGCACTCCGGTCTTTTCTCTTCTTGGCCGTCAGGGCCATCGCCCCCTTCCAAAAAGTCAAAACCCGATCCCTCCCATTGTAGCCTGGGAAGGGACCGGGACGGAATCGGTTTTCTTTGGCCCTTCAGAACCGCTGAAGCCTTTCCACGAGAAAGGCGCTTGACCGGTTGCGGGCCGAAAGACTCTTGGCCCTTCTTTTCAGATCGGCCGCCAGTTCGGCGAACCGCCCCGGATGGAGCCTCTTCTCCGATGGCTCCGGATTCTCCAGGGCGGCGAGACTCATCGTCACGAGAGGGACCCAGGCAGATTCACCGCTTCGGTTCTGGGCAAGATAAGAACCGCGATGCCGATCTTCGTCGGAGAAGAACCCCCCCTTGCCCTCTTCGAAGGAACGGCAGATCCCCTCCAGGAAGGAAGGAGAAAGAAGGCTCGGAATGAGAGCGACAAAGTCGTCTCCTCCCAGATGGCCGAGCCTGCCCTTTCTGTCGAGACATTGGAGGCTCTCGAGGAGCAGTTCAGAGGAAAAGCGGATAAGACGGTCTCCTTCGAGAAAACCGTAACGGTCGTTATACTCCTTGAAGCGATCGAGATCGACATAGAGGATCGTGAACGGTTCGTCCCCGCTCTGGGCCTCTTCAATCCAGGCTTCGATGTTGCGGTTTCCCGGAAGCCCGCTCAGGGGATTGCAGTTACGCGCTTCGGCGATCTCGAGACGCAGAGAGTGGGTGACGATCTGCTTCATCGTCACCGTTCCGACAAAAAGTCCGTCGTCGTCGACGACGAGAACGGGATCGTAAAGCGAGGAAGCCTCGCGCTCCATGGCCAGCTTGGAGGCCCTGCAGATGGGAAGCGTCCCGGGCAGGACCAGGGGGTCTCTCTTCGAGAGGGTTTCAGCCGGCTCGCGACGGTAGAGATGAAAACCGAAGGCCCCTCCCATCTTCTGGAAGAAAGCATGGCCCGTGATGAGGCCGCAGGGAAATTCTTCGTCGAGAAGGACGATGTGGTCCAGTGTGGGATCACGGCGGAACAGATCGTTCACGTCCTCCCCCTTCGCCTCGCCGCGGACGAGGGTACGCCCCCTCACGGCGAGCCTCGCGACAGGTTCGGAAAAGGCCGTTCCCGGATCTGCCGCGACGGCCAAAGTCCGGAGTCGGTCCTGCAGGGACGGGGCAAGCCCCCGCGGCTTTTCGTCGGGAAGACCGAGCAGAAAGCCCTGGGCGAGAGGAACACCGAGCCGGATAAGGGTCTTGAGTTCCTCCCAGCTTTCGACGCCCTCGGCGATCACCTGAGCGTTGATCTGACTGGAGAAGTCGGTGAGAAAACGGATGAGATGCTGACGGTTGGCATCTTTCTCAATGGAGCGGACGAGACTCATGTCGAGCTTGATGTACTCGGGCAGGCAGATCATGAGGGTCTTCAGGCCCGAATGGCCGGCGCCCATGTCGTCAAGGGCGAGGCGGAAACCCTGACGACGGAGGGAGCGAATCGCCTCGTCAAAGGCAGGGACCTCCGTAATGGCTTCCCTTTCGGTGAGTTCGAAGACGATCTGTTCCGGAGCAAGACCGAAAGAATGGATCACGTCGGCGCTGAGGGCTCGGCAGAAGCGAGGCGACAGCAGGACGGAGGGGCTGACATTGAGGAAAAAGCGGCCGCCCTGTCCGGGAAAGCGCCTGCCGATAAGATCAAGCCCGTTGCAAAGGCAGGCAACCTCCGTCTCGAAAAGGCGGTCCGACGCCCTCGCTGCGGAAAAGAGGGCCCCCGCCGACGAAAGGGCCCCTTCGCCTCGGGAGAGGATCTCATGGCCCCAGACGGAGCCGCTGCGCAGGTCGATAAGAGGCTGAAAAAGCGAGCGCAAACCTCCCCCCCCTAAAAGACGGTCCAGAGACTCTTCCGCCGACATCACCTTCAGGCTCGCCAGGGACATGATCGGATTCCCCCTTCACTCGGGCTGCTTCGATCCTAGCTGAAGGACCTAACAGGGGAGTGACGGATCCCTTGCCTTTTCGTCACGGTGACGCCGAGGGCTCTACGATCGTCCGGTCCCGGCCGGGAAGGGCGATTTCCCCCGGCCACCGATCCTCCGCCGAAGAGGGCCTCGGCGGAAGGTCCGGACTGGTCCCTTCGGCAAGATCTTCCGAGGCCGCGGGAAGAGGCGGTTCGGGAACGGGCGCAGGTTCGGCGGCAGGCGCGGATTCTGGTTCAGACACGGGAGCAGGTTCGGGAACGGCAATGGGAACGGTTTCGTCGGAAAGGCTCTCTTCCGCTGTCGGCTCAGGCCGTGCCGCGTCGCTTTCTCCCTTCGTCGGCGGGCGGTTCTGCCGGAGATAGGCCTCGCTGAGCAGACGCCAACCCTCGTCGTCATCGGGCATGAGACGGAGATATTCCTTCAGGTAGGAGACGGCCTCATCCTGCCGGCCCAGTTCCAGATAGGCCCGGCCCACATGGCGGATCGCCTCCGGTTCGGCCGGGGCAAGGCGGAGCGCCTCAAGCAGGGGGACAAGAGCCTGGGCGGGATCGCCGAGAGCCAAAAGACAGCGTCCCAGTCCCAGCAGAGGTGCCATCGCCCTGGAATCGAGACGGGTCGCCGTCTCAAACGCCTTGACCGCCTCTTCGAAGGCACCTCGAGCCTCTTCAAGCCGGGCGAGAAGAAGCCAAGCCTCCGGAGAGGGGGCCGAGGCGAGGAGTTCCCCGAGAAGCTCCCGGGCCGGCTCTTCCTGTCCCGAACCGGCCAGAGCCCTGGCCAGGGCGAGACGGTAAGCCGGCGATTGTGGATCTCTCCGGACGGCCTCGCCCAGGGCTGCTGCCGCCTCGGCGTGACGGTTCTGTCCCAGCAGAGCCACTCCAAGGGCATGGTGCCACGAGGCCCGGGAAGGATCGATCTCGAGAGCCCGCCGGTAAGCTCCCTCGGCATCGTGGAGACGGCCGAGGGCCGACCAGGCCCGGCCCAGCCCCTCCCAGATCCTTGAATCGCCGGGACGGAGGGCCGACGCGCGGTAGAGGGCCTGAGAAGCCTCTTCCGCCTTGCCGGACTCAAGAAGGGCCAGTCCGAGATCACGCCAGCCTTCGCCGTCGTCTGGGGAAAGAGCGACCTGACGTCGGAAGGCCTCGATGGCCTCGTCGTGGCGCTTGAGTCCCATCAGGATCGCCCCGAGGGCCTTCCACCCGTCAGGCTCCTCCGGGGCGAGGGAGACGACGCGGCGCCAGGCCTCGAGACGCTCCTCCTCGTTGCCCCTCTCTTCCTGGAGGCGGGCCAGGGCCCGCCAGGCCTCGGCTGTCTGCTCCCTCTCGGCGAGGTCCTTCCGGAAGCGGAGGGCTTCGTCGTGGCGGTTTCTCCTCTCCGAAAGTTCGGCCAGCCCCAGCAGGGCCTCAGGATGAGTGGGATCAAGGGCCAGGGCCTTTCTCCAGGCCTCGTCGGCGACTTCGAGGCGCCCTGCGGAAAAGGCGCTCTGGGCCGTCGCAAGCCAGAGGGACAGATCATCTCCGATCAGTCGTGCCGCTTCACGGAGGAAGGCAAGAGCCTTGTCGCCTTCTCCAAGCTGCTGGTGAGCCCGTCCGGCCAGCAGGAGGCCTTCCGGCGGAAGACCGGTCATCGTCTCGACGCGGGCCAGAGACGCCAAACCCTCCCGGGCCTGCCCGGCCCCGATCTGGGCTTCGGCCAGGGCAAGCAGGAGGGAGGAAGGGGGAATTTCCGAACGGGACAGGGCCCGCTCCAGCAGAGGAAGCGCCTTCTGGGGCTCCCCTTTAGCGAGAAAGGACAGGCCCCGATCCTGAAGGCGGCGGGGGCTGAGGCCGTTCCAGCCCCACCAGCCCCCGAGGGCAAGGGCCATGAAGAGGAGGAGGGTCGCGACGAAATGACCGGCGCCTCCGGCGGGAACCTCCTCTGGCGTTTCGTCGGCTCCGAGGAGCGCCTCCTGAAAGGACTGGATATCCTCGTAGCGGTCGCGGGAATCGACGGAAAGGGCTTTGAGAAGAACGGCCTCCCGGGCCGGAGAGAGGTCAACGCCCAAAAGGGAAGGAGCTTTGAGCTCCTTGCCGGCCAGCCGGTCAGGGCCCGTTGGAGGCAGCTGCCCCGTCAGGGCCCGGTAAAAGGAGGCGGCAAGACCGTAGACGTCGGTCCAAGGCCCCTGGTCGCCTTGGGCTTCATACTGTTCAACCGGGGCGTAGCCGGGTTTGACGACGACGGTAAAACCCCTGTCGGCGCTATCCAGGCTCAGGGCCGAGCCGAAATCGAGAAGCTTCACCTGGCCTTCGGTGGTCAGGAAAATGTTTTCGGGGCTCACGTCGCGGTGGATGACGGAGGCCTTGTGGACGGCCCTGAGCGAATCCATGACGGGCATGAAAATGGAGAGGGCCCGGTCGAAGGGAATCATGCCCCCCTGATTGCGCAGGTACTGCTTCAGCGTCACTCCTTCGAGATAACCGGTGACGATGTAGACCGTCCCCCTCTCCTCGAAGAGATCCCGCGCGGGGACAATGCCGGGGTGCCCCTCGAAGCGCGCCAGGATCCGGGCCTCATGAAGAAAGCGGGACTTGCCCTCCCGAAAGGCATCCAACCCGTCAGGATCCTTGAGGCGGACCGTGCCGTCCTCGGAGGAGCGCTGGGCCAGGTTGGCGGGGAAATACTCCTTGACGCAGAGGCGCATCTTTAGGCTCTGATCGAGAGCCAGATAGGTCAGGGCAAATCCTCCCTGTCCCAGCATCCGCCCCGTCCGGTACCGGCCAGCCAGAATCGTCCCCGGAGGCAGAGCCTGAGGAGACCAGCGCAGGACGTCTCCCGGCCAGTGACAATGGGGACATTCCCCCTCCTCCGGTTTGGGGCGGAGACAGAGAGGACAGAGTTCTTGCCAATCGTCGTTCATGGCCGTCTTCGCCTACCGCCTTTCGGGAAGAGAGACGCGCAGCTCCGTGCCTCCGAGGAGGATCAGGTCGCCGTCTTTCAGCCGATAGGTCCCGTCAAGAGCCACGCCGTTGAGGAAGGTGCCGTTCGTGGACCGCATGTCCTCCACCCAGAGGGCTCCTTCTTTTTCGAAAAGCCTCATGTGAGCCCCGGAAATACCCAGATCCCCCTCGAGGACCAGACCAGCTTTGGTCGATGAGCGGCCCACGACGAGAGGTTCCGTCAGGTCAAGCTCGAAACGCCGTGACGGCTGGGCACCCCGGACGACGGTTAGGGCAAAGCGCAGGCCGCCGCCGCTCACGAGAGGCGAAGAGGACGGGGAAGATGGGGGGAGAGCCTCCTCTTTCTTCTTCCGAGCCAGAACGAAGACGGCCAAGAGGAGGAGAAGGCCCAGACCGATCAGGGGAAGGGCAAGGCGGCTCGTCTTTCCGGGACCTTCCCCGGCCGTTCCGGCAGGGGCGGTCTTCGTCGGCTCCTCCCGCCTGGCCGGCAAAAGGCTCACGTCGTCCGCTGTCGACGGCTCAGGGAAAGAGAGGTCCAAGCCGTCGCTGAGGACCTTGTTGCCGCTTTGAAGAAGCAGCTGAAAGCGGCCCTCTTCCGAAGGAGACAGGCCGGTGAGATCGAAACGGGCCACCCAGGCCCTCTCGATGAAGGAGCGCAGATTCCTGTAGCCCCCGTCGAAATCCTTGGCACCCTCGACGACGACGATCTCGCCCCCTGACGCGCGGGCCATCTCCCCGAGATGGGCCAGCCCTTCCTTTTTCTTGTCCGTCAGGGGCGGCGGCGTGTAGCCCAGAGCGTAGACGGGGATGGAGGCCTCCTGGAAGCGGCGCAGGACCTCTTCCCGCGAGGCTCCGCCCAGGGAGTCTTCGATCCCGTCGGAGATGACAACGAGAAGGCGCCGTGGAGGCAGGCCGGCGTCCAGGCGCCGGCCCAGCTCAAGACCCCGGAGCAGGCCGAGATTGAGGTGCGTCCAGTTATCGGTCGCCTTCAGCATCGGGAGGGCCTCCAGAAAGGCCTCCTTGTCGGAACCGAGGTCAGCGAGGACCCGCACCGATTCCCCGAAGGCCATGAGGCCGAAGCGGTCTCCCTCTCCGAGCCCCTGAACCCAATCGGCCAATCCCTTTCGCAGGGCCTCGAACTGATCGGGCTTCAGCGACTTGGAAACGTCGACGAGGAAGAGATAGGTCCCCCTCTCGCCGATCCTGTCGTACCGGGCCAGGGACAAAAGGGGCAAAGCCCGACTGCCCCAGGTGGCGCGGACCTGCTCGGGGGCCAGGTCGTTCAGGGCGTTGTCCGATCCGTCACGGACGTCGACGACGACGACGAGCTCCGTGCCCTCCCGGCGCACCTGCTCGATCTCGAGCCGTACCGGCTCTCCCCAGGAGGGAAGGGCCAGGCAAAAGAGGAGGACGGCAGCCAGAGGAAGGACGGCTCGTCTCATTCCCATCGGAAGGACTCCCCGCAGAGAGGGACGAAAAGAAGCCGCGTCTGTCCCACCTCGATGACGTCATAGGCCTTGAGCGGCTCCGAAAAGGGCACTTCATCACCGTTCTTGTAGATCAGGCCCCTCCCTTCGCCGGCACGGACGCTGAAGGTGACCTTGCGGGGATCGAAAACGACGAAGCCGTGGTTCTCGCGGGAGACGGTCTCATCCGAAAGGGGAACGTCATTTGTCGCCAGGCGACCGATGCTGTTCTTCTCGCTCCGCAGGCGGAAGTCCCGCCCCCGGTCGGGCCCGTCGATGCAGACCAGCCATCCCGTCACGGGGTCCATTCCCGTCCTGGCCCGAACGTAGGCGACGGTCTCCCCCTCTCCGGTCCCCCCGAGGGCCCTCAGGGTTCCATCGTCAAGGCGAACCGTCTTCTCCTCGTCACCTTCGGGCAGAGCCTCGTTCTGCAGAGCCGACACCTGGCCGGCCAGATCGCCAACGCCGCAATAGGGACAGAGACTGTGACGCTCATCGTCGTAATAGTGGCCTTTTTCACAGCGGACCCACGCCATGCTGTCTCAACCTCCTTCGTTTCGTCATGGTCCATCAGGATGTCAGCAGCCGTCGGGCACCGGCGGCGAGAGTCGAAAAGAGCCCCGCAGAAAAGGCCGGACAGGGTTCAACGGCGACAACAAGGGCCGTGACATTATCCTGACGGGGTCGTTTCTTGGCCAGAACACGATCCACCAGGATCTCCCCGGCCCGACGGGGATCATCGGCGAGAAGCGCCGCGATTTCCGGCTCATCCAGACTGCGGTAGAGTCCGTCGCTGCAAAGAAGAATGCGATCATCCTCCTCAAGGGGAAGGGGAACTTCCGACAGACCCAGATGGGGAATCGCGGGAAAACCGAAGAAACTGGTCAGGGCTTCCCGCTCGGGATTGCGGGCAATCGCCTCTGGGGAAACACCCTCCCCTTCGAGGCGGGTCGCCAGATTGTGGTCCTCCGTGAGCCGGTGGAGACTCCCTCGCCGCCAAAGGTAGAGACGGCTGTCTCCGGCCCAGGCCCAGAAGAGTTGTTTCTCGAAGAACACCGCTGCCAGAGCCGTCGTGCCGACGGCTCCGGGAAGCCCAACCTCCCGCCCCAGCTCGAAAACCACCTCGTTGGCGCGGATGAAGGCCCTTTTCAGCGCCGCAGGGACCGTTTCAGCCTCACTCTTAACGGCATAAGCCTCCAGAATCGCCTCGACGGCGAGAGAACTGGCCTCCCGACCCCGGGCCATCCCGCCCATGCCGTCGGCGAGGACGGAGATGAAACCGGCGCGGGCCACAAAGGCCTCGTCGCAGGGATCGGAAGAGGCGAAACTGTCCTCCTGACGCTTCCGTCGCCCCCGATGCTGCCCGTTGCCGACGAGGCACCTCAAGAACCGCCTCCCTCCCCCGATAGTTGACGGATCTTGACCGTCGTTCGCCCCAGGCGAAGGACGTCACCGGCCTTGAGCGGCGCCGTGCCATCGATCCGTCTGTCGTTGAGGTAGGTTCCATTCGTGGCCTTCAGGTCCTTGACATAGAGGCCGTCACCGTCGCGTCCGATCTCACAGTGTCGGGCCGACAGGGCCAGGTCCCCCTTGAGACAGACATCGTTGCCGACGGCTCGCCCCAAGGTGAGACGCTCACCAAGGGCGACGGAAAAGACCTCCCGTCGCTGCCCTTCGCGGATGATCTCTAACTCCAGACTCCTGATACCCTCCCGAGAGCCTGCCCCTTTTGGCTCCGGTGCGGGTGCCCTCCTGCGACGGAGGAGGAAAGCCGCAACAAGAAGCAGGGCCAGCAGGAGGACAGCCCAAAGCCAGGCCTCTCCTTTCTTCGCTCCTTCCTCAGGAGGCGTCTTGACTTGTCCTCCCCCTTTTTCGAGGCTCCCCGCCCCAGCCGAAAGGGCAGAACCGCCACCGCCCTCGGCCGTCAGTTCCGAGGTCGCCGGACGACCGTCCCAGAGGCGGAGACGGACCGAGTCGGAAAGCAGTTTTCCCTCATGCCGGAGCTGGACGACGAGAGTGACCTCTCTCCCGTCGAAAGGGAGGGACGAGAGATCGACGGTGGCCTGCCAGGCCAGGTTGAGCCGTTGCTGGAGTTTTGCGAGGATGGCCTCCATCGAAGGGCCGTCGGGAGGGAAATAATCTCCTCCCGAGGCGAGGGCGAAACGCTTCAGCTGGTCGAGGTGGGGACGCATCGGCCCCAGAGGAGGAGCGTAGAAGCCGAGGGCGAAAAGGGGAATCCCCTCTTCGGCGAGGCTCCCGAGGACCTCCTCCTCCGTCTCTCCTCCGACGGCTTCGTTCTTGCCGTCGGAAAGGACGACGGCAACGCGCCGTCGCGGAAGGTCCTCGTCGAGACGACGGGCCAGGCGCTGTACCTGGACGAGGCCGCCATGGAGATGGGTTGTCATGTCCGTGAGCTGAAGGTGTTCCACTTCCTGGAGAAGAAGGTCCTTGCGGTCGGTGAAATCCTGACGGATCGTCACGGCGTCGCCGAAGGTCACGAAAGCCGCCCTGTCTTTTGACCCCATGTGGCTGATGAAGCGGTACAGGGCATCCTTCATGAGTTTCAGCTGAGGCGCCCTAAGGGATTTGGAGATGTCGACGAGAAAGATGAAGGCCGTCCCTTCACCGCTGTTCTCAAAGGGCTCAAGACGAGCCAGGGGAAGAGAGGTCCCCTCCCAGAGAACGGTGAGATTCTCCCCCTCGATGGGAACGGGAAGGGCTCCCTTCCCGTCGAGAGCCTCGAGAAAAAGCGTCGCCGTCGGCGGCTCCGCCAGAAGAGCCTGGTGAACGAGAAGGCGCCCCTCGGCACCGAAGGCGGGCAGACTCAGGGCGAGGCCGACGACGGCCAGCAGCAGGACGGCGACATTCCTTCTTCCGGGGCCGGACATGCGGGTTCCCTCCTCAAGCAAGGCATAACAACACTCTAGCACAACGTCTGCCGTCAGGCCTCCTCCAGGACACGGAAGCGCATCAGCAGCTTGACGATGGCCGTCGCCGTCGTGGCGAACTCGGTCACCGCCTGTTCCGTCAGGGCTTCCTCTCCATCGAGGCCGCAGAGAGAGGCAAAGGCCGATCCCACCCCCGCTACGGGATCGGAGTGGTGGGAGGCGATCCCCTCACGATAGGCCTCCTGGCGGGGGCCGTACTCTCTCAAGGCGAAGGGACAGCCCATTTCCGCCATGCGGCGACGGAGAACATTCCAGAAATGGCCCATCACAGCCTGGCGGCGGGGCGAATGCCCCAGCGCCAGGGTGACGGCGTAATCGACGGCGAAACTCTCGAGGTAGAAAAGCTCCTCGAAAAGGGCCTCCGGAGACAGCCCCTCGAGATGCCAGAGATCAGGATGAGACCGGTGATGCGAAAGAGGGCGGATGACGAAATCGGTCAGGTAAGGACCGATTTCGGACGGTCGCGTCTTTTTGCGGAACACTCCCAGGAAGGACAGGCAGATCAACTCCTCGTCAGGGGAGAGGACGGAAAGGGGCGATGTCCTCCCTTGCGGCAGAGGTCGAAAAGCGACTCCATGGCAAGATCGTTCCTGATTCCGAAACGGGTCAGGACGAAATCGTAGCGCGCCGGATCATCAGGACAGACGTGGGCAAAGGCCTCGGTCATCTCCAGGGCGGCCTTGAGGTCGGCCTGCCGTCTCATCGTCAGACCGAGCTCAAGGCCGATGCGGTGCATGTGCCTGTCAAGAGGGACAACCAGAGACGCGGGTCGGAGAACGGTCCAGCCGCCGGGGTCGATGGCGTCGCGGCGGACCATCCACTTGAGGAAGAGGTGGAGTCTTTTACAGGCGCTTCCGCCGGAAGGATCGGCGAGGAGACTGTTCGGCCTGCCCCCTGCCCGGGATCGGATCAACCCCACGAAAGGCACGAGAGAAAGATGACTTCGACCCTGTGGCGAGAGGCCGTCAGCAAAGGCCCTTTCCAGGCTCCCCCGATCCCGGATCAAGGCCCCCAGGGCGAAGAGAAGGTCGACCAGGTCCTCTTCGTCGGTGAAACGGTGGCGGAACCCACGGAAGCGCTCCGTCAGGGAGGGGCGGTCGGCGGCAAGCAGAAAGCTCCTCGGCGACGGCCCCAGAAGCGGAAGGATCCGGGACAGGCTCCTCTTGATGAGCCCTGCCCGTCCGTAGGCCAGGGAGGCGGCAATGAAGGCGACGACCTCCCTCTCCGCCGTCTCCCCATAGGGATAGAGAACCTCGACGGGGTCAGGCGTCAGAAAGGCCGGCCCATTGTATCGGTCATACAGAGCCTCCAGAATCGGTCCATAGGAGGCCATCAGGGCCTTTTGTCCCGTCATTTAACCTCGTTGAAAATGAAAGTCGGCGCCGTCTTTGGCGATTTCCCCTTCTTGATGAGGTGATAGTTCGCATAGGTCAGAGGGGCGCCTTCCTTGATCCGCTCCGCTCCGACCACCTTGCCGACGAAGAGGGTGTGAGTATGAACATCGACGGATTGGATCACCTCGGCCTCCAGGACAGCAAGGGTCCAGTCCACCACCAGGGGAGCGCCTGTCAGCCCTTTGCGGAAGGTGACCTTCTCGAACTTGTCGAGGCTACGGCCGCACTTGAAACCGAAATTGCCGATAAAAGTCATGGGAACGTCCTCTTCGAGGACGGCAACGGAGAAGACGCCGCTTTTCGCGACACATTCCGTCGTCAGGTTGTCCTTGTGGAGGCAGACGGCCAGACAAGGAGGCTCTCCCGTCACCTGCATGACGGCATTGGCGATCTGTCCGTTGCAGCCCGAGTCGCAGGCCGGATAAGGAGCGCCGACAATGTAGACGCCGTAACTGAGAGCAAAAAGGGCCTTGGGGTCGAGTCCGTTTCCCATCGCTGTCCCTCCTTAGCACTGACCTGTTTCTTCCTGGTCCTGACAAAAGCACGAAAGGGTTCTCCCTTGTTCTATTCTCTTATCTCGGCCGGGAAAGAGCAAGATTTTTCCAGACCCCAAAAAGCAGGGGGGAGGGGCCTGAGCCCTCCCCCCCAGTCCCCTGAGACAAACCTAGTCCTCGTCGGCGCGCTGCCCCAGCTCCCGGTCCATCATGAACAGACCGTGCCTGGAGCCTTCGATGAGGCGCAGCTTCTCGACGATGGCGTCGACGGAAGCCTCCTCCTCAACCTGCTCGTCGACGAACCAGGTCAGAAAACTGGCCGTGGCATGGTCCTTCTCGGCCTGGGCCAGCTCGACAAGGCTGTGGATCCGCCCCGTCACGTACTGCTCATGTTTGAAGGCCTCTTCAAAGGCGGCCAGAGGACTCTCCCACTCGGCCTGAGGCTTGTCGATGGCGGCAAGAAGAACCCGGCCGCGCCGTTCGTTGATGAACTCGAAGAACTTCATGGCGTGCTCCACTTCCTCTTCGGCCTGGTGGCGCATCCAGGAAGCCGCTCCGGGAAGATTCTGATCCTCGAAGTAGGCGGCCATGGCCAGGTAGATGTAGGCCGAATAGAGTTCCGCGTTCACCTGATCATTGAGTGCCTTGCTCATCTTCTCGCTCAACATGACGAAAACCTCCTTGGTCGTTTTTTCCGACTCTGATGCCGGTCAAGGTGCGGATTTGTCCCCCTCGGATCGCCGCGGCAAGGAAAGAGACGGGCCGTTATGTCTTGCAGGAACCCCGTCGTCGGCTGGCTTTTTTGAAATGATTACAGCACATACCCCTTCTAGGTTATACGTGACCGGAACCGTTCCGTCAAGGCCTCTCTTGACCAATTGGAAAAATCAGAAAAGATACCTGACCTAGGCTGACCTAGGCTCTCTATCGTCCCCTCCGGGCCAGGATTCCCTGGGCCGCGACGATGCCGCTCGCCGAGGCCTGGATGACGCCTCGGGTCACGCCGCCGCCGTCACCGCCGACAAATAGCCCCTCGATGGAGGACTGGAGCGTTTCGTCAAGGGCGAGACGGAGGCTGTAGAACTTGACCTCCACCCCGTAAAGGAGGGTATGGGGCCCGTTGATGCCGGGCATGATGGCGTCGAGAGCCTCGATCATCTCCATGATGTCCTTCAGATGACGGTAGGGGAGGACAAAGGAGAGATCGCCCGGTTCGGCCGTGGCCAACGTCGGCGTCACGAGGCCTCGCTCGATGCGGGAGGCCGTCGAGCGTCGTCCGGCCTTGAGATCGCCCAGGTGCTGGACGAGAACGGTGCCACCGAGCATGTTGGCCAACCTGGCGATGTGGCTTCCGTAGCCGTTCGGATCGTGGAAGGGTTCGGTGAACTCGGTGCTCACGAGGAGGGCGAAGTTGGTGTTTTCCGTCTTGACGTCATGGTTGCTGTGGCCGTTGACGGTGACGATGTCCTTCTCGCTCTGATATTCGGTGACGACCTCGCCGCCGGGGCACATGCAGAAGGTCCGGACCTTGTCGTCAAAGGTGGGGGCATTGAAGAGGGCTTTGACCTCGTAGAACTGATCCGTCACCTCCCGCGCCCAGTCGGCGGGAATTTCGACGCGGACGCCGATGTCGACGGGAAGGGAGGCGATGGAAAGTTTCAGCTCCCGGGCGACCCGCTCCATCCAAGGGGCCCCCTCCCGGCCGGGAGTGAGGAGGACCCATTCAGCTCTGATCTCCCGGCCGTCGAGGAGACGGACACCGCGGACACGACCGTCCTCGACGAGAACCTGATCGACTTCCGTCTTGATGAGGATGTCGCAGCGGGCGACGAGGTGATCGTAAATGGCTGAAAGAACGTCCTTGGAACGGTCCGTCCCCATGTGGCGGATGCTGGCGGGGATGATGCGCAACCCCGCTGACCGCCCTTTGCGGGCGATCCTTTGGGCAAAGTCGGAATCGGGGGTGAAGACGGGCATGTCGGCACCGTAGCCGACATAGACGGCATCGACGGCATCAATGAGCTCAAGGAGCCTCTTGCGCCCCACATACTGCTCCAGATTGCCGCCGAACTCGGGTGTCAGAGTCAACTTGCCGTCGCTGAAGGCTCCCGCTCCGCCCCAGCCGCAGATGACGCTGCAGGGACGGCAGTGAATGCATTGGGAGACCTTTCCTTCCTTGAGGGGACACTGCCTCTCTTCAAGGGGTTTCCCCTTGTCGATGAGAAGCACCGCCAGCCCCGCCTCGACAAGTTCCCTGGCGGCGAAGAGGCCCGCCGGCCCGGTGCCAACGATGATGACGTCGTAACGTTCCCTCATGTGGCCCAGCTCCTTTCCAGAAAAAGAACTCCATCACGCATTTTAGTTTAGGCGCTTCCCGTGAAAAAGGGAAAAGGGGCGGAAGAATCCGCCCCTTGCTCCAGCTCTATTTGAGGGGCAATCCTATTCGAGGCCCCGCTCCTTCCTGGTGCCGGGGATGAGGGAATCCCAGAAGGCGGCACAGATGCCCGCAACGGCCATGGGCGTCTTGAGAAGAGCCCAGATGACCTGGCCGGCGATACCGAAGGCGAAGAAGGCCTCCTGCTGTCCCTCGACCCAGCCGGGCAGTCCCAGGGCCATGAGGAAGGCGAAGCCGACGATGAGGACGTTGCGCTGGCTGCCCATGTCGGCCCGCATGAGAACCTGGATGCCCAGGGCGCCGATGATGCCGAAGAGGGCGATGTAGGCACCGCCGATAACGGGCGAGGGGATGGTGGCAATCAGGGCGCCGAGCTTGCCGATCATGCTCAGGATGATGAGCACGACCGCTCCGGTCCGGACAACCCACCGCGAGGCCACGCCGGTGAGACCGATGAGGCCGATATTTTCCGTGTAGGAGGTGGTGGCGATGGCCCCGAAAAGGCCGGCAAGGGCGCAGTTGGCGCCTTCGGCTCCGATGCCGCGGCTGATGGTGGCGGCGTCGGGATCGGGCAAGCCGGCGGCATAGGAACAGGAGTGGTAGTCACCGATGGATTCGATCATGACGGCGAAGAACCCGGCCAGCATGGCCCCGATGGCGACAACGCTGAATTTGGGCGGGCCCCAAGGCATGAGCCCGGTGAAGCGGAACCAGGGGGCTTCCGCAACGCTGGCCAGATTGACATAAGCGGCATGGCCCTCCTGAAAAAAGCCCGTCAAAGAACCGATAACACATAGGAAGTAGGCCAGCAGGATCGACATGAGGATGGCGAAGATCTTGACGTATTTCTGGCGGCTGACGAGACTGAAGGCGAAGATGCAGCCCACGACGAGCAGGGAAATGGGCCAGTAGTTGGCGGCATTGAACTGGATGGCCGTCGGCGCCAGGGAAAAGCCGATGGCCATGATGGTCGGTCCGATGACGACGGGCGTGATGACCTTGCGGATGACGCCGACGATACGGGAATAGCCGATGAAGGAAAGGGCCAGACCGCCGACGATGAGTCCCCCGGCGACGTTCTGCATGATCACCGAGGGCCCTCCCGCCTCGAAGGCAGCGATGACGGTCATGATGGGCGGGATGAAGCTGAAGCTCGATCCCTGAACGATGGGAAGTCCCGACCCCAGGCGAGGGTGGGTCTGAATCAGCGTGGCGACGCCCATGGCGAAATAGACACAGGAGATGAAAAAGCCGATCTGGGCCGTCGTCATCCCCATGGCGGGACCGAAAATCAGGGGAACCAGGGTCGTGGCGCCGAAAAGGGTGAGCACGTGCTGGATCCCCGCCAGCACCATGATCGGGAAGGGGGGTTTGGCATCCACGCCATAGACCAGGTTCTTCATGGCCATGAGGCACCTCCGGTTTTTCCGCACAGGGCGAGAGTCGGGCTTTGAGCCCGAGACATTGTAGCATCCCATGTAACCGGTTGCATAAATTTTTAATTAATTTCTTTGTTTTCTCTTTTCTTCGCCCTGCCCTTCCATCCTGTAGAATCTAAGAGGAGGTGAGCGCCTTGAACTTGTCCCATCAGGCCGCAATCTGCGCCGAATGGATACGCAACGCGTCACACATAGTCGTCCTCAGCGGCGCCGGCCTCTCGACGGCCGCAGGCATTCCTGATTTCCGCGGCCCCCAGGGACTCTACCGGCGGGCATCAATCGACGAACCGGAGGCCCTCTTCGACATCGGACGCTTTGATGCCGATCCGTCCTTCTTCTATCGCTTCCACCGGGAGTTTCTTGACCTTCTCGACGGGCTAAGGCCCACCTTCGCCCATCGCTTTTTCGCCGCTTTGGAACAGCAGGAGCACCTGGCAGCCGTCGTGACCCAAAACATCGACGGCCTCCACCAGGCAGCGGGCTCGACGAAGGTCCTGGAAATCCACGGAGGAATCAGAACCAACCATTGCCGCCGCTGCCGAACCTCTTACGACCTCGACGACGTCAAGGCCCTCCTGACGATGGAGCCCGTTCCCCACTGCGGGCGCTGCGGTGGCGTGATCAAGCCCGACGTGGTCTTTTTCGGGGAAACGGTCCGGCACCTCGAGGAGTGCCAGCAGGAGGCCGCCGAGGCCGACCTTCTCGTCGTCGTCGGCTCCTCCCTCGTCGTCACGCCGGCGGCCCTTCTGCCCTCGCTCTGCCGGGGAAAAATCGTCGTCGTCAACAAGGGAGAACTCTCACCCACCTATCTCGCCCGGGACCGCATCGACCTCTACGCCGAAGAGGACATCGACGCCTTCTTCACTCTCGTCGATGAGGCCCTGGGTGGCCTGACGACAAAAGGTGGTGCCGACTCATGACGGGTTCCCGGAGAAGGTGGAAGGAAGCGGTCCTTGCTCTTCTTGCGGCAGCTTTTCTCGCCGCTGGAGCAGCTCCCCTTCTGGGCGGGACGCGTCAGATCGTTCTTCTGCCGACCGTCAACTACACGGGTTTCGAGGTCTGGGAAAGCCGCTACTATCCCGTCAACGTGCTGGAACAGCGCATGACGGAGCATCTGGCCATGCTCCTTCGCCAAGAGCCTTTCACGGACGTCTCCCTCCTGAGCGAAGCGGAAGCGTCCTGGTGGTTCAGCAACCCCTCACGGCCCGGCACCTTCGCCATCCGCATGGAGCTCTACTCGGCTCTCAGCAAGGAGAGAGAGGCCCTGGGGACCTTCGAGCAGGGGAAAGCCTCCCTGCGCGTCCGGGTCTACGACGGATTGGACGGGAACCTTATCCTGGCCCGGGAGACGACGGGCAAGGACCAGCGTTACACCTTCAATCCCGGCGACGACCGGCTTTATTTCTGGACAGCCCGCGACCTGCCCCTTTTCGACGTCCTTCACAAGGACGGGCTCGACCTCCTCCGCCTCGCCCCCGGGGACAAGGGGCCAAAAATGAGCCGCCCCACGTGGCAGCAGTTTTCCTCCACCTCGACGTGGCAGGCCTTCATGAACGCCATCAGGCAGGCAGCGGACGGAATCGCCGCCCTCGATCGGGACGACCTGCGGCTCACGGGGAGAATTCTCGCCCCGCGGGCAGACGCCACGGCCCGCCGAAGAACCTACATCATCTCCCTGGGGCTGGAAGATGGCCTCGCTCAGGGTGACGTGCTCCAGGTCCTGCGGGGCGATACCTACGTGACCGTCGACCCGGAAAACCCCGTCGTGGTCCTGCCCCGAATCATCGGGAACGTCCGGGTCATCGAGACGCTCCCCTCGGAAGCCGTCGTCCTCCTTATCAACGAAAACCGTGACGATCCCGTTCAGCTGAACGATCTCGTTACCGCTCCACGGTACGGCGAAAAGAAGGTGGCCCCGCTGCGATGAAAAGGAAAAGAAGAAACTGTCCTTGCCGTTTTGTCTGCCTCTGCCTTCTGCTGACATTGTCTTTTGCCCTCTCAGGCCCTGCAGACGCGGAGACCGCCAGCCTTGAACAGGGTGAGGCGACGGGCTTCGACCTTTTCGAAAAGGCCCTGGAGCTGCTGGAACTGCGCCATTTCACCAGAGCCACGGAACTTCTGGAAATCGTCGTCATTATTGAAGAGGAAAATCCTTCCGCCTGGTATGCCCTCGGCAGGGCCTGGGAATCGCGGGGTTTTTTCCTCCGGGCTCAGGCAGCCTACTGCCGGACCCTTGACCTGGACCCGACCTTTCCGCCTCTGTCGCGGGTCCTCGTCTATCCCGACCCGAAACGTCAACCCCTCTGGGATCCGAACCGACCGGCCCGGATCGAGGAGATACCGACCCGGATCGACGGATTCACGATCAGCCCCCCTGCAACAGCCCAGCCCCCCTCACAGGGGAGCCAGCCCGTCTTTCAGCCGCAGCCGACGCCAGAGGAGAAAACACTTCCCGCCTCCGTCCCTCCCGCGCCGGGCCCCGTCTATGTCCCTCCCCCTCCCGATCCCGC
This sequence comes from Synergistaceae bacterium, assembly GCA_016756725.1. Lineage (GTDB taxonomy): Bacteria > Synergistota > Synergistia > Synergistales > Aminithiophilaceae > Aminithiophilus. Next base: position 1,829 of record JAESII010000012.1, on the reverse strand, counting down.
CCCAGGGGAAAAACCGGAAAGCTCGGGCGGGAAATAGGCACACACCAGGCGGCGAGCGACACGTCAGGGGGGCCAACGAAGCCCATGGAAGAAGCCGATTTTCCCCTTAAAGAGGAGGAGATGGGACATGAGAAAAGGCACCGTCTTGTCACTTGTTACCCTTCTGGCCCTGCTTTCCGGAGCAAGGCCGCTTCCGGCGGCGACCTACGTGGTTGAACCTTTCATGGTCACCCAGCCCGTCTATTCGGGCATGACCTTCTATGTCTTCCGCCCCCATAACCTGGCCCCGGGGTGGCACGTCACCTTCGACGGCTATCCCGTCATTCGCTCTGCAGAGGGCCTATGGGTCTACGGCTCCTATGACGGCCGTCAACTCGTCCAGACTCCCTATGTCGTCGGCTCGATCCAGCCTCAGGCCGCCCCCTTGACACCGGTTTTCTCCGTCGCCGAAATCTCCGGCATACAGCGCATCCCCGTCCGTCCCGTCACAGCTCCTTCCTTCCAGCCTCAGCCGGCGGCAGCCGTTCAACTGGCGGCACCGACCTACGTTCCAAGCTGGATGGTCGACGCCAACTTCATGGCCATCGGCACCTGGGGAGGACTTGTGGACCGCATGGGCATGCTGGAAAAGCCCCGCCTCCCCATCGCCTGGAAGGGCAAGCACCCGCTGGCTGTCTTCGTGTGGACGGGAAGAAGCTGGTACAAGATCCAGAGCCCCAACGAGGATCTCCGACTCACCCCGCCCCAGATGGTCCGCCGCCAGCTCTATTCCCTGACGCGGATGACCAAGGCCAACCACTTCCGCTGGCAGGACCAGGACACGGCCGTCCTGGCCAACCAGGCGGCAGTCTGGGGCTATCTCTGGATGGGACGACTGACCCCGCTGGCCCCCTGAAGCGATCCCCATCCGCTTCAACCCCAATGACGCCGTTTTTCCCGGATCGCGGAACCGCAGAAGCTTGAAGGAGGGTTCGAGATGAAAGGACTTCAGAAAGTGACGCTCGCCGTCATGGTGGCTCTCCTCGCCTGCGGCCCCCTGTCGGCTCAGGTGCTCTACGTCCCTCAGGGAGCACCGGCGCTGATCATCGCCCCCGACTATCCCGACAGCTATCACAGGCCGAAAGCGGCAAAAGGCGCGGTTAGCCTTTCGCCCCATGCCTTCGTCTCCCCCGAAGGCTACCTCTTCTCCTACGACACTCTGGGAAGACGGAACTACTACGTCCCCCAATCCTACGTCGTCGCTCCCGTCCACCTCACGGCCCCGGTGCCGATGGGCTACATCCTCACTCCTGCTCTGGCCCCCGTCTTCATCCTTCCCTAGCTCGGACAAGCCCCTTCCCGACCAGGAAACAAAACAGGCAGGGCCCGCCGGGAAGTCTCTTCCTGCGGGCCCTGCCCATGGATCCTCTATCAGCCTTCAAGCTCTTCGGGCAATTCGGGGACAGCGCGAGTACCACTGGGATCTCTTCCAGGAGGTCGCCCTTGCGCTGTCGCGGTAAGGGGGGGAAGGCACGGCAAGGATTGTCCCGAGCGGCCATGATGGCTGTCGGCGCCGAGTGCATCGGCACCTCCCAGGGTCTTGCCCTTCTGGGAAAGCAGAAGCCATCTCTCCGGAGTTCCTAGGCAAAAAGCAGCAAGAACAGCCGAAGGGGGAGATCCAGACAGGATCTCCCCCTTCGGCGTTATCTAGGTTTTCGGCAGCGACCTACTCTCCCGCGGGTTCCCCCCGGAGTACCATCGGCGCTGGAGGGCTTAACTGCCGGGTTCGGCATGGAACCGGGTGTGGCCCCTCCGCAAAGACCACCGAAAACCTAAAACTCAAACCCGCG
>JAESII010000011.1 GCA_016756725.1 Synergistaceae bacterium | reverse complement strand
CCGGTGCGTCTCTGCCGCGTTCCTTGGTCGACCAAGGAGATCGGGAGCATGCAGCAACCCCCCTGAAACGGCGTTCAGGGGGGGTTGAAAATTCAAGTGGGATGTTCAGGTCTTGATTCTTGACAAAATGTGCCATTTTGTCAAGAATCAAGACCTGACCCCTATGCCCCTTGAAACCCCCTAGAGGTATGTGCTAGAATAGCCCCGTCAAAAGAGCCCGACCCGACGGGCCGGCCAGATGAAGAAGGAGTGATGACCATGGCGGTCAAAGTCTACAGCACCCAAACCTGCCCCTGGTGTGACAAGGCCAAGGACTATCTCCGGGACAAGGGCGTCGCCTACGACGTCGTCGATGTCGGTGCCGACCGTGCGGCGGCGATGGAGATGGTCAGGAAGACGCGCCAGATGGGCGTGCCCGTCGTCCAGATCGGCGAGCGTTATATCGTCGGTTTCGACGTCAAGGCCATTGACAGTGCCCTGGCCGAGGAAGGACTGGCCTGAAGGGGGTTGCTCCATTGCCCTTGATTGTCTTGTCGTCGAGGCGGCGGAAGGTCCCCTTCCGCCGCCTCGACGATTTCTATGAATAGAGAATGGCTATCGGGACAATCTTCATCGAAAGAAGCGCAAAGAAAGAGCAAAAATCACCTCATCTTCGTATGGACAGGATGCTGTTGTCCTCTCGGCTTGTCCGAAGAGTCCGTCGCTGCCGCCATGCCCTGCTGTTGTGGCGGCTGATCGGTCCCGCAGGGCCGGAATCTGCTGAAGACGAAAGCTCTTTGATATTATAGCAACATTCACATAAGGAACCAAAAACAGGCAGATTTGACCTAAAAGATCTAAAGAAACCATAAGTGATCTTTTGTAATCGCAATATTCGGAAACTGCTGATCTGGAGATATCGTCCCCGCAGGTGAAGCTCTAAAAACTTGACGGAGGTGTTTTTCATGAATTAGGCGGTTTTCCGTTTTGACAGCCGGTGAACAAAAGTGTCCATTCCGATGGAGCTGGCTGTAGCGAAGAGGAGCTTCCCCAGGGAGATGTCCGGGACTTCGACAACTTCGTCAACGCCGTCATCGACGAAAAGGCCTTCGACGGCCTCGTCGCCTTCATCGAAAGGGCCCGTCACGCGCCGGAAGCGGAGATCATCGCCGGAGGCGGCTACGACAAAAGCGAAGGGTATTTCATCGGGCCGACCGTGATCAGAACGGACGATCCCCATTTCATCGCCCTGAAGGAGGAGCTTTTCGGCCCTGTCCTGACCGTTTCCGTCTACAATGACGACGCTTTCGACGGGATGCTGGAACTCTGGGACGGCACGTCGCCCTATGCTCTCACCGGGGCCATCTTCGCCCGAGACCGCTCTGCCGTCCAACAGGCCTGCCGCCGGCTGCGCTATGGCGCGGGCAACTTCTACATCAACGACAAGCCGACAGGGGCTGTCGCCGGACAGCAGCCCTTCGGCGGGTCCCGGCGGTCGGGAACGAACGACAAGGCCGGAAGCGCCCTCAATCTCCTGCGCTGGATTTCTCCGAGAACGATCAAGGAGAATCTTCTTCCGCTGACGCACGAGGCCTACGGGTCCTGCGGCGACCCCCTTGCCTTTCCGCGGCAGTGATGGTATAGTCTCTTCACAAACGAATAATGACTCCGAGCCGGAAGGCCTAAAGGTCTTCCCAAGGCGTTCCGGCCAATGGGTGTTCTTGGAAACGAGAATGCCTCCCGTGTTTGGAAAGGAGATTGCTGAATCGCTGGCTGAGGCCACCTTCCAATGCGGAGGTGGCCTTTTTTGGTACCGAGCCGGTATCCATCACGACCACCGGGGGAGGTCTGCCGCCTCCCCCACCCCCCCTTAAGGGCGGTCCGCAGGAAGGTTGCAGATAAAGCTCAAGGCGGGAGGAGTCAATGGATGCGCTTTTACGTCGGCTTTGACGACACCGACATCGTCGGTGCCGATCGGGGCACGGGCAAGCTGGCCCGATGGTTCGAAGAGGTTCTTCCAGACGGGTGCCGCCCTTGGGGCGTCATCCGCCATCAGCTTCTGGTCCACCCCTCCATCCCCTACACCTCCCACAACAGTTCGGCCTGCGTCGTCATCGACGCTCCGGACCGTTCCTTCCGAGAGATTCTGATCGAAGCCGCCAAGGACCACCTGAGGCGCCATTTCCTTGAGGGCAGCGACCCCGGCCTCTGTGTGGCCGCCGAGGCGGACGACCTGGAAGGGCTCGTCGCTCACGGCCTGGCCTGCACGCGCCGCGTCGTCGCCGCCGAGGAGGCCTATGCCGCCGCCTTGGGCTGCCATCTTTCCGGTCATGGCGGCACGAAGGGCGGCATCATCGGCGCCGCCGCCGCCGTGGGGCTCACCGCCTGGGGCTGGAGCGGCCGCTTCATCGGCTACGGCCGACTTCGCGAGCTCGACGGTGAGGTCACCGTCGCTGCAATTGCCGCCGAGGGGGTCCAGGTCGTCTCCGTCGACCGTGACGGCCAGGTTCCTGCGCCCGATGACTCCGTCCTCACCGGGGGCTGGATAAGGCCCCGCCTCTGGGCGGGCTGCCCCGTTCTTCCCCTGCGCCCTCTGGGACCAGGTCTCTGGCAGACTCTCGATCAGAAAGAGCGGAAAGCGCAAAAGGGCCCCGTCGAAGCGCCTTCTCTGATATAATTTTCAAAGAGTTCATCTTAATGAGGAGGTGCTTCTCATGACAGCCAAGATCTACTGCCGCGAGCGCCGCAAGGCAGAATGCGGGGAAAAACGTCCCCGTTTCCGCGTCGTCGCCGTCTCCGGCGTCGACCTCAAGGTCTATGCCAAGCACATGCGCCTGGACGAATTGAAGCAGGTCGCTGAGCAGCTCGGCGCGGAGCTGGTCCTCTTCGAAACGGGCAGGGGAGACAAAAGACACCGCGACGAGGCCTGACGACGGATTTCGCCCTTTATGAACGAGGCCGGCCCGGAAGGAACCGGCCTCGTCTTGGAATGAGAAGAGCAGAACGAAAGAGCAGGAGGAGATCATGTCCCTTATCCGCGAGAAAGACGGCAAGCGCCTTCACGTCAAGAGCCGCCTCATGGGCGAAAGCCTCGTCAGCAGGACCCTGGCCGAGACGATGGAGGTCGCTCCTCAGGTCCGCCTCTTCCCCGACGTCAACGTCCTCAAGATCGGCGGCCAGTCCATCTCCGACCGGGGCGCCAAGGCCCTTCCGCCCATCCTGAAGGAACTGGTGGCCAACAAGGCCGATCACAAGATGCTGCTGACCACCGGCGGGGGGACGCGGAGCCGTCACATCTACACCATCGGCCTCGAGATGGGCATGCCCACGGGGGTGGTGGCCAAGTTCGGTCACGCCGTCTCGGAGCAGAACGCCCTCCTCATCGCCACCCTCCTCGCTCCCTGGGGCGGCATCCTCATCGACGCCGACGATATCGTCAAGCTCTGGTCCTACTTCGAACAGGACTGCATCCCCGTCTGTCCCGGCATGCCGCCCTACGACTACTTCTCCTTTCCGCCGGCTCAGGGGCGCATTCCCCTCCACCGCACCGACGTGGGCACGGCCCTGCTGGCCCACCTCATCGGGGCGAGAAGCTGCATCTTCATCAAGGACGAGAAGGGACTCTACACGGACGATCCCAAGAAGAAGGCCGACGCCGAATTCATTCCCGACATCACCGTCAGCGAGCTCCTTCGCCGCGACCTCGACGATCTCGTCATCGAGCGGCCCTGTCTGGAGATCGTGGCCAACAGCGAAGTGCTCGACGCCATCCAGATCATCGACGGCACCGTCGAGGGCAACATCACCCGTGCTCTCCGAGGCGAGCACGTCGGCACCATGATCCGCAAGGGATAAGGGTCTCGTCCGAAAAGGGGCTCCAACCACATATCGTCTCCGAGTCCGGCAGGCCTAAAGGCTTCCGCCCAGGGCGGCCGGACCGTCGGGTTTCCCCGGAAACGGGGAGGCCTCCCGCGTTTGGAAAGGAGGGATTTCCGCAGGTGTCGGAAGGTCCATCCGCTTCTTTCGGGGATGGATTTTTTTGTGTTTTCCCTTCGGGGATGAAAGATCGTCAGGAACCACCATCTTGAGCAACCGTGAAAGGAAGGGAATGCCCATGTTCAAAGCACTTCGCAGCCGCCGTCTCCTTGGACTCATCGCCGTTCTCACGGCCCTCTTCGTGGCCGGAAGCCTCTGGGCCAACGCCCCCGTCCTCCGCATGGCCACCACGACGAGTACGGACAACACGGGACTCCTCGACTACCTGGCCCCTCTTTTCAAGGCCGAGACGGGCATCGAGCTCCAGTGGGTCTCCGTCGGCACCGGCAAGGCCCTGGAGCTGGGCAAAAACGGTGACGTCGATGTCCTCCTCGTCCACGCTCCCGCAGTGGAGCTTCAGTTCGTCGAGGCCGGTCATCTCGTGAACCGCCGCCAGGTCATGTACAACGACTTCGTCGTCATCGGCCCCGCCTCCGACCCTGCCGGCATCAAGGGCAAAACCGTCGCCGAGGCCATGAAGGTCATCGCCGAGAAGAAGGCCCTTTTCGTGAGCCGCGCCGACAAGTCGGGGACCCACACGGCCGAACTGGGGCTCTGGGAAGAGGCTCAGGTCCCTGTGCCTGACAAGGAGCAGTGGTACGTCCAGACCGGCCAGGGCATGCTCCCGACGATCAACATCGCCGGCGAACGTGACGGGTACACCCTCACCGACCGGGGCACCTTCATCAAGTACGAGGCCAACCACGACGGCAACCCGCCCCTGGTCATCCTCGTCGAGGGCGACGCCGTCCTGCGCAACCAGTACAGCGTCCTTGCCGTCAACCCGGCCAACCACAGCCACATCGCCTACGATCTGGCCCTCAAGTACATCGACTGGATGGTCAAGCCCGAGACCCAGAAGGCCATCGGGGAGTTCAAACTCATGAACAAGCAGCTCTTCTTCCCCAACGCGGGCAAGTAGAGCTTACGTAAAAGGGCGCCGGGGAGGGGCGGGACCGAGGTCTTGCCCTTCCCCGGCGCCTCGTGCCTGACCGACGGATTGCGGAGGAACCCCTCTCCGTCGGCCGGGGCGCCCGTCAGGGGGGTTGCGCGTGGATTACATCCTGGAAGGTTTCTCCATCGCCATCGGTCTTCTCCTCTCCGCCGACGAGGAGACCTTTTCGGCCGTCTTCACGACCTTGCGCGTGTCGACGCTTTCCATCTTCACCAGCCTGCTCATCGGCATTCCTCTCGGCTTCATCCTGGGCTACCATCACTTCCCCGGCCGCCGCCTGGCCCGGACCGTCGTCGATACCCTTCTGGCCCTGCCGACGGTCGTCATCGGCCTTCTCGTCTACGCCTTCATCTCCCGCCGGGGGCCCCTGGGCGAGCTGGGCCTGCTCTTTTCCCTCAAGGGAGTGGCCATCGGCCAGGTCATCCTGGCCCTGCCCATCGTCATCGCCCTCACCGCCTCGGCCGTGGAGGAGCTCGACGAGCGGCTCCGCCAGACCCTCCTCACTCTCGGCGCCGACTCGAAGGGCCTGGCCCTCTCCACCCTTTGGGAGGCCCGCTACGCCGTCCTCATCGCCGCCATCACCGGCTACGGCCGGGTCATCTCCGAAGTGGGCATCTCCATGATGATCGGCGGAAACATCAAGTGGCACACGAGAACGATCACGACGGCCATCGCCCTCGAGACGGGCAAGGGGCAGTTCGGCGCCGGCATCGCCCTCGGCCTCGTCCTTCTCGCCCTGGCCTTCATCGTCAATGTGGGCGTCTCCTTCCTCCGCAGGAGGGCCACGGCATGACGGCTCTCATGGAGCTTCACGGCGTCGTCCGCCGTTATGGAGACCGCGTGGCCCTCAAGGTGGACCACCTCTCCCTCGAGGAGGGGCGCATCGTCGGCCTTGTCGGCCCCAACGGCAGCGGCAAGACGACGCTCCTGCGCCTTCTTGCCTTTCTCGACCGGCCTGACGAGGGAACGATCCTCTTCCGCGGCGAAGAGGCCCAGGGGCGCCGCGAGGCCCTGCGCCGGGAGGTCACCCTCCTTCTCCAGGAGCCCTTCCTGCTCAAACGCAGCGTCTTCGAGAACGTCGCCTACGGCCTCAAGCTTCGGGGCGAGAAAGAGCACCTGAAAAGCCGCGTCGACGAGGCCCTTCGCTCCGTCGGCCTTGACCCGGCCCGCTTCGCGAGGCGCCTCTGGTTTCAGCTCTCCGGAGGTGAGGCCCAGCGCGTCGCCCTCGCCAGCCGCCTCGTCCTCCGCCCGCGGCTTCTCCTTCTTGACGAACCGACGGCCAGTGTGGACCTCCATTCGGCCTCCCTCATCCACGAGGCCGTCCTGAGGGCCCGCCGCGACTGGGGAACGACGCTCCTCCTCGTCAGCCACGATCTGGCCTGGCTCTACGACGTCGCCGAAGAGGTCGTCGCCCTCTACGGGGGGCGCGTCTCCGAGAGGGGGCCGGAGAATCTCGTCGCCGGCCCCTGGATACAGTCCAAAGAGGGCGTCCTCAAGCGGCGTCTCGACGACGGCCAGATCCTCGTCGCCTCCGGTTCCGCCGACGCGAAGGCCCTGGCCGCCCTCGACCCCTCAAGCGTCGTCGTCTCCCTCGACCGGCCTCAGGGGACATCGGCCCGGAATCTCCTCAAGGGGACGGTCTCGCAGATGACCTACGAAAATGCCAGCGGTCGCGTCCTCGTCAAGGTCCTCGTCGGAGGCCTGGCCCTGACGGCGCGCCTGACGGACCACTCCGTGCGCGAACTGGGGCTTCACCCGGGCCTGGAGGTCTTTCTCCTGATCAAGGCGTCGGCCTTCCGTTGGCTCTGAGTTGGAGCCGCAGGAGGCTTCGTCCCGACGGAAACGCGTCATTCTTGATAGAAGTTCTCAGTTGCGATGCCCTCTTTCTGGCCTTGCCCGCCGAGGGCAAGGCCGGCATCGCAAAAAACGATATCCTCCGAGCCTTGAGACCTAAAGCCCCGGCCACGGTCTCCCGGCCCGGGCGCCTGGTGGAAACGCCGGCGCCTCCCGCATTTGGAAAGGAGGAAGGGACGTCCTGCCAGAGGCCGTCTCCCTTCCGGGAGCGGCCTCTTTTCGCGTGAGAGGGGTGTCACTGCCCGTGCCGTCGTCGTGGCGAAACCGCGCCTTCCTTGTCCTCATGAGCTCCTTTCTCGTCTTCTACGTCGCCTGGCCCCTGGCCGGGCTCTACCTCAGGGCCGACTGGTCCGTCGTCGCCGAGACGGCCCGGGACAGTGCCGTCATTGATGCCATCTGGCGCAGCCTCTGGACGGCCTTGGCGGCCACGGCCGTCATCGCCCTCTTCGGCACGCCCCTGGCCTACCTCCTGGCCCGCCAGACCTTCCGGGGCAAGGCCCTCTTCTGCCGTTTCGTGCCCCTGTCGCTGCGGTTCTCCCCCTGATGGGGCTGTCTCTGCTTTTTGGCAAAATCATCTCACGGAGGTGTTCGCTCATGAAAAGATTTTCGCTCCTCATCGCCCTGGCGGCTCTGCTTGCCCTGACTGCCGCCTTCCCCGCCCTGGCGGTGACGAAACTCGCCGTCTTCCATGCCGGGAGCCTTGCTGCTCCCATGGCCGAAATCGAGGCCCTCTACGAAAAGGCCCATCCCGACGTGGACATCCAGCGTGAATCCGGCGGCAGCGCCGCCCTGGCCCGCAAGATCATCGACCTCGGCGGCCAGTGCGACCTCTTCCTCTCGGCCGACTACATGGTCATCGAGCGTCTACTCCGTCCCGCAGCGGCCGACTTCAACGTCCTCTTCGCCTCCAACGAACTGGTTCTCATGTACGGCCCCAAGGCCCGCTACGCCAAAGAGATCAACGGCGACAACTGGCACGAGATCCTCATGAAAGACGACGTCCGCTGGGGTCACTCCGATCCCGAGGCCGACCCCTGCGGCTACCGATCCCTCATGGTCCTTCAGCTCGCCGAGAAGCACTACGGCGTCGCCGGCTTCTATGAGAAGGCCCTGGCTCATCCCCTCCGTGCCGTCCGCCCCAAGGCCATCGACCTCGTCGCCATGGTCGAAAGCGGCGCCATGGACTACGCCTTCGAGTACCGTTCCGTCGCCATCCAGCACGGTTTCGAGTACGTCGAGCTTCCCGTCGAGATCAACCTGAAGGAGCCGGCCCACGCCGACTTCTACGCCACCGCCGTCGTCGAGCGATCCGGAGCCGAGCCGGGCACGAAAATCCTCACCAAGGGCGAACCCGTCGTCTACGGCCTCACCATCCCCAAAGGTGCCCCTCAGCAGGCCCTGGCCGAAGACTTCGCCTCCTTCGTCCTCTCGCCCGACGGCGGCCTGGCCGTCTTCGAGAAGATGGGGCAGGCCATCGTCGGCCCCTCGGCCTATGGAGAGGCCGGGGCCGTTCCCGAAAGCCTCAGGGGACGGCTCAAGTAGACGCTTCCGTCACGGCAACTGATCGGGGTCAGGTCTTGATTCTTGACAAAGTGAACCTTTTTGTCAAGAATCAAGACCTGACCCCGATCCCCGATCAGTTGCCCCTTTTTCTCTTCCCCGAAATCGCATAGAATAGAATAGAAAGACATTAAAGGCCTTCAGAAGCAACCCAGGAGGTGTCCATGGCAGTGACCGAAAAGAAGGAACGCCCCGTTGTCCTTGTCTGTGATGATTCTGTCCTGGTCCGGCGCATGATGAGAGACATCCTCAAAGAGGGCGGCATCGCCGAGATTCTTGAGGCCCAGGATGGCCTCGAGGCGGTCGAGCTCTATCGGAACCATCGGCCCGATCTGGTCTTTATGGATATCGTCATGCCCAAACAGAACGGCCTTGATGCCTTGGTGGCCATCAGGGAGTACGACCAGGCCGCCCGCGTCATCATGGCCTCTTCGGCGGGAACGCACAAGAACCTCAAGTCCGCCATCGATGCCGGTGCCTGTGACTTCATCCAGAAACCTTTCGAGAAAGAGGCCGTCCTCGACATGCTGCGCCGCAATCTCGAAGGGAAGTGGGACTGATGCTCTCCCGCCTCTTTGGCCAGTACCTTCTTCAGGAGCGGCTCGTCACGCCGAGCCAGCTCTCCCACGCTATGGCCAAGTCCGCCGAGGCCTGGCCCTTCCTGGGCATCCTCGCTCTGGCCGAGGGCCTCATGACGCCGGGCCAGGTGGAGGAGACCCACGAGACCCAGCGTCGAGAAGACCGCCGTTTTGGCGAAATCGCCGTCGAGCGGGGCTATCTCACCGTCGAGAACGTGGAGTCTCTCCTTTCCCGCCAGCAGAGCCGCCACATCCTGCTGGGCCAGATCCTCATCGAAGAGGGGATCTTCTCCCACGAGGGATTCATCAAGGCCCTCGAGGCCTATCGCAGGGATTCCGGCCTCTCCCGGTCGCTTTTGGACGCCCTCGACCGGGGGGATGTCGACGATGCCGTCGCCTCTCTCTTCGCCGGCCTGGCCGACGAGGATTCCTTCCTCGCCGACTACGTCACCCTCTTCGTCCGCTCCGTCATCCGTTTCGTCGATCCCGGCGTGGCCATCGACCCTCTGGCCGAGACACCGCCCTCGGACCTTCCGGCCTTCCGTCAGGTCTTGAGCGGGGACAGAGATCTGACCGTCATCCTTTGCGGTGACGAGGAGGTCCTCCTTGATCTGGCCGGCCGCTATTCGCGGATGAAGCTGGACGGCTTCGACGAACTGGCCCAGGCCTCGGTGGGCGAATTCCTCAACCTCGTCAACGGCCTCTTCTCCGTCAACTGCTCCGATCGGACCCTCGATCTCGACATGGCACCTCAGGAACAGGTCCCTTCAGATGATCCCATCCGCATCGAGGAGCGCACCGTCCACGTCCCCCTGCGGCTTCCCTCGGGCCTGCTTCACCTCTCGCTCTATTAACCTCAGGATAAGCTGATCGGGGCAACTGATAGGGGTCAGGTCTTGATTCTTGACAAAGTGGTTCTTTTTGTCAAGAATCAAGACCTGACCCCTATCAGTTGCCCCGATCTTTCTGGCTTACTTGTCCAGCTGGCGTACCACGTCGATGACCGTTCCGTCGCGCCATTCGACGACGCCGATGATCCGGTCCTTCGTCGCCACCGGTTCCATGGGGCCGCTCATCTTGTGGGCCCTCTCGGCCAGTTCGTCGATGGTGACGAGGGGCACGTCGCCCGCGTCTTTGGCGGCGTCGATGAGGTCCTGCCTCAGGGGGTTGATGGCGACGCCGAATTCGGTGACGATGGCGTCGACGACCTCGCCCGGCGTGGTGACGGTGTAGACGTCGTCGACGACGCAGGGGATCCGGCCCCGCAGGAGGGGCGTGGTGATGATCGTCAGTTTGGCCCCAGAGGCCGTGTCCTGATGGCCGCCGATGCCGTGGAGGAGGGCTCCGTCGGCTTCGGTGTTGACGTTGGCGTTGAAGTTGCGGTCCACCTCGGTGGCCCCGAGAACGACGGTATCGAGCATGTTGACGACGGCGCCCGAGTTCCAGGGGTTGGCGTACCAGTCGGCCGAGATCTCGACGTGGTTGGGGTTCTCGGCGATGGATTTGACGGCCACGAGGTCGAAGGACTGGACGTCCATGAGATGCTCGAAGAGCCCTTCCTTGAGCATGTCGACGAAGAAGCTCGTGATGCCGCCCAGGCCGAAGCTGCCCTTGATGCCCCGGGCCTTCATGACCTCACGGACGAAGGCCGCAACGGCCAGGGAGATCCCGCCCGCTCCGGTCTGGAAGGAGATGCCGTCCTTGAAGTAGGGGCTCGATTCGATGAGGGCCGCGGCGTGGTGGGCGATGAGGAGCCTCATGGGATCGCGGGTGACCTGGGTCGTGCCGGAGACGATGCCCGCCGGGTCGCCGATGGAGTCGACGGCGACGACGAAGTCCACCTTGGTCTGGTTGATCGAGACCGGCGTCAGCGGGAAGGGGACGAGGTTGTCCGTGACGGCGATGACGCAGTCGGCGTATTCGGCGTCGGTGACGGCATAGCCCATGGAGCCGCAGGCCGAACGGCCGATCCGCCCCGAGAGGTTGCCGTAGCGGTCCGCCGAGGGCGAGGCGATGAAGGCCACGTCGATCTTGACGTCGCCGGCGACGACGGCCCGGGGCCGTCCGCCGTGGCTGCGGAGGACGACGGGGCTTTCCATGCCGCCCTCGGAGGCGAGCTGGCCGATGGGGCCGTTGACCGATCCCATGATGCGGCTGATGACGCCGCTCTTGATGTGGGGGATCAGGGCCTTGTGGACGCCGAAGAGGGCCGTCGGGAAGAGGGTCAGGTCCCGGATGCCCATCTCGGCGCAGGCGTCGATGACCTGGTTCACCACGTAGTCGCCGTTGCGCAGATGGTGGTGGAAGGAGACGGTCATGCCGCTTCGGAGTCCCGAGGCCTTGATGGCCTCCTTGATGTCCTTGACGGTCTTGTCCGTCCTGTCGTTGAAGGTGGCCTTGAGCTTGCCGCCGGCCCGGTTCCCCTCGGGGATCCTGGCCTTGTGGCCGCTGAAGGGCCGTACCGGTCCGTAGCCGGGAATCTGCTCGGGCAGATCGCGGCCCACGCTGTTGCGCGCCATCTTACTGCACCTCCTCAAAGAAGCCGGCCCGGGTCAGGGTGAATTGGGCGCGTTTCACCACCGGGGCGTCGACCATGCGGCCGTCGACGGAGACGGCGCCAAGGCCCCGCTCGGCGGCCTCCTTGGCGGCGGCGACGATGCGCCGCGCCCGGTCGATCTCCTTTTCCGTCGGCATGAAGACGGAGTGGATGATCGGCACCTGGCGGGGATGGATGACGCTCTTGCCGTCGAAGCCGAGCTGCTTGATGAAGGTCGTCTCCCGGATGAGCCCTTCGTCGTCGTTGATGCGGGGGAAGACGGTGTCGAAGGCGTCGATCCCGGCGGCCCTGGCGGCCAGGACGACCTGGCGGCGAGGGCCTTCAAGCTCGGTGCCCTCATCGGAGCGCTGGGTCCGGAGATCGGCCGTCAGGTCCTCGCCGCCGGGGCAGATGGCGTCCACCCGGGGCGAGGCCTTAGCCACGTCGTAGGCGTTCCAGATGCCCTGGGCCGTTTCGAGAAGGCAGCAGATCTTCGTCCGGCCCACCGTGAGGCCGGCTTCCTTTTCGATCCGGGTGAGCGCCTCGTCGACGGCCTTCACCGTCTCGGGGCCCTCCACCTTGGGGACGCGGATGCCGTCGATGCCGAAGGGCACGACGGCTTCGAGGTCCTTCTCCCAGTACTCGGTGTCGACGCCGTTGATGCGCACCGTCACCTCGCAGGAGCCGAACTCGCCCTCCCGGAGGATTCGGCTCACCAGGATCCGGGCCGAATCCTTCTCATGGATCGAGACGGCGTCCTCCAGGTCCAGGATGAGGCCGTCGGAGCCGAAGAGCCAGCCCCGCAGGAGCATGTTGGGGTTGTTCCCCGGCAGATAGAGCATGGTCCGACGCAGCTTCATGCTCCGTCACCTCCCGTCATGCGCCGCCAGGCGGCCTCGACGCGGGCCTCGAGGACGATGTCGAGGGCGCCGTTGTCCTGGACGGACACGGTCAGATCCCGGGCGCCCAGTTTCTGAAGCGTCTCGGTGATCCGCTTTTCCATGGCCTTGCCGAAACGGGCCGCGCTGGCGCCGCCGACGGTGACGGCAAGACCGCTTCCCGCCGCTCCCTCGGTGAGGCTCACCACGCAGTCCATCGATTCCAGCGTGCCTGCCTGTGCCGTTTTCATGATCACGCCTCCTCTGTGCACGGTTCCTTCAATGGCAAAGAGGCCCGCTGCTGGGAGCGGGCCTCCGAAAGTGAGGTCCGGATTAGTCCTCGAAACCGACGATCTTGGCGGGGTCGCACATCTCCTTGGCCTTGGCCTTGGCCTCTTCGAGGCGCTTGCCCGTGAAGGCGGGGTTCAGCTTCTGGCCGACGGCGGCAGCCATCTCGATCGTCGAGGCGGCGTTCTTCTCCCAGTTGGGGTCATGGCGGAAGTCGCGGAGCACGTCGTAGGTGAGGACCTTGCCCTCCGAGAGGACTTCGCCGATGGCCTTCTCGAGGCGGGCGCCCTGGTCTTCCATGTCGAGGTAGTCGAGCATCATCTTGGCCGTCATGAGCATGCCGCAGGGGTTGACCCGGTACTGATGGGCGTACTTGGGCACGGAACCGCTGCTGGGCTCGAAGATGGCCGTCGTCGCGCCGATGTTGCCGCTGGGGGCAAAGCCCAGACCGCCCGTGAGCTGGCTGGCCTCGTCGGAGAGGATGTCGCCGAAGACGTTGCTGGCGACGACGACGTCATAGTCCTGAGGGTTCTTGATGAGCCACATGGCGGTGGCGTCGGCGTTCTCCTCAACGGCCTCAATCTCGGGGTAGTCCTTGGCGACCTTGAAGAAGATCTCCTTCATCATGCCGTCGGTGGCGCGGATGACGTTGGCCTTGTTGCAGTTGGTGACCTTCTTGCGGCCCGTGGCCTTGGCGTACTCAAAGGAGGCGCGGATGATCCGCTCGCAGCCCTCTTCGGAGTAGACGCGCCAGGAGACGGCCGTCTCGCCCTTCGTCTTGAAGCGCTCCATGCCCTTGTGCATCTCGTACATCTCGGCGGGCAGGGGACGGAACTCGACGGCGGCGTAGAGGTCTTCCGTGTTCTCTCGGAACATGACGAGGTCGATCTTGGGGTCGCCCTTGAGGGGGGTGCCCACGCCGGGGAGGGTCTTGGCGGGGCGGAGGTTGATGTAGAGGTCGAAGAGCTGGCGCATCTGGAGGATGGCCGACTTGAAGCCCTTCACGCCCGGCTTGGAGGTGATGGCCGCCATGAGGGTGGCGTCGGTGTTCTTGATCTTCTCGATCGTCTCGGGCGGAACGGTGTTGCACCGGGGGTCGCCCTCGCCGAACTTGGCGACGGACTTCTCCCACATGCACCAGCCCAGGTCGGCCCGGACCCAGTCGATGGGAAGCTCCATGGCGTCGAGGACGACCAGGGCGCCCTCCATCATGTCGAAGCCCGAGTCGTCTCCCGACATGTAGCAGACCTGGTAGCGATCCTTCTTCTCCTTGACCTTCATGACGTTGCGGTTGGCCATAGTTCTCTCTCCTCCCGAAATAGCGGCCCTTGGGGCCCTATGGGTGGGGCGGAGTTCCGCCCCACCTGATGACTTGATGATGGGTCTACTTGAGTCCCAGTGATTTCTTCACGTGGGGGATCAGTCCGCCGTCCTCGATGAGGCCCTTCACGAAATCGGGGTAGGGGGGGAAGGGGAACTCGCCCCTGGCGGTGATGACCTTGCCCGAATCGAAGTCCACCGTCACCTCGTCTCCGGCCTCGATGGCCTCGACGGCATCGGGTGAGACGATGATGGGCAGACCCTCGTTGAAGCAGTTGCGGTAGTAGATGCGGGCGAAGCTCTTGGCGATGATGGCGCCGATGCCCCGCTCCTTGAGGCAGCTCACGGCCTGTTCCCGCGAGGAGCCGCAGCCCCAGTTCTTGCCGGCGACGATGATGTCGCCGGCCTTGGCCTTCTGGGTGAACTCGGGGTCGAGGTCCTCCAGGGCCACCTTGGCCATCTCGGAGCGTTCCTTGATGGTGTAGGTGTACTTGCCGGGGAAGATGACGTCGGTGTTCACGTCGTCGCCGTATTTCCAGACCTTACCGGTGATCTTCATGGTCTAGAGCACCTCCCTGGGGTCGGCGATCTCGCCCTTGAGGGCCGAGGCCGCCACCGTCAGCGGGCTGGCCAGGTAGATGAAGCTCTCCTTGTTGCCCATCCGTCCCTTGAAGTTGCGGTTGGCCGTCGAGATGCAGGTCTCGCCCGGGGCCAGGATGCCCTCGTGGTTGCCCATGCAGGGGCCGCAGCCGGGGTTGGTGATGACGCAGCCGGCGTCGAGGAAGGTCTCGATGAGTCCCTCGGCCAAGCACTGGCGGTAGACCTTCCAGGAGGCGGGGATCACGATGGTCCGGACCGCCACCTGCTTGCCCTTGAGGATGGCTGCCGCGGCGCGCAGATCCTCGATGCGGGCGTTGGTGCAGCTTCCCAGGAAGGCCTGGTGGATGGGCGTGCCCTTCGCCTCGTCGATGGCGGCGTAGTTGTCCACCGTGTGGGGCTTGGCCACGCAGGGAACGATGTCCCCTGCGTCATAGGTCAGCTCCTTGGCGTAGACGGCGTCGTCATCGGCCCAGAGGGCCTCCCAGCGGTCCGTCTTGGCCTTGTCCCTGATCGCCTCGAGCACCTTGGCGTCAGGGGGGCAGACGGCGTTCTTGGCGCCCATCTCGATGCCCATGTTGCAGAGGGTCATCCGTTCGGCGATGGACATGGCCTCGATGGCCGGCCCGTGGAACTCGACGGACATGTAGTCGGCGCCGTCAGCCTTGATGTCGCCGATGAGGGTCAGGATGAGATCCTTGGCGGAGACGCCGGGCCGGAAGGAGCCCGTCACGGTGACTTTGAGGCTCTCGGGCACCTTGAACCAGATCTGTCCCGTCGCCCAGGCGGCGGCCATCTCGCTCCGGCCGATGCCCGTCGAGAAGGCGCCGTAGGCGCCGTAGGTGCAGGTGTGGCTGTCGCTGCCGATCATGATCAGGCCCGGGAGGGCGAAGCCCTCTTCGCACATGACCTGATGGCAGACGCCGCCCTTGCTGGTGACGTCGAAGAAGTTGGCGATGCCCTGCTCGGCGCTGAACTCGCGGATCTCCTTGTGGTTGATGGCGTGGTCGTCGGAAGGTGCCGGAACGGCGTGGTCGAGGATGAAGACGATCCGCTCGGGCTTCCAGACGTTCTTGACGCCGATCTTCTTGAAGGTCCTGGCGATGGGCGCGGCGTTGTCGTGGCTCATGCAGAAATCGGGTTCCACCGTCACGATCTCTCCGGCCCTGACCTCGTGGCCTGCTGCCCTGCCCAGGGCCTTTTCAGCAAAGGTCTTGCCCATGAATGGCGCCTCCTTTTACTGTTCCGCCCGGCTCTTGAGGTACTCGATGAGCCCGCCGGCGGCCATGATGTCCTTCTCCAGGTCGGCCACGGCGTCGCCGTGGAAGACCGTGCCCTTGGTGACGTTCTTCACTTCCCCCTTGGCGAGGTCGACTTCCAGCTCGTCGCCGTCTTCGATCTTTCCGTCCTTGATGGCCTGGGAGATGCCCTGAATGAAGAGGACGGGGTAGCCGTTGTTGATGGCGTTGCGGTAGTAGATGCGGGAGTAGTTCTCGGCCAGGACGACGGGGACGCCGGCGTACTTGAGGCAGTAGACGGCATGCTCACGGCTCGAGCCGCAGCCGAAGTTGGTGCCGGCCACGACGAAATCGCCGGGCTTCACTTCCTTGGCGAAATGCTCCTTGCCGGGGTAGTACTCGAAGGAGTACTGAGGCATCTTTTTCGGGTCCGTCTCGGCCAGATACTTGTTGTGGTAGATCAGGTCCGTGTCGACGTCGTCGCCGAAAACCCAGGCCCTGCCGCGCAGGATCGTCTTTTCCATGATCGCCTTCCTCCTTGCCTTAGCCCAGAATGTCCCGCGGGTCGGTGATGACGCCGCGGACGGCCGTGGCCATGGCCGACATGGGGCTCATCAGATAGGTGTGGCTTCCCTTGCCCACCTTGCCGATGAAGTTGCGGTTTGTCGTCGAAACGCCGACGTCGCCTGCGGGGAGTGCGCCGTAGTGCTCGGCCGTGCAGAGCGAGCAGGTCGGGTTGGTGAAGACGATGCCGGCGTCGAGGAACTTCTCGATATAGCCGGCGGCGGCGCACTTTCTCATGACCTCCCGCGTGGCGGGGGTGATGATGGTCCGGACCTTGGGCGAAACCTTGAATCCTCCGGCTTCGAGGACCTTGTAGGCGGCCTCGATGTCCTCGAAGCGGCCGTTGGAGCAGGAGCCGATGTGGACCTGGTCCACGTGGTTGCCGGCCACTTCGCGCACCGTCTTCACGTTGTCAGGGGCGTCGGGGCAGGAGGCCATGGGCTCGAGCTTGTCCACGTCGAAATGGAGGTCGTCGGAGTAGACGGCGTCGCTGTCGGGGGCCAGGGCCTTGATCCGGTCCCGCACCTCTTCGCCGGCCCGCTCGACGAGCCAATCCAGCACCTCGCCGTTGGGCATGATGAGCCCCACCTTGCCGCTCATCTCCGTCACCATCGAGCAGAGAGTGATCCGGTCGGCCAGCGAGGCGGCCTCGATCGTCTCGCCGCCGAACTCGACGGCCTTGAAGAACATGCCGTCGGCGCCGAGATCGCCGACGATCTTCGTCAGCAGGTCGCGCATGCAGACGCCCCTGGCAAACCTGCCCGTCACGGTGATCTTCATCGTCTCGGGGACGCGGAACCAGTTGGTCCCCTCGAACCAGGAGGCGACGATGTCCGTGTTGCCCACGCCCGTGGCGAAGGCGCCGACGGCGCCGAGGAGATTCATGTGGCTGTCCGTGCCGAGGATCACATCGCCGGGCTTGACGAGTCCGTGCTCGAGCAGCACGTGCTGGCCGATGCCCCAGTTGACGTCGAAGACCTTCTCGATGCCCTGTTCGCGGGCGAAGTCACGGATGATCTTCTGGTTCACGGCCACCTTCTCCGAATGGGCCGGAGCCTGGAGGTCGAAGGTGAAGGCGATCTTGTTCGGGTCCCAGACCTTCCCCTTCTTGTCCGTCACTTCCTGAAACTGGAGCACGCAGTTGGCGCCGCCGAAATCGCGGGCCGTTGAGAGGTCGATCTTGCACCAGACGCGGTCGCCTACCTTCACCTCGCGGCCAGCCGACCGCTCGATGATCTTGTGGATCATGGTCTTGCCCATCTTCTCGTGCACCTCCTTGAGGGAGTGGGGCCTAGAGCAGGCCCAGGAAGGACTTGATCGTCTCGAAATTGACGAAATCGGCCTTGTTGATCACCACGGCTTCGGGGCTCCGGTAGCCGCCGTCGCCCTCCTTGGCGTGGACGGCGATGGTGTGGGCGATGCGGGAGCTGATGCCGTTCTTCATGGCCAGAGCCGTTCCGGAGAAGGGATGGCGCAGGTCCTTGCCCATGGGCGACTTGACGGCCTTGCCGTCCTTGTTCTCGTACTCGACGAGCTTGCCCACGTCGTGGAGGATGGCTCCGGCGATGAGGACATCGTTGTCGAGATGGAAGCCGCCGTTTTCCTTGTCCCGGTAGACGTCGTTGAACTCGTCCATGATGACCTTGGCCACGCGGGTCACGCCCCGGGTGTGGACCAGGTAGGAGGCGGGGCAGTTGGGGATCAGGAGGGTGAAGGGGATCCAGGCCATGTCCTCGGGCTTCCATCCGCCCGTTTCAAGGGCCTCCACATAGGTGTCGACGACCTTTTCCTGCAGGTCCTTGTCGTGAATCCATTCGATTTCGGGGATCATCTCGCGGATTTTCTCTCTCATCGTTACATCCCTCCAAAAGGTCCTAGTCCTTCCCTGACTCCAGGGCCAGGGACTCCTGCAAGGTCCTGTAGACCCGGTCGATGTGGCTCGACGCCTCGCTCCGCGCCCGTTCGGCGTCGTGATCCAGAATGGCCTCGTAGAGGGCGCGGTGCTCGTTGAGAAAGGCCTCCTTGTTGTGGAGGAGACCGTAAATCCTGTCGTGGGTCGTCATGATCAGATTGAACATGAGCTTGACGATGTTGGCGAAGACGAAGTTGTGCGTCGCCTCGGCCATGGCCAGATGGAAATCGAAGTCGAACTGGGCCCGGTGGTCGAGGGAATCAAGATGATCCTCCGTGTGGGAGAGGACGCGGCGCAGCTTCGTCAGGTCCGAGGGAGAGGCCCGCCTGGCCGCCTCGGCGGCGATGGCCGGATCGAGGACGCGCCGGGCCTCCATCAGCTCCAGCACGGCCTCGTCCTCAAGGGGCATGTCACCCTCCTTGTCTTCGCCCCGGGGGCGGCGGACGAAGCGTCCCTTGCCGGGAATGCTCTCGATGAGCCCCATCAGTTCCAGGACGCGGAAGGCCTCACGGAGAGAGCTGCGGCTCACGCCCATGTCCTCCATGAGCTGCCGCTCCGGCGGGAGAGGGTCTCCGGGCTTGAGAGAGCCGCTGGCGATGAGCTCCTTCAGCTCGTCGACGACCTTCTCGTAGATGCGGGTCTGTCTCATCCGTTTTTCTGCCAAGGTTGTCTTCCCTCCTCTGGGCCACCCAGTACACCTTATAGCCCAAGTCGCGTTAAGAATCAAGGCCCCGATGTGTCTGTCAATTCTGTCAACGGACCGCCAGAGCCTAGTGATCAGGCCCTTCTCTGCCGGTGGTCTGACAGGTCAACCTTTCGGATCGGACCAGATCGCTCCCATTTTACCATTCTGGTCGGACCGGTAGAAGGGACCCCGGGAAAAGAAAAAACTCCCTTCCTGAGGGGCGCCTTCCGTCGCCTTTTGCTATCATGGTTTCATCCTCTTCAGACGAGGCAGGTGATCCCATGGGAAAAGGCTCCCGTCTTCTTCTGTCTCTTTTCTGGTCGCTCCTTCTCGGTGGCGCTGTCCTGGCGCCTTCCGCCGCCGCCAGCGTCTGGAGCGGAGCTGTCGGGCCCCGTCCGGTCATCGTGGGAGCAGACTGGGACTATCCTCCCTACGAGTACCTCGACGGCGCCGAGCCCCAGGGATTCAACATCGACCTCCTCCAGGCCCTGGCCAAGGTCCTGGACCTTGACGTCGATCTCCGCCTCGGTCCCTGGTTTCAGGTCCGCACCGATCTTGAGGAGGGCCGTCTCGACTTCCTGACCGGCATGTTCCACTCTCCGGAGAGAGCCCGTCACGTCGACTTCACGACGCCCTTCCTTACCGTCCGCCACGCCATCTTCACCCGCAGGGGCTCGTCCATCAGCGGCGTCGAGGACCTGGCCGGCCGGGAGATTCTCGTCGAGGAGCTGGACGTCATGCACGAATTCCTCCTCGCCCAGCCCTTCGAGGCGACGGTCATCCCCGTCAAGGGGGCCGAGGAGATGCTCCGCATCCTCGCCTCGGGACGTCACGACGCCGCCCTCTTGGGGCGTGTTCAGGGGCTCTACCTCATCGAACGCCATGGCCTCTCCAACCTCGTCGAGGTCGGCGAGCCCTTCCTTCCCCGCGACTACTGCCTGGCCGTTCCCAAAGGCCATGACGAGCTCCGGGATCTCCTCAACGAAGGGCTGGCCATCCTGCGGGCCACAGGGCGCTACGACGAGATCTACCGGAAGTGGTTCGGCCCCTACGAAAGACGGGCCTCGCCCTGGCTGGTCTATTCCCTGGCCCTTGGGTTCGGGCTCTTTCTCCTCCTTGCCCTGGTCGTCCTCCTCTGGAACCGTGCCCTTCGCGCCGAAGTCGCCCGCCGCACGAAGGAGCTGGAGGAGGAGCTCCAGAGGCGGTACCTTCTCGAAGAGGAACTTCTTCGGGCCGCCACGACCGATCCCCTGACGGGTCTACTCAACCGGTCCAGCTTCGAAGAGGCCCTGGCCCGCGAAATGGCCCGATCCGACCGCTACGGGCTGCCCCTCTCGGCCATCCTCTTCGACCTCGACGGCTTCAAGTCCGTCAACGACCGTTTCGGCCACGGGAAAGGGGACGCCGTCCTCCGGTCCGTCGCCTCCGTCATCAAAGAGACGCTGCGCCTTTCGGACATCTTCGCCCGCTGGGGCGGCGACGAGTTTCTCATCCTCGTCCCCCAGGGCGGCAGGGAGGCCCAGGCCCTGGCCCGCCGCCTCAGCCGCCTTCTGGGTTCCCTCGTGGACCCCATGCCTCTTTCGGCAAGTTTCGGCATCGCCGTCTACCGCCCGGGAGAGACGCGAGAAGCACTCATCCACCGCGCCGACCTGGCCATGTACCGGGCCAAGGCAGCCCCCGAGGAACCCATCGTCGTCGCCGACGAGGACCTGGACCCCATTCACGAGGAGGAAAAGACATGACCTTCGCCGTTACCGTCGCCGACGGTCCCGAGTTCACCTTCGAGAACCCCGTCTCGGGCCTCGCTATCCTCGCCGAGGCGGCCCCGGCCGCCAAAGGACCCGTCATCGCCTGGCGCGTCAACCACTACCTCCGCACCCTCCGGTGGACTCTCGAAGACGACGCTGAAGTGGCCTTTGTCGACACGAGCAGCTTCGAGGGAATGGAAATCTACCGCCGTACCCTCTCCTTCGTCCTCGTCGTCGTCTGCCGCAAGCTTCTCGGCGAAAGCCTCCTTGTCCGCCACTCCATCAGCGACGGCTACTACTGCGAGCTCGCCTCGGGCCCCGTCGACGGGGCCACCGTGGTCCGCCTCCGTCAGGCCATGGAGGAACTCATCGTCTCCGACTTGCCCATCGAGCGCGTCGTCCTCCCCCTCGACCGGGCCCGGACCCTCTTTGAGCGCCAGGGCAACGACGAAAAGGCCAGCCTGCTCCGTTGGGCCGCCGTGGACCCCATCGAGGTCTACCGCATGAACGGCATTCACGGCTTCTACTACGCTCCTCTGGCCCCCTCGACGGGCTTCGTCTCCGTCTTCGACCTCGTCGCCTACGAACAGGGCATGGTCCTGCGCTTCCCCACCGTGGCCTCGCCCCAGGCCCTGCCGCCCTTCCAGGTGCCGCGCAAGCTCACCGGCGTCTTCCGGGAATACTCGCGCTGGACCGACGTCCTCGGCGTCGGCACAGCCGAAAGCCTCCACCGTCTCGTCGCCCAGGGCGAATGCCTCGAGCTCATCCTCGTCTCCGAAGCCCTTCACGCCCAGCGTTTCTCCCGCCTGGCCGACGAGATCATCGAAAAGAAATCGATCCGCCTCGTCTCCATCGCCGGCCCCTCGGGATCGGGCAAGACCACCTCGGCTCACCGTCTCCGCGTCCAGCTCCGCGTCTGCGGCCTCCGTCCCGTCACCCTCTCCCTGGACGACTACTTCGTCGACCGGGCCCACACCCCCCTCGACGAAGAGGGCAACTACGACTTCGAGGCCCTGGAGGCCCTCGACCTCGCCCTCATCAACGATCACCTGGCCAAGCTCCTGGCCGGCAGGGAGGTGGCCGTCCCCCGCTTCGACTTCCTCACGGGCAAGCGCGTCGCCGGTCCCACGCTTCACCTGGAAAAGGGCGATATCCTCATCATCGAGGGCATCCACGGCCTCAACAGCCGCCTCACCGAGGCCGTCGCCGACGAGGAAAAGTTCCTCATCTACGTCTCCTGCCTGACAGGCGTCAACTTTGACCGCCACAACCGGACGAGCACCACCGACAACCGTCTCCTGCGCCGCATGGTCCGCGACAACCGCCTCCGGGGCAAGTCGCCCGAAACGACGCTCACTCAGTGGCCCTCGGTCATCCGGGGAGCCCAGAAGCACATCTTCCCCTATCAGGAGCGGGCCGACGTCATGTTCAACTCGGCCCTGCCCTACGAGCTCTCCGTCCTCAAGGGCTTCGTCGAACCCCTCCTGCGCTCCGTCTCGGACACGTCGCCCGCCTACGGCGAGGCCCAGAGGCTTCTGGCCATGCTCCGCTTCATGCCCCTCATCCGCTCCCAGGACGTGCCCAACCTCTCCATCCTCCGGGAATTCATCGGAGGCAGCTGCTTTGACCACTAGGAGGTGGCGGCTCTGGCGGTGACCATGGCCGACGTCGCCGCCGAGGCCGGCGTCAACAAGGCCACCGTCAGCCGTGTCCTCCGGGGAGACCCCCGCATCTCGCCTCAGACGCGGCGCAGGGTCTGGGACATCGTCCGCCGCCTCGGCTACGAACCCAACGTCGTCGCCAAGGGCCTCTCGAGCCGGAGGACCGACGTCGTCGGCGTCGTCTTGGCCGACCTCGCCAGGCCCTGGATGGGTGAACTCCTTTCGGGCCTCGAGCGGGTCCTCGCCAAAAGAGGCATCGACCTCCTCCCCCTCGCCTCGGGCGGCCTGGCCGGCTCCCGGGCCCGGGCCCTGCGGATCCTCAAGGGACGGGGCGTCGACGGAGCCCTCTGGCTCGACGGTCTCCCCGACGAGGAGCCCGCCTTTCCCGTCGTCACCCTCGACGAGCCTCTTCGGCTGGGGAGCGCCATCGTCATCGACGAGGAGCGCCTGGCCCGGGCCCTCGAGGCCCTGGCCGGACCGGCAGGACTCGTCCTCCGTCAGGGGCCGGCCCCCCTCTTCCCCGGCCTGGCCCGACATCTCAAAAGCGATCGTCCCGGCGCCCTTCCCCTCTACGACGACCACCCCCTCCCGTCGCCCCCCCCAAAGAGGGCCGTCCTCTGCGGCAGGCCCGACCTGGCCTCCCATCTGGGCTGGATCTCCGTCCCCTGGCCGGCCTTCGAGATCGGCGTCCTCGCCGGCCGCCTCCTCTTCAACCTCATCCGCGACCAGGGCTCGCGGCCCGGCCAGATCCGCCTCACGCCTTCCGTCATCGACGGCGCCACTAAACCCGTAAGCCAATAAGTTTCTTTCTGCTTTTTTTCTGAACCGAGGTTGACTCCTGTCGGCGGAACTGGTATAACGGGTCCCAGCGGCGCAAGACGAATTCCTTGGAGGCGAAACCCATGACCCCTGATCTTTTCCCCGAACCCAAAAGCCGACGAAGACGAAGATGAACCGCCAAAGCGGTCGTTCTCGTTTTTTGTCATCGGTTTCTTCGTCAAGGAAAAGAGGAGGCGTCATCATGTGGCAGAAAGACAGCAAGGGCAACTGGTTCATGGCGGGGCAGAGCCCCATCGGGCATTGCGGCACCTCTTCGGCCTGCTGGGTCAAAAACGACAGCGGCGACTGGTATCTCCAGTTCAAAGAGGCTGCTGTCGTCGACCTCCCCGTCAACGTGGGACTACAGGTCGCCCTCTAGATCAAGCCAAAAGGAAGGGCCGCCCCCGGGGGCGGCCCTTCCTTTTGGCTTGATCTAGAGGGGCAGAAGCTTCCTCACCATCGCCTCCAGCGGCTTTTGGGACGGCTCGCCGTCGACGGTCCGGAAGGCGTGGTCCACGCCTTCGAGACGGTGGAACTCCTTCTGCCTCGCCCCCAACGTCTCCAGCAGCTTTCGGCAGGCCTCCTCCGAAAAGGTCCCGTCGAGGGAGCCGTAGAAGGCCAGGGCCCGGCGGAGTGTCGTCTTGCGCGCCCCATCGGCCAGGAGCTCCTCCGGCGGCAGGCTGTCCAGAATCGGCAGGGAGAAGAACTCGCCTCCCAGCTCATCCCGGCCCCGGATGCCGCTTCCTGAAAGGGCGATCCCGTCCAGAGGCAGGGCCCCCTTGAGGGGCCACTGCCGTCCTCGGGCGTCCAGAAGCCTTCTGGCGCTGCCCCCGGCGATCATCACCGCATGAATCCCCCCCAGGGAGAAGCCCCAGAGCCAGAAGGGGCCGCCCCGTCTGACCTGACGCAGAACTTCCAGCCCCGAAAGAACGTCTTCGAGATCGTCGCCGTAGCTCTTGCCGGCGAAGGCCTCCCGGGCCCAGGCGGACCGGTCGTCGAAGGATTCGGGGTCCCTCCGGAGGCGGCCCGTCTCGATAACGGCCACGTTCAATCCCTCCCGATGAAGCAGCCGGGCCAGGACGCCGTACTTGTTCGTCTCCTCCAGATTCGCCGTCCCATGGACGCCGTGAAGGAGCACCACCGTCGGCTCCTCAGTGCCGCCTGAAAGAACCTCGACGGTCACGCCCAGCCCGAAGCCCGGCGCCTCCTTCCGCAAGCGCTCTTGATCTGTCATCGTCACAGGCTCCTTCCAGGGCCGCCCCGCTGGATTGTGATGCAGTTCACACTTTTCCCCTTCCTCTGGACGGCCCTCATCTTTTACTTTAGTCTATACGATAGCGTTCCTGAGGTTCGTGGTGAGTTTCTTTTTCCCCTCCGCCGGCGGCGTTCCGCCGACGTCGGAAAAAGGCTCATCCCTTCCTCCCCGAGTCAATCAGGGGCTTGAAGCCCCGGACAGGCAAAGGAGGGCGGCAGGGGGAGGCGAGGGGCCGCAGGAAGCGCACATCACGAACGAGGAGGTTGATACCATGCTTCTGACTAACCCCGTCGTCCTGTCCGTCATCGTCATGATCGTCCTCTGCCTTCTCCACCTCAACATCATCCTGGCTCTCATCATCTCGGCCCTCGTCGCGGGCCTGGCTGCGGGGATGTCTGTCGGTGCCACCATGTCGACCCTCATCGGCGGCATGGGAGGAAACTCGGAGACGGCTCTCAGTTACATTCTGCTCGGCGCCCTGGCCGTGGCCATCAGCCAGACCGGCCTGGCCTCCATCCTCAGCGTCCGCCTCGCCAAGGTCGTGGGAACCCGAAAGGCCTTCCTCCTTCTCCTCCTGGCCGGCCTGGGCTGCTTCTCCCAGAACCTCATCCCCATCCACATCGCGTTCATCCCCATCCTCATCCCGCCCCTCCTGGTCCTCTTCAACAAGCTCCGTCAGGACCGCCGCGCCGTCGCCTGTGCCCTCACCTTCAGTCTCAAGGCGCCCTACATCGCCATCCCCGCCGGCTTCGGTCTCATCTTCCACGGCATCATCGCCGATCAGATGACGGCCAACGGAATCGCCGTCAGCCGCGCCGACGTGTGGCACTTCACCTGGATCCTCGGGGCGGGCATGCTCCTGGGGCTTTTCGTGGCCATCTTCTTCTCCTACCGCAGCGACCGGACCTATGAAGACCGGCCCGTCATCGGCCTCGACAAGGTGCCCGACTCGGACCGCATGGAGACCCGCCACTGGCTCACCCTCGTCGCCGTCGTCGCCGCCTTTGCCATCCAGCTCAAGACCAGCTCCCTTCCCCTCGGCGCCGTCGTCGCCCTGGGTCTCATGGTCGCCACGGGGACGCTCAGGTGGGGCCGGCTCGAAGACATCATGTCCGGCGGCATCGCCATCATGGGCATGATCGCCATCATCATGCTCGTCGCCGCAGGCTACGGCTCCGTCATCCGCGAGACCAAGGCCGTCGACACCCTCGTCCAGAGCGTCGTCGGCCTCGTCGGAGGCAGCCAGGTCTTCGGCGCCCTCCTCATGGTCATCGTCGGCCTCCTCGTCACCATGGGCATCGGCACCTCCTTCGGCACCAT
The DNA here is from genome assembly GCA_016756725.1 of Synergistaceae bacterium. GTDB lineage: Bacteria > Synergistota > Synergistia > Synergistales > Aminithiophilaceae > Aminithiophilus. The sequence continues at coordinate 19,913 of JAESII010000011.1, read as the reverse complement.
CCCCGTCCTGGCCGCCATCTACTGCCCCCTGGCCCTGGAACTCGGCTTCTCGACGGGGGCCACCATCTGCCTCATCGCCGCCGCGGCCGCCCTCGGCGACGCCGGATCACCGGCCTCGGACTCCACCTTGGGCCCCACGTCGGGACTCAACGCCGACGGCCAGCACGACCACATCTGGGACACCTGCGTCCCCACCTTCCTTCACTTCAACATCCCCCTCATCCTCTTCGCCCTCCTGGGCGCCATCATCCTCTACTAGAGGGGAGGGGATCGGGGGGATCGGGGTCAGGTCTTGACTCTTGACAAAAAGGTTCACTTTGTCAAGAGTCAAGACCTGACCCCCCTCTTCGGCAGCGCCACGGCCTGCCCCTGCCACCGCCCCACGCGCCACTCCACGCCGTAGACTTCCCGCAGCAGTTCGCCGTCCACCTCGTCGGGACGGCAGAGCCGGATCAGCGATCCCTCTTTCAGAAAGGCCACGGCGTCGGCCGAGGCCAGGGCCACGTTGACGTCATGGAGGGCCACGACGAGGCTCTTTCCGTCTTCGCGGAGCCGCTCCAGAAGGGCCATGACGTCGACGACGTGGCCCGGGTCGAGGGCGCTCGTCGGCTCGTCGAGAAGGAGCGTTCCCGTCTTTTGAGCCAGGGCACGGGCCAGGGTGACCCGCTGCACCTCGCCGCCGGAGAGGGCGTTGACGAGGCGCGTTCCGAAGCCCTCAAGGCCCACGGCCTTGAGAGCTTCGGCGGCGATGGCCCGGTCTTCGGGGCCCAGCCGTCCGAACCGGCCCAGATGGGGGTAGCGCCCCATGAGGACCACCTCGTCGACGGAAAAGGGGAGGGTGAAGGCCGAGGCCTGGGGGACGAGGGCCACCTTGCGGGCCAGGGCCAGGCGGCTCAGCGACGCAAGGGGAGCGCCGTCGATGACGATCGAGCCCTCCTGGAGGGGAAGCAGGCCGCAGAGGGCTGCAAGAAGGGTGCTCTTGCCGCAGCCGTTGGGCCCCAGCAGGGCCACGAGCCGCCCCGGGGCCAGCTCCAGGTCGAGATGGCGCAGCACGGGCCTGCCGCCGTAGCCGACGGAAAGATTTTTCGCCGAAAGAGCCATCAGCACCGCCTCCAGAGGAGGAGGCAGAAGACGGGGCCTCCCACGAGGGCTGTGACGACGCCGATGGGCAGCTCGCCCAGAAGGCGGGCCGTCAGGTCGGCGCCCACCATCAGGGCCGCGCCGCCGAACCAGGAGAGCACCAGCAGCCGCCCGTGGGACGGCCCCAGAAGGAGGCGCACCAGGTGGGGGACGACGAGCCCCACGAAGCCGATGACGCCGCAGGCCGAGACGACGGCGGCCGTCACCAGCGAAGCCCCGGCGAGAAGGAAGAGCCTCAGCCGCTCCTCATCGACGCCGAAGGCCGCCGCCCGTCCTCCCGAGGCGATGATGTCCAGCTCGCGGTGCCGTGAGAGGCCCAGAAAGAGCGCCGCCAGGGAAGCCAGGAAGGTCCAGCGCGCCATGGCCCAGTCGGCCCGGGTGAAACTCCCCAGCAGCCAGAGGACGATGGCCGCCACCTGCTGTCCCGCCAGCACCTGAAGGAGGGTGATGCCGGCGCTGAGGATGCTGCTCACGATGACGCCGGCCAGGATGAGCCGCGTGGGCTCGATGAAATCGGTCCTCCGTCCCAGAAGCCAGACCAGCCCCAGCGAGAGAAGGCTCCCGGCGAAGGCCAGGGGCGTGATGGCCCCGAGGCCGAAGGTGATCGACAGGGCGGCGCCGAAGGCCGCCCCCGAGGCGACGCCCATCGTGTAGGGCTCGGCCAGGGGGTTCAGCAGCAGCCCCTGGAAGACGGCGCCGCAGCAGGAGAGGGCGGCGCCGACGAAAGCCGCCGCCAGGGCCCGGGGGATCCGGACCTGCCAGACCACGGCGTCGGCCACGGCGTCACCTCCGGTCTGGCCGGCCAGCCGGGCCTTCAGCGCCTGGGCCACCTCCTCAGGCGAGAGCTTCAGGTCGCCGACGAGGACGGAAAGGCCCAGAGAGAGGGCCAGGATGGAGCCGACGAGGATCAAAAGCAAGAGAAAAAGCCGCGAGCGCCTCACGGTTCTTAGATGGTCGCTCCTATCAGCTCGCCGTAGAGGGCGTTTGTCCGGGCCGTGACCCGCTCGACGGGAACGCCAAGCTCCGTCGCGTACCAGACGGCGCCGCCGGCGCCGACGCCCTCCTTGACGTAGCCCTTCTCGTAGTCGGCCAGGCCCGTCCAGGGCGAGGAGGAGAAATCGAGGGGGGCCGCCCAGGTCCGGACGCCGATATCCATGGCCAGCCGGCTGAAATGGGCGCTTCTGTCGCGGGCCACGTAGCAGGTCGTGGCGACCCGCACGGCCCTCTGGATCGAGGCGTGGCGGATCAGGGCCGCCACGGCCAGCATCTGGGTCCCTCCGGCCAGAGTGATCTCCGCTTCCGGGGGAAAGCCGGCCACGAGCCCCGCCACGGTCAGCTGCATCGGGTCGCCCACCTGGCAGGCCACGTCGAGGGCCTCCTCGGGGCGCCCTTCCCTCTTCAGCCTGGCCTCGACGTCGTGCCAGACCTGTTCCTTCAGGGAGACGGGATTCTCGGGTCCCGCCGACGAGACCATCCGGTCATAGCCGAGGGCGCGCAGCAGCAGGTAGGCCGTCGTCGTTCCGCCCGGCACCGACTCGGCCAGCACGACCCGGGTGAGCCCCCGTCCGACCTGGCCGGCGAAATCGCGGGCCAGGTCGAAAATCTCCCGTCCCTTGGGAACGGCGCAGGTCGCGCGGGAGTCCTGTCCGGGCTCGTTGCCCATCTCCACGTGGGGCGCCGCCGGGGCGAGAAAACTGCCGGCCCGGAGGGTCAAAACGGGAAAACCCGCCTCGAGCTGGGCGGCCCGGGTGATCAGTGCCGGCGTGGGGTGTCCCATGGGGTCGACAGGAATGGCGTCGGTGATGCGGGGCCGCCCCCAGCAGAGCATATCGGCATCGGCCGGAGCCGTGAAGGCCAGAGCCTCCGTATTGGCTCCCGCCGCCGAAAGGCCGGGGACGCGGCTCAATTCCGTTGCAGAAATGGTGAGTAGAAACATGACAGGGCCTCCTCATAATTGGCTGCTGCTGTTGGAATAAAATGTACTATTTTTACTATGCCTGTCTCTTGTCCCTCTGGGTCGTCAGGTGTAGACTGGCCGTTATGTCCTTCAACGACGGAGGAGGCAAAATCACCATGAATGCGTTTGTCGTGCTGGCACTCTTTCTGGCCACTTTGGGTCTCATCGCCTCGGGCCGCGTCGCCCGCTGCGTTGCCGCCCTCGCCGGGGCGTCCCTGCTCATGGGGCTCGGGTTCATCTCCTTCGAGACGGCCATCGGTTATGTCGACTTCAACACCCTGGGGCTTCTCATGGGCATGATGATCATCGTCGGCGTCCTCTCCCGGACGGGCCTCTTCCAGTACGTGGCCGTCAAGACGATGAAACTCACCCAGGGCAACGGCATCGTCACCCTCTTCGCCATTGCCGGCGTCACCGCAGTCCTCTCGGCCTTTCTCGACAACGTCACGACGGTGCTCCTCATCAGCCCCATCGTCGTCTCCGTCGCCGATATCATGGACACCGACCCCGTGCCCCTTCTCATGGCCGAGGTCCTGGCCTCCAACATCGGCGGCACGGCCACCCTCATCGGCGACCCGCCCAACATTATAATCGGTTCCTACGCCGGATTCTCCTTCGTCGACTTTCTCGTCACCCTTGCCCCGGCGGCGACGATCATCCTCGTCGTCGTCCTCATCTTCCTCGCCTATCACTTCCGCGACGAGCTCGAGATCACGCCGGACCAGTTCGCCCGCATCGCCGGCATCGACGAGAAAAAGACCATCAAGGACAGCCGCCTTCTCGTCAAGGCCGGCCTCGCCATGGGCGCCGTTCTCGCCGGCTTCACCCTCCACCACGTCCTGCACCTCGAGGCGGCCGTCATCGCCCTCCTCGGAGCGGCCCTGCTCCTTCTCGTCACGCCCGGCGACGGCGACCACATCATCCACAACGACGTCGAATGGCCCACCCTCGTCTTCTTCATCTCCCTTTTCATCGTCGTCGGCGCCCTCAAGGAGGCGGGCATCATCACCATCGTCGCCTCGGGCCTCGCCGCGGCCGTCGAAGGTCACCCCTTCCTCGCCCTCCTCGCCGTCCTCTGGTTCTCGGGCCTCTCCTGCTCCTTCGTCAACAACGTCGCCTTCACGGCCACCTTCGTCTACGTCATCGACGAAATGGCCCAGGCGCTGGCCACCCCGGCGGAGCCCCTCTTCTGGGCCCTCGCCCTGGGCGCCTGCCTGGGCGGCAACGGCAGCTTCCTCGGCTCGGCGGCCAACGTCGTCGTCGCCGACATCGCCCGCCGCGGAGGACATCTCATCAGCTTCGGCGGCTTCATGAAAATCGGCATGAAGACCACCGTCATCTCCCTGGCCCTCTCGAGCGTCTACCTCTTCCTCCGCTTCGGCCTCTGATTCAGGGATGCTCCAGATACCAGTCCAGAGACTCGGCCAGGCCCGAGGCCATGTCGTGACGGGCCGCGAAGCCCAGATCGGCCGTGATCGCCTCGATGGAGGCGCTCGAATGGCGGATGTCGCCGGCCCGTTCGGGCAGCCGTCTCAGCCCCAGCTCCTTCACCCAGGGGCGCTTCTTGGCCAGTGCCGATCGGATGGCGTCGAAAAGCTCGATCAGCGTCAGACTCCGTCCGCAGGCCACGTTATAGACCCTTCCCGTCAGCTCCGGACCGGCGCAGGCCGCCAGAAGATTGGCCTGCACCACGTCGGCGACGTGGCAGAAATCGCGGGTCTGGCTCCCGTCGCCGTACAGGCGCGGCTCCTCGCCCCTCACGAGAAGGGAGATCCAGCTCGGGATCACCGCCGCATAGGCTCCCTTCGGATCCTGGCGGGGGCCGAAAACGTTGAAATAGCGCAGTCCCACCGCCGAAAGACCGTAGAGATCGCCGAAAAGCATTGCGTAAAGCTCGTCCATCACCTTTGTCGCCGCATAGGGTGACAGAGGCTTCAGGGCAAAACCCTCCCTCTTGGGCAGCTGGGGATCGTCGCCGTAGACGGCGCTCGACGACGCATAGACCAGCCGCTTCGCCCCGCCGTCCCGCGCCGCCAGCCCCAGCTCCAGAAAACCCGTCACGTTGCTCCTGTGACAGGCGAGGGGATCCTCCACCGAGGCCGGAACGGAAGCCAAAGCGGCATGGTGGAGCACGTAATCGACGTCGCCACAGGCCTCACGGCAGACGGCTCCATCGGCCACATCGCCCTCGACGAGCCGGAAACGCCGCCAGGCCTCGTCGCCCACGGCCGCTCTTGCCTCATCGAGATTGCGGCCATGGCCGGTGGAGAAATCATCCAGCCCCGTCACCATCTGTCCCAGCGAAAGCAGCCTCTCCACCAGATGAGAGCCGATAAAACCCGCTGCTCCCGTCACCAGCCACCGCATCGGCTTCTCCTTCAGCGCCGCGCAAAGGCTCTCATAAGCCGTCACAACCATCATCCTTCCACAACGGGGCCTCAGCCGAGGCTCCAGGGATAACCTCCTAACCCCATTGTAGCCTCTTTTCTCCCGGAGTCCCGGGCTTTGCTTTCTCGGGGCGCGGACGTCCTGGCCGCGAGCGGGCCGGCTCCAGGTTTTTCGGAGCGCGGACGTCTCGTCCGCGGGCGGGCCGATTCACAGGCCCGCTTGTTCTTTGAGGTTTGCTCTTTCGGGGCGCGGACGTCTCGTCCGCGAGCGGGCCGGTTCACAGGCCCGCTGGGTTTGGGGCAGGGTCAGACCCTAAGGGCCTTCGGCCCTTCGGCGGGCGAGGACGCCCGCCCCCCGAAAGGCCCGCTTGGTCTTTGGGTTTGCTCTTTCGCAGCGAGGTCATTCTGTCTGCGCAGGAGAAAACCCCTAAGGGCCTTCGGCCCTTCGGCGGGCGAGGACGCCCGCCCCCCGGAAGCCCTCAGGTCCTGGGGGTTTGCTCTTTCGGGGCGCGGCCATCCTGGCCGCGGGCGGGCCGGTTCACAGGCCCGCCGGGTTTGGGGCAGGGTCAGACCCTAAGGGCCTTCGGCCCTTCGGCGGGCGAGGACGCCCGCCCCCCGAAAGCCCTCAGGTCCTGGGGCTTTGCTCTTTCGGGGCGCGGACGTCTCGTCCGCGAGCGGGCCGGTTCACAGGCCCGCCGGGTTTGGGGCAGGGTCAGACCCTAAGGGCCTTCGGCCCTTCGGCGGGCGAGGACGCCCGCCCCCCGAAAGCCCTCAGGTCCTAGGGCTTTGCTCTTTCGGGGCGCGGACGTCTCGTCCGCGAGCGGGCCGGTTCACAGGCCCGCTGGGTTTGGGGCAGGGTCAGACCCTAAGGGCCTTCGGCCCTTCGGCGGGCGAGGACGCCCGCCCCCCGAAAGGCCCGCTTGGTCTTTGGGTTTGCTCTTTCGCAGCGAGGTCATTCTGTCTGCGCAGGAGAAAACCCCTAAGGGCCTTCGGCCCTTCGGCGGGCGAGGACGCCCGCCCCCCGGAAGCCCTCAGGTCCTGGGGGTTTGCTCTTTCGGGGCGCGGCCATCCTGGCCGCGGGCGGGCCGGTTCACAGGCCCGCCGGGTTTGGGGCAGGGTCAGACCCTAAGGGCCTTCGGCCCTTCGGCGGGCGAGGACGCCCGCCCCCCGAAAGCCCTCAGGTCCTGGGGCTTTGCTCTTTCGGGGCGCGGACGTCTCGTCCGCGAGCGGGCCGGTTCACAGGCCCGCCGGGTTTGGGGCAGGGTCAGACCCTAAGGGCCTTCGGCCCTTCGGCGGGCGAGGACGCCCGCCCCCCGAAAGCCCTCAGGTCCTAGGGCTTTGCTCTTTCGGGGCGCGGACGTCTCGTCCGCGAGCGGGCCGGTTCACAGGCCCGCTGGGTTTGGGGCAGGGTCAGACCCTAAGGGCCTTCGGCCCTTCGGCGGGCGAGGACGCCCGCCCCCCGAAAGGCCCGCTTGGTCTTTGGGTTTGCTCTTTCGCAGCGAGGTCATTCTGTCTGCGCAGGAGAAAACCCCTAAGGGCCTTCGGCCCTTCGGCGGGCGAGGACGCCCGCCCCCCGGAAGCCCTCAGGTCCTGGGGGTTTGCTCTTTCGGGGCGCGGCCATCCTGGCCGCGGGCGGGCCGGTTCACAGGCCCGCCGGGTTTGGGGCAGGGTCAGACCCTAAGGGCCTTCGGCCCTTCGGCGGGCGAGGACGCCCGCCCCCCGAAAGCCCTCAGGTCCTGGGGCTTTGCTCTTTCGGGGCGCGGACGTCTCGTCCGCGAGCGGGCCGGTTCACAGGCCCGCTGGGTTTGGGGCAGGGTCAGACCCTAAGGGCCTTCGGCCCTTCGGCGGGCGAGGACGCCCGCACTCCGAAAACCGGGGCCTTTCGGGGCGCGGCCATCCTGGCCGCGTCGGTTAAGACCCTAAGGCCCTTCGGCCCTTCGGCGGGCGAGGACGCCCGCCCCCCGAAAGCCCTCAGGTCCTGGGGCTTTGCTCTTTCGGGGCGCGGACGTCTCGTCCGCGAGCGGGCCGGTTCACAGGCCCGCCGGGTTTGGGGCAGGGTCAGACCCTAAGGGCCTTCGGCCCTTCGGCGGGCGAGACGCCCGCCCCCCGAAAACCCTCAGGTCCTGGGGGTTTGCTCTTTCGGGGCGCGGCCATCCTGGCCGCGTCGGTTAAGACCCTAAGGGCCTTCGGCCCTTCGGCGGGCGAGGACGCCCGCCCCCCGAAAGCCCTCAGGTCCTGGGGCTTTGCTCTTTCGGGGCGCGGACGTCTCGTCCGCGAGCGGGCCGGTTCACAGGCCCGCTTGTTCTTTGGGGTTTGCTCTTTCGGGGCGCGGACGTCTCGTCCGCGAGCGGGCCGGTTCACAGGCCCGCCGGGTTTGGGGCAGGGTCAGACCCTAAGGGCCTTCGGCCCTCACTCCATTTTTAGAGAGAAACGGGCTCTTCTTTGCCGAGAACCTTTTTCAGAGCCTCCTGAAGGACAGAGGATATATTGATGTCATCTCGTTCCTTCAGTTCCTCTTCCATCCATGCGGGAATGGTCAGCGTCTTCTTGACGGCCCTCTTGCTCCATGCACGACGGACGGGAACCATTACGGCGACGACCATTTGAACGAAGCCGTCTTTCGGAGCAGAAATCTTCTCCGTCGGTGTCGGCTCGGGAATCTCGTCATGCTGCACTTCACGGAAATAGAGGCAATCCTCCAAAACCGCCTGGGCTTCAACAATGGCCTCTTCCACGGTATCGGCAGAGGTAAAGCAGTTGTCGAGATCGGGAAAGGTCACAGTCCACCCGTCGCCGTCAGGAGCGAATCGGGCCGGATATTTGTAGTAATTGGGACGACTCATTGCGAGACTTCACCTGCTTTCACTAGTCATCAATCTGGAGCCTTTTTTTAAGAGCGGCCAGAAGTCCGGGTTTGATCTTCTGAGGAATGGGAAAGGGACGTTCTCCGGCTTTCATTGCCAGAACGTGGCTTCCTTTGCCTCTTGTCTCGTCGATCTCCCATCCTTTCTCCTTTGCGATCCGGATGAGCTCTTTCTGGTTATAGTGTTTGCCCATCAATGGCTCTCCTCCTCGATCCGTCAAGGATAGGCCTGAAATTGGCACGTGTCAATACGTATTAAAGCCGCAGGGGTTTGCTCTTTTGGGGCGCGGCCATCCTGGCCGCGAGGGGGTTGGGTCCGGTTCTTCGGGGCGCGGACGTCCCGTCCGCGAGCGGGCCGATTCGCAGGCCCGCTTGGTCTTTGAGGTTTGCTCTTTCGCAGCGAAGATGCTCTGTCATGCCGGTTAAAACCCTAAGGGCCTTCGGCCCTTCGGCGGGCGAGGACGCCCGCCCCCCGAAAGGCCTCGCTAGTTTTGGTTCTTCGGAGCGCGGACGTCTCGTCCGCGAGCGGGCCGGTTCACAGGCCCGCCGGGTTTGGGGCAGGGTCAGACCCTAAGGGCCTTCGGCCCTTCGGCGGGCGCACTGGCCCGCCCCCCGAAAGGCCCGCAGGTTCAGGGGCTTTGCTCTTTCGGGGCGCGGACGTCCCGTCCGCGAGCGGGCCGATTCGCAGGCCCGCAGGTTTTGACTTTTCTCCTTTCGCAGCGCGGCCATTCTGTCTGCGTGGGAGAAAACCCTAAGGGCCTTCGGCCCTTCGGCGGGCGAGACGCCCGCCCCCCGAGAGGCCCGCTTGTTCTTTGGGTTTGTTTTTCGCAGCGAAGACACTCTGTCATGCCGGTTAAAACCCTAAGGGCCTTTGGCCCTTCGGCGGGCGAGGACGCCCGCCCCCCGACAGACCCGCTAGTTTTGGTTCTTCGGAGCGCGGACGTCCCGTCCGCGGGCGGGCCGGTTCGCAGGCCCGCTTGGTCTTTGGGTTTGTTTTTCGCAACGAAGATACTCTGTCGTGTCGGTTAAAACCCTAAGGGCCTTCGGCCCTTCGGCGGGCGAGGACGCCCGCCCCCCGAAAGGCCCGCTTGTTTTGGTTCTTCGGGGAGCGGACGTCCCGTCCGCGGGCGGGCCGGTTCGCAGGCCCGCTTGGTCTTTGGGGTTTGTTTTTCGCAGCGAAGACACTCTGTCGTGTCGGTTAAAACCCAAAGGGCCTTCGGCCCTTCGGCGGGCGAGGACGCCCGCCCCCCGAGAACCCTCAGGTCCTGGGGCTTTGCTCTTTCGGAGCGCGGACGTCCCGTCCGCGGGCGGGCCGGTTCGCAGGCCCGCTTGGTCTTTGGGTTTGTTTTTCGCAACGAAGATACTCTGTCGTGTCGGTTAAAACCCTAAGGGCCTTCGGCCCTTCGGCGGGCGAGGACGCCCGCCCCCCGAGAGGCCCGCTTGGTCTTTGGGGTTTGTTTTTCGCAGCGAAGACACTCTGTCGTGTCGGTTAAAACCCTAAGGGCCTTCGGCCCTTCGGCGGGCGAGGACGCCCGCCCCCCGAAAGGCCCGCTTGTTTTGGTTCTTCGGGGAGCGGACGTCCCGTCCGCGGGCGGGCCGGTTCGCAGGCCCGCTTGGTCTTTGGGGTTTGTTTTTCGCAGCGAAGACACTCTGTCGTGTCGGTTAAAACCCAAAGGGCCTTCGGCCCTTCGGCGGGCGAGGACGCCCGCCCCCCGAAAGGCCCGCTTGTTCTTTGAGGTTTGCTCTTTCGGAGCGACGTCATTCTGTCTGCGCAGGAGAAAACCCCTAAGGGCCTTCGGCCCTTCGGCGGGCGAGGACGCCCGCCCCCCGAGAACCCCTAAGGCCCTTCGGCGGGCGAGGACGCCCGCCCCCCGAGAACCCCTAAGGCCCTTCGGCGGGCGAGACGCCCGCCCCCCGAGAACCCCTAAGGCCCTTCGGCGGGCGCATTGGCCCGCCCCCCGAAAACCCCGAAAGGCCCGCTTCGGCGTGGGCCGAAGCGGGCCTGGCTTTCGGATCGGTTTTCTCCGACAGGGTCGCTAGGCCCCGGTCAGGGAGAAGGTCAGGTTCAGCAGTCCCCCGGCGAGGAGGGCCGTGGCGAGCATGATGGCGATGCTCGCTGCCGTCTTTTTGCCGCCCAGTTCCTTGCCGAGGACGATGAAGGTGGCGATGCAGGGGAAGGTCATGGCCAGGGTGACGACGGCCACCACCATCTGCTGCGGCGTCAGGCCCAGGGGCAACAGCATCCCCACGGCCACGTCCTTGCGGAGGAAGCCGAGAAGGATGGGGCCTGCCGCCTCGGGAGGCAGGCCGAGGAGCCCTTTAAAGAGGGGCGAGAGCAGCCGCGCCAGGGTGGGGATGACGCCGGCCATGTAGAGGAGGTCCACCAGAAGGACGCCGCCCAGGACGAGGGGAATGGCCTCGACGAGGAAATCCTTCACCCGGAACCAGAGCTTGAGTCCCAGCCCCTTGAGGGAGGGAATCCGGTAGGGCGGGATCTCGACGACCAGCTCGGGGCTGTAGCCGGGCAGCACCTTGTGGAGGATCCGGCCCAGGATGACCCAGGAGAGGATCAGCGTCAGGTAGACGAGGGCGACGAAGCGCATGCCCCAGTTGCCCAGGGAGCCGACGATCATGGCCTGAAGGCTCGCGCAGGGCACGGCCACGGAGATGAGCGTGGCGGCGATGAACCGCTCCCGCTGCGATTCGAGGACCCGCGTGGCCAGGATGCCCGGCACGTTGCACCCCACGCCGAGCAGGGTCGGCACGATGGCGTAGCCGTGCAGGCCCAGGCGGTGGAGGAGGGAGTCGAAGACGATGGCCAGCCGGGGCAGGTAGCCCAGATCTTCGAGGAAGCTCAGCATGGCGTAGAAGGCGACGATATAGGGCAGCACCATGACCAGAGGCACATAGAGCCCCGTCGAGAGAAGGCCGAAGCTCTGCTCCGGATCGATGGCCCCGTCGATGAGGTTCCCGATGAGGAAGAAGTGGGCCAGTCCCTCGCCGCCGAGGGCCTGGGAGATCGATGTCAGCAAAGGCATCCAGAGCGTCTCGAAGATCGGATCGAGGACGAGGTCGATCAGTCCCTCGCCGACCTGGCGGATGGCCCAGAAGCTGAAGGCCAGCACGAAGACGCCGATCAGCCCGCCCCAGAGGGGGTGGACGCTCAGGTCCTCAAGGCGGTCCCGCAGCGTGTGGTGGCGGTGTTCGACGCGCTGGACGGCCTGGACGATCTTGCCGATCCGCCGCCACCGTTCGTCGCCGTCGCTGGGCTCGAAGGGGCCCGGCCGGGCCTCGCCGAGGCGGTCGACGATCTCCTTGATGCCCTGGCCCGAGACGGCCACGGTGGGCACGACGGGAACGCCCAGCTCCCGCTCCAGGGCCGCCACGTCGACGAAGATCCCCTTGTGGCGGGCCTCGTCGACCATATTGAGGGCGATGACGGCAGGGATATCCCGCTCCAGCGTCTGAAGGGCCAAAAAGAGATTCCGCTCCAGCGCCGTGGCGTCGACGACGATGAGGGCCACCTCGCCGCCCTCGTCGACGATGCGGCGGGCCACCTCTTCGGCCTCGTTCGTCGGGTCCAGCGTGTAGGCGCCGGGCACGTCGATGAGGCGGAAGCAGCGGTCGGGAAGGCGGAGCCGCCCCTCGGTGAACCCCACCGTCGTCCCCGGATAGTTGGACGAAAGGGCATGAACGCCGGTGAGACGGGTGAAGAAGACGCTCTTGCCCACGTTGGGGTTTCCGATCAGCAGAATCCGATCGTCACAGGGCTCCTTCGGGTCCGTCGGAGGCAGGCAGGAGCCGGGGCACCGGGAACACTTCTTCCAGTCGCAGCATCCGCTCATCGTCCCGCCGAAGCCCCCTCTTTGCTCATCGGCTCCGCCACTTCGACGCGGCAGGCCACGCCATGGCCGATGGCGATCTGGCGCCCGTCGAGGAGCACCGTCACGGGCCCGCAGAAGGGCATGCCCGAGACCTTGCGCACCCTCTTTCCCTCGCGCAGACCCAGCGCCTCCAGGCGCCGACGGCATTCCCCGGCGGGCATCGCTGTGATGGTGGCTTCCAGGCCGTTTTCGAGCGTCTCCAGGGTCGACATGGCCGAGACCTCCTTAGGGTCCAAGAAAGTAAGATCAGCCAAACAATAGCTTCCCCCAGCCTTCCTGTCAAGATGAAAAAGGCCGGGACCCGACGGCCCCGGCACTTTCGCGAAAGCCTTTCCCTCAGAGGTTCTGTTTCATCGACTCCTCAAGCTGCTCGAAGAAGGCATCGGTCTTCAGCTCCATGTTCCCGTCGTAGTAGAGGATGCCCGTCTTGAGGACCAGAAAGGGCCCCGAGGCGCCTTCGAGGCCGAAAAGGGTCGGCTTGAAGTCCAAAGCCTGCTGCTTGATCCGCGACGAGAACTTGCGGGCCCCGGCCTGGGGCGTCTCGGGCAGGAGGACGAGCAGTTCCTGGGGCGCCATGCGGAAGATGGGGTCCGAATCGCGCAGGCTGTGGGTCACCTCGGCGACGAAGAGGTCGAAGATCTCCTGGCGCTGCATCTCCGAAAGGGAAACGTCGATGGGGCCGATCTGCTCGGGCCGGATCAGGACGGCCGAGATCCACCGCCGGTAGCGCCGGGCCCGGGCGAGCTCCTCCTGAACCCGGTAGAGTCCCCGCTCCTTCCCGGCCATGCGGCGCATGATCTGGTCGAAATAGTCGGCGCATTCGGAAGCCCCCGTCTCGGCCTTCCGCTCCTGGAGCAGAGCCAGGGGGAGCCCCTGTCCCTGGAGGATATCGAAGCTCTGCCTGTCGAGATCGAGGCTGTCCTGGGCCGTGGCGGCCCGGTAGAGATCGTCGGGGTCGATGCCGAAGGAGTCGGCCAGTTCCCGGGCGGCCTCGTTGGTCAGAACCCCCTCGGGTCCGCCGTCGCCCAGGGCCGGCAGGGGCAGCGCCTCAAGGACCATCGCCAGCGGATAGGTCTTCGGTCCCTGGGGCTTCGTCTCCTTCTGCCGGGGCGGGGCGCTCCGGCCCGGACGGGAGAGGCTCGTCGCCAGCCCCGCCGCCAGCAGGGCCAGCCCCAGCCAGCTCCAGGCCGAGGACCGCCCCAGATAGGAGGGCAGGGCCGTCAGGACGATGCCCTGACAGAGGAGCTGCGCCGAAAGGCGCGACGCCGATGCCTCGCGCAGGCGGGCCAGAAGGTCGCCGGCGGCGATGAAGACATAGGCCAGCAGAAAGGCCATCCAGAGGGCGGGCACCTCCTTGGGCGCCTTGGGCCCCTCACCGCCGACCAGGATCAGGGCCACGAGCAGGACGAGAGAGAGGACGGGCGGCACCGTAAGCCAGGCGCTCAGCCCCGGCCCGGCGGCGGACGGTCCTTTCACGCTTCGGCGCCTCCCCGGTGACGGCGGCAGAACCGGGCGCCCCGGCCGCGACAGAGCTTGCCGCAGGGGGCCAGGGCCTCGGCCCCGTCGGCCAGGCACTGGCGGCAGTCCGAGCAGACGCCGGCCACCTCAAAAGTCTGAGGCAGCAGGACGAAGCCGCTGTCGCCCATCCAGGACCGGACCAGCGCCTCCTTGGCCTTCTCGTCATCGAGATGGATCGTCTTGCCGCAGAAGCGGCAGTAGAGGTGAAAGTGCATCTGCTCGTCGGGCACCTCGTAACGGCTGAACCCCTCTTCGAGGCTGATCCGGTTCAGCATCCCCAGCCCCACGAGAAGTTCCAGCGTCCGGTAGACGGTGGCGAAGCCCACATTGCTGTCTTGCTCCTGGACCAGCTCCATCAGCTCCCGGGCGTTCAGGTGGCGGCCCAGGTTCTCCAGAAGGGTCTCGATGATCACCCGCCTCGGCCCGGTCAGGCGGAACCCCTCCTCCTTCAGCCTTTCGAGATAGCCCTCAAGATCGACGGCGTGATCCATCTCAGACCTCAAAGGACGTGCCGGCCGAGGCCCACTGGACGTCGCCGAAGGCCCGGTCCAGGGCGCAGAGGGCCTTCAGGCCCGTGCAGTGGCCCGGGCGCCAGCAGGCCACGTCGAAGGCCGAAAGGGCCTTGATGACGGCATCGACGAACTCCGCCTTCTGGCCCACGAGATGCATGCCGCCGCAGACGGCGTAGAAGCTCCTCGTCCCGAAGGCCTCCGACACGGCCCCGAGGATATTGGCCGCCCCGGCATGGGCGCAGCCGAAAAGCACCGAATAGCCTTGCCGTCCCCGCATCACCAGCGAAAGATCGTCCTCCATCGGGTCCACCCGGACTTCGCCGTCCTCACGGAGCCTCAGAGCCGGCGTCTGGGGCACCAGGGCCGGATCGCGGTCTTCCAACGGCGTCGTCACCGCCCAGAGCCCCTCGGCGATCTCCGTCACGCCCCGGACAGGCCGGAAATCGACGGAGTCGATGGCCAGATGGCAGCCGATGAAACGCTCGGTGCCGCCGCGGACGGCGATCTTATGGCCCCGAAAGGCCTCGTGGGCGTAGAGGGGGAAGGCGCCTCGGAGAGCGACCAGCTCGGCCAGCCCTCCCGTGTGGTCGTAATGGCCGTGGCTGGCGATGACGGCGTCCACCTTCCGGAGATCGATATCCAGGGCCCGGGCGTTCCAGCTCAGGGCCCTGCCGGCGCCGCTGTCGAAAAGGAAGGTCCCCCGGGGCGTCTCGACGAGGACGGCCAGGCCGTGCTCCGCCAGAAGGGGCGACCGTCCGCAGTGGTCATCGACGACAAAGGAAAGCCTCATCGCGACGTCCCCCCGTAGAAGTAGATCTCGCTGTCTCCGGGGTAAAAGAGGCGGTAGCGCACCGTGATCTCGGCCCTTCCCCCCCCTTCGAGGGTGACCTTCCAGGTCAGCCGTCCCTCGTCGTCCCGCTCGGACGGCTCGGGAGCGACCGTCACGGGCTCGACCTTCACCTTCTCGTTGACGCTCACCGGCAGCCTGTCCCGGACCGTCACCGTCTGCTCCCGGTTGAGGCCGTTGCTCACCGTCAGGCGGTAGCCGCGCTCCAGGCGCCCCCGCCCGGTCCAGCTGCTTCCCTCCTGGGGCAGCAGCTCCTCTCGGGCCACCGTCACCAGAGGCGACTCGCCGAAGGGCATCTCCAGCTTCTGCCCGGCGCTCCGCTCGGCCAGCGCCGTCCGTCCCGAAGGCAGGCCGTCGACGAAAAGCTCGGCCTGTCCCGGCAGCAGGGCCCGGTCGAGGCGCTCCGTCTTCCAGAGCAGCCAGGCCCGGGGCGACAGCTCGCCGAAAAGGGTCAGCTCCGCCTCTCCCTCCAGGGAAAAGCCCTCAAGGCCCACGCGCACCTCCCGCCCGTCGCCGGGCACCGAGGCCGTGCCCTTGAGGATCACGTCCGTCGCCGTCTCCAGCCGCTCTTCGGCGGGAGCCTCGTTGAAAGAGACGCTGTCCATGGCCAGCCTGGCCGCCTCCATCCCTGTCCGCGCCGCCTTGAAGGGAGGGCGGATATCCACGGCCAGCGGCGGCAGATCGGGCACGTTCAGGCCCCGTCTCGGGGCGCCGGAATGAAAGGCCACAGGCCCCTCCCAGGGGAGCCCCGTCTTCTGCGTCACCAGCCCGTCGAGGCGCCACCGGGCCCGGCCCGTGGCCGAATCGAGATCGACCCGGTAAAGAGGGCGCCACCGGGCCCTGTCGGACCAGGCTGTCACCTCCACCGTTCCCTCGCCTTTCGTCGACAGGACCAGAAGAAGGAGAGATTCCGTATCGGGCCGCCGCTCCTCCAGAAGGCGCTCCAGCCCCTCCAGATCGGCCTGGGCTCTGGCGCGGAGCATCTCCGTCTCGCGGAGGCGCAGCTCCAGAGCCTCGCGCTTGCGCAAGGCCCCGTCGACGAAATCGTCCAGTTCCTCCCCGTCGGCCCCCTCGGGCAGGGCCCGCTCGAGATGGCCCGCCGCCTGCTTCAGCGCCGCCGTCCGGGCGTCAAGGAGATCCACCTCGGTCCGGGCCCGGTCGACCTCGTCCCGCAGCTCCTCCAGGGCCGGCGGCAGCCAGGCCGGGGCCGGCCGCTCCTCGACGGTCCAGTGGAGCACCTCCGCCCCGCCCGACCCGGCCACGGCCAGCGTGGCCGGGTCCAGCGTCGCCGGCAGCTCGAAAGCCATCTCGCCCTCGGCTTCAGCGGCAAGGCGCATCAGGGCACCGCCGTCGTAGACATCGACCTCCCGCACCTGAAGCACCTGGCCCCGGGCCGCGGCGGTGGTGAAGAAAACCAGCAGCGATGCCAACAAGAGTCGTCTCATCGTCAGATCCCTTCTTTCTTTGTCAGGCCGTCGCCTTCCGCCGTCCCCTCCCCGTCGAGCAGGCGGGTCCTGTCGTGGCGGTAGGCGGGCGAACAGAAACAGAGGAAACGGCACCCCTCAAGGCCGGCCGTCAGGTGGTGGGGGCTGTCGGCGGGAATCAGCACGGCCTCGCCGGCGGCGAGGGGCTCCTGCCGTCCCGCCACCTCCATCGTAGCCGATCCCTCCAGGACGTAATAGATCTCCGTCGTTCCCCGGTGCAGATGGGCGATCGTCGCTTCGCCGGGGCCGACGGTGGCCTCGGCCAGGCTGCAGGGCAGCCCGGCGATTGCGTCGGGGTGAAAGAGCTCGACGACCGACGAAGCGTCCAGCGTCCGATAGGCCCCTCTGTCGCCGGGGCGGTAAAAGGCGGTCTTCACGAATCTTCCTCCTTAAGTTTCGCCGGCCATCGGGTCAGACGGCGCACGATCAGATCGCGGTGAAAGAGCAGCACCGAGCCGTGGGCGCCCGGCACCCGGTCCAGCGGCGGCCGTCCCAGGGCGCGCCAGAGGGCCACGCCGCAGCCGTAGGGGACGACGGGGTCCCACCGGGTCAGCACCATCCGTGCCCTCTTCCGCCCCACCAGGGGGCCGAAAGTCAGAGGATCGACGAGGCAGGCCGGGGAGGGCGGCTCGACATGGCGCCACCCCTCAAGGCGCACCTGCTTTTCATAGGCGGCGAAGGCCGGCCCGCCGCAGCGGGCCGCGGCCCGGGCGGCTCCACCGCCGGCGGCCAGAAAAAGCCGCGTCACGCCGTGGCGGACGATGCGTGAAAGATCGCCGCCCGTCACGGCCAGCAGTCCCCCCTCGATCTCGGGCTCCAGGGCCAGGGCGATCGTCGAAAGCATCCCCCCCAGAGAAACCCCCAGCAGGCGCACCGACCGATAGCGCTTTCGGCCCCACCGGGCCAGGGAGCGGATCTCCGAAACCCCGCCGTGGGCCATGGCCAGAGCCTCGCCCACCGAAAGGCGGGCCATCTCGGCCAGGGCATGGCCCTTCGCCCGGGGCCCGTGGCCGGGGATAAACAGAAGCGCGCAGGCCGTGCCCTCCCGCTGAAGCCCGGCGATCACCCGCTCGTAGAGCTTCCAGAGCACGCCCTCGACGCCGATGCCGTGGACGACGATCACCAGATCTTTCCCCTCGGGCCAGAGGGCCGCCGACGAGGGCGAAAGCTCCTCGTTCTGCCAGGAGGAGGGCGGCGCCGCCAGCCAGGCCGGGGCGTCCACGCAGCAGCTTCGCGGCTCCGGCCCCTCGCGCCACTCCACGGTCCCCTCATAGAGAAGAGAGAGGGGACCCCATCTCGAAACGAGCCCCTTCGGACCCTCCTGTCTGTCGAGACCGGTCCCCGCCATCGCCGTTCCTCCTTTGTTTTTCCTATCATCAAAACATAGCGAAGGGACCGTGAAAAGTCAAAGCGACCTCATCGCATGTCGTACGCCACGGCTCAAACAGAATATTTATCATGAATAGACATACTGAAAATAAAAAAGCATATTCAAACAGACAGATCTTTATCGAAGGAGGTGTCACGATGGCGCCCCTTCTGTTCCGCTTCTTTCAGGCGAACCGACGTTCTTTCCCACCGACAGGTCCCTTCATCCGTTAGAATAGGCCCCGGGAGAAAACCCTCCCCATCCCAGAAGAAAGCCATACCGAGGTGATTCTCATGCTGAGCTGCGGCATCGTCGGCCTGCCCCTCTGCGGCAAGTCGACGGTCTTCAACGTCATCACCCGCGCCGGGGCCGAGGTCAAGCCCTATGCCGGAGGCAAGACGGACCCGAACCGGGCCGTCGTCTCCGTCCCCGATCCCCGCTTCGACCGGCTCGTCTCCGTCTACGCGCCCAAAAAGGAGACGCCCGCGTCCGTCGAATTCGTCGACCTCGCCGGCCTCTCCCGGGGCGCCAGCCAGGGCGCCGGCCTGGGCAACGCCTTCCTCTCCTTCGTCGAGAACGCCGATGCCCTCATCCACGTCGTCAGGGCCTTCGAAAACGGCGACGTCCCCCACCCCCTTGATGCCATCGACCCCCTCAGGGACTGGCAGACCGTCGAAATGGAGCTCATCTTCCGCGACCTGGCCGTCATCGAAAACCGCCTCTCCCGCCTGGCCGCCAAAAAGAAGCTCCAGCCCGGCGAAGAGCAGGAAAGACCGCTCCTCGAAACATGCCAGGCCCACCTCATGGAAGAGCGCCCCCTGAGAGACCTAAAGCTCGCCGAAGACGAACGGGCCCTGCTTCGGGGCTTCGCCTTCGTCACCCTCAAGCCCGAACTGGTCGTCGTCAACGTCGACGACAGCCAGACGGGGCCCGATGTCCCCGGCCTGGCAGACCTCGAAAAACTCGGCGCCGAGCGGGGCTTTGAGGTCATCCGCGTCTACGGCTCCATGGAGATGGAAATGGCCGAACTCCCCGAAGAGGACCAGGCCGCCTTCATGGCCGACCTCGCCATCGACGAGCCCGGCCGGGAGCGCCTCATCGCCGCCGCCTACCGCCTCCTGGGCCTCATCTCCTTCTTCACCGTCGGCCCCGACGAAGTCCGGGCCTGGACCCTCCGGGAGGGCGCCAGGGCCGTCGACGCCGCCGGCACCATCCACTCCGACCTCGCCCGGGGCTTCATCCGCGCCGAAATCGTCCACTACGACGACTTCGCCGCCCACGACTGGTCCAAGGCCAAACTGCGCGACAAGGGCCTCCTGCGCCTCGAGGGCAGAGACTGCCCCGTCCGCGACGGCGACATCATCGAGATCCGCTTCAACGTCTGAAGACCGCCACGTTCCCTTCATGACGAACGAAAAGTGCGCTCACCCTGAACGGCTCATGGCAGAAAAGAGGGCCCCAGACCGTGATTCTGAAATCATAATCAAATATCAATGAAAAGATCACTTACAATTTATCGAAAAAGCCTTCAAATGGGCCCTCAAAACCTTGCAATGTCCCGCCGAATCCGTAGAATAGGGGACAACCTCTAAAGCAGACGTCAGCTCCGGAACGACAAGGCCGAACCACAAATCCTGCATTCTTTCCTGACAGGGACGCCGACCCCGGATTCCAGGGGCCTCCGTCCGAAGAATGTGACGGAAATTCGCTTCAGCACTCCATTGAGGCCTTCTCAATTTCGGCGTTATGCTGTATCCTGAAGGCGGAGGGCAACTGATCGGGGTCAGGTCTTGACTCTTGACAAAATGGTTCTCTTTGTCAAGAGTCAAGACCTGAACATCCCACTTGAATTTTCAACCCCCCCTGAACGCCGTTTCAGGGGGGTTGCTGCATGCTCCCGATCTCCTTGGTCGACCAAGGAACGCGGCAGAGACGCACCGGCCTGGGCCGGG
>JAESII010000010.1 GCA_016756725.1 Synergistaceae bacterium | reverse complement strand
GGGGCAAGGTCAAGACAGGCAAACCCCCCGTACCTGCTCCAGATCATCCATGGCGGAAGTGGTGCGGGAACAGGCCTAACCCCAGGGGACAGCTTCTCTCAGTTACAGCGGTGACGAAGGAGGGGTGGCATTTTCCCTGTCCCGTTTTGTCGCGCTACCCATGACATTTTCCCTGTCCCTTGACACCCCTCTTGGCGATTGTTCTCTATGCTATAATCTCCCGGACATGAGGAAGAGGTTTCAGTTTGACAGGTGACACGGAATCCTTCATGAAGAGGAGGCGCTTTGTAATGGCCGATGATCGACAAGGCCCCAGGGCCGGCAAAAAGGAGAAAAAGGCAACGAAGCGGACCTTCTCCCTTTTTGGGTTGTTTGGGGCTTTCATCGTTTTGACCCTAGCAGTCGGGTTGGCCGTGGCCGCCGTCTCATCGGCCCTTTATGTGCGGCGCCTTGCGGCCGATCTGCCCTCCTTGGAGCAGATGGCCCGCCAACGGCCCAATTTGGCCACGGAGATCTATGACCGCCAGAACCGCCTCATCGCAAGGCTCTTCCTGGAAAACAGGACCTGGGTCGGCCTGGAGCAAATTTCCCCCTGGATGCAGAAAGCCACGGTAGCCGCCGAGGACGGGACCTTCTACGATCATCGGGGCATCGATTTTTCATCCATTCTTCGCGCTTTCTGGGTCAACGTCACTCACGGTCGGACCCGCCAGGGCGCAAGCACCATCACCCAACAGCTGGCTCGCAACCTTTTCCTTTCCCAGGAAAGAACGATTGAACGGAAGGCCAAGGAGGCCATCCTTGCCCTCCGGCTGGAGCGACTTTACACGAAGAATCAGATCCTGGAGATGTACCTGAATACGATCTACTTTGGCCACGGCACCTGGGGCATCGCAGCGGCAAGCCAAACCTACTTTGCAAAAAAACCCCATCAGCTTTCCGTCGCCGAATCCACCCTTCTGGCAGGGCTCATCGCCGCCCCTGAATTGTACTCTCCCTATCGGTCAATGGAGCGAGCTCGTGCCCGTCAGGGCTACGTGATCCGTCGTCTTGTCGATCTGGGCATGCTCGACGGCGAAGAAGCTCAGGCTGCCTTGGCAGCGTCACTGACATTGCAGAAGGGAAAGGAGAGCCAGGCGACGCTGAACAAGGCACCCTACTTCATCTCTCATATCCTCTTCAATCACCTTCTGCCTACCTACGGCAAGGAAATGGTCTACCAGGAGGGGCTACGCGTCTACACCACGATCGATCTGGAGCTCCAGAAAGCCGCCCAGGAGGCCCTGCGAACACTCAAAAGCGATGGCGCTCTCGTCGCCCTCGCACCGGGAACGGGAGAGGTACTCAGCCTCGTCGGAGGCAAGGATTTCGAGGTAAGTAAGTTCAACCGCGCCATCCAAGCCTACCGTCAGCCTGGCTCTGCCTTCAAACCTTTCGTCTATGCCGCGGCTCTTCAGGAGGGACTCCGTCCCGTCGATCATGTCCTTGATGCCCCGCTGATCTACGAAAATGGATGGGAACCCAAGAATTATTCCGAAGAGTTCAAAGGAGAAATCACGCTCCTAGAAGCCTTGACTCATTCCTACAACGTCTCGACGATCCGCGTTGCCGAGTCGATCGGCATCGGCAAAGTCATCGCCATGGCGCGAAACCTGGGCATCACCAGCCCTCACCTCCCCCACGACCTCTCGCTGTCTCTCGGATCGGGGAGCGTGACACCATTGGAGCTGGCCCAGGCCTATTGCCCCTTCGCCAACGGTGGCTTCCGGGTGACCCCCTATTTCATCCGCGAAATCCGCAGTCATGACGGTGAGATTCTCGAGCAGCAGGGTCCCCAGATGAGTCAGGCCATTTCATCGGAGCTTGCTGCCGAAATGCAGGGGATGCTCAAGAATGTCGTCCGCGCCGGAACGGGGCGCTCCGTCGCCATAAAAGGCATGGAGGTTTTCGGCAAGACGGGAACAACCAACGAGTGGAGTGACGCCTGGTTTGTCGGCGGCGTTCCCGGCGTCGTGGCCGTCGTCTACGCAGGCCATGACGACCACAAACCCCTCGGCAACAGGGCCACAGGGAGCAGCGTCGCCGCTCCGGTCTGGAAGGCTTTCATGGAAAAGGCCTTGGTCGAGCTTCGGCCTCCGTCGACCTTTTTCCTCGGTGATGCCCAAGTGGAACAGGTTGTCCTCTGCAAAGAGACAGGCTATCTGGCCTCGCCCTCCTGCCCAGGGGTAGAAGTGCTCATGGAGCGGGATAAAATTCCCTCTTCGATCTGCCCTTTCCACGGCGGGGACTGGTACACGGCACAGATGGATCCTCTCGCCCCGAGACTGATCCTGGTCCGCGACGATGAGCTACTCCTGGCCCAGTACGGGCTTGGACGGGTGGCCACGGTGGCTCAAGAGGCGCCTGAACCCTCTGCTTTCCAGCCTCCGACGCCGCCGACACCCGCTCCGCCGCCCCCTTCCGGGGGCGGCCAGCCCTACAAATCAGACCCCAGCCCGGCCCAGACGATTGAAGATCGATACCAGGAGCTGCTGCAGCAGTACGGACTGAATTGAGGAAGACAAACGAGGGGATGGCCTTTCAGGCCATCCCCTCGTTTGTCTTCCTGTCCTGCCTGGTCAGTCGATCAGGCCAAGGGCTGCGTGAGCCGCGGCAATGCGGGCGACGGGAACCCGGTAGGGCGAGCAGCTGACGTAATCAAGACCGAGCTGGTGGCAGAAGGCGATGGAGCTGGGATCGCCCCCATGCTCACCACAGATGCCGATGCCCATTCCGGGACGGACGCGTCGTCCTTCTTCGAAAGCGATCTTCATGAGGCGGCCCACGCCGTTGCGGTCGATGGACCGGAAAGGATGTTCGGGAAGGACGTGATCGGCAACGTACTGGGCAAGAAATTTGTTCTCGGCATCATCGCGGGAGTAGCCGAAGGTTGTCTGGGTGAGATCGTTGGTGCCGAAGCTGAAGAACTCGGCGTACTCAGCCAGTTCGTCGGCGACAAGGGCCGCCCGGGGCACTTCAACCATGGTCCCCACTTCGTAGCCGATTTTGCGTGAGGTCTCGGCGAAAAGTTCCTCAGCGATCTCGTCAACCATGCCTTTGAGGCGCTTCATTTCCTCCTGAGTTCCGACAAGGGGCATCATGATATGAGGAATAACCTCAATGCCGGCATCCGCAAGATGAAGGCAACTCAAGAAGATGGAGCGGATCTGCATCTGGTAGATTTCCGGGTAGATGATGCCCAAACGGCAACCACGGAAACCAAGCATAGGGTTGGTTTCCTTCAAGGCTCGGGCTTTGGCCAAGGTTTTTCCCAGGGCCGAGGCCTCAGGGCTCTTTTCCTTGCCCTCGCTCCTGAGCTTGCTCAGGGACTTCTCAAGTTCAGCCTCCTTGGGGAGGAACTCATGAAGAGGCGGATCAAGGAGCCGGACTGTGACGGGCAACCCGGCCATGGCTTTGAAGATACCTCGGTAGTCAGCCTCCTGCATGACCTGAAGTTTATCGAGAGCCGCCACCCGCTCCTCCTTTGTCGAGGCGATGATCATTTCCTTCATGACCGGCAGCCTCTCGGGAGCCATGAACATGTGTTCCGTACGACAGAGGCCGATGCCCCTGGCCCCGAAGTCGCGGGCCCTGCTGGCGTCTTCAGGAGTGTCGGCATTGGCCCAAACCTTGACCTTGGCCGTCTCATCGGCCCAATCGAGGATCTGGCGGAACTCGTCGGTCATGGCCGGCTCCATGAGGGCAACCTTTCCGGCGATGACGAGGCCGCGACTGCCGTCGATCGTGAGGGTATCCCCCTTGCTGAAGGTCCTGCCGCCAACAAAGAGGCGTTCTTTGACGAGATCGATTTCCAAAGCTTCGCAGCCGGAGACGCAGGGTTTGCCCAAACCACGGGCGACGACGGCAGCATGGCTCGTCATCCCGCCGTGACTAGTGAGCACCCCCTGAGCGGCGAAGAGACCGTGGATATCGTCGGGCGTCGTCTCATGGCGGACAAGGAGAACCGACTCACCTGCAGCACCGCGCTTTTCAGCCTCGTCGGGGTCGAAGACAACGGCACCAACGGCTGCCCCCGGTGAAGCCGGAAGACCTTTGGCCAAGACATCAACGGCGACCTCAGGGTCGACTTGTTTGTGGAGCAGCTTTTCGACCTGATCGGGCGTAACGCGCCTGACGGCCGTTTCACGGTCAATAAGACCCTCCTTGACCATGTCAACGGCAATGTGGACAGACGAACGGGCTGTCCTTTTGCCGGTGCGGGTTTGGAGGATGAATAGACGGTTCCGTTCGATGGTAAATTCAATGTCCTGCATGTCACGGTAGTGTCGTTCCAGAAGCTCGCAGATCTCGAGGAGTTCCCTGTAGAGACCGGGCATGGTGTCCTGGAGTTCGGCGATGGGTTGGGGGGTGCGGATCCCGGCGACGACGTCTTCGCCCTGAGCGTTGACGAGGAATTCCCCATAAAGCCCCTTCTCCCCCGTCGAAGGGTTGCGGGTGAAGCAGACGCCGGTGCCGCAGTCCTCGCCGAGGTTGCCAAAGACCATGGCCATGACGTTGACGGCCGTACCCAGGTCGTCGGGAATCTTGTTGATGCGCCGGTAGGTCTTGGCCCGTGCCGTATTCCAGCTACGGAAAACGGCGTCAATGGCTTTGCGCAGCTGTTGGTCAGATTCGGCGGGGAAGTCCGTTCCCGTCTCCTTTTTGACGATCTCCTTGAAGCGGTCGATCAGCCTCTTCCAGGTTTCGGCATTGATCTCAAAGTCCTGGCGTACACCGAGAGCGCGCTTGGCAGCTACGATTTCGTTCTCGAAAAGAGATGAGGAGACGCCGAGGACGACGTCGGAAAACATCTGGATGAAACGGCGGTAGCTGTCATAAGCGAATCGGGGCTCGCCGGAGTTGCGCGCCAGAGCCTCTACGGTGACATCATTCAGGCCAAGGTTAAGGATCGTGTCCATCATGCCCGGCATCGAGATGGGAGCACCGGAGCGGACGGAAAGGAGGAGGGGATTGTCACCGCGTCCGAAGGTCTTCCCCGTTGCCCTTTCAAGTCTTTCAACGGCGGCCATGACGTCTGGCCAGATGGCATCAAGGAGATGTTCCCCGTCACTCCAATAGGCAAGACAGGCTTCGGTGGTGAGGGTGAACCCAGGCGGCACGGGAAGACCGATGTTGCTCATCTGGGCGAGGTTCGCTCCCTTGCCGCCCAAGAGGGCCTTCATGTCGGCGTTGCCTTCAGAAAAGTCATAGATGTACTTTTTGACGTTCTTGTCCATCCGGCTCATCTCCTTTACCTGTTCGGAGGTCAGACGCGCAGGTAGTCGAGCACTTCCTGGGCCACCTCTTCAATCGCCCTATTGGTCACGTCGAAGACCTTGCACCCCACACGACGCATAATCTTGAGAGCATAGTCAAGCTCCCTCTCAAGCCGTTCAGGCTGAGCGTAATTGGAAAGGTCAGCGTCAAGACCGAGGACGCGCAGCCGTTCCCGTCGAATGGAACTGAGTTTCTCCAGGTTAATAGTCAGTCCGATGACCTTTTCCGGTGAGAGATCATAAAGTCCGGCAGGAGCATCCGCCTCGGGGACAAGAGGGATGTTGGCAACCATGACCCCCTTGTGGGCAAGGTACATGGAAAGAGGCGTTTTGCTCGTCCGCGACACGCCGAGGATGACCAGGTCTGCCTCTTCGTAGAGCTCCGCGCCTCGGCCGTCATCGCATTTGATGGCAAACTCGACGGCCTTGACGCGGCGGAAATATTCTTCATCAAGCCGTCTCAGTAGACCAGGAGTCTCCAAAGGTTGGCAGCCCAGTCTGTCCTCGAGGATCTTGAGGATGGGCCCCAGGATATCGACAATGTTCAATTCCAGCTTGCCGGCCTCGTCGACAAACCAGCGGCGGAGTCCATGATCGACGAGGGTACAGATGATTACGGCCTGAGTGCGCCTCGCCTCGTCCAGAACCTCGCGGCCTCTCTCCTCATTGTTCACATAGCGGAAACGGCGAAGCTCTGCCTTCTTGGCGCCGAACTGGCTTGCCGCCGCACGAGCCACATGTTCAGCCGTTTCGCCGGTAAAATCGGAGACGACGAAAATCTCTAGAGCCATGCCGGTCCCTCCCTCTCCTCTCCCTGTCCGGGCTTACATCCGCAAAGGACGTTCCTCACCGGGCAGGCAAAAAGCCCCCAAGCCCCGACGGATATGTTTCTTCCCGAGGCACAGGACCCCGGGAAGAGTTGCTTTCTCTCGAGATCGTCTTGCTTACGGTTTATTTTAACATGCCCAAATCGCCAACCATCAGGAAAAGCTCCTGGCAGCGAGCGAGGAGGGCAAGCCGGTTCGCACGAATCGCCTCGTCAGGGTCGTTGACAAGGACTTCATCGAAGAAGCTGGCAATAACAGGCTCCATTTTGGCCAAAACAGCGGTGAGATCCTTCCAGCGTCGCTCCTCCAGGGCCGACCGTGCCTCAGGAGCCAGCTCAGCCAGGGTGTAATTGAGGCTTTTTTCTGCGTCATCTGCGAAAAGGGACTCGTCGACGCTACCGGGATGACCGTCGGCCTTGGCAAGGATGTTACGTACCCGCACAGCGGCAGTGATGAGATCGCGGAACCAAGCCTGATCCTGTATCTCGGAGAGAGCCTCAACGAAACGAAAAGCCTGGTAGGGCCGGTTCCAGCTGGTGGCCAGAGCAAGGGTAACCGCGTCATGACCGTAACCTTTTTCCTTGAGCTGAATCTGGAGCCTGTTGCGGAGAAACTCGAAGACCTTATCTAGGACGGCCTCATCGGCTCCGATCTGCCGTCCTGCCTCCTTCATGAGAGCCTCGACGTCGACATCCAGGGAAAGGCCCCATAAGATCTCGTTGATACATCGGGCCGCACGCCTCAGTCCGTAGGGATCTTGAGAACCCGTAGGGTCAAGGCCGGCTTTGGAGCAGGCCACGATGGTGTCGGCCCTGTCGGCAATACCGACGAGGGCGCCAATGACGTCGGTGGGCAGCGAATCTCCGGCGAAACGGGGCAGATAGAGCTCGTAGAGGGCCTTGGCGACCCGGTCGGGCTCACCATTCTTGCGGGCATATTCGCGGCCCATGACGCCTTGAAGTTCGGGAAACTCGTAGACCATATCGGTGACGAGATCAGCCTTGGCCATCCATCCCGCCCGCTCAACAAGGGGGCGGTCCTCTTTGAGGTTGAGATGATCGGTGAGCCAGAGAGCAAGGTCCCGGGCTCGAAGGACTTTATCGTAGACCGTGCCGATCCGCTCTTGGTAGACAATCTCCTTGAGTTCCTCCACCCGGGAGGCAAGGAGCTTCTTCTGATCTTCCTTCCAAAAGAAGGACGCGTCCGACAGGCGCGCCCGGAGGACGCGCTCATTCCCTTCACGGACGACATCCATATTGGTGGCCCGGTTGTTGCTGACACCAACAAAGTGATTCTTGAGTTTGCCCGAGCCGTCTCGGACGGGGAAGTAGCGCTGGTGGACCTTCATGGTCGTGACGAGGACTTCGGAAGGAATGTCGAGGAACTCCTTGTCGAAGGTGCCGAAGAAGGGAACAGGGTATTCGACGAGGAAGAGATTCTCCTCGATCAGTTCGGCGTCCCTCTCGATCTTACAGCCCATCTCCTTTTCCAGGGCCGTCATGCGACTGATCATCATCTCCCGCCTCTTGGCCACGTCGACAATGACGTAGTTGTCGTAGAGGCTGTCTAGATAGTCATCGGTGCGGGGAATCTCGATCCTTCGGGCACCCATGAAGCGGTGCCCCCTCGTGATTCGATCCGCCTTAAGCCTGCCGTAAGCGATGGGAACGATCTCATCCCCCCAGAGACAGAGAAGCCAGCGGACGGGACGGGCAAACCTCTGTGTCGGATCATCCCAGTACATGTTCTTGGGAAAGACGAGGCGACCGATCATCTCCTCAAGGAGGCCGGGAAGGATCTCCCTCGTCGGACGGCCGGCTTGGCGGACGACGGCGAACGAGTACTCCACTCCGTCCACTTCGCGCAGCACGAGGTCTTCCACATCGACTCCCTTGCTCCTGGCGAAGCCAAGTGCCGCCTTCGTGGGAGCGCCTGTACCGTCAAAGGCCTGGCGCCAGGCCGGCCCCTTGTATTCTTCCGTCAGATCCTCCTGTCCCTCGGCAAGGCCACGGACCTGAAGGACGATCCGGCGCGGCGTGCCGTTGGCCTGAATGGAGCCATAGCTGATGCGGGCTCCGCTGAAAGCCTTTTCGGCAATTTTCTCGATCTCAGCGACGACCCACTGCATGAAGCGGGCGGGAATTTCTTCCGTCCCCAGCTCAAGAAGGAGATCGCGTTTTGTCGTGACGGTCATGGTCTTCTGCCTCCTAACGGCTGAACTTGTCCATTAGCGGATAGCCCAAGGCCTCACGCTGTTTGACATACCCTTCGGCGCAGAGTGATGCCAGAGCGCGGACACGGGAAATGTAACCCGTTCTTTCCGTAACGCTAATGGCATTTCGGGCATCAAGGAGGTTGAAAGTGTGGGAACACTTGAGGACATAGTCGTAAGCGGGAAGGATGTTGCCCGTTGCGATGACGGCTCTGGCCTCAGTTTCGTAAAGGTCGAAGAGCTTGAAGAGCATGGCCGCATCGGAGAGATCGAAATTATAGGTTGACTGCTCCACTTCACTGCGATGATGGATGTCGCCGTATTTGACCTTGTCGACCCAGGTCAGGTCATAGACGCTGTCGACCTTCTGGACGAACATGGCGATCCGTTCCAAACCGTAAGTAAGTTCAGCGGGAACGAGGTCCATGTCGATGCCTCCGACCTGCTGGAAGTAGGTGAACTGAGTGACTTCCATGCCGTCAAGCCAGACTTCCCAGCCGAGGCCCCAGGCACCGATAGTGGGCGACTCCCAGTCATCCTCCACGAAGCGGATGTCGTGTTCAGCGGGGTCGATGCCGAGGGTCTTGAGGCTCTCGATGTAGAGCTCCTGAATGTCTTCCGGAGCGGGCTGAACGATGACCTGATACTGGTAGTAATGCTGGAGTCGGTTGGGGTTTTCCCCATACCTTCCGTCAGTGGGACGCCGCGACGGCTCGACGTAGGCCACGCGCCACGGCTCGGGACCGAGGGTGCGCAAGGTCGTGGCGGGGTTCATCGTTCCCGCCCCGACTTCGATGTCATAAGGCTGCTGCACGACGCAGCCCTGTTCGGCCCAGAACCGCTCCAACCGCATGATGATTTCTTGGAAATTCACTTTCCTACCCCCTATCAAGTCGGAGAAAAGCCTAAAGACTCTCTCGGAGGAGAGAGCGAAGCCTTTCATTGAACGCGGGCCAGTCGGCGCCTTCTCGCACCGTCATCGACCACGGTATGAAAGAATCACGGGAAAGCATAACAGCAGCCCTCAAGACCTGCAAGAGAGGGCCCGTCAGGAGGGGAGACCCGGAAGATCCGCGACAGGCAGGGCAGAGAAGGTGTTCATCACCCCAGAAGGCACCGTCGAGAGGCGTGCCGCAGCGGCCACAGCGATCAAGATCGGGGGCAACGCCCCGGTCGTGGAGCCAGCGCCAGAGAAAACGCCACTCAGCCACGGCGCCGTCGGCACCTTTCTCGAGCCCTTGGAGGGCCCAGAAGAAGAATCCTAAGAGAGCGTCGTCGGGGTGGCCCATGAGGAGACAGTCAGCGACAAGCCTGCCCCACTGGGCAGCGCGGGCAAGGGACTCGGAGCGGCTCCGGAGAGCCCAGAAATCGTAACGGACGTCGACTTCCTTGAGGTAGAGGTTCCGTGAGGCCTTGTAGAGGGTGAAGACAGCCCAGACGAGGGGTTCCGTGGCTCCCCCGAAACGCCCCTTGCCCCGCGCCGCGCCAGGCGCAACAACCCAGAGCGGCCCCAACCCTTTGAGTCCCAGGTAAAGCAACCGCTCCCCTTCGGCCGTGTCACAGCGCCGAAGGACGACGCCGGAGGCCCGGAAGTGGCCCTGCCGAAGATTCTCCTTGCCATTCATGGACGATAGCCGAAACGTCTGAGCTCCCGATCCAATTTTCGCCAATCCTCACGGACCTTGACGAAGAGTTCGAGAAAGACCTTTTCTTGAAGCATCTCTTCCAGGCCCGCCCTGGCCAGGGAGCCGATCTGCTTGAGCATGGTGCCCCCCCTGCCGATAACGATTCCCTTTTGGCCCGGTCTTTCAACGTTGACGACAGCCCGAATATAGGCGACGTCGCGCTCGGGATATTCGTCAGGTGTCTCGAAAGCCTCGATTTCGACAGCCACGCTGTGAGGGACTTCCTCGCGGGTGAGGAGAAGGATTTTTTCTCGGATGATTTCGGCCGCAAGAAAACGTTCGGGGTGATCCATGATTCGCTCATCAGGGTAGAGAGGAGGCCCTTCGGGGAGGAACTGGACGATGCGCTCCCGCAGCAGCCGAAGATTGGTTCCTGCCGTAGCCGACAGGGGGAGGACAGCTCCAAGGGGCAGGCTTTCCTGATAGAGCTCGACGACCTGCCAGAACTCCTCTCCCTTTCTGAGTTTGTCCACCTTGTTGATGATAAGGAGGACGGGCCGCCTCGTCTCCCTGAGGAAGGAGAGAATTCTCTCATCCTCGGGACGAAGGCGCCGATCCGTAGCCTCGACGACGAAACAGATGAGATCGACCTCGTCGAGGGCCTGCCGTGCCGTTTCGACCATGAACTCGCCCAGTTTGTGACGTGGAAGATGGATGCCAGGCGTATCGATAAAGACGATCTGGGTCTCGTCGTCGCTGTAAATGCAGCGGATGCGGTTGCGCGTCGTCTGGGGCTTTTCGGAAACGATCGTCACTTTCTGTCCCAGGAGAGCGTTGATGAGCGAGGACTTGCCGACATTGGGGCGGCCGACGACGGCAACAAGACCGCAGCGGTAGGGTTTCTCAGTCATTGGTCAACTCTTCGGACCTAAGGGCGAAAGGATGAGGCAGGAGGTCAAGATCGAGATGGTAGATTAATGGTTCTGGCCCCTCTTCAAGGACAACAAGAAGAGCGGGATTGAATTCCGCCATGAATTGACGGCAGGCGCCGCAGGGGAGGCAGGCCTCTCCGGATCTTCCGACGACAGCGATGGCGGCGAATTTCTTTTCTCCACGAGCGACGGCCGTCGTCAAGGCATTCCGTTCAGCACAGAGAGCCAGGCCATAACTGGCATTCTCGACGTTACAACCGGTGATGACGTCCCCACCTTCCGTCAGCAGAGCCGCCCCAACGGGGAAAGCCGAATAGGGAACATAAGCGGCCTGCTGGGCAACTCGGGCCTTCTGAAGAAGCTCTTCGGGACTTACGGAATGGGGCCAATCCATGAAAACACCTCCCGGAGGTCATTCCTCGCCATCCATCTCGCGTCGACGGAGACGAAGCAGTTTGACGCGGTGATCTTCAACTTCGAGGACCTCGAAATCCCAGTCACCGTAACTCAGACGCTGGCCCGTCTCGGGGAAACGTCCCGCCAGGGAGATGATCAGGCCAGCAACGCTTTCCACATCGTCAGAGGTGAAGGCATATCCGAGCCTCTCACTGAGATCCTCCAGGTTGACGCCTCCCTGAACGAGATAACTGCCGTCACCGTTTTTGAGGATCGATGGAGTTTCCTCGTCATACTCGTCCTGAATCTCGCCAACAATCTCCTCGAGAAGATCCTCAAGGGTGATGATGCCGGCCGTGCCGCCATATTCGTCGACGACGATGGCCATGTGGACTTTCTTTCCCTTCATGAGATTGAAGAGGTTGGCAATGCGAATCGTTTCGGGAACGAAGAGAGCTTCTCTTTTAATGTCCTCAATGGCGACGTCGGGATCGCCGGAGACCAGATAGCGGAGAAGATCCTTCACGTAGAGGATCCCCACGATCTGGTCGAGGCTCTCGCCGATGATGGGAACCCGGGAATGACCATGCTCAAGGATGACGTTGACGGCTTCGGCCATGGACATCTCCCGCGGCACGGCGATCATGTCCGTCCGAGGCACCATGACCTCATAGGCCCGCGTCTCTTCGAAGGAGATGATGCCGTGGATCATCTTCCGTTCCTCTTCCTCCAGAACTCCTGAGGCACTGCCGATGTTGACCATCTGCTCGATCTCCTCGCGGGTGACAAAGGCATGTTGAGGAGCCAGGTCGATTCGGAGAATCTTGCCAAGGCCTTCAACGATGGCCACCGTCGCCCATAGGAGGGGCGCGAAGATAAAACCGAGAAAGCGAAGCATGGGCAGAACGGCCACAAGAATGGCCTCGTTGCGGATGATGGCGATACTTTTCGGCAGGATCTCGCCGAAAATGACGATGACGACGGTCATGACGGCAACAGCGATGAGAGGACCCTGCTGGCCGTAGAGCCTGAGCGCTAAAGAGGTGGCCACGGCGCTTGCGGCGATGTTGACGAGGTTGTTGGCGACGAGTGTGATCGTCAGCGCCTTCTGAGTCTGGTCGGCCAGCCAAGCCAGGAAGCGGCGGCGATAGGGGTGACGCTCCTGTAGGGCCAGGAGTTTACCGCGCCCCACGGCGGTGATGGAAGTCTCCGTGCTGCTGAAGAGAGCTGAAAGGAGGAGAAGGATGAAAAGGAAGACCATCGAATGCAGGCTGTCTCCGTCCATGGGATCAGACGCTCCGTCCGAAGCGGGCCATCACCAGATCCCGGTACCGGTTCTGAATCTCCCACATCCGTTCCTCTGAGGCGCTGTCATCGTGGTCAAGTCCCATCAGGTGGAGGACGCCATGGAGAATAATGAGCACCCGCTCGGCATCGTGGGATTGGCCGCTGGATAGGGCATTGGCGCGGACGACGTCATCGCAGATGACGACATCACCCAAGGGGAGAACAGGCCATTGAGGCGGAGAGAAATGCCCCCTTTCATCTTCCCATTGCGGAAAGGAGAGGACATCGGTGGGCCCATCGCTCTCACGGTAACGGCTGTTCAAATCAGCCATCGTCTCTGGGTCCACAAAGGCCAGGGAAATCTCGACTCTTTCCCTTTCAGCCAGGTCCGGACAGACTTCGACGATCATTCCCTCGAGAATCTCCGACAGGGGGGCTTTTAGCTCCCCAGGCAGAGGACTTCGAGATTCGGCTGTATCGCCTTCTCCCAGTTGCAGTTCCACGTTCACGCAGATCCCTCCTGTTTGGTCTCAGCCGGCTTGGGAATCTCCTTCACCTGCCGGCTGTGGTACATCGATCGCAGGACCTCGACGAAAACGGCCTTAATCGTCGCCAGGTCCTTCAGCGTGAAGGCGACATCGTCAAGCTGTTTCTCCTGGAGCTTGGACTCGATGACACGCCCCACCGTCTCCTCCAGCTCGACAACATCCTGTATATTGCCACCAGCGGCCCGGACTGCTGCCTCCGTCGAGTCGGCCAGCATAACCAGTGCCGTTTCGGGAGAATTGGGTTTCGGTCCGGGATAGCAGAACTGCTCCCGAGGCAGCTCCTCCCCCATGGCTTTAGCCTTGCGGTGAAAGTAGCCGAGACAGGTCGTCCCGTGATGTTCGGTGATGAACTTGCGGATGACCCGAGGAAGACCGTGTTCAGCGGCGAGATCCATGCCCTCACGGACGTGGGAGACAATGATCAAGGCCGACAGGGTGGGTGAGAGTTCGTCATGGACGTTCTCCCCCTGAAACTGGTTTTCGACGAAGAAGTGAGGCCGCCGCAACTTGCCCACATCGTGATAGTAAGCACCTGCCTTGACGAGAAGGCTGTTCAAGCCCAACCTGTCCGCCGCAGACTCGGCGAGGGTGCCCACCATGAGGGTGTGGTGATAGGTGCCTGGGGCTTCGACCTGGAGGCGCTTGAGAAGCCTGTTGGCGGGATGACTCAGTTCAATGAGCCTCAAAGGGGAGATGACATCGAAAAGGTTCTCCCAGAGGGGCAGGACAGCGATGACGACCATGGCGATGACGGCGCTGGCGAGAACGTAGATTCCTGCCAGCTCAAGACCGACGTCAAGGCCCATCCACCAGCGACCCAGCATGGTCGCCGCTGATCCACCAAGACCGACGAGAAAAAATTGCTGCCAGAGATGAACGCGACTGCGGACTTCGTGAAGGAGAAAATAACCTAGACCCGCCACGGCAACGCTGGTCATGACGATCAGCAGCGTCACGAAAGAGGGAGCATCCAGGGCCAAGAGGGAACCGACAGTGCCGGCACCGAGGACGAGATGGAGGGCAAAGTTTCTCGGCAGGGTGAGATAGGCCCACCCGGCCAGAGGCAGAACACCGACTCCATCAATTCCCAGTCGCCGCCCCAGGGCCTGGCAGAACCAACCTGTTCCGACGAGGACGACGAAAAAGAGCCACTCCCGACGATCGAGCAAGAGGCCGTGGCGGAAGACAAAAAAGTCAGGCCAAAAACTCCAGATGAGGACAATGAAAAGGGCAAAGAGGAAGTGACGCCAGGGGAAATGCCGTTCCGGGTAGCCCTGACGGGAGAGAAGAACAGCCTGTTGGGGCGTCACGACCTCTCCCTTTTCGGCGATCGTTTCTCCGCTGCGCAGAACGCGTTCAACGGGCTGAACAGCCTGGGAACGACGGGCACGGAGGCTGACAGTGGCCTCCTCGTCGATACGTATCGTCGGCTCGAGCAGACTGTCGAGCATTTGGTAGACGACGTTTCTATCGGCCCAATCGAGACCTGTCGCCTCGAGGGCCACCCAGAGGTCGTCTCCGTCGATCATCAAAGATGCGTTGTTTTTTGCAATCAGCTCAAGACCGATGGTCTGGGCGACCTCGAGAAGGGCTTTGCGCCGGCCCTCAGGAAAATCGAGCAGCAACTCCGCCAATGAGGGAGGCAGAAGGGCAACACCGCCTTCTCCGGCAAGCAGCCGAAGGTGATCTTCCAGCTCTTGCTGCCGGAGGCCGTCCTTGACGAGAACGGCGGCCACTTCGGAAGCAACGCGCTGACGGAGCAGATCCGTCGCCTCACGGTCCTCAAAGGACATGGTGTAGAGAGCGACGTAGGTCCGTGGGGCCGGGGCACCGACGCGATAGCTGTCTCCAGTGTCGGCCCACCACCCCCAAAGGAGGATCGCCGTCGCCGCGACAAGAAGAACAACCCTCACAATCCAGCCCAGGCGAAAGGCGGGATCGGTGAGGGACTTGATCCAATGTTTGTGCAGTTTTGCGCCCCTACTGGGGCCGTCGGAGCTGTTGTTCATAGCGGTCATAGGCCTGGACGATCTTCTGGACGATCTCGTGACGGACGACATCTCTATGGCCGAGGGTCACGAAGTGGATTCCGTCAATATCGCCGAGGACATTCTGCACCACCTTTAATCCCGATTCCTTGCCGGAAGGCAGGTCTACCTGGGTGACGTCTCCCGTCACGACGGCCTTGGAGCCGAAACCGAGGCGGGTCAGGAACATCTTCATCTGCTCCGGAGTCGTGTTCTGAGCCTCATCGAGAATGATGAAACTGTCGTTCAAGGTTCGTCCTCTCATGTAGGCCAGAGGGGCTATCTCGATGACGCCCTTTTCGACATAGCGCAGAAACCGTTCCGGCGACAGAAGCTCGTAAAAGGCGTCATAAAGGGGACGGAGGTAGGGAGCCACCTTTTCCTGAAGGTCGCCGGGGAGGAATCCCAGGCTCTCGCCCGCTTCGACAGCGGGACGAACGAGGATGACGCGATTCACGCGGCCCGCCTTGAGGGCCGTGACGGCGATGGCCACAGCAAGATAGGTCTTGCCCGTTCCGGCAGGACCTATCGCGAAGACGATGTCGTTGGTGGCAATGGCGTCGATGTAGTGCTTCTGCCCCGTAGTCTTGGGACGGACGGCCTTCCCTCTGGCCGTCACGCAGATGACCTCCTCGAGGAGACTTGCCAGGCCGGCCTTCTCCCCTTCGGCCAGAGCGTTCATGCCGAGGCGGACTTCCGGGAGAGTAACACGGTGACCTCGCCGGGCGACATCGACCAGTTCGACCAGAAAAGATGAGACGAGGTCGACGACGTCTTCGTCCGGTCCCTGGACGGTCAGCTCTGTGCCCCTGAGGACGACGGTCACGGGATACCGCTCTTCAACAGCCCGGATGTTTTCGTCGTTCTGCCCCACCAGGCGGGCCAGGACCTCGCCGCCATCGACGGTGACATGGCGGCTATGGGAACGGAGGCTGCCGTCTCTGGCTGTCGCCATGGAGACGTCGTTCCTAGGCCCGTTCAACGGCAGAGATTTCGGGGAATTCCTCTTTTAGGACCTTCTCAACCTGGACGCGAAGCGTCTCCTGGGCAAAGGGACAGGTACCGCAGGCACCCTTGAGGAGGACCTTCAAAAGCCCCGATCCGGCATCGAAAGAGACAAAATCGATGTCGCCGCCGTGGCCTTGCAGGGCGGGACGGATGGTTTCGGCGATGACCGATTGGATGCGTTTTTCCAGTTCCATGACAGTTTTTCTCTCCTTTAAGCCGCGACTGAAGGCGGTTTTCTAAAGGAGGCCCGGAAAGCTCCGGGCCTCGACAGTACTCATTATAGCATGCTCCTGCCTCCCCAAATCAGAGAGGATAGGCCACTCCATCAACGGCCTCGCCGAAGCCGACATCACGATAGGTCGCTCGGGCGAATTTCCGGGGCAGGAAATCCTTGGCCACGGCGGGGAAGAGGACGTAGCTGAGATAGTCCTCTGGCTGAAGGGCCCAAGTCGCCACGGCCATCTGGGCAAGAGGGAGTTCGTCAGGGAGGTGTTCGCCGGGCCGGCCGTCGATGGCCTTTTCGTCGCCAATGGCCTTCCGGCGGATTGCCTCGTCAACGGGCGCCGGTGGCCTGCCGTAAAAACCGAGGAAGTAGTTCTTGACCTCTTTGGGAATCACCTTCCATCGTTCACCGACGAGGACATTCAGTGTCGCCTGAGTGCCGACGATCTGGCTTGAGGGGGTCACCAAGGGCGGAAACCCCATCTCCTCCCGGACGCGGGGGACTTCCTTCAGGACGGCTTCGAGCTTATCAAGGGAGTTCTGCTCCCTGAGCTGGCTCACGAGGTTCGAGTACATCCCTCCGGGGATTTGGTAAAGAAGGATGTTGATGTCGATTCCCTGGAGGTTGACGACATCCTTGCTGTAGTTTTCCCGGACCTCTTTGAAATGTTCGGCCACGGGGACGATGCGGGACAAATCAATGCCCGTGTCATAAGGGGTCCCTGTCAAGGCGGCGACGAGAGCTTCCGTGGCCGGCTGGCTGGTCCCCATGGAGAGGGGAGAAATGGCACAGTCGACGACATCCGCTCCAGCCCGGCAAGCCTCGAAATAGCTCATGGCAGCTAGTCCCGTGGTGTAGTGGCTGTGAACCTGGACCGGCAGTCCCGTCCGCTCTTTGATTCCTTTCACCAGGGGATAGGCCTCGGCGGGGCCGAGAAGACCGGCCATGTCCTTGATGCAGATGGAATCGGCTCCCATCCCCTTCATGGAAAAAGCAAGATCCTCGAAGGCCTTCGTCGTGTGAAAAGGAGAGGTCGTGTAGGAGATAGCCAGCTGGAGGTGCGCCCCTTCCTTTTTGACCTGCTCGGCCGCCGTTTCCAGATTTCTCAGATCGTTGAGGGCATCGAAACAGCGGATGATGTCGATGCCGTTGTCCACGGCTCGTTTGACGAACTCGACGACGACATCGTCGGCATAATGGCGGTATCCTAAGAGATTCTGGCCCCGCAGGAGCATCTGGAGACGGGTCTTCTTGAACTTCTTGCGCAGGACACGCAACCTGTCCCAAGGGTCCTCGTCGAGGAAGCGCATGGCCGCATCAAAGGTGGCTCCTCCCCAGACTTCCAGGGAGTGGTACCCCACTTCGTCCATCATTTCGGCAACGGGGATCATGTCCTCCGTTCTGAGTCGAGTGGCCATGATCGACTGGTGCGCATCCCTGAGGGCCGTTTCGGTGATGCCCACCTTTTTCTGCCTCGCGATCTGCGTCTGCAGTTGAGTCTTTGCAGTAGAACTCGTCGGCTCGCGGTCAGCGCGGGGCGTGGCGCCGTTTTTTTTCCTGTTGTCTGCCATCATGACACCTCCCTGTCGTGAGAAGCGGGAGCAAGGCCGCCAGGCTGGGATTTGGCCTCCTGCCAGAGACGCTCAAGATCGTCAAGGGCAAAATCAGCCCAGTTCTTGCCCTGAGCCCTAACAGCCTCTTCGATGTAGTTGAAGCGGCCGGTGAACTTGCCGTTAGCCTCCTGAATCAGAGCCTCGGCATTGGTGCCCAAGTGACGGGAAAGGTTGGCCAGAGCAAAAAGGAGATCGCCCAGCTCTTCGCCAAGGCGTTCGGCTCCCTCTCCTTCACGGTGAGCCCGCCGGATCTCCTCCACCTCTTCCTGAACCTTGTCGAGAACGGAATCCAGGTCATCCGCAGGCCAGTCGAATCCGACCTTGGCCGCCCGCTCCTGTAGCTGGTGGGCCCGAAGGAGACCGGGTAGGCTCCGGGGAACGCCGGAAAGGAGGAGGTCCCTGCGCCTTTTGCTGCGCCGCTCTTCCTGTTTGATCCGTTCCCAGTTACGGGCAACCTCGTTGCTACCCGACACTTCCACTGTCCCGAAGACATGAGGATGACGACGGCGAAGCTTACCGGCAATGGCGTCGACGACGTCGCCCACATCGAAGCTGCCCTTTTCCTCGGCCATCTGGGCCAGGAAAACCACCTGAAGAAGGAGGTCTCCCGATTCCTCGACGACGGCCCCCTCGTCTTTGGAATCAATGGCGTCAATCAGCTCGTAGGCCTCTTCGACGATGTAGGGGCGCAGGCTCTGAGGAGTCTGTTCCTGGTCCCAGGGACACCCTCCTGGAGCCCTAAGTCTTGCCATTATATCCAAAAGGGCTTCAAATTTCTCCCCCTTCGAAACAGTGGTCATGACGAAACCTCCTTTTTCTCTTGTTGAGAGAGGACCTCCTTGAAGCCCCTCGCCAACCCAATGATCACCGAGTAGCCCCCCCGGCTTCTGCCATGATCCTTCGCCAGGATCCAGCCTCCAAGAGAGAGAAGGATGGGGGCAAGACGGGCCATGTCGCCTTCGACAACCGTCTGACCCTGTTCGCAGACCAGCCGGTCCATGCCGTAAGACGGGCCAGTGATGCGAAGCCGCGCCAAGGCAATGAGGAATGCGACAGATGACGGCATTTTACCAAAACGGTCAGTCAATTCCAGGGCGAGTTCGTCAAGGTCTTCCGTTCTCTTTGTCCGTACCATGCGCCGGTAAAGGGCAAGCCGGATCGAGGCCTGAGGGATGTAATCGACGGGAATCGAGGCAGAAAGCTTGAGGTCAATGACGGTCTCCCTGCTCTCTTCACCCTTGATCCGGGCGATCTCCTCTTCAAGCATCTTGTAGTAGTACAGATAGCCGACGCGGTCTGCGCCGTGTCCGTGTTGGGAGGTTCCGACAATATCTCCGCCGCCCCGGATTTCCAGGTCACGGAGGGCGAGCTGGTACCCCGTCCCGAGGTCGGAAATTTCGGCGATGGCCTCCAGGCGGTCCCGCGATTCGCGACTGATCTCAATGTCGTCAGGGTAGAAGAAGAAGGCAAAGGCCTGTTCACTGCGCCGGCCGACGCGACCTCTCAGTTGGTACATCTGAGCCAGCCCCAAGTCCTGAGAATCATCGACAATGAGGGTATTGGCGCGAGCGATATCAAGGCCGCTTTCGACAATGGTCGTACAGACGAGGATGTCGACGTCACCCTGAACAAAAGACGAGACGGTTCGCTCCAGAGGCCCCTCGGCCATCTGTCCGTGAGCGACGGCGATGCGGCTTTCCGGAAAGAGCCGGCGGAGCATCTCGGCCCGGACACCGATGGTTCGGACTCGGTTATGGACAAAAAAGACCTGTCCCCCTCGAGCCAGTTCCTTGGCGACGGCCCGCCGGGCCAGGTCGTCACGCCAGGGACCAGCGACTGTAATGACCGGGTAGCGGTCTCGAGGCGGCGTTGCAATGAGGGAAATGTCCCGGATCCCGCCAAGGGAAAGCTGAAGCGTCCTCGGTATGGGCGTGGCCGTCAAAGTGAGCACGTCGACCTGGGGAAATCTCTCTTTAAGTCGCTCCTTGTGAAGAACGCCGAAACGATGCTCCTCGTCCACGACGAGAAGCCCTAGATCCTTGAACCGGACGTCTTTCTGGACAAGCCGGTGAGTGCCGATGAGAACATCCACCTTCCCCTCGGCCAGGTCCTGAAGAGTCTTCTGCTGGGCCGAGACGGTGACGAATCGGGAAAGCAGGCCAATTTCAACGCCGAAGGGACCGAGACGGCCCGAAAAGGTCTCGTGGTGCTGCTGGGCAAGAAGCGTCGTCGGCACAAGAAGGGCTACCTGCTTACCAGCAAGGACGGCCTTGAAAGCCGCCCGGAGGGCCACTTCCGTTTTCCCGTAGCCGACGTCGCCGACGACGAGACGATCCATGGGAACAGGCCGTTCCATGTCGCGCTTGACCTCTTCGATGGCCCGTAGTTGGTCATTGGTCTCGGTGAAGGGAAAGTTCCTCTCAAAATTTTCCTGCATTTCATCGTCAGGAGAAAAAGAGAAACCCTCCGTCGTCTCTCGCTTGGCATAGACTTCCAGGAGAGCCCTGGCCGTTTCCCGGGCACTTTCCCGGCTCTTTTCAACGGCCTTTTTCCAATTGCGGCGGCGCAGATCGTCTGGCTCCGGCTCCTCTCCAGGAACCGCTGTGTGCGGGGTAAGCCGGTCGATCTGGGCCATCGGGATGAGAAGGCGTCGCTCATTGGCATACTGGAGCACGAGATGCTCTTGGGCATCGCTTCCCATCTCGACCGTCTCGATTCCCATAAAACGGCCCAGGCCGTAGTCTTCGTGAATCACCCACTGACCGGGCAGGATCTGATCGCTCCATTCGCGGGGGACAGAGACACTGGCCCTCTGAGGCGGAGCAGAAAGGCCAATGAGCTCCGTATCGGAAAGAAACACCATTCTATGGTCCAGATCCTGAAAACCCTTGGAAAGAGAGCCCTCAAGAGTCTGACAGCCTCGATCCTCCGCCCAAAGGCGGATCTGCTCACTTCGGGAAACGACGGTGACCTGCCAGGGTGAGGGCCACTGTCTGAGGGCAGTTTCCACCTGTTTCCACTTTCCTCGGAAGGCCGGAAGAGGAAGGACATTACGCCGCAGCGAAGCTCGGGTTAGATCGCGTTCGATGCGGAGTCGAGGCAAATCGCCGAGAAGCGAAGCCAGATCAAGCCATTCCATGAGAGGCGGCAGTTCCTTCTCTCGAGCCAGTCCCTCCCAGAGCCAGGCAAAGGCCTCGGCCTGGCTCTCCGCCCTTTTGGGATCGAAAAGAAGAAGGCGGCACTGGTCAGGAAAAAAGGACGACAGCGGCGGCACGTCGTTTCGACCGTGAATACCGTGGATCTCCAGATCCTCAAAAGGGGCGACGCTCCGCTGGTCTTCGGATTGAAAGGAACGGATGCTCTCGAGGGTGTCGTCAAAAAACTCCAGCCGCAGCGGAAGGCGGTAAGCGGGATCAAAGAGATCGACGATGCTGCCTCGCGGCGCGAACTGGCCTGGAGCCCAGACAAGGTCCACTCTCTCGTAACCGGTCTGTTGAAGCCATTGGAGAAGGGACTCCCGCCCCGCCTCTTCGCCGACTATAAGCGGAAAGAGGCGGCTGTGAACGGAATAGGGAGCCATCAGGGCACCTGGAGAGGCAAGCAGAACGCCGCCCTGCCTCTTCCACCGCAGGAGACATTCGCCGCGCTGGACCAGCAGGGCTTCCCGGATCTCCTCACCCGTAAGGGGCGGCTCCTCGAGAACATGGATTCCCTCTTCGCCGTTAAGGGTGCCGAAATTCCAGAGAAAATCCCGGACTTGTCCACTGTCGGGAAGAAGAATAAGGAGAGGGAAGGTGGGAATACCGCAGACCCAAGGCCAGGCTGCGCCGTCAGTAGCGACGTGATAGGCCGTGCCCTTCTTCCATCTCTCCAGAGAACAATCGACGAGGCCAGGCGGACGGTGGCAGAAGGTTCTTTCCGAAGCCTTCATGAGAGGGACATGCCGTTATAGGCGGCTGCAAGTCTGTCCATCGCTTCACCTTCAATCCATCGATGGACAGCCTCGACGGCGACTTCCAGGACCTTGTCGAGAAGAGGCCTTTCGGAACGGGAGAACTCGGAAAGAACCCAGTCGGCGAGCTCACCGCGTGAAGGCTCGCCAACGCCGACACGAAGGCGGGGGATCTGGTCCGTGCCCAGGGCCCCGATGATGGAGGCCATGCCGTTCTGACCGCCAGCAGACCCTTTCGGCCGCAACCGGAGCCGACCTAAGGGAAGATGGACATCATCAAAGAGGACCAGGATCTGGGCAGGATCGGTAAGATTCAATCCTCGCCAGGCGGCAGCGACGGAACGGCCGCTGACGTTCATGTAAGTCACTGGCTTAAGAACACAGAAAGACCGCTCCCCTTCACCGAAGGGGCCCCAGAGGAGACCGTGATAACGAGAGAGGCTTCGCCTGCTTTCAAGGGTCTCGAGAAGGGCATCGACGACTAGCCAGCCCACGTTATGGCGGGAAAAAGCATAACGGGGCCCGGGATTCCCGAGCCCCACGACAAGACGCAAGGGGAATTACTCCTCCTCGATCTGCTTGCCCTTGGCGACGACTTCCACCTCAGTGACTTCCTCTTCTGCCTCCTCTTCTTCCTCGACGGAG
This sequence comes from Synergistaceae bacterium, assembly GCA_016756725.1. GTDB lineage: Bacteria > Synergistota > Synergistia > Synergistales > Aminithiophilaceae > Aminithiophilus. The sequence continues at coordinate 119,836 of JAESII010000010.1, read as the reverse complement.
CGGGGGCGGCTGACGGCGACGACAACGGCATCGTCCTCGGCATAGACGTGAGCGCTTTCGGGGAAGGAGAGCTCCGACAGGAGGACCGACTCGTCGAGGTTGAGGCCGGAGATGTCAACGACAACCGAATCGGGGATCTCCGAAGGAAGGACATCCATGACCACTTCGTGAAGGTGAAGTTCGACAACGCCGCCGGCCTTGGCACCGACACAGGTTTCGCGGCCAACAAGTTCGACGGGGACATTCACCGAAACCTTGTGCCCCTTGACAAGCTTGTAGAAGTCGACGTGCAGCAAGTCGCCGGTGAGGGGATCACGGGCAACGTCCTTCATGATGGCCATTTCCTCTTTCCCATCGGGAAGGGCAAGCTGGAGGACGGACGTCTCCCAGTTGCCGCTCTTGAAGACGGGAGCAAGTTCCAACAGGGCCGCCCTGACAGTCAGGCCCCCTTCGTAGCCGGGACCATAGAAGACAGCCGGAATCTGGCCTTCTGCCCGAAGCTTACGGCAAGCACCTTTACCGGTTTCGTGCCGCTCCTGAAGAGCGACTTTGGCCAATTCTTTCATCAATCGTGCACCTCCAAAACAGATTCTGACAAAGTCAGGCGTATCTTCCTTCAGCGGAACAGGATGCTGACAGAGTGATCGGAATGAATTCTGCTGATGGCATCAGCAAAAAGGGGGGCAATGGATAGCGTGGTAATCTTATCCAACTTTTTCTCCGGAGGCAACGGAATCGTATCGGTGAGAAGCACTTTCTCGATCTCTGAACCGGCAAGACGCTCGACGGCAGGGCCGGAGAGAACGCCGTGGGTGGCACAGGCATAGACCTTCTCCGCTCCCCGCTCCTTGAGGGCAGCGGCAGCCTGGACCATCGTGCCCGCCGTGTCAATGAGATCATCGACGAGGATGGCGACTTTCCCTTTGACCCGTCCGATGATCTCCATGACCTCGCAGAAATTGGCCACGTCATGGGAACGGCGCTTGTCAACGATGGCCAGATCGGCGTTGAGCTGGACGGCGAAACGCCGGGCTCTGACGACGCCTCCGATGTCGGGAGAGACGACGACGACACGGTTTTCCTTGATCCCATCCTTCAGCTCTCCGCGGAAGGCAGAAGCAAGCAGGTTGATCCCCGTCAGATGATCGACAGGGATGTCGAAAAATCCCTGAATCTGGCCGGCATGGAGATCGGCCGAGACGAGACGGTCAGCGCCGGATTTCTCGATGATGTTGCAAACGAGCTTGGCCGTGATGGGCTCCCGGGCGCGGGTTTTCCTGTCCTGCCGAGCATAACCGAAATAGGGGGTCACGACGTTGACGCGGTAAGCTGAGGCACGGTGGAGGGCATCGACCATGATAAGCAGTTCCATGATGTTTTCGTTGACGGGGCTGCAGGTCGGCTGGATGACAAAGACGTCGGCTCCACGAACGCTTTCCTCTATGGAGACACCGATCTCTCCGTCGGAAAAACGGAACAGCTTCGTCGCAGCCACGGACACGCCGAGATTCTCGCAGACCCGGGCGGCGAATTCGGGATGAGCGCTACCACTGAAAACCTTCATCTCTCTGATCTTGGAGACCATGACCTAACCCCCTCAGTCCTTTCGGTCCTTCTTGCGTTCCCACCAGCCTTCGATGACACGTTGCTTGGCTCTTGCCACGGCCAAAGCCCCCTCAGGCACGTCATGAGTGATCACCGAACCGGCACCGGTCATAGCGCGATCTCCGACGGTCAGAGGCGCCACCAACATGGTATCACTGCCGATGAAGCATTCCCTGCCGATAGACGTGGCGTGCTTGTCCTTGCCGTCGTAGTTACAGGTTATTGTCCCGGCGCCGATGTTCGTTCCCTCACCCACAGTCGCATCACCGATGTAGGAAAGGTGAGGCACCTTGGCCTTGGGACCGATGGTGCTCTTTTTGATCTCAACGAAACGGCCGGCAAAGGCTTCCTCACGAAGTTCAGCATCGCCCCTAATGTAGGTGAAGGGTCCAGCCTTGACGCCGTCACGGAGCGTGCTGTCCTCAATGCGGACATGGCCGACAAGATCGACGAAACGGCCCACCCTGGCATCACGCAGTACGGAAAAACTGCCCACACGGCTGCCCTCGCCGACTTCCGTGGCTCCCCAGAGCTGCACATGAGGCTCAAGATAGATGTCGGGGGCTAAGGCGACGCGGGGACCAATCCAGACCGAAGAAGGATCAATGCACTTGACGCCAGCAGCCATCCAGGCTGCAAGGAGCCTATCACGGAGGACGCGGCCCAGTTCGGCGAGCTGAATCGGATCGTTTGCACCGGAAAGATCTTCAGCTCGCGCCCAAAGAGACGAGACGACCCTCCCCTTCCCAGCCAGGAGAGGGAGGACATCGGGCAGATAGTACTCTCCTTGGACATTGTCACAGGAAAGAGCGTCGAGCGCCTCGGCAAGCCACTCGGTCCGGAAAAGGTAGACGCCGCTGTTGACTTCGCGGACCGATCGCTCTTTATCCGTCGCGTCCTTGTGCTCGACGATGCGAACGGAATCGCCCCGGCGGATCACCCGGCCATAGCCGCTGGGATCATCGAGCTCAATGGAGAGAAAGGTCGCCTCCGCCGATTGGTTCAAATGAACCTCGGCCAGAGAGACCAGAGCCTGAGCCGAAAGAAGAGGAACATCGCCTGGAAGGACGAGGAGATGATCGAAAAAACGCCACCAATCGCGGCAGACCGACACGGCATGGCCCGTGCCCTTCTGTTCCTCTTGCCAGATGGTCCGCGCCGAGGGCCAGCTCCTGTTCAGGTAGGTCACAACCTGCTCACCGCCATGGCCAACAACGACGCCGACCTGGTCCATGCCAAGACCGCAAAGAGTCCGCAGTGGATAGGAGAGAAGAGGCTCTTCCAGAAGAGGCATAAGAACCTTAGGCGACTCACTCTTCATTCTCGTCCCCTTGCCGGCGGCCAGGACGAGCACAGCCAGAGAAACAGGAGCAGACATGCTCTTTCCCTCCAAGACGTGAAAAATCGGCCACCTCGAGAGGAGAAGCGAAGAGGCAGCAAAAAAGCGGGAAGCCTTCAGGCTTCCCAGGCTTGACAGTCTGGCTGGGGTGGCTGGATTCGAACCAGCGATGGCGGATCCAAAGTCCGCTGCCTTGCCGCTTGGCTACACCCCAGTAAGGCGCAGCCATTATATCCCGTTTCAACCCGAACCTGTCAAGGCGAACGGACAGGAAGGAGCAATACCGAGAATGGCCTCCGTTGATGCATCAGAACAACGGCTCAAAAGCTCACATAAAAAGCAGCCAGGACGTTTATTGTAAACCCTAAAAAGGTCTTTTTTCGGGACAAATCCCCTGAAAGAGCTCGAGAAAAAAGTGAACATTTTTCTGGATAGCCCAGCCTTGTCAGAATCGTTCCTTCGTTCTATCATATTGAAGCTGCTTTAAGTATCATGGGAGACGCGAGTCAAGCCAGGGAAACAAGGAGGTTGGTTTCATGTGGACCGTTGAAGAGGGCATTGCCAGGCTTCGTGAGGGCGGAGCCAAGATCACGTCCCAGCGCATCGCCATCCTTAGATTGCTGAAGGGAAGAACGGACCATCCCTCAGCGGACCAAATCTACGGCGAGTTACGTCAGGACTTTCCCACCATCTCCTATGCCACAATCTACAGCACAGCTCAGCTTTTAGCCGATTCGGGACTGCTCCAGATCCTGAGCATCGACGACAAGCGCGTTCATTTCGACCCGAACCCCCAGCCACACGGCCATTTCCGTTGTCAGGCCTGCGGAGCTCTCACTGACTTTCCCATCGCCGATAACGTGCTCCATTCCATCCGAGACGGTGCCCCTGAAGGGGCTCACAGCGTGCAGATCTTCCTTTACGGCCTCTGTGATACATGCCGCCAGGAAAACGAGAAAGAAAGCCTCTCGCCGCTTCTCACGGAAATGGAGTGTGTCGAGGTCTGAACCGACCGGCACCGGCTAAAATCCGGAGCGTTGCTGTATCTCTCTTTTCTTCAGGCAAGAGGTGACTTGAAGTCGCTTCTTGCCTGAAGGTTTTTAGGCCCCCTTTCTGCCATCGCCTCTCCTCCTTTGCGGCAGGAGTAACAAGACCGGCCTTGCTTTTTTCTCCTCCTCACCTCACGATAGGGTAGATCTTGCAGGACAGATGCCTTTCCCCGGAGGTTGCCATGATCGCCTTTTTCGTTGCTGCTTTAATGCTTTATGGCCCCTATGTCTGGTGCCATCTGAGAAAAGAGTCTTTTTCCGCTTACGGATTGGACTGGTCCCTTTCTACTAAAGCTCTCGGTGAAACGCTTCTTGTCACCGCCGCAACACTGACACCGCTAACGGTGATCGCTCTTCGTTGGCCTGGTCTCTCCCTTCCCCACAATCCCTCTTTGAAGGTGGCACTGCTGCAGATTACGGCCGGAGCGGTATCTGCAATCGTCGAAGAGGTCTTTTTCCGGGGCTGGCTGCAGACACTGCTGGCCCGAAAACTCCCTTTCAGTGCAGCCCTCCTGCTCACGACGGTCCTCTTTGCCGTAAGTCATCGAATCGCCCATCCTGAACCGATTTTTCTGGCAACCTTCTTCCCCGGACTGGTGATGGGACTTCTTCGCCATCGTCACGGCACGGTAACCTCGGCAGCCCTTTACCACGGTCTGGGGAACCTCTGGGCTGTCTGGTTTTTCCCTCTCCCCTGAACCCCTGTGGGATACGACCAAAGGAGCGAGCGATTATCGTGAAGATCGTTGCGAAGTACCTTCTTTTCATCACCCTGCTGACAACGGCTCTAGCCTTTTCTGCCGAGGCTGTAGAGCCCTGGATGCCCGAGGGTTATCCCACCGAGCTGGCTCAATCGGCTGGGACACCCCTCTTTCGGATCGAACTGCCCCTGGCCGTCGGAGACGATGTCCGTCTTCTTTTACCCTCCGGCGAGAGCCGGTCCCTGGGCAAAGTGTTAGCCATTCCCAGCTCCAGCCGATGGCCAGCCTACACGGCAAGCCGCTGGGCAAGGCCCGGTACTGTGGCAGCCTCGGCCGTGAACGCCATTCATTTGCTCCTTTCCGTCGAAGAGGAGAAGGGACGGACCATCAGCCTGCTGCCTGCGGAGACCTTCGCCCCTGCCGCCGGCGTCGGCAATGCCCTGATCATCGACAACCCAGCCGGGAGAGGTCTTTTCGGAGCCTGGGCACCGCCGGTGGGTTCGACGGTGACGGTTCTCTCGCCGCAAGGCATGGCCCGTCCGCTTCTGGCCGATGAGCCGCCTCGCCAGGGCGAGAAGCTCGTCATCGATGTCGTCGAGCACCCCGGTCCCTACATGGTGGAGATCGAAAACCGGATGGGAGGGGCCATCAGCGCCTGGATCGACGGGTACGGGGCAAGGAGGATCGGCCGAGTAGCCCACCCCCTGGGTGGCGTGGGCCGCTTTGGTGGGTCGCAATACCAGGAACCAGGCCGTTTGCGCGCCAACCACACGGGCGTCATCTGCATCAGCACGTCACCTCTGGGCGAGGTGGGCGGCTTCCAGATTCTCCCCCTCCTCCATTCTCACTCGCCGGAGATGGAGAACGCCTGGCAAATGACGCAATGGCTTATCGTCGAACCTCTGGGCGGGGACTCCTTTGTCGGCGAGGCACCCCTCTTTTCCGACTTTCTCGTTCCCGGACCGGCCAGGGGAGAACCGCTCTGGGATCTCTGGTCAACTTACGGCAGGCGGTCCCTCGTGCTCTGCCGTATCAACGAGGGCCCCTGGCAACGCCTTCCAACCCGATCGGGGAGGATCGATGACGGCCTCAAGGACATCAGCCATCTCAGGATTTATTTTCCCCGGACAGAGGAACCCGGACGGAACTGAACCGATCAGAAAAAGGAGGGGCCCTGTGGGCCCCTCCTTTTTCTGTCTCTTCCTCGCCCTCGTCTATTCGACGGTGACACTTTTGGCGAGATTCCGCGGCTTGTCAATATCACAGTTGCGGAGCTTGGCCACGTGGTAGGCGAAAAGCTGCAAGGGAATGACGGAGAGAAAGGGAGTGAACGCTTCATCCGTCCAGGGTACGGTGACGACGTAGTCGGCATAGGTCGACAGGAGCTCGTCGCCGTCCGTTCCGATGGCGACGATCGGAGACCGCCTGGCCTTGGCCTCCTGGATGTTGGACAGGGTCTTCTCGTAGAGACTATCCCTGGGGATGACGGTGACGACGGGGACCTTGTCGTCAAGAAGGGCGATGGGCCCATGTTTCATCTCACCGGCAGCATAGCCCTCGGCGTGGACGTAGGAGATCTCCTTCAACTTGAGGGCACCTTCGAGGGCAATGGGGAAGGAATAGCCCCTTCCGAGGAAAAGGAAGTCCCGACAGCCGGCATACCGTTCGGCCAGGTGCTGAACACTCTCCTCGCGGGCGATGGTGGCCTCCACCTTGTATGGCAGCTGGTTGAGCTCCTCGGCAAGGCGGACCTCCTCGACGGCGGAAATACCACCGCGAAGCCGACCCAAGTAGAGGGCGAGGAGGTACAAAACGGTAAGCTGGCCCATGAAGGTCTTCGTCGCGGCCACGCCGATTTCAGGGCCAGCCTTGAGAAGGAGTGTGTCGTGAACCTCCCGATCCAGCGTCGATCCGCGGGCATTGGTGATGGCCAGACAATGGGCACCAAGACCGCGAGCGAGCCTTTGAGCGGCGATGGTATCTGCCGTCTCTCCGGACTGGGAGACAAAGACAGCCAGGGTTTTTTCATCGGTACGGACCGTGCGGTACCGGTACTCGGAGGCGATGTCGACGCGGACGTCCAGGTCGGTCCACTTGCTCAGGGCCCTTTCAGCCACAAGCGAGGCATAATAGGAGGTCCCGCAGGCGACGATGTGGAGACTTCTCCAGGAGCGGACCTGCTCCTCCGTCCAGAGAAGCTCGTCGGAAAGGTCGACTCCTCCCTCGGTGACGCGGCTTTTGAGGGTGCTACGGACGACGGCTCCCTGCTCGTTGATCTCCTTGAGCATGAAATGGGGATATCCGCCCTTATCGGCCATGGAGACATCCCAGTCCACCTGGTGGACGTCAAGGATCTTGGGAGAGCCCGTCTCATCCCAGACAGAAGCGCCTTGGCGTGTGACGGAAGCGATGTCGCCCTCATCAAGGTAGACGACGCTGCGCGTGTAGGGAAGCAGCGGGGGCACGTCAGAGGCACAGAAATTCTCCCCGTCGCCGAGACCGAGAACGAGCGGCGATCCCCGGCGGACGCAGAAGAATCCGTTCGGGTCATCGCGCAGGAGGATGACGAGGGCGTAAGAGCCGCGTAGTTTCTTTTGCAGTTCCAGGAGGGCTTCGCGCATGTCTCCCTTGTAGAGCCTCGCCAGGTAGTGGACGACGACTTCCGTGTCCGTCTCGGAGACGAAGCGGTCACCGAGATGCTCGAGCTCCTCTCTGAGATCAAGGTAGTTCTCGACAATTCCATTGTGAACGAGGACGAAACGCCCCGTTTCATCGCTGTGAGGGTGGGCGTTCTCGACGGTCACGCCGCCATGGGTGGCCCAGCGGGTGTGCCCAATGCCAAGATGGCCTGTCAGACCCCGTTCGTGAGCGGCTTTCTCCAATTCAGCGACGCGTCCCACCTCTCGAATGACCTCAAGTTTGTCTTCCATCCAGAGGGCCATCCCGGCCGAATCATAGCCACGATATTCCATACGGCGCATGCCATCGAAGAGAACATCGACGACTTCGCGCTCTCCAACATAGCCTACGATGCCACACATCGGAAGCAGTCACACCTTTCTCGATTTGCGCGTAAAGAAGGCTAGCGGCCCTTTTGTGGGTCCGTCACCGGACGTTTTGTTGACCGCCTTGAGGGCATACCTTCAGAGCCCCGGAGGCATCCGCCGAAGATTCGATACTCCTCCGTCCTCGTCAACTGGCCGTTCAGGCCAGTCCCGGCGCTTCGATCACTCGACGACAGGTCCTTCGTTCACGATGGGCTCGACAATCCCCTCCTCTCGCAGGGCATCAAGGACGATTTCTCGCAGCACTCTATCTTCCAGAGCAAGCGACACTGTAGCCCGCAGCCAGCTCTCCTTGGTGCCACAGTCATAGCGCCTCCCCCTATAGACGACGCCCCAGATCGGTTCCTCCTGGAGGAGCCTTCTCAGACCGTCGGTGAGCTGGATTTCGCCGCCCTTGCCGCGAGGAAGGTCGCGAAGAAGATCAAAGATCCGCGGCGAGAGAACATAGCGCCCCATGACGGCGAGGTTGCTTGGCGCATCCTGAGGAGAAGGCTTTTCGACGAGGTCGGTGACACGCCAGAGTCCATCACCGGCATCGACGGCTGCGACGATGCCGTACCGGGAGGTTTCCTCCTTCGGGACTTCCTCAAGAGCAACAACCGATCCTCCCATTTTCTCATGGACGGCGACAAGCTGGGCCAACACGGGCGGCTCTCCAATCATGACATCATCGGGAAGAACCACTCCGAAATACCCCCTCGAACAGAGAGGTTCGCCGCAGAGGACAGCATGCCCCAAGCCCAGCGGTTCCGGCTGGCGCACACAGGAGAAGGAGGCCATGCGGCTGATGGCATGGATTTCCTCGCAGAGATTCCCCTTCCCCTTGTTTTTTAGGGCCTGCTCCAGTTCGAAGGAGCGATCGAAGTAGTCTTCCAGGGAGCGTTTCCCCCGGCTTGTGACGAAGACCATGTCGCGACACCCCGCTTCGACGGCCTCGTTGACCCCATAATGAATGATCGGCCTGTCAATGAGGGGGATCATTTCCTTCGGGATTTCTTTCGTGGCCGGCAGGAAACGGGTTCCCAGACCGGCTACGGGGAAAAGACAGCTGCTGACGGAGATGGCCATGGGGTTCGGATCACTCCTTGTAGGGACTCAGTTGAGTTATGAGGCTCGCGACGTTCTGAGCAAGCTCCTCCATGAGCTGGCAATCCTTGGCCTCGACGAGGATGCGGACCAGGGGTTCCGTCCCCGAGGCTCGGACGAAAACACGGCCCCACTCTCCCAGGCGACCCTCGGCTTCGGCGATGGCCTCCTGGAGGAGTTTGGACTGGAGGACTTTTTTCTTGTCCGAGACGGTGACATTGCGCAGAAGCTGTGGATAACGACCGAAGCGGTCGTAGAGAGAATCCAGATCCTCTCCCAGTTCGTGGCAGGCTCGGAGAAAGGCCAATCCGGTGAGTAAACCGTCGCCGGTGCAGACCCAAGGTCCGAGGATGACGTGACCCGACTGCTCTCCTCCCAGCCCCATTCCCTTTTCCCGCATCGCCTCGAGGACGTAGCGGTCTCCGACGGGACAACGGCTGACGGCGATGGCCGATTCGCCTAGGCGCTCTTCCAGAGCAAGGTTGCTCATGACCGTCGCGACTACCCCCTGCCCTAATTCCCCCCGTTCCTTGAGCCAACGGGCGAGCACCCAGAGCAGGATATCCCCGTCAAGCGTCCTGCCCCGACGATCACAGAGAAGAACGCGGTCCGCATCACCGTCGAAGGCGACACCGCAGACGGCCTCTGTCTGGCGGACGGCCTGAGCGAGATGGGCCATGTGCATGACGCCCACGTCCTCGTTGATGTTAAGGCCATCGGGAGCAAGACCGATCAGGTGAGGCTTGACGCCGAGTCTGGTCGCCAGCCGGGGAAGCACGGCTGATGCCGCCCCATGAGCGCCGTCCACGACGACGGGACCACCAAAGGGGCCAGCGAAGGACGACAGCCAGTCGACATAGGCGTCAAGAAGGGATTCGTCGCTGCCGATGGAACCGATGGACGCCCCCGTCGGTCTCCAATCGTCAAGAAGGCTGTCGGCCAGCGTTTCTTCAATGGCCGATTCCTCACCATCGTCGAGCTTGCTGCCCTTTGCGTCCAAGAACTTGATGCCATTGTACTCGGCCGGGTTATGGGAAGCGCTGATCACGGCTCCCCCAGCAGCGCCGCTTTTGCGGATGGCAAAACTGACGGCAGGCGTGGGGGCCACCCCGAGGAGAGTGATCTCGGCTCCAGCAGAGGCAAGTCCCGCCACAAGAGCGGCTTCCAGCATGGGACCGGAGTGACGGGTGTCCCTTGCGACGACGACGGAAGGGCGAGGCGCCCCCCCCTCGGTGAGAAACAAGACAAAAGCCCTCGCCAGGCGCAGGGCCATTTCCGGCGTCATCGTGCCCTTGTTGGCCACGTCGCGGACACCGTCGGTTCCAAAAAGGCATCGAACAGCCCTGTTCATGGCGGTCACCTCATCTGGGAAAGATTAAACCTTGGAACGGATCGCCACCGTCAGTCGATAAGGGCATAGACGGTAACTTCTCCCGGATCGGTGCGACGTAACGTGACATCAGACGCCCCTATCCTTATCTGGACGGGGACAGTCAATTTGCGCGAGACGATGTTCGTGACGTCAACGACGGCTTCGATGCCCATCGTCTCACCGATGTCCAGCGCCTCAAGACGTGAGGGCAGAGCCTCGACGACGACGTTGACCTGGTTGGGTTCAACGCGCCAGCCGGGATACACGCTTCGGCCGACGACAGTCACCGGAATGCCGCTGTATAGCCGGGTTGTTTTCCTTTCCTGAAGCAGGATCTGGACCTGGACGGCTCTGTCAGCTGCGTAATCTAGGGTCTCCGGTAAGGCGGCGAGAGGAACGACAAGGGTACTCCCCTGCGTGATTTCCGAAAGATCTATCGGTTCCGTGACGACCTCTTCAAGGCCGTCCAGAGCGGCCGTCGGTCCCTGAATCGTGACTTCCGCCGGTTCGACGATCACGCCGGAGAGGGAATAGTCTCGGTTGGGCTCACCGACAAGGCGGGTTCTGACCGGGATGCTTCGCGTCGGCAGGCCTTCAAGAACCCGCGCCGAAAGAGTCGCCTTTTCGGGGACGACAAGCACGGAAGATCTCATGGCAGAGGTCAATTCAGGCAGATGGACGTCAAGCTCAAGGGGCTCCCCTTTGCGGAGGTCTTCGATGCGCGGCTCAAGGCGAGCGGTTTTTAGAGCAGCGATCTGTTCTTCCGGCCCGCGGACGGTGATCTCCGACGGCGTTATCTGAACATCCTCGAGGAGCAGGCCCGGGGGGAGACCGCCACGAACTTCCGCCCGTAGCGGAAGAACGCGCTCGACAATGCGGATCAACTCCACCTCGACCTGCGAGGGAGTCACAGAGACAAGACGCATCCCCGACGGCAGGAGAGGTCTCACGTTAAGGCGATACCGGCCTGGATCGAGACCGTTCAGGTCCACTTCGACGCGGACATTCCCCTCGTCGAAGAAGCTGAAGAGATTCGTTCCAGCCATTGCCTGAAGATGAACCTCCCGGAGCTGGGCCTTCAGCTCCAGGCCAGCGGGCGTGTTACGGTACTCGACGGGGACGAGGAACTCGCGCACTGTCTCGCTGCCCACTTCGCTGCTCACGTAGAACCAGAGAAAGAAGGCCACGGCCAGAGAAAGGATTTTGAGAAAAAGAGACGACGAAAGCAGCTTGTCGAGGCGGTCAAACTTCATCTTTTTCACCGCTTCCAGGCCAGAGGTCACGGAGTTCACGGCGCAGTTGGTCCCAGAAACCGCCTTCCTGCTCTTCCTTTGCCAGGAAATAATGAAGGAGCAGGCGGCGGACCTGCTTTTCCTTCAGTCCGCGGGAGAGATGGCCCTTGATGGCCAGGGAAATCTCTCCCCTCTCCTCGGAAACGATGAGGGAAATGGCATCGGAAACCTCAGTGACACCCAAGGCGGCTCGATGGCGCGTGCCAAGCCAGCGCGAGAGGTTGCTGTTTTCCGTAAGAGGCAAATAGCAGGCTGCCGCTAGGATTCTATCTTTGTTGACGATGACGGCACCGTCGTGGAGGGGATTGTTGGGCCAGAAAAGGGAGACGATGAGCTCCTGTGAGATTTCCCCGTCGACTTTGACGGCCGTTCGCCACACGTCCTTAAGGCCCGTCGTCCGTTCCAGGACCAAGAGCCCCCCCATTTTCTGACCCTGGAGGTAGATGAGGGCACGGGTGATCTCATCGGCCAGCTGCTCGGCCTTTTCCTGCGCCTGACGGCGCTGCCAGATCTTGCCTCGCCCCAACTCTTCCAGCACGCGGCGCAATTCCGGCTGAAAGACGATGGGGATGGCGATGAAAAGACCGGTCAAGGATTTTGCCAAAAGCCACGATAGGGCCTGCAGTTCGAAGACACGGGCCGCCGCGGCAAGAAGACCGAGGACAAAAATTCCCTTGACGAGCTGCATGGCCCTTGTGTCCACCAGCAGAATCAGCAGCCGGTAGACGACGAAGGAGATAATGAATATGTCGAGGAAATCCTGCCAGCGGAAGAGGCCCATCATGACCTAACGGATTTTCACCTCCACGTAGTGGGATGTCGTGGCCGCAAGCATGGCTCCGTAGTCGACGCCGAAGGAGATGACGTCACCGAGCTTGACGGCGGGGCGACAGGCCTCGACGTCGAGAAGGAGGTGGTCGCTCGAGGCTCCCAGAATCTCGACGCCCGGCAGCAGCGGGCGAAGTCCTTCGGGGCGGATATCCTGACGTCCGGCAGCGACGATTGCCCGCAGACGTCTTCCCCGATCCTCAAAGACGGGTACGTTTCCGAAGGCATCGGCACCGATGATGCCGATGGGACGGGAGGGCTTGCGACGCACCTCGACGACTTGACCCTGGAAGATCATTGTATCGTTCCTCAGCCAGGGAATGAAGCGGTTGTGAGAAACATCGCTCCCCAGAAGCAGCGCCTCGCCAATTCGGAGTTGATTGATCTCCTGCGGCATTATTCCCTCCTCAAGGAGCGCCAGGGACGACGTGGCGCCGCCGGAGAGGATCTCCAGGGAGCTCCCAAGCAGGGAAGAAAGCTGGGCTGCGACGGCGACGAGCTTCTTCCCGTTTTCCGCCGTGGGCTGGACGCCTCCGAAACAACCGAAGTTGACACCCACGCCGAGACAGCGCACGCGACGGCAGCGGCGGTAGGTCTGAGCCAAACACTCCACCTCGTCGGGCCAGAATCCCTCACGAAGATCGCCAAGATCGATCATGGCCAGCGTGTCCAGCGTCCGGGAACGGTCCCGACAGGCTTGGTCCAGTCTTTCGATCGTCTCCGTCATGGAGACGAGGACCACATCGACAAGGTCCACGACATCATCGATCTCGTCGTCCATCGGAATCCGAAGGAGAAGGAAAGGCCCCTCCAGGCCCGCTTCGCGAAGACGGACCACGTTGACCAGGCGACTGTCGGCCAGCCAGGCACAACCGGCCTCTTTCATCACCTGGGCCAATGCCGGCTGGGCCGACATGCCCTTGGTAACGCCGGCGACGGCGATGCCGCACTGACCGCACCGCCTTACGATGGAAGCCGCGTTTTCGGCGATCGCTGCACTGTCAATGACAAGCTGAGGGTAAGCCATGGCAACTCCTTCCTGGGCATCGTCTTCCATCGTACCTTGCTGAGAGAAGTCTGTAAACGAGGAGGACCTCAGTGGTTTCCTTAACGGCCCCGCATTTTCCTGAGCAGAGCCATGTTTTTCTGGTCGCCGTCTTTCTCCTTGGGCGTTTCAAGGATGCAGGGAGTAGAGGCCCAACGTTCGTCAGCTATGATCAGCGAAAAGGGAAGCAACCCCAGTTCGCCTTCACCAAGATGACTATGGCGATCCTTTCCGGAACCCTTGGGCTCCTTCGAATCATTCAGGTGCCAGCAGCCGACTCGGTCCAGCCCGAAGCGCCGTTCCATGGAATCGACAAGGCGCCTGTAGCCGTCGGCTCGCCTCAGATCGAGGCCGGAAGCGAAGAGGTGACACGTATCCAGACAGAGGCCTAGCCGCCGATCACCGTCACAGCCCTCGATCAATCGCTCCAGGTCATCCAGATCGGCACCGAGGCCGTCGCCTTGACCGGACATGGTCTCCAGCAGGACCCGCGTCCCCTGTCCTTCTGTCACGCTGAAGACTTCCTTCAGCGCCGTGACGGCTCGGGCGAGCCCTCGATCCCGACCCTCTCCCCGGTGGGAACCGGGGTGGAGGACGAGGTCGTCAATGCCCAGTTGATCACAGCGATCCAGCTCGTCTTTGAGAGCGACAATGCTCTTTTCCCAAACGGCGTCGGGGGCGGCGATGTTGATGAGATAAGAGGCATGGGCGACGACACTGTCGATGGCGCTTTCCCTGCGGGCCCGGAAAAAGCGCTCACAGACATGAAGGGGCAAGGGAGCAGCCCTCCATTGAAGCTGGTTTTTGGTGAAAATCTGAATGGCCTCGCAGCCGAGAGCCTCTCCCCGTTCGACGGCACGCCAGAGACCGCCGGCTACGGAGACATGGCAACCTAGGAGGGCCACGTAAGGCCTCTGCCGAGGGAGTCGAGGAGACGGAGCAGCTTCAGGGTGATCCGGGCTGAGGCTCCCCAGAGGCGGTGTCTCTCTACGGGAAAGACCGGATAGAGCACCTGGAGCGTCTCGCCGCCATGCCACTTCAGTTCCGGAAAGAGGTGGAGCTCATCAAGGGCAGGTGCCAGGATCTCCTCGACCTCAATGGGATCGGCACGGAAGGAAGGCCCCCCGGGATGGGGATAAAAGGCGACAACGGGGACGATAAAAAAGTCGCTGGTGTAGGCGAATTCCCGAGGAAGAAGGCCGATGACATCAACTGATTTCGGATCTAAGCCGATCTCCTCGGAAGCTTCGCGCAGCGCCGTCGCGACAGGCGTCAGGTCCGCGGCCTCCCTCGCTCCGCCGGGAAAGGCGACCTGACCCGGATGGCGGCGCAGCGTATTGGGTCTGGCCAGCATGACGATTCTGAGCCGATCCCCATCGGGATAGAGGAGGATCAGAACGGCACTCTGTCGGAAAGAGCCACCTCCGCCACCCCAGAGATGGGAGGAGAAATGTTCGCGGCAGAAAAGACGAAGCGCTTCAAGGCAGAGAGGGACAGAATGAGAGGAGGTGCACCCGCCGGCCGTCATCCTAATGGAGTTTCACCTTGCCCTGGTAGACGACGCCACGGGTGCCGTCGACGGTGACGAGCATCCCGTCCTGAAGGGTGGCCAGAGCGTTCTCGGCGCCGACGACGCAGGGAATGGAGAGTTCCAGGGCAACGATGGCGGCATGGCTCGTCAAACCGCCGTCTTCGGCAATGATGGCCGCCGCCTTGCGCATGGCGGGAACAAAGTCGCGATCGGTCTGAGGCACGACGAGGATGTCGCCGGGACGGGTCTTGTCCAGGGCTTCCGCTGCCGTCAAGGCCCGACAGACGTGGCCTGATGCCTCCCGTTTCAGGAGTGACAGTCCCTTGACTAGAATCCGCCCCACCGTCTGGACCTGGACGAGGTTGGTCGTCCCGGGAATACCCACGGGGACACCGGCGGTGATGACGACAAGATCACCTTCAGACACCAAGCCCTTGTCGAGGGCGCTCCCCAAAGCCGCCTGGCTTGCCTCTTCTGCGCTCGGAGCCTCTTCCTTCAGGATCGGATAGACTCCCCAGACGAGAGCCATCTCACGCCACGTTCCCAGGGCGGGCGTCGCGGCAACGATGGGACAGAGGGGACGGAACTTGCTGACCATCCGGGCTGTGCTGCCCGAACGGGTCAGGGAGATGATAACGCGGGCTTTCATCTCTTCGGCGATGGACGTGGCAGCGTGGCTAACGGCATCGGGTACGGTCGAGGGGCCGAAATTCCGGCTGTTGCATCGCTGCCAGAGGCGGAGCTCCTCTTCGGCACGCATGACGACGCGGGTCATGGTCTCAACGGCGCGGACAGGATAACGGCCCTTGGCGGTTTCGCCGGAAAGCATGACGGCATCGGCTCCGTCGAGGACAGCATTGGCCACGTCACTTGCCTCCGCCCGGGTCGGTCGGGGGTTGCGGATCATCGAATCGAGCATCTGCGTCGCCACAATGACGGGCTTGCCCTGAGAACGGCAGGTTTCGATGATGTGCTTCTGGACAAGGGGGACATCCTCGGTGGCCATCTCCACACCGAGATCGCCCCGCGCGACCATCATGCCATCGACGACATCGACGATCTCGTCCAGATGGGCCACAGCCTGTTTCGTCTCGATTTTGGCGATGATCTTGACGTGGCCGCCAAACTCCTCAATGACACGTCGCACGTCCATGATGTCGTCACGGCTTCTGACAAAGGAGACGGCGATGTAGTCCATGTGGTGCTCGACACCCCAGCGGATGTCTTCGATGTCCTTCGACGTCAGCGTGGGGACGGAGAGGGTTGCGTCGGGTACGTTGATGCCTTTGCGCTCGCCCAGTTCACCGCCGACAATGATCCGACAGCGGATCTCCCTGTCCACGATGGACTCGACGCGCAGATGAAGGGTTCCATCGTCAATGAAAATATCCTGCCCGACGGCGACCTCGTCGGCCAGATTAGGATAGCTCGTGGACACTCCCTTTTCATCGCCGACGAGCTCGTCGGCAAAGAGCACGAAGGGCTGTCCCTGATTGAGCAGGACGGAACGGCTGTCTTTGAGGAGACCGGTCCGAATTTCTGGCCCCTTGGTGTCGAGGATGGTGGCTATGGGACGGCCCATCTCTTCTTCGACATGGCGGATCTGGCTCAGGTTCAGGCCATGTCCCTCATAATCACCGTGGCTGAAGTTGAAACGGGCCACATCCATGCCCGATTCGGCCATCTGGCGCATGATATCCAGATCGGCGCAAGCCGGCCCCAGGGTACAGACTATTTTAACCTTCCTCATGGTCCTTCTTGCCTCCTCCCTTTCCGGGGCGTCCGCTGACGACTAGCCCGTGGGGAGTGAGAATTTCCGCTCGGCCCCTCACCTTCATGGCCGACGTCAGCTCCGTGAACTGGGAGATCCAGACCTCTCCCTCATCGAGCTTCTCCGAATGGGCAAAACGGGTCTCATGACCCCGGGTCAAGCCGATGACCGTCACGCCATCCTCCAGGGCCTTGACGACGACGACGTCACTGCTGATCGGACCCTTTGGTGCGGCATTTTCCTTCAAGCAGATCCTCCCCTCCCGTTATCAGAAAACCTACAGGATTTCCACAGCTCCCTGACAAACCAGGTCCAGACGTTCTTTGAGGGGAGCTTCGGCATTGACGCGAAGATCCCTCAGGCTGATGAGGGCCGTTCCTCCGGGGGCAACGATCTCAAGAAGCACCGGCGATCGTCCGGGAAATCCCTTGAGTTCACGGAAGAACTCCTTGATGTAGCGGTCTTCCACTTGCGCCGGTGCCAGGCGTATCCTCAGCCATGGTGGCGTTTCCTTTTCAGCGACGTCGAGGGGAAGAATGGAATCGGCGATGAGACTGAGCGAGCCACGATCCTGAAGCCTACCCCTGACGACGATGACGTCACCAACTGAGACAAGTCCCTTCACCTGAGGCCAGGAACGGGGAAAGGAGACGACTTCGACCTTTCCCTCGCCGTCCTCCATTTCGAGGACGCCCATGGAATCTCCACGTCTAGTATATCTTTCCTTGACGGACGTGACTAATCCCCCCGCAACGGCGGGAACCTCTTCGGACTGCCAGAAGGCAAGGTCGGCAATGGAGCAGTTCGTGAAGCGGCTCAAGCGGTCGGCGTGGCGATCGAGGGGATGGCCGGAAATATAGATCCCCACGGCCTCGAATTCGAGTTCGAGTTTTTCCTGGGGACCATAGTCCTCGACGTCAGGAAAGGGCGGATCCTCTTCCTCCGCCATGGCGACGGCACCGAACAGAGAGCCTTGATTCTGATCGGCATGTCGACGCTGAGCCATCTCGATGAATCCCGTCAGAACCTCCATTTTCTGGCGCCGGTTGCCGGGCAGGGCCGAAAAGGCCCCAACCTTGATGAGATTCTCCACAACGGCCCGGTTGACGGCCCTCAGGTCGATCTTGGTAAGAAAATCCCAGAGAGAGCGAAAGGTCCCCTTTTCTTCCCGTGCCTCCAGAATGGCTTCGACAGCGCCACCACCGACCTTGGAGACTGCTGAAAGGCCAAAGCGGATGACGTCGCCGATGACGGTGAAATCGGCCTTAGATTCGTTGACGTCAGGAGGAAGGACCTCAATCCCGGCATTGCGCACTTCTTTCACGTACCGAGCCAGAACGTCCATCTTGGACCCGATTTGATTGGAGAGAAAGGCCGCGAGAAACTCGACGGGATAATTGGCCTTGAGGTAGGCCGTCTGGTAACTGATGAGGGCGTAGGCGGCACTGTGGGACTTGTTGAACCCGTATCCGGCAAAGACCTGGACGATGTCGAAGATCTCCTCTGCCTTCGTCTTGGCCACGCCGCGCGACTCACAGCCGGAGACGAACTTGTCCCTCTGCAAGGCCATGACGTCGGCCTTCTTCTTACCCATGGCCCGGCGGAGAAGGTCGGCCTCGCCTAGGCTGTAACCGGCCAGCCGAGCGGCGATCTGCATGATCTGCTCCTGGTAGAGGACGACGCCGTAAGTCTCCTTGAGGACCTCCTCCAGTTCAGGATGGAGATATTCGACGGGGGCCCTCCCGTGTTTTCTCTCGATGTACTGATCGACCATGCCGCTTCCCAGGGGGCCGGGGCGATAGAGGGCGAGGACCGCCACAAGGTCGGCGAAACAGTCCGGCTTGAGCCGTTTCAGTAGCTGCCTCATCCCCGCCGATTCAAGCTGGAAGACACCCATCGTGTCGCCCCGCTGAAGGAGCTCGTAGGTTCTGGGATCATCCAGGGCCAGATCGAGGAGGGAAATCCGGCCCTTGCCGTTCCCCTCGATGTTGCGAAGGCAACTCTCGATGAGAGAGAGGTTCTTCAGTCCCAGAAAGTCCATCTTCACCAGCCCCAGCTTCTCGACAGGTTCCATGGAGAACTGGGTCACCACCGTGTCGTCACTGAGCCTCTTGATGGGGAGAATCTCCTCCAGCGGATTGGGAGCGATGACGACGCCGGCAGCGTGCTGGGAACAGTGACGGACGATGCCCTCCGCCTTGGCGGCGATGTCGAGAAGCCGGGACACGGCGGGATCTTCCTTCTTGAGACGTCGCAGGTCGTCGGACTGCTCGAGAGCGTCGCCGACGGATTTAACCCCTTCTGCGACAAGCTTGGCCACACGGTCCACATCGGGATAGGGCATGGCAAGGGCACGCCCCACATCCCGGATGGCGGCCTTGGTTTTCATCCTGTCGAAGGTGATGATCTGAGAGACCTTTTCCTTGCCGTATTTCTCGACGACGTAGCGGATCACCTCATCCCGTCCCTTGTCGGAAATGTCGGTGTCGACATCAGGCATGGAGATACGCTCTGGGTTGAGGAACCGCTCGAAGAGTAGATGGTGCGGCAGGGGATCGATCTCAGTGATTCTCATGGCGTAGGCCACGAGGGAACCTGCAGCCGAACCGCGGCCGGGGCCGACGGGAATCTCTCGATCCTTGGCGGCGTTGATGAAGTCGGCGACGATGAGGAAGTAGCCGGCAAACCCCATCTGTTTGATGACTCCCAGCTCGTAGTTGAGACGCTCCCCGTAGACATCGGGGATCTCCCGTCCCTTGAAGCGGGAGCGAAGCCCTTCCCAGGCCGAATGTTCCAGGTAAGTCTCCAGGGTGTGCCCTTCGGGAACTTCGAAGAGGGGAAACTGGTACTGGCCGAAGGTGAACTCGACGTTGCAGCGGTTGCCGATCTCGACGGTGTTGGTCAGCGCTTCGGGAATCTCGGAACCGAAGAGCTGCCACATCTCTTCCGGGGAACGAAGATAGAAATCGTCACTTTCGAAACGGAACCGGTCCTGCTGATCGACGGTGGCGTTGGTCTGAATGCACAGCAGCACGTCATGCCAGGTCGCATCTTCCCGACGCAGGTAGTGAGCGTCGTTGGTGGCGATGAGAGGGATACCGGTCCGGCGGGAGATCTCAACCAGTTCCTTGTTGGCCAGAGCCTGTTGAGGAATCGTGTTGTGCATCACCTCGAGATAGAAGTTGCCTTCACCGACGATATCCCGATAAAGCAGTGCCCGTTCGACGGCACCGTCTCTGTCCCCTTCAAGAAGGAGGGATGGGATCTCGCCGGCCAGGCAGGCTGAACCGACGATGAGTCCCTTGGCATGACGGGCCAGAAGGTCGTGATCAATGCGGGGTTTGTAGTAGAACCCCTCGGTGTTGGCGATGGAGACGAGTTTGACCAGATTCCTGTAGCCCTCCTGGTCAGCGGCCCAGAGACAGAGGTGGTAATTTCGGCCTCGCTTGTCGCGGCTCCGGTGTCCTTCGGGATCGACATAGATTTCGCAGCCGATGATGGGATTGACGCCTGCCTTCCGGCAGGCCTCGTAATGCTCGACGGCGCCGAACATGGCGCCGTGGTCAGTGACGGCTACAGCCGGCATCTCCCACTGAGCTGCCTGAGCCGCCAGATCTGAGCAATGGATGGCCCCGTCGAGCAGGCTGTATTCACTGTGGACGTGAAGGTGAACAAAGGGGTGTTTCATTCCAGATCGGCCTCCTCGTCGAGAGAATCACGTTTGACCAATCGATCGCCGTCGTCATTCTTCTCTTCCTTGACAAGAAGCAGATCACCCCCGGTCCACCGCAGGACCCGCTCGACCTCGGCCGTCACCACCGATGGTCGAGCTTCTTTCTCCGTCTTATCCGTAAGATCCTCTCCGTGTCCCTGGTCCTGCCCCTCTTTCAGAAGGCTTCCCTGCCCATTCTCCCCTGAGGGCCGATGACCGGGGAAGAGGAAAGGACTGACCTCTTCCCCGTCTTCGGGGGGGTGATCGGGAGCGAGGTCCTGGATTGTGCCCTTCGCCATCAGGCGACCACCGGTGAAGCCCGAATCGAGGAGGGCCATCGTGAGTTGGTAAATGCCCCGGCGACTGGTCAGCAGAAAGAAGGGGAAAGGCTGATCCGAGGGGGCGCGTATCTCGAGGACACCCTCTTCGACGACAACCTCGCCATGCAGTAATGAGGCAGCAAGAGCGAGATCACGCTCGGCCACAGCGGCAAAAAAGGCCTGGACGGTACCGTCTCCAGCGGGAGCTGCCTTTGACGTGAGGTCCGGATGATCCGGCCTTTTTTGCTGTCGGGCCCGTGTAGGGAACGGCTTGGCAAACGCCGCAGCCTCTCCCCGCTCCGCCCCAGAGGAGACAACGAGCGGTGTCGAAACCGGATGATCCCCTTTTTCTTCCTTTGCCGGAAGGGAGACCTCCTTGTCAGAGGGCTCTCCGGAAACTCCGGCCAGGGATACCGAAAGCAGGCCGGCCAGGACATCGGCCCGGAGCCCCAGGCGTGCCCGACCCATTAGTCCCTGACAGAGCCTCATCGCCTTCCACAGTTCTCCTGCCGTCCATCGCGGTGCGTCACGGAGGAGGGTCTCCTTCTCTGCCGGAGCCAGATCGAGACCGTCAAGAGCCTTTTGTCCCCAACGATGAGCGATCCAGAGATCGCGAAAAAGCAGAAAGGCACCGTCGAGGAGACGTTCCGGAGAGACCCCCGAAGCGAGCATGCTTCGCAGAAGGATATCGGCGGCAAGGGGGTCGTCGCAAAGATGACGGCCCCAGCTCTCGAGATCGGCCCGAGTTCCCCCGCCCGAAAGAGCCCGGACGCCGTCGAGGGTGAGGCTCCCCCGTCCGAGGGAAAGGGCCTGCTCCAACAGGGAGAGCGCGTCGCGGAGAGCCCCGTCGGCCTGGCGGGCCACCTCCCAGAGGGCCTCCTCAGCGGCTTCGACACCTTCGGCTTCACAGACATGCCGCAACCGTTCGATGATGGCGGGAACCGCTATCCTCCGAAAGGGAATATGCTGGCAGCGGGAGCGGATCGTGACGGGGACCTTCTGCGGCTCCGTCGTGGCGAGAATGAAAAGGACATGAGCCGGCGGCTCCTCCAAGGTCTTGAGCAGGGCGTTGAAGGCGGCCGTTGAGAGCATGTGTACCTCGTCGATGATATAGACCTTGAAGGGCGACGAGAAGGGGGCGAGGGCAACTTTGGCCTTGAGTTCGCGGACCTCTTCGACTCCGTTGTTGGAGGCCCCGTCAATTTCCATGACGTCCAGGCTTTCGCCATCGGTAATGGCCCGGCAGCTGGAGCAGGCGCCGCAGGGTTCGCCCTCTTCGCTTCGTTTTGTGCAGTTGACGGCCTTCGCCAACAGGCGAGCGAGCGAGGTCTTCCCGCTGCCGCGGGGACCGGAAAAAAGATAGGCATGGCCCGTCCGGGAAGAGCGCAGTCCTTCGAGAAGGACGGCAACTGCCGGCTCCTGGCCGACGACGTCGGCGAAGAACTGGGGACGGTAGCGTCGGTATAGGGAGACAAGCATCGAAAAACCCTCCTCAGGCAATGGGAGAAGTCCGCAGGGGAAGCAACAGTCAATAGAGGTAATTGGCGACAGGATGGCGGCTCTTGGCCAGAGTGAGCACTTCGATGAGAGCCCGACGGAAAACTTCGGGATCGACTTCTTCGGGCATGAGGGAACGGTCATTGGCGAGGGCCAGGTAAGGTTTACCCTCGTCGGTCCGGCCCGTTCTGATTTCAAAAGGAGCCGTCTCGAGCTGCAGGGACCGCCGAAGTGATCCTATCATATTCTGAAGACAGTCCCTGTTCTGCTCCCCTTCCGAGACGCGACAGAGAGTGACTCCGTCAAGGGTAAGGACCAGTTCGCCTCCTTCGACGACGAGGTCAGGACGGAGAGCGTTGAGGGCCTCCTTGCGGTGAAGAGGCCATCCCTGATCGCGGATCATCTTCGCCAGGTAGGCTATGCGATCGCGGTAATCGGGATGGGTCTGGTAAATCCCCGGATCGACCCAGGGTCGGCGGAGTTCCTCCTCCTGGAGCCGCTCGAGGAGGGTGAGCATGCCCGCCGGAGGATAACCGGCACTATGGACGAGAGCCAGCCCCCTCAGATCGGCCTCCTCTTCCAGATCACGGCTGTAGGCGTTCATCACGGCTACCTGGGCTAGATTGGCAGCGAGCAGGGCCCCCATGGTCCCTCCCGTAGCGACGGCCACGGCAAGACCGAGAACGGATAGTTTCTGGTTTCGTGCAACCTGGACAAGGACGTGCTTTCTTTCAGCATGAGCCATCTCATGGGCGACGAGACCGGCCAGTTCGGCATCGCTTTTGACGAAATCGAGCATAGCCGTCGTCACGTAGAGGATACCGCCGGAAAGTGAAAAGGCGTTGGGGTGATCTGCCTCTAGAAGACGGATCTGAAAGGGCAGATCCCGTTCGGCATGAACGACGAGCCTGGAGAGAATCATCTCCAGGCGGGCCGTGCGTACCGGGTCAGCCACGGCTGGCCATCGCTCTTCGATCTTGGCTGCCGTCTTCTCTCCTAAAGCGATCTCCCGTTCCCGGGTATCTTCAGCAACGGCGGGGGTGGCCATGGCCACCCCCGCCGTGAAGAGACAGAGAACGAGGAGAGCTGAAAGGACTCTCTTCGTCATACGGTGCCTCATCGCCTCATCCCGTCCCCCTTTGTGGGACCTAAGGATCCCGCCCGGACATACCCGGCAAAGGCCTCTTTGCCTCGCTGAAGCTGGAGAAGCTGGCCACGGAGCTCCTTGAGCTGTTCCTCCAGAAGCTGCTGCACCTTCTCCTCGCGCTTCATCAGGCGGGATAGGATATCACGGATGGTTCGGATCGAAGCCACAAGGCTATTATACCCTGCTTCATCAAGGACGTCGGCAAGGCCCTCCCAAAAGGCGACTTCCTCGGAGCTTCCGGAACAACCCAACTCTCGGCAACGCCGATCCCACTCCTCTCGGAGAAGCTGTTGCCGGGAGATGACGGTCTGTTTCGCCTCAAGGCAACGTAGAAGGGCTTCCATGTCACCTTCGACGACAGTTCTTTCCTCTTCGTCAAGCAAATGGCCGAGTTCGTCGTAGAGGGCCGTCTCTCTGCGAAGCAGATCCTGGAGGACCTTCTCAAGATCAGCCGGCAAAGTTGAATCCTCCGGGCTTGCCTTGAACCTGTGGTTGAGGTTCCTTTTCGTTCTTGTCCACCTGTTCTGCCTGAAGCTTGGCGATAGCCTCCTGCCAGGTCGAGCGGAGCTCCTCAAGCATCTGGCGCACAGTGGCAACCTTCTCCCGGTCCTTGTCGACATTAGCTGCCACAAGCTGACCATGCATGAAGTCATAGAGGGCCATCAGCGACGGGCCGACCTCGCCGGCAAGTTCGGGGCGCAAGGTCACCATGAGCTCCCGGAGGACCAACTGAGCCCGCTTGAGCTCTTCATTGACCCCTTCCACATCACTCTGTTCCATGGCTCTCTCAGCGGCACCGCAGGCTCGGATACCGATATCGTAAGTCAGCAGGAGCAGCTGCTCCCGCGAAGCCGTCCGGATCTGATTAAGCCGATAGGCATCCTGAGCCTGAGAGCGAAGGTTCTCTTGCACAGGCAGTCGTTCTTCCATGAAGGCGCACCCCCCTGCTATCCTTTTCGGCCCTCGCCAGGCGAAACATTACAGGCCTCAGAGCTTTTTGACGAGAAGATCAAGGAGCGATTCAAGACGGCTGGCGACAAAGCGATAGCTGTCGACAGCACCGCCGAAAGGATCGGGGATGTCGTAGACTTCCGCGGCAGCGGCCAAGCGGGAGGCACCCGCCCTGTCTTCTTGGCTCAGAGCCTCGTCATAGCGGGCAAGCACCGAGGCGGCCTCATCGGAAGCCGCCTCGGCCAAAAGGCGGATGCGCCGTTCGGCTTCGGGGTAAAGTCCTCTCACGGCCTGCCTCTGGGCGAAGGTCATCGTCAGGATCCAACGCGCCTCGTCGACATCGTAGACAGACAGGCGGCGGGAGCGATGGCCATCAAGGGAGAGGCCACGAGCTGCCATGACATCTCTTGCCTCAGCCGCCGCTTCGTCGCCCGGGAAGGCGGCAAGGCCTGCGGACGCGACGGACCAAAAACAGTCCTTACCCTCTCTCCGGAGAAAGGAACGGGCCATCGCCTCCGCCATGGGACTGCGACAGGTGTTACCGGAGCAGACGAACAGAAGCCTGTTCATCGTCTCAGAGCTCATCCTCGGAGGCGACCATGATCCGCTCCAGAAGGTCGGTCCTGTTGACGACACCGACGAGAAAGCCCTCTCGGACGACGGGAGCCCGCTTCAGGTTGTGACGGATCAGCGTCATGGCCACGAAGAAATCGCTGTCATCCTCGGTGAAGGAGATGACATCACGGTGCATGTAGCGGCTGACAGGCTCGTTGCGGATCTTTTTCAACCGCGACTGAAACTGCCCGAAATCAGGGATAAACGAGGGATCCTGAATGTATTCGAAGTAACCCGGCAGGGCGGCCTTGACGATGTCCTTTTCGCTGATGAAGCCCACGACGCGACCGTCGTCGTCAAGGACGGGAACGCCCGTGAGGCGGTGGCGTGAGATGACTTCAATGGCCGTCGCCAGCCCCACATGTTCCGACAGGGCCGTCAGGTCCCTGTCCATCACATCTCCGACGCGCATGAAGGCACCTCCTACTCGAGTTTTTCGATGTGGACTCTGTCGACGAGTTCCTCGACGGCCTCGCGACTGCGACAGCCCTTCTCGACGTGAAGCGAGTTTTCCCAGGCGCAGGCCAGGGAGAAACGGATCGCCTCTTCGACGTTCATCTTTTCGGTGCGAGCCAGCGCCAGGCCGGCCATGAGTGCGTCATCGGAGCCGAAGAGAGACACGAGGCCCTTCCGGTCATACTCCCCCAAATAGATACCCTTGGGAGTGAAAAAGACATTGCCGTAGTTGCGGTAACTCGTCACGGCCCATTCGACGCCCCGATCGTGAAGGCCTGAGACGACTTCGATCAGGTTATCGAGAGAACTGAGACGGACTCCGGCAAGGCGGGACATGAATCGGTGGTCGACCTTGGCAACCGTCGGCGCACCTTCGAGACCCGCCATCAGAGGAGCTCCTGCGGCATCGATGAAAGTCGCGACACCCTCCCCGCGGGCAAGGACAATGAGGTCACGGTAAATGTCCTGCGGCACTCCGGGAGGCAGGGATCCCCCGAAAAGGATGCAATCGGCCCGTTTGAGAAGGCGACGGTAATAGACCATGAAACGGGCCAGGGCTTCCTCCTTCACGTAGGGACCGGCCTCGACGATGCCTGTCTCGACGTGCCCCACCTCATCGACGATGTAGACGTTGGTCCGCGTCTCTCCCTTGATGTGGACGAATTTGGTCGTCAACCCTAGGCGCTTCAGGGAATCACGGACATACTCGCCGTTGAAGCCAGCCAGAAAGCCCATGGCCGCCGAATCGTAGCCAAGCTGCTTGAGAACGAGGGAGACGTTGATTCCCTTGCCTCCCGGGCTGCGGTCGGTCGTGGTGGCCCGGAACCAGCCGCCTGGAACGAATTCGGGGACGACATACTCCTCGTCGATGGCCGGGTTGAGTGTTACCGTTACGATCACGGAGTCACCTTCCTCCTCGACATCAGATCCTTCGTTTTCCCCTTACTTCTTTTCAAAAAGGGGGGCCAAATCGGTCACATCGGTCAGGCTGACCCTCTGCCGGACCTCACCGGAGGCCAAAAGGAGAGCTGCTGGTAAGGTTTCGACACCGAGTTTTTCCGTCATCCTACGGAAACGGTACCCGTCGACAAGGGTCAACGGAAGCCCCTTATCCTTGGCCCAGGATTCAGCGTCTGAGGCAAGTCGGACCTGCTTCTCGTCGATGGACGAGGTGAAAAGAACGACGGTGAACTCGGGCTTGAAGAGCCGGTCGTGAAGGTACTGCTGCTCCGTCACGGCCGCATAGGCCGCCATGGCGGCGATGGCGCCGTCAGCTGCGGCGGTGACGACCTGGCGAAGGACCTTGTCCCTGACGTCGCCGGCGGCGAAAACGCCCTCTTCTGAGGTCTCCATGTTCTCGTCAGTGATAATCCATCCGCCTCGGCTACGTCGGAGCTGGCTTTCGCCGAGGAAAGAGACGTTCGGCTCAGTTCCGACGAAGACGAAGACGCCCTCGACGGGCAGCTCGGAGATCTCGCCGGTCTTCACGTTTTTCAACGTCAGGCCCTCGACCATTTCCTCACCGTTGATGCTTTCGACGACGCTGTCGAAGACGGGTACGATCTTATCCGAGGCAAGGGCCCGTTCGACGGGAACCTTGTCAGCTCGGAAGGTGTCCCGCCTGTGGATGACGTAGACTTTGGAGGCAAACTGCGTCAGGTAAAGGGCCTCCTCGACGGCGGTGTTCCCACCGCCGATGACGGCCACCTCGGCATCCTGAAAGAAGGCGGCGTCACAGACGGCACAGTAGCTCACTCCTCGTCCGATCAGTTTGGCCTCTCCGGGACAACCCAGGCGACGGAAGGAGGCGCCAGTGGCGACGATCAGCGCCTCGCCTTCGATTTCCCCCTTGTCGGTGACGACGATTTTCGAACCCCTTTCCAGCTTGATCGACTCAACAGCGACGTCGCGGAACTCGGGCTGGAATTTGGCGGCGTGATCCTTGAAGGATTTGGCCAGATCGGCGCCCGTTGAATGAGGTACGCCGGGCCAGTTTTCGATCTCGTCGGTGATGTTGATCTGCCCTCCGGCCAGTCCCTTTTCGAGGATCAGGACATCCAGCCCGGCCCGCCGTCCGTAGATGGCAGCCGTCAAGCCCGCCGGGCCGGCTCCGATGATGACCAGTTCACGCTTTTCCATAAGGGCATCTACCTCCTCAGGCGTTGAAGACCGCTTTCGCGTCCATTGTAGCCTCTCTCTAGAGACGCTTCCAGGCCAGCACGCGATCCTGCCCTGCCAGATCGCGCCGACAGTCGACCAGCTGCAGGGCGACACCGGCCATGGCGGTAAGCTGTCCGGACTGAAAGGCGCCGCCATGTTCCACGACGAGGAACCCGCCGGGCCTGAGATGCTCCTCGGCCCAGGGTAAAAGGCGACGATAGGAATCAAGTCCGTCGGAACCTCCGTCGAGGGCACGGTGAGGTTCGTAGCGAACCACATCCTCCATGAGTCCCGAAAGTGCGTCTTGAGGGATATAGGGGGGATTGCTCACGATCATTCCCAGGGAACCCTCTTTCAGCGGAAGAGCCTCAAGGCGCTCCTCGTGGATCAAAAGACACCGATTGAGAAGGTCTTTCTCTTTCAGATTCCGCCAGGCCCAACGGAGTGCGGAGGGTTCCGCCTCGACGGCGAAACCCTCCGCATCAGGACGAGCCTGGAGGAGGGCGATGGCAATGGCCCCGCTGCCTGTACCCCAATCGAGGAAGGGACCATCCGACCAAAGGGCGAGGGCCCTTTCGACAAGCAGCTCCGTTTCGGGGCGAGGAATGAGACAGCCGGGACCTACGGTCAGGTCGAAGCCAAGAAAGGCGGCGCGGCCGATGATGTAGGCCAGAGGCTCATGACCGATCCTCCGTTTCAGGGCCTCGTCGAGATCGGTCCGCTCCGTCTGATCAACGGGCCTCTCCGGATGGGCGAAAAGGGTCGCTCGATCGACTCCGAGAACCCAGCTGAGCAGGAGATCGGCCTCGAGGAGAGGTCTGGCGATACCTGCCCGGGCCAGCTCGTCCGTGACATGGCGCCGCAGGGAGCCGAGCCGGAACATCCCTACCCCTCCAGGCTTTTCAGCCTCTCGGCCTCGTCCGCCGTGAGAAGGGCGTCGATGAGCTCGAAAAGATCGCCGTCGAGAATGGCGTCCAGCTTGTGAAGGGTCACGTTGATCCTGTGGTCGGTGACGCGGTTCTGAGGGAAGTTGTAGGTCCTTATCCTCTCCGACCTGTCGCCCGTGCCGACCTGGCCTTTCCGTTCTGCAGCCATGGCGGCATGCTGACGTTGCAACTCCAGATCGTAGAGCTTGGTCCTCAGAATGTGCAGCGCCTTGACGCGGTTCTTGAGCTGCGAGCGCTCATCCTGGCAGGTGACGACGACGCCCGTCGGAACGTGGGTGATCCGCACGGCCGAATCGGTCATGTTGACGTACTGGCCCCCGGCACCGCTGGCCCGATAGGTGTCGATCCTGAGGTCTTCCGTGCGGACCTCGACGTCGACTTCTTCCGCCTCCGGAAGAACCGCGACGGTAGCCGTCGAAGTGTGAATACGGCCGCTCGATTCCGTAACGGGCACGCGTTGAACGCGATGGACACCGCTTTCAAACTTGAGAAGGCTGTAGGCTCCCCGACCGTCGAGACGGGCTGTGATTTCCTTCAGACCGCCGATGCCGGTCTCGCTGCTGCTGAGGATCTCGACCTTCCACCCCTTGCGCTCGGCAAAACGGGAGTACATGCGGAAGAGGTCGGCCGAGAAAAGGGCCGCCTCATCACCTCCGGCACCGCCGCGGATCTCGATGATGACACTTTTTTCATCGTTCTGGTCCCGGGGAAGAAGCAGAAGGCTGACACGCCGTTCTAGATCCTCGGCCAGGGGCTGAAGACGATGGAACTCATCCCGGGCCAGCCCCGCTAAGTCAGGCTCCTCGCTTTTCAGGAGCTCCTTCGCTTCATCGATCTCCTGCAGGACCTGACGGTATTCCCTGAAGGTACCGACGAGCTCGCTGAGTTCAGCGTGCCTCCTGGCCAGCTTCTGAAGTTCCGCCGGGTTGCCGGCGATCTCAGGCAAGCCCATCTTCTCTTCGAGCTCGAGATAATTACGTTCGATCTCTTCCAGTTTCTGCATCAGATCCAAAGGGACATCACCTCAGGTCCTTTACGGCCTCACGGAGTGCTGCGAGAGCGACCTCGATCTGCCTTTCGTCGGGTTCCCGCGTCGTCAGGTACTGCAGACAGAGGGCCGGTTTCATCACCGCTCGCCCCAAAACGGGGCTCCGCGAGGACCAGCGGATGATTTCATAGGAAATACCCACGACAAGGGGAAGAAGAAGGACCCGAGAGAGGGCCTTCCACCACCAGGCCCCCCCGCCGAAGAGAGCGAAGACGACGATGCTGACGGCCACGACGACGAGGATGAAAGACGTCCCGCATCGGCCGTGAATCCGGCTGTAACGGCTGATGACGTGGGGCTTGAGTGCGGCATCCGCCTCCCAGGCGTTGATCGTCTTGTGCTCGGCGCCATGATAGGCAAAGACGCGCTTCATGTCCTTCCAGAGGCCGATGACGGCCACATAGCCGATGAAGATGAGGGCTCGCAGCACTCCCTCCAGGACATGCCGTGCCGTCTCGCTGAAGGCGAGATGATTCTGTGCGAAGCTGGAAACCCAAAGGGGAAGCAGGGCAAAGAGGAAGACGACGGCAACAACGGCGACGCCTAGGGAGAGAGCGAGCTCCCAGGGCGAGAGCTTTTCGTCCTCCTCCTCGCCGAGGGAGATCTGAGCCGACCGGGTCAGGGCCCGCGTGCCGACGGCCAGCATCTCCGCCATCGTCGCCATACCCCGAAGAACGGGAAAACGCCACAGGCCCATCGAGGACCAGGGGCGGTTTCCCCAGTGATCGGTCCAGATGAGACCGTCAGGTTGTCGCACCGCAAGACCCCAGCGATCAGGGCCTCTCATGAGAACACCTTCAATGACGGCCTGACCACCGACGGGGATCTTCTCCGCCGCAGCCTGAATCAGCTGAAAACTGAGCAGAATCAAAAGGAACGGAGTCATAGAAGAAGCTCCTCGACGGACGAAAAGGGGCTGCCGCAGGGGTGGGCTTCAAGGCAGTGACCGGTCACGCAGGCCGGGCCAGCAGGAGAAAAGAGGGCAGGCGCCACGTTGCGACAGAGGCGCAACATCTTCCGGGCCAGATCCTGAATCTCCCACTGGGCACGGCGACAGAGGCGAAGAGAGAAAAAGTGATGGAGTTCTCTGGCATTCATCGTCACCACCAGGCGCGTCTCCCATCCGTGGGGAAGAAGGTAGCGGGCGTCCTCGCGGGGAACACCGAGAGCGATGAGGGCTTCGTAGGCCTCATGGGAGCGGCGGACCGTCTCCTCGAAAAGAGAGCGTGCCCCTTCATGGGCGGCCACGGAAGGCGGCAGAACGGTCCGCGGCTCGCCCATAAGCACATAGCGCTGGCTCTGCTGGGAGTAGCTGGCCAGGCGATGCCGTACGAGCTGATGGGAACAGACGCGACTGATGCCGTCGACGGCGAAGGAGAACGTGGCGTGTTCAAAAGGAGAAAAATGACCACTCTCACGGAGATGGGCGAGGAAGGCAGCTGTCTTCTGGCTGTCCAACCCATCCATAAGGGCACACGCTGTCGTATCGCTGTAGCAGAGCCTCGCTGCTGCGGCGACGATTCGTTCGGCATCGGGCGTGTGCGCCAAGAGCTTGACCTCGTTGGACATGAGCACCTCCGATCGTCGCTAGAACTAAAAGAAAAAAAGGGGAGCCGGGCTCCCCTTAATCGTCGCCTGTCTCTTTCTGGCCGTAGTTGATGCCCTCGTACTTCCTGCGGAACTTCTCCAGCCTTCCGGCTTCCGAGACGATGCGTCCCTTCTTGCCCGTGTAATGGGGGTGGCAGACGTTGCAGACGGCCACCTTGATTTCCGATACGGTTGAACGGGTCTCAAAGCTGTTCCCGCAGGCACAGCTGACCTTGCAGGTATCGTAGTTGGGATGGATATCCTTTTTCAAAGCTAACCTCACCTCCCGGTGACATTCAGGTCAACACAGTCAATGATTCTAGCACGACCGCCAGAGAGCCGCAACTTGAAAAAACTAGATGTGCATGACGCCGATGCCGGAACGCTCGTGATGAGCGGCGGCATGGTAGGCGGCATCGCCCATGACGGCGACGGAGATCCAATGGGTGTTGCGGACAATGGCCAGCTTGGCGCCGATACTCACCTCCAGAAGGGAGGGAGCCATGAAGGCGTTCATCGCCTCCAGAGCGGCATGCATGAGGGCATGCATCTCGTTGGGCTTCTTTTCGACGACACCTCCGTTGAGGGCAGCGCCGACGACGGACCGGGTGATCTTCTGGGGAAGATCGCCGGCAAGTCCCCCGATTTCCGTGGCGACGGCCTTCCAACCGACGCGATGGATCTGCTCCTTCACGATCGTCTCGTCGTCAGGGGAAAGGGTCGCGGCCAAAAGAAGAGCGGCCCGACCGATCTGACTTTCATCGAGGACTTTCAGGTCCACACGGAGACAAAGGGCCTCTGAACCGTCGCCGACAGGAGTAATCATGCGACGTCCCTCTCCGTTGCGCCTCTGTCGCTCTTCGGTCCCGCTTTCGGGTTTCTCCGCCTCACTGAGAGGATCGGCAGTCTTCGTCTCATCGTCTGTTTCGGCAGAAAAAATGTGTCTCCAGATCATTGGCGTGCATCCCCCTTGAGAGGCTTTCAGGCTACAGCCCTGAAAGAACGAGTTGAGGACCGGAAAAAACTCCATTCGTGTAAGCCATTTTGAGGGACCAGGCACGCCTTGGCAAGTCTCTGATCGTACAGAAGGAAACAGAGATCCTGTCCCCCTTGCCCGTCTTCCCCTTTATCTTTATACTTTTCATTAGCCACAGTAAATCTCCAGAGGAGGTGATGGAAGACCGGGCCTTTCTGTCGTCCCTTCCTTTTTCATTTCCCACCCCCCTCAGGGGCAACCCGAGGCATAGCTTGAATGGAGGAGATTAACATATGAAGAAACTGATGATTTTTGTCGCGGTGGCAGTCCTTGCCATCTCCGCTGTCGCCGGAACGGCTTCGGCCAAGACCTTCCTTTCCATCGCCACCGGCGGAACGGCCGGAACCTACTACCCCGTCGGCGGCGGTATCGCTGACGTCGTCTCCCGCCATGCCGAGAACCTCCAGGTCACGGCAGAGACGGGCAACGCCTCTGCGGCGAACCTGAACCTCATCGGCACCCATCAGATCGAGGTCGCTCTCGTCCAGAACGACGTCGCCTACTGGGCCTGGAAGGGTCAGAACATGTTCTCCAACCCCTTCCCCAACGTCCGCGCCATCGCCTCCCTCTATCCGGAGCACGTCCACCTCATCACCCTTAAGAAAACGGGCATCAAGGACTTCATGGACATCAAGGGCAAGCGCGTCTCCGTCGGCGCCCCTGGTTCCGGCGTCGAAGCCGACGTCCGCAGCATCTTCGAGGTGGCCGGCCTGAAATACGAAGACATGTCGACGGACTTCCTCGACTTCAACAACACGACCCAGCGCTTCAAGGACGGCCAGCTTGACGCCGGATTCGTCGTCGCCGGCTATCCCGTAGCCTCCATCATGGACCTGGCCACGATGCACGACATCAGCCTCGTCAACTTCGACGACGAGTTCCTCAAGAAGCTCGAGGCCCAGTTCCCCTACTTCGCCGCCGACGTCATCCCCGCTGGAACCTACAAGGGCGTCGACCAAGACGTAAAGACACCTGCCGTCATGGCAATGATCGTCTGCGACGGCGACCTCCCTGAGGAGACCATCTACGAGTTCACCAAAGCCCTCTGGGACAACATCGACGAGCTTTATAAGGTCCACTCCAAGGCCCAGCTTGTGACCCTCGACACGGCCCTCGTTGGCATCTCCGTGCCTGTCCACCCCGGCGCCGCCAAATACTACGCCGAGAAGGGCCTCAACGTTCCCGAGGTGAAGTAACCCTTTTGCCACACAGTCCATAAGCGAAGGGCCCCCCTTTACGAGGGGCCCCTCGCTTATGGACTGGGCTGGCCTTTAGGCGCTTCGCCTAGAGGCGAACGACGTTAACGGCCTGTTCGCCCTTCTGGCCCTGGGTGATGTCGAATTCCACCCGCTGTCCCTCGGCGAGACTCTTGAAGCCATCCATGGCGATAGCACTGAAATGGACGAAGACATCCTTGCCCTCATCGGTGGTGATGAAACCATAACCCTTTGCATCGTTAAACCATTTGACCGTTCCCTGAAGACTCAAGACAGTTCCCCCTATACTAAAATAAAGTCCTGCCGCGACTCGCACGACAAGGATACACTAGTGTACGGAATAGATCCTGTCAAGTGCGATCCTTGGGCACGGGCCAATCTTCTGGCCTCGTGAAGAGCGGCTTCTCGAAAAAAAGAAGGCGGCATCCCTTTGGGAAATGCCGCTCTACGCTCTAGTTGAAAAAGTTAGATCTTAACGACGTTGGAGGCCTGAGGGCCCTTCTGTCCTTGGGTGATCTCGAACTCCACCCGCTGACCCTCCGCGAGGGTCTTGAATCCATCCATCGCAATGGCGCTGAAATGGACGAATACGTCCTTGCCCTCATCGGTGGTGACAAAGCCGTAGCCCTTCGTCTCGTTGAACCACTTAACGGTACCCTTTGTTGTCAAGGTATTGCCTCCTAACAGGTATTGATCGGCGGCGCCTGCCGACAAAGGAACTGTAAAGGAAAGGGAGAAACTTGTCAAGCGTCGCCAGGAACAAAAAAAGAGACTCCTAGGGAGTCTCTTTACGTTTTTGGCGCGCCGGACAGGACTTGAACCCGTAACCTCCTGGTCCGTAGCCAGACGCTCTATCCAATTGAGCTACCGGCGCGTGTTTGCAATCTGGCGGTGGGACAGGGATTCGAACCCTGGAGCGAGGTTTTAGCCCCGCTACTCGCTTAGCAGGCGAGTGCCTTCAGCCGCTCGGCCATCCCACCTCGGTCTGCGGGAACTATTCTATGAGGCACTCCCCATAATGTCAATAGCGGTCCCGACGATGATCCGTCTTGCTATTCCGTCATGTCGCTGTCTTCCGAAAGGGGCTCCCCTTCCTGCGAAGCCGTCTCTTCGGTGTCTTGAGAAAGAGGCCTCTGGGCGGCGTCAGTTGAAGCCGTTTCCAGATCCTTCGAAGCGGGCTCAGGGACAACAGAAACGGCGAAAAGTTCTTCGTCGTGGACGGTGACGTTTGCCCTCGCGATGAGGTCATGGAAAAACTTGTGCTGGACCTCACTCCGTTTTCGGGAAAGAAGAAGGTTGGAGATGTCTTGGCTCACCTCGTCGAGCGGCAGGATCTGTTCAGGAAGGGCTTCCCGCTTCATGATCACGACGAAATCATCGCTGGCGACCTCGAAGGGGCCCACGGCAACGTTCATGTCAGCCGAAAGGACTTGCCCGAAGTGACTCGCCAGAGCCTCGGAGGCGACGAAGACAGGCTGGTCGTATGGCGTATGGTCCCGGACATCGGAAGAAAGGATATTCAGTGCACCATCCCAGTCGCCCTGGGCATTGATCTTCTCTGCGACTTCCCGGGCAAGATCTTCGGCGGGAAGATGGGCGACATTGAGATTGAACCCTTCAGGCCGACGGAAGAAGACCTCTTTCGTCTTGTCATAGAACTCAGCGATTTCCTCTTCGCCAAGGACAACGGAGGAAAGCTCCCCTTCAAAGACCTTCTGCTGCGCGAGCTGGCGGGCTATGTTCTCCCGAAGGGCCTTCATCTCGATGCCGGATCTCTCGAGATACTGATCATAAGCCTCGACAGTGGGGAACTGATCCTTGATCTCGGCAACGACGTCGTCGACTTCCTGGTCGGTAACGGCGATGCCTCTCGCCTTGGCCTCTTTTTCAAGCTCGTGCGTGAGAATGATGTTCTGGAGGACCGACTTGCGAAGGGCCGGAAGATCCGCCGAGGTCACTTCCTGTAGATTCGCCCGTTCAACGGCATCCCGAAGGCCCATTTCAATGGAGGAACGCATGACCTTGGTGCCATCAAGAGTGGCGACGGGATAGTCTTTCATGCCTCCGTCGTCGCTTCCTCCTCCACCCATGGGGCCGTACATGAACAGAATGGAAAGAACAAAAACGACGGCAACACTTAACATGATCCACTTGATCTGGGTTCTCAGCATCCGCATAACCAAGGCTATTCTTCCTCCTTTTGATCAAACCTCTCGGTTTTCTTTTCGGTTCAGCCAGCGCGTCTAATGATACGTTTCCCGCCGGGGACTGTAAAGGGAAAAGAGCCTTCAGATGTCTGCCAGGGAGTCGCCTCGCTTCGGTGACGCCACGAGGGGGACGGAAAGGGGGAAGGCCCCTTCCATGACCGTGACAAGGGTCTTTTCGGCCTCGTCGGCCTCCTGAGGAAGACAAGCGCAGACAAGAGAATCGTGAACCTGAAGGACCAAGGGCCAGGTCTTCCCTTCTCGCCGGGTCCGCTCGTGAAAACCAATCATGGCCATCTTGGCGATGTCCGCGGCCGTTCCCTGTATGGGCGTGTTGACGGCAACCCGACGAAGGGCTCCGTTGCCACGCCCCTCGACGGTCGAAACCTCATCTAGGGGACGGCGCCTGCCGAAGAGAGTCTGCGTGTAGCCCCGCTTTTTCGCCTCCACGACGCTCCCTTCAAGAAAATCGGCGACGAGAGGAAAGGTGGCAAAGTAGCGGTCGATAATCTCTTTGGCCTCAGCCTGGCCGATGGAGAGCCTCTGGGCGAGACCAAAGGCCGTCATCCCATAGAGGAGGCCAAAGTTGACGACTTTTGCTCGTCTTCGCTGTTCTGCAGAAACCTTCTCCGCTGCAACGCCGAAAAGGGAGCTCGCCGTCTCGGCATGGATGTCCCGTCCTTCGGCGAAAGCCGCCCTGAGCCGCGGATCGTTGCTGTAATGGGCAAGAACGCGGAGCTCTATCTGGGAATAGTCCGCGGCGACGAAGAGGGCACCTTTCTGACGCGGCACGAGACACTGTCTCAGTCGGGCAGCCCAGTGCCCGAAAACGGGCAGGTTCTGAAGATTGGGGTCGCGGCTGGAGAGCCGTCCCGTTCCCGTCGTGGTCTGTTCGAAAGTGGAATGAAGGATTGACCGATCGCCCTCGCCCGTCGCGAGAAGGGGAGAAATGAAACCCGAGAGCATTTTAGCCACCTCTCGGTGCTCGACGATGAGAGCAGGCACCTCACCCCTACCGTCAGGGAGCGAGGCAAGTTCCTCAAGGACGGAAATGTCCGTCGAATAGCCAGTCTTCGTCCTTTTGAGGGGGGGAAGACCGAGATGGTCAAAAAGGAGCTCACCCACCTGCTTGGGCGAGTTGAGGTTGATCCTCCGATGAGCCCGGTCGCCGATCTTCTTTTCAATCAGGGCCAGGCGGTCCTTAAGTTCCGCTTCGAGCCCCCCCAACTGGAGGCGGTCTAGACCAAGACCCTCCTCCTCCATGGCCGCCAGGACGGGGCTCAGGGGGAGGTCCACCCTCTCCATGAGCCGTCGTTGCCCTTCACCGAGAAGGGGCATCCAGGCGTCATAGGTCTCCTTCAGGAGAAGGATCCTGTCTCCCGGCGACAGAGACGGCCTCTGCAGGACCTTTTCCAGACTGCGCTCCCCCCTGTCAGGATGAAGGAGGTAGTCGACAATCTTACCGTCCCATACCCGCTCGGGCGGGAGCACTCCCTCGGGGAGTTTCCTGCAGAGCTCCTTGTAACCCCAGGTGATGACCTTGGAAGCGGACCGGAGCAGTGACACACACCTTTCTGCGGGCAAGGACGTCCCGGAGACCCGGGCAAATAACCCGAGACCGTCGCCGAAAAGAACGTCGTCCCCGTCTTCGGCGACAATCAGCAAAGCTCCCTCAGCCAAGGCGGCAAGAGACACCTCTCGAGTCTGGGCAAGGTCAACGGTGAGGGTTCGGTCCTCGTAGACACCGTTGGCCCCGAAGCGGTTCCTGAGTTTTTCCAATCCCAGCTCGGTGCAGTATTGGTTCAGACTATCGCTATCCGTGGACCGACGGGAGAGGCTTTCCAGAGGCAGCGCTCCTTCCAGGCGAAGTCGGGTCAGCTCGAGACTGGCCCGAGCCGAATTGGCCCCTTCGCGGAGCCTGTTGGCCTGCCCCTTGGGGAGGTCATCAAGATGGGCCAAGATCTCCTCCAGGCCACCCCAGGAGGCAAGAAGCCGTCGGGCAGTCTTGTCGCCGATGCCGGGGACGCCGGGCACGTTATCACTACTGTCGCCGACAAGAGCCAGATAGTCGGCCATGAGGTTCGGGGCGAAACCGTATTCGTTCACGAAAACCTCCGGGTCGTAAAGGCGGAAGGTACTGACCCCCTTCTGAGGCCTAAGGACCCGAATGGAGGGTCCCACAATCTGAAGAAGGTCCTTATCCGCCGTGAGGATCAGCACCTCAATCCCCTTTTCTGCGGCGGCAAGCGCCGTGGCGGCAATAATGTCGTCGGCCTCGAGACCGGCCTTTTCATGAGGGGGATAGCCTGCAGCCTCGAGGATTTCCTTGATCAGGGGGATCTGCTCTTTCAGGAGCTCAGGAGTCGGCTTACGGGTGCCCTTGTAGTCTTCGAAAGCCTCATGGCGGAAGGTCGGCGCTGCCGCATCGAAGATGACGGCGACGGCATCGGGCTCCCTTTCGTCGACGATCTTCAAAAACATATTGAAGAAGCCGACGATGGCACTCGTCGGCCGTCCGTCGGGGGCCGTCAGTTCGGGCAGGGCATAGAAGCCCCGATAGGCCAGGCCATGGCCGTCGACAAGTAGCAGGGTCTTCGGTTTCAATGGAAATCTCTCCTTCGTCCAATATCATCTCAAAAAACCCGTAGCCCTGCCGGAAGAGACAGAGGCGTGGGAGAAAGAGACTGACGGTAAGGTATAATCACTGGGCCTAGTATAAGACCTGAGAGCCTGGGGTGAAGCATCCAGGCAGGAGGAGGTAACAGGACCATGACGGAAACGGTACGCGTCCGCTTCGCGCCGAGCCCGACCGGTGCCCTCCACATCGGAGGGGCACACACGGCCCTTTTCAATTGGCTCTGGGCCAGGAGAATGGGGGGAAGCTTCATTCTTCGCATCGAAGACAGCGACCGCCAGCGATCGACGGAAGCCTTTGAAAAGACCATTCTGTCCGGAATGCGCTGGCTGGGACTGGACTGGGACGAAGGCCCCGACTGCGGCGGTGACTATGGGCCCTACCGCCAGTCGGAGCGGCTCGACATTTATCACCGCTACGCCGAGGAACTCGTCGGAAGGGGACTGGCCTACCGCGAGGGAGAGGCCATCATCCAGCACGTCCCTCAGGACAGGACTCTCCTCTTTGAAGATATCGTCTACGGCTCCATCGAAATCAAAAGTGAGACCATCAAAGACACGGTCCTCATCAAAAGTGACGGGACGCCGACGTACAACTTCGCCGTCGTCGTCGACGACCACACGATGGCCATCAACTACGTCATTCGCGGTGAGGATCACATCATCAACACGCCCAAACAGATCCTCGTCTACGACGCCCTGGGCTGGGAAATTCCCCACTTCGCCCACCTGCCCATGATCCTCGGCGAGGACAAGAAAAAACTCTCCAAGCGTCAAGGCGCGACAAGCGTCTACGACTACCGAGATCTGGGATACATCCCCGAGGGGATCTTCAATTTCCTGGCTCTTCTCGGTTGGTCGGCAGGAGAGGACAAGGAGATCTTCGACCGTGACGAGGCGACAGCCCTTTTTGACCTGAGCAAGGTCATCAAGCGCAAGGCCGTCTTTGACATGAAGAAGCTCGGCTTCGTCAACCAGGAACATCTCAAACGGCTCGATCCGGCACGGCGACTTGAGCTCATCAGTCCCTTCTGGAAGGATCTGGGCCTAGGAAAAGGCAACTTCGACGAGGCCTATCTCCTCCGCGCCCTCGATCTCCTCGAGGGACGGGGCCAGACACTGAAGGAAATGGCCGAATACAGTGACTTTTTCCTCTCTTTCGGGCCTGTCAAGGCCCGCTACGACGGCAAGGACCTCTCCGATGAGACCCGCGCCGTCCTGGCTCCCTTCTTCGAGGCTCTCCTCGAACTGGAGACCTGGAATCATGACGCCATGGCCGACCTTGCCCGTCATTGGGCCGGAGAACAGGGAATGAAGCTCAAGGACCTGGCCATGCCCCTTCGCTGGGCGCTGACGGGGCGCAAGGTGAGTCCGGGCATCTTTGAGGTCGCCGCTCACCTCGGCAGAGAGGAAGTACGGCACCGCCTCCGTCATTACGGTCTGGCGGGATGACCCTAAGCCCCTTCCTGACGAAAAAGAAGGAAATGAGCAACGGGGGCCTCGCGAAGGCCCCCGTTTTTTTAGAGTCGGCGGAGATACCGGGAGAGGACGGAACCGGGGTCGGCCGAATTGCCCAGAAGGGCAAACCAGGCCAGGCCGTGAATGAACTCCAGCGGATAGTCCCCCTGGCTCCAGAGGCCGAAGCCTCGCCTGGACAGCCAGGCAAGCCCCACGTCCTTATAGGCTTCGGGGCGCTTTTCGTCTCCTTCCGCGAGACTGCAGGCCAGAAGAAGCGGCTTCCTGCGCCCCTCCCAGAAGGAGACGATCTCTTCCATGAAGGGCACCGACGCATTTCCCGCCCCCTGACCGAGGACCACCACAACCTTCTCTTCCCCTGAAAATCGGGGCATCAATCCTGGAGCGGCAGTGATCCAGGCCACCTCTTTTCGGCGAGACCAGGCCTGATCTTCGGAAAGACCAAGGATTACCTTCAGTTCTGGAGCGAAAAGGCAGCCCGATCGTGGCCGGGACGGACCGAGACGTCCTGCCTGTTCGGGAGTGAAGAAGAAAGGGACGTCGCCGACGGCGACAAAGGCGTCCGGATGGAGAGCCCGGGCCTTGTGGACCCGCCTGCCCTGAAACA
This sequence comes from Synergistaceae bacterium, assembly GCA_016756725.1. Classification (GTDB taxonomy): domain Bacteria; phylum Synergistota; class Synergistia; order Synergistales; family Aminithiophilaceae; genus Aminithiophilus. The sequence goes on along the minus strand of JAESII010000010.1, from coordinate 79,538 downwards.
GCTTCCAGTTGAAGTAAATCCAGACGCCGGCCAGCCGAGAAGCCGTTACGGCGGCGGCACCACGGAGATTGACCGCCACATCGTCGGGGATACTGTCAAGGGTCAGCTGGCTTCCCGTGAAGACGACGGGGCAATCGATCTCACCGAGGGCCAGGCTCATCCAGGCTGATGAATAGGCCATCGTATCCGTCCCATGGAGGATGAGGATCCCGCGCGCCCCGCCTTCGAGAGCGCCGACGACTTGACGGGTCAGAGCGACCCAGTGCCCCGGGTGGAAACTGGAACTGTCTAACCCACGCTCCCCCCAGGGAAAATGCAACGTCACGTTGAGGGAAAGGTCGGCAAAGAAACGTTCCACCAATTCCTGCAAATCGCGGGACCGGAACGCGTCCGGCGAGGCCTCTCCCTCAGCAGCCAGGGCACTCCCAATCGTTCCTCCCGTGAAAAAAACGGCGATGGAGTCGTTCATCGCCCCTTCTCCCCGGACCAGAGATCCGCTTCATCAGTCATCTGAACGGAACCGGAGTCGGTCAGGAGCAGCTCCGTCCGGTCCGCGGTCGCGTTCAGGAAGGAATCGCCCATGGATAGAGCGGAATGCCCGCAGGCCTCGACACAGGCCCCGCAGAGACAGCAGCAGGCCAGATCGATTTCGATTTTCCCCTTCTCGTCCGATTCGCTGATTGCCTCGGCGCCGCAGCGGGACAGGCAGGCCCTGCATCCCCGGCATTTCTGACGGTCATAGACGAGCTGGCCCCAAAGACCGTCCGGAGTCGGCAGAGGGCCACAGATATCGGCTCGCCCCTCTTTGACGGCCCACAGAGCCTCCCGAAGATGATCTGGCATGTGGATGAAGGGAAAGGGGTGCGTCAGTGGACCTCTCAGAGCCTGATGGAGCAGGAAAAAGAACGTGGACACGGCGCGTCACCTCCGATCAGAACCGGACGTCAAAATAAAGAAGCAGCAGACCGGCCAGAGCGAATCCGGTGACGGCCAGTGCAAAAAAACGGGCGAGGAGATCCGTCCGGAAACGACCGACGAGGACCGGTGTTCCGAAAAGCGTGACCATCTGGACCACGAAAACCTTGACCCAGAAGAAGAGAAAGTCGATGGCAAGAAGAACCGACTCCTGAAGTCCCAGCCAACGCCCCAGGGATCCCGGAAAAAAGAGGGAGACGGCCAAGGCGGAAAGGGCAAGAGAGCGAAAATAGCGGGCAAGGCGGAAGAGAAGAAGGCCGCGGCCTGAATAACGGACTTCAAGTCCCTCAAAGAGGTCAAGGCGGAGCGATCCCGCTTGGAGGGGCAAAAGACAGAGGAAAGCCACCATAAGAATAAAGGTGCCGAGAAGTCCTGACCAGCTGGGGACGATCCAGACCGGTTTGGCGACAAAGGTCTCAAGAGAAAAGGGGGCTCCGGGAAGGCCTTGACGGTAGGCAAACCAGGCCAGGCTGGAGAGGACCACGGCCAGGGGGAGAGAAGAAACGGCAAGAAGCGTCAGCTCTCCCTCGACATCGAAACCTGAAGTCGCTTCATCGCTGGCTGAACCGCCGAGGACAAGGGCCAGGGACGCGAGAAAGAGCAGCGTCACCACAAGGATGAGGTCCCCTCCTCCGGTCAGAACGGGGGGCAGAGAGCCCACAGGCATATACAGGAAGGTCGTCAGCGATAGAGCTCCGGCGATAAGTGGGCCACCATGATGGAGCCGGAACGGGTCATCCTGCGGCAGTTGTTCCTGCTTACCGAAAAGTTTGACCAGCTCGTAGAAGGGCTGAAAGAGGGGCGGGCCGACACGACGCTCCCCCCGCGCACGCACCAGCCTTCCTGCGCCTTCGAAAAGAAGGCTGATCAGGGCGGCCAGCAGCATGAGAGTCACTGCGGCGACGGCTTTTGTACCCCAGGGCAGGATCATCGTCTTTGACCGCCTTCCGTCAATTCCTCCCCGGCTTTCAGGGGCAGCAGGCACTCCACGCAGGCCAGACAGGGATCTAGGCTGTTCACAATCGCCATAGCGTCATCAAGGAGAGCACCCTTTAGGAGCCGGGGGAGAAGGGACAGATTTCTGCGCGTCGCGGAAGTCACGGACCAGGAGGAAAGGGCTGTCTGGCCCGCATGAAGCGTCACGGCATGAATGACTTCGCCCCGAGGCCCTTCGACGGCCCCAAGCCCTCTGCCGTCGGCCTCTTTCAGGGCTCCCACGAGATTGCGTCGTTTCGGGACAGCCAGAAGCGGTCCCTCGGGAAGACCCTCCACGATTTTTTCGATCAGGTCCAGCGACTGGCTGAGCTCCATGACCCGCATGAGGAGCCTGTCGAAGACATCTCCTCCGGCTTCGCCGCTGCCCCGTTCCAGGATAAGGGGGAGGAAGTCGAGCTCACCGTAGGCTTCGTAGGGACTGTGGCTTCGCCGGTCCACCGGCAATCCGCTTGCCTTGGCCACAGGGCCGACGGCGCCATGGCGAACGGCCTCGGCCTTCGGGAGAAAGCCGCGATGCTCCATACGACAGCGAAGGAGCCCCCCCCGCAAAAGAGCGTCTCGGAAAGGCCGGAGCTCACGGCGGGTGACAGCCAGCATTGATTGCAACGTCTCCAGGCCTTGCCGGCTCAAATCGACGCGGACGCCTCCGATGGCGACAACGGCGGAGACACTCCTTTTTCCCGTCAGCTTCTCCTGGACATCCAGGATCGGCTCACGCAAGGCCAGGGTTGCCGCAAGAAGCGCCTCCTGTCCTTCTCCGTGGAAAGCCGTCGCCAGCCACAGCAGATGGGACGACAGGCGCTCCAGCTCCTGGAAGAGAGATCTCACGTAACGGGCCCGGCGAGGAACGTCAAAACCGGACGCATCCTCCAGCGCCCGCACATAGGCAAGGGCGTTGGCGAAGGAGCAGGAGCCGCAGAGCCTCTCGGCCAGCGGAAGGGCCTGAAAGGAGTCTCCCCCCATGGCCAGGGTCTCGACATCGCGGTGGAGTGAACCCAAATGAAACCTGACCGAGCCGATGCGGCCTCTCACAAGACGGACCGCAAGAGCGAAGGATTCGGTCCTGCCCGCCGCAGCAAGGGGCAAGACGACATAATCCGGCGGCACCGTCGGCTCTTCCCTTCGGTCAAGGAGCGGCCCCCTGTTCTCAAGGCCCTGAAACTCCACGGCGAGCCTGTCTGTGAGCTCCCTTTCGGCATACTCGGCCCAGGGGGAAAGGCCTGAAAGGGAAGGGATCATGCCCTTCTGCTCCTGAGGAGAAAGGGCAACGCAAATCATCAGACCTTCCCCAGGAGAGGAAGCGCGGAAAAGGGAAAAATCATAATGGAGGATGACTCCATCTTCCCGCTCTTCGCAGCTGACCGATGAAAGGTGGGGATAATCAAATTCCCCAAGGCGCTCCACAAAGGCAAGAAGCCTCGAGGCAGGAACCGTCAGGGTAATGACGGGCCCTGAAGGGCGCCCTTCATCGAGAAGCGGAGTGCCCAAATCCTCACCGAAGACCTCGATGAGACAATTCAGAACTTCCTGATGTGACGTCGCCAGAGAAGCATATTCGGGCGCAAAAATCACGAGCCTTCCCTCCCCTCGCTTCCGCCCTCATCCTCCCAGCGGAGAACCATCCGCGTCAACCCCTCGATCAGAGCCTCCGGTCGAGGAGGACAGCCGGGAAGGTAGACATCGACGGGCAAAAGGGCATCAAGGGGTCCGGCAAAACTGGAGGAACGGCGAAAAAGGCCGCCAGAGACGGCACAGACGCCGACGGCGACGACCCCTTTGGGCGACGCCATTTGCTCGTAGAGGTGGCGCAGGTTCTTTGCGGCCCGCGTCGTCACCACTCCCGTAACGAATAGGATATCCGCCTGCCGGGGTGAAGGGGCACGGCGGAAACCGAGACGTTCCAGATCGTATCGCGGGCCCCAAAGGGCGAGACATTCGGCGTCGCAGCCGTTACAGGATCCCGCGTTATAGCGAAAAATCGACAGGGCCTTGGTCAGGCCGTCCCGATGTCGGTCCATCTTATCGCCTCCTTAGAGAAGGGCCAGAACGAGGAGAAAGACCATGGCGACAAGGGCCCATCCGACGCGATATGCCGAAAGGATCTCCCAGAACCGCGACGGAGATTCACCCACGAGACGGTGAAAAGAAGAGTCTTCCCAGAAAGAGGGCCGTCTGTCGGAGAACGGCTTCGCTTCCTCCGCTCCTGCTGTCTCTGCCTTTCTCACGGGGGGGGCACTTCTCGGCCCCAACCCGCCGATCCATGAAACCAGCAGCACAGCGACGGCAAAGGCCAAAAGCCAGGAGGTGACATCCCAATAGCCGAAACCGGTGTAGAGGCGGCTCATCTTACATCCCTCCTCCCCTCAGGATCATCATGAATCCGCCCTGGTCGAGCAGAGCATTGATGGCAGGATCAATGACATAACTCAGCATCCAGACCGGAAGGAAGGAAAAAACGAAAAACACCGTCGTCAGCAAGCCCATGGAGAGCAGAACTCCCAGGGGAAGGCGGTTCAGGCCACGATGAGATTGCTTCGTCGAAAGGGACAGAGCGTAAAAGGCCCTGGTCATAAGAGCTGCCATAGCGATCGAAGCCGCCAGGGAAAGGGCCCCCAGTACCGGATTTAGGGCGAAAAGCGACTCGTGAAGGAGGAGCTTGGGGACAAAGCCGACGAAGGGAGGCAAACCCGCAAGAAGCCAACCGGCAAAAAGGAAAAAGAGCAACAGACGCGCCCTAACCACGGCCGAGAAACCCGCCGTCTCTTCGTCGCCAAGAAGCGATGTCGACGCCAGGCAGAGCAGAGCCGAAGCGGGAAAGGCTAAGACGACCTGGGCAACACCTCCGCGCAGAGCGGTCATGCCGAAGTCGGCCATGGCCCGGACGTCACCGAGACAGGCAAGCCCTGCACCGATGCCGATCAATGCTGTCCCGACCTGAACGAGAAAGACGAACGCCGGAAGCATCCTGAGGGGGCGGTTGAGCAGAGGAAGCGCAAGGCCGAAGAAAACGGCGAAAGCGCCGGAGACGATGAGGCCCCAACCGATCGGGACAGAACCGAGAGGAGAGCCATATACCGAAAAGAGAACCCTCATGAGGGAATAAAAGCCACCCTGCGCTCCGGCAATCAAAAGACACGCTGTCGACGGCGTAGCTTCCTGGAGATAGTCAAAAAGGGGGAAGTGGACGGGAAAAGCGCCGCAACGCGTAAGAAGAAGGGCCACGATGAGGCCCAGGGCAACTTTCTCCACAAGACCGAACTGAAGGACCCCGGCCAAGGCTGACATGTTGACCGTGTTGTGTCTGCCATAGATCAAAGCCAGTCCGAACAGAGCGAGAACGGAAAAGACGGCCCAGAAGTGAAGCCCCTCAAAGGCGATCTCCAGCGCCTGTTTCCTGCCGGAAAGGGCTGTCGTCCCTGCCAGGGAGAGGGAAAAAAGGCCGAAGAACAGGATGAGACTGAGGAGATCGCCCGTCACCGTCATGGCCAGGATGGAGGCGAAGGCTAGGAGGTAGAACATTCCCGCCAGTCCCTCGGTGCGGGAATCGCCTTGAGTCTCTCCGGCCCAGGCAAAGGATCCGGCCAGGAAAAGAAGGGCCGGGCCCCCAAGGCCGACCACGCTGAAGGCATCGATGAAGAGAACGATCCTCGGCGGAAAGGAAAGCCCCGGCGGCAGAGGCAGGTTCCAGGCCGCTCCTCCCACGACGTAGAGGAGCGGCCCCTCGGTGGCCACTTTCTGCCAAAGCAGTCCCGTCAGAGCAAGAACGACGGCAGCCGAAAGAAGAATGCCCAGGCGACGGATGGTTCGTCCTCCGGAGGCAAAAAAAGGAAACACAAGGGCTCCCGTCAGAGGCAGGGCGACAAGCAGGACGGGAAGATGGCTCTGCCAGTCCATCAGCGGGACCTCCCCTTCCGCTCGCCCCGAATCGTGCCCTCTCGCCGGGGAAGAAAGAAGGCAAGGGCAAGGAGGAGCGCAACCGTCACCGAAGAGAGGATGAGAAAGGATGTCGCCATGGCCTGGGCCGACGGCAAAGCCATCGGCCCCCCCTCAGCCATAAGCGTGAAAAGAGGGGGCCTCCCCCCCTGACGGTAGCCGAGGCTCACGAAGAGGAAAACGGCGGAGGATTGAAGAAAGAAAAGGGCCATAACCCTTTTTCGGCGATCCTGGGAGAAGACGACTCCCGCCAGACCTGCGGCGAAGAGGACCAGGACGGCAACAAGAGTCAGATCCCTCATCGGTCGACCTCCTGAGAGTCGGCCAGGAAAAAGGCCCGTGCCATGCGCCCCAGAGCTCCGGCGGCAATCAGGACCACGGAGAGGTTGAACAGAGCGATCGTTCCCGAAGTAAAAAGCTGCCCCCCATTGTGCCCCGCCGGCAGGGTTCCTCCGAAAACCCCTCCCCGACCCACCAGGACGTTATACATCAAGGTCGCGCCCATTCCCAAGAAGGACAAAACCAGGAAAGCGGCAAGGCCGACCCCTTCAAAAAGGACCAAGGCGACGGGAGAGGCAAGACGGGCTTCCTCATTTTTCATCGTCACGGCGAGCAAGGCTAGGGCGACGATGGCTCCGCCCGTAAACCCGTCACCGGGACGAAGATGAGCGAACAGAGCCTGAGCGAGACCTAAACCCATCAGCAGAAGGATCAGAAACGGATGAGCCGAGGAATACCTCTTCTCTGCGATCATGGTCTTTTGCCTCCCCGGCCGAAAAGGAAGGTTACTGAAGCGGAGCTGGCGAGAAGGGCGCCGACCAGAGGGAAGAGGTCAAAGACCCGATAATCGAAGAGAACGGCCGTAGCGAGATCGTTGGCCTGTGTCTCCATCTGACCCCAAGAGAGATAGTAGCGGTCAACGGCGACACTTCGCGAGCCATCGCTCAGAGAGAGCTGAAAGAGGGCTCCCCCGAAAAGGCCGACGGAAAGAATCAAAGCCGCGACGAGGACGAGACGGACCTTCATGGTCTCTGCCCCTGATCGCCTGGAGCCGAGCGGAAGAAGAAACAAAAGAGGAGGCCGAGGAAAAAACCTCCCAGCACAAGCTGGGCAAGAGCAACTCCCGGAGCCTGGAGGGCCAGAAAGACCAGGGCCAGACAAAGGGAAAAAACGGAAAAAGCGGAAAGGACAACCCCCTCATCGGAGGCTATGAGAGCGACAAGGGCACCGAGAAGGACGGGAACAAGCAAGAGCGACGGAACGAGAAAAGTCATCGAATCCTCTCCTCTGCATCGGAAGGGTCATCTCCGCCAGAGAGCGAGCGGGGGGCAAGGGAGGGCACGCAACGCAGACCGACCAACAGGAGCGGGAAAAGAAACCCGCCATGAAGAGTGAAGAAAAGGAACCGACTCTCTCCGGTGAGGCGATAGGCCTGCAGTCCCCAGAGGAGGGAGGCCGAGAGGGCCAGAAAAAAGCCGAACCAAAATGCCGGCCATCCCCACCGTCTCCATCTCCTTAGGCGTCGGGCGAAGAAAAGGACCGGCCCGAGGGCCGTCAAAAGAAGGCCGCCGTAGAAGAAAAGCACCAAGAAGGAAAACATCACAAAGGACGTTCCCCCTCTCCACGGCAAAGCAGCAGGAAAAACGAAAGAGAAAGAGCCAGAGAGACGATGGCGAAATCAACAGCGACAACCACGTCATGGACCAGGACGAGAAGAAGGCCCACCAAAGATACGGCAGGACCGAAAAAAAGCAGAAGACAACGTCGCTCCTCCTCGAAGGGACAAAGGAGAATCCTCACTGCCGTCACCACAAGGAAGAAGGTGGCCACGAGAGCCCCAGGGAGAGCAAAAGAGGGAACCATCGCTTTCTCCTTTCGATAACTTCCGGAAAGGCAAGGAAATGCGCTTTGGGGCATCACCTCCCGGGCCGAACCACAGGGGTCGCGAAAAGCCAGGACCAGCAATCCGGCAAGGAGATGGCCTCGAGAGAGGGCATCTCTTCAGATCAAGGAGTCCTCCTCAACGGCAACAGCATCACCGGGCCTGATGGATCCGCCCTGGAGGGGACGGAGGAAAAAACCATGGGTCGGGAGCAGGCAAATGCCCCGGTAATCGTAACTGTGAGGTTCCTCAGGTCTCTTGCCTTTTTCGACAACTTCCAAGAGGACCTCTTCTCCGAGGCGGAGCCTGGCCCCCGGAATAAGTTGAGCGGCATCGAGACCTTCAACGACAAGGTTCTCAGCCAGAGAGCCGGGAGGAACGGGAAAACCCGCCCTCCTTTCGACATCGGCGACGTCTTCGAGACGGAGAAGGCTCAAGGGCCTGCTGGGATGGTCTCCATGAGAATCACCGGCGATACCTCCGTCAAATCGGACAACGGCCTCTTGCAGGGGAACTTTAGGTTCCTGGCGTTTTTCGCTGGCACAAACGGCAATCAGTCTGCCCATAAATAATCCTCCCGAAATCTTTTTTCTTTTTGGAATAAAACACGACAACTTGCCCTTCACCATCCAGATAGATAATAGCAGCAAAGGGGGCTCACGGTCGAACGGAGTCTGCCGGGAACAGACAAGAAAGGGAGGCGTCCCTGCGGTCGCCTCCCTCGTAACGGATCGGGCCCTTCAGTGAATCCCACTCACTGGACCAAGGCACTGAAAGAACCCTTTCCCTCCCCCCAGCTCCAGGCGCCGAGGAGCCGTCCGATGGAGTCGAGTTTTCCCTCAAAAAAACGGCCGTCGTCGCCCTGAAAATGACAGCGACCATCGGCGAACCATTCCCCCTGGACCACAAAGGAATGGCCCGACACCGCCGATGAGCCTTCACCGGCAAGGCCGCCACCTTCGTAAAGCTCCACATTCAGAACGCCGTAGTCGCTGCCGATAAAGACCCCACGATAACGGCCGGGCTCGGCAGCCCAGTCGGCACCCGAAGCAGAAACGCAGACAAAAATCGCCACCAGGGCCAACAGAACGGCCCCACTCCTTCTCCACATGATCATCGCGACCCCTCCTTAAACATTTTTGCCTCCGACAATAGATGAACAATCGGGCAACAGGACCTCATTCCGCTCCCTCTGCGGGCACCTACAACCGTTAAATTTCAATATATAGTAGCATTGAATAAATAAAAAATCAATGTCACGAATCAAAAAAACAGCCCCCGCTGAAGGCGGGGGCGCATTGAGCGATCAGGGAAGAATTTCACCGAGATCTATTTTGAGATCTTCCGCAGGGATGGAGATTTCCACTCTCGTCTGGCCGCCGGAAAGAGACCATCGTGCCCTGTCCGGTGAGGCCGTCACTCCTGGAATGACCTCAAGGCCGCTCTTGGCGGCCTTGAGTGTCCCCTCTTCCAGATCCTGTTTCAGTTCCTCCAGCTGATCGGCGATGTTACGAAGATAGGGCGGAATCGTGATCTGCCACTCCTCTTCCGACGCCGAGGAGGAAGGACCAGGCGCCCCGGAGAGAAGGGGATCGGGGTTGCCTGAACCGCGGGCCAGTCCCGAAAGATCGGGCATCAGGCCCTCTTCCGTTTTCGGAGGACCACCCCGTTCTGACAGACTTCCCCTTGAGGTCTCCTCCGGCAGAGGGGGATAGCCGGGAAGCGGCTTCTCCGCCGGCAAGGGAGCTGCTGGATTCTCCTCTCGGTCACGGAGCGCCCAGAGGGAGCCGGCAAGGAGGGAGAGGACGAGGAGGACGAGGAGCCACCGGAATCGGGATTTCACGGCACTCCGTCCTTCGGGGCTGCAAAAGGCCTAAGAAGGTCCCGTACTTCCTCCAGCACGGAAGGAGGGAGTCCGTCTTCGCGACAGGCCTCTTCGAGCCCCTCTTTCGTGCCGTAACCGGCAAGATAGCCGTTCATTCTGGCCGCCAGGGTGCTCGCAACAAAAGCTTCGTCATCCTCGAAGAGAGCGGCAAGACGCCGTGCGAGAGGAGCTACCATCCGGAGCCGGTATTTCTGGTGGTAGGCCTCGGCTCGGAAGAAGGCCTGAAGGGACTCCAAGGCAACGGTCTTTTCCGCCCCCCTGAGGGAGATGGCCTTTTGCGCGGCGTCATGCTGGCTCGAGCCACCGTGGAGAATGACCGATCGATACTGCGTCGACCAGGACCGGTTCTTCCAATGGCGACCCTCGAAATAGACGTCAAGAAGAGATTCATAGGAAAGGACCCGGGGGTCATAGGTGATCTGAATCACTTCTGTGTGATCGCCAATGTCCTCGTAAGTCGGCGCCGGCGTCGTGCCGCCTCCATATCCGACGACGGTGCGGACGACGCCGGGAAGACTCCCGAACCGGGAGTCGGGACCCCAGAATCAACCGAGGCCGAAGACCGCCGTCGCGAGGCCGGAATCCTCTTTGGCCTCAAGGGGCTGAAGCCGCATCGCAATCAGGGCGAAGGCGACTAGGGAAACGAGGGCAAGAGCTCGGACCACGGAAAACACCTCCTTTCTCTTATGGTCATCCTTGAGAGAGGACAAGTCAAGAACGGAGTCGGGAGGGACGGAAGGATCACTTCTGACGGAAGCGGACGACGGTGACGCCGTAGCCGCCTTCACCGGGGCCGCCGAGGCGTTGCTCTTCGACATAGGGGATCGCCTTGCAGAGCTCGCGAACGGCCTTTCGCAGGACGCCCGTTCCCCGGCCGTGGATAACAGTCACCTCCGAGTAGCCGGCCCGATAGGCCTGATCCAGATAGCGCTCGACGAGAGGGAGGGCCTCGTCGACGGTCATTCCCCGGACCATGAGAGAACTGGGTATTCCCTGAGGCCTGGAGACGTTGATCTTCACCCCCCCCTGAGGAGAGAGACCTTTCTGGGAGACGGAAGCCAGATGAAGCTGATCGAGGGGGACATCAAGGCGAAGAGAACCGGCCTGGACCTGAGCCTTCTCGCCTCGGATCTCGGCAATGACCCCCTTCAGGGCCGATCCGGTGACGGAGACGGTGTCACCGACCTTGAGAGGCGCCACGTCGGCAGGCACCTTTGCCTTCCTTCGGTGAGAGTTCCGTCTTTCGGCCTCCACGCGGAGGCGGTCAACATCGCGCTTCCCGACAGCCATCTGCCGATGGGCGGCGGAAACGGCAGCTCCCTGGAGATCCTTGAGCAGGGAGCGGGCCGTCCGTTCCGCATCGTCAAGGATAGCAGCAGCTTTGCGGTCAGCCTCTTCAATCAGTCCTTCTCTGCGAGTCTCAAGGCGGGACAGTTCTTCCTTGAGACTTTCTTTTAGCCGGGAGGCCTCCCCTTTCTCCCTGGCGAGTTCGCCTTCAAGACGATCGAGATAGGCCTGTTTGTCCTGAAGACGCCCGATGAGATCCTCCATGGCATTTCCCTCTTCGCTGAGAGCCCTCCGGGCCCGATCGACGACGGTCCGGGGCAGACCCAGGCGAGAGGCGATGAGAAGGGCGTTGCTTCGACCAGGAATGCCCATGAGGAGCCGATAGGTCGGCGAGAGGGAATCGGGGTCAAATTCGACGCTGGCCGTCTCGATCCCCCCTGCGGTGAGGGCGTAGCGTTTGATGGGATTGTGGTGCGTGGTGGCGAGGACAAGGCTCTTCCTTTCCAGGAGCTCCTCCAGAATGGCAATGCCCAGGGCCGCTCCCTCCTGCGGGTCCGTACCCGCGCCGAGCTCGTCAAGGAGGACCAGGGTCTTCTCGTCGGCCTCGTCGAGAATGGCGATGATCTTTTTGAGATGGGCGCTGAAGGTGGAAAGATTTTGTTCAATGCTCTGTTCGTCGCCGATATCGGCAACGATCGACGCAATGTCGCCGACGACGGATCCTTCCGAAGCGGGCAGGGGGAAGCCGTACCAGGCCAGGGCAACGGCAACGCCGGCCGTCTTGAGGGCCACCGTCTTGCCTCCCGTGTTCGGTCCCGTCACGACAAGCTGGCGAAACCGTCGGCCGCACTGGATGTCAATGGGTACGGCCTGAGGCCCGAGAAGAGGATGACGAAGAACCTTGAGGTCAAAGAAGGGTTTTGATGCGAGCTCCGGCAGGGACCAGCGGTGGCGGCTCATGATCTCCCCGGCGCCGTGGGCCATGTCGAACCAGCCGAGAGCGGCCTCGGCATCGAGGAGGGCTCCCTCCCGTCGGAGAAGGGCTTCCGTCAGCTCCTGGAGGATGCGCCGCTCCTCGTCCCGCTCCTCCTGGAGGAGCGTCACCTGGGCGTTGTTCAGAGGGACAAGACTAGTGGGCTCCATGTAGAGGCTGTTACCCGAAACGGAGCGATCGATGACGATTCCCGGGAAGGAACCGATATGCTCCTGCTTCACGAGGACGACGAAACGGCCGTTGCGAAGGGCGAGGAGCCGATCCTGAAGCATGCCCTGCACCGAAGGGTTGTTGAGCAGGGCTTGCCCTTCCCGGCGGATCCGTCCCCGAACCTGGTCGAGAGAGCGGCGTATTCTGGAGAGGGCCGTCGAAGCACTGTCATAGAGCTTTCCGTCATCGGTGAGAACGGAAAGGGCCTGCAGCTCCTCGTCGAATTCCCTGATTTTCCGGGAAAAGCGCCACAGCTGGGGAAAAGCCTCCTTCTCCTCACTCAGGCTTCCGCGGATGCGGGTCGCCAAGAAAAGGAGGTTCCGGATCAGAAGCAGTTCCTCGCCGGCGAGCAGGACCGAGGACTTGGCCTCTTCGAGAAGTTCACCGATCGTCGTCAGGCCGTCAGTCCAAGGGAGGTCGCCCTTGCGGTCGCGATAGTCGAGAAAGCTTCGCAGCAGCTCCTGCCGCGCCCGGAGTCGATCCAGATCGGAAGCAGGTTCCAGACGCAGCAGAGCTAGGAGCCCCAGGTCGCTGCGGCAGCGAGTGGCGAAAAGGTCGAAGACACGGTCAAGCTCCAGGAGAGAACGAAGGGATTTAGAGAGCTTCATCAGCCGGAGGCACCTCGAAGATCATCCGATGAGGGGAGGAAGCCCCTTCGAAAAGGAAGGTCTCGTCAAGATAGGGGACAAGCCTGGGCCAGACAAGCTTTGCCAAATGGAGAGAACGGCTTTCCTCGAACCACGGCAAAGGGACGAGGGGACCAGCCAGGAGGAAGGCTCCATAGACAAGAAGGAGGAGGAGAAAGGCCTTGGCTCCCCCTGCGACGAGACCGAAGAGGCGGTCCAGGAGGGAGAGGCGGGCAACCTTGAGAAAGGCACTGACCAAACGCGCCAAGGCTGCCGTCACCAGGTTGACGGCGACGAAGAGGGCAACAAGAGCCACGCCGTAGGCCCAACCGGAGGAAAAGCCGAAAGAGCTCTCCAGAAAGGAACCGGTCGAAGGCGCATAGGCGAAGGCCATGTAGAGGCCGCCGACGGTCCCCGCCAACGAGAGCACTTCTCCCGAAAAGCCGCGGAAGAGACCGCGCAGGGCCAGGGCGGCCGTCAGGAAAAGGAAGGCGACGTCGATGACGGAGCCACCGTTCACGATGGCTCCTCCGCCATTTCCTCCAGCCTCAGGCGGATCGTCTCAAGTTGCCAGGCATAGCGAAGCAGAGCCAGGAGGAGGCGCTCCTCCTGGCCCATGCGACCGCCGCTGCTCTCTTCAATGACGACGTTGAGGGGCTTCATGAGCCGGTCCAACTCCTCATCGGTCAGGGCCGTCCTGATGGGGTAGCTCTTCTTCCCTACCCGGAGCCGGACGCGGCGCATTTCAGCGCCGGTCACTTCCGTCACCTCGGGGCGGCCGCCCCGCCGTTGTTCGGTGTGCTTCCGGCACCGTAGAGCTTGTCCAGTTTCTGGGCAAGGCTGTTCATGCGCTGCTCCATCTGGTCCCTCTCTTTCTGGAGCGCCATCCGTTCCCGTTCCGACTGTTCCACGATGCGCTGATTTTCCTTGCGGATGCGGATCAGCTCCAGATCCTTCTCCTGAAGAGAACGCCGGGTCTCTTTGAGCTGTTCCGCCAACTCCCCTCTTTCCACCTCGAGGTGCTGGACCCTTTCGGCCACCTTATCCAAAATCTTCTCGAACTGTTCCAGGCGCTCAAGCATCGGATGACCTCCTTTGGGGGACTAGCGCAACCGGTAACCGGCTGACTCCAGGGCCTCGCGGAGGACCTGGTGATCGGCTTCGACTTCGGCATCGACGAGGGTGCGGTCGGCGTGGCGATAGGAGAGACTGAAGGCGAGGCTGCGAAAGCCCACAGGCAGGGAGTCGCCCTCATAAACGTCAAAAAGTTCCACCTTGTCGAGCATAGCACCGCCGTGGCTTCTGATGAAGGCCTCCACGTCGGCAACGGCGACATTGCGTGGAGCCAGAAAGGAGACATCTCTCAATACCGCCGGAAAGGGGACCTCCGTGGCAAACGATGGCAGATCCCGCTCAAGGAGAACGTCCAGGTCAAATTCGAAGGCGTAGAGAGCTCCGCCCAGATCGAGTTCCTTTTCCAGGATCGGCTTGAGGCGGGCCAGGAAACCCACGGCCTCCCCGTCGACATGGATCATGGCCGTCTGTCCGGCATGGCCGAAGGGCAGCTTCCCCGGGCGATAGTCGGGGCGGACGCGGCAGGCCCGGAAAAGAGCATCGACATCGGCCTTGACGGAGAAAAAGTCCTCCCGACGCCTTGTCCCATAAAGGACCTGTCTCTCCTTGCCGACGAAGACGATCGCGCCGAAACGCCTCTTTTCCCGGAAGAGTTCCAAGCCGTCGCCTCCCCCGTAGCTGTCGCCGCACTCGAAAAGGCGCAGTGCCTGGCGCCAGCCCTTTCTGAGGTTAGCCTGAAGGGCCTCGATGAAACCCGGCAACAGAAGAGGCCGCAGGACAGACTGCTCCCGGCTGAGGGGATTGGCCAGAAGGAGTCTCTCCTCGCTGTCTTCCCCGAGGCCGATGGCCTCGATCGACTCGGGGGAGATGAAGCTGTACTGAACGCTCTCCATGTAGCCGCGGGCCATGGCCGCCTCGCGCAGCTTGCGCCAGAGGCGGAAGGTGGCCCCGATGTCGCCCCTGTCTTTGGGACGACCGGGCAGGCGGGAGGGGATGATCTCATCGTCGTATCCTCGGATGCGGGCAACTTCCTCGATGAGATCCTCCTCGATCCTGACGTCAGGGCGGTAGCTGGGAACGATGAAGGAAAGGCGGTCCTCCTGCCTTGACTGAGCCTGGAATCCCAGGCGGTAGAGAATCGTCTCGGCCTCGGTCAGGTCATCCCAGAGAAGATAACGTTCAAGCTTCTTGCGTGTCAGCGTCACCTCATGCAGATCCCACTCCCGTTGGCGGCTGACCTGGATTCTGGCCTCAGGCCGGCCCGCTCCCCAGCCGGCCAGGAGAGAGTGGACGTAGTTGAGGGAGACGAGGCATCGGGCAGGGTCAACGACACGGGCAAAACGATAGGCCGCCTCGGAGGCGATGCCGAGACGCCGCGACGTGCGGCTCACCCGGACGGGATCGAACCAGGCCGCCTCCATAAGAACACGGACGGTTCCTTCGTGGACTTCGCTGTTTTCTCCGCCCATGACGCCAGCCATGCCGACGGGCCTGCCGCCGCTGGTGATGAGAAGATCGCCTTCCTCCAAAAGGCGGTCCTTCCCGTCCAGGGTCCGGATCATCTCCCCCTGACGGGCCCCGCGGACGGTGATCTCCGGCTCCGGTAGACGGTCGAAGTCGAAGGCGTGAAGGGGCTGCCCCAAAAAGAGCATGGTCAGATTCGTGGCGTCGACGATGTTGCTGATCGGTCTCTGGCCGAGGAGGGCCAGTCGGATCCGGGCATCGAGAGGCGACGGCGCGACGGTTATGTCATCGATGAATCCCAGTCCGTAGAGGGGACAGCCCGCGTCAGCTATGGTGATTCCCTTGAAACCGACGGGCCAGACGGCCTCGTCCCGGGGCAGGTCAACCTCAAACTCCCGAATCTGGCTCCCCGGGACAAGGGCCTGCACCTCACGGGCCACACCGAGGACGGAAAGGAGATCCCCCCTGTTGGGGGTTATGGAGAGCTCGAAGATCTCGTCGTCCAGCCCGAGTGAGGTAACGGCGTCGACTCCTGGCTCGTGCCCCTCGGGCAGGACGAGAATGCCCACTTCCGTCTCGACGGAGGGCAGGCCCAGCTCTTCAGCCGAAAGGACCATCCCCTGGCTGACGACGCCGGCGAACTCCCGTTCGCCGAGAACGGTTCCGTCCGCCAGAGTCGCACCGGGAGGGGCATAGCAGACGAGATCGTTCTCGCTCAGATTGCGGGCGGCCGTCACACAGAGGGCTTTCCGCCCCCCCCTGTCGAGATGGGCCAGCAAGAGATCGCTCCGCGACGGATGGGTCTCCAAGGAGGTGACGCGGGCGATGACGATCCCTTTGAGCTTTTCGCAGGGGCGGCCGATGCCCTCAACCTCCGTGCCCGTAAAGGTGAGACGGTCAGCCAGAGTGCTGCCGTCGAGGGGAAGATCGATCAGCTCACGGAGCCAGCGAAGGGACAGAAGCATCAGAGCACACCTCCCGACGAGAGAAAGGCGGCATCCCCCTGGAAGAGGACGCGCAGGTCGTTGAGACCGTATTTGAGCATGGCGATCCTGTCCAGCCCCATCCCCCAGGCAAAGCCGTTGTACCGTTCAGGGTCGATGCGGCCGCTGCGAAGCACGTTGGGGTGAACCATGCCGAGTCCCATGATCTCAAGCCAGCCCGTTCCCTTGCAGATGCGACAGCTGGAATCCCTGCCGGAACAGGCGACGCACTCGACGTCCATCTCCATCGACGGCTCGGTGAAGGGAAAGAAGCTCGAACGATAGCGCGCCTTCAGGGGGCGCCCGAAAATCTCGTTGACGAAGACCTCCAGGCAGCCCTTGATGTCGGCCACGGAGACGTCCTCATCGACGAGAAGCCCCTCGAGCTGATGGAACATGGGCGAATGAGTCGGGTCGCTGTCCCTGCGGTAGACCTTGCCGGGGCAGACGACCCTCAGGGGGGCCCCGTGACGCAGCATGGACCGGACCTGAACCGGGGAAGTGTGGGTCCGCAGCAGCAGCCCCTTCCTTTCCAGGTAGAAGGTGTCCTGCATGTCCCGGGCCGGATGATGAGGGGGGATGTTGAGGGCCTCGAAGTTGTGGAAGTCGTCTTCGATCTCCGGGCCGGAAGCGACGGAGAAGCCGAGGCCGACAAAGATGTCGACGACATCGTGCATGACCTGCACGACGGGATGGAAGGCGCCGTAGGGACGCCCGCAGCCGGGCTGAGTCACATCGACGCTCTGGCGGTGCTCCTCTGCCTCGGCCTCAAGGAGCCGGAATCGGCTTTTGGCTGACTCCAGAGCCCTTTCGATCTCGCCGCGGAGGGCGTTCCAAGCGGCTCCGGCCTCTGGCCGCTCCTCGGCAGGAAGCCTGCCCAGCGATTTGAGAGCTGACGTCAGCTCCCCTTTCTTCCCGAGAAAACGGACCCGCAACGCCTCAAGCTGGTCGCTTCCATCCGCCTCGGCCAGCGCAACAGCAAAGGCCTCTCGCATCTGCTGAACGTCCTGACGATGATCGCTCATCGGTCTGCCTCCTTAGTTTTCCTTGAAGCTGTTGATCCATTCGTTGATCTCATCGCTTCTGCCGGAGATGAAAAGTTGATCCGTCGCCTCGATAATCGTGTCGGCCCTGGGAATGAACTGTTCCCCCTGCCTGTCGACGAGGAGGACAACGGCGTTGTACTCGTTGCGGAAATTGAGATCCATCAGGCTCTTGCCCACCATTTCCTTCCTTGGCGCCGTCTTGCCGACGAGGAGCTCGCTGCCGGGAACCTGAGAAAATTGGGAAAGCCAGGGGAAGACAAAATGATCGGCTACGCGCATGCCCATGTCCCTTTCGGGGAAGATGACCCGATGAGCACCCACCCGGGCGAGCACCCGGGCATGAAGGGCCGTCTGGGCCCGCGCCATCACATAGGGAACGCCAAGCTCCCTCAGGATGGCCGTCGTCAGGATAGAGGCCTCCGTGTTCTCGCCGATGGCCACGACGGCCACGTCAGCCTCACGGGCCCCTACCTTGATGAGGGCCTCCTCGTCGGTGGCATCGAGCTGAGCCGTGAGGTCCACGTCGTCGGCAAGTGCTTCGACGCGAGCACGAACCCGGTCAACGGCGACGACATACTGCTTGAGTACGGCCAGCCGCTCACAGAGAGCGGCACCGAACCGCCCCAGGCCGACAACGAGGACCATCTTCTTTTCCGCCACAGCCTTCCCTCCTTATCTAGCCCACGGGGATGTGGGTATCGGCATAGGATACTTTACCCCCGCCGTGCCCTTCAAGCAAAAGACCATAAAGAAAGGTCATGAGCCCCACCCTGCCCCAGAACATGAGAAGGACGAGAAGGAGCTTTGCCGGCACCCCGAGCTCTCCCGTGACACCCAGGGACAGGCCGACCGTACCGAGTGCCGAAACGGCCTCGAAGAAGAGGGCCCGGAAAGAGAGGGGCTCCAGCAGAGCAAGCAGGAAGGAACTCGCAAAAAGGGTGCCCAGATAAAGGGAAAAAAGGGACGTGGCCCGCGTCAGGGTCCAGTGAGGAACACGGCGCCCCCAGAGAACCACCTCTCCCTTGCCCCTGAGATCGGTCCAGGTGGCCGCCAGAAGGAGCCCCACCGTCGTCGTCTTCATCCCGCCTCCTGTCGACGCAGGCGAGGCGCCGACAAGCATGAGGAGCACCGTCAGGGCAACGCCGGCCGAGGAGAAACGGCTCAGGGCGACGGTGTCAAAACCTGCTGTCCTAGGCGTGACACTGTGAAAGAGAGCGTTCCAGATCTTCCAATGAAGAGGAAGATGCCCGAAGCCTTCAGACCATTCGGTCAGAAGAAGTAGCACCGTCCCCCCGGCCAGAAGCCCCGCCGTCATCGTCAGGACGAGACGGCAGTAGGAGGAAAGTCGCTCTTTATGCGTCACGAAACGGTGAAGTTCGATCAGCACAGGCGACCCTAACCCGCCGAAGAGGATGAGGACCATGATAGCTGAAGGGATGATCACAGACTGAGAATAACCTTCCAGATTGAGGGTGAAAAGGGAAAATCCAGCATTGCAGAAAGCAGAAACGCTATGAAAGAGTGCGAGATAAAGAGCTCGAAGAGGCGAGGCCGCCCCGATGAAGCCGAAAAAGAGAATGACTGTCCCCACCCCCTCAAAGAGAAGGGTGATCTTGAGAATCTGAAGCAGAAGGCGGATTGTCCCTGAAGGCGTGTCCAACCCCAGGCCGCCGGCGAAAAGAAGACGGCGTCTCAAGTCGATCTTCTGTCCCAGGAGAAGCGGGAGGGCGGTGCTGGCCGTCATGACGCCAAGGCCTCCGAGCTGGATAAGAAGGAGCACCACGAGCTGGGAAGGCAGGGTAAGGAAAGTCCCCGTATCTACAACAACAAGCCCCGTCACGCAGACAGCCGACGTGGCCGTAAAAAGGGCGTCCACTAGAGAAAGGGGGCTCGTGAAGGCATTCAAAAGCCATATAAGGAAGGTTCCTGCGCCGATCAGCAACAGGAACCCCCCTGCAATGGTCCTTTCGATGGGAAGAGAGCTGTAGGTCCGAAGTCTTATCGTCCCAGCGCCTCCCGCGCCTTCTCGGCAATGCCGGAGAAGACGGTCTGGTCCTGGACAGCCAGGTCGGCCAGCATCTTCCGGTTAACGGCAATGCCCGCCTTCTTGAGACCACACATGAGAGTGCTGTAGGTCATGCCGTTCTGCCTGGCGGCAGCATTGATCCTCATGATCCAGAGCTTGCGGAACTCGCGCTTCTTGGCACGGCGGTCACGGAAGGAATTGCTCAGGGATTTGAGAAAGGCCTCCCTGGCCCGGCGGTAGACGTTCTTCTTCCTCCCCCAGTACCCTTTGGTGATGGAAAAAAGCTTTTTACGCTTGGCGTTGCTCTGGGAACCATTCTTGACGCGCGGCATCGTGAGTCACCTCTTCCTTCGGTCTAGGCGTAGGGCAGCAGAACTTTGACGTTGCGGGCCTGTGCGTCAGGGAGGATCCCTTTCTGACGGAGACGGCGAACGCGGCTCTCCGTCTTGTGACCGGTCAGGTGGCTCCGGCCGCACTTCTTGTAGACAACCTTGCCGCCTGCGGTCAGGCGAAAGCGTTTTTTTGTCGCCGAATGAGTCTTCATCTTAGGCATTCAGTCAGTTCCTCCTTAGTGAGAAAAACGGCCGGCAGCGAGGTGATCGGGGGGGAAGGCTCGGCCTTAATGGGCTCAGCGCGGTTCTCAGGACCTATTCCGCAGCGGAAGCCTTTTCCTTTGATCCTTCGGCCGACTCTTCAGCCTTGCCTCCGGGCTTCTTAACTGCTGGCGGGAGAGGAGCCAGCATCATGCGCATATAGCGCCCCTCCATGCGGGGAGTGGAATCGACCTTACCCAATTCGTTGCAGTCAGCAACAACGCGATTGAGAACCTCTCGGCCCTTGTCCTGGAAAGCCATTTCCCGTCCCCGGAAGAAGATGGACACCTTGACGCGGTGACCGGCCTGAAGGAAGTTCTTGATGGCCTTGACCTTGAAATCGTAGTCATGGACGTCGATTTTGGGGCGCATCTTCATTTCCTTCACGCTCTGGGTCTTTTGCTTCTTGCGGGTATCCTTGTCACGCTTCTGCTGCATGAACCGGTACTTACCGTAATCCATGATGCGGCAGACGGGAGGCCTGGCCTGAGGGGCCACCTCAACAAGGTCCAGTTCACGCTCATCGGCTAAGGCAAGAGCTTCCCTGACAGGGATGACACCGACCTTGACTCCCTGGTCGTCGATGAGCAGGACTTCAGGCACTCGGATCTCTTCGTTGATGCGCGGTTCCGAATCGGGCTTTGCGACTATAGCAGGTCACCTCCATAAATAGGTCAAAACGGATAGTTTTGAAGACAAAAGGGGCCGGAGAAAAGCCTCCGGCCCGACCGATGCAACACAAGTCCCTCGAAAAACGAGAAAGACGGTTGACTGACTTCGGCGTCGCCGGGTGAGAGGAAACCTCTGCTTAGAACCCTAACAACAGCAGAAGGGAGTATAGCACAAGCGCTGGGGCGCCGCAAGAACTAGCCACTAAGGATGGGGGACAGACCGCCTCAAAGAGGGGGCGTCGCCCAGAGGATCATACTCCCCGAGCAGGAGCTCCTGCAGGCCCTCCAGAGAAAGACTGGCCAGATCGCCCTTTGATCGTTCCCGCACCGCAACCCGCTTCGATTCGACCTCTCTCTCTCCGATGACAAGCATGTAGGGAATTTTCTGGAGTTGAGCGTCACGAATCTTCTTGCCCAGCTTTTCATCCCGGCCGTCGACTTCGACGCGAAGCCCCCACTCCCGGAGAAGGGTCTCGACGGATCGAGCCCAAGGCTGATGTTCCCCCTTGACAGGCAGAATCCTCACCTGAAGCGGAGCAAGCCAAAAGGGGAAGGCCCCGGCAAAATGCTCGATCAGGATGCCCATGAAGCGCTCCAGGCTGCCCAAAACGGTCCGGTGGAGCATGACGGGGCGATGCTGGGCTCCGTCGGAGCCGACATAGGTCATGTCGAACTTCTCGGGCATCTGGAAATCGAGCTGGATCGTCCCGCACTGCCAGGTCCTGCCGATGCAATCTTCAAGGTGGAAGTCAATCTTGGGACCGTAGAAGGCTCCGTCGCCGGGATTGAGACGGTAGGCAACGCCCTTTTCCTCGAGAGCCTCCTGAAGGGATTGCTCGGCCCTGTCCCAAAGCTCCTTCTCACCCATGGCCTTTTCAGGCCGCGTCGAGAGCTCTACGTGGTAGGCGAAGCCGAAGACATCGCTGTAGACATGGTCGACGAGATCCATGATGCCCTGGATCTCCCTCTTGATCTGGTCGGGCGTCACGTAAAGATGGGCGTCATCCTGGGTAAAGCAGCGGACCCTCATGAGCCCATGGAGCACGCCGGATCGCTCGTGGCGGTGCACCGTGCCGAGCTCGGCAATGCGCAGGGGTAAGTCGCGGTAACTCCGGATCTGGCTCTTGTAGACGAGGATGCCGCCGGGGCAGTTCATGGGCTTGATAGCGTAGGGGGCCCCGTCGATTTCGGTGAAATACATATTCTCCCTGTAATGGTCCCAGTGGCCTGAACGAATCCATAGATCGCGGTCCAGAATGAGGGGAGTCATGATTTCCTCATAGCCGGCCCGGCGGTGTTCGTTGCGCCAGAACTCAATGAGCTTGTTTCTCAAGGCCATTCCCCTGGGATGGAAAAAGGGGAAACCAGGCCCCTCCTCCTGAATGCTGAAGAGATCGAGCTCTCGCCCCAGCTTGCGGTGATCGCGCCGCTTGGCCTCTTCGATGCGGGTCAGATAAGCCTCCAGGTCTTCTTTTTCGGCAAAGGCCGTCCCGTAGATGCGGGTAAGCATGACGTTCTTCTCGTCGCCACGCCAGTAGGCGCCAGCCAGAGAGAGGAGTTTGAAATGCCTGAGCATTGATGTGTTGGGCACATGAGGACCCCGACAAAGATCGACATACTCGCCCTGGCGATAGAGGGAGATCTCGTCATCAGCGATCTCCTCCATCAGCTCCACCTTATAGATTTCCCCCTCGTCGCGAAAACGGGCAATCGCCTCGTCCCGAGGCAGGAAGAAACGCTCCACCCGATGGGATTCCTTGACGATGCGGCGCATCTCGTCTTCGATCCGCTTCAGATCCCCTTCCGTCAGAGTTCCGTTGACGTCGAAGTCGTAATAGAAACCCTCCTTGATGGCAGGACCGATGGCGACTTTCGTCCCTGGAAAGAGACGGCGCACGGCCTGGGCCATCAGGTGGGACGTGGAATGACGGAGGATCTCGAGCCCCTCGTCGGACGAAGCGGGAACGGCCTCGACCAGCGAGGAATCGGTCAGAACCGTCGCCAGGTCGACGAGGTCACCGTCAACACGGGCCGCAACAGCGCCCTTCTTCTGCCCCAGACGGTCCAGAGCCTCAAGAGCAGTTACCGATTCGGCCTCGAAGGAGCGGCCGTCGGGTGATGTGAATACAAACATCTTCATCGCCTCCTGATGCGCCAGGGGATACCGTCCCCTGTACGCGCCATCAATTGTGGATCCCTATCGGAAAGCATTCTACCACAGCCCCTCGTGGGCCATAAGAGAACTTAGGGAACCTCTGAAAAAAAGATCCGGCGAGCTCCAACAGTACCTCTTGGTGGCTGACTCCGTCCGTTGTGTGCCCTTTCAGCCTGTTGTGTCAGGCAAGTCGCCAATGTGGAGCTATTTTCGGCTCTTTTTGGGCCTTATGGTTGCCGTTTTGCCGGCTTTTGTGAAGACACTACGCCCTATCCATTTCCAATAAAAGCCTTCTCGCCATGTACCGATTGGACAGGACAAAAATCACGGGAACATGGCTTGTGTTCTTCTTGAGCCCCTCGTAACGCACCCTGGTGAATCCGAAGGCTCCTTCGCTCTTCAAAAGACATGCTCCACCTTTGCCCTCCTTTGGGACAGCATGCGAGTGTGAGGCTGCTCTTCGTCGGTCAGCTTCCTGTTCCGTGACCCTCTTGTGTTGGCCTTGTCGACGCCATCGGGTGCCTTTTCCCGGATCGTTTCCGTCTTGCCTATGCAGGCCGCATCGCCCCAGACTCCCTTTTTTCGTTCTGCAAAAGAAGGTCTCCGACCATCGGGGAGTCGTGGTCATTCGCCGCCGGGGTCGTGAGGCTGTGGACCAGCTTGCCGTCTTTGTCCACCCCGATGTGGACCTTCTTGCCGAAGTCGCACGGGTTCCCTTTCTTTGCCTGATGCATGTCGGGGTCTCGCTTCTTCTCCTCGCTCTTCGTCGGCGAGGGCGCGGCGATGAGGGTGGCGTCCATGATGGTTCCTTCGGCAAGGCGCAGTCCTTTCGATTGCAGATGAGCATCGACCTCACGGAAGACCCCTTTCCCCAGGTCGTGCGCTTCGAGAAGGTGGGGAAAAAGCGCAGAGGGTCGTCTCGTCGGGGACGGGCCCGTTCCCGACGTCGATGCCGACGAAGCGCCTCATCGATTCCATGTCGTAGAGGGCGTCTTCCGCTGCCGGGTCTCTGAGGTTGAACCAGCACGGGAGAAGGGGGGACGACCTCGTTCGGCCTTGGAATGGAAGGGAGCGATGAGCGCGCAGAGATCCTTCCAGGGGACCACAGCCTCCATTTCGGAGAGGACTTCTCCCGCCGGCCAGGCTTCCTGTATCTCTCGAAGGTCCGGGCGTCGGCAAGGGTGTTCTGTCGCTGATCTCGCGTCTCGCACTCCCTGGAAAGGGGATGGTGACATCGGCGCCACAGCTTTATTCTACCGGTTACATCATCACTGATGGGACTCCATGAAAAAACCCTTTTTCAGGGGTTCCTTAGAGAAGTTTACTGAAGTTCCACAAAAATGACCGAGCGAACGTGAATTTCATCTCAACTTATTTAATGGTGAAAAGACTAGCCAAATCGGTCAATCCTGAATATAATGCCCCTATCGTACTCAATGGGAAGCCACCCAAGGGTCCAGGTCGTCACCTGACAAAAGAGTGACTCTTGTTTTCTGTATGCGAAGGGAGGTGGTCATCGGCAAGAAGGGCAGACTCGGCGGTCAGAGAGACTGAAAGACCACCACAACTGCAGGGGAGGGAAATGCATGTCAGGTAAAGCTGGAAGTGAACAGTGGGGAAGTCGCTGGGGCCTGATTCTCTCGGCCATCGGCATGGCTGTCGGTACCGGTAACATTTGGAGGTTCCCCCGTGTCGCCGCCGCCAATGGCGGAGGTGTTTTTGTTGTCGCCCTCATGATCTCCTTATTCCTTTGGGCCATCCCCCTCATGATGGCCGAAGCCGTCTGGGGCAAGAAGAGCCGCATGGGTTGCGTCGGCTCCTTCAAAGTCCTGATGGGCAAGAAATACACCTGGCTCGGCGGTATCGTCGGCTGGATCGTTCTGGCCATCGTCTTTTACTATGCCGTCGTCATGGGATGGTGCGTCCGCTACTTCGTCTACGCCCTCATGGGCACCATCAAGCCCGGGCTGGACACGGAAGCCCTTTGGACAGCCTTCTCGACGACCCGTGGCGCCATGGTCCCCTGGCACATCATCTCCATGGTCATCGTCACGGCCATCGTCTACAAGGGCGCCATCGCCGGCATCGAAAAAGCCAACAAGGTCCTCATCCCGACCCTTTTCGTCCTCATGCTGATCCTCGTCTTCCGGGCCGTCACCCTCGACGGCGCTGAAAAGGGCCTTGAATTTCTCTTCGCTCCCCAGTGGGGCGAGATGCTTAAGGGCAAGATCTGGCTCGAGGCCTTCACCCAGGCGGCCTGGTCTACAGGGGCCGGCTGGGGTCTCATGCTGACTTACTTCGTTTACGTCGGCAACAAGGAAGACATCGCCCTCAACGCAACGACGGTCTGCCTCGCCGACACCACGGCCGCCCTGCTCGCCGGTCTGGCCATCATCCCCACCATCTTCGCCCTCGCCCCCGATCCGCAGGCTGCCGTCGCATCGGGCAACACAGGCCTGGCCTTCATCCACCTGACGCGGCTTTTCACCATCATGCCCGGAGGCATGCTGATGGCCATCGTCTTCTTCGGCGCTCTCGTCTGCGCCGCCCTGTCGTCCATGCTCGCCATGATCGAACTGGGCTGCCGCATGCTTCTCGACATGGGCATGGAACGGAAGAAGGCCATCCTCACCGCTGGCATCGGCATCACCATCCTCGGCCTGCCCTCGTCGATGAGCATCGCCTTCCTCGACAACCAGGACTGGGTCTGGGGCGTCGCCCTCCTCGTCTCGGGCCTAATCTTCTCCCTCGGCGCCATCAAGGTCGGCGTCCAGAAGATCTGGGACGAAGACATCGAGCCCTGCTCAGACCTCAAGGCCGCCTGGATGTGGAAGCTCATCTACCTCTTCCCCCTCTGGTTCGTCCTCATCTTCTCCTGGTGGACCTGGCAGGCCGCTTCCTGGTACCCTGGCGAATGGTACAAGTGGCTCCCCATCGACAAGTACACTTTCACTGTGGGCACCATGTACTACCAATGGGCCATCTGCTTCGGGATCATCTTCTTTCTCAACAACTGGCTCGCCGAAAAGACCCGTTTCCCCGCCAAGGTCGAGTCCGACTAGCCTGACGACGGATTCCAAGGGAGGAATGGCTCATGTGGAAGCTCAATATGGTCATCATCATGCTCATCACCTTCGGAGGCTTCGGCTGGTGCATCTGGAGAACCATGGTCGCTCAGGAATCCAAGCAGAAGGGCTAGCCTGAACGAATCAACAGCGAAAGGGAGGAAGCGGCTTGAGCCGCTTCCTCCCTTTCGCTGTTGATTCGTCTCCATTGGCTGATCCTATCCCGTGCTGCCGAAACCTCCAGCACCGCGGTCCGTTTCAGAGAGGTCATTCTCCTCGCGGAAGTCCATGACGTAGACGGGTTGAAGGACCATCTGAGCGATCCGATCACCCACCTCAATGGAGAAGGGATCCGATCCGTGGTTGATGACGATGATCTTGACCTCTCCCCGGTAGTCGCTGTCGATCGTACCCGGGGCATTAAGAAGAGTGATGCCGTGCTTCATAGCAAGACCGCTGCGGGGCCGGATCTGAACCTCGTAGCCTTGGGGAATCTCCAGAAAGACCCCCGTCCCGACAAGACGCCTCTGGCCCGGAGCAATGACGCACCTTTCCGCCGAGGCGAGGTCAGCACCGGACGATCCTGCCGTGGCATAGTCTGGAAGAGGCAAACGGCGCGCCTCGGGAGAACGACGGATCTTGACGACGACCGCCAAGGGACCTATTCCCGGGGACGCCTGCTGCCGCCGGGGCGGCCCCGGTCTCCTCCGCGCTGGAGGCGGTCTCCGTCGCGGCGCGGTCCGCGGTCGCCGTCGTGACGCGGCGCAGACCTGCCGCCGCCGGCGGCAGCCTTCTCGGCAATGATGGCCTCACGGGCGTCTTCGGCGGCGAAGATCTCTTTCCAGGCCTCATCCGCTTCGAGCTCGGCCCGGCGGTCGACGTAGACGCGACGGCGGGAGAGGTTGACCCGCGAGAGGTCGTCAATCTCCTTGACGACGACGAGGACCTGGTCTCCGGGCTGGAGGATCTCGTCAAGCTTGGGCACGTGATGGGTGCTCACTTCGCTGACGTGAAGGAGCCCCTCCTTGCCGGGAAGGACCTCGACGAAGGCGCCGAAATTCATGAGCCGCGTCACCTTGCCGTAGAAGACCTCGCCGGGATTGACGTCGCGGGTGAGATCGCGGATCTGGCCGATCGCCTCTTCCGCCTTCTCAGAGCTTGGCGAGGCGATGAAGATGCGCCCGTCGTCTTCGACGTCGATCTTGCAGCCTGTCTCCTGGATGATCTTGCGGATGATCTTGCCGCCGGGACCGATGACGTCGCGGATCCTGTCAACGCTGATCTGCATCGTATAGATCCGCGGCGCATGGGGCGACATCTCCTCCCTGGGGCTTTTCAGGGTCTTTTCCATGCAACTCAGGATGTGAAGGCGGGCGTCACGGGCCTGGTTGAGAGCCCGTTCGAGGATCGCCCGGGTGATGCCCCCTGCCTTGTTGTCCATCTGAAGGGCCGTAACGCCGTCGACCGTTCCGGCGACCTTGAAGTCCATGTCTCCGTAATGATCTTCCAGACCCTGAATGTCGGTGAGGACCTCCACGGCGTCGCCTTCCTTGATGAGCCCCATGGCAATGCCCGCCACAGGCTTAGCCAGGGGAACACCGGCGTCCATGATGGCCAGGGAGGCGCCGCAGACTGTGGCCATGGAACTGGAACCGTTCGATTCGAGAATGTCCGAGACGACGCGGACCACGTAAGGATAGTCATCGTCGGCGGGCATCATGGCCCGGACGGCCCTTTCGGCGAGGGCTCCGTGGCCAATCTCCCGGCGGCCCGGTCCTCTCATGGGACGGACCTCACCGACCGAATAGGGCGGGAAGTTGTAGTGGAGCATGAACTTCTTGGGCGGCTCGTCAAGCTTGATGCCGTCCAGGATCTGGTCGTCATTGCCCATCATGCCGAGGGTAGCCGTCACGAGAGCCTGCGTCTCGCCACGAGTGAAAACGGCCGATCCATGAGTCCGGGGGAGGACTCCGACCTCACAGGAAATGGGACGGACCTCGTCCATGGCCCTTCCGTCAGCCCGGAGACGCTCCTCGACGACGACCTTGCGCATGATCTTTTTCACGAGCCCCTCGACGACGTCACTGATGTAACGCTTGGCGTCAGGATGGCTTTCGGCAAAACGCTCCGCTGCCTCTGTCTTGACAGCCTCGATAGCGACGCCCCGGGCCTGCTTTGCGTGGATCAGCACGGCATCGCGGATGGCGGGAGAGAGGTTCTCCTCAATCCAGCCGTCGATTTCGGGAATCGTGGCAGGCGGGACAAACTCGAACTTCTCCTTGCCAATTTCCTCTCTCATCTGCAGCTGAAGGCGGCAGATCTTCTTGATCTCCTCGTGAGCCAGTTCAAGCGCATCGGCCAGGAGTGACTCAGAGACTTCCTTGGCTCCTGCCTCGACCATAGTGATGCCCTCAAGGTGGCCGGAAACGATGAGATCGAGGGTACTCTCCGCCATGGCCACTTCAGTGGGGTTGACAACGAGCTCCCCGTCGATGTAACCGATCCGGACGGCGCCGACGGGGCCACTCCAGGGGATGTCGGAGAGGGTCAGGGCCGCCGAGGCCCCGTTGATGGCCAGGACGTTAGGCGGATTGAGCTGATCGACGGAGAGAATAGTGGCCACAACGTGCACGTCATGACGCATCCGGTCGTCGAAGAGGGACCGGATCGAACGGTCGATGACGCGGGCACCGATGGTGGCCGTCTCGGCCGGTCGGCCCTCCCTCTTGATGAAACCGCCGGGAATCTTTCCGGCCGAATAGTAGCGTTCTTCGTAATCCACGAGAAGGGGGAAGAAATCCAGGCCCTCCCTCGGCTTTTCTGTCATGCAGGCCGTGACGAGAATCACCGTCTCGCCGTAGCTGATCCGCACGGAACCACTTGCCTGTTTGGCGAGATAGCCCGTCTCAATGTTGATGTCGAGACCGCCGACATTGATCGCGTAGTTTCGTATCATCCTGATGTCGTTCCTCCTTGATTTCGTCTCTTCTTTGTTAGGCTGTTTCTTAGCATAGCATAGAGAGGCTTGCCGAGGTGCTCCTTTCGGTCATAAAAAACACCGGCTCAGGATGAGCCGGTGTTTTCCCTAATGGCGGAGTCCTAGGCGCTGAATGAGAGTCTGGTAGCGGCCGAAGTCGTTCTCTTTGAGGTAATTAAGAAGCTTGCGGCGCCGACCGACCATCTTGAGAAGGCCTCGCCGAGAGTGATAATCCTTCTTGTGGATCTTCAGGTGCTCCGTCAGCTCCCGAATCCGATAGGTCAGCAGGGCAACCTGGACCTCCGGTGAACCCGTGTCGCTCTCGTGAGTCTTGAACTCGGAGATCAGTTGCAGCTTGGTCTCCTTATCGGCATTCAACATCGTCCTTCACCTCGTGTCATCAAATCCCGAAACCAAGAGCCTCGCACAGAAGCGAGCCACCGAGTCACGGGTCAAACACATTTTAGCATCTCCACCAGGAGGAGGCAACGCGAGCCGGTCGAGCCTGTGGCTGGACAGGGATAATGTTGTGCTCGACATTGCCTGACAAGTGTGGTTTAATTGTAATAGCACGAACCTTGGGGAATCCCCCTTAATAAGGAAGTCTCAATTGTCTAGGAGGAGCGAATGACGATGAAGATCTTGATCATCGAAGACAACAAGGACCTCGTTCAGGTCCTTAGCGAGGGATTCAGCGAAAACGGGTTCGCCGTCGAGAGCGCCTTCGACGGCGAAGAGGGACTGGCCAAAGGTAAGACGGCCGATTTCGACTGCCTCATCGTCGACATCATGCTACCGGGCATGGACGGGTTCCAGGTCGTCGAAAAGCTCCGCGAAGAGGGCAAGGACACGCCGGTGATCATGCTCACGGCAAAAGACACCGTCGATGATCGCGTGGAAGGCCTCAACCGCGGCGCCGACGACTACCTCGTCAAGCCCTTCGACTTCCGTGAGCTCATCGCCCGGGTTCATGCCCTCATCCGGCGCCGGTCAGAACAGAAACGCCCTCTGCTCAAGTGCGGCCCCCTCGTCCTTGATCCCGTCGCCCGTGAATGTCGCGTCGGCGAGGAGATCGTCCCCCTCCGTCGCAGGGAGTTCGACATCCTTGAACTGCTCATGCGCTACGAGAATCAGGTTTTCACCCGCGACCGGGTCATCACTCACGTGTGGCAGAAGGAATATGACGGCACGAGCAACGTCGTCGACGTCCACGTCAAGTACCTGCGTGACAAGCTGCGCCCCTTCAATCTGGACACGATTGTCATCACCGTCAGGGGCGTCGGCTACAAGGTCTCCTGCCCCGAGTACGACTAGCTGAGACTGGGGCGAGCGCGATAAGGGTGGAAAAGGACCGATGACAGGCATCTCTTCTGGGAAGGAGCGGAGGCTGGATCTGTTCCGCCTCCGCTCCTTCCGTTTCAAGATGACCCTCTATTACGCCTTCATCCTCGTGGGCCTGATCGTGCTCTTCAGCGGCACCGTTCTGGCTTTCTTCACCTATTTCCAGATCAACAGCATGAACCGCTCTCTTGAGGAATCATCGTCACGCGTGGCCTTCCACCTGGCCAATCAGGGCATTTTCTTCATCGACAGCGAGGAATACCTCGTCCTCCGCGGCACTTGGAGTCTGCTCCACCTCGATTTCCAGATCTACGACGAGGGGCTGAACGCCCATGTCGGCGGGACGGGCAAGCTCCATCCCGGCTTCGCCCTCTCCCCCGTGCTGGTGGGACGGCTTCTCCGTCAAGGGCAACAGCCCCGCACGGTCAACCTCCTGGAGCAGGATTTCGCCCCCCGCAGCCTCTGGCTCCTCCCTTGGCAAAACCCTCCGGGCCGTTCTCTGATCCGCGTGACCTGGCAAGAGATCCGTCTCCCAGGCCGGAGCTACTACGTCGTCGTCGGCATGTCCTTGGACAACTTTCTCGCGGCCCGCTCCCAGATCGCCCACGTGATGGTCGTCACTGCTGCTCTGGCAGGACTGGCAGCGCTCTTTCTGGGCTACCGGGCCGCAGGAAGAGCCATCGAACCTTTGACGACCATCAACCGCCTCATCTCCCAAGTCAGCATCGATAACCTCGATCTGCGTCTGCCCCTAGAAGGGATCGATCGGGAGATCGCCGAACTGGCCCTCCACCTCAACGAAATGCTGGACAAGCTGGAACGATCCGTTCATCAGCTGAAACAGTTTACCTCCGACGTCAGCCACGAGCTGCGGACCCCCATCGCCGTCGTCCGGGGTAAGATCGAGGTCTCCCTTCTCAAGGAGAGAGATCCGGACTATTACCGAAGGAGCCTGGCCGAGATCAGCAAGCAGGTCGCCAACATGCAGAACATGGTCGAGGTCCTCTTGGAGCTGGCCCGCCTTGATGCGCTTTCGGGCCTGGAGGAGACGGAGCCCGTCGACCTCTGCGTCATTGCCGAAGAGGTAGCCGACAACATGGCGCCCATTCTCTCCAAAAGGGCACAGAAACTTCAGCTCGATCTCGACATGGCCCCTCTGGAGGGACGGCAGGGACTGATTCTGCGGCTGGCGACAAATCTACTCGACAATGCCAGCAAGTATACCCCGGAAGGCAAGGCCTTGGGAATCCGGACGGCAACGGACGAAAACACGGGCAAGGCCATCCTCGAGGTCTGGGACAGCGGCCCGGGCATGGACAGCGAGGGGATCCGCCGCTGTTTCGACCGGTTCTGGCGGGCCGACCGAGCCCGGTCGACACCGGGCTACGGCTTGGGGCTTACACTGGTGCAGCGGGTGGCCCAGCTCCATCAAGCCACGATGGAAATTGACGCCAAGCCGGGTCAGGGGACAACCTTCCGCATCCTCTTCCCCGTCGACAGAAAGACCCTTGAGGAATACCGCCAGGGCTGGGACTCCGATACCGTCTGAATCCCGGCCTCGTAGGAAAAACAGGAGGGGGGGCTTGAAGCCCCCCTCCTGTTTCACGTCAGATGCCCCTTGCAGCCTCTCTAGATCCTCATGGAGACGAAGAAGGTTCGGCCTTCACGCCAGATCAGCAGGACTACAGCCTTGTTCTGGGTCGAGAAGCTCTCCGCCAGGGACCGGTCATCCTTGATCTTGACACCGTTGATCTCGAGGACCAGATCGCCCCGCCTCAGTCCGAGCCGGTCCGCCGGAGAACCAGGAAGAACCTTGGAGATGACGGCACCCTCCTTGCCCGGAAGATTGAACTCCTTGCGGAGCTCTTCCGTCACAGACGAAACCTCAATGCCCATCTTCTCGATCAGCTTCGTGACCTGTTCGGTCTGGGCGAGCTGGCCAGGAATCTCTCCGAGCTCCACATCGAAGGTTCTTTTCGTGCCGCCTCGGACGACATCGACCTTGACCGAGTCTCCCGCAAGGTGACGGCGAACGAAGGCGGAGACGTCCTGATGATTCTCGATTTTCCTGCCGTTGATGGAGACGATCACGTCGCCCCTCATGATCCCGCTCCGATCCGCCGGGGAGCCGGGGACGACGTCGGCGACGACGGCTCCCCTCTCTCCCTCAAAACGGTAGGTCTCGGCGAACTCCTTCGTCAGAGGCTGGATGTAGACGCCCAGCCATCCCCTGTTGACCTTGCCGAAGCGGATCAGGTCGTTTAGGACATCCTTGGCCATATCAATGGGAACAGCAAAGCCGATGCCCTGGGCGTAGGGGACAATGGCCGTGTTGATGCCGATCACCTTCCCTTCGAGGTTCAGCAGGGGGCCGCCGCTGTTGCCGGGGTTGATGGCCGCGTCGGTCTGAAGGAACCCGTCGAAGTTGACGTCTCCGGCATGGACGGATCGGTTCTTGGCCGACAGGACGCCGACAGTAACGGTGTGTTCAAATCCGTAGGGATTGCCGATGGCGACGACCCATTCGCCGACGGAAGACTGCGCCGAATCACCCATCTCCAGCGTGGGGAGGCCGGTGGCCTCGATCTTGATCACGGCCAGATCAAAGGTGGGATCCCGCCCCACCGGCTTCGCTTCGAAGGTCCTGCCGTCAGAGAGGGAGACGGTGATCTTGTCGGCTCCCTGAATGACGTGGTTGTTGGTGATGATGTACCCGTCGTCGGTGACGACAAATCCCGATCCCTTGCCCCTCATGGGCACGACACGGGAAAACCGCTCGAACTCTTCACCGAAGAAACGCCGGAAGAAGGGATCGTCGGCGAAGGGAGAAAAGGACCGCTGAACCATCGCCTCCGTGTCGATGTTAACGACAGCAGGCGAAGCCTTCTCTGCGATCTTCGCCACGGGATTGTCCGTAAAGGGGTCTTGTGCACCTACGGCAAGAGGGAAGAGGAGAACGGCCGCAAGAAGCCAACCGAGGAGCGACAGCGTGCGGTTAACGGCTTGAACTGCTTTCATCATGGATCACCTCCAGCTTTTCTCAATTCAATGATAGGCAGGATCCCCCGCGAGGGCATCGGTTTTTTTACGGAGCAAACTATCGGAGAGGTTGACATCTTTTTTCCCCATTCTATCCTCTTATCTCGGAGGTGTGATCATGACCTTTCTTCCCGTCCTCGCCGACTGGGCACTCTTTTTCCTCCTCGTCACCGTCCCCCTCATGACGGTCCTCCTCATCTTGCAGGGGCGAAAAAGGCCTTGACCGAATCACTCCTGATCCCCCAGCTCATCGGCTTCGGCACCTACGCCCTCGTTCTGATTTTGCTTGCCGGAGAGGCCTTCTCCTGGGACGGAAACCGGCAACTCTATTATCTCGGCGACCGTGCCCTGGGCCTTTGGAGTTCCATCGCGACCTTCTGCGCCACTTGGATGAGCGGCGCCTCCGTTCTCGGCTACACCATGCTCCTCTACCGAGAGGGCTATCGCGCCTTCACCGGGTCAGTCAACGGCTGGCTCCTAGGGCTGCTCCCCCTGATCTTCATCGTGCCCCGTCTCCGGAAAAGCCGGGTTTTGTCCATGCCCCAGTGGCTAGCTGAGACCTACAAAGACAGACGCCTCCGGCGCCTGTCGGCCCTCGTCCTCCTTCTAGCCTACACACTCTACCTCGTCATCCAGTTCCGCGTCTTCGGAACCGTCGTGGCTCACCTCCTCGAAATCCGTTACGTCGTCGCCTCCCTGATGATCTACCTTTTCGTGATCTACACCACCTTCGGCGGCCTGCCCGCCGTCGTCCGCAGCGATGTCCTCAACCTCGTCGTCATCGTCGCCGGCGTCACCCTTGCCGCCGTTGCCGTGGGCATATCGGCAGGAGGCCCGATCGCCCTTCATCAGGACCTTGCCCGGACCGACCCTGCGGCCCTCTCTACCGTCGCTCCTCACGGCACCCTGGCGACTCTGGCGATGATGGGAGGCTGGGCACTGGGAGTCGCTTCCAATCCCCAGTACGCCGTCCGGATTCTCTCTGCCCGAACCCCCCGCACAGCCTGGCTCATGCTGGGCCTTGCACCGCTCATCCTCGGCTGGATCTACCTGTGCCTCACCGTCATCGGGCTCGGCGGCCGCCATCTCCTGCCCTTTCTTCCTCCCATGGGACAAGAGATGGCCTTCGCGCAGCTGACCCGCTCCCTTTTGGGCCCTCTGCCGACAGTGCTCCTTTTCCTGGCCGTCCTGGCGGCGGCTGTCAGCACGGCCAACTCCCAGCTCCTTCTGGCCGCCTGCGCCTTCTGCTATGACCTGAAGGAGAAGGGCCGGCAACAGGAGGCAGCGCTCAGGGAAGATCATTTTCTGCTCGGCAACAGCCTTGCCGTCGCCGCGATCGCCACGGTAGCTCTTGGCCTGAGCCTTCTCCCCCTCCCGACCATCCTCGACTTGGGTCAGCACAGCTGGGCGGCCATCTCCCTCTGCTTCCTCCTTCCCCTTTACTGTCCGAGGCGATGGAGGCGAAAGGGACTTCTTGGCGCCCTCTCCATCGGCTTCCTCTGCCACGGTTTCCTCGTCTTTCTGATGGGACTCAGGCCCGAAACAGCCCTGATCCCGGCTCTGATCGTCGAATCGGTCTGGTGGCGCCTGAGGGGGGCAAGACCATGAGACGTCCCAGCCTGGAAGGATCAGTTAAGGTCGCCGTCTCCCTCGTGGGCCTGGCCCTCATCGCCGCCCTGACGGGAACGGCCCTCCACGTGGATTATCTTGACCGCATCACCCAGGAAAAGAAGGCCATCGTCGAAGCGGCCCAGCTCGCCGGAGGGCTCTCTTCCGACGAGGCCGTCCGCCTCCTCTCTTCGCAGGGGAGACGTTGGCGCATCCTCTCTCCGCAGGAGGGGGAGCAAGGCCTCCTGGTACAATCAGCTGACGGTGCCAGCTGGAAAGTGGCCCCCGACGGGTCGACCCTTTTTGCCGACCTAATCCGCCGCCAGCGTCATCTCCTCGTCGTGGCTCTCATCGGCTTTCTTCTGGCCGTCGAAATCGCCGTCTTTCTCTCCTACGCCCTCACTCGGCCGCTCAAACGACTGGCCTGGGCCTGCGGGGAAATTGCGGCCAATCGCTGGGTCCGGCTCCCCCTGGTCGAGGGGCCGCCTTACGAGTTCGGCTTGGTCGAAAAGACCTTCAACGACATGGTCGACGGCCTGGAAAAGGGGCGGGAACTGGAACGACACATGGCACGCGTCGAGCGGCTCGCCGCCCTGGGACAGGTCATCGCTGGCGTCTCTCACGAAATACGGAACCCCCTCGCTGCCATAAGGGTACACCTCGATCTTCTGACTTCATCCGTCGATGACGAGGGGAAAGAATCCCTGTCTCTAGTGGAACGGGAACTTGACCGTCTGAACGGAACAGTCTCGCAGCTTCTCGCCTTCGGTCGCCCTCCCGAACCGATCTGGGGGGAGCTTCCCGTGGAGGAACTCTTCCACTGGTGCCGCCGCATCATCGGCCCCAGCCTGAGGCAGACCAGGGTCACTCTAGAAATCCGGACGGAATGGAACCTGACGCTTCAAGGCGACGGTGGACGTCTCCAGGAAATGCTTCTCAACCTCACCCTCAACGCCCTTGCCGCCATGGAACCGGAAGGAGGCATCCTGCTCTGGACGGCTCGTCGAGATGAGCACCAAATCCGAATCGAAGTGAGCGACACAGGAAGAGGGATCACCCCCGAAGAGGCCAACCGTCTCTTCGACCCCTTTTTCACGACACGCCCAGACGGAACTGGCCTGGGCCTTCCCATCGTCCTTCGCATCGTCGACATGCATGGCGGCTCGCTGGATGTCCGGTCCGAACCGGGGAAAACGTCCTTTGTCGTCGTCCTGCCCGCAGAAAGGAGCCCCAGTGATGACCCGTCTGTGGATCATTGAAGATGAGGCCAGTCTCGCCCGGGGACTGAGCAAGGCCTTCGAACGGGAGGGTTTTTCCGTGAGCCTCCTCCCCAATCTCACCGCGGTGAGACAACGCCTTATCGAGGAGCAGCCCGAAATCGTTCTGCTCGACCTCCGCCTTCCCGACGGTGACGGCCTCACGGCGCTGCCCCACATTCTCAAGAGCAACGGCGAAGCCCGCGTCATCGTCATGACGGCCTTCGGCGATTCGGCCCTCATCGTCAGGGCCATCAAGGAAGGGGCCTACAACTACCTTGACAAGCCTTTTCCGCTAGAAGCGGCCAAAAACATGATTCTCCGTGCCGCCGAGGCCCTAGAGCTCTCCCGCAGGGTGAGCCGGCTGCAGAACGAGGATGTCGCCCTTGTAGGGACCTCGCCAGCCATGGAGAAAGTTCGGAACTTCATCGGCAAGGTGACGACCTATTCCGACCTGACCATCCTCATCGGCGGCG
The DNA here is from genome assembly GCA_016756725.1 of Synergistaceae bacterium. Classification (GTDB taxonomy): domain Bacteria; phylum Synergistota; class Synergistia; order Synergistales; family Aminithiophilaceae; genus Aminithiophilus. Next base: position 42,976 of record JAESII010000010.1, on the reverse strand, counting down.
AGAGCGGATCGGGCAAAGAGGTCGTGGCCCGTCTCATTCACCGCAAGGGAGCAGCCAAAGGAGATTTCGTCGCCCTTAACTGCGCCGCGATCCCCGAAGCCCTCCTCGAGGCGGAGCTCTTCGGCTATCGCCGCGGAGCCTACACCGGCGCCAGCCAGGACAAAACAGGCCTCATCGAGGTCGCCCATAGGGGGACCCTTTTTCTCGATGAGATCGGCGACATGCCCCTCGCCCTGCAGGGAAAACTCCTGCGCTTTCTCGATTCCCGCTCCTTCCGTCCTCTGGGGGACACGCGGGAGACGACCGTCTCGCTTCAGGTCATCTGCGCCACCTGCGTTGACTTGGAAAGACGCATCACCGAAGGCCGCTTCCGCCGGGATCTCTTCTACCGCATCGCCCTTCTTCCCCTCACGTTGCCTCCTCTGCGCGAGCGGGGGCAGGACATTCTCGAACTGCTGCGGCAGTTTCTGGCCGATTACGCCACTAAGCTGGGACGCCCCCCTCTGACGGCCACATCCGAAGTGGAAGAGGTCTTCCTTGATCATCCCTGGCCAGGCAACGTGAGGGAGCTGCGGAACCTCATCGAGAGGCTCTATATCCTCAAAGACGGCGACGACCGGTCTATCCGACTCGCCGACCTACCCGAGGAGATGCTTGACGGCCTCCCGGCGACGCCGGCCTTCCCGGCCATCTCAGGGGACCTCAAAAACCGACTGGACTGCTATGAAAAATCAATCCTAGAAGAGGCCTTGGCCCAGTCCGGAGGCAATCGGACCCGCGCCGCGGAGATCCTCGGCATCTCTCGCTACGCCCTCCTCCGGCGGATGCAGCGCCATGACATGGATTAACGACACTCTTCATCTCGAAGCGAAACTCGAGGGACGGCTCCTCCCTCTGCCTAAACTCCTGGCCGGGCTGGAGATGCTCACGATCCCGACAGAAAGGCTCGAAGAGACGCTTCACAAAATGCTAGACGCCAATCCCTTCGGCAGGATCATGCCCCCTGAAGAGGTGCGGGATGGCTGGGACGACTTTCTCGAGGCCCCCCAGACCATGGACAGCCATCTTTTCCCTCAGCTGGCAACCTGTCCCGCCCTCAAGGACGCGGCTCCGGGAACATCAGAAAAACTCCTGGAATGTCTTGACGGACGAGGCTATCTGAATGTCGCCCTTAACGAGCTGGCTCTCTGCCTCGACAGCAACCTCCAGCGGACCGAATTCCTCCTTCGGGCCCTTCAGGACTGGGTCGATCCTCCTGGCTTTTTCGCCCGTGATCTCGTCGACTGCCTTGCCATCCAGCTCCGGCGAAAGGGCAAGGAAAACGGTGAGGCCTGGCGCCTCCTCCAGGAAGGACGCACTCTTCTCGAAAGAGGGCGGATGTCCGACATTCCCCAGGCTCTGGGCATGACTCCCAAGGAGCTGGCCCGTGCCCTGGAGGACCTCCGGCTCCTCGATCCCCAGCCCGGTCGGGCTTTCGAGCCGAAGCATCCCGTCGTTCCCGAGATTCTGTTCCGAGCCGACGGCGGCGAAATCACGACGGTTCTCCTCGAAAAAAACCTGCCCCGCATCGTCGCCGAAAGGGACCTCCTCGCCTGGGTTGACGAGGCGAGCCTCCATCCGGCCTGGAGACAATTCCGGGAGACGCTCGCCCTCCTTGCCCGCCGCTATCGCACCAAACTCCGCCTGGCCCGTTTCCTCGCCTCAAGACAGAAGAGCCACCTCGTCCTGGACGAGACGGCGACAGCCCTGGGTTGCCATCTTTCGACGGTCCATCGAACGGCCCGGTCGACTTGGGCTCTTGCGCCGACAGGAACAATCTGCCTGAGCCGACTTTTTTCCAGGCCCCTTCAGGCCCGGCCTGACCTCTCCGTGGCCGCCCTGGAATCGGCCCTGTCCCGAGGCCGGCAGGAGGGGAAAAGCTTCGCCGCCGTCGCCAGGGAGCTGGGTATCCCTCGTCGGACGGCGGCGTGGCATGGCCGGAAGCTCGGGAAAATCGGGGGAAGGGAAAAGGTCACACGGCACAGAGACTAACGACCACACCGGGGCCGGCCTGGCCGTCCCGGGCGACACGAAGGCCAGCAAAACCGGCTGCAATGGCAGCGTCGAGCTCTTCGGCATCGTCGGAGAGAAAAAGAAAATCGCCGACCTGATGTCCCGTGGCTTGGGCGATTTTCGCGTAAGAGAGAGGCTCTTTCTTTGAGCCGAAGCGGATGTCAAAATGACCGGAAATAAACGTGCACAGGTCGCCGTCGGCGCTGAAAGCGAGATGAAGCTTCTGGGCTCTGACGGCACAGGCGGAAAAGATATACAGATTCAGTCCCGCTTCGCGCCATCGCTGAAAACAGCCGCGAACGTCGCCATAGAATGGCGCCTGCAGCTCTCCGCTGCAATAGCCCTCCTCCCAGATCATCGTCTGAATCAACTTGAGCGGCGCGTATTTGCGGTCCTCGTCGATCCAGCGCTCCATCTCCTTGACGAGCGCATCATCGGTCATGGCCGGATCACCCAGCAGGCGTCGCGCCTCTTTCAGGAGCGGCCAGACATCCTCGCGATCGCCCCGCTCCGCCACAAAGGCAGCCATATGTGTTCTGGCATAGGGGAAAAGGGTTTGACGAACGTAGGTCACCGGTAGCAAGGTCCCCTCCAGGTCCATCAGAACGGCTTGACAACCCATCAGCACCACCCTGTTGCCCTCCATGAATCCACCCCCGAAGCAGACGATTACCCCTGATATTAACCTATCCATCGCTAACGCAAAAGGACTGACCCTGTCGGTGTGGGGCCGGACAGGGATAATGTCACCCTCCTCGGTGGAAAATAGACTCTATGAAGAACGAGGGGGACATCAGCTTGTCCATCAGGCAGGCGCGGAAGCTTCATGTCCTTGAAGAGGTGACATGTGGGAGGATGACCCACAGGGAGGCTTCAGCTCCTCCGCAGTCAGGGATCTTGTGGCAGAGCGGGCGAGATCCTTGTGGAAAGGGGCGAGCGCAAAACACCTGTTGGAGCTGCTTTTGGCCGAAGAGGGGTGCTCTGTCTCCTCCAAGACCATCGCCAGGATCCTGAAGGAGGCAGGCTTGAAAAGCCCACTCTCCCATAAAGGGGCGAGGAAGGGGAGGAGAAGGGCCCGGATGGAGCGCTTCGGACAGATGCTTCAGATAGACGCCTCTCCCTTCGACTGGCTCTCGAAGGGTTCGATGATCTCCCTTCACGGTGCCATCGACAATGGCACCGTTACGTTTTCCCTGTCCCTTGACAGGGCTGACCCGGACAGACACAGTGTGCGTTTTCAGAACAGCGTGCACGAAAAGCACAGAGTCCTTCTTCCGAAAATAACCCCGAGCGGGAAGAACCCCTCGCTGCCGCAGCAGAGACCTCCATTCCGAAGTGCGCCGACGAAATCGCGCCCTTCCTTTTTTGAGCAATTTTTTTGCTTGAAGAGAGGTGTAGGACTTCATACTTATATTCGGAGGTGGGTTCAGTGGCAGACAATCAGCGCGCAGTGGAACTCAAAGGGGCTCTATTGGAAGAGGACAGGGCGAACCAAAAGAAGAATACCCTCAGCGTCCTTTTGGGAGCGGCCTTTCTCATGGCCACCTCAGCCATCGGTCCGGGCTTTTTGACACAAACGGCCGTATTCACCGAAAAATTGCAGGCTGCTTTCGCCTTCGCCATCCTTTCCTCGATTCTCATCGATATCGTCGTCCAGCTCAACATCTGGCGCATCCTTGCCGTTTCAGGCATGAGAGCTCAGGACGTGGCTAACAAAGTCCTGCCCGGACTCGGTTATTTCCTTGCCTTCGCCGTCGCCCTGGGAGGACTCGTCTTCAACGTCGGCAATATCGGCGGAGCCGCCATGGGGCTGAACGTCCTGGCCGGAGTTCCTTTCCCCGTCGGCGCCGTCGTGAGCGCCGCTTTGGCCATCTTTCTCTTCCTCCGCAAGGAAATGGGATCAGCCATGGATCGTTTTACCCAGATTCTCGGTTTCGTCATGATCGTCATGGTGGGCTACATGGTCTTCAGGACCCAGCCGCCCGTCACGCTAGCCCTGAAGGAGGCCGTCCTTCCCTCGTCGATCGACTGGATGATCGTCCTCACTCTTGTCGGTGGTACTGTGGGTGGCTACATTTCCTTCGCCGGTGCTCACCGGATCATCGACGCCGGAATCACGGGCGAGGACAATCTTCCTTCCATCACCAAAGGAGCCGTCAACGCCATCGGGATCACCGGAATCATGCGCTTCTTCCTCTTCCTCGCCATCCTGGGTGTCGTCCTTATGGGGCACAAGCTTGATCCTGCAAATCCTCCGGCCTCGGCCTTTCAGATCGGCGCCGGCGATGTGGGGTACAAGATCTTCGGCATCATCCTCTGGTCCGCCGGAATCACCTCCGTCGTCGGGGCCTCCTATACGTCCATCTCCTTCCTCCGCACCCTCTTCGAGTCCGTCTCCCGCCAGCACCGCTGGTGGATGGTTGGATTCATCGTCATCTCGACGACGATCTTCGTCACTTTAGGCCGTCCGGTCAAACTCCTCATCTTCGCTGGCTCCATCAACGGCCTGATTCTCCCCCTGGCTCTCATTTCGGTCCTACTCGCCGCCTTCCGAAAGGATATCGTCGGTGATTATCGCCACCCCAAATGGATGGCCCTCTGTGGCTACCTCATGGCCGCCTTCACCTTTTGGATGGGCTTCAAATCGCTCGGCGCCATTCTGACCCTTCTCAAGTAGAGACGGTAGGGCGATAATTCCGGGGGAAGCACCCCTCCCCGACCGTTCGGAGGTGACAACAGTGAAAGAACTGAACAATCCGGAACTACTCCAGGCCGGCGACAGCTGTCTCGTCGTCCAGTTCGGCGACACCATCGACCTTGCCGTCAACGGCTCCGTTCAGGGACTCCGCCGCGCCCTAGAACAGGAAAAACCCCTTGGCCTCGTCGAAATGGTCCCGACCTACTGCTCTCTTGCCGTCTATTTTGATCCTACCCGCACAGACCGCGAGACCCTAGCCGCAAGAATCGAGGAACTGGCTCAAGGCCTTTCCGTCGCCGGAACCGAAGGAGGGGACGTCCTGACCGTCCCCGTCCTCTACGGAGGTGAAGAGGGACCGGACCTTCAAGCCGTCGCCGACCACAACGGCCTGACGGCGGAAGAGGTCGTCAGACGTCACTCGGGGCGGGACTACTACTGCTACATGCTGGGCTTCACGCCAGGATTCCCCTACCTGGGAGGGATGGACGAATCGATCGCCACGCCGCGACTAGCGAAGCCACGCACTCGCATCCCCGCCGGCAGCGTCGGCATCGCCGGCAAACAGACCGGGATCTACCCCATCGACAGCCCCGGTGGCTGGCAGCTCATCGGACGGACGCCGCTGCGCCTTTTCGACCCCACCGCATGCGAGCCCTTCCTGGCCGACGCGGGACTCTGGATCCGCTTCAAACCCATCAGCAGGAGCGACTTCGAGGCCCTTGCCCGTGACGTCGCCTCAGGCACCTTCCAGGCTGAACGGACCCCCCGAAGGGAGGAGCAACAATGAGGCTCCAGATCGAACAGGGAGGACTCCTCACCACCATTCAGGACCTGGGACGCTGGGGTTACCTGGGACGGGGCATGCCCGTCGCCGGGGCGATGGACCCCCAGGCCCTCCGGCTAGGCAATGTCCTCGTCGGCAACAACCCCAATGATGCCGCCCTGGAGATCACCCTCATGGGGCCACGCCTGGTCGTGGCCGATGGCGAGGGCCTCATCGCCCTCGCCGGGACCGACCTGGGGCTCACCGTCAACGGGCACTCCGCGCCGGCCTGGGAGGCCCATTACCTTTCCGCCGGTGACGTGATCGCCTTCAGGGGCCCCAAAGGCCGGGGATGCCGCAGCTATCTCTGCCTCTCCGGCGGCATCGACGTACCCCCCATCATGGGGAGCCGATCCACCTACCTCCGGGCTACTCTGGGCGGCCTTGACGGACGGGTTCTCAAAGCCGGCGACGTGCTCGAAACGGGCAAGACCCGGCTGATACGCGCCGGACAGGGATTTTTCTGTCCTCGAGAGCTGCGGCCCCCCAGAGACGGCGACGCTCCCCTGAGAGTTCTCCTCGGCCCCCAAGACAAGGCCTTCACCGCCTCGGGCATCGAAACCTTCCTCCAGTCGAACTACGTCATCACCGGCGAGGCGGACAGGATGGGCTACCGCCTTGACGGCCCGCTCATCGAGCACGCCGGCGAGGCGGACATCATCTCCGATGCCATCCCGCCTGGGTCGATCCAGGTACCCGGAGAGGGCAAACCGATCTGCATGCTCGCCGACGGACAGACGACAGGAGGGTACACGAAAATCGCCGTTCTCATCACAACGGACAGGGGCACTCTGGCCCAAAGGATGCCCGGAGAATCGGTCCGCTTTTCTGCCGTCACCTACGACGAGGCGGTCCACTCCGCCCGGATCGAAGCCCGAGCCGTCGAAGCCCTGCTGGAAAGACGCAGCGCCTACCGCTCTCGTCCCAGGCGATCGGCGCCGGCCCGAGGAAACTGGCAAGTCGTCGTCGACGGCGTCGCCTATGACGTCAGATGGGAAGAGATCCGCCCCTAAACCGCGCCTTCAGCATTCAGGGACAGGGACGGATCACCTGAAAGGCTTCTGCCGAGAGGAAGGAGGCATCGCACATGAACGTCATTGATCTCAACAGCGACCTGGGAGAAAGCTTCGGCGCCTGGACCATGGGCAACGACAGCGACGTCCTTCGCTACGTGAGCTCCGCCAACGTCGCCTGCGGCTTTCACGCTGGCGACCCTCAGGTCATGATCGCCACGGCCCGTGCGGCCGCAAAAGCCGGCGTCGCCGTCGGGGCCCATCCGGGTCATTCCGACCTGGTCGGTTTCGGCCGCCGCCAGATGGCCCTCTCAGCCGACGAGGCCTACGCCATCACCCTCTACCAGATCGGCGCCATGTCAGCCGTCTGCCGAGCCCAAGGTCTGGGCCTGCAGCATGTCAAACCCCACGGCGCCCTCTACAACCAGGCCGCCAAGGATACGGCTCTGGCCGAGGCCATCGCCCAAGCCGTCCGTGACGGCGGCGACCTGATCCTCCTCGGCCTGGCCAACTCGGCCTTCGAAAGGGCTGCAGCGAAAACGGGCATCCCCTTCGCCGCCGAAGCCTTTGCCGACCGAGCCTACAGGGCCGACGGCACGCTCCTGCCCCGCGGCGAGGCCGGTGCCGTCATCCATGACGTCACTCTGGCCGTGGAACGGACCGTCCTCATGGCCACAGAAGGCGTCGTCATCGCCGCCGATGGCTCCTCCGTCCGCCTCAGCCCTCATTCGATCTGCCTCCATGGCGACACGACTGAGGCCGTTGCCATGGCCAGAGAGATCCGCAAGGGCTTGGAAGCGGCCGGAGTGGCCGTCCGTCCTCTCAAGGAGGTGCTCTCATGAAAGCGACCGATTTTGCCGCCGCGACACCAGCGGACGTGCGAGCCCTGATCCGTTCGGGACAGTGGACGGGACCCACTCCGGGCATGGCCAAGGGACACGTCCAGGCCAACCTGGTCATCCTGCCCCGGGACTGGGCCTACGATTTTCTCCTTTTCGCCCAGCGCAATCCCAAACCCTGCCCCATCCTGGACGTGACCGAAATCGGCGACGGCGAACCCCGACTCGTCGCCCCCGGCGCCGACCTAAGGACCGATCTTCCCCGTTATCGGATCTGGCGCGACGGACAACTGGTCGACGAACCGACAAACATCAGCGACTACTGGCGCGACGACCTCGTCGGCTTCCTCCTGGGCTGCTCCTTCAGCTTTGAAGGAGCCCTGCTTGAGGCCTCCGTTCCGGTGAGGCACATCGAATGCGGCTGCAACGTCCCCATGTACAGGACCGACCTTCCCTGTCGTCCGGCCGGACGCCTCTCGGGCCCCATGGTGGTCAGCATGAGGCCCATTCCGGGGCCGCTCGTGCCCCGCGCCGTTTTGGCGACGGGACGCTTCCCCGCCGTTCACGGAGCGCCCATCCACATCGGCGATCCGGCTTCCATCGGCATCGGAGACATCAATCGCCCTGATTTCGGAGATGCCGTCACCATCAACGCCGGAGAGATTCCCGTCTTCTGGGCCTGCGGCGTCACCCCCCAGGCTGCCCTCATGGCGAGCCGGCCGCCTTTTGCCATCACCCACGCGCCGGGCCACATGTTCCTCTGTGATGCCAAGGACAGCGACTACGCCATCTTCTAACTCCAACCCAGACTGCCAAAGACCTTGCGCGCCCCTTCCTGCTCCGTCGGGGAGGGGCGTGGGCCTGTCGAGAGATGATCGTGCCGGACCTGCCAGGACCGCTCGCCTGGCGTTCCCCCGGCTGCCAGACGCAGCGTCTCCCGTCCCAACGAGCCGTTGACGGCATCGACGGCTTCCATCAGCCGGCTCTGCCGACGGCGGTCTCCGTCGAAAAGAGACAGCTGCATCCGGTCACGGACGACGAGGCGGCTCAGGAGAATTCCCACCTTGGTGTAGCTGACCCCTTCCCGGTAAAGGGCTGCAACACCCTGACGGGCCAGAGCCACGAGACGGGGCGTGAAATCGGTCGCGTTCTCCATGGGGAAGACGATCTGCTCCTGCCGGCGCTCACCGTACGATCCCCATTGAAGAAAGAGAGCCATCTCCCCCGCCACCATCGCCGATCGCCGGAGACGTTCCGAGGCCCGCGAGGCATAGGCCGAAGCCGCCTCGAGCACTTCCTCACGGTCATCAAGGGGCTTGCCGAACCCCTTCGCCTCGCAGAGACTCTGAGGACGGGCTTCCTGGGGCTCAAAGGGGAAAAGAGGCCGTCCCCGAAGCTCCCAGACGAGTCGCAGGCCGCTGATGGACAGCCAGCGCCGTATCAGCCGATCGTCAACCTCCATCAGATGACGGGCAGTCACAATGCCTTTCTGTCTCAGCCGAAGAGCCAGGCGGCGGCCGATGCCCCAGAGATCTTCTACGGGAAGCTCTTCCAACAGAGGAAGGGCCGACGCGGCGTCGTCAAGGGCGAAAAGACCGCCGGAACATTCTTTCTTGGCCCGACCGACAGCCACCTTGGCCAGCGTCTTCGTGGGTCCGATGCCGACGGAGAGGGAGATGCCTGTCCGGGCCAGAATCTCCCGCCGCAGGAAGCGGCCGAAGGCCGAAGGGGACCGCTCAAGAGCCCCGGTGAGACGGATAAAGGCCTCATCGATGGAATAGACCTCCACCTCGGGGGCAAGAAGCCTCAGCTGCGCCATCACCGACGAGGAGACGTTTTCGTAAAGTCTGTAATTGCTGCTGAAGACGTGAACACCCCTGCGCCGACAGTAACCCTCGACCTGAAAAAAGGGGACCCCCCGCTTCAGCCCCAACGCCTTGGCCTCTCGGGAGAGAGCGACGACGCATCCGTCGTTGTTGGACAGGACCACGACGGGACGCCCCCAGAGTGTAGGGTTGAGGAGACGCTCGCAGGAAACGTAGAAGGAATCGCAGTCACAAAGAAGCACTTTCATCGAGATCCTCCCGACGCCATCGCAGGCGGCAATCCCAGAAAAGAGGAATTCCCAGGCCGGGGGCGAACCAATAGGCGAAACGGAACGTCACCGCCAGAGATCGCCCGTCTTGGAACCGCTCCCGACGGTGAAGGCGGATCGTCTTCAGAGGCAGGAAAATTTCCCGCCCCCCGCCACCTCGGGAATCGGGCAGAAAGAGAGAGCAGGCCCGCCAAGGCCACCGCACGCGGACAGGATCGACCGCGCCTCCATGCCGCTCGGCCAGATAGTCCTGAAATCGTCGCCAGGCCTGTGGGAAGAGCCTCAAAGCTAGTGACTTCAAGTTAGCCACCACCCGAAAAGAATGTCAATCAGACTCTATCATGAGACAATGGCTACTGCAAGTCATTTTTTGATCTAAGTGTTGCCAAAGGCTGAGAGAGCCGTCATCTTCGCCAGCAGCTTCGGAAAGGGGCTTCCACAAAATTTGAAGATAAATTATTGATACTGGAGATTTTGCCCTTTATTTTCTACGACAACAACGCTACAATATCGTCAACACCATCTTCAGACAGGAGGAAAAAATAATGCCTAGACCGAAAGGGATTCGCAGCAGAAGAAGAAGCGAACTGGAGCTTATTGCCGAATATGAAGAGAAGATCGAGAAACTGAGAGAACGCCTGGTTCGGAAGAACTCCGTCGCTCTCGCCGGCATCATGGCCGATATCCTTTCCGCTGTAGGTCATGACCTGAACGAATTCATGGAAACCTACGGCAAGACCGAGTCGGAGGAAGAAAGGGAGAAACTGATTTTCGACGTCTGCAGCGCTTACGTAAAACAATAACCCACGCCATCAGAGCGAGGGCAGGAATTCCTCCCTCTACAAAGGTCTCGCTATCTCCCGCAATAGAGGTGATTCTGTCATGGAAGCTCCTGATCAGGTCCTGCAGGCCATGAAAGAGGCGCAAGAGCCTCTCAACGCAGGAAAAATCGCCGAAATCACCGGACTCGACCGCAAGGTAGTCGATAAGGCAATGGCCGCCCTGAAAAAGGACGGCCGCATCGAATCGCCGAAACGCTGTTATTGGCAGCCTAAGGCATAAAAAAGAGGGCGGGACGCCTTAAGGCATCCCGCTCCTCTTTTGCCCGTCCTAAAGCCCGAGAAAGGCCGGCTGAGAAGCCAGAAAATCGAGAGCCTTGAAATCGACTTCCTCAAGAGGCATATCAGGATTTTCAGCGAGACCCTCATCGATGGCCGCCTTCTCCTCCTCCAGGAGAGTCCAGAGTTCCGCCTCTTCCAGTAGAGGTTTCATCTCCTCCAGGATCTCCTGGGGAAGCCGATCCGTCAAAAAACCCAGGGCAAGAGTGGCACGGGTCAGCCAGGCCAGGGAGTTTTCGTCGTCGATCCAGGCCAGACCGAAGAAACCGGCGATCTGGAAGAGCTCGTCGTCCTCCTCCTCGGCCGGCTCGACCCAGAAATCGAGAAGGTAGAAGGGAAGATCAGGGGCCATGCCAAGAGCATCCAGCAGAGCTTCCGCCGAGGCCTCGCCGGCCCCTTGGCTGCGGAAGAGGGCAAGAGCCCGCGCATAGGCGGCCTCAATGGTAAGTTCCCCGTCCTGTTCTTTTTCTTCGGCGGCGGCCCTCTCCAAAACCTCGTCGAAACGTTCCATCCGGAGCAGGGAGGCATAGAAAAGAGGCCGCCCCAGGGTGAGAAGCTCATCGCCGTCGAAGGGCATCAGTTCGCGGGCCACTTCTAAAGCCTCTTGGGGCGCTTCGAAAAGCAGCACGCCGGCAAGCCGCTCAAGAACGGCAACGTAAAAGGAGGCCTCCTCCGACTGGAGATCAAAGGCCGCTCCCTCGCCTGGAACCAGCAATGCCCTAGCGCGCCGGAGGGCCCGCAGCCGCTCGTCGTCGTCTTCCGTCGTGTCAGCCAGAAGGACGAGACCGTCGACGTTTTCTTCATCCAGCTCCAGGACCTGCCTGGCCAGCCGGAGAACGGCCTCGGGTTCTTCGGCCTCGTAGGCTCGGTCCAAAAGCTCTTCTATCTGTTGCGTCACCTTTTCCTTCACGGTGCGATCACCTCTTCCATGGAAGTGGCCTGAGTCTAGCACGACGGAGCTTCTCCAGGAAGAGACCGTCCGGGAAGCGCTGCCCCAGGGGCAAAAACGAGGAGGTCAGCCATGACAGGAACGATTGAACCGGGCAAGAGTCTCATCGGCTTTATCGGTACAGGCGTCATGGGGCTATCCATGGCGAGGAATCTCCTGAGAGCCGGGTATGGACTGACCGTCTACAACCGGACCCGCCAGCGGGCCCTCCCCCTAATGGAGGCCGGTGCCCGCTGGGCCGGGAGTCCCGCCGAGGCCGCTGTCGGAGCTGACGCCGTCATCGCCATCGTCGGCTTTCCCCAGGACGTGGAAGAGGTCTTCCTCGGCGACAAAGGCCTGATTCCCTCTGCCGCGGCAGGCACGGTCCTGATCGACATGACGACGTCGAGCCCTATCCTGGCTCGACGTCTCTACGAAGCGGGAAAGGAACGGGGCCTGACCGTCCTGGACGCCCCCGTGTCGGGAGGCGACAGGGGGGCGCGGGAGGGCCTCCTCTCCATCATGGTCGGCGGTGACGAGGAGGCTTACAGAGCCGCACGCCCCCTCTTCGAGGCCCTGGGAAAGAACATCGTCTATCAGGGGGAAGCCGGTGCCGGCCAGCACACGAAGATGGCCAACCAGATCACCATCGCCTCGGGTATGGTCGGCGTCTGCGAGGCTCTTGCCTACGCCTGCCGGGCCGGGCTCGACCCCCTGAAGGTGCTCGACTCCATCTCGGGAGGCGCCGCAGGAAGCTGGTCTCTCTCCAATTATGGCCCCCGCATTCTCCAGGGCGATTTCGAACCCGGCTTTTACGTGAAACACTTCGTCAAGGACATGACCATCGCCCTCGAATCGGCCCGGGAGTTGGGCCTTGACGTGCCCGGCCTTGAACTGGCCCTCCGCCTCTACAGGCAACTCCTTGAAGAGGGATTCGGCGACAAGGGGATCCATGCTCTCTTCAGGCTCTTTACGTCCTGCGGGGCCGGGGGAAACTAATTCTGCCGGTGGGGCTCGAAGCGCCGGGCAAACCCCTGGGTGATCCTGTCGATGACGATGGCCATGATGACGATGCTCAGACCTGACTCGAACCCCTTGCCGACGTCGATGCGGTTGATGGAAAGGAGCACTTCCTGGCCGAGGCCACGGGCACCGATCATGGAGCTGACAACGACCATGGAAAGGGCCATCATCGTCGTCTGATTGATCCCCGCCATGATGGACGGCATTGCCAAAGGAAGACGGACTTCCCTCAGGAGCTGCCATCGCGTGGCTCCATAGGCTTTTGCCGCCTCCTGCACCGGTTTGGGCACCTGGCTCAAACCCAGATGGGTGAGACGGATCACCGGTGGCATGGCGTAGATGAGGGTGGCGAAAACGGCTGGCACCTTGCCGAGACCGAAAAGCATCATGGCCGGAATGAGATAGACGAAGCTCGGCATGGTCTGCATCCCGTCCAGCAGAGGAGTGATGAACTTGGTCGTTCCCTTCGCCTCGGCCATGAGAACGCCGACGGGAATCCCCAGAAGAAGGGCCAGAAGGACGGAGGCGATGATGATCGCCAGAGTATCGACCGCGAGCGTCCAAAGCCCGAAGAGCCCGATCAGCAGCGGCATGAGGCCGAGGATGATCGCAGAGGTCCATCGTCTTGTGGCCCGCCAGGCGGCGAGGCCGATGAAGAGCACATAGGCCCACCAGGGGATAAAGGTCAGCCCCCTGGAAATGGCCCCGAGCAGCGAGGTGATCGAGGCGGCCATCCTGTCGAAGGTGGGAGCGAAGGAGTGAAGAAGCCACTGGACCGCCTCGTTCACGTAAGGCGCGATATGAAACCTCCAGGCTTCAGGAAACATGGTCGCTTCTCTCCTTCCCAGAAACCTTGGCCTCCGGCTTGCCTTCCGCCGTCTTCACCATGGCGGTCTTTTTTCTGTCGGCCAGATCGACCTGGCGCCTTTTGTCGTCGACGAAACGGGCCACATAAGCGTCAGCCGGGTCAGCCAGAATCTCCTCCGGCGTCCCCTGCTGGACAACCTCGCCGTTTTTCATGACGGCCATCTTGTTGCCCAGCCTCATGGCTTCGTCAAGGTCATGGGTGACGAAAAAGATTGTGCGGTGGAGCTCCTCCTGGAGACGGAGGAGCTCGTCCTGCATTTCCCTGCGGATGAGGGGGTCCAGACCGCTGAAAGGTTCGTCCATGAGCAGAAGCGGAGAGTCCATGACGATGGCCCGGGCAATCCCGACGCGCTGACGCATGCCGCCCGAAAGGGATCCGGGATAGTAGCGGGCCCATTTGTCCAGGCCGACCTTCTCGAGGGCCTCCCTGGCTTTCTCCTTCCGCTCGGCCCTGTCCATTCCCTTGATCTTGAGCCCCAAGGCCACGTTTTCCAGGACCGTCCGATGGGGCAGGAGACCGTAATGCTGAAAGACCATCGCCGCCTGGCGGCGCCGGAATCGGGTGAGCTCCTTCTCTCCCAGGGTCGTCACCTCTTCGCCTCCGATGACGATCCGACCCGATGTGGGCTCGACGAGACGCAAAAGACAGCGGATCAGCGTCGACTTGCCGCTTCCTGAAAGTCCCATGACCACGAAAACCTCGCCGGCCTCGACGGTCAAAGAGACGCTCTTCACGGCCACGACGGCCTCGCCAGACCGCGTCAGCTCCGCCAGGAGCTCGTCGTCATCAATATCGATATCCTGGGAATTCCTGCCGTAGATCTTCCAGAGATCGTCGATCTCCAGGGCCGGGTAAGTGCTCGACGGGCCGTCCCCATTAATCAAGGGCCTTCCCCCTTCCCCTTCCCCCATCTTACCGAGCCAGGGCCTGTTCGATGGCGCTGACGCGCCTTGAGTCGCCGACCCAGGCCTTCCAGAGGTGACCGTATTCGCGGAGGAACCACTTAGCCGCCTCGCCGGCGTCGGTGTTCTCGGTCTTCATGTAGGCCAGGGCGGCATTGGTCTCGTCAAGGGTCGTCACATAGGCCTCGAGGAAAGGCAGAATGTCGGGATGATCGGAGGCCCACGCGGCGTTCACCATCTTCCAGACCCGAGAGGCCGGGAAGGCACAGCCAGCCGTCGATTCCCAGGTTTGCGGATCGTAAGCCGGCTCTTCGATGAGGGTCATGTCGAGCTCGCCCATGATTGGCGTCGGTTCCCAGTAATAGGCCAGAATGGGCTCGCCCTTCTCGTAGGCGCTGACGATCGCCGTGGCCAGGGCCGTCTGAGATCCGGGATCGAAGGAAAGCAGGTCGTCCTTCAGGCCATAGGCCTCGATCTTCTTGACATTGATGCTGTGGACCTGCCACCCCGTCGGGCCGTTATAGAGTCGGGCCTTGTCGGGCTCTTCGGGATCCCTGAAGAGCTCCTTGTAACGGGCGATGTCCTCGACGGACCGGAAATCGGGAGCCATCGGTTCAATGCCGCGTTCAGGATCCCCCTCGATCACATAGGTGGGGACGTACCAGCCCTGAGGCGCGTCAGGAAAGGTTTCGCCCAGGGCGATGGCGGTCTTCTTCTCCTGAGAGGCCTCGTACCATTCGAGGACATTGTCGACCCAGACCTCCATGGCCACATGGACGTCACCCCGTTCGAGTCCCATCAGGCCCGGAATGGATTCGGAAAAGAGATAATCTGGCTTCAGACCGAAGCCGTGTTCCAGAATGAAGCCGGCCACGCGATTGTGAAACTGGACGCTGTCCCAGGAAAAGTCGACGAGGGTCACCGTCTCCGCCGCCTGGGCCGGAACGGAAACCGACGGAGAGAGACTGAACCAAGCGGCAACCGCCAGAAGAGCAAACGCTTTCATAAATCCTTTCATGAAACGACCTCCTTCGGAACACAAAAACACCGGGCCTGGAGGAATTTCCAGACCGGAGCCCCCAAGGACCTCCCCTCCCGTCACTGCTGAGGAAGGTCCCCACAAAAAACCTGCTGAAGGGAAAAGAAAACCTGACACCCTGGCTTCAGGTCAGACAGGACCTCGCTGCGAAAGCGCAACGTTGATTTGGCTATTATAAGACAATATGGAGGGCCAGTCAAAAAGGGCTCCTCTCGGAGGAGCCCTCGTTCAGCCTTTTCTTCCGGACCCTCTGCGGGGTTCTCTCTTGTCCCTCGCCCCGCCACCGCTGCCTTTCGGTTTCGCCAGGCTCCTGCGGGGAGGTGACCCTTCACCTTTCTCCGGTCTCACGAGACAGTTGGATCCGAAACCGATCAGATCGGTCCGTCCCGTCCTGACCAAGGCTTCCCTGACGAGAGAAGCGTTTTTGGGGTTTCTGTACTGGAGCAGAGCCCGTTGCAGGGCCTTTTCTTTGGGGGTTCGCGGGACGTGGACAGGTCTCATCGTCAGCGGATCGAGTCCCGTGTGGTACATGGCCGTCGCCAGGCTTCCCGGTGTGGGGATGAAATCCTGAACCTGCTCGGGCGTGAACCCGATGTCGCGCAGGTACTCGGCCAGCTCGACGGCATCAGCAAGAGTGCTCCCGGGGTGACTGGAGAGAAAATAGGGAACGAGAAACTGGCGCTTGCCCAGGCGCTCGTTCATCTCGCCATAGGCCCTGCGGAAGGCATCGAAGACGGCACGGGGGGGTTTGTTCATGGTCCGGAGGACCCGGGCCGAGACGTGTTCCGGCGCGACCTTGAGCTGGCCGCTGATGTGATGGCGGCAGAGCTCCTCCAGGAACGTCCTGTCACCGTCGGCCATGAGGTAGTCAAAACGGATGCCGGAACGGACGAAGACCTTCTTCACCTTCGGCAGCTCCCGCAGCTCCCGGAGGAGCTCCAGAAAGGGACGATGATCGACGGCGAGGCGGGAACAGGGTTTCCAGCCGATGCAGTTCCTCCCCTTGCAGGCCCCGCGGTCAAGCTGTTCGGCACAGGCAGGAGACAGGAAATTGGCCGTCGGACCGCCGACGTCGTGGATGTAGCCCTTGAAATCGGGCCTCGCCGCAAGGCGTCGGGCCTCGTCCAGTAGAGATGCCTTCGTCCGGGACTGGATGATTCGCCCCTGATGGCTGGTGAGGGCACAGAAGGCGCAGCTGCCGTAACAGCCCCGATGGGTGACAAGGCTGAACTTCACCTCTTCGATGGCCGGCACGCCGCCGGCCTCATCGTAACGGGGATGCCAGGTCCCCGCGTAGGGAAGCTCGTAGATGGCGTCAAGCTCCTCCGGACGGAGAGGACGGGCCGGCTTGTTTTGGACGAGCCAACGGGAACCGTAACGCTGAACGACTCTTTTACCCCGAAGGGGGTCCTGTTGCTCGTACTGGACTCGGAAGGCCTCGGCGAAGGCCTGACGGCTTTGAGCCACTTCCTCGAAGGAAGGCGTCTCGATGTAATCCCAGAGGCCATCCAGGGTGGAGACGAGGCAACAGGTTCCATCGACGTCGGCAATGGCATCGACAGGAACCCCAAGATCGAGAAGGCGGGCGATTTCTCCGATCTGAAGCTCACCCATGCCGTAGACGAGAAGGTCGGCCCCGCTGTCGACGAGGATCGACCGGCGGACCGCATCGGACCAGTAGTCATAGTGGGCGAAGCGCCTCAGGCTCGCCTCGATGCCGCCGATGACGAGCGGGACGTCAGGCCAGGCCTGGCGGGCCCTTTGACAGTAAACCAGCGTGGCCCGATCGGGACGGAGGTCACCTCGGCCTCCGGGCGAATAGCTATCGCGGCTCCGCCTTTTCTTGGCCGCCGTATAGCGGTTCACCATCGAGTCGAGATTGCCTGCCGTGACGAGCACGGCAAGGCGGGGGCGGCCATAGGCGAGAAAATCTTCGGGACCGTGCCAGTCGGGTTGGGCCAGGAGGGCCACCTGGTAGCCGAGGCTTTCCAGGTAGCGGCCGATCAGGGCATGGCCGAAGCTGGGGTGATCGACATAGGCATCACCGGTGACGATCAGGAAATCGTAGGCGGCCCAGCCCCTCCGGGCGATGTCGTCGGGGGACAGGGGCAGAAAGGCCCTGTCGGCAGTCTCCTTCATCTTTCTCCTTCTTTCCGCCGTCAGGGCAGCTTTGACAGGATCTGGCCCGTCTTTAGGCATTCCTTCGGGCATGCGTTCTTTCGTGGCTCAACAGTTTCGCCTTCAGATCCACTCCCCCGCCGTAGCCGACGAGGCGGCCGTCGCTGCCGATGACGCGATGGCAGGGCACGATAATGGCCACGGGATTGCGGTGGTTGGCTCCCCCAACGGCACGCACGGCCCGGGGACGCCCGATGAGGCAGGCGATTTCTCCGTAGCTGGCCGTCTCTCCGTAGGGGATGTTGCAGAGTTCGGCCCAGACGGCGCGCTGAAAATCCGTTCCGTTCAGGTCGAGGGGCAGATCGAAAACCCGAAGCCGTCCTCCGCAATAGGCCATCAGCTGTCGGCAGGCCTCCTCGAGCAGCGGAGACAGCGTCTCCTTTCCCCGTGGCCTCTCGTCAGGTCTGAGGATATGAAGTTCGGCTAACCCCTTTTCGGACTCCGTCAGACGAAGGACACCAAAGGGACTTTCAAGATGGCAGGTCTTCACCGTCCTCATGCTTTCGGCTCACTCTCCTCCCGGGTCATGACGAAAAAAGCGTAACCGTACTGGCCACCCCATCGCTTCCAGAGAGCAATTTCCTCTCTCTCAATGGCGATGACGGCTTCCATCCCCTCATCGCCCTCGTGGCTGGCGGCAAGGGCTTCCAGCCTCGCCTCGAGAGGCCCGTAGTAGTTTTCCCAGTCGCCTTGAGGCAGGACGAAATGCCCCAAAGGACGGTAGCCGGCCGCGGCGATCGCTTTCAGGTTCTCCTCGACCGTCGTCATCGTCGGATAGTTTTCGTTCCAGAAGGTCCGGACCTCCCTGTCCGGCTGGGGAACGAGATAGACGGCATCAGTGACGGCAAGGCAGCCTCGGGGACGAAGAAGAGGACGCCAAAGCTCAAGGCCCCGGCGGAAACCGACGTTGTAGATGGCCCCTTCGGACCAGATGAGGTCAAAACTCCCTTCCGGAAAGGGCAGACGGGCCATGTCGGCCTCGATGACGGCCAGGTGGTGGGCCAGCCCAGCCTCCAGAGCCTTCCGGTGAAGCTCGTCCAGATAGGGGCGGTAGAGGTCGACGGCAAAGAACCTCCCCGGCAGTTCCCGAAGAAGGGTCATCGTCTGTCCACCGGGGCCGCATCCGACATCAAGGGTCCAGGGGTCTTTCGGCAGGCCGGGGATGAGGGATAGGGCCTTCCGTGTCGTCCCTTCCGATCCCGGCGCCTCACGGTCCAAGTCATGATGGATCAGGAAAAAACAGTCTCGATTGATCGGTCTCCCTCCTTTTGCCCCTGCTCAGGCAAGGGAAAAGCTGCTATGCTGGGAGTCATCTCGAAAACGACAGGGGGCAGAAAACGATGACGACACCGCTCCCGCCATCCAACATCAGGCTGGAAATCCTTACCGATCTCGTTCAGGGAGCTCAGAAAGGCCTGACACGGTTCGTCGAATCCATCGGCCATAAACTGGCTCTGGACAGACGGGATGTCCGCCTGACAAGTCAGCTGCCTGAGGGGCGCATCGTGGCCATGCTCGGCTATGTGGGACAGATCCAGGGCGGACTCTCTCTGGTCATGGATGAGACGGCCTTCGGCCTCCTCTTCAAGGCCCTTTCGGGGGACATGATGGAAGCCGACCTCGACAACCCCATCGTCGTCAGCGCCGCCGGCGAGATGCTCAACATGATCGGCGGCCAGATGGTCATGGGCCTGGCCGAGAAGGAATACGTCCTTGACCTGACGCCGCCCCAGGTCTTCATAGGCGACACGATCCGTCAGGCCGCCCTTTCGACGAACCGCCGCTTCATTCTCCCCTACAGGATCGTCGGAACGGGCGGGCGTTTCTTCTTTACCGTCATGGCCCTCCGTTACGAGGACGACATCGAACCGTGAACCCCTTCGGATCATCCCCATTGTAGTTGATCCCCATCGGTTCATCGAGAGAGGGCCCGCGCGGAAGCGCGGGCCCTCTCGGGGAAGGAGGTACTGAAGAGGTCTAAAGTCAGCGGAGCCTCCTGACGACGATAGCCACACCCTGTCCACCGCCGATGCAGGCGCTGGCGATACCCAGCTCCTTGTCCCGGTTTTTTAGGGCATAAAGAAGGGTCGTCAGGATCTTGGCGCCCGAGGCGCCGATAGGATGGCCCAAGGCGATGGCCCCGCCGTGGACGTTGAGACGATCCCTATCAAAGGGCATGACGCGGTGACAGGCGATGACCTGAGAGGCAAAAGCCTCGTTGATCTCGATGAGATCCATGTCCTCCAGACTCAGACCAGCCATGGAGAGGGCCTTGGGCATGGCGATGGTAGGCCCCAGGCCGAAACGCTCCGCTTCGAGGGCACCGGCGGCATAGCCGACGATCTCTGCCATTGGTTTGAGCCCCTGAGACTCGGCCCAGTCACCGTCGGCGATGACCAGAACGCTGCCGGCGTCGCAGAGAGCAGAGCTGGACCCTGCCGTGATGGTGCCGTTTTTCTTGAAGATCACCGGCAGCTTGGCAAGGGCTTCCATCGTCGTATCGGACCGGGGAATCTCATCCTTGTCGATGACGATCTCGCCCTTCTTGCGGTCCCGATAGGAGACGGGGAAGATCTCCTCCTTGAAATAGCCCCTTTCTGTCGCCTCGCTTGCCTTTCTGTGGCTTTCAAGGGCAAAGAGGTCCTGCTCCTCGCGGGTTATGGAGAGCTCCTCGACGAGGTCTTCCGTGGCCTCTCCCATCAGCTTACCGGCGACGGGACAGAGGAAGCCGTCCTTATGGAGGACATCGAGGGCCTTCTTCTCGCCCATCCGGTGCCCCCAGCGCGCGTCAGGGAGCAGGTAGGGAACGTTGGAGGCGCTCTCCATGCCGCCGACGACCATGGCCTTGGCATCGCCGAGACGGATCCTGTCGCTGCCGAGCATGACCGTGCGGATGCCGGAACCGCAGCGAATGTTGACAGTGAAGGCCGGAATGGACTGAGGCAGACCGCCCTTATAGAGAGCGATCCGGGCAGGATTGGCACCGACACCGGCCTGCCAGCCATTGCCGAGAATCACCTCGTCGATGACCTCACCGGACAGCCCACTGCGCTTCATCGCCTCGGCGACGGCCATGCCACCCAGATCAGAGGCCTCGAAGCGGGAAAGCCCTCCGCCGAACTTCCCTCCCGCCGTCCGGCAGGCGCTGAGAATGACGACCCGTGCCATCGCTATTCCTCCTCCGTACCCTGCATGATCGGCAGGGGATCAGCCACGGTGTACTCGGCCTCGGTGACGGCCTTGAGGTCTTCAAGGGTCACATCAGGAGCAATCTCGGCGAGCTCCATCTTCCCTTCACAGATCCGGAAGACGGCGAACTCCGTCACGACGAGGCTAACCACACCTTTGGCCGTCAGAGGCAGGGTACACTCTTTCAGAATCTTGGCGTCGCCCTTTTTCGTCGTGTGCGTCGTGGCGATGATGACCTGACGGGCTCCGGTGACGAGGTCCATGGCGCCGCCCATGCCGGGCACCATCTTTCCGGGCACCATCCAGTTGGCGAGGTCACCATCCTGGCTGACCTCAAGGGCACCGAGAACGGTAGCGTCGACGTGGCCACCCCGAATGAGGCCGAAGCTGAGATCGCTAGAGACGAGAGCGCTTCCAGGCAGGAGGGTGAGATGCCTTCCGCCGGCACCGATGAAGCGAAGATCGGGAACCTCCGGTGCCGGACCGGCGCCGACGACTCCGTTTTCGGTCTGGAAGACGACGCGGACATCTTCGGGAATGTAGTCGGAAACAAGAGTGGGAATGCCGATGCCCAGATTGACGACCGCCCCGTCATGGAATTCGCGGGCGATGCGGCGCGCGATCCGGCTACGGACGAGCTCTTCGTTAAGTTCTGGCAGCATAGTAGTTATCCCCCTTCACCACGAGCGCATCAATGAGAATGCCCGGCGTGACGACATCGTTGGGATCGATCTCCCCCACCTCAAGGATGGAGTCCACTTCGGCGACGACGTAATCGGCGGCCATGGCCATGGTGGGGTTGAAGTTCCGGTTCGTGCCGAAAAAGGTCAGATTGCCGTGACGGTCGGCCCGATGGGCCCTAATGAAGGCCACGTCAGCCCGAAGAGGCAACTCGAGAATGTACTTCCTGCCCTTAACCTCAAGGACCTGCTTGCCCTCCTCCACGACGGTCCCCACGCCGGTGGGCGTCAGGAACCCGCCCAGACCAAAGCCCCCGGCACGGATTCGTTCGACGAAGGTGCCCTGAGGACAGAGCTCCAGCTCCAATTGCCCGTCGTGGAAAAGCTGGCCCGTCTTCTTGTTGAGCCCTACATGGGAGGCAATCACCTTCTTCACCTGGCCGTTGGCAACGAGTCTTCCGTGACCGACGTTCTCATAGGCCGTGTCGTTGGCGATGAGGGTCAAATCGTTGACGCCGGCTGCCACGAGAGCTTCGACAAGGGAGTAGGGAATGCCCCCGTAGTTGAAGCCTCCGACCATGATGCTTGATCCGGGCTTGACTCGCCCGACGGCCTCCTGGGCCGAAATAACGGGTTTGACGATCTTACGAGACATAACCGCGCCACACCTCCTGATTCGGTGGACCTAGCCACCCAAGGTTGCTGCCTTTTTGGGTGACCGGGCCTTCTGAAGGACAAAGACAGCGGCAACGACCGCTACGGCGACTCCGTTGGCGACAAGCGAAGGGTAAATGATGAAGAAGGGAACAGCCAGGAAGGCCAGCCTCTCGATGATATTGAGGTCGTTGACGAAGAACCCCTGAACCCCTGCGGAAAGGGCGATGATCGCGATCAGGGCCGTGGCGCAGCCGAGGACGATCATGAGAGGATTGCCCTTGAGCAGCAGATAGGGGTTGTAAACGAACATGTAGGGCACAAGGAAACCGGCAATGGCCGTCACCAGAGCCGTGAAACCCGTTTTCAGGGGATTGGACTTGGAAATCCCCGAGGCGGCGTAGGTCGCCAGGGCGACAGGAGGCGTCACGTCGGCGAGAACGCCGAAATAGAGGCAGAAAAGGTGGGCCGACATCATGGGAACGCCCATCTGTGCCAGGGCCGGAGCAGCCAGGGTCGAGGTGATGATGTACTGGGCTGTTGTGGGAACGCCCATACCGAGGATGATCGATCCCACCATGGTCAGCATCAGAGCCAGCGGCAGGATCCCGCCAGAGAGGCTCAGAACGAAGGACGAGAAGGCCAGGCCGACGCCGGTAATGCCGATGACGCCGATCACGATGCCCGAGCAGGCGCAGGCAGCGGCCACTTCGATGGCACCAATGGCGCCGTTGATGAGGGCATCGAGGACGCGCTGGGGCGTCATGCGGTATTCTTTTTTGCCCACCAAGGAGACGGCCACGAGAAGCACGATGGACCAGAAGACAGCCTTGACGGGCGAGTAACCCAAAGCCAGGAAGATGACGAGGGTCACGATGGGGAAAAGAAGGTGCCAGCCCTCTTTAAGGATCGCTTTCGCCTTGGGGAGCTTGTCGGGATCAAGTTTGACCATCCGCTTCTTGCCTGCCCGGAAATGGACCATGGCCATGATGGAGATGAAGTAGAGCGTCGCCGGAATGGCGGCGGCCACGACGATCTCCCAATAGGCGATCCCGAGGAACTGAGCCATGATGAAGGCCGCAGCCCCCATGACGGGTGGCATGACCTGGCCTCCCGTCGACGCGGCGGCGACGATGGCACCGGCAAATTCCCCTTTGTAGCCCGCCTGCTTCATGAGAGGGATGGTAAAGGCTCCCGTCGTCACGGCATTGGCGCAGGAACTGCCCGACACAGTGCCCATGAGGGCACTGGCGACGACGGCCGCCTTGCCGGGGCCGCCCTGACTGCGGCCCGTGAGGGCCACAGCCAGGTCGATGAAGAATTGGCCCGCCCCAGAAGAGCTCAGAAAAGCGCCGAAAAGGACAAAGAGGAAGATAAAAGAGGCCGAAACCCCGAGGGGAACGCCGAAAATGCCGTCCGTCCTCAGATACTGGAAGGGAGCGATCTCCTCGATGGGAAATCCGCCGTGAGCGAGAAGGCCCGGGAAGTAGGGGCCAAAGAGAGCGTAGAGCAGGGCGATGATGGCCATGATCGGAAGAGGCCATCCCATGGAGCGCCTGGCGCCCTCAAGAACGAGAAAGATCATGGCCAGTCCCAGGTAGATATCGGAGGCGATGGGCAGACCTTCCCGCATGGCGATGGCATCCCAGTTGAGAACGATATTGAGGCATCCGACGGCCATGACGGCCGCACAGGCCCAATCCCAGAGATCAATACGGTCCTTGGGGCGATTCTGAGAGATAGGATAGAGCAGAAAGAGCAGGACGCCCATGAAAAACCAGTGGATACCTCGCTGGTGCATGGCCGGCAGGAGACCGAAGGCCGCCGTATAGAGGTGGAAGAGAGAAGCCGAAAGGGCAAGACCGGCGACGATCCACCACTGCCATCCCGAAAGGGTCCGACGCTTGCCTCCCTCGACATCATCGACGGGAACGGCGGCGCAGTCCTGGATCGGAAGGGTCTCTTTCGTTTTCTCCGTGTGCTCGCTGTCTGTCATTGTGAGGAAAACCTCCCCTGTCAGTTTCTATGTCGTCTTATGTGGAAATCGGGAGGAGGCAGTGCCTCCCCCCGACGGAAGGGGGCTTCCTATTCCACGAGTACCTCAATGCCGTGCTCGCCGAAGAACTTGCCGGCTCCGGCCGTGAAGGGGATGATGCCAACGCTGGCCTCTTCAGGAACGAAGTGAGCGGCCTGCTGGGTCACCTTGACGAATTCATCGCGGTTGTCAATGAGGGTCTTCACCAGGTCATAGCCCAGCTTTTCATCCATGTCGGCGTTGACGGCGAGGAAGTTGCCGTCGGCGACGGTAAGGACATCGTCAGTCATGCCCGGATAGGTTCCCTTGGGAATCTTGTAGGCGAAGAGGAAGGGATGCTGCTCCGTCACCTTGGCCACGAGATCTTCGGGAAGGGGGATGAGGACGACGTCGCGGACAGCGGAGACTTCGAGGACCGCCGACCCAGGCGTGGCGAAGTTCCAGAAGACGGCGTCGACGTTGCCGTCCTTGAGGGCCATGACGCCCTCGGGCTGGGTGAGCTGCTGCTTCTGAAGATCCTTGTCGGGATCGATGCCAGCAGCGGCAAGGATCATCTGGGTCAGGACCTGGTCACCGCCGCCGGGGGCACCGAGGGAGACCTTCTTGCCCTTGATGTCCTCGAAGGAGGTGATGCCCGTGCGGGTCGTCGTCACAAGATGGTGGGGAGCCGGGTACATGTGCATGAGGATCCGCAAGGGCAGCTTGCCGTCCTGCTCGAAGGCATCCAGCCCGTGATAGGCCTGGTAAAGAGTGGAGCCCATGGTCATGCCGATCTGAGCCCGGCCCGAGGCCAAAAGGCGGCAGTTCTCACGGGAGGCGGACGTGGATCGCGAGGTGGCCTTGACGCCGATATCGGCCTTGGTCAGCACTTCGGCCATGGCACCGCCGAGGGGGTAGTAGGTCCCTCCGACACCTCCGGAACCAATGGTGATGAAAGTCACGGCAAAGGCGGAACCTGCGAAGGCAAAAAGGCTTGCGATAACCAGGGCTGCAACGAGACTCTTCTTCATGACGCTGTTTCCTCCTTCCAAATGATGACACTAGCTTCCTGCTTCCCCGAACGACTGACGCGTGCTTCTTGAACGGACCCTTCCGGGGTCATCAAGAAAGGAGCTTCTTCGCCGCTGCGGCAAGCCCCTCTTCCAGCTTTTCGAGGATCATGTCGACCTGCTGAGCCGTCACGACCAGAGGTGGAGCGATGAGAAAATTGTCTCCTTCCACACCGTCGACCATGCCGCCGCCGGGATAGATGACGAGTCCCCGGTCGAGACATTCCTGCGTCGCCAGGGCTGAGGCGCCCTTGGCCTTGGCGAAGGGCATGCGGGTCTCCTTGTCGGCAACGAGCTCGAAGCCCCACATGAGCCCTTTGCCACGAACCTCACCCACCATGGGATTGGAGGCTTCGATCTTCCTGAGGCCGGCCTCGAGCCGCTCTCCTTGAATCCTGGCGTTCTCGACGACCTTGTGTTCCTTGAGGTAGCGGAAAACGGCTGCCGTCGCGGCCCCGCTTAGGGGATTGCCGTTGTAGGTGTGACCGTGGAGGAAGGCACCGCTGCCGTCGCGGAGCGTCTCGGCAATCTCGTTGCGGACGATGATCCCGCCCGTGGGGACATAGCCGGCAGCCATACCCTTGGCCGTGGCAATGATGTCGGGTTTGACGTTCCAGTGATCGACGCAGAAATTGGCTCCCGTCCGGCCGCAGCCCGTCATGACCTCGTCGGCGATGAGGAGGATGTCGTAACGGTCGCAGATCTCACGAATCATGGGCCAATACTCGTCGGGAGGCGTCAGGGCACCGACGGTGGAGCCGACGATGGGTTCGGCGATGAAAGCCGAAAGATACTGGGGGCCGATCCTGCGGATCGTCGCTTCCAGCTCCTTGGCGCAGAGAAGACCGCAGGAAGGGTATCGGGCCCCGAAGGGACAGCGGTAGCAGTAATGGGCGGAAATCTTGGGGAACTCCTGAAAAAGCGGAGAAAAGAGGCGGCGCCGGGCCATGCTTCCGGCAAGGGCCATAGTCCCGATAGTACTGCCGTGGTAGGAATTCCAGCGGGCGATCACCTGAGCCTTGGCCGTGGCCTGACCGTCACGCTCAAGGTAGTACTGGCGGGCCAGCTTGACGGCTGACTCGATGGCCTCGCTGCCGCCGCTGACGAACCAGACGTAGTCGAGGCCTTCCGGGGCGAGGGAGGCCACCTCGCGGGCAGCATCCTCGGTGGCTTCGGTACGCCACCGGGAGGGATGGGCAAATTCAATCGTGTTGAGCTGGGCCGTGACGGCCTTAATGACCTCGGAGCAGCCATGCCCCAAGTTGGAGATCAGGGCACCGCTGCAACCGTCAATATAACGGTTGCCCTGTTCATCTTCAAGGTAGATGCCCTCGCCCTTGACGATGAGTGGAGCCTGGGTCTTGAAACTGCGGGGTAACACTTTTCCGTTCAACGTTCATCAGCTCCTTGCCTGCCATTATTGCGTACTTTGAAGTAATTGCGCCGTCATGCGATCGCTATGCAGGATTTCCTGCATCAATTATATAGACGATCATACCCTTTCTGTCAAAAGGAATTCATGCTGACTATTCCTGACTAAGATTTAATAAATGAAAAGGGGAGGCATGAAGCCTCCCCTTTGTTTCCTGTCCTCCTGACTGGACCCGGGCTCTTTTCGCTTCTTTAGCATAATTTAAGGTTGTTCAGCGGCGCGTCGTCTCCAGGTAGATCTTCGCCTCGGCCCAGACCTCCTCAAGGTGCTCGAGCCGCTCCGAAGCCAGGGGCCCCAGGTGGTCCGTCACGCGCAACAGGAGGGCGTTGAGGAGCCCCAGAGGGATGACGAAGGAGTCGATGTAGGAGACGTGAGAACAGGGCACGGTAACGACATAGTCAGCCTTTTCGGCGAGAGGGCTCGTCAGGGCGTCAGTGATGGCCGCCGTGGCCAACCCCTGGTCGTGGGCGAAGGCCAGACAGTCGACGGTCTGTCTCGTGTAGCGGGGAAAACTGATGCCTATGAAGAGGCTTTTCTCCCGGGCCGCGATGACCTGTTCCTGGAAGAGGTCGCCTTCGAGGTAGTGAACCTCGGGGAGGAACCAGGAAAGGTAGGTGCCGAAGTAGGCCACCAGGGCCCGGGCGCTTCTCAGGCCGATGAGGTAGATGGCCGAAGCGGAACAGAGGGCCTCGGCCAGCCTCTCGATAGGACCGTCCTCGAGAGAGGCCAGCGCGCTGAGTCCCCGCTGGAGGTCCTGTCTCAGAACGCGCTGAACCAGGTTGCCACCCTCACCCGTCGTCTGATAGAGCTGGAGCCTCTCAAGAGCCGAGAGCTGGTCCCGCAGCGTTTCCTGAAGGGCGCTGCGTAGCTCAGGAAAACCGGGAAAACCGAGGGCGGCGGCAAGACGGATCACCGTCGATTCGCTGACGCCGACCTGTTCGCCGAGCTGAGCCGCCGTCAGGAAGGCGGCCTCCCTAGGCCTGGCAAGCAGAAACCGGGCCACGGCCTGCTGCCCCGAGGGCAACCGATCCAGTCTGACTTTGATCTTCTCCCAAACCATCGCAGGTCTGCCCCTTCCTGAAGCTCTTTGTTCCCGCCTTCTCCCCTTGGGAAAAGCGTCGTCAATCGTTATCCGGTGGCGTCTGACCGCCATCGTCCAGTTCAAAGAGATAGCCCTGTCCCCCTTCGGCCATGCCGATGAGGGTGAAACCCAGTTTGGCCAGGACCTGCATGGCTCCGATCTCCTCATGGGCGGTCTGGGCCCGGATCGTTCGGGCCCAATGGCTCTCGAAAACCCAGGCAACTAGGGCTTCGGCCCCTTCTGTGGCCAGGCCGCGACGCTGGAAGGCGGGCAGGACCTCATAGCGCAACTCGACTGTGCCCGCCGAGTCAGGAAGATCGCGGAACCCGCAAAAACCCACAAGCTCCGAAGAGCGCCCTCTCTCGCCCCTGAGAATGAGGCACCAGATCAGGTAGCCTGCCCCCTTGTGCCCCTCCTCCCGAAGCTGCCGATACCGCCGCCAATGACCGTGGAGCGATTGCGGAGGCCAGTCTGACGGAACGGTCGCGTTCAACGAGGAGGCAAGGGACGCCCCCCTGGAGAGATCGGCCGTCGCAGGAAGACGTTCAAGAGGCACGAGGCGGAGCCTCTCGGTCACCAGAGCTCCCTGTTCGTAGCGGCAATGAGGAATGATGCCACGGCGACGGCCGGAGGCCTTCATGACTCCCCTCCGGAAGGGCTCGGAAAAGGGTCGCCTCTCGGGGCCTTGAGTTTTTCCAGGATTTGGAGATGTCGGGCGTAGTAGGAGCGGATGAAGGGCTCCTGAGCTTCAAAAGACCAGTGAACGTCACGGATAATGGAAGCCGCACCGAGAAAGTCACCCTGCCTGAGGGCTTCGACGAGATCGAGATGCTCCTGGCTGTTCTTCTCTTCCCAGGCGGGAACGAGGTGTTCGTTGCGGGGAAACTCGTAGAGGCGCTGCTTGAAGATGGCCAGCTGCCGGAGAAGTTCCTCGTTTTCGGAAAGGTCGAGAAAACCTCCGTGAAACTGGAGGTTGAGCTCGAGGTATTCGGCGATCCTCCCCTGCCGGAGCCTTTCCTTCATCGTCTCGTTGATGACAGCCATCCGATCGATCCTGGCCACTGTCATCCGGGAGGCCACTTCCAAGATCACCGCTCCCTCCAGAGCCCCGATGAGCTGGTAGATGTTACGAATCTGCTTGAGGCTCAAAGCGTTGACGAAGGCTCCCTTCCTGGGGAAGATCGTGACGAATCCCTCTGACTCGAGCTGGACCAAGGCCTCTCGAAGAGGTGTCGTGCTGATGCCAAGAGCCTGGCTGACTTCTTTAAGGTTGAAGAAGGAACCCGGCAACAGCTGCCCCTCGTTCATCTGCCGACGCAGATAATCGTAGACGACTTCCCGCAAAGACCGGATCGGCGGCGTGATCCTCGATAACATCGTTCGCCCTCCATGGAGAGTGGTTAACGGGGCCTTCAAGACGGGCTCCATGGCAACAAGAGTACCATAATCTGCCCCTCCCCCGTTACGCTCCTCGGAAAATAGCCCCCCTTGTCTGGATATTTTCCATGTGATATTTTGTATTTCATAAAAGCCCCTTGATGGGGCGAGAAGAAAGGACGGTTCCCATGCTCAATCAGGCAAAGATAGAGTCGCTGGCCGCCGATCTCAGACAACGGGAGATCGACGCTTTCCTCATCGGCACATCGTCGGACCTGGAATACGTGAGCGGTCTGGCGATGCACGAATGCGAACGGTTCAAGGGCCTCTTCGTCAAGGCCGACGGCGGCACTTTCTGCATCGTCCCCCACCTTTACCTTCAGGAATTCCGGTCGGCCATGCCCGAAGGCACTCCCCTCTACATCTGGGAGGACCAGGACTGGTTCTACTCCGCCCTGGCCCGGGCCTTCGAGGAACAGGGAATTCCTTCCGGGGCCCGGCTCGCCGTCAATGACGCCGTCCGCGCTGTCGACGCCATCGAGATCGCCGAGCGCCAGGACGTTTCTCTCGTCAACGGCTGGCATCTCCTCGACGGCATGAGGGCTCACAAGAACGCCGATGAGATCGTGGCCATGGCCGAGGCAGGCCGGATCGCCGACGAGGCCCTGACAGACCTGCTTCCCTTCATCCGTCCGGGGAGGACGGAAAAACAGATCAAGACGCGGCTCCTCGAACTTCTGGAGGCCAAGGGAGCCGAGGGGCTCTCCTTTCCCCCCATCGTCGCACGGGGAGCCAATGCCGCCATGCCCCACTACAACCGCGAGGACGGCGTCGTCCAGGATCACGACACCGTCCTCATCGACTACGGTTGCCGCCACAGGGGCTACTGTTCCGACACGACACGCACCCTCTTCGTCGGTGAGCCGACGGAGGAAGAGAAGAGGCTCTATGAGATTGTCCGTCTCTCCCAGGCTGCAGGCGAAGCCGCCGTCAGGCCGGGACGTCCTGCCCAGGAAATCGACAGGACAGCAAGGAAAGTCATCGAAGAGGCCGGCTACGGTTCCTATTTCAACAACCGTCTGGGCCACGGCATCGGTCTGGCCGTCCACGAGACGCCCTACATCATGGAGGGCAACAGCGAACCTCTCGAAGTGGGGATGGCCTTCAGCATCGAGCCGGGCATCTACATCCCCGAAAAGATCGGCATCCGCATCGAGAACGTCGTCGTCGTCACCGAAAAAGGGTGCCGCTCCATGAGCCGATTCCCCAGGGAAATCGTCAACGTCCTCGATTACGACTAGCCGCCATTTGCCTAAAGTCAATAAGGGAGGGGGCCCCTGTTCAGGGGTCCCCTCCCTTTCGCGTCAAGAGGTTACTCCAGCGAGTTGCCTAGAGGGTCTTCGAGGACGATAAATGCTTTTCCGCGAATAAAGGCTTCGACGACAAGGCCGTCTTTCGCAGCATAGACATCCTCCATGGCCAGCTCCTCCAGTTCCGCAAGGAGGACGAAACCTTCACCGAGAGGCGTTCTTTCCAGAGTCCGGGCCAGCCGGACTTTCTGGCGGTCCAATTCCTCTCCGAGAGGAAAGATGAGTCTTTCGGCGATCTTCTCCCGAAACGTCCCCT
This sequence comes from Synergistaceae bacterium, assembly GCA_016756725.1. Lineage (GTDB taxonomy): Bacteria > Synergistota > Synergistia > Synergistales > Aminithiophilaceae > Aminithiophilus. The sequence continues at coordinate 12,277 of JAESII010000010.1, read as the reverse complement.
GAAGAAGCCAACTGGCCACGCGGGCCAGACCCTCCGTTGTCTTTTCATCGTAGTCGAAATCCTCAAGGGTCAGGATCCGTTCCTCGCGATTCCATAGGGGGCGGCCCTGAAGGTGCATCGTCCCTTCAAGGCGGAAGAAGCGGTACCGGCCAGTGATGTCCAGGGCCGTGTAGAGCAACCCACCCCCACCGGCCAGGACGGGATTGCGGACGGAAAGGCTCGCTCCGCCGCCAGGATCAATCTTCTGGCCCTGTAGCCCCTCCTCCGCCAGAGCAGAGAGAACATCGTAGCCCACCATCAGGGGCACGTGGAGATCAAGCCCCTCAAGAGGCGGCTCCCCGGCGATTTCACTCGGAAGGGGCTCCTCGACCATGGGGGAAGGACGGGAAGAGAGCACGGCCAGGCGGCATTGGAGCCCCGCCTTCACCGTCAGGCGGCCCTCAGCAACATCGAGAGGCTTCACGAAAAGCCTTTCCGGTCTGACATCAAGCCACAGGGACGGCGACGACGAGAGTTGCACCGGTTCCTGAAGATCCTTCCAGAGCCCATCAAGGCGGTCCCTGGTCCTGAGGGTCTCGTCGAGACGGCGCTCGATCTCCTCCGTCCGTCCGGCGATCTCCCCCTCCAGGAAACGGGCCGCCACCGACCCGATCCCGATGGTCTGCCCCAGAATCTCCAGTTTCGGCTCTCTCTTCCAGGTCACAGAAACGGACGGCATCAGGTGGAGGGTACCATCGCCGTCCAGTCGCGGCGTGAGGAAGGCCGTGGCGACAAGGGCTCCAGACGGTTCCTGGGTGAAGCTCGGCCGGAGCCCCAGCATGTTTCCCTGCCACCGGATCGCCGACGAAAAGGCAAGAGGAAGCTCGATGACAATGAGACCATCGTCGAGGCGGACCGAAAGGGGTCCGTCACGAAGGACGGCAAAATCTCCCCGTGCCTCTCCGACGGGGACATCGATGGGCCGATCACGCTCCTCGTAGCGGTCCTCGCCGAGTTCCCCTTCGATGAGGATTCTCAGGTCCTCCTCGGTGACAGTCAGGGAGAGGCCGACGAGAGAGAGACCAGGCTCAATCTCCGCGAAATCGTCAGGACGGGGCACCGGCTTGGCCGGATCAAGACGGGCCACGGGAAACCCCAAGAACCAAAAAGCCCCCCCGGCAAGCGCCAAAAGGATCAGGAGAGACAGGAGCACTTTCTTCAAGGGGACACCTCCTCTTCTTGTTGGTCCGGATCATGCGCCAGACCGTCATGGGGCATCACGGCGGCAAGGACCTTCCCGGTCCGGCCGAGTCGAGCCGCGGCGATGACGTCGGAGGGACAGAACAAGGAGCAACGCACCAGCCGGCAGCAGAAGGGTCGGACTCACTCCCCTCGCGGACAGGACGGGAACGAGACCGACAAGGCCGAAAACCATGAAGCAGAGGGCGGCCACGAGACGGATCTTCCGTTCCGGAAGGCGACGGCAGAACGTCGATCCCGCCAGAACGGCCAGGCCGTTGGCAATCATCATTCCCGTCGTCGCTCCGAGCCACACGGGCAGGAGAGAGCCGAAGCGGGCCGCGAGGGCCACCGAGGTGAGCTGGGTCTTGTCGCCCATCTCGGCCAAGAAGAAGGCGATAAAGACCGTCATGAAGGGCCCCCGGCCTGAGTTCCGTTCCTGGTCGGACGATCCGTCGCCGAAGACGGTCCAGAGGCCGAAAAGGATGAAGGCCAGGGCAACTCCCCCCTGCAAAACCCCTTCAGGGACGAGGCACAACAGGAACCCGCCGGCCAGGACAGCCAGGAGGTGATTGGAGAGACTGCCCCAGAAGATGGCCCAGAGAACCGTCTTCCAGGGATAGCGGCAGGCGAAGGCCACGGCAAGAAGCTGGGTTTTGTCGCCCATCTCGGCCAGGACGACGAGGGCGGCGGAAACGAGGTAAGGGGTCATCGATAAGGCCTCCTTCGACCTTCGGGACTGCTCGGTCGGCCTAACGGGTGTAGCGATCAGCCACGGACGAGGCTCCGAAGGCCTCGGGCTTCCATCGGCAGAGATAACCCGAACCGATTACCATACCCGAGACGGCGGCGACGATTTCCCGCGTCCTTCCCCCCATGCCGACGTCGAGATGGATCTCGATCTCCCCCCGGAACCGACCGGGATAGGCCTTCTGGCGATCCACCTCGCCAAGAAAGGCCTCGGCGACAACGAGGGAGCGATGGGCCTCTTCAAACATCCGTTCCTGGAAGGAGAGGTCCCCGCGCTGGTGATCGACCTGATAGAAGTAGATGGCATGACAGCCGACACGATGAACGACGAGAGTCGAGACATAGGTCGTCTCCTTTGCGTGGCACTGACTGTCTGTGCCGACGATGAACCGGTAGGCCCACTCCTCCTTGGAGGTAAAGCGGCTGATGATGGCCACGACTTGGGAAAGGGAGACGGAACCGTAGGTGGGAGACTGCCACATGGGCCTCACCTCCTAAACATTGATTTTACGCCCTTTCTCTTTTCCTGTAAGGAACGTCGCCGATCTCCCGCAGCAGGGGGGTTTTCGGCTCCTGTCATAGTACAATGAACCCATCTCGCAACAGGAGGCTCATGTCTATGGATGATCGTCGCCTTCGTCGAATTGAGCTGGCCTCTCAGAGAATGATCGTGGCCCTCCTCAGCTTCTTGTCTCTCATCGCCCTCGGCACGGTCCTCCGCTCCGGACGGAGCGTCGTTGTCCCTCTCGTTCTGGCCATGCTCGCCTCGAACATCTTCATCCCCTTCGTCCGTCGCGGTGCCAAGAAGGGGATCCCCCCCCTTCTGACCGTTTTCGTCTCTCTCGTCCTCTTTGTCGGCGTCTGTCTGATGGCCCTCATCTTCGTCAACGCCAGAGTCATCGCGCTCGCCCAGGCCTTTCCGCGCTACTACGCCAGGCTCCTCGCCCTGGCCCAGCCGCTGGCCAACACCTACGACCTGCCCGTCAATTTCTGGGAGGGACTCAACCTGGGTGACAAGGCAACAGCCTATCTCTTCAACCTCTCGGGATCGGCCGTCTCCTTTCTGTCAAATCTGATCCTCGTCATAGTCTTCATGGTCTTCATCCTTCTCGGTTCGCCCTATTTCGAATACAAGATCCGCAAGGCCTTCTCGTCAAGCAACGCCGGACGGGTCCAGCTGGTGATGGAGAAAATCTCCCTCCAAATCAGCCGCTACCTCGTGACGCAGACGCTGATCAGTGCGGCCACGGGTGTTTTGGTCTGGTTCTTCCTGGCCTTCTTCATCGGCGTCGATTTCCCCATCACCTGGGGGATACTCGCTTTCTTCCTCAACTTCATCCCCACCATCGGCTCCATCATCGCCTCCGTTCCGCCCGTCCTGATCGCCCTCGTCCAGTTCTACCCCGACCTAGGCCCCTTCGTCTCCTCCACGTTGGGCCTTCTTTCGATCCAGATGGTCATGGGCAATTTCCTCACACCCAAACTGATGGGAGACCAGCTCAACCTCAGCCCCGTTGTCGTCCTCCTCTCCCTCCTCCTCTGGGGCTGGCTCTGGGGAGTCATAGGAGCCCTACTGTCTGTCCCCATCGCCGCCGTCATCAAGATCATCTGTGAAAACGTGACAGCTCTGAACCCCATTGCCGCTCTCATGGGTTCTGGCCGCACCCTTCGCAAGGAGTTCAGCAAGGAATGACCGGTCAACGGCAGAAGGAGAGGGAGCCGGATCACTCCGGCTCCCTCTCCTTCTGCGTCGGTCCCTTGCGTGAAACTGAGGGAAAAACTCCTCATCCGCCCAGGCGCCGGGTCAGGGCGGCAACATCTCCCTCACGGCTCAACCCCAACAAGGCGGGCTTCCAGGTCCGCTCCAGCCGAGGTGACATCTCCGCCAAACGACAAAACAGATCAAAGGCCAAATGCTGCAGTTCCGCACCCCTGTTCCCATCGTCGACACTGCCGCTGACACCGGCCATGACCCTTCACCTCCAGAAATGACCTCTTCGAAAAACCTCGGAAAAGCGATGATTTCGCTGATTATACTACTTCTGCACCGAGTCGGAAGAGGCCCCCAGAAAGTCAGGGGGTTCCCCTTCGATGCCCCGTTGCGGAAGCCCCACCGGTACTGAGTCAAAACCGAAGAACGTTCTCTTCTTCCTATTATTAGTGCCTCCATCTCGGCCCGGACGGAGCAGGGCATCTCGAGATAGAAGCCACGGAGATTGCCCGGTCCGTCGAAGGCGAGAACCGTAGATACCCGCACGTTACCGGTACCTCGCGGAGCAGGGATTCCTGGCTCTTTTCGGAAAAGAAACCGAGGGGGTGACCCGTGGATTGAATCGACTGGGCTAAAGAGGGCAGGGAACGGTGACGGTACAGTTGGGGCAGGCGGATCCGTGCAAAAAGGGCGAGAGGGCGCGTCTCTTTCGATTCTCTGACAGCCTGCTCGAAAGATTCCGTGAGGCGACAGCTCTCGACGCCCGGAAGAAGGCGGCGACGCACCTCTTCCGTGGCTGTGGCCGGATAATCGAAAAAACTCAAGGATCTGATAAAGTCGATCATGAGAAAACCGCTTCCGGGGCAAAGAAGGCCTCCTCGCCGGCAGGGAGGCCGTCGAAAGGGCCCTTTTCTGATATGATTTCCCTAAAGGCAGTGTGAACCAGAGAGGAGGGCAAGGGGCTGGAGACATCCTTTCTCAAACATCTTCTCGGCATCCCCCCGGAGCGGCCGCCCTGGGAGGGACTGATCGTCCACCTGGCTGACACACCGAGCTGCAGCTATCGCTATCTGCGGCGCCTTTTACGGCGGCTCAAGCCGGATTGGATCATTCACACTGGAGATCTCGCCGATGACGTTAAGGTCGAACTCTACCCCCAACTGAAAAACCTTTACGCGCAAAAGATCGTGAGGCTTCTTGCCATCGTCGAAGAGCAACCGGCTCGAGTCGTCCTCGTCATGGGCAACCACGATGTGGCGGGGCAGGTACGGGAGAGAGCCACCTTCAGCACCGTCCTCACCGAGCCGGCCAACCTGAAAATCGGGAAGTACCAGTTCCGCGTCGGCCACAGTCAGGCGGAGATCATGAAAGCACCCCAGGCCATCAATCTTTTCGGCCACGACCTCACGGTCCGAAGCGGCCTGAGGGAGGGCAAGCTTTACCTGAACGGCCTTGAAGGCATCCACCTGATCTGTCCCGATACGGGCCTCTTCCGACGCCTCCGTTACCCCATCGGCACCGACGACAGCCGCCTCGTCAAGCGACGCTACAGGCCCTGAAGAGCTCCCCCAGGGAAGAGGAAAGGAGAGAGGAGTCTTGCTGTCTCTGGTCCGGACCACAGCGCGGGTGATCTACCTCAAATGCACCGAAATGCGTCCCGTCGAAGACTTTCTTCAGGCTCGTGTCGCCGCCCGTTCCTTCAACCCCGGCTTCGACCAGCGCGGCTTTGACGAGACGGGAACGCTCATCTTTCTGGAGCAGAAAAAACCGCGAGAGCGGCTCGTCCTCATCCAGGGACCGCCCGACGAGATCTTCGCCGAACTCATCAACGGCGGCATGGCCCCTCTCATCACCAGGGCCGACCTGGCGCCAGGAACGCTGCTCATGAGGCTGACAGGAAAGATCGAGATGGCCCTCAAAAAGATCAAGGTGGAATTCGGCGCCCGCGAAATCATCCCCGACTTCCTCCTCCCTCCGTCAGAAAGAGAAGAAACGGCCCTCTTCTTCACCCGCCGCCCTCTGAACCAGGCCTTGGGGCTTGATGACCTCTATCCCCTTGGGCTGATGCTTCCCGGCGAGAGGACAAACCTCTTCCCCGTTCTCAGGGAGAAGGCCCGGGAATATCTTGAGGAGGCCCTTGAGGGCCAGAAGTGGACCGAGGCGGAAGTCCGCATCTACGACGTCTACGGCCACTACGATGTCCAGGTCAACCGCTTCCTCGTCGCCTTCCGCGATCTCGAGCTCGGCATCGTCGTCGAAGAGGGCTGGGGCAAGGACTATCCTCTGGCCATGATGTCCATCCCCATCTACAAGCTCCGCCTTTTCACGCCCCTCTCGAAGGGCGAGATCAAGCGCCTCGCCATGGGCCTCGAATTTCATCCCGACGGAACGCGCCTGGCCGACATTGATGTCATCGAAAACGGCACCCGCCTCAACTGGTCCGACTTCAGGGGGAAGGGGACTCTGTCGACACGACCGGAAGTCATCTCCCACCTCCGTCGTGAACTTCACAGCCGTCTTTCCGAGAAGGGCCTGGCTCAGGTTCTGGCCCTGGAGGAAGAGGCCCGGCGCCTTATCCCGAGCAACGCCGTCAGACCTGGGGAGGACTGAACTGAACCGTAGGGGAGGTGCGTCCTGTGGACGGCAAGAGTCGCGTCATCCTCATCGTGGTTCTGCTGCTCATCCTCATCGGCCTTCTTTCCTACAGCCGCCCTGCAACGACCGGGGAGGTCTCCCTCACCTACGACCAGTTCAAGAGCCTCCTCAACGCTGATGGGATCCGAGATGTGCTCCTCACCCCTCGGGAAATCAGGGGGACCACCCGGCTTCCCGTCCCGCGCGAGGTGGTCCCTCCCCATATGACCGCAGATCTTCAGCGCCTAGACGGCCGTTTCACCACCGGCCCCGTCGACGACCCTCAGCTCGTCGCCCTCCTCGAGGAGAAGGGCGTCTCCTTCCGCGGGGCAAACCCCGATCCGTCGCCGCGCCTACTCCTCTCCTGGGGAATTCCCCTGCTACTGATGCTCTTCTTCAGCCTCATCGGCCGCCGGGGCACTCAGGGAAACGGCAGCGTCCCGGGCGTGATGGGCAAAAGCCGGGCCCGCATCTCCGTTCAGACCGACGTAGGCGTCTCCTTCGCTGACGTCGCCGGCGTCGACGAGGCCAAGGAGGAGCTTCAGGAGATCATCAGCTTCCTCCGGAACCCCGAACGGTTCACCCGCCTCGGGGGGAAGATGCCCAAGGGCATGCTCCTCGTCGGCCCTCCCGGAACGGGGAAGACTCTTCTTGCCAAAGCCGTCGCCGGCGAGGCGAATGTCCCTTTCTTCTCCATCTCAGGCAGCGAATTCGTCGAGGTCTACGTCGGCGTCGGCGCCGCCCGCGTCCGTGACCTCTTCGATCAGGCCAAGAAGACGGGCTCGTCGATCATCTTCATCGACGAGCTCGATGCCCTCGGTAAGGTGCGGGGCATCGGCCAAAGCGGCGGCCATGAGGAGCGGGAGCAGACGCTGAACCAGCTCCTCGTCGAGATGGACGGCTTCGACTCGTCGACGGGCGTCGTCGTCCTGGGGGCCACCAACAGGCCGGAGGTCCTCGATCCGGCCCTCCTCCGGCCGGGCCGCTTCGACCGTCATGTCGTCGTCGACAGGCCCGACATCGGCGGCCGGGAGGCCATTCTCCGGGCTCACGCGAAAAGCATCCGCATCGGCGACGACGTCGATCTCCACGTCATCGCCGCCCGGACGCCGGGATTTGTCGGCGCCGACCTCGCGAACGTCGTCAACGAGGCAGCCCTGCTGGCCGCAAGACGAGAGAAGGCGGCCGTCACCCTCGCCGACTTCGACGAGGCCATCGACAGAGTCACCACGGGACTCCAGAAGAAGAGCCGCCGCATCTCGGAAAGGGAAAAACGCATCGTCGCCTACCACGAGGCCGGGCACGCCCTGGCTGCCCATTTCTCGCCCGGCACAGAACCGGTCCACAAGATCAGCATCATCCCCACCGGCATCGGGGCTTTAGGCTACACCCAGCAGCTCCCCGAGGAGGATCGTTACCTCCTCACCGAAGGGGAGCTGAGAAGTCGGATCCGCGTTCTCCTTGGAGGACGGGCAGCCGAAAGGCTCATCTTCGGCGAAGTCACCACGGGAGCCCAGAACGACCTGACCCGGGCAACGGAACTGGCCGGAAGGATGGTCCGTGAATACGGCATGTCACGCCTTGGCCTTGTCACCTTCAGGGAGATGAGACCCGCCAACTTCCTCGGCCTCCCCCAGGAGGGACAAAGAGCCGTGGGGCCTGAAACGGCCCAGGCTCTGGACGCCGAAGTAGACCGCCTCATCAATGAAGCGTTTCAGGAGGCCCTCACCCTTCTCGACGAGAAGAGGGGCCTCCTGGAGACGATCGCCAACGCCCTGCTGATGCGGGAAGTTCTCGATCGGAGTCAGTTTTTGCGCATCGTCGACGGACGATCGGGATCACCTGACCCCGACCGATGGACCTGATTCAGTCCGTCAGCCGCCCCCGCCTGCGGAAGGCAACGTCGACGGCGACAAGCCAGATCAGACCGGCAAGGGCCACGCCGAAACCGACGATCTGACCTGTCCTGAGGCCCATCACCCTGTCGCCGTAGCGCAGAAAATCGACGAAAAAACGCATGCCGCCATAGAGGACCATGAAAAGGGGCCAGAGAAGGGCGCCGCTCCGGGCTCTCCGTTCCACAGGGGGCCAGACCCGCTCCCCCAAGAAAAGGGCGAGAAAGATCAGGGCCGCTCCGAAACTGTAATAGAGCTGCGTGGGATGGCGCGAAACCCCCGGTCCGTCAAAGGGAAAATGGACACCCCAGCGATGGCCCGTCACGACGCCGTAGCAGCAGCCGTTGAAAAAGCACCCCCACCGGCCGATGACGAGCAGGGCCGCCGCAGGCAGACTCGCCGCCTCAGCCAAGGGCCACACGGGCCACCCCTCCCGGCGGAGAAGAAAAATCGCCGTCAGACCGGCTCCGAGGAAACCCGTCGTAGAAGACAAGGCTCCCTCCCAGATCTTGAGAATCCGCATGGGGTCTTCGGCATAGACCTTCCAGAAGTCCACGTATCCCCCCAGCCTGGCCCCGACGAACATGCCGATGAAGCTCCAAAAGAGGACCTTCGAGACCAGCGCAGGGGGCATCCCGTAGGCTCCCTCAGCGCGCCGCCGCGTCCACTCCAGACAGAAGCACAGAGCAACCGTCCAGAGGATGTAGTAGGTATGGACGGGGATCGATCCGATCCGAAAGAGGACAGGATACATGAAGAAAACGCCTCAGCGGCGTCCTCGCCCCTCCCCGCGAGGCCAGACGACAACCTTCCGGTAGGGATCTTCCCCGGCGGAACGGGTCTCCACGTCGGCCTGATCCTTCAGGGCCAGATGGACGATGCGGCGCTCCCAGCTGGTCATGGGCTCCATCCGGACGGGTTTACGCCGCTTCAGGGCATCACCGGCGGCGGTGCGGGCCAGCTTCTCCAGACTTTCTATACGCCTCTGGCGATAGCCCTCGCTGTCGAGACGGATCCGCTCCCCTTCGTGGACATCGCGGAGGATGAGGTTGAGCAGATACTCCATCGACTTGAGCGTCTCGCCGAAGCGGCCGATGACAACGGAGGCGTCGGGGCCGGACAGATCAATCCGTCCCTCGTCGATGGAAGGCGTCACGTCAAGGTCCATCATCTCCAGAAGCTCCCGGGTCATCTTTCTCGCCCGAAGAAGGAGAGGGGGAAAGAGAGGACGGGCCTCGACCTTCACCTTCTTCCCGAGGAGCCCGAAAAGCCGCTTCTCCTCCTCGACGAGGCTGATGGTCACCTCGTCCGCTTCAAGGCCCCACTGAAGTGCCGCCTGAGCCTGGGCCTCTTCGAGAGAATTCGCCTCAATGACGATCATTTCCTGGTCATTCACGTCAAGATCCTCCCCTCTGGGTAGGGATCGAACCTACTCCTCGTCGCCCTCCCTGGGCGGCTTGTTTCGGAAAAGAGAAGGTTTCTCCTGCATTTCCAGGGCCGTCTTGCGGTGGAGCCACCACTGCTGGGCCACGCCGGCGAGAGAGGAAACGCCCCAATAGAGGAGGACGCCGCCGGGAAGGCTGAGACAGATGAAGGCGAGAAAGACAGGCATGAACCAGCTCATCATGGCCATCTGGGGATTGCCAGCCGAAGTAAGGTGCTGCTGAAACCAGGTCAGGAAGGAGATGACCACCAGCAGGATCAGGTTACCCCCATAGACGCCGACATTGACGAGACCTGCGGGGTTGGCCGCCACGCCGGAGAGGACGGACACAACGCCGACGGAAGCATCAGGCGCCATGCCGACAGCATTGGCTAGCGTCGACAGGACCGATCCCATGAGCTCGACGCCGAGAAAGCGGATCGACCCAAAATCGTAATTCATCAGTGCCCGGAAAAGAAGGATCAGGATGGGCAGCTGGACGAGGAGCGGTAAACACCCTGCGGCGGGGTTGACCTTATTCTCCTTGTAAAGTTTCATTACTTCCTGGTTCATTTTTTCCTTATCGTGGGCGTACTTCTCCTGAATCACCTTCATCCGGGGCTGCAGCTTCTGCATGCGCTGCATGCTCACCATCTGTCTGTGATTGAGAGGATGAAGCAGAAGCCGGATGACAAGGGTTAGAAGGATGATGGCCAAACCGTAGGAATGGGTCAGGCCATAGAAAAAGTTGAGGATCGCCAGCATAAGGTCACCGCCGGCCTTCCAGAGAGCACCCAAGACATTCACCGTCCTTGCTGCAGATTGACATCGTCTCGCCGGTCCCTTTCGGGCACCGGGTCGTAACCGCCGGGGTGCCAGGGACCGCAACGGACCATCCTTTTGGCGCCCAACCAGGCACCGCGAAGAAAACCGAAACGCTCGACCGCCTCCAGCGTGTACTGGGAACAGGTGGGATAGAAGCGGCAATGTCTCCCGAGCAGAGGAGAAAGGAACCGCTGGTAGCCGCGGATGAGCAACACGGCCACCTTCGAGGCGGCACTCACCCTCGATCCTCCTCCCAGGGCGTCCAATCGGGACCGGGAAAACTCCCGTCCAGGAAACCGCGGGCCTGAAGGAGGCAAGCCAGATCCTCGTAGACCGGCCTCGCCCCAGACTGAAGTGCCTGGCCGCTAAGGGTGAGGACGAACCAGTAGCCCGGCCGAATCCAAGGAAGGAGACGGCGCGCCGCCTCCCGGAGCACCCGACGTCCCCGGCTGCGGACGACGGCCTTCCCCTGTCTCTTGCCGACGGCAACGCCGATGCGGGTCATCCCGTCGGGGGCCTCCAAAAACAGCAACCGCACCAGCTCACCCTGAATGCGACGGCCGGTGCGGAACGCGAGATCGAATTGCCACCCCTGGGTCAGGCGCGACGTTCTCGGGAAACCGAAGCGATGAGCCATCAGACGGCGAGGCTTTTGCGGCCCTTTCTCCTCCGATTGCGAAGCACGCGGCGCCCGGCAACGCTCCGAGAACGTTCGAGGAAACCCATGGCGCGCTTCCGTCTCGTCTTGTGGGGCTGGAAAGTCATCTTCACGCGAACCACCTCCCTCGGCTAACATCTTTTCATGAAGGCCCTCGGGCCTTGCCTCCGTTGTAAATCCAGCTTTCGTAATATAGCACAGCCTTTTTAGCCTGTCATCCCCGGACCGTCACACTTGTGGCTGGACAGGGATAATGTCATCCCTTAAGGGGACAGGGAAAAGGTCACCCCCCTCGGTGGAAAATAGACTCCATGAAGAACGAGGGTGACATCGGGTTGTCCATCAGGCAGGCGCGGAAGCTTCATGTTCTTGAAGAGGTGACATGCGGGAGGATGACCCACAGGGAGGCTTCAGCTCCTCCGCGGTCAGGGATCTTGTGGCGGAGCGGGCGAGATCCTTGTGGAAAGGGGCGAGCGCAAGGCACCTGTCGGAGCTGCTTTTGGCCCAAGAGGGGTGCTCTGTCTCCTCCAAGACCATCACCAGGATCCTGAAGGAGGCAGGCTTGAAAAGCCCTCTCTCCCATAAAGGGGCGAGGAAGCAAAGGAGAAGGGCCCGGATGGAGCGCTTCGGACAGATGCTTCAGAGAGACGCCTCTCCCTTCGACTGGCTCTCGAAGGGTTCGATGATCTCCCTTCACGGCGCCGTCGATGATGGCACCGGCAGCGTCACGGCCCTGCGCTTCGAGCCTGCGGAGTGTCTTGACGGCTCTTTCCGCGTCCTGGAAGAGACCGTCCTCGCTTACGGGGTCCCCAGGTCCATTGACTCCGATGCCCACTCCATCTTCTTCTCTCCCAAGCCTGACAGGCTCACCCTTGTTGAGGAGCTGAGGGGGGCAAGGGACGGGCTTACCCAGTTCGGCAAGGCCCTGGACATCCTGGGCATCTCCCCCATCAAGGCCCTCTCTCCACAGGCGAAGGGGCGGATAGAGAGGCTCTGGGGGACGCTCCAGCACCGATTGGTGGTCGACCTGAGGGTGGCAGATGAAATGGCGGCATTCATGCCTGCTCCCTCCAGACAGGATCTTGCCCTTGTCCTGTGCCGAAGAGCTTTCCGGAAGATGACTGGAGATTCCACCCTATCCTGGAAGAACCGGAAGGGGGCCG
>JAESII010000001.1 GCA_016756725.1 Synergistaceae bacterium | reverse complement strand
TCTTGACTGTCCTCTGCCTTTATTCTCCTGTCATGGTGCCGCAACTGCCTGCGCCGCCTCGCCGGCGACGCACGAAGCATGTTACAGGTCTTTTTACGTCTCGTCAACGACCTCTTTTGAATACTTCATCGAACTCGCGGTGACGTGGAAAATTCAGAGGCCACGGGCCTCGAAAGCCTTTTGCCAGACATGGAAGGCCTCGGTCCCGTAGAGGACAAAGGCAACCTCGGCGAGGGCTCTCGGGTGACCGTCGATCCATCGGAGGGTCTCGTCCAGCATAAGGTCCGCGCAGTCGGCGAGGGGAAAACCGCCGACACCCGTTCCCAGAGCGGGAAAGGCCAGGCTCGTGAGGCCCTTTTCCGAGGCGACATCCAGGGTCCGCCAGGTCGCCTTGCGGAGAATGGCTTCGGACGTCGCCAGGTCCTGGCCCATGACGACGGCATGGAGGACCCACGGGGCGGGCAAGGCGCCACCGCCGGTAAGAGCGACATCTCCCAGGGACAGCGGTCCCAGGGCCATGGCCTCCTTTTCGATGACCGAACCGCCACGCCGCTTCAGGGCTCCGGCGACGCCGCTGCCCATCCAGAGGTGGTCATTGGCGGCGTTGACGACGCCGTCGCCGTCATAGAGACTGATGTCTCCCTCAAGCAGGCGAAGAATCGTCGCCTTGCGGCTGCCCCTTCTCTCCCGGGGAAAGACTGCGTTCTGGTCTCCCATGGCTTCTCTCCCTTCTCTCTTTTTCGTTCTTTCTGCCCTTCTAAGCCGCCTCGCTCCCGATGAGAAAAGCCGTGCCCCTTTGCCGGAGCACGGCTTGGAAAACGGCAAAGGAGTCACCGGTCCCGCCTTGGCCAAGGGGCGGCTTCGCCGTAGTGAAATGACTAGTAGGCCCTGGCGAAAATGGCCCGTTTGGCGTCCTTTTTCCCGGTGAAGAAACAGGTTCCGCGGCTGTCATCGTCAAGGGGGAAGCAGCGGACGGTGGCCATGGTGGCCTCCTTGATGGCCTTTTCCTCGGCCTTGCCCCCGGCGAAATAGGCTTCGAGGAAGCCGCCCTCTCTGTCGAGCCGTTCCTTGAATTCCTCGAAGGTCTCGACGGAGCGGGTTCGGGCAAGACGGAACTCCCGGGCCTTGGCCAGCAGATCGGCCTGCATCGTCTCCAGGATGGAGGCCACCGCTCCCTCAAGGCCTTCCCAGGAGAGATCACGCTTGTCGGCCGTATCGCGACGGACGGAGCGCACCGACAGGGCGGCGAGCTCCTTCTCTCCCAGCTCCAGCCGGAGGGGGACGCCCTTCTGGAGGTGATGGAAGAAGCGGTCGGCCGGGCGCAGGTGGAACTGGGTGTCGACGGCGACGCTCCGGGGCCCGAGGTGGGCGTTGAGTCTGTCGGCCAGTTCCTTGGCCCTGGGGAGGAGCCGCTCCTGAAGGACTGCGTCATCGGTCGAGATGGGAACGATCACTGCCTTGACGGGAGCTACCCGGGGCGGAAGGACGAGGCCGTCATTGTCGGAGTGGGTCATGATGATGGCGCCGATGAGGCGCGTCGAGACACCCCAGCTCGTCGTCCAGGCAAATTCCTGACGGCCTTCCTGGCTCTGGAAGGAGATGTCGAAGGCCTTGGCGAAGTTCTGGCCCAGGAAATGGCTTGTCCCGGCCTGGAGGGCCTTGCCGTCGCTCATCATGGTTTCGCAGGTGTAGGTGTTGTCGGCACCGGGGAAGCGTTCCCCTTCCGACTTCTCGCCGGCGATGACGGGAAGGGCGAGGTGCTCTTCCATGATGCGGCGGTAGATCTCGAGCATGCGGAGGGTCTCCTCCATCGCCTCTTCACGGGTGGCATGGGCCGTGTGCCCCTCCTGCCAGAGAAATTCGGAGGTCCGCAAGAAGAGGCGGGGCCTCTTTTCCCAGCGCATGACGTTGCACCACTGGTTGATCAAGATGGGAAGATCACGCCAGGACTGGACCCACTTGCTGTACATGTGGCCGATGACCGTCTCCGATGTGGGGCGGATGACAAGGGGCTCTTCGAGGTCATCGCCTCCGGCATGGGTGACGACGGCGCATTCCGGCGCGAAGCCCTCGACGTGCTCAGCCTCCTTCTCGAGGAAGGAGCTTGGAATGAGCAGGGGAAAGTAGGCGTTGACGTGGCCCGATTCCTTGAAGGCCTCGTCGAAAGCCCTCTGGATGGCTTCCCAGAGGGCGTAACCCGTCGGGCGAATGACCATGCAGCCCCGGACGGGAGCGTAATCGGCAAGCTCCGAGGCCCTGATGACGTCAAGGTACCATTGGGAATAGTCCTGTTCTTTGGGAACGATATTTCTGGCCATGGCACTCTCCTTCTCCCGGCTAAAGCACTCCGGCCCGGGACGACGACTCCATTTCGTCCAGTAGGGACCAGGGGGCCCGGTGTCGATGAAATACCATACTAAGACATCGCCGCTGCTCATGCAACGACAATCAGGGGATGGGGCGCGTGATGTCCAGAGGCGTCCCCAGGGTGAAGCCGAAGGTGATCTCGCTGTTGTCGTCGAAGGTGGCCAGCAGTCGGGCATTGAAGAACTGGCCCGGCACATAGAAGGCCAGTCCCAACTCCCAGGCCTCGGCCGTACGGTCCCAGGAATCGTCGTAGACCGCCCCCCAACCGGCGAAGAACTCCGTATTGAGGCTTCCCCACCACCCGCGCCCCCAGTTGCGCCGCAGGCCGAGCCGGGTCCAGAGGGCGCCCTCGCCCGAGAGGGGCCGTTTGCCCCGGCTGTAGAGCTCGTCTTCCCCGCCAAGGTAGACGGCATGGGCCGGATCATTCGATCGCCCCCGCTCGACGCCGGCCACGGAGAAGAAACGCATTTTCGGCGACAGCGTCGACGTGCTCTCATAAACAGCCCGTGCCAGAAGGTCTTCGAGATCGATCCACCAGAGCCGGCCCCGGAGTGTGTAGCCTGTCGTGGGGTCCACGGGGTCGTCACGGCTGTCCCATGCGAAGAGAAGCGATGGCCCCCAGTAGGTTTCGTCACCGCCGAGGCCGTCGACACGCTGCCCCAGAAGGGACCATCCCCAGCGGAAACCCGCAGCCGGATACTGACGGCCCAGCTCAAGGGCATAGCTCTCCCATTCGTTGGTGAGACCCTGGGCCGTGTCCAGCCTCTCCTTGCGGGCCCTCAAAGAGACTTCCCAGGGCGAGAGCCCCTCGCCCTGTTCGGTGCGGTAACGGAGCCCGAACCCCCAATATTCGTCAAAAAGCAGTGTGGCCTGAAGAGAATCCCCCTCATGGAGGAGATCCTGGCGCCTTCCGCCGAAGAGGAGCCCCCGCTCATGGCGTAGGTTACTGGCATAGCCGTCGAAAGTCAGCTCGTAAGGCGCCCTCCTTTCCAGGATCAGGTGAAGGTCGAGGGCCTCGCCGTCCCGTTCCAGCCGATAATCGGCGACACGCACGTCGTCACGTTTGACCATCTCGTCACAGAGGGCGAGGACTTCGTCGACGGCGAAGGGCTTCCCAATCCACGGCGCCGCTCGCTCCTTCGTTGCCGCCTCAAGACGGGGCGGGTAGCCCTCGAAATGGACGGCCCGGAGGACCGAGGACCGGGGAGCGGCGCTGCGGACCATGGAAGGGGCAGAAGCGGCCAAGGCCCTCAGTTCCTCTCTCTTCGACATGGCCGCCTCCCTGCCGAGGGCGGCCATGTCGCCGACGGCAACAGCACCGATGAGGGAAAGGCCGCTCACGTCGGGCGTGATGACCAGGTCGGCGCGGCGAAGGGAGCGCCTGACGTTCTGGTGGGTCAGGATGGTCAGAGTCTGGTCGAGGACCTCCGTCATGGAGCGGATCTCTTCGCGGCTGCGGTACGTGCTGGTGACGTTGACGGCGACGACAGGGTGGCCCGGGTAGAGCTCCTGGGCGATCTCGACGGGGACATTGGCGACAAGGCCTCCGTCGACAAGGAGCCTACCCAGATAGGGCCAGGGCTCGAAAACGCCGGGGATGGACATGGAGGCCCTGATGGCCGAGGCCAGGTTGCCGTCTCGGAGAAGGACGGGCTCACCCTTCTCGAGGTCGGTGGCGACGGCGACGAAGGGGATGGGCAGCCGGGAAAAATCCGCAGCCGGAGCGCGGGCCGTGAGGGAGGACAGACGCTGGAACAGCCGCCCGCCCGAGAGTCCGCCCAGGGGACCGGTCCTCCGTCCTTTTTCGTCAAGGTAGATCTGGGCCAGCGGCCTTGCGTTCGTCTCGTTCCAGGCCGGCGGGGCCGGCGAGGACGGGGGCGGGTCGGACAGGAGCGAGGGCAGGTCGATTTCCTCCATGATGCGCTCCAGTTCGTCGGCGCTGTAACCGCAGGCATAAAGGCCGCCCATGATGGCCCCCATGCTGGTGCCGACGATGGCAGCGATGGGAATTTGTTCCTCCTCGAGGAACCGGAGGACGCCGACGTGAGCCAATCCCTTCGTTCCTCCTCCGGAAAGAACGAGGACAATACCGCCTTCGCCTGCCGAGGCGGGGCTGGCGGCAAAAAGGACCAGACAGGCAAGGGCAAGGATTTTCTTCGTCACGGCAAGGACCCGCTCCCCTCCTGGGTTATCTCTGAGATCCCGCCGTTCCTCCCTGAAAAGATCATCGGAGCCAGAACAGCAGCAGCAGCAGGACGGCAAAAAGGCCGCCGGCAAGAAGCAGCAACGGAAGCTGAGGAAAGGAGGTCCACGGCAGAGCCTTGGCGACGGCGACCTTGATGTCACCGGGAGCCACGGAGCGGAAAAAGGACCCCGCCTCTTCGTCGAGAGCGCCGTGGACCTCAATCTGGCCGTCCTTAAGGAGCCGGACCATGTAGACCTTGCCCACCAGAGGCGATGGGACCCCCTCAAGGAGCACCGGGGTGCCCGGGCTGAGGTCGGAAAGGGGAACCCCCAAGACGGGGTCGACGCGAAGGCGGTATTCCTGAAGCCCCTGACGCCCCGCCGTTTCCAGGGGCGCCTGCTCCGTGACTTCGGAACGGCCGATCACCTCCTCGACGAAAGCGTCAAGGGCGGCCAGGAGAGAAACGTTCTGGCCGCCCTCCTCGCGAAGTTCCGGAAGGGACATCTCCGAGTAGAACAGGGCCGCCGCGCTGAGGCCCTTGCCCGTCGCCTCGCGGATGAGGCGCTCCGGATCGATGGCCAAAGTCCGCAGGAAGTCCCGATCGCCCTGAAAGGAGGGTTCCTCTTCGCCTTTGGCGGCCTTCACCTCCCGGAGGATATCAGGAGCCCGCTCGGACCAGGCCACACGGAACTGACGGGCCATGCGGTCGGCAACCCAGAAGTCGCTTTCCGGCACTTTCGGTTGCGACGCCGGCGCCACACCTCCCGTGAGGCTGAGGAGCCGCTTCCAGGACGAGAGGGTCGCACTGCCCTGGCCGTAGGGAAGGGCCATCGCCTCATGCCAGAGAGGCCTGTCCCCGGGGCCGAAAACGGTGACGGCAACGACGGTGATCGGATCGGAAAAGGGGAAAAGAACCCAGAGAACTCCATAACGGCGCCCCTGAGAGGAGAGATAGCGGAAAAAAGAGCGTGGATCTTTGGCCCCTCCCTGCTCGAGGTAGCTCCTCGCCAGGTCCGCCACAGCATCTCTCTCGATGCCCAGCATGAAAGCGAGAAGATCCCGGAGATACCACGCATCGTCTTTCGACACCGGAAGAGCCCCCTTTCACATCCCCTTTAAGATACCTTCATCACAGAAAGACGGCAAGAGAGTCCAGGCCTATTGCAGACGCCGCCCCTTCCTGCCGACCCAAAGGCGCTTGCCCCGCAGCCAGAGCCGGACCGGAAGCAGATCGGACGTGTGCCGCTTCAAAAGCGACTCGTCGACAGGCACGGCCTTCTCCACCAGAAGGATACGCGATTTGGGCCGGGCCAGAACCTGACTGGGGTAGACGCTGCGATGGCCGCTGATCACGAAGGCGATGATCGCGGAGAGGGCCCCGAGGGGAGCGAGCTGGGCGCCGAAGAGCTCCATGGCCATGATCGTCGCCGCCACGGGCGTGTTGGCCGCTCCGGCCAGAACGCTCGTCAATCCCAGGGCGGCGCAGAACGTCCCGTCTAGGCCGGTGATGAGGGCAAAAAGAGAGCCCGCCGTGGCCCCGACGAAGAGGGTCGGCGTCACGATGCCTCCACTCCCGCCGCACCCCAGGGTGACGCCGGTGAAAAGCGATTTGAGCAGGAAGGCCACCGGGGGGACTGGCGATCCGGCCAGGGCCGCGTTGACCGTCTCCATGCCCAGCCCCAGATAGAGCGGGCCGAAAAGGAAGGTGGCCCCCAGGAGAAGGAAGCCACCCAAAAGGGGCTTCTGCCAGTAGGGGATCCTGAGGCGATGGAAGAACCGCTCCACAACCCCCAGCGATTCGATGTGAACCAGGGAGACGATGCCGAAAAAGACTCCTGCCGCCAGAACCCAGAGAAGGGCCGATCCGGAAAGGGCGGGCACCACGTAAAGGGTCTGGGAGGGGTAGGTGATTCCCAACAGGAGCGCCGTGTGGTAGGCGACGATGCCGCTGACGAAGGAGGGAAGCATGACGTCGTAGAACATCTGGCCGATGAAAAGGACTTCAATGCCGAAGACGGCTCCCGCAACGGGTGTCCCGAAAATGGCCGCAAAGCCGGCCGAGATGCCGCAGATGACCAGTTTTTTCCGATCCTCGTCGTTGAAGCGGAACCAGGTGGCCAAGGTCGAGGTGATCCCGGCGCCGATCTGGGCGCAGGGGCCTTCCTTGCCGGCCGATCCCCCCACGGAGAGGGTGATGATCGTGGCGACGAGCTTGACGGGTATGACGGCTATGGTCATTCGTCCGGCCTTGCGGTGGATGGCTTCGATGACTTTTTCCGTTCCATGGCCCTTCGCCTCGGGGGCGAGTCGGACCACGAGAAGGGTGCTGGCCAAAAGCCCCAGGGGCAGAAGGACATAGCGCAGCCAGGGGGCGAAGCCGGCGACGATAAGCTCGCCATCGTGCAGGAGGTTGAGGAAGAGGGCGGCGGTGGCCCCGACAAGGACGCCGGCGATGAGAGCCAGAAGAAACCATTTGAGGACACTGTAGAGGAGGGAGAGCAATTCTCCGACTTTCTGGGCGGGGCTGTTCATGACGGGAACCTCCTTGCAGAAACGGACCCAACAAACCATGGCGGAGGGCCAAAGACCCGCCGCCGATGGCCCGCGAAGGCATGAGCAAAAGGCTAGCTGTGGATGGTCAGAACCAGGAAGAGCCGTCCGTCGTTGACGTGAAAGGGAAGGGTGAAGTTCCGGACCCCCTCGCTCTTGCTGGGAACGCTTTTGATGTTTTCGCCCGTGATGATCTGGGGCGGCGTGATGTCGAGCCCCTGGACGCCGAGCTTCATGATGGCCTGGCCGCTGACCATGTTGGTGAGCTCACCGAGGACGCTGAGGGCGACGGGATCATCCAAGTCGGCCTTGAGAAGACCGCCGGACATGGCCGTAACGAAACCGTCGAAGGCATTCCCGTCGATCATGATGGCCACCGTTCCCTGGAGGCCGCCACCGACGAAACCGATCAGGGCCGCAGCCCGGCTTCCCGGAGCATTGACACCGGGACCGATGGCTCCTTTGTCGAGAATGACCGAAAGGCCCACGCTCTGACCGACGGAAAGGACGGAGGCACCGAAGCTGTTGACGAGTTTTGAGACGTTCTGCGTTTCCAAGAAGAAGCCCCCCTTGACACTTCCCCCGAAGGGGACGGATGGTTTTTACGCAATGCCGGTCTGTCCTCCACTCGCCCTCAGTCACGACCGAGACGGCTCAGCACAAGCGCCCAGGCGGCAAGGTCATCGACGTCACGGGGAGGAAGCCGGAGCCCCCCGGGCAGCCACCGTCTCCACCCCCGGGGGCGGTGGAGACGCCAGTAGAGCTCCCGTCCCCGCAGGGTCGAAAAAGCCTCGTCGACGACGACGAAAGGCATGGATCTCGCCTCAAGGCAACGGACGACGGCAGCACTCCCGGTCCCGCTCCCGACGACGATCTCCGGCGGACCGTCCTCCAACGAGGGAGGCCACCGCCCCTCAAGAGGGACGACGGGAACCCTCCCTTCGGCAAAGACGAGAGCATCGAGCAGAAGCGCCACGTCAACGGCAGCGACGATACCCGAAGCGAGAAGCGCGCCGGCTTCGTCGGTCAGAGCCCACCCCGTCTTGGAGCGTCCCGGATCGATTCCGAGGAAACGGTCAGGCATCGCCGAGAGTCGACATCCAACGCGGGTAGAGCCAGAGCCAGTGATCGGGATAATCGGCAATCCACCGGCTGATGATTCCGTTACACTGGGCCAGATCGGCCTCAAGGTCGGCTCCGAAGGGACCAGACTTGCCCTCCAGAGGCGGAAGAAGGTGCAGGTCATGGGTGAAGCCGTCAGGACGCCGGACGGTGAAGATGGGGACGACGGCCGCCCCGAGCTTGTGGGCCAGCTTGACCGGGCCGTAGGGCGTGCTGGCCGGCAGCCCCAGGAAGGGGACGACCATGCCCTTGTCCCGGGCGTCCTGGTCGAGGAGAACGCCCAGGATCTCTCCCCGGCGCAGACAGGCCAGAGCCGCCTTGAGGTCAAATCCCTTGCCGATGGGCTTGACTCCGGCCTGAGCCCGGAGGCTTTCGATCTTGGCGGTAATCCGCTCGTCGCGCTGCTCGGCGCCGATGGCATTCATGGGAAAGCCCCCTCTGGCAAGCATGGCGGCGGCGACCTCCCAGCTCCCGAAATGAGCCGTCATGAGAATGACCCCCTTGCCTCTCTCCAGGGCCTGCCGGAGATGGTCCTCGCCGTGGATGGTCACATAGTCCCCGATATGGGAAGCGGTGAGAGGAAGACGGTAGAACTCGACGAGGGAACGGCCGAGATTGCGATATGATTGGGTCACGATCTCCCGTGCCGTCGAGACGCCGACGCCGAGAGCCCGGACACAGCGGGCTTCAGCCTTATCGACGCGCTTGCGGCTGCAGAGTCTCACCAGAGATCCCAGGCCAGCACCGAAGGCCAGAGCCCAGCGATGAGGAAGGAGACGGACCGTTCTTTCGATGACCGATAGGGCAAACCAGATGCCCTGCTGGCGCTTCTGGGACAAAGGTTTCTCTCCTTTCGGAACACTCAACTGCGTTCATTATAAAACAGATCTCCCCCTCTAAGGCTATACTGACAACATTGGGAAGAACCAAAATGAGGAGGTGTCACCATGTGGCAGAAAGTGCTCTTTCACCATGATTTTTCCGATGAGGCGGCAGCAAGGCTCGCCTGGGCCAAGAAGGCCCTCGTCGCCGAAGGTGGTTCCATTCTGCTGGCCCACGTCGTCAATCCCGTCATCGGCGGCTCAACGCCGGAAAAGGTCGCCCTGGCCCAGGAAGAACTGGACTGCCTCGCTGCAACGGCAGCTCCCCTGACGGTCGAAACGGCCGTCGCCACAGGGGACCCCCTGGAGGAGCTGGCCCGCATCGCCCGCGAGGGGCAATGCACCTCGGCTCTCGTACTCGTCGACGACAGCGACGAGGCGTCGCTGATCGCCCCCGTCCTCGCCCTGCCCCAACTCATCTTCCTCAAAGGGACCCCTAACAGGGAGGAGGGCCTCTTCGATCACGTCAGCGCCGCCCTCGACCTGGCGCCGGAACGGACGGACTCGCTCCTGGCGGAACTGAAAAAACACCTCTCCGGGAGGGCGAGAACTCTCGAGCTCATCCACTCCGTTCCCCTCGAGAACCCCGAGTCGGCATCAGAGCTGATGCTCGCTGCCGATCAGGCCCTGACGGAACTCCGTGAAGAGATGGCAAAGACCTTTCCCTTCGTCCGGTCGACGCTCCTTACGGGCAATCCCGAGGAAACCCTCCCGGCCCACCTGAGCCGGTCGGAAGCGAGCCTGCTCGTCCTGGGCCTCTCCCGCCATGGGGAACTGTGGGAACTCTTCCTGGGGGGAACGGCCCAGAGGCTGCTGGGAGAGCTGGAGAACCGTCCCCTGCTGCTTCTACCTCTTTAAGCGTGCTCCTGCCGGCAGATGCCCTCGAGGCGGGCCTGTCGGGCCACGGCCTCGGCCATGGCCGGCACGATCCCTTCATCAAGGGCCGAGGGGAGAATGCGGTCCCTGGCAAGTTCGGCCTCCGGCACCAGAGCGGCCAGAGCCTCGGCTGCGGCAAGCTTCATCCCCTCCGTCACCCGTCTGGCTCCGGCATCGAGAGCCCCGCGGAAGATGCCGGGAAAGCCGAGACAGTTGTTGACCTGATTGGGGTAATCGCTCCGCCCCGTGGCGACCACGGCGGCCCCGGCCTCGAGGGCTTCGTCGGGGAAAACCTCCGGCACCGGATTGGCCAGGGCAAAGAGGATCGCGCCGTCGGCCATGGACCGGATCATCTCCGCCGTCACCAGGCCGGGACGGGAGACACCGATGAAGACGTCGGCACCGACGAGGGCTTCCTTCAGGGAGCCCTCGCGCCGCCTGGGGTTCGTTGCAGCCGCCAGATCCCTCTGAGGTCCGGAAAGGCGCTCGTCGTCATCGCACATCAGCCCGAACCGGTCGCAGCAGAGCAGGTGCCGTGCGCCCCGCGCCAGAAGGATACGGCTGATCGCCGTCCCCGCGGCCCCGATGCCGTTGACGACGATCCTCGCCTCTTCCAGGGACTTCCCCACGAGACGGAGGGCATTCATGAGCCCCGCCAGAACGATGACGGCCGTCCCGTGCTGGTCGTCATGGAAGACGGGAATGTCAAGCCTTTCCTGAAGGGCCTTTTCGATGGCAAAACAGCGGGGGGCGGCGATATCCTCCAGATTGATCCCTCCCAGCGAGGGAGCCAGAGCGGCGACGACGGAAACAATCTCGTCCACGTCGCGGCTCTTCAGGACGAGGGGATAGGCGTCGATGGCGGCAAAACGCTTGAAGAGGTTGCACTTGCCCTCCATCACAGGCAGGCCCGCCTCGGGGCCGATATCTCCCAGACCCAGCACGGCCGAGCCGTCGCTGACGACGGCCACGGTGTTCCAGCGGTTCGTCAGCATCCAGACCTGGTCGGGATCTTCGGCGATTCTGCGGCAGGGCTCGGCGACGCCTGGCGTGTAGGCCAGAGCCAGATCGTGGGCCGTCTCCAGAGGGACACGGCACTCGACGGAGACCTTGCCCCGAAAGAGACGATGAAGCTCCAAGGCTTCCCGGTAAACCTGTTCCCGATCATCCATAGCGATTGAAACCTCCTCGATTCGTCAGGCACTCCGGGCCATTATACCTCGGGGTGCCTTTTTGCCTCCGTCCGAAAGGCAAGGGGACCTTCGGCGTAAAGATCGCCGCCTCGGGAGTCGGCCACGACGACGAGGGGAAAATCGACGACCACAAGTCGCCGGATCGCCTCGGGCCCCAGATCCTCGTAGGCGACGACCTCACAGGATCTGACGCACCGCGCAAGCAGGGCCGCCGCTCCTCCGGTAGCGCCGAAATAGACGGCACCGTAATCGCCCAGGGCCGAAAGAACCTGGGGTGAGCGAATTCCCTTGCCGATCATCCCCCGCAGCCCCGCCTGAAGAAGCCGTACCGTGTAGGGATCCATCCGTCCGCTCGTCGTAGGCCCTACGGGGCCGATCACATGACCCGGAGCGGCCGGAGCCGGGCCGGCATAGTAGAGGATCTGACCCGCCAGGTCCAGAGGACACTCTCCCCCGTCGAGGGCGGCCACGAGCCTCTTGTGGGCCGCATCTCGGGCCGTGTAGATCACGCCCGAAAGAAGAATCCTCTCACCGCAGCGGAAGGAGCGGGCCCGACTTTCGTCGAAGGGCGTCTCGACCTTGCGTCTGTCAGTCATTTCCGATCCCCCCTAGAGACGGACTTCGCCGTGACGGCAGGCGTGGCAACAGATGTTGACGGCCACGGGCATGCCGGCGATATGGGTCGGCGCCGTCTCGATGTGGACGGCCAGGGCCGTCGTCGTCCCGCCGTAGCCGGCGGGGCCGATCCCGAGGGCATTGATCCTCGCCAGCATCTCCCTTTCGAGCTGGCCATAGCGCTCGTCGCCGTGGGGACTCTCCAGGGGCCGCAGCAGGGCCTTCTTGGCCAGAAGAGGGGCCGTCTCGAAGTTCCCGCCGATGCCGACGCCGACGACGATGGGCGGGCAGGGATTGGAACCGCCACGGCGCACCGTCTCGACGACGAAATCGACGACTCCCTCGGGGCCGTCGGCGGCCTTCATCATGGCCAGGGCGCTCATGTTCTCGCTTCCCATACCCTTCGCCGTCGCGGCGATTCGGACGCCGTCGCCGGGGACGATATCGACGTGGACGATGGCCGGCGTGTTGTCGCCGCTGTTGTTGCGGTCGAAGAGGGGATCGGTGACGACGGACTTTCGCAGATAACCCTCGCCGTAGGCCTGCCGGACTCCCTCGTTTACGGCTGCCTTGAGGGAGCCGCCGACGAAGGCCACCTCCTGGCCTACCTCGAGAAAGATCACGGCAAGCCCGCAATCCTGGCAGAGAGGAATCCTCTCCCGCGACGCGATCGAGGCGTTACGAATCAGGTCCTCGAGGACGGCCCGCCCCAGCTCGCTTTTTTCCTCCGCCTTTGCCTGATCGAGGGCCTCCTTGACGTCGGGAAGGATCTGAACGTTCATGTCGACAAAAAGCTCTTTCAGGGCCCCGGCAACGCGAGCCACGTCGATTTCTCTCATCCTTTCCTCCTTTACCCAATGAGAAAAAAGGGACACGGGGTCAGGCCCCGTGTCCCTCAGGCAGAGTGAGGCCGCCTCAGTTCATGAGCAGGGTAAGCATGGTCCCGGCGGCGACGGCCGTTCCGACGACGCCGGCCACGTTGGGGCCCATGGCGTGCATGAGCAGGAAGTTCGTCGGGTTCTCGCTCTGGCTCACGCGCT